>JAEZZI010000016.1 GCA_023418595.1 Pseudomonadota bacterium
CGACCCGGACTCCTGCTCCCGCAAGATCCCGATAATTTGCTCTTCGGTAAACCTGCTGCGCTTCATCTTCGTCCTCCTTCATGAAGGACTCTAGCTCAGACTGGTAGAGTTTCAGGGGAGCACGTCACCCTCCCCGAGCGGAGCCGGCCATCATGACCGGCCCGCCCAAAAGCCGCGCGGCATTCCGCCCCAGGCGGGAGGACTTTCGCATCCGGTTGTCGCCGGACGACCATGCGAAAGTCCTGGCGCACATCGCGGACAAGGGATTTACCGGACCTTCCGCCAAGCAGAACTGGCTCCGGTCGTTGATCCCCGCGATGGCGCCGCCGCGCAAAACCCGTGCTTCCCGGTCGGAAGACACGGCGCAGCGCATGCCCCTGCCGGGCGGGCAGGAGGCGCTAGCGCTGCTGGGGAACGTCGGCATCGATCTGCGCGAGGCGGCTCGCGACTTGCGGCGCCTGCTTGAGTGGATCGAGCGGATCGATCCCGTCTTCATCGCCGACGAGCATCGCGAGCGCGTGAAGCATGAGCTGCCGGTGATCGCGGAAAAGGCGCTGACACGGCTGGCGACGCTCGAACCGGAACTGCGGCCCCGGCTTGATGCCGCGATCGACGCCATCGTCGCGCCTAAGCGGCGGCGACCGTGATTATCAAGGTAACCCGCGGCAAAGACTTTACGGGGGCGATCGATTATATCGCGCGACTCGGCATCTATGCCCGCAAGGATTCGGCGCGCGTCATCGCGCTGGAGCGACTGTACGATCTGCGCACGGCGGCTTCTCAACTCGGCTACGACGCGGCCCGAGACCCGTCGCGGTCGCGGCCGGTCGTCCATCTGATCGCCCGTGCCGAGCGCGGGTTGAGCGATGACCAGTATCTCGATCTCGCCCGCCGGATGCTCAGGGCGGCCGGGCTGGAAGGACGCCGGTTCATCGCCACCGCGCATGACGACGACGGCCATCTTCATGCCGTCGCCAGCGAGGTGGACGAGGACGGCGCGGCGCCGCCCCGCATCCTGTGGCACAAAGAGGAAAAGCGGGTCGTCACGGCCGAGGAGGCAAAGGCGCTGCCGCGCGGCGCCGTCACCGGCCGCGCATGGGACAGCCACCTGGCGTGGCGCCTGACGCGGGTCGCCCGCGAGGTCGAGATCGAATGGAATCTGCGCCGGCTGTCGTCATCGGCGAAAGCGAATACCCTAGTCGAGCCGCGCCGCGAGCAATGGCAGAAAGAGCGGCTGGCGCGCACCGGCAAGGTGTCGCTGCAGGATCGCTACTGGGACGAGGTCAGGGTCGCGCTGGCGCTGCCTACTTGGGACGCGCGCGCGGCGGCGCTCAACGCGCATGCGCTCGTCATTCGGGCCCATGAGGTCGGTGGCCGGGTGCGCGGGCTGCAGGTGCAAAGTCTGAGCGACGCGCAGGACTTCGTGAAGATCAGCGCGTTCGAAATGGGCGGGATGGCGAAGCTCGACGCCAGCGCCGGCCAGCCATTTCTGGAGTGGGCGGCGCAGGAACGGCGGCAGCTCATCAACCTGACCAAACCGGCGACCAGCCGCAATCCGGGCATGATCGCGATGCAGGCCGCGTTCAAGGCTCACCAGAAGGACTGGCGCCGGCGCGAGGCCGCGCGGTTCGCCGCTTGGCGCCAGCGCAAACGAGATACGGTCGCCATCAGCGAGGCGATGGACGACTTCGCCAGCCGGTTCCGGCCGATCCTGACCGTCTCGGCGTTCCGGCAGGCGCGGGCCGAGCATCGGCGCGGACTGAAAGATGTCGCCGACAGGCGGCTGGCCGCTGCGCTAGCCGATGTCGGCGCGGCGACACCGAAGCCGGTGTTCATCGACTTCGTCAAGGAACGAGCCGGTGCCGGCGACACCGCTGCTGCCGGTGTGTATCGCGACATTGTTGGCGACGTGTCCGAAACGCGCCGCAATGCGCTCGATCGTATAGCCGCGATGGCGCGTGAGCTGGTCCTGGCGGCTCGCACGCTGCGCGAGCGGCGCGATCGACTGCGCCAGGACGTCGCCGCCGCAGCGATGGCGTTGCGTCGCTCCGCCGACGACCTTGCGCACCGGGCCGCGATGGAAAACACGCGACTGAAGACGGTGACGCGCCGCTCAGCTGGCGATCTGCGTGCGCGGATGGCCGACCTTGCTGAGCGCCTTGCGCGCCGGCTCGACGAGGCGAACCATCGCATTCGCGTAGAGCAGGGCGTGGTCAGCGTCGATCGCTGGCAGCCCAGTTCAATCGAACGGGAGATTATGACTTCACCGGCGCACCGCCGGGTGTTCGAGCGCGAGGCGTCGATTCAGACCAGCGAGGTCGAGGCGTTGCGTGATGATGTCCGGCTGTCGGGTGCGGCGCGCAGGGTGCGCGATGCGGTCGTCTTCGACGCGGCGCGCTCGGGGATCGGCAATCCCCGCGTCCTGCGCTGGGCGAACGAACCGGAGGTCATCGCTGCTCTGCACGACGTCGATGGGCGACGGCGGGTCGATCAGGCTCGTGCCGAACGGGACGACGCCCGTCGTCGTCAGCGCGAAGCCGCAGCGGCGCTGGACCGGCTGCGCGCTGCCGCAGTCGCGCGCATGGCCGCCCTGTCGGCGTGGCTGGCCACGTCGATGGCGGCGGACCTGCGGCGGGCCGGGACGATCCTGCGCGGTCGACAGGCAGAACTGGCTGTGCGGGAACGCAAGTTGCGCGAAGAGGCTGCGATCGCGGTCCCAGCGATAGCCCCATCGATGGATCGCGCGGCGCTGCTCGCCGCGATGACCCCGGGTGGGCGCGTCGGCGGGGCCGAACATACTTATCGTAACCTGTGGCGCACCGCGATCAAAGCGACGGCGGTGACAGATACGATCGACCGGGCCACGATAGATCGCATCGAGATCGACGCGGCCCGCGCCATGATCCATCGCGGATTCACCGAAGTTGCCGTTCGCACGATGGTGCGTGATCACTCGCCGCTGCGCACCGCCGATACGCAAGCCGCAGCCGAGGCGCGTGCAGGCCATGTCCTCGATCGCGTGCTGACCGACCCGCGCACCCGCCGTATCCGCGACGAGAAGATGGCAGAACAGGCAGAACGGCAGGATCGGGCGGCAACCGTCGCGAAGCTGACCTCACGCCGGATCTTGGCCCCGGCGGATACGCGGTTCGTCGATTTATGGCAGGAGATTCTCGACGAGCGGCCGCTCGACACGACGGTGGCGGTGACCGAACGCAACCGGGCGGTCGATCATGAGGTCGCGACGGTCATGCTGCTCGAAGGCGTCGTGCTGGGCGCGATCCGCTCGGCAATGATGCGGTTGTCGCCGGCATTCGGCGCGCTGCCGTCGGGCGAGCGCCCTGCCTATGTCGAAGAGCAGTTTGACGCACTCGACCATGTCGTGCGCAGGATGCCACCGGATCAGCGCGAGCGGGCGGGGCCTAAGCCCGTTTCCGCAAGGGCGCTTGCACGGATGGCCGAGGCAGGGAAGGCGGCGCGCGCGACCGGGCCATGCGGAGATGGATCCGATCGGATATCGGGCAAGCTGCCCGGGATGCCGCCTTCGATCTCCGACGTTGCCGTCATAGTCGACGGCAAGGCCACCATTGACGGCTTCGAACTAAAGATCGCCGATGCCGATACAGCCCGGCTGGGCGGTCAACGAGGTGAGACACCGGCGGCTACGGCCGGCACCCAGGAGCCGCTATTCGATGATGCCGGCCGACCACTGCCTCACGTGCGCAAGATCCTCGACGGCATCCGCACCCATCGCGCCATATTCAGGCTCGATCAGGCCGGGCGGCTGACCGCGCCCGAGCAGCCACCGGGACATCAGGAGCGTCTGGCCAGCCTTCTCGCCGACCCTCGGTTCAAGCAACTTGCACTCGCGGCCTACCGCGGAACGGCTGGCACCGCCGGCGTCGCCGCGGCAATCGGCGACGCCACTCAGCTCTGACCTCGGGCAAACGTTCGCGCGTCAATCGGGCCGCTGCGCATCCGGGGATGGATCGGCCGCGACAGGCAGCGGCATTTCGACCTGCCCGATCGGTTTCACCGGTTCCTGCACCGCCACTGGCGGATCGGCTTCATAATCCGGCGCCCCGCGCGTCCGCTCTGCCTGAGCGATGGCCAAGGCGGCATCAATCGCGCGCTGTTCAAGCCTTCCGGCCAGCTGGTCCGCCTGACGCTGGACCTCATCAATCGCGCGCTGTTCAAGCCGCCCGGCCAGCTTGTCCGCCTGACGCTGGGACAGCTGGTCGATTCGTGCCGCGCCAGCGACGCCGGCAGCGTCCTTTTCCATATGATCCTCAAAGGCCGCACCGCTGCGCGACCGAAAAAGCAGAACACGCTCTGCTTTTTCCCCGGTGGCAAAAAACGCGTGTCAGGGGAGTGCCCCTGAATTCCCGGCACGGCTCTGCGCGAAGTCGCTGCGGGCAGTGGCTTTCCGGTCCATCGGAACGCCGAAGGAAGAAGGGGCAATGGAAAACCGCGCCGCCGCCATTACGACGTCGGCGCGGAAGCTACGGATCAGCTGGGGTCGTCGCCGGCCACGTCCGCCTCGCCGGCGGTCTCATCCCTGGCGGGCGCCGTATTGGGCGCGCCACCCGTGGGGCGGTCATTCTCGACGGCCGACGGCTCCCGCATTACAGCCTTCGGGAAATCCAACGGGATATCAACCTTGGCCGATCCAGACGCGACGAGCGTAGCGATCGTTGCGTTGAGGGCCGCGACCATTCCACCCAAATGGGTCACCTGCGATTCGAGCGTGCTGATGCCAATGTCCTTGGCCCCGCATTCACCCTCAAGCGCCTCGATTTCGTATCCGAGGGACTCGATGATTTCGTCCTTCATCGCGAGATCGTGCTCAAGGCTATGCGCTCGGTCAGTCAACGCCGTAAGCTTGTCTTCATTCTCCTTGCGGGAGAGGAACGTTCTGCGGTCGATGATCTGACTGACGATGTCGTTCAACGTTCCCGTATCATAGTCGGTGAGGCAACTGGCTTCGTTGACCTCCCCCATCTCGATGCGAGCCTTGATCGACTTTAAGTGCTTGCCAATCGTAGTGAGGCTGCCGTGATCACCCAAGTCGAGGCGGATCATCCTTAGAGAGATGTCGTTGATCGAGGCACCCCTATCCAAGCGTTCCTGAACAGCGTCACGAACGTCGTCGTACTTAATGAAGTCGTTGCTCGAGTTACCCACCGGGCGTACTCCTGTACACATACGTACATCCCTGTACGTACACTTGCCTTGTACAGGCGCGGATTGGATGATATTCCACGCCACCTCGAGAACACATTCAAGAGGCAGCAGACCTATTAGGGTCAGGACTCGTTGATCACAGCCAGAAGATGACGGTGGCAGCGAGTGCGACGGCGGAGAAGAAGGCGGTCGGGCAGCGGTCGTAGCGGGTGGCGATCCGTCGCCAATCCTTGAGGCGGCC
>JAEZZI010000018.1 GCA_023418595.1 Pseudomonadota bacterium
TCTTGGGAAAGAACGGCCGCAGCCGCTCCATCTGCTCATCTGTCAGCCAAAACAGGTCACTCATCCCGGTCTCCTTGCGGAGCATGAATCAGATCGCGACGCTCACATCAATGGGTCCTGACCCTAAGCGGTTAACCCGACACAGGATCGAAACGGCTGCGGAACCTTAATTCGCTTCACGAGTCTTTCCCTCCAGTACCCCGACGTAACCGGGGGATAACGGAGGGACTGAATTATGATGGGAATTATCGTTTGGCTGATCGTCGGCGGCGTTGTCGGCTGGCTCGCCAGCCTCGTCATGCGCACCGATGCGCAGCAGGGCATCCTGCTCAACATCGTCGTCGGTATCGTCGGCGCGTTCATCGCCGGTCTGATCTTCGGCGGCGGCATCAATGAAGCGATCACGGTCACGACCTTCCTGACCTCGCTGATCGGCGCGATCATCCTGCTTGCGATCGTCAACCTGATCCGCCGCGGTTCGGTGCGCTAAGCGCCCGACCGGACGATGCGAAAAGAGGGCCGCCCCTGAAAAGGGAGCGGCCCTTTTTTATGCCCGGCAACTGCCGGTCGCGGGGAATGGGGCCAATTCCGTCATTGCGAGCGCAGCGTAGCAATCAAGCGGCGAAGGGTCTGGCTGGATTGCTACGCTAACGCTCGCAATGACGACCTGAAGTTTATCGCCCTTACCGCAGCAGGAAACGCACCGTCACGGTCGCGTTGATTTCCCGTTCGCCCGGCAGCACCTGGCTGTCCTTGGCAGCCATTTCGGCGCGCATCGCCATGACCGGCACCGGCTGCGGCGGCATCGGTGCGGAGCCTTCGGCGATCACCAGGATGCGCTCGACCCGCAGGCCAGCTGCCTTGGCATAGAGTTCGGCACGCGCACGAGCGCGGCGGATGGCGTCGGTACGCGCTTCGTCCATCGCGGCGTCCATCGCCTCCACCGCCAGATTCGGCCCGTCGATCTGGTTCGCGCCCTCGCGCACCAGCGCGTCGAGGATCGCGCCCGACTTGGCGACATCGCGGAACCGCACCGAAACGCTGTTGGTCGCCTGATATCCGGTGATGGTCGGCGGCACATTCTCACCATAGCGATATTGCGGGCTGAGCTGGATCGTCGCGGTCTGGATATCGCGATCGGCAACGCCCGCGAGCTTCAGCGCAGCAATCACACGGTCCATGCGCTGCGCGTTCTCAGACAATGCGGCCTGCGCAGTCGCGCCTTGCGTAACCACGCCCGACCGGATCGTCGCCAGATCGGGGACGCGAGTCGACCGCCCCTCGGCCACCACGTCCAGCAACGTAGCATCGAGCAGCACGGGGGCGGGCGGCGCCGCCTGTTGCTGGGCGGATGCGGAAAGCGGGACCAAAATCGCGGCCGCCGCCGCCAAAACCATCGAACGCATGGAAACTCCTGTTCTTTCGTTTCCGCGGACGCATCGGCGCGCCGCAGGGTTGCGAATAGCCAGACGCAGACAACGCCCGCTGAACGTAATTGATGGGTCGCCGACATTGGACGCGCTTCGAGTTCCTTATTTTGGCGCGCTCCCGCGCGCGGGCGGCACCGGCCCTCTCCCCCGCCCCACCACCAAAGACATTATGCTGATTGGGTGTTGGGGCGGGGGAGAGGGCCGGTGCCGCCTCATCGCCAAGAGGCGATCAAAGGCTAACGCATGCGCCGCGCGAGGATCAACCGATACAGCGCCAGCAACACGATCGCCCCCAAGGTCGCCGCGCCATAGCTGCGCCAGAACCCGTCGAGCGACACGCCCGACGACTGTGCCACGAACCCGGCGAGCAACGCGCCTGCGATACCGATCAATATGGTGACGATGCACCCGCCCGGATCCTTGCCCGGCATGATCAGCTTGCCCAGCACGCCCGCGACCAGTCCGATCACGAGCCAGCCCAAAATTCCCTCAGGCATTCATCGATCTCCCCATGGGCGCGGCTACACCCGTCGCCGCGCGCGGCAACCCTCGCGCGTTGCCGTCGCGGTGGCAAGCCGCTTGTCGGAACGCGTCCGAAACGCTTGCCTAAGCCCCTGAAAACCGGCATTTGCACGCGCGATGAAAGGATCGCTTGTCGGCGGTGCCTTATTCCTATAACACACGGTCGCAGAAGCGGTCGGCGCGAGAGGTGCCGGTCGAAGGTTTGAGACAGATGGATATCGAGGGGCGGAGCATGGCCGACGGCCGAACGACGGTGTTGCTGGAAGACGGAACCGAGCGTCGCTCGAACCGCAAGGCGTGGATCGTCGGCGGGATCGTTGCCGTCGTCGCGATCATCCTTGCCGCATTCTTCTTCATGCGGGACGGCGACGATGCCACACCCGCAGCAGGCGCGGCACCTGCGGGCAAGGCGGGCGCGATGCCGACCGTTACCGTCGTCGTGCCCGGTCGCCAGGTCACCGGCACCGTCATCTCCGGCACCGGATCGATCGCCGCGCGGCGCGAAATGCCGGTCGGCGTGGCTGGCGAAGGCGGGCTTGTCACCCGCGTGCTGGTCGAACCGGGCAGCTGGGTAAATGCCGGACAGGTGCTCGCGGTCGTCGATCGCTCGGTCCAGACGCAGACGGCGGAAACGCTGGCGGCGCAGGTGCGCGTCGCGCGCGCCGATGCCGATCTCGCCCAGTCCGAACTCGATCGTGCCAAACAGCTCGTTTCGCGCGGGTTCGTCTCGACCGCCGACATCGAGCGCCGCACCGCGACTCGCGACGGCGCGGTCGCCCGCGTCCGCGCGGCAGAGGCGCAGCTTGCCGAAACCCGCGCGCGCAACAATCGCCTCGACATCCGTGCGCCTGCCGCGGGTCTGGTGCTGACCCGCACCGTCGAGCCCGGCCAGATCGTCTCGGCGGGATCGGGCGTGCTGTTTCGCATCGCTCAGGGCGGCCAGCTGGAGATGCGCGCGCAATTGTCCGAAGGCGATCTCGCCCGCGTCTCGACCGGCGTTCAGGCAGAGGTGACGCCTGTCGGCAGCACCAAGGGCTTTGCCGGTCAGGTGTGGCAGGTATCGCCAGTGATCGACCCTTCGACTCGGCAGGGCATTGCCCGCATCGCTTTGTCCTACGATCCGGCGCTGCGTCCCGGCGGCTTTGCCAGCGCGCGGATCATGTCGGGCGCGAGCGCCGCGCCAGTGCTTCCCGATTCGGCGGTTCTCAGCGACAATGAAGGCAGTTTCGTCTATATCCTGAACGCCGAGAACGAGACCGTGCGCCGCGCGGTCCGAATCGGCGAGGTGTCGGATGCGGGCGTGCAGATCGCCGACGGACTGGATGGCAGCGAGCGCGTGGTGCGTTCGGCAGGCGCGTTCCTCAATCCGGGGCAGAAGGTGATCCCGCGGCGCGAGGGCGGACAGGCCCAGCCCGCGGCGGCGCAACCCGCCCCCGCCGCACAGCCCAAGCAGTAAGGAAGCGTCACCATGAACTTCCGCAACATCTCGGCCTGGTCGATCCGCAACCCGGTGCCACCGCTCGTGCTGTTTTTGGCGCTGACGATCGCCGGGATTGTGAGCTTCATGCGGATGGACGTGAACAACGAACCCGATATCGAATTTCCGATCGCGATCGTCGTCATCAGCCAGCCGGGCGCGGCGCCGACCGAGCTGGAAACCCAGGTCACCCAGCGGGTCGAGGCGGCGTTGCGCGCGCTGCAGGGCATCGATCAGCTCGAATCGAACGTCACCGAAGGCCAGTCGACCACCGTCGTCCAGCTGGACATCGGCACGCCGATCGACCGCGCGGTCACCGACGTCCGCGAAGCCGTCAACCAGATCCGCAGCCAGCTGCCCGAGGGCATTTTGGAGCCGCAGGTCTACCGCGCCAACACCACCGACAACGACCTCGCCAGCTTCACCGCCATCGCCACCGACATGACGATGGAAGAGCTGAGCTGGTATGTCGACAATACCGTCGCCAAGGAATTGCTGGCGGTATCGGGCATGTCGACGGTCGAGCGCATCGGCGGGGTCAGCCGCGAAATCCGCGTCATCCTCGATCCCGCGCGCCTGCAAAGCTATGGCATCACCGCCAGCCAGGTGAACCAGCAGCTGCGCCAGACCAACGTCAATGCGGCCGGGGGCCGCGCCGAAATCGCCGGGTCCGAACAGTCGGTCCGCGTGCTGGGCAATGCCGAGGACGCCTATGCGCTCAGCCAGTCGCAGATTTCGATCGGCGGCGGGCGGACGGTGCGGCTGGCCGATCTCGGCCAGG
The DNA here is from genome assembly GCA_023418595.1 of Pseudomonadota bacterium. GTDB lineage: Bacteria > Pseudomonadota > Alphaproteobacteria > Sphingomonadales > Sphingomonadaceae > Sphingomonas. Next base: position 4,211 of record JAEZZI010000018.1, read on the forward strand.
TCCGCGACCTCTATGCCGAACAGCGTTCGTCCGCCGAATATAACGGTCGCCAGGTGCTCGCCTTCGACATCAAGCGCGCCAAGGGCGCGTCCGACGTCGAGGTGTTCTACGGCGCGCAGGAAAAGCTGAAGGCGCTGGCCGAACGCAACCCGGACGTCCAGTTCGAACTGCTGTTCAACAACGTCGAATATGCCGAACAGCAATATAACAGCGCGATCGCCGCCTTGCTCGAAGGCGCGGCGCTGGCGATCCTGGTGGTGTTCCTGTTCCTGCGCGACTGGCGTGCGACCGTCATTTCGGCGCTCGCCATCCCGCTGTCGGCGATCCCTGCCTTCTGGTTCATGGACATGATGGGCTTCACGCTCAACCAGATGACGCTGCTCGCCCTGAGCCTGGTCGCGGGCGTGCTGGTCGACGACGCGATCGTCGAGATCGAAAATATCGTGCGCCACATGCGGATGGGCAAATCCGCCTATCAGGCGTCGATCGACGCCGCCGACGAAATCGGGCTCGCGGTGCTGGCGACGACCATGGCGATCGTCGCGGTGTTCCTGCCCGTCGGCCTGATGCCCGGCATTTCGGGCCAGTTCTTCAAGAATTTCGGGCTGACCGTGGTGGCCGCGGTGTTGATGTCGCTGGCCGTCGCCCGATTGATAACGCCGATGATGGCGGCCTATTTCCTCAAGGCGAAGGGCCATGCCAGCCACGGCGAAGGCTGGATCATGGACCAGTATATGAAGATCCTGCGCTGGACGCTGCGCCACCGCTGGTCGGCGATCGTCGCGGGCGTCGCATCGCTGGTGCTGACCGTCGTCGTCTTCATGATGCTGCCCCAGTCGTTTCAGCCCGCGCAGGACCGCGACAACGTCACCGCGACGATCGAGATGGTGCCGGGCACGACGCTCGCCCAGACCGACCGGGTGGTGCAGCAGGTCAACGGTATCCTCGCCCAGCAGCCGGGCGTGACCGATACCTATGCCCGAAGCTTCGTCGGCAACGGGCGCGTCACCGCGATGCTGGCCGAGGAGCGCGATTTCACGAGCGTCGAATTCGAACGCGGGCTGGCGCAACAGTTGGCCTCGATCCCGGATGCGCGGGTGTCGTTCCGCTCGCAATTCGGCTGGGGATCGTCGGGTCGCGACATCACCATCACGCTGGGCGGCGAAGACCCCGCGCTGCTCAACGAAACCGCGCAGAAGATCATGGACGAAATGCAGGGCCTCAGCACCGTGGTCGCCCCGCGCATCTCGGGCGATCTACAGCGTCCCGAAATCGTCATCCGCCCGCGGCTCGACCTCGCCGCCAATCTGGGGGTGACGACCGCCGCCTTGTCGAACGCGATCCGCATCGCGACGCTGGGCGATATCGACCAGAACAGCGCGCGCTTCTCGCTGTCGGATCGCCAGATCCCGATCCGCGTCGCCTTGTCGGAAGATTCGCGCACCCGCCTGTCGACCATCCAGAACCTGCCCGTTCCCACCCAATCGGGCGGATCGGTGCCGCTGTCGGTCGTCGCCGACATCGATTTCGGTGCAGGTCCGACGCGCATCGACCGCATCAACCAGATGCGGCGTCTGGTGATCGGCGCCGATCTCGGCCTCGATCCCAAGACCGGCAAGCCCTATGTCTCGGGCGAGGCGATGAAGCAGATCAAGGCGCTGCCGACCATGTCGAACCTGCCGATCGGCGTGACCGAGCTTCAGGTCGGCCAGGCCAAGTGGCAGGCGGAGATGATCAACAATTTCATCGTCGCCGTCATCTCCGGCATCATGCTCGTCTTTGCGGTGCTGGTGCTGCTCTACAAGCGCGTCATGCCGCCCTTCGTTAACATGGGGTCGCTGCTGCTCGCGCCGCTCGGCGGGCTCCTCGCGCTGCTGGTCACCGGCAAGGAAGTGTCGATGCCCGTCTATATCGGGCTGCTGATGCTGCTGGGCATCGTCGCCAAGAACTCGATCCTGCTGATCGATTTCGCGCTCGAGGAAATGAACAAGGGCGTCGACAAGTTCACCGCGATCATGGACGCCGGGCACAAGCGCGCCCAGCCGATCGTGATGACGACGATCGCGATGACCGCCGGGATGATCCCGACCGCGATCTCGCTGACCGGCGATTCGTCATGGCGCGCGCCGATGGGGATCGTGGTGATCGGCGGCCTGCTGCTGTCGACGCTGCTGACGCTGCTGATCGTCCCCGCGACGTTCAGCCTGGCGGTGGGAGTCGAACGCTGGATCGGACCGCGACTGGCGCGTCGCCTGCTGACCTACAGGCCCGGCGACGACGGCTCCGAAGTGATCGGCCCGGCCATCGACCACAAACCGGGCGGCGCACTGCCATACGGACAGGGCGATCACGACGGTCCCTCGCTTCCGAAACCCGCCGAGTGAACCTTCCCCGGCTTCGGGGATTGTTACGGCGATGAACCTGTTTGCCCGCATCGCTCCGCCCGGAGAGGTGCCACCGCCCGAACTGCGCCGGATGCGCGCCATCGCGACGTTGCTGCTCGTCGCGATGGCGGTCGTGTTCTTCGTCTCGCGCGCGCTGATCGACCGCGATCCCGTCTGGGGCTTCGTCCAGTCGTTCGCGGAAGCCGCGATGATCGGCGGCATCGCCGACTGGTTCGCGGTGACGGCTTTGTTCCGCCATCCGCTCGGCCTGCCCATCCCGCACACCGCGATCGTGCCGCGCAACAAGGACCGGATCGCCGATTCGCTCGCACGCTTCCTGCGCGATTATTTTCTGGTACCTGCGGTCGTCGCACGACGGATGCGCCGCCTCGACGTGGCGAGTGCCGCTGGACGCTGGCTGTCGCAGCCCCCCGAACACGGCGGACGGTTGCGCCACGGCGCGTCGCGCATGGCCGCCGATCTGCTCGAATCACTCGACCAGGAACGCCTGGGCGGGATGGTGAAGGGCGCCATCGCCAGCCGGCTGCGGAGCACCAATATCGGCCCGATCCTGGGCCAGTCGATCGCCGCCGCACTGGCGGAGAACCGCCATCTGCCGCTGCTCGACGCCGCGATCCGCTGGATGGCGCGGACCTTGGACGCCAACGAGCATCTGATCCGCGACATGGTGGAAAAGCGCGCGAACACGCTGATGCGCTGGACCGGCCTGGACGAGCGGCTGGCCAACGGCATCATCGACGGATTGTCCAGACTGGTGTCCGACATGGCCGCAGACCCCGGCCATCCGCTGCGACTGAAGGCGGAGGACGCGCTCCAGAAACTCGCCTTCGACCTTCAGTTTGATGTCGAAACCCAGGCCAAGGCCGATCGCATCAAGGAAGAACTGCTCGACAACCCCGCCTTTCAGCGCTGGATCGGCGGGCTGTGGGAACAGGGCCGCGCTTCGATGTTGCGCATGGCGCGCGACCCCGAAGCGGCGATGGCGGGCAAATTCGGAGAGGCGCTGCGCCAGCTCGGCAACACGCTGGAAAAAGATGCAGCGCTTGCCGCAACCATCAACCGCTTCGCGCGTCGTGCCGCGGTGGGCGCAGCAGCGGATTATGGCGATTCGATCGTGAAACTCGTTTCGGAGACGATTCGTGGCTGGGACACCCGCACCATCACCGGCCGGCTGGAAAACGCGGTCGGGCGCGACCTGCAATATATTCGCATCAACGGAACGCTGGTCGGCGGGCTGGTCGGCCTGTTCATCCACACGGTCGACGTGCTGCTTTGAGGGTGCGCACCGCATCACCCTCGGCCAACCGTCACCCCGGACTTGTTCCGGGGTCCACCGGGCGGCAGGTAAAATCGTCAGACGATTACGCGCTGCACAAGCGGCTTGGTGGACCCCGGAACAAGTCCGGGGTGACGATGGGAATAAGCCCCGCCCCTCACCTGCCCCAGTCGAGCACCGTCCAACCCTTGACCTTCGCCAACCGCCTCAGCGGCGGATGCGGGTTCGCCGCAAACGCTTCGTCCGCCCATTCCATCGCCGGCGCGTCGGACACATGATCCGAATAGAAGCGGACTCGCGCGTCGCCGCGGTCGATCCCCTGGTCGGCGAACCACGCCTGCACCATCCTGAGCTTGCCGGGACCGTAGCAATTCTCGCCGTCGATCAGGGTCGTGATCCGGTCGTCCGCATGCAGCCGCGACCGCGTGGCGATCACCCCGTCGAACCCCAGCCGCTCGGCGATCGATTCGACGTAATAGCCGAACGACGCCGTCGCGAGCACCAGCCGATACCCCTGCGCATGGTCCTGCGCGATCCGCGCGCGGGCATCCTCGAACAAGCCGGTGGCACAGGTGCGTTCGGCGAAACTGTCGGCGAGCGCACGCATGTCCGCGCGCGCGGTGAAGCGCCCGACCATCAGCCGCTGGGTCAGTTGCTTCAACCGCGACCGGTCGATCAGCCTTGCGGCATATCCGAGCGCGTACAGCCCGGCGATCGGCATCAGCGCCAGTCGCCATGGCGCGCGTTCACGCGCGGCATGGACCAGAAACGGCGTCCAGGTCGGCGCGCGCGTAATCGTCTTGTCCATATCGTAAATGGCGATGCGGTGCTTCGGCGCTTGCATAGGATTTGCCTATGCGCTGAAATCCTTGCCGTTTCAGCCAAAATCGACCAAGGATGCGCCCGATGAGCGCCGCAGCCGACTATCAGATCGACGATATGGACGGCGCCAGGACGTTGCGCCTGAGCGGCGACCTGTCGCTCGCGCGGATGGGCGACCTGCCCGACCGGCTCGAATCCGGCGCCGGTCGGATCGACCGCATCGACATGTCGGGCGTCAGCCGCATCGACACCGTCGGCGCCTGGGTGGTCCACCGGCTGGCGTCGCGCAACGATACCCCCATCGATGGTCTCAGCGACGACGGCCAGCGCCTGATGGCAAAGGTTCAGGGCGCGGATCAACCGATTGCCAAGCCGGTCAAACATGGTTCGTCCTTCACCCGCGTATTGGGCGAAATCGGCGAAGCGGTGTCAGTCGCGGGGCGCTCCACGCTCGGCCTGATCGGCTTCATGGGTGCGACCACCATCGCGCTCGGCAACGTCATCCGCCACCCCAGCCGCTTCCGCTTCAACGCGACCGTCCACCGGTTCGAGGTCGTCGGCGTCTCCGCGCTCGGCATCATCGGGCTGATGAGCTTCCTGATCGGCATCGTCATCGCGCAACAGGGCGCGGTCCAGCTGCGCCAATTCGGCGCAGAGGTGTTCACGATCAACCTGATCGGTCGCCTGACCCTGCGTGAACTCGGGCTGCTGATGACCGCGATCATGGTTGCCGGGCGGTCGGGCAGCGCGTTTGCGGCGCAGCTTGGCACGATGAAGCTTACTGAAGAAATCGACGCGATGCGGACGATCGGCGTGTCGCCGATGGAGGCGCTGGTGCTGCCGCGCTTCTTCGCCGCGGTGCTGCTGCTGCCGCTGCTCGGTTTCTACGCATCCATGATCTCGATCATCGGCGGCGGGCTTTATTGCTGGGCGGCGCTCGGCATTCCGCCCATCACTTTCATCCAGCGCATTCAGGAAGTCGTGCCCATCACCGACCTCTATGTCGGGCTCATCAAGGCGCCGGTGTTCGGTGCGATCATCGCGATGACCGGCTGTTATCAGGGGATGCAGGTCGAATCGGATGCCGAACAGGTGGGTCTGCGCACCACGTCCGCCGTCGTGCAGGCGATTTTCTTCGTCATCGTCCTCGACGCGTTCTTCGCCGTGTTCTTCGAACGGATCGGCTGGATATGAGCCGCGACGAAACCATCATCCGCGTCCGCGGCCTCCGCAACAGCTTCGGCGAACAGGTCATCCACGAAGGGCTCGACCTCGACGTGCGGCGCGGCGAAATCCTGGGCGTGGTCGGCGGATCGGGCACCGGCAAGTCGGTGCTGATGCGCTCTATCATCGGGTTGCAGACGCCCGACGAAGGCGAAATCTCGGTGTTCGGCAGCGAGGTGGACGAGGACGAAACCGAATCGATTGATGTGCGCAAGCGCTGGGGCGTGCTGTTCCAGGGCGGTGCGTTGTTCTCGACGCTGACGGTCGCCGAGAATATCCAGGTTCCCTTGCGCGAATTCTATCCCGACCTGAACCCGGCGCTCCTCGACGAGATCGCGGCATACAAGGTGGTGATGACGGGTCTCAGCCCCGAAGCCGGACCCAAATATCCGGCCGAGCTGTCGGGCGGCATGAAGAAGCGTGCGGGGCTGGCGCGCGCGCTGGCGATGGACCCGGAACTGCTGTTTCTCGACGAACCCACGGCCGGTCTCGACCCGATCGGCGCCGCCGCGTTCGACGAGCTGACCAAATCGCTCCAGCAGACGCTGGGACTGACCGTTTTCCTCATCACCCACGATCTCGATACGCTCTATGCGATCTGCGACCGGGTGGCGGTGCTGGCCGACAAGAAGGTCATCGCGATCGGGACGATCGACGAATTGCTGGCGACGGACCATCCGTGGATCCAGGAATATTTCAACGGACCGCGCGGGCGCGCGGCAGTCGACAGCGCAGACCGCGCTGAAAAGGCGAAAAGCTGATGGAAACTCGTTCGAACCATGTGCTGGTGGGGGCCGTCGTGCTGATCCTGCTCGCCGTCCTTGCGCTCTTCACCATCTGGCTGGCGCGGCTCGGCAATACGCAGGAGCGCGAATACGATATCTTCTTCAAACAGGCGGTCGACGGCATCAACCGCGGCTCGCCGGTCGCCTTTTCGGGTGTGCCGTCGGGACAGGTCCGCGAAATCGCGCTGTATCAACCCGACCCGCAATTCGTGCGCGTCCGCATTTCGGTGAACGAGGATGTGCCGATCCTGGAGGGCACTGTCGCCTCGATCCAGGGCATCGGCTTTACCGGCGTCAGCCAGATCCAATTGGACGGCGCGGTAAAGGGCGCACGCCCGCTGACCTGCCCCGAAGTGAATACCAAGGCGGCATGTCCCGAAGGCGTGCCGGTCATCCCCACGCGTCAGGGTGGCCTTGGCGCGTTGCTGTCGTCCGCGCCGCAATTGCTCGAACGCCTGACCTCGCTGACCGAGCGGCTGACCGAGCTGCTGTCCGACCGCAATCAGGTGTCGATCGCGGGCATTCTGGAGAATACCAACCGCCTGACCGACGCGCTGGCCGATCGCGGTCCCGAAATCGCCGCGACCCTGGCCGAAACCCGCATCGCCATCCAGCGCGCGGGTCTTGCGGCAGAGGAAATCGGCGCGCTGGCGAACACCAGCAACCAGATGATCGCGCAGGACATCCGCCCGGCGATGGCCAATCTGAACAAGACGATCGCGTCGGCGCAGAACAGCATGGAGACGCTTGATTCGGCGATCGGCGACGCGCGTCCGGGCCTCCAGACCTTCTCGAAACAGACGGTTCCAGAGGTCAATCGCCTGGTTGCCGACCTTCGCAAGATGTCATCCGCGCTCGCCAATGTCGCCGAAAAGGTCGATCAGCAGGGCGCCACCTCGATCATCTCGCAGCCCAGGCTGCCCGATTACGAACCCAAGTGAGACCGCACATGAAAAAACTCCTCGCGCTCACCCCCGCTCTCCTGCTGGCCGGTTGCATCAGCTTCGGCGCCAAGCCGCCGCCCTCGCTGTTGACGCTGAACAGCGCCGCCACGTTGCAAGCGGGAACCAGCCAGTCGAGCGCCAGCGCATCGACGATCGCCATTGCCGAGCCCGCGACACCGCAGGAAATCGGCGTGACGCGCGTTCCGGTGCGGTCGAGCGATACGCAGGTCGCCTATGTCAAGGACGCCGTGTGGGTCGAAGTCCCCTCGCGCCTGTTCGCGCGCCTGCTGGGCGACACGATCACCGCGCGCACCGGCCGCGTCGTCGTCGCGCCTGCCGGCGCCCCGGTTCCGCCGACCGCGCGGCTGGAAGGCGATCTGCGCAATTTCGGCATGGATGAAAGCAGCATGGAAGCCGTCGTCACCTATGACGCCGCCCTCCAGCGCGACGAGAACAGTGCGCTCGAACGCCGCCGTTTCGAATCGCGCGTGGCCGTCACCGCGATCGACGCCACCACGGTCGGTCCCGCGCTCAACCAGGCGGCGAACACGGTCGCGAGCGAAGTGGCGGACTGGGTGGGGCGCTAACCCACCCGTCACCCCGGCCCCCGCGCCGGGGTGCACCGGGCGGCAAGTGCCGACGCCATTGACCGCCCACCCGTTCGTTTCGAGCGAAGTCGAGAAACGCAGCCTTCCGCTGGCCACACGTTTCTCGACCTCGCTCGAAACGAACGGATCGGGGACTTGCACTCCCCCGCCCCCCGCGCGAAAGGGGCGCGCATGACCGATCAGCCAATCGCCCGCGCGCTCCTCTCCGTCTCCGACAAGAGCGGTATCGTCGATCTCGGCCACGCGCTCGCCCGCCACGGCATCGAACTGGTCTCGACCGGTGGCACCGCGACCGCGCTGCGCGACGCTGGTCTCACCGTCCGCGACGTATCCGACCTGACCGGCTTCCCCGAGATGATGGACGGGCGGGTCAAGACGCTCCACCCCATGGTCCATGGCGGCCTGCTCGCGGTGCGCGACAATCCCGAACATGCGGCGGCGATGGCCGAACATTCGATCGGCGCGATCGACCTGGTGGTGGTCAACCTCTACCCCTTCGCCCAGACGGTCGCGCGCGGCGCAGGTCGGGACGAAGTGATCGAGAATATCGACATCGGCGGTCCCAGCATGGTGCGCTCGGCGGCGAAGAACCATGCGCATGTCACCATAGTCACCGATCCCGGCGACTATGCCGAATTGATCGAAGCGCTGGATGCGAACAACGCCGCAACCAGCCTCGACTTCCGCAAGCGTTGCGCGGCCAAGGCATTCGCCGCGACTGCCGCTTACGATTCGGCGATCGCCCAATGGTTCGCGTTCGCCGATCAGGGCGAGCGCTTCCCGCAGACCCTGCCGCTGTCGTTCAACCGCGCCGAGGAACTACGCTACGGCGAAAACCCGCACCAAACGGCGGCGCTCTATCTGCCGAACGGTCCCGCCGCACGCGGCATCGCGCAAGCCGAACAACTGCAGGGCAAGGCGCTCAGCTACAATAATTACAACGACGCCGACGCCGCGCTCGAACTGGTCAGCGAATTCGCAGGCGGCCCGCCCACGGTCGTCATCGTCAAGCATGCCAACCCGTGCGGCGTCGCATCCGCCGACACGCTGATCGACGCCTACAAGGCCGCGTTCGCTTGCGACACCGTGTCGGCATTCGGCGGCATCGTTGCGGTCAACCGCACGCTCGACGGCGAGACCGCGCGCGCGATCACCGAAATCTTCACCGAAGTCGTCGCCGCCCCGGATGCCGATGACGAAGCGCGCGCGGTGTTCGCGGCCAAGAAGAATCTCCGCCTGCTCCTGACGGGCGACTTGCCCGATGCGAAATGCCCCGGCCTGATGGTCAAGACGATCGCAGGCGGGCTGCTGGTCCAGAGCCGCGACAATGGCGTGGTCACCGACGACGATCTGAAAGTCGTCACCAAGCGCGCGCCGACCGCACAGGAACTCGCCGACTGCCGCTTCGCCTGGACCGTCGCCAAGCACGTCAAATCGAACGCGATCGTCTATGCGCGTGGAGGCAGCACCGCGGGCATCGGCGCAGGCCAGATGAACCGCCTCGAATCCGCACGCATCGCCGCTTGGAAGGCCAAGGACGCCGCGACCAAGGCAGGCTGGTCCGAACCCCGCACGATCGGCTCGGCTGTCGCCTCGGACGCTTTCTTCCCCTTCGCCGACGGGCTGTTAGCGGCGGTCGAAGCAGGCGCCACCGCCGTCATCCAGCCCGGCGGCTCGATCCGCGACGATGAGGTGATCGCGGCAGCGGATGAAGCGGGATTGGCAATGGTGTTTACGGGGATGCGGCATTTCCGGCATTGAGGCTGGCGCGCTCGACGAACCCCGATCGTCACCCCGGACTTGTTCCGGGGTCCACAAGGCGGCGGGCGATTACCCCGATTTCGTTACGCAGCGCTGACGGCTTGGTGGACCCCGGAACAAGTCCGGGGTGACGATGGGCTGGCAGGGGAATGCGGCCCTCAATCCCCATCCGGCCCCAGCGTTGCATCCAGATCACGCGGTCGGATGAACCGCACCAACACCCCGCCGCCTGCCTTCGCATCGGCCCAGCGGTCCACCGCGAAGTCGATCTCCGCGACGCTGGCGGTCGGGAATTTCACCTCGACCGCGTCGCGGACATGGCTGCCATCGTCCGGGGTGAGCAGCAGCACCAGTTCCTCCAGCCCCGGATTATGCCCGACGATCAGCACGCGATCGGCGCTGTCGGGCAGCGCGTGGATATGGTCGAGCAGCGTGTCGGTGGAGGCGAGATACAGCGTCTTGTCCCACTCCGGCTCGGCCAGATCGCCGTAACCGCGCACGAAATCGTCAATCGTCTCGCGCACCCGCACCGCCGAGGATGCCACGACAAGGTCGAAGCGTATCCCCAGCGACGCCAGGTGATGCCCCATCAGCCGCGCGGCGCGCTGGCCTTTCGCATTCAGCGGCCGGTCGAAATCGCGCAGCACCGGATCGTCCCAGCCCGACTTGGCATGGCGCAGCACGGTGAGCGTCTTCATTCCTGTCCTCTCGCGACCTCGATTGCCTCATGCCCGATGGACGCGTTCGATGAAAGCCGTGTTGCAGCCGCGACCGCTTCGTCCAGCGTGACGCGGCGGATTGGGGTGCCGGGCGGAAAGGCGCTGAGCAAGCGGCTGGGCATCGCCGCCGACAGCAGCACGAACTGCCCGCGATCGTCGGCGCGGCGGATCAGCCGCCCGAACCCCTGCGCCAGCCGCGCGCGCACCACACGGTCGTCGAACGCCTTGCCCCCTTCCGCAATCCGCCGCGCGGCGTGGAGCACGGTCGGTTTGGGCCAGGGCACCGCCTCCATCACCACCTGACGCAACGAATGGCCGGGCACGTCCACCCCGTCGCGAAGCGCATCGGTGCCGATCAGCGAGGCGCGCGGGTCGTCGCGAAAGATATCGACCAGCGTGCCGGGATCGACCGGATCGACATGCTGGGCAAGCAGCGGCAGCCCCTCGCGCGCCAGCCGGTCGGCGATCCGCGCATGGACGCCGCGCAACCGCCGGATCGCGGTGAACAGCCCCAGCGTGCCGCCACCCGCCGCGAGGATCAGCCGTCCATAGGCGTTCGCGAGCGCCGCCAGATCGCCGCGCTTCACATCGGTCACGATCAGCACTTCGGCCTGATTGGCATAGTCGAACGGGCTCGCCGCCTCGAAATGGGTGGGCGCGCGCTCCAGATGGCGGCTGCCCGATCGCGCCTCCGCCACGTCCCAGTCGTCGCCTGCGCGCAGGGTGGCGCTGGTCACCAGCACGCCATGCGCCTGTTTCAGCACCGTCGCAGCGAGCGGCTTTGTCGGGTCGAGCCAGCGGCGGTGGATGCCGATATCGACCTCGCGCCCCTCGATCCGGTCTACGCCCAGCCAGTCGACAAAATCGGGATCGGCAGGCCCGCCGATCCGCGCGAGCAACGCCGCCCATGCGCCGACCGTCTCCGCGCGCCAAGCGACCGACGCGATCGCGCCCTCGATCCGCGCACGTGCCGGGCCGTCCATCCAGTCCGGCCCCTCGGCCAGCACCGCTTCCAGCCGCCGCCCCAGCGCGATCAGGGGGCGCACCAGGGTATCGAGCGCAACCGCCGCCGGTCCCGCCGCCTCCACCAGCGCCGCATCGGGTTCGGCCAGTTCGGTTTCCAGCCCATAGCCCGCGTCCGCTCCGCCGCTTTCGTCGCGCGTATAGGTGAAGCCGCGCACGGCAGCGAGGAGCGCCTCGATCGCGCCGAACGGCTCGCCTTCCGCGATCCGCCCCAGCCAGCCTTCGGACGGCAGCGCATGTGCCGCCGCCACCGCGTCGTTGATCGCGCGGCCACCGGCTTCGTCGTAGCTTGCAACGTCCGACAGCCGCGCCGCCAGCCCGCGCCGCCGCCCCCTCGCGCGGCTTTCGGGGCCGATCACCCAGCGGCGCAGTTCGATCGTCTCCTGCCCCGACAGCGCGACGCCGAACATCGAATCCGCCGCTTCGAACAAATGATGGCCTTCGTCGAAAATGTAGCGGCTGGGCCGCGCATTTGTCTCGCGCCCGCGCGCGGCGTTGACCATCACCAGGGCGTGATTGGCAATGACGATATCGGCCTCCGCCGACGCCCGCGCCGCGCGTTCGATGAAGCATTTGCGGTAATGCGGGCACCCGGCATAGACGCATTCGCCGCGCCGGTCGGTCAGCGCGGTCGCGCCGTTGCGGCGGAACAGCACCGGCAGCCATCCGGGCAGGTCGCCGCCCACCATGTCGCCATCCGCCGTGAACGCCGCCCAGCGTGCGACCAATTGCGCCAGCACCGCCGCGCGGCCTGCGAACCCGCCTTGCAGCGCATCCTCCAGATTGAGCAGGCAGACGTAATTCTCGCGGCCTTTCCGCGTCACCACCCGCTGGCGGCGCACCGCGAGGTCGGGAAACAGCCGCTCGGTCTCGCGCGCCAATTGGCGTTGCAACGCCTTGGTATAGGTGGAAATCCACACCGCCCCACCCGATCGCTCGGCCCAGAGCGAGGCGGGCGTCAGGTAACCGAGCGTCTTGCCGATCCCTGTCCCGGCTTCGGCCAACACCATGTGCGGTGCATCCGGCGTCGCGCGCGGTGCGAAGGCTCCCGCCGCGACGCGCGCGAAATCGCGCTGGCCCTGCCGCCGTTCGGCACCCGATCCGGTCAGCATCGCGAGGCGTTCGGCAACCGCATCGTCGGCCAGGGTGACCTGACGCGGCGCGGGCCGCGGGGCTGCCTCATCCCACTCGCTCAGTTTGGAGAACAGCCAGCGCTCGGCGCGCTCGGGCTTGTCGATTACCTGCGCCAGCACCTGCGCCCAGGGCCATCGCAGCCGCGCGAGCGATTGCAGGCCATGCCATGCCCCCTCGCGCTCGGCCCAGTGGCCTTGCGGCACCGCCAGCAACCGCGCCGCGGCTTCGCGCAGGAATGCGGCCACCTCTGCGTCGCCCGCTGGCTCGTCCAGACCCGTCTCGCGCGCCAGCCCCTTGGGCGTGGGCACCAGAAATTTGGCCGGCCGCAGAAACGCGAACAACTCCAGCAGGTCGAGCCCGTTCAGTTCGGGATGGCCCAACCGCTGTCCGATCAGCGGCGCGTTGAGCAGGATCACTGGCGTATCGGCGGCGAGCCGGATCGCCTCTCCCCGCCCGACCGCGCGCGTTTCGCCATCGGCGCGCGCGATCCAGACCCCGGCATGGCTGGCGTGAAGGGCTGGATAGGGCAGCATATGCCTGCTGTCGGTCAATCGGAACAGATTGGCAACCGCCCGCGGCGTTGGAACAGCAAAAACTCCGGTGGTCGAATACGCCGACCACCGGGGTTATGTTTGCCGTCCCCGAACGCTCGTCCGGGGGTCCGGGCCGGCCCCGCCCGCCTTATAGGGGGGAGGCGGTCGGGCCCGGTATGCTTAGCGCAGGAGCGACAGGACGCCCTGCTGCGACTGATTGGCCTGCGACAGCATCGCGGTCGATGCCTGGCTCAGAATCTGTGCCTTGGCGAGCGCCGCCGTTTCCACCGAGAAATCGGTGTCCTCGATCCGGCTGCGTGCGTCCGACAGGTTGGTGACGTTCGAGGTCAGGTTGTTGACCACCGACTGTAGACGGTTCTGCGAAGCACCGAGCGATGCGCGGGTGTCATTGATCGTCTTCAGCGCAGCATCAACCGAACCGGTCGCCGCCGAATCGCCGAGCAGCGTTTCAGCATTGGCAACCGTGGTCACGTCGCCGATAGTTACTGTGATCGCTGAAAACTTCAGCGTGACGGTTTCATCTGCGTTTGCACCGACCTGAATATCGACATCAGCCGCGCCGGTACCGAACAGAGTGACGCCGTTGAACTTCGTGTCGGCGAGAACGCTGTCAATCTGATCGGCCAGCGCCTGAACTTCGGTGTCCATGTTGGCACGGTCGTCTTCAGAATAGGTGCCCGATGCGGACTGGACCGCTAGCTCGCGGATGCGCTGCAACATGTTCGTGACTTCGCCCAGCGCGCCCTCGGCGGTCTGCGCCATCGAGATGCCGTCGTTCGCGTTGCGAATGGCCTGGCTCATGCCCTTGATCTGCGATGTCATCGAAGACGAGATCGCGAGACCTGCCGCGTCGTCTTTGGCCGAGTTGATGCGCTTGCCGGTCGAGAGGCGCTCCATCGCGGTTTGCAGCGAGAGGTTGGCAGACTTCGAAGCATTCGAAGCGCGCATTGCGCTGATGTTGGTTCCGATTACAGTCATGTTCGTGTCTCCGTTCTACTGGTCGACCCTCCCGGTGTTCCCCCCTGAACAAATGCGGGAGCCCGAGTAGTCGAATTGTGAAACGGCAGGTCGCCGCCGACCTTAAGCAATTTTTTTGACCATGTCGCGCGCCCGGATTTCCGGGAGATTGGCGCGCGCCTACGCGACTACAGAGCAAAAATCGGATGCGGTGCGCGATGCTTTACGCCTCGTTTACCATTCATCGTGCATTCCGTGCCCACTGAATTGGGGGACTAGACATGGCAACCATCCATCCGACGGCGGCGGTGCGCGCGACCAGCTATGCGCTGGTGTCCGCGCTGCGTTCGCAGGGCATGGCGGTGGCGGCGGAAGGTGCGAAGCTGCAAGCAGGCGACCTGTTCCTGGCGCTGGATGGCGAGCAGACGCCCGCACCCGCGCGGACCGTCCTGATCGGTCACGGCGATCCCCAGGTCATTCCGTTTGGCGACGGCGCCCCGGCGCGCGTCACCGGCGGCGAGGACGACGCGGCGTTGATCGCCGGCTTCGTCGGTGCATTCGTCCGTCAACCCTATGCCCCCGTCGCCGCCGATCCGCAGAGCCTGGCACTGGGTGCACTCGCCGAGCGCGTTGCTGCCAGCGACATCACCGTGCTCATCAACGGCCCCACCGGCACCGGCAAGGAAGTGCTGGCCCGCGCGATCCACATGCAGTCGGATCGCCGCGACGGTCCGTTCATCGCCATCAATTGCGCGGCGCTGCCCGAAACGATGCTGGAAGCGATGCTGTTCGGCCACCAAAAGGGCTCGTTCACCGGCGCGTCGTCGGGCGGACAAGGCTTCTTCCGCGCGGCCAACGGCGGCACGTTGTTGCTCGACGAAATCGCCGAAATGCCGATCGGGCTTCAGGCCAAGCTGCTGCGCGCATTGCAGGAACGCGAAGTCGTGCCGATCGGCGGCACGCTGCCGGAAAAGATCGACGTTCGCGTCATTGCGTGTGCCAACCGCGACCTGCAGAGCGAAGTCGCCGAAGGCCGCTTCCGTGCCGACCTTTACTACCGGCTGAGCGTGTTCCCGCTGTCGACCCTCGCGCTGAACGAGCGTCCGGGCGACATCGCCGCGCTCGCCGCCGCGATGGTCGTGCGTCACGGCACCGACCGCCGCGTGCTGCCGTGGATCGACGTCGACGCGCTGTCGCTGCTCCAGCGCCATGACTGGCCGGGCAATGTCCGCGAACTGGAAAACGTCATCCAGCGCGCGATGCTGCTGTCGCGCGGCGAGGTCATCACCCCCGCCGACATCATCTTCGATCGCCCCACCCAGCATCGCCGCCCCGAACTGGTCGCAGTGTCGGATACCGGCGAGAAACTGTCGAACATCGTTCAGATGAGCGAGTTTCAGGCGATCCGCGAAACGCTCGCCGCGTGCGGGGGCAGCCGGATCGAAACCGCAAAGCGCCTCGGCATTTCGGAACGCACCCTGCGCTATCGCCTCGCCAAGGCGCGCGAACAGGGTGAGGACATTGTCCGCAACCATAGCCAGGCGGTGAACGCATGAGCGGGATCGGCGGCGCCTCCGGCGCAGGCGGTGCGATGAGCATCGACCGGATCATGGCGATGCGCGCCGAGATCCTCGAACGCAATTCGGCGTTGAAGCGCGCGAGCGCGGGCGCGGCCACGCCGGCCGAAGTGCTTGGTGCGCCAGCGACCTCCGCCCCCAAGCCCGTCAGCTTTGCCGATACGATGGCGAGCGCGATCAAGGGCGTGAACGAGATGCAGGCGCAGTCGTCGGACATGTCCGCGCGCTACGAGCGCGGCGAGGAAATCGACATCGCCAAGGTGATGATGGCCCGCCAGCAGGCGTCGGTCGGATTCGAAGCCACCCTTCAGGTCCGCAACAAGCTGCTGACGGCCTACAAGGACATCATGAGCATGCCGGTGTAACATGGAAAACGCACTGACCCCTCAGCCCGCTGGCGGCGCGCCGATCGGCGCCACACCCAACCGGCTTTCCGATCCGGTCGCGCAGGCCCGCGCGATGTTTTCGAACCCCGCGGTCAAGCGCGCGCTGCCGGCGATCCTGCTGGTGGCGCTGCTTGGCGTCGCGGCGATGGCGTGGATGGCGCTGTCGACACCGCCGCAGCGCGTGCTGTTCGCCAACATGACCGATGGCGACAAGGCGGCGGTGACGCAGGCATTGAGCGCGGCGGGCATCGCCAATTCGATCGACGGATCGGGATCGCTGACCGTCGGCGAGGATGATTATCACAAGGCGCGGATGCTGCTCGCCAGCCAGGATCTGCCCAAGGCGGCACCCGGCGGCTATGCGCTGCTCGATCAGCTGCCGATGGGCGTCAGCCGCGCGGTGGAGGGCGAACGCCTGCGCCAGGCGCGCGAAACCGAACTCGCGCGCTCGATTTCCGAAATCGACAGCGTCGCCGATGCGCGCGTCCATCTGGCGACGCCGGAAAGCTCGGTCTTCGTGCGCGACAGCGCCGCCCCTTCCGCCTCGATCATCGTCCGGCTGGAAGCGGGACGCGCGCTGTCCGACGCGCAGGTGCGTTCGATCGTCAACCTCGTCGCTTCGTCGGTGCCGGGGATGAAGCCCGATGCGGTGACCATCGTCGATCAGATGGGCGAATTGCTCAACAAGTCCGGCCCCGGCGGCCAGGGCGAAAGCGCAACCGACGAGCGCATCGCGTTCCAGCAGCGCATCGAAACCAAATATCGCGAACAACTCGCCAAATTGCTCACCCCGCTGGTCGGCGTCGGCAATTTTTCGGCAGAGGTTCAGGCAGAGGTCAATCTCGACGAAACGCAGGCCACGCGCGAGACGATCGACCCCAATTCCGTCGTGCGCGCCGAACAGGGCAGCTGGGCTGCGGCGTCGAATACTCAAGCACCCGGCGGCATTCCCGGCGCGTTGTCGAACGCCGTTCCCCCTGCCAGTACGCTGGAGGCGCCCGACGCCGCCGCCGCCGCCGATCCGAACGCCGACCCCAATGCCGATCCCGCGCTTGCAGGCGCGGCGCCCGCCGCGCTACCCAAGGCGAGCGAGGAATTTTCGCGCGCCTACGACGTCGGCAAGGAAATCTCGGTCACCCGCGCCATGCCCGGCGAAATCCGCCGCCTGTCGGTCGCGGTCCTGCTGCGCGAAACCGAAGGCGCACGGCCCCGGACCAAGGCGGAGATCGACCAGATCAACCAGCTCGTCCGTTCTGCGGTCGGCTTCAATCCGGCGCGCCAGGATCAGGTGACGGTCATCAGCCGTCCCTTTTCGCCCGAGGCTGTCGGCGGCACCGAGCCGTCCTGGTACGAAGCGAGCTGGGTGCCGATGGTCGCGCGCAACGCGACCGCGCTCATCATCGCGCTGCTCGTGCTGCTGCTCGGCGTGCGTCCGCTCGCCAACGCTCTGATGAAAAAGCGCGAGGATGCAGGCAGCCGCCCGGCATTGGGCCGCGACAATGTCGCAGCCCTTGGCGGGGGCCAGGCTGCGCTCGGCGAGGACGGCCAGCCGCAACGCCCCGGCGTCAGCATCGACATGCTGGAAAATGCCCGCAGCTATGACGAGCGCGTCGGGCTGGTGAAGGGCTTCACACGCGACAATCCCACGCGGGCCGCTTTGGCCGTGCGCGACATGATCCAGGCGGAAAACAAGCAATGAACGTGATCCCGCGCAGCTTCAGCGGCGTCGAGCGCGCCGCCGTGCTGATGATGCTGGTGGGCGAGGAAGAAGCCGCCGCCATCCTCCAGAAGCTCGAACCCGACGAGGTGCGCGAGCTGGGCCGCGCGATGTTCACCGTCGCCGATGTGGCCGAGCATGAAGTCGAGGATGTGCTCGACGATTTCATTTCCGCCGCGCGCGACCGCACCGATATCGGCTTCGATCCGCGCCCGCAGATCACCGGCATGATGACCAAGGCGCTGGGCCAGGAAAAGGCCGAAAGCGTGCTCGCGCGCATCACCCCGCCCGAAGCGGTGTGCGCGATCGAACTGCTCGACTGGCTGGAGCCGTCGGAGATCGCATCGCTGATCGAGGACGAACATCCCCAGATCGCGGCGGTGCTGATCGCCAATCTCGACCCCGCGGTCGCAGCCCAGGTGTTTGAAATCCTGCCCGAATCCGCGCAACCGCAAATCCTGCACCGTGTCGCCAAATTGGGCCCGATCACCCAGGAAGCGATCGAGACGCTGAAACAGGTGCTGTCGAAGCGCATCGGCGACCGTCACGCGCCTGCGGGGCTTCAGATCGGCGGCACGCGCGATGCGGCCAAGATCCTGTCCGCGGCGCGCAAATCGACCGAAACCCGCGTCATGCCCAAACTCGCCAAGATCGACCGCGAAGTCGCCAAGGCGATCGAGGAGGCGATGTTCGTCTTCGACAATCTGCTCGACCTCGACGACAAGAATCTGGGCACGCTCATCCGCTCGATCGACAACGATACGCTGGTTCGTGCGCTGAAGGGCGTGGACGAGGCCGCGCGCAACCGCTTCCTCGGCTGCATGTCGGCACGCGCCGCCGACGGCATCCGCGACGAGATGGAAGAACGCGGACCCATGCGCCTGACCGAAGTGCTCGAAGCGCAAAAGGCCGTGATCCAGATCGCCCGCAACCTGGCCAAGGAAGGCACGATCATGATGGGCGGCGGGGAAGACGATTATGTCTGACGGATTTTCGCCGGGCTTCGCCAGCCGCATCGACGCCTCCGACGACGTCATCGCCTCGATCTTTTCCGGTCTCCCGGAGTTTGCCGCGTCGGACATCGGCGAACGCGCGCGGGTGAAGGCGGGGCGCGGCACCGCTGCGCAACCGCCCAAGGGCTTCGCTGCGCAGGCGGCTACCGGCCCCAAACATTTCTCGCCCGAGAATCGCGACGCCAACCCGACCGAAGGCTGGGATCCGCTTGAACCCAATATGGCGGGCGGCAACGAGCGTTTCGTCGATCCGGTCGCCGAAGCACATGAACGCGGCTATGGCGAAGGGCTCGCCGCAGGCCTGCTCCAGAACGGCGCAGAGGTTGCCCGCGATAAGCTGCTCATCGAATCGATGATCGCCGGGCTGGCGGGCGGCGCCTGGCTCGACCGTGACCGGCTGGCGCGTCAGTTGCGCCAGACGGTGCTGTCGCTCGTCACCCGCATCGTCGGCGAAGTCGGCGTGTCGGGCGACCTGCTCGCCGCGCGCATCGAAGCCGCCACCGACTTGCTCGCCGAAGCCAATGAATCGGCGCTGCTCCACCTCCACCCCGACGACCTGCCGCTGGTCGAGGGCAAATTGCCCAAGACGGTGTTCGCGGCCGGAGACGCCAAGGTCGCCCGCGGCAGCTTCGTCATCGAATCGGCATCGACGATCGTCGAGGACGGCCCCGAATTGTGGCTGGAACAGCTTGCCGCCGCGATCGACCGCGTGCCGCTCCCCAAATCCGAGTAAGCGATGTTGAACCGCTTCACGTCGGATTATCTGGAAGCACTCGGCGTCGGCGATTTCGCCCCGCGTCCGAAGGTTGCGGGACGCCTCGCCTCTTATGACGGATTGCTGATGGAAGCCGTCGGCCTGTCGCTTCCCGTCGGCACGATCTGCGCGATCGGCGACGGTGCGCAGCGTGTCGAGGCCGAGGTGATCGGCTTTCGCGCCGGTCGCACGTTGATGATGAATCTGGGCGGCCCCGCCGCTCTTCTCCCCAACGCCCCCGTCCGACCCGTCGGCGCGCCGGGCGAGGCAGAAGTCGGCGCCGCCCTGTTGGGGCGCGTGGTGGACGGCGCGGGAAAGCCCATCGACGGCCTTGGCCCGATCCGCGGCGCGAGGTCATGGCCGCTTGCGGGCAAGCTCCAGTCGCCGCTCGACCGCGGTCGCGTGCTCGAACCGATGGATGTCGGCGTCCGCGCGATCAACGGCCTGCTGACCATCGGCCAGGGCCAGCGCGTCGGCATCATGGCAGGATCGGGCGTCGGTAAGTCGGTGCTGCTGGGCATGATCGTCCGTGCGGCGCAAGCAGACGTGGTCGTCGTCGGACTGATCGGCGAACGCAGCCGCGAAGTCAGCGACTTTCTCGAAACCAAGATCGCGGGCGACGCGCGCAAACGCTCGGTCGTCGTTGCGGTCCCCGCCAATCATTCGCCGGTGCTCCGCATCCGCGGCGCGCTGCGCGCGACTGCGATTGCAGAGGCGTTCCGCGCAGAGGGCAAGAAAGTCCTGCTCATCATGGACTCGCTGACCCGCGTCGCGCACGCCGGCCGCGAAATCGGTCTCGCGCTGGGCGAACCCGCCTCCGCCCGCGGCTATCCGCCGTCGGCCATCGCGATGCTGCCTGGCCTGATCGAACGCGCAGGCACCGACGTTCACACCGGCGGGTCCATCACAGCGATCTATACGGTGCTGGCGGATGGCGACGACGGCAATGACCCGGTGGTCGATTCGGCGCGTTCGATCCTCGACGGGCATATCGTGCTCAGCCGCGCGCTTGCCGAACGCGGCGTCTATCCCGCGATCGATCTGGGTCCTTCGGTCAGCCGGGTGATGAACGACATCGTGCCGCGCGACCATGCCGCCGCCGCGCGCGTGCTGCGCCGTCACCTCGCGACCTATGAGGAAAATCGCGATCTGGTGCTGATGGGTGCCTATCGCTCGGGCGCCGACCCGGCGATCGACGCGGCCATCGCCTGCCATCCGACGGTAATGGAGTATGTCCGGCAGGATTACGACGCGGTGGTGAACCTCGCCGATGCGACCGCCGAACTGATCGGCGTGTTCGGGGACGCCTGAGGTGGCTCGCTCGGCCAAGAAACTCGACCGCATCCTGCGCGTCCGCTCGCTTCAGCTCGACCTGACGCGCGCCGAGGAGGTTCAGGCGGCGAACAAGCTCCAGGCCGAGGCCGATCTCAAGGCGCGCATCCTGCAACTCGCCGCCAATGTCGCGCCTGCGCCTTCGCCCGCGCCTGCCAGCGCCACCAGCCTGATGGCCGCGGCGCATTATCGCGACCGGCTTCACCAGTCGGTCGCCGCAGCCGACCAGCGGATCGCCACCGCCAGTCGCGGGCTCGATTTCGCGCGCGAACGCACGGTCGAGGCGAAGCGCGATCAGAGCGCGATCGAAAAACTGATCGCGCGGGCCGAAACCGACGCGGCGCTCGCCGCCGTCCGTGCGCTCGAAAACGCCCCGTCGCCGCTGCGTCCGAAAAACCGGCACGGTCCTTGCTGACCTCCTGCACAGAGAGTTCACGCGGGGGACCGAATGATCCAGCTATCCGATACCAAGGCAGCGCCCGGACTGGGCGGTTTGCTGGGCACAAGGCCGAAAACGGGCGGCGATACGTCCGCATTCGCGCTTGCGCTCGGTGGCCTGGTCGCGGACCCCGGGCCCGATATGCCGATTGCGTTCACCCGGCAATCGACTGCCGCAGCCGGCAAGAATTTGCCGCAGGACGGCGCTGACGACGCGGAGGGTGAGGGCCAGCTGGACTGGGACATCCAGCCGATCGCCTTGCCGGACGTGATTGCCCTGCCGGTCGAATCCCAGGTCCCGCCGTCGCCCGATGCGTCCGCGAGCATAATCATTTCCACCGATCCAGCCGCGGGAAAAGCCGAGTCGGGCGAAACCGGGGAGCCAACGTCGGCCTCCATCGTCGAGTCGTCCGAAGCCGCGACGGTCGCACCTGCGAGCCCGCGAGCGGAGCCCGGCGCGAAGATCGATATCACGCCCAAGACGACCGATGCTTCGCCACCCGTCGCCGAAGCCACGAAACCGCGCAATCAAGCGGCGGAAATCGAAGCTGAGCCGCATCCGCCGACGCCCGGACCGCGCGCGCAGAGGGTGCGCGTCGGTTCCATCGGTGAAAATCACTCTGCGCCGGTCATCAATCGTGCTGGATCGGCGCCGACCGCTCCGATCGCCCCGACCAGTTCACCGCAGGGGGTGGCAAGCAGCCCCGACAAGTCCATCCCGTCGACTCCACGTCCGGCAAGGGCGGATGCTGCCTCGATAGCGGCACCCGTCACCACAGCCGTCTCCACCACCGCGACACCCCCCCCTGTGCGCAACGATGCGGCACCTGTCGGACGCGGGGCGGTTTCCGCACGGTTCGAACCTGCGACGGCGGTTGCGAAATCGCCGAACGCCGCCGCAGCCAGAAAGGCGGGTAGCGAACCCACGCCGCCATCGGGGGCATCGCCGCCCGTCGCAGCAGCCATCAAGGCCGAAGCCGTGCCCGTAATGCCCGCCAAATTCGTCATCGCCGACCGCCCGGTCGATGCGCCCTCGCCCGCCGTCCCGCGCCGGGTCCCGGTCGCGCCAGTCGTCGCGCCCGCGGCATCGACTGCCGCCCCGGCGATGACCGCCGCCGACCTGATCCCGGCCGCGCTTCGTCCGCGCGCGGCTCCCGCGCCCGTGGTGACCGTGACCGATCCGGCGAGCGTCGGGCTGTCCGCACCGGTGGCAACGGCATCGCCCGCCGCCGAACCCGCGCCGATCGATACCCATGCCGCCGAATGGATCGAGGGCATGATCGAGCAGATCGAGGTGCTGCGCGACGCGCGCGCCGACGGGGCGAGTGCCACCACCCGCATCCGCCTGTCGCCCGATGCGCTGGGCGCCGTCGAAATCGTGCTGGTCGGTGAAGGCGAGGCGATCGAGGTCCGCATCAACGCCGACACCGCCGCCGCCCGCACGCTGCTGGCCGAAGCCGCGCCGCGCCTGACCGACATGGCCGAGGCACGCGGACTGAAGCTCGCGCAGGGGGACGCCGGCCAACCCGGCCAGCATCAGGCGCAGCGCCAGCAACAACCACAGGACCAACCGACGGCCAACCGCCGTCGCCCTGATGCCGCCGATCCGCGCGGCCCCACCGACGAACGCATTGCTTGAGAGCGAGGAACATTGAGATGAGCGAAGAGAAAGCCGAAGCGCCCGCAAAGAAGAAGGGCAAGCTGGGCAAGCTGTTGCTGGTCGGCGGCGGGCTGCTGGTCCTGATCGGCGGCGGCGTGGGCGCGGGAGTCTATGTCGGCACGTCGGGGATGCTCGGCGGCGGCGCTGCCCATGCGGCGGAAGCCAAGCCACAGCCGCAACTGGTGCCCAAGGACCAGCAGGAACGCGCAACGATCGACGGCAAGGCGGGCGGCACCACGCCGACGCCCAAGGGCGACGGCGGCAGCCAATATGCCTCCACCTATTACGTCATGGAACGGGAGTTCACCTCCAACCTCGCCGACAGCGTCCACTTCGTCCAGATGGGGCTCGCCATCTCGACCCCCTATGACAAGACGGTGCTCGAAAATCTGAAAACGCACGAACTCGCGGTGCGCTCGGCGGTGCTGATGCAGATCGGCGAAACCCCGGAAGAGCAGGTTTTCACGACCCAGGGCAAGCAGCAGCTCCAGCGCCGCCTGGTCAAGGCGATGAACGACACGCTCGAAGAAAAGGAAGGCTTTGGCGGGATTGGTAACGTTTACTTTACCACTTTCGTTGTTCAGTGAGCGCATGGTTAACGAGGGATCAACCACGGAAACGCTGAGCGACCGCCGCGCACGTCCGCGCGGGGGCAAGGCTGCCCATGCCGAAGTGCTGGGATCGGCCAAGCTCAATCCCTTCGGTGATCTGCACACCCTCCAACATCTCTCGGCCCGGCTTGCGCGCAACCTGCGCACCGGGTTCGAACCGCTTGCGCGTCAGGCCGGGCGGTGCTGGGCGGAACCCTTAAGCGTCCAGCGGTTCAACGATTATATCGCGGAACGCGGCCCCGGCCTCGCCGCCTGGGCACCGCTTCAGATTTCGCCGGGCTCCGGCCAGGCGCTGATCGTGCTCGACGGGCATTTCGTGTTCGAACTGCTGGACCTGTTTTTCGGGGGCAATGGCGAAGTGCCATCGCCGATGCCCGGTGAGTTCACGCCTGCGGCTGAAACCATCGTCCGCCGCATTTCGGCGTCGATCGCAGCTTTGCTGAAAAGCGCATGGGAACCAGTTGCGCGACTGTCGTTCGAACCGACCGGCGTGGAGGCGAATTCCGCCATGCTGTCTGCGATCGACGGCGAGGACGCGGTGATCGTCACCCGGTTCGGCATCGCCACCGGCAGCGCCCAACCCGCATGGGTGGACATCCTTTACCCGGTCAATGCGCTCAAACCGCACGGGCCGTCGCTCAACGCCAAGGTTCACGGCAAGACCGCCGAACGCGACCCCGTGTGGCACAATGGCCTGACCCGCGCGGTCATGGGCGTGCGCTTCCCGGTCCGATCGGTGCTGGCCGAACCGCGCATTTCGCTCGGACGCCTGCTCGAACTCAAGGAGGGCGACGTGATCCCGATCACCATCGCCCAATCGGTCGAAGTGATGGTCGCCGCCAACCGTCTGGGGACGGGCACGGTCGGCACTTCCAACGGCCGCGCCGCCATCCGCCTTTCGTCGATCGAACAGATTTCACCCGAGGACTTCCAATGAACGATATGTCCAGCGCCTTGTCCGCAGACGGCGCCGTCGCCGCCAATTTCCGGCTGCTCCAGGATGTCGACGTCAAGCTGACGGTCGAGATCGGATCGACGCAACTGACGCTGCGCGAGCTTCTCGCATTGGGTGAATCGAGCGTCATCGAACTCGATCGCCACGCCAACGAACTGCTCGACGTGTTCGTCAACGGCACGCTGATCGGGCGCGGCGAAGTCGTCACCGTCGGCGAACGCTTCGGCGTGCGGATGACCGAACTGGTCAGCCCCGACAAGCGCGTCGGACGCTAAAGTCCGATGATGTGGTCCTACATCCTCAAACTGGTCGTGCTGCTGCCGCTCGTCTGCGGTCTGCTGATCGGGTGCCTCTATCTGTGGCGCAAGCTCGAATCGCGGATGCCGGGCAATACCGGCGAACGGATGCTCAAGGTACGCGAGACGATGATGATCTCGACCGGCACCCGCCTCGCGGTGCTGGAATTCGAGGGCAAGAAGCTGCTCGTCTCGGTCGGCCGCGGCGGCGTCACCCTGATCGACAAGAGCGACCAGTGATCGCGTCACCCCCCTCGTCACCCCGGACTTGTTGCGGGGTCCACATTGCCATGCAGCTCGTGGCAATGTGGTTATCACGCTTCGCGCGCCCGATTTTCCGGCCCGGTGGATGCCGAAACAAGTCCGGCATGACGGTTTTAGGTTGTCTGTTCGCCCTGCTCCTTACCGTTACCTTCGCAGAGCCTGCCTTCGCGCAGGTGACGCCCGCCCCCGCGCCCGTCACCGCACCCGCGACGCCCGGCACCGGCGACGCGATCGACCGTGCGCTGGGCGACCTCGGCGGCGGCGAAGCACCGCTCAGCCTGTCGCTCCAGCTGCTCATCATCATGGGCCTGCTGACGATCCTGCCCAGCATCCTGCTGATGATGACCAGCTTCACGCGCATCATCATCGTGCTGGCGATCCTGCGTCAGGCGCTGGGCCTGCAACAGACCCCGCCCAATCAGGTGCTGATCGGCCTGTCGCTGTTCCTCAGCTTCTTCATCATGGCGCCGACGATCAACCAGATCAACACGACCGCGATCCAGCCCTATGCCGCGAACCAGATCGGCGCGACCGAGATGATTTCGCGCGGCGGCGAACAATTGCACGCCTTCATGCTCAAACAGACCCGCAAGAAGGACATCGAGATGTTCTCCGGGCTGGCCAAGACCGGACCCTATGCGACCCCGCAGGACGTGCCCTATTCGGTGCTGCTGCCGGCCTTCATCACCAGCGAGCTGAAGACCGCGTTCCAGATCGGCTTTCTGATCTTTTTGCCCTTCATCATCATCGACCTGGTGGTCGCGACCGTCCTCATGTCGCTCGGCATGATGATGTTGTCGCCGACGATCATCTCGCTGCCGTTCAAGCTTCTGCTGTTCGTCCTGGTGGACGGCTGGGCGCTGACGATGGGCAGCCTCGCCAACAGCTTCGCGACTTGAGGAACGACCGATGGACGCAGATTATTTCCTGACCGTCGCAAGGCAGGCGCTGTGGATATTGGCGCTGGCATCGGCGCCGATCCTGATCCCCGCGCTCGTCTCGGGCCTCGTGCTCGGCATGGTTCAGGCGGCGACCTCGATCAACGAACAGACGCTGTCGTTCGTGCCCAAACTGGCGATCGTCGGCGTCAGCCTCGTCATCTTTGGCGGGCTGATCCTGGGCCTGATCGGCGATTTCACGATCGAGATCTTCAACTCGATCCCGGACCTGGTGCGCTAAACCGGTGTTCGGCTTCGGCCTCGCGATCGAGCCTCAGCTCTGGACGCTGATCTATACGATGGTCCGCGTCGGCGCCGCGTTCGTCGCCGCCCCGATTTTCGGCGCGGTCGGCGTGCCGGTGCAAGTCCGCATCGTCCTGTCGGGCGCGATCGGCATCCTTGCGATGAACGTCATGCCGATCACCCCGCCTGCCGAAATCTTTGCGATCACCACCTTTCTGTCGATTGCCGCCGAAGCGCTGGTCGGGCTCGCGCTCGGTTTCGTGCTCCAGATCGCCTTCGCCGCACCGCTGATCGCGGCGGAGGCGATCGGCATGTCGATGGGCATCGGCTTCGCCGCCGCGGTTGATCCATTGAACGGCCGCCAGACGCCCGCACTCGGCAATTTCCTGTCGGTGCTGATGACGCTTCTGTTCCTGTCGGTCGACGGGCATCTGGTGCTCGTCGATCTGGTGGTGCGATCCTATGAATTGCTCCCCCCCGGCGAGGCGTGGCTGGCGCCCGAACGGTTGCGCAACATCGCGCTGTTCGGCGGCTATGCGTTTCTCGCCGGACTGCTGCTCGCGCTTCCGGTCGGGTTCATGCTGCTGTGCCTGAATATCATTGTCGGCATGCTGTCGCGCTCGGCGCCGTCGCTCAACCTGTTCGCGGTCGGCTTGCCCGCCAGCCTGCTCGCGGGGGTGATCGCCCTCGTCATCGCACTGCCCGCGATGGGGGATTACATGCTGGTCATCATCGATGAAGTGCTGACCGCCACCCGCGTGCTGGTGCTCGAATGATGTCGGAGACCGCAGGCGAAAAGACAGAAGCCCCAACCCCCAAGCGGCTGGAGAAGTCGCGCGACGAAGGGCAGATCCTCAAATCCCGCGAGTTCGCCGCCGCGCTCATCGTCCTGATCGGCTGTGGCTGGCTGGTGATGATGGGCCCGGCGCTGATGGGCGCATTGCAAGAGGTGATGATCACCGCCTTCTCGTTCGGGCGCGGCGATGTCGAGGATTTCCAGCCGTTCCGCCCGCTCGCCGAAGCGGGTGCCCGGATGCTGCCGTCGCTCGGCGCGCTGCTGGCGCTCAGCTTCCTTGGCGCGATCGTCAGCCAGGCGGGTCTGGGCGCGCTGCGGTTCAACGCGAAACTGTGGAAACCCAAGGGATCGCGCGTCAATCCGGGCTCAGGCCTCAAACGCATGTTCGGCTCGCATGGCTGGATCGAACTCGGCAAGTCGCTGCTGAAGGCCGTGCTGCTGCTCGCGATCGGCGCCTGGATCTTGTGGGACGCCGCGCCCCAGATGCTCAGCCTGGTGCGCTCCGACATCGGACGCGCGGTCGGCGAACTCAGCAAGACCTTTTATTTTCTGGTGTTCACGATGGCAGGCGGCCTGTTGCTGATCGCGCTGATCGACGTGCCGGTGCAACTGGTCCAGCTGCTCAAGAAACTGCGCATGTCCAAGCAGGAAGTGAAGGACGAGCACAAGCAGACCGAGGGTTCGCCCGAACTCAAGGCCGCCATGCGCCAGCGCCAGCATCAGATGGCAAAGCGCAATTTCCGCCGCGCGGTGGGCGAGGCGCATGTCGTCCTGACCAACCCGACCCATTTCGCGGTGGCGCTCCGATATGATCAGGGCAGGGACCAAATTCCGGTGGTGGTCGCCAAGGGGCGCGGCGAAATCGCGCTCGCGATCCGCGAATTGGCGAGCGAACTGGCGGTGCCTTGCCTGGAATATCCGACGCTCGCCCGTGCCGTCTATTACACCAGCCGCGAGGGGCAGGAGATTCGCGACGACCTGTACATGGCGATCGCGACGGTGCTGGCCTTCGTTTTCGGCGTCAACGTCGCAGCGGGCGGACGCCAGCCAGACATCCTGGTGCCGGCGGGCGCGCGGTTCGACGAAAACGGTCTGCCCACGCCCGAAAAGCCCTAAATCTTCGCCAATTTCGGTCGTTTCACCGGACCAAAGGGGTAACGCATGACCGTCGAGTCGATCGCCAAGACGCTGGGCACCGGGTCCGGCATCGATATTTCCGCGCTGGTCAACAGCCTGGTCGATGCGAGCTTCGCCAACAAGACAGCGCAGTTCGAGCGCAAGTCCGAAACGCTGACGGCCCAGATTTCGGGGATTGCCACGCTGAAAAGCGCGATGACCGGATTTTCCTCCGCGCTGACGTCGATCGCGCGATCGGGCCAGATTTCGACCCAGCCGACCAGCAGCAACCCGTCGATCCTGGGCGTCACGCTGCTCAGCGGCGCGACGGCC
Organism: Pseudomonadota bacterium; assembly: GCA_023418595.1. Classification (GTDB taxonomy): domain Bacteria; phylum Pseudomonadota; class Alphaproteobacteria; order Sphingomonadales; family Sphingomonadaceae; genus Sphingomonas. The sequence goes on from JAEZZI010000018.1 coordinate 32,852, forward strand.
CCGACCAGCGCGACCGCGCTCGAAGTGCGCCAGATCGCGCAGGGCCAGGTCGCACATAGCGGCTTGATCGCCGACCGCACCGCGCCGGTGGGGCAAGGCACGCTGACGATCAGCTTCGGCACCGCAACGATCGAAAACGGCGCTATGACGGGCTTTGCCGCAGGCGGCGGCACGCCGTTCGATGTGACGATCGACGCCAGCAATTCCAGCCTGGACGGCATCGCCGCGGCGATCAACGCCAGGAAGAGTGGGGTCACCGCCAGCATCCTGTCCGACGTCAACGGCGCGCGGCTGGTGCTGAAAGGCCCGACCGGCCAGGCGCTCGCCTTCGAAATGACGGTGGCTGAAGATGGCGCGGCCCCCGGCCTGTCGCAACTCGCGGTGGGGCGCGGCGCCACCGGCACGACCATCGGCACATCGGCACGCGATGCGATCGTCGCCATCGATGGCATTCCGGTGCAACGCGCATCCAATTCGATTTCGAACCTGATCCCCGGTCTTCGCCTCGACCTCGTCTCCGCTGCGGTCGGGACCAACGTCGTGATCGGGGCGACGCCGCCTACCGAAGGGCTGCGGACCGTGGTCGAGGATTTCGTCGCGACCTTCAACGACCTGTCGACGATGCTGCGCGAACAGACCGATCCGCTGACCGGCGCCTTGTCGCGCGATCCGGCGGCGGCGGCGATGAAGCGTTCGCTCGCCGGGGTTACCCTGGCTCAGGTCGATACCGGCGGCGCGCCCGGCGCCCCGACATCGCTGGCGGCGATCGGCGTTGCGACCAATCGCGACGGAACCCTGCGCGTGGATGCCGCCGTGCTCGCCAAGGCACTGGCCGACCATCCGGCGGCGGTCGAAAAACTGTTCGCCGCATCGACCGGCATCCCGGCCAAGCTGAATGAAATCCAGCGCGCCGTGGTCGACGCGAAGAGCGGCCTGGGCGCGTCCGAAACCCGCTATACCAAACAAAAGCGCGACCTGTCCGACCAGCAGATGAAGGCGCTGGAACAGGCGGAAGCGATGCGCGCCCGCATGACCCAGCAGTTCGCCAGCATGGATGCCAAGGTTGCGGCCTATAAATCGACGCAGAGCTTCCTCGAGCAGCAGGTCGAAGTCTGGAATTCGCAGCGGTGAGCCGGTACGCCACGGCGCTCGCCGCCGATCCCTATCAGACCTATCGCCAGATCGACCTGGCGGGAAAGACCGCGACGACCGAGCCGCACAAGTTGGTCGGTTTGCTCTACGACGAACTCATCCGCGCGCTGCGAACGGCGGCGATCGCCACCGAACAGGGCAATCACGCGCTGAAAAGCGAGCGCGTGACAAAGGCGACGGCGATCCTGTTCGCGCTCGAATCCGGGCTGGACTTTGCGGCGGGCGGCGATGTCGCGCTAACGCTGGCGACGCTCTATCGCGGGGTCCGGTCGCGGGTGGTGGACGCGGCCATCGGCAGCGACCCGGCACCGTTCCGCGAAAGCGCCGACATGCTCGCGGAGATTGCGGAAGCATGGGCCTCGGTGGGATTGGCGTAACTTACACGTACAACCTTTCACCCGTTCGTTTCGAGCGAAGTCGAGAAACGTGATCGGAGCACCAAATCCACGTTTCTCGACTTCGCTCGAAACGAACGGATGAAATAGTCCACGCTTTGCGCTAGCGCGTGGCCCGATGACCCAGCCCCATATCGTCGCGATCGGCGGCACGCTTTCCCCGACATCCTCGACTGCCCGTGCGCTACAAGGCGTGCTCGATGCGGCGGTCGCACGCGGCGCGCGCACGACGTTGTTGACCGGCGACGCCATCGCATTCCCGCATTACGAACCCGAAATCGCGCGCGCCGATGCCAAGGTCGCGGCATTCCTCGACACGCTGCGCAGCGCCGACGCGCTGGTGATCGGGTCGCCCGGCTATCATGGGACGCTGTCGGGGATGGTCAAGACGATGCTCGACCATGTGGAGCTGACGCGCGGCGATGCGCGCACCTATTTCGACGGCATGCCGGTCGGGCTGGTTGCGGTCGCAGGCGGGTGGCAGGCGGCGATGTCGACGCTCGGCACGCTGCGCACCGTCACCCATGCGTTGCGCGGCTGGCCGACGCCGCTGGGCATCGCGGTCAACAGCGCCGATACCGCGTGCATCGACGCGCTGCCCGGTCAGGCGGCGATCATGGTCGATCAGCTGATGGGATTTCTGAAACGCTGACCGGCGTGCGGTCGTCGATCCGGTAGAGCGCGCTCGTTCCGCTCCGCCACACCGCCGTCATCCCGCGCGTCAACGCCGGATCGTAACGCGGCGGATCGATCAGCCAGACATAATCGAACGCATGGCGCGGCGTCAGTTCCAGCGCGCGGTCGATCGGGCGCCAGAATTCGCCCCGGCATTTGTCCTGCGTCACGATCTGTGACGGATCGTGGCTGAACCCCTTGGCAATGGCATAGCGGGTGGTCAGCAGCTGGCCGCCCAGCATCGACCATTGGTCGTTGCTATAGGCATAGTTGCGAACCAGCCCGATCCCCGGAATATGATGCAGCCGGCTGGTATACCATTGATTGCGGCACGGCATGCCGACGAAACTGACGACGCGCGCGCCGACCGGCAGCACTTCGAGCGCCTTCAGTTCCTTCTTGTAGGACTGGTCGTAGAGCAGGAAACTCCAGGTCGTCGCCCCCGTCCGCACGACGAAGAAGGCGAGTCCCGCCAGCGCGATCATCCCGGCATGGTGCATCGACAGCCCCGCCTTGGGCCGAAGCGAAATCAGCGCGAACGCGAACAGATAGGGCGCCAGCCGCATATCGGCATAGGCCGATCCGAACACGATGCGCGGCAGCAGGATATAGACCGCGATCAGGAACAGCGTGGAAATCGCCAGGTTGCGCGAATATTCGATCGCCGGATCGCGCACCCCCTTCATCAGCACCAGCCAGAGCACGGCGACCGAGGCGAGGTCGAACAATTCCCACCGGTCGCGCAGCACCATCAGCAGCCACATCACCTTGGCGCGCATATTGAACCAGTCGGCGGTCTGGCCCGACGAATGGCCGGTGCGCCACAGGATCATCAGCAGCGCGGGCGGCGCGAGCACCAGGCAATGCACCCCGGCCCTGATCCACGCCATCACCCAGTTTTCGCCGCGGTCATGCTGGCGGATCAGTTCGGCCGAAAAGGCGAGCACGCCCAGCGTCCCCCAGCCGAACGTATGGGTGATCCAGATCACGAACGCGATCGGAACCATCAGAACCGCCCGCAGCCTGATCCGCCCCAGCCGCGCCAGCCGCAGCCACAGCGCAAAGGCGTTGAGCGCCAGCGCCATCGACAGCGCGAAATTCACGAACCCGAAATGGAAAGGATAGGCATAGACGAGCGGCAGCGCGAACAGCGCGGTCGGCGGAATCCGGCCATGCACTTCGCGCGCGATCCACAGCAGCCCGATCGCGGTCAGCGGCGGGATGGCGAGCACGATCAGCTTGGTCGCCAGTTCGACGCCGAACACCGGCTCCAGCACGACGATCAACAGATCGACGCCCAGATTGCCGATCAACTGCCATTCGAAGGTGAACCAGTCACCCAGCCACGGCACTTCGTGCAGCGACTGCTGAACCCGGAACCGCCCCATATGTCCCGGCAGATCGACCAGCGGCGCGATCTGCGGCCAGATCAGCGGGATCGCCGCGACGAACGCCATCGCCGCCACGAACCAGCGTGTCTCCCACCAGTGAAGCGGTCTAAGCCCCTCGCCGTCCAACGGTCGCCCCTATCCACTCGCCGAGGCGTGATGCGATAGAGGTCGACGCGCCCGTCGCGCAAGAGCAGACCTGCGGCGACACCCATTTACGGATGACCAGCCGCCTGGGTGTTTGGTCCCGGCATCTGGTCGAGCGCAACGACGTTGAGCCGGTCCGGCTCCGGCGTCCAGCGCTTGGCGATGGATTTGCAGGATGTGAGCCGGCTGATCCTCTTGCGCCTGCAAACATGGTAACCGGCGCCGATGTAGTGGGACTGGCGCGTCCTGAGCTGGAACTGTCTGGATCTATCGAGGTGACGCCCCCGTCACCCCATCGCCAGCCCGGCCCGCTCGAGCGCTGCGACATAACCCCGCATCCCCTCGCCCGCCGCTTTAGACAGCGCGATGAACGCGCGCTTTTTGTCCAGCGGGTCGGCTTCGCGTTCGATCAGCCCCGCTTCGCTCAGCGTCGAGATCCAGCGCAGCGCCGTCGTCGGCGGGACCGCGGCGGCGATGCACAGGCTGGACACCGACACCCGCGCATGTTCGAGCTTTGCCGCGAACAGGTCGAGCAGCATGTCCCATGCCGGATCGGCAAACAGAGTCGCGTCGAAAAACTGGTCGCGCATTCGCCGCGCCTTGATCGCGCTGCGGACCTTGCCGGCAAGCGCGAGATCGTTCGTCGCCGGGACCGTGGGCGGCGCACCATAGCGTAACGGCGCCTCGGGCAATGTCGTCCCCCAAGGGCGCCCTTCGCCATCGGCGCCGCGCATCGGGTCGCGCCCCGTCAGCCGCGCGAGCGCGTCGGCGATGCGCGCGACATCCTCATCCAGCCGTTTCAGCCGCTCATGCTCGCTCTCGCGCGTCAGGTCGGACAGCGCCGCGTCGCCGCCCGCCTCGCGCACCAGCGCGATCGCCGCAGTGCGCTCGGCCAGGCTGGGCGCACACAGCAACTGCACGCCGCGCCCATGCAGCCGCGCCGACACCGGATCGATCTGGTCCACATCGATCGCCGCGATCACAGGCACCCCGCCATCTTCTCCGCCGGGATCGACACCATGATCCGATGTCAGCAACTGATCGATGGCGCGATCGACGGCGTGCGGACTCGCCCCGGCGAATTCGAGCAGGATCAGATCGACCGCGACCTGTGCGGCCAGCCGTTCGCCCAACCGGTCGAGCGGCACTTCAGCCACCAGCCGCCCACCGACGATCCCGACGGCCTTGGCCGCCGTCGCCAGCCCCGCCGCGCCGTCGCCCGCGACGATCACGCTCAGCGCATCGACCGCGCCCTTTCCCTCCATCCCCCACATGTCGCGATCCATGACGCCCCCGTTTCGGTTCATGCTCTGTTCGCACGAAACTATCGGCTCATCGTCCGGATGCCAGCGCGAATACCTCCGATCTGGATCGGACTCGCGCAATCCGCGCAACTCAGTCCAGCGACTTGACGATTTCCTCGACCATCTTCTTGGCGTCCGCGAGCAGCATCATGGTGTTGTCGCGGTAGAAGACCTCGTTATCCACCCCCGCATAACCGACCCCGCCCATCGACCGTTTGATGAACAAAACCGTCTTGGCCTTTTCGACGTCGAGGATCGGCATGCCATAGATGGGCGAGGACTTGTCGGTCTTGGCGGCCGGGTTGGTCACGTCGTTCGCACCGATGACGAACGCGATGTCGGTCTGCGCGAACTCGGAATTGATGTCCTCCAGCTCGAAGACATTTTCATAGGGCACGTTCGCCTCGGCCAGCAGCACGTTCATATGCCCCGGCATCCGCCCTGCGACCGGGTGGATCGCGTATTTGACGCGGACGCCGTGTTCCTCCAGCTTTTCCGCCATCTCGCGCAGGACGTGCTGCGCCTGCGCCACCGCCATGCCGTATCCGGGGACGATGATGACCTGTTCGGCCTGGCTCATCAGGAAAGCCGCGTCTTCGGCAGAGCCGCGCTTCCACGGGCGGTCGATCGCCTGCGCGTCGCCCGATCCCCCGCCGCTGTCGCCGCCGAAGCCGCCCGCGATCACGCTGATGAAGCTGCGGTTCATCGCCCGGCACATGATGTAGGACAGGATCGCGCCCGACGACCCCACGAGTGCGCCGGTGACGATCATCGCGCTATTGCCGAGCGTAAAGCCCATCGCCGCCGCCGCCCAGCCCGAATAGCTGTTGAGCATCGACACGACGACCGGCATGTCCGCCCCGCCGATGGGCACGATCAGCAGAAAGCCGATCACGAAAGCCAGGCCCAGCACCAGCCAGAAATCGATCGGATATTGGCCTTGCCAGAAGCCGAAGGTGAAGAAAACAATGGCAAGCAGGATCGCCAGGTTGATCCAGTGCCGAGCGGGCAGCAGGATCGGCTTGCCCGACATGTTACCGTTCAGCTTCAAAAAGGCGATGACCGATCCGGAAAAGGTGATCGCACCGATCGCCGCGCCCAGGATCATCTCGATCCGGCTGGCGCCATAGATTGAACCCGACGGGTCGGCGATGCCGAAGGCGATGGGGTTCAGGAACGCTGCGACCGCGACCAGCACCGCCGCCATGCCGACCAGCGAGTGGAAGGCGGCGACGAGCTGCGGCATTGCTGTCATAGCAATCCGCCGCGCGATCGTCAGACCTATCACCGCGCCGATGGCTATGGCGACAACGATTTCACCCCAGCTAATCCAATCAATGTCCGTGGGGTCGAATGGGCGTTCCTCAGGGAGATAAGTCCCACGGGGGATATGCGTCACCAGCGTGGTGACCACCGCGATTCCCATGCCGATCATGCCATAGCGATTGCCGCGCCGCGCAGTCTCGGGACTCGACAGTCCGCGCAACGCCAGGATGAAGCACACCCCCGCAATTAGGTACGCCAGCGCCACCCAGGGGTTCACCGCTTCATGCATCGATCACACTCCCCCTCACGTCCCGCGATTACTTGGCCGCCGGCCGTTCTTTCTTCTTGTACATCGCCAGCATCCGCGCGGTGACGGCGAACCCGCCAAAGATGTTGATGCTGGCGAGCACCACCCCCAGCAGCCCCAGCCACTTAGCCCCCGGCACCCCTGCCGCCGCTGCCGCGATCAGCGCGCCGACGATGATGACGCTGGAGATCGCATTGGTGACCGCCATCAGCGGCGTGTGCAGCGCCGGCGTTACCGACCACACGACATAATAGCCGACGAAACACGCCAGCACGAAGATCGACAGGATCGAGATGAAGTCCATGTCAGCGCTCCCTTGCGCGAAATCTGGCCGCTCGTTCGAGCGGGCGAAGCAGTTGATTGTGTTGCGTCGTTAGTTCATGCAGCCGTCGACTCTCCCAAGCGGGATTGTTGCGTGGGCACCCGGTCGGAGAAACGCTGCTCCATTCGTCGATGAATAGTGTCTCGGCCGACTGGTCCGAGGCGCGTGCACGCGCTTCGCCGTCGAGCCTCACGAGGAGACGCCGCACCGTGGCGAGGCGACGCCTCGACCGGCGCACCAACCCCGATGTGCCGGGTGCCGCGCACGGCCAGTCGCCGAACCGCAGCGAGGCATTTGCCTGGATATAAAGCGGCCAAGGATCGATGTGACCGACCGGCTGTCCCACCATCAACAGACCGCCGATCACCATGGGCGCGATCACCCGAGCAACCTCTCGCTCACGACCTTGCCGCCCTGCGTTACCCGCACGGCGTTGCCGATCTCGTCGTCGAGCACCGGCCGCCCCGCTTCCTTGTCCCAGAAGGCCGACAGGAAGTTGAACAGGTTGCGCGAAAACAGCGCGGATGTGTCCGCCGCCAGCCGGCTCGGCACGTTGCGATGGCCTACAATGCGCACCCCGTGGCGCTCGACCACCTCGCCCGCGACCGATCCCTCGACATTGCCGCCCTGCTCGACCGCCAGGTCGACGATCACGCTGCCGGCGCGCATCGTCGCCACCTGCGCATCGGTGATCAGCCGCGGCGCCGGGCGGCCGGGGATCAGCGCGGTGGTGATGACGATGTCCTGCTTGGCGATGTGGCTCGACACGAGTTCGGCCTGTGCCGCCTTGTACTCGTCGGACATTTCGGTGGCATAGCCGCCCGACCCTTCGCCCTCGATGCCCTTCACGGTCTCGACGAAGATCGGCTTGGCGCCCAGCGACAGGATCTGCTCGCGGGTTGCGGCGCGCACATCGGTCGCCGACACCTGCGCGCCCAGCCGCCGCCCGGTCGCGATCGCCTGCAATCCGGCGACGCCCACGCCCATCACAAACAATTTCGCCGCCGAGACGGTCCCGGCGGCGGTCATCATCATCGGAAAGGCGCGGCCATATTCGCCCGCGGCGTCGAGCACCGCCTTGTACCCGGCCAGATTGGCCTGTGACGACAGGATATCCATCGACTGCGCGCGTGTGATGCGCGGCATGAATTCCATCGCCAGCGCTTCGAGGCCCATCGCGGCGTAGCGGTCGATCCGCTCGCGCTCGCCGAACGGGTTGAGCCCCGCGACCAGCCACGCCCCCGGCTTCACGCCGCCCAGACTATCGGGATCCGGCCCCTGCACGCCCAGCACGATGTCCGCGCCCGCCAGCACGCTCGCGCGGTCGCCGACCGTCGCGCCTGCGTCGATATAGGCCTGATCGCTGATCGAGGCATGCGCACCGGCGCCTGCCTCGACCGCCATGTCAACGCCCAGGGCGATGAATTTCTTGACCGTTTCCGGCGTGGCGGAAACCCGCCGCTCGTTCGCGGCTCCTTCCTTGAGAACCGCGATCCGCACTTTAGGCGATCAACCAGACAACGAATGCCGCGACGATCGCACTGGCAATGGTGCCCCATTTCATCAGCACCGTGAACCCCGAATAGGTGCCCTCTGCCTGCTTCATATTGCCGTTACCGGCCATGATCGTCCCCTGATTTTGCAAAACGCTTTCTCCATTCTCTAGCCAGCGCGGCGCTTTCCCTCAAGTCCGCACGAACCTTGCCGCGTTTAAGCCCGTCTTTACGCCTTGGCGGGTAAATCTGCCTCGATATGGGACAGAATCGGGAAGTGGATGCATGACGCGTAACGGCCAGCGCCTGTTGATGCTGATCGACGACGAACCGGCGCAGCGCCGCCTGGTCGCCGCGATCGCCGCGCGCCGCGCGTGGCGCACCATCTTTGCCAAGGACGCCGAACAGGCGCTGGCGACGCTCGGCACCCCCGACGGCATGGCGCTCGACGCGATCCTGCTCGACAGCTGGGCACCCGATTCGGACGCGCCCGCGCTGATCGCCGAATTGCGCGAGAACCGCCCGGCGCTGCCCATAATGATGCTGACGGCCAACGGCTCGGTCGGCGCGGCGGTATCGGCGATGCGTTCGGGCGCCAGCGATTTCCTGGCCAAGCCGATTGCGCCGGAACGCCTGCTCGGCGCTCTGGAAGCCGCGGTCGGCAGTGGCGCCAGCGGCGAGCTTCGCCCGCTGACCGAAAAACTGTCGCATCCGCTGGGCTTCGACGAAATCGTCGGCGCCGCGCCGCAGTTTCGCGCCGCGCTCGCCGTCGCCGCCAAGGCCGCCCGCTCGCGCGTGCCGGTGCTGATCGAGGGCGAAAGCGGCGTGGGCAAGGAAGTGGTGGCAGAGGCGATCCATGCAGCGTCACCCCGCTCCAAAAAGCCGATCATCTCGGTCAATTGCGGCGCGATCCCCTCAAACCTCGTCGAATCGGAGCTGTTCGGGCACGAAAAGGGCGCATTCACCGGCGCGTTCGAACGCAAGATCGGGCGTTTCCAGGAAGCCGATGGCGGCACTATCTTTCTCGACGAAGTCGGCGAAATGCCTTTGGAGGCGCAGGTCAAGCTGCTCCGGTTGCTGGAAACGGGAGAAATCCACCCGATCGGCGCGCGCCGCAGCATCGACATCGACGTCCGCGTCATCGCCGCGACCAACAAGACGCTGATCGAGGAGGTCGAGGCCGACCGCTTCCGCGAGGACCTTTATTACCGGCTGAACGTCGTTCAGGTCACGATCCCGCCCTTGCGCGACCGTATCGGCGATCTGCCCGCGCTGTCGCGGCACCTGCTCTCGCGCATCGCCAAGCAGCCGGGACTGCGCCCGCTGGGCATCACCGACGAAGCGATCGGGCTGTTCGCCAGCTATGACTGGCCGGGCAATGTCCGCCAGCTCCACAACGCGCTGTTCCGCGCGGCGGTGCTGTGCGACGGCGATGCGCTGACGCGCGCGGATTTCCCCCAGATCGCGGCGCATTCCGAAGGACGATCGACCACCGGCAGCCGCACGGCGCTGGCGGCGACCAGCGGCATCACCCTGTTCCGCAGCGACGGCAACTTACGCGCGCTCGAGGAAATCGAAGCCGACGTCATCCGCCTGGCGATCGGTCATTACCGCGGCCGCATGACCGAGGTCGCAAGGCGGCTGGGGATCGGGCGATCGACGCTCTATCGCAAGCTCGGCGAACTCGGCATCGACCAGCACGTCGCGTAAGCCACCTGCGACACCCCTGCCAAAAGTCGTTATCCTGTCGATCATGACCCAAGCATTCTCGAATAAAGCCGCGCTCGTCACCGGCGCCGCTTCCGGTATCGGCAAGGCGGTAGCCGAACACCTCGCCGCCAACGGCGCGAAACGCCTTATCCTGATCGACCGCGACGCCGCCGCGCTCGAAGCACTGCAACTGGCCTGCGCCACCGAGCGCATTGCCGGCGACGTTTCGGACGAAGCGCTTTGGGACCGCATGGACCTCGCCAACCTCGACCTCGCGATCGTCAACGCAGGGGTCGCGGGCGCGTCCCCCATCGCCACCCACGATTATGCCGAATGGCGGCGCATCCTCGGCGTCAATCTCGATGGTGCTTTCCTGACGCTTCGGGCAGCGCTCGGCGCGATCACCGACGGCGGGGCGATCGTCACCGTCGCCTCCGCGTCTGGGCTGAAGTCCGAACCCGGCGTCGCTGCCTATGGCGCTTCCAAGGCCGCGCTCATCCACCTGACCAAGGTCGCCGCCAGGGAAGCCGCGCCCCGCCGCGTTCGCGTCAACGCCATCGCCCCCGCAGGCGTCGAGACCCCGGTGTGGGACGCGGTCCCGATGTTCGCCGACCGTGCCGCGAAAATCGGCCGCGACGCCGCCTTTGCCGAGCTGGCGGCGATGGCCACCCCGCTCGACCGCTATGCCAAGCCTGAGGAAATCGCCGAACAGATTGCGTTTCTGCTGTCGGATGCGGCGGCACTCATCACCGGCAGCGTGCTGGTAAGCGACGGCGGTTATACACTCTAGCGGCTTCCGTTCGCCTCAAGCGAACACCCTCTTTGGAAAACGAACTCAACCCATCCGCTGGGTCAGCGCCGCATCCCGCAATCCCCGCCACACGCGGACCGCCTGAACCGTCTCCGCCACATCGTGGACGCGGATGATCTGACACCCAGCCTCGACCGCTTTCACCGCCAGCATCAGGCTCCCGCCCAGCCGCTCGCTCGCGGGTGCCTCATTCGACAGTGCGCCGATCAGCCGCTTGCGGCTCGCGCCCAGCAGCACCGGGCAGCCCAGCGCTTGGAACAGCCCCAGCCCGTTCATCAGCGCCAGATTCTGCGCCACTGTTTTGCCGAAGCCGATGCCCGGATCGACGATGATCTTCGCCCGATCGACCCCGGCGGCCACCACGGTGTCGATCCGCGCTTCCAACCAGTCATAGACCGCGAGCAGCGGATCGCCGGAGGGCATCGCGCCATGTCCGCCGTCCTTGGGATCAGGCGAATGCATCAGCACCACCGGGCAACCTGCGCGCGCTGCCACCTCGACCGCGCGATCGTCATAGGCGAGCGCGGCGACATCGTTGACGATCGTCGCTCCCGCACCCAAAGCCGCCTCCATCACCGCCGCCTTGCGCGTGTCGATCGACACAAGATTACCACCGCGCGCCAGCCGTTCGACCACCGGCACCACCCGCGCGATTTCGTCGCCTTCCCAGACGGTCGCCGCCCCAGGCCGTGTCGATTCGCCCCCGACATCGATCAGCGCCGCCCCGGCCTCGGCCATGCGCGCGCCTGCCTCGGCAGCACCTTCAGAATCGCCTTCATGCGCGCCACCGTCCGAAAAACTGTCGGGCGTGACGTTGAGGATACCCATGACCTGCGGCTGGTCGAACCGCAGCACCCGCTCGCCCAGCGCCATCGCCGGGCGCGGCGCCGCCAGCCGCGCTGCCTGCAACCGCAACCGTGCGGCCTGCGCCTCCGACACCTGTGCCAACACCGCATCCAGACCAGCAACATCGACCGCCACGGAACCCCGCCGCTCGCCACGCTCGGCAACGATCAACTCGTAACCCGAATGGAACAGCATCCCGCCCGCGAGCCGCGCAAACGCCCCATCACGCCCCACCGGCGAATCGATGAACCGCTCGGGCCGGAGATAGAGGCGAGCGTCGGGGGAGATTTTCAATTTTTGTTCAATCCCATTTCACGACTTTGCAGCTTTGCCTTCCAAAGCGCTTCCATCGAAAGGATCGCGTCGCGGGTGTCTGCCGAACCCGCTACCTGCAAGATACTAATTCGATAGTCGGCAGGATCGCGCAGCTTCAGCCCAATGTTGCCGCCAGTGCCGTCACTGAGATATTGGTTCCAGCGCCCCAGAAAGCCGTCGGTCCCGGCAGCACAACCAACATACTGCTCTCGGGTGCGCGGACAGGTGAGCAGGTAAACCCCTCGCACCGCTGACAATGCCGCGCGCCACCCAATCGGCAGCGAAAGCAATTCGGATAATTGGCAGACGAACCCGGAATATCCGGGAAATGCAGGCTCAATGAAGCGCTCGCGCAATTCGACGATGGACTTGTCTTGGTTGATCGCACGCTGGCTCCAACTACGCGTACCCGCCCCCCAATCAACGCTCAGCCGTCCTGCATATATTGCCAGCGGCTCGACGGGTTCGAGCGCATATAGCTCGTAATCGCGTAGCGCCTCCGCGTCGCGCAGTGAAATTGGATCAAGCCATCCTGCTGGAACCGGTCCCTCGATGGCCACGCGATACATACCGACAAACATCGTCTTGCCGTCCGGTGTCCCGACAAATGATGCCCAATAGGGCGAATTGAACCACCCTCGCCGCGATTGTTTCTGCACCCGCTGATAATCATCGAAACGAGAGGGATCATCTCGCCACAAGACATAAGGCGTTATGCCATGTTGCCGTGTTTCATGCCGCAGAAGTCGAATCAGGCTGGGATCGAAGCCTGCGTCCTCGAACAATGCGTTCAGACGCAGGCCCGCCATTACGGCTGCGTCGCCAGCAAGTACGTCTGCCGCAGCGTATCGATCGGCCTTAACCCGTCCGCCGTCTCGCAATGCCAGAAGGTCCAGCCATTGCACGACGGAGCGCCCTGCAACGTCGCGCCCAGCTTGTGGATCGATCCTTCCACCCCGTCGCACAGCAGCGACCCGTCGGCACGCACGACCGCTTTCCAGCGCCGCCTGGAATCCATCAGCACCGCGCCGGGGGTGAGATATCCATTCTCGACCAGCGCACCGAACGCGACGCGCGGCGCCTGCTTGCCTGCCTGCATCGTCGTGATCGCCGATTCATCGAGCGGCAGCGCGGCGGCGATCCGCTCCTTCGCCGCCTCGATATAGCCGATTTCGCGCTCGATCCCGATGAACCGCCGCCCCAGCCTTTTGGCGACCGCACCCGTCGTCCCGGTTCCGAAAAACGGGTCGAGCACGACATCGCCCTTCTTGGTCGTCGCCAGCATCACGCGGTACAGCAACGCCTCGGGCTTCTGCGTGGGATGAACCTTGACCCCGTCCTTCTTCAGCCGCTCCTGCCCGCCACAGATCGGGAATTCCCAATCCGACCGCATCTGAAGCTCGTCGTTCAGCGTCTTCATCGTCCGATAGTTGAACGTATAGCGCGCCTTCTCCCCCATCGAGGCCCAGATCAGCGTTTCGTGCGCGTTGGTGAAGCGGGTGCCCTTGAAATTGGGCATCGGATTGGCCTTGCGCCACACCACGTCGTTCAGGATCCAGAAGCCCAGATCCTGCACCGCAGTCCCGACGCGGAAAATGTTGTGATAGCTGCCGATCACCCAGATCGAGCCATTGGGCTTCAGGATACGCCGCGCTTCCTTCAGCCAGGAGCGGGTAAACCGGTCATAGGCGGCAAAGCTGTCGAACTTGTCCCACTCATCGTCGACCGCATCGACCTGGCTGCCATCGGGACGCAGCAGATCGCCGCCGAGCTGCAGATTATAGGGCGGATCGGCAAAGATCATGTCGATCGACGCGGCCGGCAGCGACTTCATCGCCGCAACGCAATCGTCCATCAAAATCTGGTCGAGCGGAAGCACGGGCACAGGCGCCGCCAGCTTTTTCGTGCGGATTTTCCGCGTCTGTTCGAGTACCGCCATCACTTGCCCCCGGTTTTTGGAGTGCAGGATATCCCGGCGACCCCACCGCTGCGTCAAGCAAACATTGGTTAACGAAACCGCTTGCGAATTGGTTAACGAGCGCGTTTTCCCTCTGGACAAACGAGATGTTGAGTCCGCGACTTATCCACAGCCCCAATCCCTAGCGTGTGGCGCGAAAGACTCACCTGACGGCCAAGTTATCCACAGGGCTTCGCTTCCACGGGCTTCTCTCCGTTCGTTTCGGACAAGGCCGCGAAGCACGACGAAGGCCGACGCGCTCCGTCGCACCGTTGCCGCAGCCACGTTGCTGATTTTTTTGGCACGAAGACGGAGATGGTGCCGCTTACAGGACTCGAACCTGTGACCCCCGCATTACGAATGCGATGCTCTACCAACTGAGCTAAAGCGGCCCGGCTCCAGGCTTCGCAGGAGCTATCGAGGACGCGGCGCTTAGCAGTGCGCCCCGATCGCTGCAAGCGGCTTTGCGTGCGCACCCGTGTCTGATCGGTGCTTTACGCGGTGTTTACCAGATCGGGGGCACAACCGCTTTCAGATCGGCGGCAGATCATGCGTCGCCAAAGGGAGCAGCTATGGATACCGCACGCGGAATCGACGAGCGAATCGACGGGGACGACACCCATGCGACCGATGCCGCAGTGAGCGATGACGGCTTCAACATCGGCACCGACGAGCGGCGGATGCACGTCCGCGCCTATAATTACTGGGTGTCGCTGCTGGGCGACCGGCCCTATCCGGCGATTCAGGACCTTGACCCCGAAAGCCTGGCCGATTTCGGCCCCAATTCGGTGCTGATCGATTTTTCCGCTGGGATCGAGGATCCGGCGATCCGCTTTCTGGGCGCAGCGCTTCGCGGCGAATGCGGGATCGACCAGTCGATCACCCGCATCGCCGACGTGCCGCCGCGTTCGCTCCTGTCGCGGCTGACCGACCATTATCTCCAGATCATCGCCAATCGCGCGCCGATCGGGTTCGAGGCCGAATTCGTCAGCCAGCGGGGGCACAACACCTTCTATCGCGGCATCCTGATGCCATTTTCGTCCTCGGGCGAAGAGATCGATTTCATCTATGGCGTCATCAACTGGAAAGAGATGGTCGACGCCGAAACCCAGGCGAAGCTGAACGCCGAACTGGACGCCGCACGCCGCAGCGCGCCGCCGCGCACGCAGACCGCGCCGGTTTGGGCCGATGGCCCGAGCGGCGGGTTCGACGCGCCGCCGGTGCCGGAACCTTCGGTCGAGCCGGCGGTGCCGAGTGCGATCGACGCGTCGGTTGCCGCCAATCTGGCCGACAGCCTGATGCTTGCCCGCGAAAGCGCCGCAGCGGTGCGGGCAAGCGACGTGCGCTCGCGTGCCGCATTGTATCGCGCGCTGGGCCGCGCACATGATTTCGGCCTAGCCGCCGATGCCGACCATGAAGGCTATGCGACGTTGCTGGTTGATGCCGGACTGAAGGTTCAGCCGCGCGCGGCGACGACGCCGATCGTCAAGCTCGTGTTCGGGCTGGATTACGACAAGACGCGCGTGACCGAATTTGCGACCGTTCTGGCGCATGCCCGGCGCGTCGGCGTCGGTCCGGGCGAACTCGCCGAATTTCTCGAACGCCAGGACGGCGGGATCAAGGCGGTGGTCAAGGCGGAGCGCGATGCCAGGCGGCCCGCCGCTCGCCCCAATGGATTCGAGGAAGCGGCGCGCAAGCTGCGCAATCAGGCCACGATCGCAAGCGTCGCGATGGAGGCGGGCGACGCCGAGTTCGTGCTGCTGGTCGCGCGGGCGGGGCTCGACGGGATGCTCGACATCGTCGCGCGCATCGACGACGGCGACAAGCTGACCGAACAGGTGGTTCGCCGCGTCGTGAAATAAGCATGCGCCGACCGGTGCCCAATTTGTCCTAAAGCTGCAAAGACGAGCGGTAAGTGCCTTCGCAGGTGCGAGAAGTCTTGAGGCTTTTCGTGGGCGGGCGTAGGCGCTTGGGGCATGACGACACAAAAGAACAAGTCGCTGGTCAAGGCCTTTGAGGATCGCTTCGTCGAAGGCGCGTTACCACAGGAACTGGAGGGGTTCGACAAGACGCGACAGGCCGAGGCCGCGCGTTTCGTGGGAGCGACGGGCGCGGTGCGCCGACGCGGCAAACCCGCCATCGCGCTCGAATCGGTGTCGTCCGACGACGAGATGCGGCGGATGCGACTGGCGGTCGTCAATGACGACATGCCGTTTCTGGTCGATTCGATTGCGGCCACGATCGGCGCACATGGCATCGCTATCGATCGCATCATCCACCCCGTTATCGCCGTCACCCGCGACGCCAAGGGCGAGCTGGAGACGATCGGCGAGGGCATCCCCGAATCCTTCGTCTATATCGAGATGGACCGGGTCGATGCGAAGGAGCGCCGCGAGCTGGAAAGCGAGATCGCGCGCAACCTGACCCATGTGCGCCATGCGGTCGACGACTGGCCCGCGTTGCAGGCCGCGCTGAAGGCCGATGCCGATGCCATCCGGGATGACGAGCAGTCGGGATTGCTGCGCTGGTTCCTTGACCGCAATCTGACGCTGATCGGACATGAGCGCTGGGACCGCGAGAGCGGCAAGGCGTCGAACGAACTGGGGCTGGCGCGCGAGGCGCTGGACGTGCCGCTGCTGGCGGAGGCCTCACGCGAGTTGGCGGCCGAATGGTTCGAAAAGCACCCCAAGGACGATGTCCTGCTGCTGAAATCGAACTGCATTTCGACGGTGCATCGCCGCGCGCCGCTCGACCTGGTGCTGGTGCCGGTGCGCGAGGGCAAGAAGGTCGTCGCTCTGTCGCTCCATGCCGGGCTGTGGACCAGCGCCGCGCTGAACGCCGCACCGCAGGACGTGCCACTGCTGCGGTCGCGGCTGACCGCGCTTCAGAACAAGTTCGGCTTCGATCCGAAAGGTCACACCGGCAAGGCGCTGGCGCACGCGCTGACCGCGCTGCCGCACGACCTGACCACCGGCTTCACGCCCGAATCGGTCGAATCACTGGCGCTGACCACCATGTCGATCACCGATCGCCCGCGGTCGAAACTGGTGCTGATCCGAAGCCCGCTGGGACGGCACCTGTTCGCATTCGTCTGGCTGCCGCGCGACGAGGTGTCGACCGGACGCCGGGTCGCGATCGGCGAGATGCTGGCGGAAGCGGCGAATGCGTCGCAACTGAGCTGGTCGATCTATCTGGGCGACGGCGAAGTCGCGCAACTGCGCTATACGCTCGACCTGCGCGGATCGGGACGGATGCCCAATACCAGGGAACTCGACCAGCGGCTGGTGCGGATGATGCGCGGCTGGCTGCCTGCGGTCGAATCGGCGCTGGTCGATCATGTTGGCAACCGGGCGGGTCGTCTGGCGCTGACCTTTGCCAACGCTTTCCCCGCCAATTTCCGCAACAGCCACGGCGCGGACGAAGCCGCGCTGGACATCGTCAAGATCGCCGATCTGGGCGACGACAATCCGCGCGCGGTCCGCATCATCCCGCATGCCAAGGGCGACGACAGCCTGCGGATCAAGCTCTATCGTCTGGGCGAGCCGATCCCGCTGTCAGAAGCGGTGCCGGTGTTCGAGAATTTCGGGTTCCACGTCATCGAGGAAATCCCGACCAAGCTGGGCGGCGACCACGGCGCGTTCATTCATGATTTCGAAGTGTCGATGGAAACCGGCGGCGATGTCCCCGCACTCGACATCGCGGTCGCCGAAGAGGCGATCGACGCGGTGCTGGAGGGACGGTCGGAAAACGACGCGTTCAACCGGCTGATCGTCGAGGCGGGCATGACCCCCGATGCGGTGGTGCTGTTCCGCGCCTGGTTCCGCTATCTGCGCCAGACCGGGCTTGCCTACGGGTTGACCACGGTGGTCGAGGCGCTGCGCAGGGCACCCAAGGTCGCCACAGCCCTGATCGAGCGGTTCCGCGCCGCGCACGATCCCGAACGCGGCAATGACGAAGCCGCGATAGAGGCGGCGACAAAGGCGATCGACAGCGGGCTCGAGGCCGTCTCGGCGATCGACGACGACCGAATCCTTCGGTCGCTGCGAGGCGTGGTCATGGCGACGCTTCGCACCAATGCGTTCGCGTCCGCCGCGCGCGAGGCGCTGGCATTCAAGTTCGATTCGGCGCGTGTCCCCTATCTCCCCCGACCGCTGCCGTGGCGCGAAATCTTCGTCTACTCGCCGCGGGTGGAGGGCATCCATCTGCGCGCCGGACCGGTCGCGCGCGGGGGGCTTCGCTGGTCCGACCGGCGCGACGATTTCCGCACCGAGATCCTCGGCCTGATGAAGGCGCAGCGTGTGAAGAACGCTGTGATCGTACCGACCGGCGCGAAGGGCGGCTTCTATCCCAAACACTTGCCCAACCCTCAGATCGACCGCGACGCCTGGTTCGAGGAAGGCAAGGAAAGCTATCGCATCTTCATCCGGTCGCTGCTGTCGGTCACCGACAATATCGTCGATGGCGCGGTGATCCACCCTGAAGGCGTCGTGCCTCACGACGGCGAAGACCCGTATTTCGTGGTCGCCGCCGACAAGGGCACCGCGACCTTTTCCGACGTCGCCAACGCGATTGCCGAGGAACGCGGATTCTGGCTGGGCGATGCCTTCGCCAGCGGCGGATCGAACGGGTACGACCACAAGGCGATGGGCATCACCGCCAAGGGCGCGTGGGTATCGGTCCAGCGGCATTTCCTGGAACAGGGCATCGATGTCCAGACCGACCCGATCGATGTCGTCGGGTGCGGCGACATGTCGGGCGACGTGTTCGGCAACGGGATGCTGCTGTCCAAGGCGATCCGGCTGAAGGCGGCGTTCGACCATCGCCATATCTTCCTCGATCCCGATCCCGATCCGGCGGCCAGCTGGGACGAGCGCGCGCGCCTGTTCGAACTGCCGCGATCGAGCTGGGACGATTACGACAAGAAGCTGATTTCCAAGGGCGGCGGCGTGTTCGCGCGGTCGGAAAAGAGCATCAAACTTACGAAGCAGGTCAAGGAAATGCTTGGCGTCGAGGATGACGCGCTTGAGCCGGCCAAGCTGATCTCCGCGATCCTGAAGGCGCCCGTCGATCTGATCTGGTTCGGCGGCATCGGCACTTACGTCAAGGCCGCCTCCGAAGGCCATGTCGATGTCGGCGACCCCGCCAACGATCGCATCCGCATCAACGCCGAGCAATTGCGCGCCAAGGCCATCGGCGAAGGCGCGAATTTGGGCGTGACGCAGGCCGCGCGCATCGCCTTTTCGATGAATGGCGGGCGGATCAACACCGACTTCATCGACAACTCGGCCGGGGTCGATTGTTCGGATAATGAGGTCAACATCAAGATCGCGCTCAATCGCGAGGTCAAGGAAGGACGACTGACGCAGGCCAAGCGCGACAGCTTCCTCGAATCGATGACCGACGACGTATCGCATCTGGTGCTGGAGGATAACCGGCTCCAGACACTGGGCCTGTCGTTCATGGAGAATGACGGCGCGGTTGCGGTGCCGAGCTATGTCCGCGTGATCGAAATCATGGAGTCCGCCGGTCGGCTCGACCGCGAGGTCGAAGGGCTGTCGAGCAACGAGGATTACCTCCGGCGCGCACAGGAAGGCAACGGGCTGACGCGGCCCGAACTCGCGGTGCTGCTGGCATCGGCCAAGCTCGCGCTACAGGATGCGATCGAGAATTCGGACCTGTGCCGCGATGCGACGCTGGAGGCCGACCTGATGGCCGCCTTCCCCAAGCCGATGCAGAAGAAGTTCGGCGAGGCGATTCTGCAGCACCGGCTGCGCGGAGAGATCGTCGCAACCAAGCTTGCCAACCGCATCGTCAACCGGCTGGGCGTGCTCCACCCGTTCGAACTGGCCGAGGAGGAAGGTGCCGCGATGAGCGACATCGCGGCGATGTTCGTCGTCGCCGAACGATTGTTCGGGCTGCCCGCCCTGTGGGAAGAAATCGAAACCGCCGACATTCCCGAGGCAGCGCGGATCGCGCTGTTCGAGGAAGTGGCGGTCGCCGCCCGCTCGCAAATGGCGGACCTGCTGCGCGTCTGCCCGCCGGGCACCGGTCCGGGCGAAGTCGTCGCGCGGCTGGAGCCGGGCATCGCCAGCCTCGACAAACAGGCGCGCGCGTTGTTGCTCGAAGAGGCCAAGGCGCAATCGGCGCGGATTTCGGAGCGTTTGGAAGGTGCGGGTGCACCCAAGGCGCTGGTGCGAAAGGTCGTGCGCGTGTTCGAACTCGACGGCGCAGTCGGGCTCGCCGATCTGGGCCAGCGGTTGGAACTGGACGAAGCGGTGCTGACTCGCGCCTTTACCCATCTCGGTCATGCGCTGGGGCTGGACTGGGCGCAGGCCAATGCCGCGCGCATCACCGCCGGCGATCCGTGGGAGCGGTTGTTGATCGCGGGACTCGCGCGCGATTTCCAGCAATTGCGGTTCGAATTCCTGTCGCGGGTGGGAAAGAAAGACCCGCAGGCGGCGGTCGAAGCCTGGCTCGACAAGAACCGCCCGCGCGTGGAGCAATTCGCCGGCCTCGTCGCCCGCGCGAGGAAAGCCCCCGCGCCGAACGCAGCGATGCTCGCGCAGATCGCGGGTCAGGCAAGGGTGTTGCTGGGGCGGTAACCGTAAATCCTCCCCCGGCGGGGAGGTGGCAGCGCATCGCGCTGACGGAGGAGGGGTGTCGCGAGCGGATCGTTCGCCGCGACTACCCCGCCACCGGCTGCGCCGGTCCCCCTCCACCGGCGGGGGAGGATTTCAGGGCGAACAACCAGCTGCGGATCGCGCTCGCCAGATTGGGGGGCTCCTCCGCGGCGATCCGCGCCACGTCGATCGCCGCGATCAGCGCATTGAGCGGCAATTCGCGCACCGCCGCCTCCATCTCCAGCGCCGCCCAGAATTGCGGTTCCAGGCTGATCGAGGTCGGGTGGCCCGCAATCGTTACCGACCGCTTGACCGGACCGACGAACCCGCCGGGAGGCGGCGTCACGTCCTTCATTTTTCGTCGTCGAACAGCCCGGCAAGCTGTTCGATCATCGTCCCCGCCAGCTGCTCGGCGTCCATGATCGTCACCGCGCGGTTATAGTAACGCGTGACGTCATGGCCGATGCCGATTGCGACCAGTTGCACGGGCGAACGGCTCTCGATCCAGCCGATCACCTGACGCAGATGCCGTTCGAGATAGCTGCCCGAATTGACGCTGAGCGTGGAATCGTCGACCGGCGCGCCGTCGGAAATGACCATCAGGATCTTGCGCTCTTCTGGACGGCGGAGCAGCCGGTCATGCGCCCAGACCAGCGCCTCGCCGTCGATATTCTCCTTGAGCAACCCTTCGCGCATCATCAGGCCGAGCGACTTCTTGGCGCGCCGCCACGGCTCGTCGGCCTGTTTATAGACGATGTGGCGCACGTCGTTCAGGCGGCCGGGCTGGGGGGGGCGGCCATCGGCCAGCCACGCCTCGCGCGCTTGCCCGCCTTTCCACGCGCGGGTGGTAAAGCCGAGGATTTCGGTCTTCACCCCGACGCGTTCCAGCGTGCGGGCAAGGATATCGGCGCTGATCGCCGCGATCGAGATCGGCCGTCCGCGCATCGACCCCGAATTGTCGATCAGCAGGGTGACGACCGTGTCGCGGAAATCGGTATCGCGCTCGACCTTGTAACTGAGCGATTGCCCCGGCGCGACGATGACGCGCGCCAGCCGGGCGGCGTCGAGCAGCCCTTCCTCCTGGTCGAAATCCCAGGCGCGGTTCTGTTGCGCCATCAACCGACGTTGCAGCCGGTTGGCGAGCTTGGTCACCACCCCCTGCAACTGGACGAGTTGCTGGTCGAGATAGGCGCGCAACCGGTCGAGTTCGTCGGCGTCGCACAATTCGGTCGCATCGACCACTTCGTCGAATTTGGTGGTGAAGGCGCCGTAATCGAATTGCGGCGTCAGGTCCGACCAGGGCCGGTTGGGGCGAACGGGGAGCATTCCTTCCTGCCCTTCCGCATCGCCTTCCGCCCCGTCGCCATCGTCGAGCGACTCTTCGGGGACATCCTCGTAATCGCCTTCGCTCTGGTCGCTCTCCCGATCCTCGCCGCGCGCGTCGATTTCGCCCTGGCCCTGTTCGCCGTCGTCGGAATCGTCGCCAGCGTCGTCCTCGGCATCATCGGTGCCCTCGTCCTCGGCGCCGCCTTCGTCGGCCTCGTCAGGCACTTGATCGCCCTCGACCAGTTCGAGGTCTTCGAGGAGCGTCGTCACCAGCTTGGCGAAATTGGCCTGATCGTCGATCGTCAGCGCCAGCGCATCGAGTTCGGCACCCGCTTTTTCCTCGATCCAGGGCGCGACCATCGCCATCGCGCTGGCCGCACCCTCGGGAATGGGCTTGCCCGTCAGCCGTTCGCGCACCATCAGCTGTACGGCGGTCGACAGCGGCACCTCGTCGCGTGTGCGCGCGCGTGCGATCGGGTCGGAGCGCAGTTTCATTGCCAGGGAGCTGTCGAGATTATCGGCGATGCCTGCATAACCACGCGACCCCAGCGCCTCGACCCGCGCCGTTTCCACCGCGTCGAACACCGCCCGCGCGACCGCTTCCTTCGGCGCATTCCTCGCATGGAGCGACGCATCATGGTGCCGCAACCGCAACGCGAAGCCATCGGCGAACCCCCGCGCCTCCGCGACCTGGTCCGCTGGCAGCGTCCGCGCGGGCATCGGCACCTTGATATGCTTGCCCGACTGCACGGGTGCATCGGCGGTGAAGGCCAGTTCGACCTCCGGCTCGCGGGCGAGCGCACGCGCGGTGCCTCCGAGCACGGACTTGAACCGGTCGAGGGGCGTTTCGGACGCCATTACCAGAGCGTCTCGCACCCGAACGCCGCGATCGCACGATCGCACGTCACCACGACCAATCGCTCCGAGAGCGCCTGCCCCGCGATCATCCGGTCGAAGGGATCGCGATGTGCTAAGGGCAGCAATCCCGCGGTGCGCGCATGGTCATACCGGATCGCAAGCTGGATCAGCCCATCCTGCTCGCACGCTTCGGCGAACTGCGATAGTGGCTCGACCATTGCGGGCAATCTGCCGCTGCCGACCTTGAGCGCGATTTCGTAACAGGAAATCGCGGAAACGAAGGCCTCGACTTCCGGGTCTGCAATCGCCTCGCGCGCGCGATCCGACAGCCGATCATCCTGCAACCACCACCATATCAGCGCGTGCGTATCGAGAAGCAGGCGCATCCGTCAGAGTTCCTTGCGCTCGAATGCGTCCAGTTCTTCGTCCGTGAATGTCGGCTCGAACCAGATGTCGCTGGGCACATCCTTCAGCAAATGTTTGAACCGCCCGGGATTGCGTCGCGGCAACGGCGATGGTTCGAACGCGATCAGTTTGGCATAGGGCTTTCCTGCCTTTGACAGGATGATTTCCTCCCCCGCGTGC
Organism: Pseudomonadota bacterium; assembly: GCA_023418595.1. Lineage (GTDB taxonomy): Bacteria > Pseudomonadota > Alphaproteobacteria > Sphingomonadales > Sphingomonadaceae > Sphingomonas. The sequence continues at coordinate 56,329 of JAEZZI010000018.1, forward strand.
GCGCGATCGATCAGCTTCGAAAGCTGGGTCTTCGCATCGTGGACGTTGAACGTCTTTAATGGGTCGGCCTCTGCCATCGCACAGCTCCCGTGATGGACTAAGCCAAGTTAGCTAAGTCCGCCTCGCCCTTCAAGCCTTCCCCGCCACGCTTTCGGGCAAGTCCTTGCCGAAGACGCGCTGATAATATTCGGCGACCAGTGCGCGTTCGGCTTCGTCGCACTTGTTCAGGAACGACAGGCGAAAGGCGAAGCCGACATCGCCGAAGATCAGCGCGTTCTGCGCCCAGGTAATGACGGTGCGCGGGCTCATCACGGTCGAGATGTCGCCGTTGACGAAGCCCTTTCGCGTCAGGTCGGCGACGCGGATCATGTTGTCGACCGTCTCCTTGCCGCCGGGCTTGTCATATTCGCCCGACTTTGCGAGCACGACCTGCGCCTCCACCGCGGCGGGCAGATAGTTGAGCGCGACGACGATATTCCAGCGGTCCATCTGGCCCTGGTTGATCTGCTGCGTGCCGTGATACAGCCCGCTGGTGTCGCCCAGCCCGACCGTGTTGGCGGTCGCGAACAGGCGGAAATGCGGGTTGGGGCGGATCACGCGGTTCTGGTCGAGCAGGGTCAGCTTGCCCTCGGTCTCCAGCACGCGTTGGATCACGAACATCACGTCGGGACGGCCAGCATCATATTCGTCGAATACGAGCGCGGTGGGCGTCTGGAGCGCCCAGGGGAGCAGGCCTTCGCGGAATTCAGTGACCTGCTGCCCGTCGCGCAGCACGATCGCATCGCGCCCGATCAGATCGATACGGCTGATATGCGCGTCGAGGTTGATGCGGATGCACGGCCATTTCAGCCGGGCCGCCACCTGTTCGATATGCGTCGATTTGCCGGTGCCGTGATAGCCCTGGACCATCACCCGGCGGTTATGCGCGAAGCCGGCCAGCACCGCGAGGGTCGTGTCGGGATCAAAGACATAGGCGGGGTCGAGATCGGGGACGCGCTCGTCCGCCTCGCTGAACGCCGGACATTCCATGTCGCTGTCGATCCCGAACAGATCGCGCACCTTCACCATCCGATCGGGCGCGTCGAGGATCGTCGTTTCCCGGCTGTCGGGCTGGGTGTTGGGGATGTCGGTCATGGGCGCATTCGCTTGTTTCGAGGAGTCGGGGGCATCCCTAGCGCCCGTGCACCGGGATAGTCGAGCTATGTTTGCTGTCGACACGCACACCCGAACGCCCCATCCCCTCCGTCCGATTCCTCGCGCATCGAGAAACGACGATGTCGCGTTCGAGAAAGACGAATTTGCGAGTCAGGCGAGCTTTTCCGGCAACGCGAACAGATCGACGAACGCCCGTGCGGCATAGAGGTCGCCATCGACGGCGAGCGTGCCGCCCGCGCCATCGCGAGTGAGCGGCGCCTTGCCATAAATCGTATGCCGCATCGCCAGCGTATCGCCGGTAAAGGTCACGACGGCATCGTCTGCTTCACCACGCACGATCGTCACGCCCTTCGCGCCCGTGCGCGCAACGAACCGGTCGACGGGGAAACGGAATGCGACGGTCAGATCGGTTTGCGCAGCGCGCACGGGATCGACCAGGGTTTGCAGCGACATCATGGCCGAGGCGGGCGACATGAACAGCATCGGATCGTGGCGGGGCGAGCGCGCAGCCCAGCGGCCGAGGTCGCGGATCAGCGGTCCCGCCTCCAGGCCCCAGGGGGTGAGTTCATAGACCTGCACATTGGCGGGCGAAGCCAGCCGCCGCCGCACCAGAATATCCGCCGCCTCGAGTCCCTCAAGCCGCTGGGTCAGCACGTTGGCGCTGATGCCCGGCAGGTTCGCCTTGATCTCTCCGAACCGGCGCGGACCGAACATCAGTTCGCGCATCACCAGCAGCGCCCAGCGTTCGCCGATGAATTCCAGCGCCAGCGCGGTGCCGCATGCATCGTCGTACCGGCGCTTGACACTCGCTTCGTCGCGCTGGGATTTCACATTGGTTACTTTATCTAACTTCATGGTTGCTTTTTGTAACCAAGTCGTGCATCACCGTCAACAAGGGTGATTCGTCAAGTCGGGGGCGGTTCGAACCATCGCCGCCGATCGCACCCCGCTGATTGGCGTCGCGTCGTTCGCGTTATTGGTGTTGGCTGGACCGCGGACGGCGCACCCTTCGCATAAGGAGAAAGATGATGCCGATCGACGACACCGCCCCCGTCTGCATTACCGCGTTCGACTGGGTGCCCGATTTCGCCAGGGGCCAGGTCCGCGACCTGCGCGTCCGCTGGGCGCTGGAAGAGGTCGGCCAGCCCTATGCCGTCACCTATCTGTCGCAGGGCAGTCAGAAAGCGCCGCCGCACCGCGCGCGCCAGCCATTCGGACAGGTGCCGACCTATGAGGAAGGCGACCTGACCCTGTTCGAATCGGGGGCGATCGTCCTCCACATCGCCGAAAACCACGGGAAATTGCTGCCCGCCGACCGTGCCGCCCGGTCGCGCGCGATTGAATGGGCGTTCGCCGCGCTCAACACGGTCGAGCCGCCGATTATGGACCATGCGATCGCGACGTTGTTCGAAGCGGGCGAGCCTTGGTCGAAACCGCGGCTGCCCTCGGTCGAGAAACGCATCGACGAGCGACTGGGCGAACTCTCCGCGCGGCTGGGCGCTTCCGACTGGCTCGACGGCGACTTTTCGGCCGGCGATCTGTTGATGGTGTCGGTGCTGCGCATCGTGAAGGACACGGGCTTGCTCGACGCTTACCCCAATCTCAAAACCTATGTTGCACGCGGCGAAGCGCGGCCTGCGTTCGGTCGTGCGCTGGCCGACCAGATGGCCGGTTTCACCGCGCCGACACCGCCCCAGTTCGTCGAATGGGAAAAGGCCATGAAGGCCAAAGAAGGAGAGCTGCTATGACCTATATCGATGGTTTCCTGGTCGCAGTGCCGACCGCCAACAAGGAAAAATACCGCGAACATGCCGAAGACGCGGTGCCGATGTTCAAGGGCTATGGCGCGACCCGCATGGTCGAAGGCTGGGGCGACGATGTCCCGCGCGGCGAAGTCAACGACCTGTACGGCGCGGTCGATGCCAGGGACGACGAGACGGTGCTGTTCAGCTGGATCGAATATCCCGACAAGGCGACCCGCGACGCGGCCTATCGACAGATGGAAGCCGATATGGCGACGAAGAACATGCCCGAGATGCCGTTCGACGGCAAACGCATGATCTGGTCGGGGTTCGAAATGCTTCACGAGGAAGGATCGGGCGGCAAACCCGGCTATGTCGATGGCGTCGTGCTGCCGGTGTCCAGGGACAAGAAGGAAGCATATCGCGATTTCTGCAGGACGGTCGATGCCGCGTTCCGCGAACATGGCGCGACGCGGATCGTCGATGGGTGGGGCGACGATTTGATGGTGGGCAAACAAACCGATTTCCACCGCGCCACCCACCGCAAGGACGACGAGACGGTGGTGTTTTCCTGGATCGAATGGCCCGACAAACCGACGCGCGACACGGCGTGGGAAAAGCTGATGAAGGACGAGCGGATGGCGAACCACGACCGCCCCTTCGACGGCAAGCGGATGATGTTCGGCGGGTTCGTGCCGGTGGTGGATGCGTGAATGCTGCCCGTGCTCCCGCGCAGGCGGGAGCCCAGGATTACGAACCGAAACGCTTGCGGCTCTGGGCTCTCGCCTGCGCGGGAGCACGCGAGATGCTGGAGAGGATATTCCGATGACCAACAGACATGGCGAATGGGTGTGGTTCGAACTGCTCACCCCCGATCCCGATGCCGCCCAGAATTTCTACGGCGATGTCGTCGGCTGGACCGCCAGGTCGAGCGGGATGCCCGGCATGGATTATCGCCTGCTCAGCGCTCGCGACGGCGAGATCGCAGGGCTGATGAAGCAGCCCGACGGCATGGGCGATGGCCCAACCTGGCTCGGCTATATCGGCGTCGACGATGTCGATCACAGCGTGGCGAGGATCGAAAGTGCCGGCGGCACCACGCACATGCCGGCGACCACCGTGCCCGGCGTCGGGCGGATGGCGATGCTGACCGATCCGCAGGGCGTCGCCTTCTACGTCATGCGCGGCGAGAGCGACGAGGCAAGCACCGCATTCAAGCAGTCCGATTCGGGATCGGTCGGCCATGTCGTGTGGTGCGAATTGTCCGCGCCCGACCCCGACGAGGCGCTCGATTTCTATCGCGGCGCATTCGGTTGGGGGCAAGAAGGCGGGATGCCGATGGGCGATCTGGGCGAATATCGTTTCCTTCAGGCAGGCGATGTCGGCTTCGGCGCGCTGATGGGCGTGGTGCCGGGCGGCGCACCCGGCTGGCAATTTTATTTCCACGTCCCCGATATCGACGCGGCCGCCGAACGGATCGGTTCGGGCGGCGGAACGGTCGTGCAGGAACCGATGGAAATCCCCGGCGGCGATTATGCGCTCGTCGCCCGCGATCCGCAGGGCGCAGGCTTCGGCCTGGTCGGCCCGCGCAAATAGGAGAGCGACCATGACCGAGATGGTGACCTGTCTGTGGTTCGATCAGGGCCAAGCGCGCGAAGCGGCCGAATTCTATGCCGCGACCTTCCCCGACAGCCATGTCGGCGACGGCCACGCGTCGCCTGCCGACAATCCCAGCATGAAGGAAGGCGGCGAACTGACCGTCGATTTCACCGTGCTCGGGCGCAAGTTCATCGGGCTGAACGGCGGCGACATGTTCAAGCCGACCGAGGCGGTCAGCTTCATGATCCTGACCGAAGATCAGGCGGAGACCGACCGTTACTGGAACGCGATCGTGGATAATGGTGGCGCCGAAAGCCAGTGCGGCTGGTGCAAGGACCGCTGGGGCTTTTCGTGGCAGATCACGCCGCGCGTCCTGCTGGAGGCGACCACCGATTCTGATCGCAACGCCGCGAGGCGGGCGATGGAGGCGATGATGACGATGAAGAAAATCGACATCGCGGCGATCGAAGCCGCGCGGCGGGGCGTACCCGCATGAGCGCGGATCACGAACTGGTCGTCGAACGGATGATGGATGCGCCGGTCGCAGCACTATGGACGGCCTATACCGACCATCTGAACGAATGGTTCTGCCCCGCCCCCTGGCGCGCCGAGGTGCAGGAAATCGACCCGCGCGCAGGCGGCAAATCGGCGATCACCATGTACGGTCCCGATGGTGAGGTGATGCCCAACGAAGGCGTCTATCTGGAGGTGATCCCCGAACGGCTGATCGTGTTCACCGACGCGTTCACGCACGCTGGAACCCTGCGGGGCCGTTCATGGTCGGATCGTTCGAGTTCGAATCGCAGGGCGACCAGACGCTCTATCGCGGTCGCGCCCGGCACTGGACCGCTGAGGCCAAGGCCCAGCACGAAGCGATGGGTTTCGCCCAAGGCTGGGGCAAGGTCGCCGAACAATGGGAAGCGGTCGCGCAGCGTATTGCCGGGCGCGGCTAAAATCGTTCGCTTGTAAAGGATGCGTTGGGTCAGGCGAAGGCGGGCGATTTCCGCAGTTGCTGATATGCCTCGATAACGCGCTGCAAAGCGGCTTCATGGCTGCGGTCACCGCCGTTGCGGTCGGGGTGGAATTTGCGCACCAGATCGCTGTAGCGCTGGCGCAGCGCCTTGCGATCGGCGTCCATCGCCAGCCCCAACACGCTCAGCGCCGAGCGGTCCCTCCCCGACAGCGGCTTGCCGTCGGCGCGCGGCTGCTCCGCCTTCATCCGGTCGCGGAATCGCGCGCCGATCGCGTCGAGCGGGTCGTTGAAATCGGACCATCTGGGCGGTCGGTCTGCGCCGTTCGAGGCGAAGGCGCGGGTCTCGCGCTCCCACCCGGCAAAGGGTCGTTGCGCGGCGTGAATCTCGTCGGGGGTCATGCCGGTGAAGAAATTATAACCCGAATTGAACGCGCGCACATGGTCCAGGCACAGGAACCGGAATGGCGGCGGGCCATCGCCCGCATGGCCGCCGCGCCCGCCCAGTGGCGCGCGAAATTCGCCGGGTTCCTCGCAGCCGGGATGCGCGCAGGCGCGTCCGTTCGCCTCCACGCGGCCGTGAAAGCGGGTATGGGGTCGATCCTTGTCGGGCTTGTGGTCGGGCACGCGACTCCTCGGCAAAAACGGCCTATATAGGGCCGATGCACACCGAAACCACCGGCCCAGTCGCCACTGAAATCGCCAGGCGGCTGACCGCCGCGCTTGCCCCCGTCCATCTCGACGTCATCAACGACAGCGCCCAGCATCGCGGCCATATGGGCGACGACGGATCGGGCGAATCGCATTTCACGGTCCACATCGTCAGCGACGCCTTTACCGGCCAGTCGCGCGTCGCCCGCCAGCGGCTCGTCAATCAGGCGCTTGGCGACCTGATGGTCGAGCGGGTCCACGCCATGAGCATCAAGGCGCGCGCACCGGCAGAGGCATGAGGATTGACGTTGCGGGCACGGGGTATGGGGATGGCCGCGGCATTCACCGACCGCGCGCTTTTTTCAGTCATTCCGCCAGCCCCAGCGTCTCCGCTGCGATGCGCTGGAGAGCCGCCGCCTGATCCTGCGACAGGCCGATTTCCTCGGCCGCTGCCTCACCACGCCCGAGCGAGCGCGGATCGATGCCGGTAATCTGGCCGAAAATCGTCAGCGCTTGCAGGTACGAGCCCGCCGCACTGGCGTGATAATGGTCGTAACTCCACAGGTCGATCTGACCATAGCTGGTCCCGTCATAGGGATTGGGATCGGCCACCCCGGCCTCCATCGCGCGGGTCCAGGCCTCACCCACCGGGATCACGCCATCGACCGCCGGATTGGCCGCCGCGACTCGATCGGCGGCGACGCGCAGGTCGCTGGCCATGCTGCCGACCGGCTTGCCGCGCCAGGGACCATCGACCCGATAGATCTGGTCGGCGCGCGACCAGCTCGCCATCAGATACAGGTCGACCGCCGGGTTATGCTTCGCAAACAGTGTCGCCATGGCTCGCACCGCTGATCGATAGCCACTGGCGTCGCCGGGACGCTGAGGGTCGAGGGTGCTGTATTCCTGAAGCACCACCACGTCCCAGGCACGCGCAAACCTGTCGCCACGCTCGCTCAGATGCTGCGCCAGCGTCCAGCCGCCATGGGTGTGCATCGCGACGCGCCAGTTCAGCCCCTTCTGCCCGGCAAAGCGCGCGAACAGCGCCGGGATGCCGCCGATGCGGTCGCCGTTCAGGTGCGCCACGCTGTCGGTGCGATAGCGCAGCACGGCGGAATTGGCGCCTTCGGTGAAACTGTTGCCGATGAACAGGATGGTGCGCGGGGCCTCGGTCTGCGCGGGCGCTGCCGGTGGCGTCTGCGCCGCAACCGGCGTGACGCAGTCCGCCAGCAGCGCGGCAGCAAAGGCCAGCCTTCGCATCAGTTCGCGACCCCCAACTGCCACATCACGAACGCCATTTCCTCGGCCGATTCCTTCAACCCCGTCCAGCGCCCCGACTTGCCGCCATGCCCCGCGCCCATGTTGGTCTTGAGCACCAACACATTGTCGTCGGTCTTCACCGCGCGGAGTTTGGCGGCGTATTTGGCGGGCTCCCAATAGGTGACGCGCGGATCGTTCAACCCGCCGGAGATGAACATCGGCGGATAGGCCTGGGCCTTGATATTGTCATAGGGCGAATAGCCGCGGATCAACTCGAACGCCGCCGCGTCGGTGATCGGATTGCCCCATTCGGGCCATTCGCCCGGTGTCAGCGGCAATTTGTCGTCCATCATCGTGTTGAGCACATCGACGAACGGCACGTCGGCGACGACGACCGCCCACAATTCAGGGTCCGAATTGGCGACCGCGCCCATCAGCTCGCCACCCGCCGAACGCCCCGCGATCGCGATCTGGCCAGCCGAGGTATAGCCCCGCTCGATCAACCCCTTCGCCACATCGACGAAATCGTTGAAGGTGTTGGCGCGCTTTTCCAGCTTGCCGTCGAGATACCATTGCTGACCCAGATCGTCGCCGCCGCGGATATGCGCGATGGCGAACGCGACCCCGCGGTCGAGGAACGACATGCGGCTGGTCGAAAAGCCCGGCGGGATCGCATAGCCATAGGCCCCGTAGGAATAGAGATAGAGCTTGCCCGACCCGTCGCGCGGGAAGCCCGCCGGATAGACGATCGAACACGGCACCTCGGTCCCGTCGCGCGCGGTAATCGACAGCCGTTCGGTGACGTAGCGCGACGGATCATAGCCGCTGGGGATTTCCTGGACTTTCAGCACCTCCAGCCGCCCGTCGGCCAGATGATAGTCATAGACCGTCCCCGGCGTGACCATCGATTCGTAACCCAGCCGCAGCCGGTCGACCGAATATTCGGGATTGTCGCCCAATGACGCGACATAGCTTTGCTCGGCAAATTCGATCTGTTTCGGTGCGCCGCCCGCATAATCGTGCAGCCAGATTTGATCGAGCCCGGCCTTGCGCCCCTCCACCACGAACAACTCGGCAAAGGTGGTGACGTCGGTCATGTAGAAATCGGGTGATGCCGCGACCCGTTCCTTCCATTCACCCGGCGCGTCGATGCTGGCGGTAACCAGCCGGAAATTGGGGTGGGTGTCGTTGGTGTGGATGAACAGCGTGCCGTCATGCTCCTCGACATCATATTCGCGGCCCGGCTTGCGCGGCGCGACCAGGATCGGCTCGGCCAGCGGATCGTCGGCGGGGATCAGCCGCACCTCGCTGGTGACGTGATCGCCCGACGAGATCACCAGGAAGCGCCGCGACTGGGTCTCGCCTACGCCGACGCGGAAGCCCTCGTCATCCTCGTGATACAGCTTCACATCGTCGGCGACGGGCGTGCCCACGACATGCAGCCAGGCATTGTCGGTCCGCCATTGATCGTTGGCGAGGCAATAGAGAAACCGCTTCGAATCCGCCGCCCAGACGATTGCCGACAACATGCCGGGGATGACATCGGGCAGATCGTCGCCGGTGCGCAAGTCCTTGACCCGAACCTCGAACCGCTCCGCCCCGCTGTCATCGACCGCATAGGCGAGCAGATTGCCGTCCGGACTGACCGAAAACGCGCCGAGCGAGAAATATTCCTTGCCCTCGGCCAGCGCGACTTCGTCGAGGATCAGCTGATCGTCGCCGCCGCCCGCAGGCTTGCGCCACCATTTGCGATACTCGCCGCCGGTCTCGTACGCGGTCCAATAGACCCAGTCGCCGTCACGCTGGGGTACGGTGGACTCGTCTTCCTTGATCCGCCCGCGCATCTCCTCGAACAGCCGATCGACCAGCGGCTGGTGCGGCTTCATCACGCTCTCGTAATAGGCGTTTTCCGCCTCGAGATAACCGAGCACGTCCTTGTCCTCGATCTTCGGATAGCCGGCATCTTTCAGCCAGGCATAATCGTCGTAGACGGTCTGCCCATGCGCGGTGAATCTGGAGGGACGGACGGGCGCGACGGGGGGCGTGGAAATATCGTTCATGGCCCGTGAGGTAGAGGCTCGATCGCCAAATGGCGAGAGGGCGGCTCACTCCCGATGCAAGTCGTAGTCGATCCTGATCCGTACCCATTCGCCGACTTGCGGGCGACCGCCGATCTGCGGGGGGCGGACGCGGAATTGCCAGGCGGCGGCGAGCACCGCGCGGGCGATGTTCGATCCTTGCGGGGATTCGCCGACCGCGACGCAATCCTCGACGCGGAAATCGGCGACCGTCCGGCACGCGATCAAACCCCAGCCCGGCCCTTTCGCCGTGGACAGAAATCCGCGCAATTCGTCCGGATAGGGGCGGCGATACCAGGATGCGGCGTAGAGCGGCTCGCCATTGGGGCCGCTCCCCTCCACCCGCTCGCTGTCGCCCGAACGACCGCGCGCATTGCCGACCGGGCCATAGGTCGGCGCGGGCGGGCCAGCGCGCGCAGCGGGGGGCGCGGCAGGGGGACGGCGCACGGCGCTGTCGGCCGATGCCATCTGTTCGCGCGTCAATTCGATCCACGGCAGCGCGGCGGGCGGGGTGACGGGGGGCGTGTCGATCCGCTCAAGCGGCAGTTCGCGCGTGGCGGACGGCGTGATCGGTGCAGTCTCTGCCGTCATGGGCGTCGGCGCGGCTTCCGCCTCGGCTGCGGGAGCCGCGACAGGCGACGCATCGGGAGTGGATACGTCGAAGCTCGTCAGGCTTTCGCCCACCTCGTCGACGAAGGGAATCGTCGGCGCGACCCACATCAACAGCACGACGACCAGCGCCTGGATGCCGATCGTCAGCGCCAGCGCGATCGGGCGCCGCTCGCCGCCTGGACGATAACGTCCGCCTACGGGCATTTCACTGTCGATAACGGCTTGGGACAAACGACCTCGAACCCGGCAACGGCGCGCACGGAATCATGTCCCGTGCCCGCACCACGCGTTTCGCGTTACGGGGTCATTGCGTCCAAACCGTGTCGCGACGCAAGCGGCTTCCGCCGATCAGCGCCCGAGTTGCGCCAGCCCGACCTGCGCGATCCGGTGCGCCCCCGCCACGCGGTCGGCATTCTGCGCCATCTGCACATCGTCGCCCGCCAGCACGCGTTCATAAAGCGCGCGCGCTTCGTCGGGCCGCTGCGTCATCGCATAGACCGCCGCGAGGTTGAGCAGCACTTCGGGGCGATTGGGCGACACCCGCGCCTCGCGGTTCAACTGGCGTTCGGCGGCGGCATAATCGCCGCGTTCGATCGCGGCATGTGCGTATCGATCGCCACCATCCTGCGCTGCGGTGGTCATGGGTAGCGCCAGCATCGCGCCTGCGATCAACAAAGCCTTCATCGCCCTCTCCTGCCTGAAGTCATTTCCGCGACTGTTCGGTTACAGTTTGATGACATCATCATGTCACTTTCGTTGCAATTCGGCAAGATTGTTCGCCGGGCGGTGATGCGCCCCCGGTTCGATGGAAATCGTCCGGCTGTGGCGCTAGATTGGGCGTCGATAAGGAGAATATGATGTCCAGTTACGCCGACCGCCTCGCCGCCCTGCGCGCACAGCTCAAATCGGACGCGCTTGACGGGTTCGTCGTGCCGCTGACCGACGAGCATATGAGCGAATATGTCGGCGACTACGCCCAGCGGCTGGCGTGGCTGACAGGGTTTCAGGGATCGGCGGGATCGGCGATCGTGCTGCCCGAGCAAGCTGCTATGTTCACCGACGGACGCTACACGCTGCAGGTGCGCGAACAGGTATCGGCGGATCACTGGCAATATGTCGCGGTGCCCGAAACCAGCATGACCGAATGGCTGGGCGCGCATGCCCCCGAAGGCGGACGGATCGGATACGACCCGTGGCTTCACACCAGCGCCTGGGTGAAAGAGGCGACCAAGGCGCTGGCCGAGCGCGGGGCGGAACTGGTGCCGGTTCAGAGCAATCCGATCGACCGGGTATGGGCCGACCGTCCATCGCCTTCCGACGCCAAGCTTGCCGTCTATGACAACCAGTCCGCCGGGCGTTCTTCGGCGGAGAAGCGCGCCGACATCGCGACCTGGCTCGACGAGCGAAAGGCCGATGCGGTGGTGCTGTCCGCGCTCGATTCGATCGCGTGGGTGTTCAATGTCCGGGGCGGCGATGTGGCGCACACGCCGGTCGCGTTGTCTTATGCGATCGTCCATGCCGACGGCACGGCGGAACTGTTCGTCGATCCGGCCAAGATGACCGATGCCGTCGCCCAGCATCTGGGCAATGCGGTGCGCGTGCGCGACCGGTTGAGCTTTGGTGAGGCGCTGAAGCAGTTCGCGGGCAAGCGCGTCGCCGCCGATCCCGAGCGCGCGGTCGCCGCGATCTTCGACGGGCTGGAAGCTGACGGTGCGAAGGTGCTGTCGGTCCGCGACCCGGCGGTGCTGGCCAAGGCGATCAAAAACCCGATAGAGATTGCGGGGCACAAGGCGGCACAGGCGCGCGACGGTGCCGCGATCGCCCGCTTCCTGAAATGGTGCGAGGAAACCCTGCCTGCGGGCGAGACCGACGAACTGACTGCGGCGGCCAAGCTGAAGGAATTTCGCGAAGCGACCGGGGCGCTCAAGGATATTTCGTTCGATACCATTTCGGCCACCGGCGCGCATGGCGCGAGCCCACATTACAAGGTGACCGAGGAGTCGAATGCCCGGATCGAGCGCGGTCAGCTCTATCTGGTCGATTCGGGCGGGCAATATGAGGACGGAACCACCGACATCACCCGCGTCGTCCCCGTGGGCGCGCCGACCGCGGAAATGCGCGACCGGTTCACGCGCGTATTGAAGGGTCACATCGCAATCGACACCGTGCGCTTTCCCGAAGGCGTGACCGGCGGCCAGATCGATGGCTTTGCGCGCGCACCCTTGTGGGAAGCCGGGCTCGATTACGCACATGGTACGGGTCACGGCGTCGGCGCCTATCTGTCGGTGCACGAAGGGCCGCAGCGCATCGCAGCGCCCAACTATCCCGGCGGCGGCCCTGCCGAGCCTTTGCGGGCTGGCATGATCCTGTCGAACGAGCCGGGTTACTACAAGGCGGGCGAATACGGCATCCGCATTGAGAATCTGATCCTGACCGTGCCGATCGATGTGCCCGGCGCGGAGAAGCAAGTGCTGGGGTTCGAGACGCTGACCTTTGCCCCCATCGAGCGCGATCTGATCGAACCGTCGCTGCTGAGCGACCGTGAGAAGGCTTGGCTCGACGATTATCATGCGAAGGTGCTGGCGCTGATCGGGCCGCAAATGGATACCGACGAGCGCGCGTGGCTTGAAGCCAAATGCGCTCCGATCGGCTAAGGACCGTGCCGTCGCTGTTCGACCAATTCGTCCATCTGGGCCTCGGCGCGAAAGTCGAGGCTCAGCCGGCGTTCGACGGACCTGAGTGGTACGAAGCCTATACCGCGCGCACGGCTGGCGACGGCGCGGAGGGGCGGCTGGTCAGCCTCTATCGGTTCGACAGCGACTGGGACGCATGGGAAATGCATCCCGCGGGTGACGAGCTGGTGGTGTGCGTCGCGGGTGAAATGACGCTGCACCAGGAATTTCCGGGTGGCGCGGTGGAAAGCGTCACGCTCGACCCCGGCGATTATGCGATCAACCCGCCCGGCGTCTGGCACACTGCCGACGTCGCGGAAGAGGCGACGGCGCTGTTCGTGACCGCAGGCATGGGGACCGAGCACCGGGCGCGATAGCGCATGAAATTGCCTCCAAACCCGTTCGTTTCGAGCGAAGTCGAGAAACGCCTACGAGTGCCAATCTCACGTTTCTCGACTTCGCTCGAAACAAACGGAGAAGGATAACGGGGTCGACAACCTGCCGCTCAATTGCCGCGCTCTTTCGCGCTCCCATCGTCCGGCGACGTCCCGGCCTCGTCACCTCCACCCCGCATCTCATGCGCCTGCGCCTTTCGCCGGCGCAGATTTTCGCGCAGCCGTGCCGCCAGTCGTTCCGCGCGTTCGTCCTTTGCGTTCATGCTTTTCGCCCTACCCCCCTCGACCGCGGGTTGACAATCGGGGCATGGGCGGCGAATAGGCCGCTCCCATCCGGCCAAGCGGCCGGTGAGTGCTGCCGTAGCTCAGTGGTAGAGCGCATCCTTGGTAAGGCTGAGGTCGTGAGTTCAATCCTCACCGGCAGCACCATTTTTCCTTCGCCCTGACCGGCGATCGGGGGATCAACCGACGCCCTGAAGCGCCTTTTGGCGTCGCCGCTGGACCGAGCTGCCGATCCCCATCGCCTCTCGATACTTGGCCACCGTGCGCCGTGCGATGTCGAATCCCCTGGCGTTGAGCAGTTCGACCAACGTGTCGTCCGACAGGATTTTCTTGGGGTCTTCGCTCTGGATCAGGGTACGGATCGCGGCCTTGACCGCTTCGGCAGACACCGCGTCGCCGCCGTCCGCGGACGCGATCGCCGAGGTGAAGAAATATTTGAGTTCGAACAGCCCGCGCGCGCAGCTTAGATATTTGTTGCTGGTTACGCGACTGACGGTCGATTCGTGCATTTCGATCGCATCCGCCACCCGCGCCAGCGTCAGCGGTTTGAGATGCGCGACGCCGTGGAGGAAGAACGCTTCCTGCTGCTTCACGATCTCGCTCGCGACCTTGATGATCGTGCGCTGGCGCTGGTCGAGCGCCTTGACCAGCCAGTTGGCGCTGGCGAGCATGTCGCTGAGCCATGCCTTTGACGACTTGTCCTGCTTGCCGCCCGACAGTTCGACATAATAAGCGCGATTGACCAGGACGCGCGGCAAGGTCGCGGCGTTGATTTCGATGCCCCACCCTGCCCCGCGGCGCGCGACGAACAGATCGGGGACCACCGCCTGGCTGGGTTCGCCGCCAAAACGACAGCCCGGCTTTGGGTCGTAATTGCGCAACTCGCGGATCATGTCGGCCAGGTCTTCGTCATCGACGCGGCAAATCTTGCGCAGGCGCGCCATATCGCCGCGCGCGACGAGATCGAGATTGTCGATCAGCGCCGCCATGCAGGGGTCGTAGCGATCGGCCTCCCTGGCCTGAAGCGCAAGGCATTCGGACAGGCTGCGCGCGCCGACGCCGGTGGGATCGAAGCCGTGGATGACGGCGAGCACCTGCTCCACCTCGGCCAGCGCGACGCCAAGACGTTGCGAGACGTCGAGCAGGTCGGCGCGCAGGTAACCAATCTCGTCGATCTGGTCGATCAGATGCTGGGCAATGAACAGCGCGCGGCCAGACAGGACCTCGCCCGCCTGATGGTTCAGATGTTCGGCCAGGCTGATGTCGGGCGCGGCGAAGCTATCGAAATCCGGCCCGTCCTCCGACCCCGCGCCCGACACGCCGGAGACGCCGAGCGATCCGTCGAGGCTGCCGACCGAATCGGATGCGCTGTCGTGGTGAAAGGTTTCGGTCGAAAAATCCGCGTCGATCGAGGTTTCGCCGGTCGCGTCCCCGCGTTCGATCAGGTCGGCGCTGTCGGTCGGCTCGGGGGGCGTTTCAGCATCGCCCTCCGCTTCGGTCTCACGGGCAGGTTCGCCATCGTCGCGCTCGTCCGATTCGAGCAGCGGGTTGCGCTCGATTTCCTCGGCGATAAAGCCTTCGACTTCGAGGTTCGACAGCGCGAGCAGGCGGATCGCCTGCTGCAACTGCGGCGTCATCACCAGCGATTGCGATTGGCGCAGGTCGAGGCGCGGGGCGAGGCTCATTGCCCGAAATCCGTCATTCCAGCGAAAGCTGGAACATCCTGCGGCGCCTGCATCGCTCCAACGGCATGATAACTCGGCGTTCGCTGGGATGACATTCGGGTAGAGGCAGATGCGGACCGCATAAGGCTAAAGGGTGAAACCCTCGCCGAGATACAGCCGCCGGACGTTCGCATCCGCCACCAGCTCCTCGGGCGACCCCGCGAACAGCACGCGCCCGTCATAAATGATGTAGGCGCGGTCGACGATCTCCAGCGTTTCGCGGACATTGTGGTCGGTGATGAGCACGCCGATGTCGCGGCGTTTCAGATCCTTCACCAGATCGCGAATGTCCGAGATCGAGATCGGGTCGATGCCCGCGAACGGCTCGTCGAGCAGCATGATCGTCGGGTCGGCGGCCAACGCGCGCGCGATTTCCGCGCGGCGGCGTTCGCCCCCCGACAGCGCCATTGCGGGCGAAGCGCGCAGCCGGGTCAGCCCGAACTCGTCGAGCAGCTGGTCGAGCCGCGCCATCCGTGCGGCCTTGTCCGGCTCGGCCAGTTCCAACACGGCGAGAATGTTCTTTTCCACCGTCATCCCGCGAAAGATCGAGGTTTCCTGCGGCAGATAACCCAGCCCCAGCACCGCGCGGCGATACATGGGCAGCCCGGTGATGTCGGCGCCGTCGAGCATGATGCGGCCCGCATCGGGCTTCACCAGCCCCATCACCGAATAGAAGCTGGTGGTCTTGCCGGCGCCGTTGGGGCCCAAAAGACCGACCACCTCACCGCGCCCGACCGACATCGACACGTCGCTCAGCACGACTTTCTTGTCATAGGATTTGGCGATCGAAACGACGGCAAGCCCATCGGACGACGGGGTCTCGTGCACCGCCTCCATCGTGTCGAGCGTCGTGACCTGATCCATGAAATCCCCTGTTGCGCCTCCTGGCGCGTCGACTGGCAGATTTATTGCATGTGGGCCGCTTTGGCTAGAGTGCCGTCACGACGAGCGGCGAGAAAGCGTGCAAGGGGCGATCCGTGGGGCCGACGCGATCACTCGCCGCGATCGGGGACCGAAAAGCGTCCGGTGACGCGCCCGCCGCCCTGCGTCAGGCTGCCGTCGGGCGCAGTCGTGCTGCCGCCGGTCGCCGATCCGTCGATCACCGCGCGCCCGCTGTCGAGGTTGATCGACAGACGTCCGCCGCGAATGACGTTCGGTCCTTCGTTGAGCGTCACGCCACCGACCATCGTGATGACCCGGCGGTTGAGGTCGTAGACCGCATATTGGCCGCTCGCGCGCTGATTGGGGCGCACGACAGTCACGCCGCCTGCCGCGTCGAGCCGCGAGACCTGCGGATTCCCGTCGAGCACCGCGCCGGTATAGGCGACGGTCACGCGGTTGGCGTCGAGCGTCATGTTCGACTGGGTGATCTTGACCCCGCCCGACAGGATGGCGCGATTGGCGCGGTCCTGAAGCTCGATATTCTGCGCGGCGAAATCAATGGGCGCATTCGAATTGTGCCGCTGCTGCGCGGTCGCGCCACCGCCGATGGCGATCGCCGCCGTCGTCGCCAGCGCGGAGAGAAGGATGATCTGGGCAGTGCGGGGACGCTTCATGATGCGACCTTAATTCGTGCGTCCGGGGTAAATCCGCAAGCGGGCATTTCCCTCAAGCCGCACGTTTCTTTCCTCCAGATCGGCACGCATCCGGTCGCCGGAGAAATTGCCCATCGGCGTCGACCCCGTGACCGGCCCTGCGCTCCGCATCTGGCGGGTCTTGAGATCGACCGTCACGTCGCGCGTATCCATGCGATAACCGTCGGCGGCGTTGAACTCGATCGGCCCGTCGACCATCACGCGTTCCTGCTCGATGTCGTAGCGACCGCGATCGGCCTTCATCCGCGCCGGGCCGTCCTGCAACTGGATGCCCGCGGCGAGATCGTCGAGCCGCACGATCGGCTCGGCCGAGCTTTGCTGGACGGCGGAACCTGCGGTCAGCGCGAACGGCTGGCCGTTGGCGTCCGCGCCGCGATAGGAAGCCGATGTCGTCCGCATCCGCTCCTTCGCCACCTCGACCTTGTTCTTGTCGAGCAGAAACGAAACGTCGCCGCCCATGAACAACGGCGCCATCACCAGAAACGCCGCCAGCACGCCGATGCCCATCGGCAGGATCACCTGCGCGATCTGCACCACGCGATCGTGCACGCTGCCGGGGCGAGCCCAGCGGCGGCGTTCGGATCGGACCTGGCGAGCGATCTCGGACATGAATTCCTGAACTATGCGTGGGCGAAGATATCGGTTTCGGGCCAGCCTTCGAGATCGAGCACGGCGCGCGCGGGAAGGAAATCGAAACAGGCCTGGGCCAGTTCCATCCGCCCTTCGCGCACCAGCCGCTTGTCCAGCTCTTCCTTCATCCGGTGAAGGTAGCGCACATCGGACGCGGCATATTCGCGCTGGGCGTCGTTGATCTCCTCGGCGCCCCAGTCGGACGATTGCTGGACCTTGGACAGTTCGGCGCCGACCAGTTCGCGCACCAGCTCCTTCAGCCCGTGGCGATCGGTATAGGTCCGCACCAGCCGCGACGCGATCTTGGTGCAATAGACGGGCGACGCATCGACGCCGAGATAATATTGGATCGCGGCCAGGTCGAACCGCGCGAAATGATAGAGTTTCAGCCGCGCCGGATCGTCGAGGATCGCCTTCAGATTGGGCGCGTCATAGTCGGACGTGGGCGAAAAGCGCACCAGATGCTCGTCGCCATTGCCGTCCGAAATCTGGACCAGGCACAGCCGGTCGCGCGGGGTGTTCAGGCCCATCGTCTCGGTATCGACGGCAACGGGGCCGTCGGCGAGCACGCCTTCGGGCAGGTCTTCTTCGTGGAAATAAACAGCCATCCCGAAGCGCCTAGACGCTTCGGGATGAACGCTCAATGGCTTCGCCACTCTTAAAGCGTGGAAGGCGGAACGGTATCGGGCGAATCGATGACGTTGCCGCTGGCTGCGGCCTTTTTCGCCTTTGCCCGGCGCGAGAAGATGTTGAGCGTCTCAACGCCGGCCGAGAACGCCATTGCCGCATAGATATAGCCCTTGGGCACATGCGCGCCGAAGCCCTCGGCGATCAGCACCATGCCGATCATCAGAAGGAAGCCCAGCGCCAGCATGACGACGGTCGGGTTCTTGTGAATGAAATTCGCGAGCGGATCGGCGGCAAGCAGCATGACGATGACGGTAACGATTACCGCAGTAACCATGATCGGGATATGCTCGGTCATCCCCACCGCCGTCAGGATCGAATCGATCGAGAACACCATGTCGAGCAGGATGATCTGGACGATCACTGCCCCGAATGTCGTACCGGCGCTTGTCTTCTTGTCGAGAATGTCGCCGGTCGGCTGGACGTCCATCGTGTGGTGAATTTCCTTGGTCGCCTTCCAGACGAGAAACAGTCCGCCGACGATCAGGATGATGTCGCGCCAGGAAAATTCGGTGTCGAACGCAGGCACGCCTTCCTCGGTCAGCGGACCGGTGATGCCCAGGTCGATAACGGGGGTGGTAAGCGACACGATGATCGCGATCATCGAGAGCAACCCCAGACGCATGACCAGCGCGAGACCGATGCCGACGCGGCGCGCAGTCTGGCGCTGGTGCTCGGGCAGCTTGTTCGACAGGATCGAGATGAAGATCAGGTTGTCGATCCCGAGAACAACCTCCATGACGATCAAGGTGATCAGCGCGGCCCAGGCTGCAGGGCTCTGCAGCAGCGTCATGATATAGTCCATAGGGCGACAGGCTGTGCCGTTTGCGCCACGAATGCGCAAGATACGACGTGCGACCTTGCGACGAATCGACAAAATCATTCGCGAAGGGCGATTTTTTCGGGTAAGACGAATCGGTGGCGCGCTGCGTTTGCGCGTCCGAAGACTTGCGTTTGTCGTCCGACGCCGGGCTTTATGATTTGAGATTTGGGCGAAGCGGGAAGACGAACAGGGCAATGAGTTTTGATCGAGGGCGCCGCGGCGAACGTGGCGGGCGCGGCAGGGACAAGCGCGACGGTTTCGGCGGCGACGATAATTTCGGTGGTGGTGGCTTTGGCGACCGCGGCGGTTTCGGCGGCGGTGATCGCTTCGGCGGCGGCGGTTTCGGCGGCGGCGACCGCTTCGGTGGCGGCGGCTTCGGCGGCGGTGACCGATTCGGTGGCGGCGGCTTCCGTGGCGGCGGCGGTGGGTTCGGCGGCGGCGGCGGCGGTGGTCGCGGCATGCCCCCCCAGGTCGTCGGCGAAGCGACCGGCGTCGTAAAATTCTTCAACGCGCAAAAGGGCTTCGGCTTCATCGTGCGCGATGACGGCGGCGAGGACGTGTTCGTCCACATCTCTGCCGTGGAACAGGCCGGCCTGACCGGTCTCGCCGAAGGTCAGCCGATGGGCTTCACTCTCGTCGATCGCGGCGGTCGCATCTCGGCCACCGATCTCAAGATCGACGGAGAACCGATGCCCGTGCAGGAACGCGCGCCCCGCGAACCGCGCGAAGGCGGCTTTGGTGGCGACCGTGGTGGTTTCGGTGGCGGACCCCAGCGTCAGCTGACGGGTGAGAAGGCGACCGGCACGGTCAAGTTCTTCAACGCGATGAAGGGCTTCGGCTTCATTCAGCGCGACGACGGACAGCCCGATGCGTTCGTGCACATCTCTGCCGTCGAACGCGCCGGCATGCCGACGCTCAACGAAGGCGACCGCCTCGGTTTCGAAATCGAAGTCGATCGCCGCGGCAAGCACGCCGCCGTGAACCTGACGCCGCAGCAGTAAGCGCCGCGCCAGCACGGCCAAGACATCAGGCCCGGTCGTCCAGCGCGACGGCCGGGCCTTTTGTTTGGCGGTCAGGATGCGCCGATGCGCCATGCCGGCGCGTGCTTCGACAATGGACGGGCGAGTTTGAAACGGCCTCCGCCAGCTCGTCATTGCGAGCGCAGCGAAGCAATCCAGCAGCGACCCGCGTTAGGCGCTGGATTGTTTCGCCGCGCTTGCAATGACGGCTGATGGGGTGCCCCCTTTATCTCGGCCCGCAGCCCCATTCCAGCCCGGCCATCTCCCGTTCACTTGATCTGAAGCAACTTCGCACGCGGTTCGTGGTTACGCTTCCGTAACCGCCATGAAGCGCGAATGAGGAGGCGATGCTCAGGCTGCTGGTCGCACCATCGGGCTATAAGGAGAGCCTGGACGCCGAGAGCGTCGCCTCGGCGATCGCCCACGGTGCGCGTGCGGCATCCGACCGCGTGCAGGTCACCGAACTGCCGCTGGCCGATGGCGGCGAGGGTACCGCGCGGACGATGGCGCGGATCACCGGCGGACAAATGATCGATGCGCGCGTTACCGGGCCGGTCGGCGGCACGATCGCGTCGCATTTCGCGATGCTCGGCAACAGCGACCGCCCGACCGCGGTGGTCGAACTCGCCGCCGCTGCTGGACTGCGCCATGTCCCGGGCGACCGGCGCGATCCGATGCGGACGACGACACGCGGGGTCGGCGAACTGATCGCCGCCGCGCTCGACCAGGGCGCCGAACGCATCGTCATCGGCTGCGGCGATTCGGGCGTCAACGACGGTGGCATGGGGCTGGCGCGGGCACTGGGCGCGCGCTTCCTGGATGCAGGCGGCGGCGATCTGGCCGAAGGCGGCATCGGCCTCGCCGACCTTGACCGCATCGACCTGTCCGGGCTCGATCCGCGCATCGCCGCGACCGAGATCGAGGTCGCGTGCAACATCGCCAATGTCCTGACCGGCCCCGATGGCGTCGCGCGGCTGTTCGGGCCGCAAAAGGGCGCTTCGCCCGATGATGTCGAGACGCTGGCGGCAGCGCTCGATCGCTATGCCGACATCCTCGAGCGCGATTGCGGCAAGGATGTGCGCGTCATCCCGGGCGGCGGTGCTTCGGGCGGAGCCGGTGCGGGGTTGCACGCGCTGCTCGGCGCGCGGCTGGTGTCGCGATTCGACGCGCTGTTCCCCTATTTCGACGTCGATGCCGCGATCGCCAAATGCGATCTGGTCATCACCGCCGAAGGAGGCGTCGATTTCAAGACCGCGCGGGGCAAGATCCCGGCCGAAATCGGGATGCGCGGGCGCGCGGCGGGCAAGCCGGTGATCGTGCTGGCGGGCACCGTCGGGGAACGCGCCGAAGTCGTGCTGAACCACGGCGTCTGCGCCTATTTCTCGACCGTCGAAAAGCCCCAGACGCTGGCCGAGGCGATCGAGCATACCCGCGAACAGGTGACGCTGATGGCCGAGCATGTCGTCCGCACCTTCGTCGCGGGGATGGCGCTGGGCGAGGAACGGCGTGGCTGACGCGCCGCCCGACCTGTTCGCCCCCGTGGAGGCGGCACGCGCGCGCGAACGGCGGCCGCCCCGCCCGCGCGCCCGCGATTTCCGCTGGGTGGTCGGCGCGCTGCCGGTCATGGTGCTGATGGTCGTACTGAGCCTTGCGGTATTTCTACCGCGCGACGTCGATACCCCGGCCCGCCTGGCGTTGTTCGCGTTCGGCGCGGCGGCGATCCTGTGGACCTTTACCCGATTGAACGCCGCCTATGTGGCACTTGGCGCGGCGTTGTTCCTGTCGCTGACCGGCGCGATTGAGCAGGAGGATCTGTTCGAGGCGCTGGAGGCCGATGTCATCTGGCTGATGATCGGCGCGTTCATGCTGGGCGCGGCGGTGCAGACCAGCGGCCTTGCGTCGCGCATGACGCGCGCCGTCGCGGGTCATCAGGCAAGCGTCGGCGGCCTGATCTGGCGGATCACCGCCGCACTCGTCCCGCTCGCCTTCCTCATCCCCTCCACCTCGGGCCGCGCCGCCGTCGTGCTGCCGATGTTCCACCGCCTGGCCGATGCCGCCGGGGACAAGCGCGTGACGCGGGCGCTGGCGCTGCTGATCCCGGCGATCATCCTCGTCTCGACCATTTCCAGCCTGGTCGGTGCGGGATCGCACCTGATCGCCAACGAACTGCTCGACGAGGTCTCCGACCGCTCGATTGGCTTCGGCCAGTGGATGCGGTGGGGCCTGCCCTTCGGCGTCGCCGCGAGCCTCGCCACCGGCTGGGTGGTCGGGCGCCTGTTCCTCGACAAAGAGACGCGCCGACGGGTGGTGACGCTGGGCAATGACGCGCCCGTCCGATGGACCCGCGACGAATGGCGCACGCTTGCCGTCATTATCGTCATGGTGTCGCTGTGGATGACCGAAGGGCTCCACCCGCTGGAGATCGCGACCGTTGCGATCGCGGGCGGCTTCGTGCTGACCGCGCCCGGCATCGGCGTCATCAGCTGGAAAGCCGGGCTGAAGGCGGTGAGCTGGAACCTCATTTTCTTCGTCGGTGCCGCGCTGGTCCTGGGCGAAGCGCTGATCGAAACCGGCGCGGCCCAGTGGCTGATCGACCGGATGTTCGAGGCCTCCGGCCTGACCGCGGGCGGATCGGACATGGTGGTGGTGGCGGGGCTGGCGGTCCTGACGCTCACCTCGCACATCTATCTGACCTCGCACGCGGCGCGCGCGGCGGCACTGATCCCCCCGCTCCTCTATCTGGCGGGTGCGCTCGATATCGACATGGTCGCGGTGATGTTCATCGCCACCGTCGGCATGGATTATTGCCTGACCTTTCCGGTGAGTTCGAAAGCGCTGCTGCTGTTCCAGGAAATCGACCGCGAAACCTGGGTGCCCGCCGATCTGCTCAAGCTGTCGGCGGTGATACTGCCCGTCCATGCGCTGCTGATGATCGGATTCTACTTCCTGTACTGGCGGCATGTGGGACTGGCGCTATGAACACCAGGGGCATGTCGCTTCGCACCAAATTGATCGCGAGTTTCGTCGCCCTGGCGGCGATCGCGCTGCTGGTGATCGGCGTCGCGTTCTACACCACGCTGCGCTGGCAGGCGGCGAACGGCGAAATGGAGATGCATTTCCAGCGCAGCCTGTTGTTGCAGAGCGTGCGCGCCAACACCTTTCAGGCGTTGAAGGAGGTGGATGACGGGCTGACCGGCGATCATGTCGATGCCCGCGCCGATTTCGAAGCGGCGCTCGAACCCGCGACGCGCGATTTCGCCGCCTGGGCCGCGCTTGCCGACACCCAGGCCGAACGCGCGGAGGTCGCCCGCGTCCGCGCCGCGCACGCCGAACTGGTGGCGAGCGGGCGGCGGGTATTCGATCTGGTGCCGATCGACCGCGCCGCCGCGATCCAGCTCGCCGATGACGAGGTGGATACCAAGGATCTGGCCCGGTTCCGCGCGATCACCGCCGCGGCAATGGATGCCGATCTGGCGATTCGCGAAAGAATCGGCCGGGAAACGCGGGCGCTGCGCGACACGGCACAGGTGATGCTGGCGATCAGCGCGATCAGCGTCGTCGCGCTGATGCTGTTGATCGCGGCCTATCTCTCGTCCGACCTGTTCCGGCCGTTGCGCGAATTGTCGGACGTGCTGGGCCGCATCGCGAACGGCGACCGCGAAGCGCGCGCCGATGCGGGGCGCAATGACGAGATCGGGGCGGTTGCGCAGGGCGTGAACCGGCTGGCCGAGGCGATGGCCACCCCGGTTTCGACGGCCCCCGCGCGCCAGGCGAACGGCGCGATCGGCGCGGCGATGGCCGCGCGACTGGCGACGATGCGGGAACGCGGCGCAACCGACGCCGACTGGCGCGCGGTGGAGGCGATGGCCGCCGCCTTGCCCGCGACCTCGGCCCGCCGCGAGCGGATCGACCTGTCCGCGCTGTTCCACCGGCTGCTGACGCGCCATCAGGGCGAAATCGCGCGGCGCGGGATCGCGGTCGAACAGCGGCTGGAGGCGTCCGCGCTGATCTCTGGCGATCCGAGCGGGATCGAAGGCGCGGTCGAGGCGATGATCGGCCTCGCCCTCGACCGCCTGCCCGATCGTGGCGGACGGCTGGGGCTTCGCGCCTATCGCGATACCGACGGCAGCGGCCGGATCGAGGTGGCCGACAATGGCGGCGCGGGGGAAACCGACCTGTCCCCGGTCGAGGCGATGGCGGCGGAACTGCGCGGCAGCGCGCGGGTGTTCGCCGATGCCAAAGGTCAGGTGGTGCAGCTGACGCTCCCGTGACCAGCCGGGCCGGACGCGCGCCCGACTCCCCACCTCGTCATTGCGAGCACAAAAAAACGCTCGCTTTCCGCCGATCGAGCGTCAGCCGATCATCCGCTCCAGCGTCTCGATCCGGTCCGCTTCTGCGGCAGGCTTGTCCCGCCGGATCCGGCTGATCCGCGGGAAGCGCATCGCCAGTCCCGATTTGTGCCGGGCCGAGCGGTGGATCGAATCGAACGCGACTTCCAGCACCAGCGTTTTCTCCACCTCGCGCACCGGACCGAAGCGGTTGACGGTATTCTGGCGCACGAAACGGTCGAGCCATTTCAGTTCCTCGTCGGTGAACCCGGAATAGGCCTTGCCGACGGGAAGCAACTGGCCGTCCTGGGTCCAGCAGCCGAAGGTATAGTCGCTGTAGAAACTCGATCGCTTGCCGCTGCCGCGCTGGGCATACATCATCACGCAATCGGCGTTCAGCGGGTCGCGTTTCCATTTATACCACAGCCCGACGCGCCGTCCGGCGACATAAGGACTGTCGCGACGCTTGAGCATCACGCCCTCGATCGCGGCATCGCGCGCGCCATCACGGATTTTGCCGAGCGCGTTGAAATCCGCCGCTTCGATGACCCGCGACAGGTCGAACCGGTCGGGGTCGAGGCGGCTCGCAAACGCCTCCAGCCGCGCGCGACGTTCGTGCCAGGGTCGCTCGCGCAAATCCTCGGCGCCGTCGAACAACAGGTCATAGACGCGGACGAACGCCGGATAGTCCGCCAGCATCTTGGTCGATACCGTCTTGCGTCCCAGCCGCTGTTGCAGTGCGTTGAAGCTCGCTGCCTCGCCGCCCTGCGCGTCACCCTTCACCAGCAATTCGCCGTCCACCACGCCGGGCGTCGCAAATGCCGCCGCGACATCGGGAAAGCTGCCGGTGATGTCGTCGCCCGCCCGGCTGTAGAGCCGGGTCTCGCCGCCGACATGGACCATCTGCACGCGGATGCCGTCCCATTTCCATTCGGCGGCATAGTCCTGAAGATCGACGCGCAGTTCCTCCAGCGGATGGGCGAGCATGAACGGGCGGAACACCGGCAGGTCGGTGGCGCTCGGCTGGTCGCCCCGCCCTTCCGCCCAGTCGAACAGCTCCGGGTAGGGCGCGTCGAGCGCGTGCCACACCTCCTCGACCGCATCGACATCAAGCCCGAAGGCCTGCGCGAACGCGGTCTTTGCCAGCCGCGCCGACACGCCGACGCGCAACCCCCCGGTCGCGAGTTTGAGCAGCGCGTATCGCTCGTCCGAATCGAGCCGGTCGAGCATCGCGGCCACGAGTGCAGGCGCCTCGGCCCGCGACGCCGCGGACAGCGTTTCGATCACCTGAGTCACCGTGAGCACCAGCGCGTCGTCGGCAGGCAAGGCCACCGGCTCCGGCCAGAGCAGCGCCACCGTCTCCGCCGTATCACCGACGAAATCGCGGCTCATCGCGAACAGGTCGGGATCGACCCGCTCCATGATGAGCCCGCGGATCGTGGATGACTTGACCGCCGGAATATCGACCGCGCCGGTCAGCGCCGCCAGCGCCCAGCCGCGATCGGGATCGGGCGTGGCGCGCAGATAGTCGGCGATCAGCGTCAGCTTGGTGTTGCGCGACCGGGTGTAGATCAGGCGATCGAGAAGGTCGGCAAAGGCGCGCATTGCGTGTCCAACCCCGCACCAGACTGCGCGGTTCCGCATCCTGTGCTTGCCATGGCTTTTCCGCCGTCTAGGGTAAAGCCTTGCTGCATCGGAGAGAAATCATGGTTCGCGGATTCGGTCGTCTGGCTGCGAGTGTCATCGCACTGAGCATTGCCGCCCCCGTCGTTGCGCATCCCGCCAATGGCGACCAAGCGACGGCAAGCCCCGCGATCACCGTTCCGCCGATCGACTTTACCGAACGCAAACTGGCAAACGGCCTGCGCGTCATCGCCATTCGCGACACGACCACGCCCAACGTCACGGTGCAGATGTGGTATGATGTGGGGTCCAAACACGATCCCGAAGGGCGATCGGGCTTCGCCCATCTGTTCGAGCATATCCTGTCGCGCAAGACGGTGAACATGCCCTACAACATGATCAACCGGCTGACCGAGAATGTCGGCGGCCAGCGCAACGCCTCGGTCTGGTTCGATCGCACCAATTATTACGAGATCGTGCCCGCCCAGTATCTTGAGACGATGTTGTGGACCCATGCGGAGCGCATGGCGCGTCCGGTGGTCGATGCCGATGTGTTCGAAACCGAACGCAACGTGGTGAAGGAGGAATATCGCCAGCGCGTGCTCGCGCCGCCCTATGGCCGGTTGCGGCTGGTGATGGACGAGAACAGCTACGACAGGATGCCGCATCGCCGGCCGGGCATCGGCAGCCTGGATCAGCTCGACGCCGCGACGCTGGAGGATGCCCGCGCGTTTCACGAAGCCTATTACGGCCCGGACACCGCGACGCTGATTGTCGCGGGCAATTTCGATCCCGCAAGACTCGACGCGTTGGTGGACCGGTATTTCGCCGAAATCCCGGCACGCAAGAACGCGATCCCGCTGGCGATCACCGCGACAGAGGCTCCGCGCACCCGCCCGCGTGCCGTCACCGCCTATGCGCCGAACGTCTCGCTGCCACTGATCGCGACGACTTGGCGGATTCCGGGTGCCAGCCACCCCGATTTGCCCGCACTGATGGTCATGGATGCGATCCTGTCCGAAGGAGACAACAGCCGGTTGCGACAGGCGCTGATCTTCAGGAGTCAGATTGCGACATCGGCGGGGACGCAATTGTCGGACACCGAGGATGGCGGCTATTATGCGCCTCAGGTCACGCTGGCGAGCGGTCGGTCGGTCGAGGAAGCCGAAGCGGCGCTGGCCGCAGAGATCGCGCGGATGCGCGACGCGCCCGTGACTGCGGCGGAACTGGCCGAAGCCAAGAACGAGATTTTGGCCTCCGCGCTCGCTGCGCGCGAGACGTTTTCGTCGCGTGCCTTTTCGATCGGAGAGGCATTGGTGCGCACCGGCGATCCGCGCTCGCTCGATGCGCGTCTGGCGGCCGTGTCGCGCGTGACGGCGGACGATGTCCAGCGCGTCGCCCGCACCTATCTGAAACCCGAGGCGCGGGTCGATATCCGCTATCTCGATGAAAGCCTGCGTCCCTCCGGACAGGCCGACGCCTGGGCCAACCCGGTGCCGATGCCGCGCTGGGCGTCGGTTCCGCCCGCCACACGCGCGCCGCTGGCGTTGGCGGCAGAGGGCGACCGCCAGCCGCCGCCCGAACCCTCAGCCCCCATGCCGGTTACCCCGCCCGTGCTGGCAGAGGCGCGCCTCGCCAACGGCATCACTCTGGTCAGCGCGCGCACCGGGCAGGTGCCGATCGCCACGCTGGCGCTGGTATTTCCCGGCGGCGCAGCGACCGATCCCGACGGGCGCGCCGGATTGTCGAGCCTGGCCGCAGACCTCGCGACGCGCGGCACGGCGACCCGATCGGCACAGCAGATCGCCGCCGATATGGAGGCGCTGGGCGCGACCCTGTCGACATCCGCCGGCGCCGACGGCACGACATTGAGCGTGACGGCACCGGTCGCCACGCTCGAAGCCGCGGCGCGTATCCTCGCCGATCTGGCGCGCAACGCGACCTTCCCGCAGGCCGAGTTCGACCGCGAGCGCCGTCAGACGATCGACCGGCTTCAGGTCGCGATGCGCAATCCCGGAACGCTTGCCAATTATGCGCTTCAACCTGTCAGCTTCGGTGACGCGCCCTATGGTCGTGTGCCGACGCCTGCCAGCCTAGAGGCGATCACGCGCGCCGATCTTGTCGCGCAGCGCGACCGCTGGTGGCGGCCCGACCTGGCGACGATGGTGGTGACCGGCGGCATCGACGCCGCGCAAGCGCGCGCGATCGGCGAACGCGCCTTCGCCGACTGGCGGGCGA
The DNA here is from genome assembly GCA_023418595.1 of Pseudomonadota bacterium. GTDB lineage: Bacteria > Pseudomonadota > Alphaproteobacteria > Sphingomonadales > Sphingomonadaceae > Sphingomonas. The sequence continues at coordinate 84,412 of JAEZZI010000018.1, forward strand.
CCGGCCCCGCGCCTGCGCTACCGACCGTGCGCGCCGGCACGGTTCCGGCCCCGCGGATCGTGGTGATCGACATGCCCGGCGCGGGCCAGGCGGCGGTTACCGCGGCGCTCCGCGTCCCTGACCGCGCCGATCCCGCCTATTACGACCTGCTGGTCGCCAACGCGGTGCTGGGATCGGGATCGAACGGGCGATTGTTTCAGGAAGTGCGGGTCAAACGCGCGCTCTCCTACGGCGCGAGTTCGTCGCTCGGGGCACGGGCGGACAGCGGGTTGATCACCGCCGCCGCCCAGACCAAGAACGAAAGCGCTGCCGATGTCGTCGCGATCTTTCGCACCGAACTCGACCGACTGGCGACCCAACCGCTCGACGCCGAGACGGTCGAACAGCGCAAGGCCTTCCTGATCGGCAGCGTCAGTCGCACCGCCGAAAACAGTCGCGGTTTCGCCAGCACCGTCGCCGGACTGGTTCAGCAGGGCGTCGCCCCGGCAGAGGCGGCGCGCACGGTCGAACGCATCTCCGCCGTCACCCCCGAAAGCGCCACCGCCGCTGCCCGCGCCAATGTCGCCGCCAACCGCGTCAGCATCGTCGTTGTCGGCGATGCCAAGCTGTTCGTCGATGCGATGCGCCGCGCGCACCCCGATCTGGAACTGGTGCCGGTCGATTCTCTGGCGCTCGATCGTCCGGCCCTGTTGGCGGAGTGACGATGACGAAACGCCGCCTGTATCGTCCGATGCTGCTGGCTGCTGCGCTGGTCATGCTGGCGGCGCCGATCGCCATGATCGCGCGCACCGCCTATGCCAGCACCCAGGAAGACCCTGCCGTTCCCTATGTTCCGACGCCCGAGGCCGTGGTCGAAGGGATGCTGGACATGGCGAAGCTCACGCCTGGCGAGCGATTGGTCGATCTGGGGTCGGGCGACGGACGCATCGCGATCGCCGCGGCGAAACGGGGCGCGCAGGCAATGGGGGTGGAGATCAACCCGCGTCTCGTCTCGCGCGCGCGGATGAACGCGGAGATGGCGGGGCAAAAGGATAATGCCCGTTTTGTGCGCGACGATCTGTTCGCGGTTTCGTTGCGCGAGGCCGATGTCGTCACCCTCTATCTGCTGCCCCAGATCAACGAGAAACTTCGCCCCAAATTGCTGACCGAAATGAAGCCCGGCGCGCGCGTCGTAAGCCATGCGTTCGACATGGGCGACTGGCCGCCCGACGAGCATCAGCGGATCGCGGACAAGAACGTCTATCTCTGGACGATCCCGGCGGTGGCGGGCGGCGAATGGCGGCTGACACGCGGCGACGGCACGGTCGCGATGCTCACCATCGAACAACGCTATAGCCGCATCACCGGCACATTGGGCAGCGACACGCTGTCGATGGCACGGTTAAGCGGCGACCGGCTGAACTTCACCGCAGGCGGTGTCGCCTATCGCGCCATCGTCGGTGACCGCACGATCACCCCCGATCCCCAGGCACCCGCGACCGTCGCGTCCGGATGGCGCGCCGAACGTATCGATCAGCTATCCTAACCCCGTTCGCATTGAGCTTGTCGAAATGCTGTCCTTTTCTTGCGTAGCCAAGAAGGACTGTGCTTCGACAAGCTCAGCACGAACGGGGGTAGGTATGCGCATCGTTTCAGAGAACAGACTATGCACGACGACAATCTGACGGCCGATCGCGAGACCTTCGTCACGCATCTCGAATGCTCGATGACCGGCGAGCGGTATGAGGCCGATCGGCTGCATGGCCTGTCGCGCGTCGGCCGGCCCTTGCTTGTGCGCTATGACCTCGCCGGGGCGGCGAAGGCGATGACGCGCGATGCGCTGGCGTCGCGGCCCGCCGATCTGTGGCGGTACCGCGAATTGCTGCCGGTGCGCAGGCAGGCGAACATCGTCAGCCTGGGCGAACATGCGACACCGCTGATCCCGCTGGACGCAATCGCGCGCGAAGCGGGCGCGGCGGGCCTGCTGGTCAAGGATGAAGGACGCCTGCCTACGGGCTCGTTCAAGGCGCGCGGGCTGGTGATGGCGATTTCGATGGCCAGGGAACTGGGCGTCAAGACGATTGCGATGCCGACCAACGGCAATGCGGGCGCGGCGGCAGCGGCCTATGCGACGCGCGCAGGGATCGAGGCGGTGATCTTCTGCCCCGACGACACGCCCGAGATCAACGTGCGCGAGATCGCGGCACAGGGTGCCCGCGTGTACCGCGTCAACGGCCTGATCGACGATTGCGGCAAGCTGGTCGACGCGGGCGCGAAGGAACGCGGCTGGTTCGACCTGTCGACGCTCAAGGAACCCTACCGGATCGAGGGGAAGAAGACGATGGGGCTGGAGCTGGCCGAACAGCTCGGCTGGCAATTGCCCGATGTGATCTTCTATCCCACCGGCGGCGGCACCGGGCTGATCGGCATGTGGAAGGCGTTTGACGAGCTGGAAGCGATCGGTCTGATCGGGTCGGAGCGCCCGCGCATGATCGCGGTCCAGGCAGAGGGCTGCGCGCCGATCGTCCGCGCCTTTGATGCGGGCGAGCGCCATGCGACGCGGTGGGAAGACGCGCAAACGCTCGCCGCGGGGATCCGCGTGCCGCAGGCGGTCGGCGATTTCCTGATCCTCGACGCGGTGCGCGCCAGCGGCGGTTTTGCGCTCGCGGTGCCCGATGCGGCGATCGTCCAGGCGGTCGAGGATGCGGGGCGCAAGGACGGGATGCTGCTCTGTCCCGAAGGCGGCGCGACGCTGGCCGCGTGGCGGATGGCGCTGGCGGACGGGCGGGTATCACCCGAAGACCGGGTGGTGCTGTTCAACTGCGCGACGGGTCTGAAATATCCGATGGCCGATCACAGCGGCACGATCGACCGGCATGGGACGATCGACTGGACAGCGCTTTAACCCGGCGAAAGACGAACAAAGGCGACGAAAGTCCGCGGGTGATTCGGACTTCCGCCGCCCCGTCCGCGTGCGATCTTGGCGAAGCCTGAATCGCAACTCGGCAACGTCCGGTCGCACGCGAAACGGCCATCGACACGATCTCAGGAGGGAGGCCGTGTGCCGATGACCGATCCGATGAGCGTTTAAGGCATCAGCACGGTATCGATGACGTGAATGACGCCGTTCGACTGGTTGACGTCGGCGATGGTGATCATCGAAGTGCCGCCCTTGGCATCGGTGATCCGCCAGCCATTTCCGGCGCGGCTGAGCGCGATCGAGCCGCCAGCGACCGTCTTGAGATTGAGCGTCCCGCCGTTACGTGCCGCCTGAGCCGCGATGTCGGCGGCACTCAATCGACCCGGCACGACATGATAGGTCAGGATGCTGGTCAGCATCGCCTTGTTCTCTGGGCGAACCAGCGTATCGACCGTGCCTGCGGGCAATTTGGCGAACGCCGCATCGGTCGGCGCGAACACGGTGAACGGACCCGGACCCGACAGCGTATCGACCAGCCCGGCTGCCTTGACCGCGGCAACGAGGGTCGTGTGATCCTGGGAATTGACGGCGTTTTCGATGATGTTGCGCGTCGGATACATTGGCGCGCCCCCGACCATCGGAACGTTCTGATCGGACGCGGTCATCGCTCCCCGTTCATCCATCATCGTCGCGCATCCGCCGGTCGTCGCCATCAGCGCCGCCGCAGCGAAAACAAATCCCTTTGAGTATCGAACCATCAGCCAGCTCCTCCACGTCGATCATCGTCCGCGTGACGGGACGACGCGTCGAGATACGCACGGCAAACCGCCGCGGATGCGGATCAGATCGTCGAAATCGTGCCTGCCGCGATCGGCGCGCTCGACGGCGCGTCGTGCGGCGCGCCTTCGGCAGGCTCCATCGTGATCGCCAGCGTCGCGCCATCGGCCATCATCCCGCGCAGTTCGATGGGCACCGTGACGCGTGTCATCCCGTCGATGGCGACCAGGCCGAGCGATCGCGGCACGCCATCGGCGGGGATCACCCAGAGTTCGGGGGCAAGGTCGCCCGTCGGCATGCCCGCCGCCCGGATCATCAATTCGCCGGGCTCGTCCATGTAGCGCGCGGCGAGCAGCGCCCCGCCGGGTTCGCCCGCCAGTTGCGCGATCGTAACCGGGCGATCGGTGGCGACCGGTACCGGCTGGACCACGGGTTCGGGTCCCGGACGCAGCACGATCGCCGCGAGCAGGACCGCAGCCACTGCACTGCTGCCGATCGCAGCGGCGCGCCAGCGGCCGAGCTGGCGAGCAAGCGGCGAGGTTATGTCGGCAACGGTGGCTGGTTCGGCGTCGTCGCCAAGTCGCGCCTCGATCGCCGCCCACAAGGCAGCGGGCGGAGAAGCAGACGCAAAGCCCGAAGACAGCGGCGCGAACCGGTCGCGCCACGCTTCGACTTCGGCGGCGAAATCGGCGTCGGACAATTGCAGCCGCAACGCCGCCGCGCGTTCGTCGCCGTCGAGCAGGCCGAGCGCCAGTTCGGCGGCCATCGCCTCGCGATCGTTCATGTCGAGCGGATCAGCCATGGCCCAGGCACGCCCGCAATTCGATCAGCCCGCGCCGGATCCAGCTTTTCATCGTGCCCAGCGGCACCGCCATGCGTTCGGCGAGCTGCGGATAGGAAAGGCCATCGAAAAATGCCGCGCGGATTACGGTCGCGCGGCGTTCCTCCAGCGCGTCGATACAGGTGAAGATGCGCGCGCGGGTCTCGGCGTCCTCGACCAGCACGTCGGCGCCGACGCGGTCGTCCGGGACGGTCGCCAGCGTATCGTCGCCGACCATCGCCGGGCCGTTATGTGCGCGGCACCAGTCGATCGCGGTGTTGCGCGCGATCGTCGCCAGCCAGGTGATCGGGCTGGCGCGCGAGGCATCGAACCGCCCTGCGCGCCGCCAGATCTTGAGATAGATGTCCTGCAACACGTCTTCCGCCGCTTCCCGCTCTCCGCAGATACGCAGGGCAATGCCGAACAGCTTCGCAGAGGTGCGATCATAAACGCCGCGCATCGCCGCACGCTCGCCGCGCGCGACCCGTTCGAGCAGCGCGACCAGTTCGGCCCTGGCGGTATCGGCGGACGGGATCGTGCTCACGGAACAGAGGGCTAGCGTGCGCGCGTGTCGTTGTCACCCGCTTTAGGTCGATGCCGATCCACCCTATGCCATTGGTCGGCTTCGCGGGTCGGTGCGGCGTGCGTGCAACACCGGATCGCCCGATCGACTTCCCAAGTGAACGTTCTCAAAAAACGCTTGTGAACGTTCCCAGTTGCGGTTAAGCGATACATGTCCAGGTGCGAAACAAGCGCCGGGCGGGGAGGGTGAATGGCGAGCGGGCAATCCACAGCGTCGAATCGACACCGGGCGGCATCGAATGTCGTGCCCGCGCACGACGCCGGGCGCCGCTGCAACGGCTTTCGTCTCCACGACATCGACCATCGCGCTTCTGTCGGCCGCTGACGGCGACCGGCAGATTCGAACGACAGACCATCGAGCCACCAGACGCTCGGGACCAAGGGGAAGAGGGATGAGGACCACCAGCATTTGCGCCGCCCTGCTCGCATCGACCACGCTGATCGCGCCGGCCACCGCGCAGACCGTGTCCCCGCCCGCCACCCCCGAAGAACCCGTCGCGGCAGGCACAGGACAGGAGTTTGAGGGCGACGAGATCATCGTCACCGGCATCCGCGCGAGCCAGGCGCGATCGATCGACCTGAAGCGCGAATCCGCCGCGATCGTCGATGCGATCACCGCCGAGGATATCGGCAAGCTGCCCGACGTGACGATCGTCGATTCGCTCCAGCGCATTTCCGGCGTCCAGATCCTGCGCAATGCGGGCGAAGGATCGACCGTCAATATCCGCGGCCTGCCCCAGGTGGTGACATTGCTCAACGGAGAGCAATATCTGTCGCCCGCCAATCTCGGCGCGTTCGAGCCCAATCTGAACGACGTTCCCGCGCAGCTGATGTCGGGCGTGGTGGTGTTCAAATCGCAGGATGTGCGCAACGCGATCTCGGGGATTTCGGGCACGATCGATCTGCGCACCCGCCGCCCGTTCGATTTCGCCGACGGCTTCACTTTTTCGGGCCAGGGCGAATATCAGACCGGTGAGGACACACGGAACGACGATTACATGACCAGCGGGCTTGTCAGCTGGCGGTCGGGCAATTTCGGCGTGCTGGTGTCGGCGGCCTATTCGGACATCACGCTCGGCAACAATTACGCCGGGTTCGGCGGTGGCCAGTTCCTGAACAACGACTGGGGCGGCGACGGCGACAACTGGGTCGCGCCGCATGGCTATGAAACGTTCGCCCGCGAAGTCGAGCGCAAGCGCTTCGGCGTATCCGGCGCGGTGCAGTGGGAACCGGTGCCCGGCCTGACCTTCACCGGCGAAGGCTTCTACACCAAGTTCATCGAGCACGACCTGCGCGCGGGCATGAACATCTCCAACCGCTGGACGGGGCTTGGCTGGACCAGTCCGGCATCGTCCACCGACAGCGGCATCACCGGGCCGAACGGCCAGCCGGTGCTGAACGTGTCGGAATATAATCTCGATGCGTGGTGGGTGAATTCATTCAGCATCAACCGCACGATCAATTCGGAATCGAAGAATTTCAGCCTAGAGGCCGAAATCGACCATGACGGGCCGTTCCGTATGTCGGTGCGCGGTATCTATGCCGATGCCGATTATCTAAACACCAACGGCCAGGTGCAGGGCGATCTGTCGAACTGGCAATATGGTCCCGACCGCACCTTCACGCTGTTCCGCAACGGCGCCGACCGTACGCGTGGCCCCTTCTATCCGGCGGACATCGCCGCGCAATATGCCGGGCAATATTCGAATGGCATCGTCGGGTCGCGCGGCGGACGCTATGTGAACCCCAATCCGCTCGGCTATGGTTCGGACCCGCAACTGACGCTGCGTCCGGGCAACAACGATTTCGCCTGGGGCGGGTTCGACCGCCCGATCGGTGGCGGGTTGGGGCCGAATTCGACGCTGCGCGACTATATGGGCAATCTCGACAGCTACCGCGTCGCTGCCTATTCGTCCGAAGGCAACAACCGCAATGCGTCCGAGCTCATGGCCTTCCGCATCGACGGCAGCTATGATTTCGACAAGGGCGACGGGCCGCTGTTCGGCTTCCTGAAACGGATCGACGCGGGCACCCGGATCAGCGGACGCCAGACCCAGATCGAGGTCTATCACCTCTTCTCCAACCTCTATGCCGGCAACGGCGCGTCGAATCCCGAAGGCTGCGCGGTGCAGTGGAAGGCGATCGACGTGGTGCTCGACAACACCGCTGGATGCACCGCGGGCGAAATGGTGCCCAACCCTAATTTCGATCCGACCGAAGCGGTCAGCGCGGACAACCCGGAAACCATTTTTCAGGGTTACACCGCCTATCGCCCGACGCCACTCGGCACCAACAACAATGTCTATTTCCTCGACGATTTCGGTCGCGTCACCAGCGGCTTCCCCGGCGTGTGGGTCGCCGATCCGCGCGATTTCAACGATCCGCTGGAATTCCAGCGGCGGGTGTTCGGCAACGCCTATCCGGTCATCATTCCGGGCGCGTCCTATGACGTGAATTTCTATGAAATGTCGGGCTATGTGAACACCGATATCGAGGCGGGACCGTTCAAGGCCAATCTCGGTGTCAAGGCGATCCGGTCGGAACTGAAGGTTCGCCAGAATTTGACCGGCGCGACGATCCCTTACGGCGACACCAACGAGGATGTCGGCGATTTCTATGCCGGGCGCAGCTATTGGGATTTCCTGCCGACCGCGAACGTCCAGTTCGACATTACTGACCGGCTGAAACTGCGCGCGTCGTTCGCCAAGACGATGATCCCGCTCAGCCTGGGCAATTACGGGTCGGGCCTGTCGATCGCGACCAATGACGCGCAGTGCGATCCGGCGCTGCGCCAACCCACCGACGCGCCGTGCGGCGTCCGTCAGGTGACCAGCGCATCGTCCAGCGGCAACCCCGACCTCGATCCCTGGCGCTCGACCAACTATGACGCGGCGGTTGAATATTATGTGGGCCGCGCGTCGATGTTCAACGTCAGCGTGTTTCGCCTCGACATCGCGAGCTTCGTCACCACCCAGACGCTGACCGACGGCGAGTTCGCCGATGGCGACGGGGTGATCCGCCGCATCGTCCCCTTCACCCGGCCGGTGCAGGGCGAAGGCGGCAAGATCGAAGGGGTCGAATTCGGCGCGAAGATCGCTTTCAGCGATCTGATCGAAACGCCCGTTCTCAGCAATTTCGGTATCGACGCGAACTTCACCTTGTCGGGCAGCGAACAGACGCAAAGCGCACCACAGCGCAACGGCGACCTGTTCCCCTTCTTCGACAATTCGAAGAACCAGCTGAATGCCGTGCTCTGGTATCAGGACGAAAAATTGCAGGCCCGCGTCGCCTATAACCGCCGCTCGCCGCGTCTGGCGGGTCAGGTTCAGGGGATCGCGATCTTCCAGGATACGACCAACTATGTCGATCTGAACGTCACCTATGCGTTCAACGACATGTTCCAGATTTACGCCAATGCCTCCAACGTTACCGGCGAGATCGAGCGCTATTATTACCAGTTCGACGAGGGCAGCACGCAGACCAGTCATTTCAACGAGTTCGAACCGCGTTATTCCGCGGGCGTTCGCGTCAAATTTTAGAACCGTTCCATGCCTCCCCTGGGGGTCGGCTGCGTGGCCTAACGCGCCGACCCTGTTTTTTGGGGCTGTTTCGCAGGCGTTTCTTGTTAGGACTGTCCCTCACGAATGACCGACGAACCTCCCATCCGATCGCTGGTGATCGCAGGCGGCGGCACTGCCGGATGGATGGCGGCGGCGGCATTCGCCAGGCATTTCCACGGGACCGGCCTGAAGATCACCCTGGTCGAATCGAGCGCCATCGGAACGATCGGCGTGGGCGAGGCGACGATCCCGACGATCCGCCGCTTCTATGCCAAATTGGGCGTGTCCGACCGCGAAGTGATGCGCGCCACCGGCGCCACCGCGAAACTGGGCATCAAGTTCGAGAATTGGCACCGCGAGGGGGAAGCGTTCATCCACCCGTTCGGGCTCTATGGTCGCAACCAACTCGACATCGCCTTCCATCATTTCTGGCTGGCGGAACAGGCAGCGGGCCATGACGCACCGATCAGCGACTATTCGCTCGGCGCAATGCTGGCAGAGGGCGAGCGGATGGCGCAGCCCGCGCCCAACCCGCCGGTGCCGCTGGCGGTGTTCGACTGGGCGCTGCACCTGGATGCCGCCGCGTTCGCGCAATATCTGCGCCGCTATGCCGAGGCGTCGGGCGTCACGCGCATCGACGCGAAGATCGAACGGGTCGAGACCGAAGGCGACCGAGTATCGGCGCTGCATCTCGACAATGGCGCGCGGGTAGAGGGCGACCTGTTCATCGACTGCACCGGCTTCCGGTCGCTGCTGCTGGGCGAGACGCTGGGCGCGGAGTTCATCGACTGGCGGCAATGGCTGCCGTGCGACGCGGCGATCGCGGTGCAGACCGAAAATGCGGATGTCGCCCCCCCGCCCTATACCCGCGCGATCGCCAAGGCGCATGGCTGGCAATGGCGCATACCGCTCAACCACCGCGCGGGCAACGGCCTGGTCTATTCGAGCAAATACTGGTCTGAGGACGAGGCGACCGCAACGCTGATGGCCGACCTGCCGGGCAAACCGGTATCAGAGCCGCGCCGCATCCCGTTCCGGTCGGGCAGGCGCGCGCAGGTGTGGCGGGGCAATGTCGTCGCGCTGGGGCTGGCGGCGGGATTTCTCGAGCCGCTCGAATCGACCAGCATCGCGCTGATCGAAACCGGCATCGAACGGTTGAAGGAGCTGTTCCCGACCGCTGCCTTCGACCCCGCGCTGCGCGACGAATATAACGACCAGAGCGCCCGCGAGATGGAGCGGGTGCGCGATTTCATCATCCTCCATTATCACCTGACCCGGCGCACCGACACCCAATTCTGGCGCGATTGCGCGACGATGGCCGTGCCCGACACGCTGGCGCGCAAGATCGCGCTGTGGGACGCGCGCGGCGAGTTCATCCGTTACCGGTGGGAGATGTTCCACCCCGCAAGCTGGCTGGCGATGTACACCGGATTCGACCGCCGCCCCCGCGCGCTCAACCCCGCGCTCAACCAACGCGACTGCGACGCAATGCGCGCCGACATGCAGCGGATGCGCGCCGACATTGCGAGCGCCGTTGCGCGCACGCCTGCCCATGCCGATTTCCTGAAGAGCATCCACGGATGAGCGACGCGCCCGCCCCCCTCAAACGCATCGCCATCATCGGCGGCGGCACCGCGGGCTGGATCGCCGCGGCGATGCTCGCGACCGTCCACCCCGAAATCGAAATCGAACTGGTCGAAAGCGAGGAAATCGGAACGATCGGCGTCGGCGAAAGCACGATCCCGCCGTTCCTCCAGCTGATCGCGCGGCTGGGGATCAGCGAAAGCGAGTTCATCCAGCAGTGCCAGGCCAGCTACAAGCTGGGTATCGAGTTCCGCGACTGGCATGTGAAGGGCGAAGCCTATTTCCACCCCTTCGGCGATCTGGGCACGCCGATGAAGGGGGGCGATTTCTATCAGTTGTGGCTCGCCGCCGCCTCCAAAGGATATGGCCGCGCGCTGACCGATTTCTCGCCTGCGGCGGCGATGGCGGCGGACAAGCGGTTCATGCTGCCGTTCATGGCGCGCGACACGCCGATCGGCGGCGCGGCCTATGCGCTGCACGTCGATGCGCGGCGCGTCGCGGCCTATCTGCGCCGGTTCGCCGAGGCGAAGGGCGTCGCCCACACCGAAGGCATGGTGACCGATATCGGCGCCGACACACGCGGGTTCGTCACCCATGTCGAACTGCAGGACGGACGCCGGGTCGCCGCCGACTTCTTCCTCGACTGCACCGGGTTTCGCGCGCTGCTGTCCGAAAAGACGCTGGGGACGGGGTTCGAGGATTGGGGCGCGTATCTGCTCTGCGACCGGGCAGTCGCGGTGCAGACCGAAAATGTCGGCCCGCCCGCGCCCTATACGCTGGCGCATGCCCAAGACGCGGGCTGGCGCTGGCGCATCCCGCTTCAGCATCGCACCGGCAACGGCCATGTCTATTCGAGCAGGCATCTGTCCGACGACGAGGCGATCGCGAGCCTGCTCGATCAGGTCGAGGGGCGCGTGCTGGTCGATCCGCTGCCGATCCGGTTCCGCACCGGGGTCCGCGAACAGATCTGGCGTAACAATGTGCTGGCGGTCGGCCTGTCGTCGGGCTTCGTCGAACCGCTCGAATCGACCGCCATCCACCTCATCTATCGCGGGATCGATTTCTTTCTGCGGTTCATGCCGTCGATGGCGTTCGAACCCGCGCTGGCCGACGAATATAACCGGCGGATGCGGATGGATTACGAGGAAATCCGCGACTTCATCGTGCTGCATTATGCGACCACCGCGCGCGACGACACACCATTCTGGCGCGACTGCGCGGCCGCCCCGATCCCCGACAGCCTGGCCGAGCGGATCGCGCTGTTCCGCGCGGGCGGCACCCTTAGGGAAGGCACCGACGAGCTGTTCCGCGCGGTGAGCTGGCAATGCGTGATGGAGGGGATGGGCATCCGCCCCGCCCGCCCGCACCCGAGCGCCGCGCGGATTGCGGGCAACGGCTTGCCCGCCGATCTCGACCGGCTGGCGGGCGGCCTTGCGCAATTCGCCCGCAGCCTGCCCACGCACCAGCAGTTCCTGGCCCGCCACTGCCCGGCGCCTGCCCCATGATCCCGGAGTCCTGATGGCCCGCCCCCGCCAGACCGTCACCATCCGCCACGTCGCCGCCGAAGCCGGGGTATCGCTCCAGACGGTATCACGGGTGATGAACGACGAACCGAATGTCCGTCAGGAGATGAAGGACAAGGTTCGCGCCGCGGTGAAGAAGCTGGGCTATGTCCCCAGCCTGGCCGCGCGCCGCCTGTCGGGATCGCGGTCGTACATGCTGCTGTCGTTCCACGACCGCGACCGCACGATCGAAGGGTGGCAGCTTGGCGAAGGGTCCGACTATATCGACCAGATGCTCTATGGCGGGATGCTCAAATGCGCCGAGCATGGCTATCGGTTGCTGATCGAACTGGTCGACACCCATGCCGAAAATGTCGAGCGGGAAATCGCCGCCGCGCTTGCCGCAGTGCGGCCCGACGGCGTGATCCTGACCCCGCCGCATTCGGACAATCCGGTGATTACCGCGCTGCTCGCCGAACTCGGCGTGCCGTTCGCGCGGATCGGGTCGGACGCCGATGGCGCAGGCTTTCCCATTCGCATGGACGACCAGGCGGCGGGCGAAGCGGCGACGCGCCACCTGATCGAACTCGGCCATCGCCGCATCGGGTTCATCACTGGCGATCCCGAATATCGCCTGAGCGAAGAGCGCGCCTCCGGTTACCGCGCGGCGATGGCGGAGGCGGGCATCGCGGCCGAGCCGGCCTGGGTCGCGGCAGGCGATTTCGGTTATGAATCCGGCGAACGCGCCGCATCGGAACTGCTGGCGCTGGCCGAACCGGTGACCGCGATCGTCGCGTCGAGCGAACAGATGGCGCTTGCCACGCTCCACGTCGCGCGCAAGCGAGGACTGAAGATTCCGCGCGACCTGTCGATCGTCAGTTTCGACGACACGCCCGGTGCGCGGCATGCCATGCCGCCGCTCACCGCGATCAACCAGCCGATCGCCAAGATGGCCGAAAGCGCGGCGGACTTGCTGATCGCGGCATCCGCGGGGCAAGACGTCGATCGTGGCATCCGCATCCTGCCCTTCGGCCTTGTCGCCCGAGAATCGACCGCCCCGCATGGGGGCTGAGGGCGCGCCCCGCCCGGTCCGGTTCCTGCTCGTCTACGCGCTGGCCAATGCGGGCGGCGTCGCCGCCTTCCTGCCGCTGCTGACCCTGTTGCTGCCGATCCGGATCGAGGCGCTGGCGGGCGAGGACCGCATCGGCTGGCTGACCGTCGCGGCGATTGCGGGTGCGGTCGCGGCCAGCCTGTCGAACATCGGCTTCGGCATGTTGAGCGACCGCAGCGTCGCTCGCGGGCGCAGTCGCCGCAGGTGGATGACGGGCGGCCTGATCGCGACGCTCGCCAGCTACGTGCCGATCGCGCTTGCCACCACCCCGGCGATGCTGATCGCGGCGGTCATCGTCTATCAGATCGCGCTCAACGCATTGCTCTCGCCACTCTATGCGACGATGGCGGACGAGGTGCCCGATGCGCAAAAGGGCATGGTCGGCGGGATGCTGGCGCTCGCACAGCCGACCGCGTCGGCGCTGTCGGCGCTGCTGCTGGCGATCGCGTGGTTGTCGGGTGCGTGGCTGTTCGCCGCACTGTGCGCCGCGATTGCCGCGATGGTGCTGCCGCTGCTGCTGAGCCCTGCGATGCTGGTCCCGTCTGCCGCTCCGGCGGCGCATCGCGCGCATCAGGGCCGCCGCAACCTGGTCCTTGCCTGGGCATCGCGGCTGTTGGTGCAGCTGTCGGGCAATGTGCTGTTCTATTACCTGCTCTATTATTTCGCCGCGGTGGCCGATGCACCGTCGCAGCGGATGGCGCCGCAGGTCGCGCAACTCGTCACCTTCGCCTTTGCCGTCGCGGCCCCGCTGGCGGTGGTTGCAGGCCGCTGGTCCGATCAAAGCGCACGGCGCAAGCCGACGATCCTGGCGGCGGCGCTGGCGATGGCGGGGGGCCTGGCGATGATGGCGCTGGCCAGCGAATGGCATGTCGGGGCGGCGGGTTTCATCCTTTACGCTTGCGGAAACGCGTGCTTCCTGTCGCTGCACACCGCGCTGACGATGGAAGTGCTGCCCGCGCCTGCGCATCGCGGGCGCGACCTGGGGTTCATCAATCTCGCGAACACCCTGCCCGCGATCGCCGGGCCGCTCGTCACCTGGAGCCTGGTCTCGGGACGGGATTTCAGCACCATCCTGATGCTGCTCGCCGCCGCCTGCGTCATCGCCGGCGCGGTGATCCTGCCGGTCGAGCGCCCCCGGCGGGCGTGAAGCCCACAGAATCGGTTGCAAATCGACAGGGCTTTCGTTACCGGACCGCCTTTCCGCGATTAATTGCAGAACTGCCTGGCCAGTGTGGGCTGCCAGGGCCGTTCATAATCGTCGAACACAAGGAGACGAAAATGCCCAAGCTGAAGACCAAGAGCGGTGTGAAGAAGCGCTTCAAATTCACCGCGACGGGCAAGATCAAGCACGGCGTCGCTGGCAAGCGTCACCGCCTGATCAGCCACAACGCCAAATATATTCGCCAGAACCGCGGCACCAGCGTGCTGTCGGAATCCGATGCCGGTCATGTGCGCCTCTGGGCGCCCTACGGCCTGAAGTAAGAGGAGCCCCGACATGGCACGAGTTAAGCGTGGCACCACCACCAAGCTGAAGCACAAGCGGATTCTGGATCAGGCGAAGGGCTATCGCGGCCGTCGCAAGAACACGATCCGCATCGCGCGCCAGGCCGTCGAAAAGGCCGGCCAGTACGCCTATCGCGACCGCAAGGTGAAGAAGCGGACCTTCCGCGGCCTGTGGATCCAGCGCATCAACGCCGGCGTCCGCGCCGAAGGCCTGACCTATTCGCAGTTCATACACGGGCTGAAGCTCGCGGGCATCGAACTCGACCGCAAGGTTCTGGCCGACATCGCGATGCACGAAGGCGAAGCCTTTAGCGCCATCATCGCTCAGGCGAAGGCGGCACTGCCCCAGGCCGCCTAAGGCGACCTGACAGCGAGTGACATGAGGGGCGTCGGTGGGCAACCACCGGCGCCCTTTGCGTATCGGCCCCGCCCCGCTAGAGGCTGCGGCAACCAGATTTTGAGGACCGAATGACCCCCGATCTCGATCAACTTCAGGCCGACCTGCTCGCCTCCGTCGATGCGTCGGCGGGACTCGATGCGCTCGATTCGGTGCGCGTCCATGCGCTGGGCAAGCAGGGCGCCATCACCGGCCTGCTCAAATCGCTCGGCGCGATGAGTCCCGAGGAGCGCCAGACCACCGGCGCACGCATCCATGCGCTGCGCGAAGCGGTGACCGAGGCGATCGCGACGCGAAAGGCGTCGCTCGAGGCGTCCGCACTGGAAGCCAGGCTCGCGTCGGAGACGATCGACATGACGCTGCCGGTGGACGGGGTCGCCGCCGGATCGGTTCATCCGGTCAGCCAGGTGATGGACGAACTCGCCGAAATCTTCGCCGATATGGGCTTCGCGGTGGCGACCGGGCCGGAGATCGAGGACGACTGGCATAATTTCACCGCGCTCAACATCCCGGCGACGCACCCGGCGCGGGCCATGCACGATACCTTCTATCTGGCGGGCGAACACGCGCGCCCGATGGTCCTGCGCACCCACACCTCGCCGGTGCAGATCCGCACCATGACTTCGCAAAAACCCCCGATCCGCATCATCGCGCCGGGCCGCGTCTATCGCAGCGACAGCGATGCGACCCACACGCCGATGTTCCACCAGATCGAGGGGCTGGTCATCGACAAGGGCATCACGCTCGGCCACCTCAAATGGACGCTCGAGACCTTCCTCAAGGCGTTTTTCGAGCGCGACGACATCGTCCTGCGCCTGCGCCCCAGCTATTTCCCCTTCACTGAACCCTCGGCAGAGGTCGATGTTGGTTACTCCGTCGTCAACGGAAAGCGCGTGATCGGCGGGGCCGAGGGCTGGATGGAGGTGCTGGGCAGCGGCATGGTCCATCCCAGGGTGATCGAAGCCTGCGGCCTCGACCCCAACGAGTGGCAGGGCTTCGCCTTCGGCACCGGGGTCGACCGGCTGGCGATGCTCAAATACGGGATGGACGATCTGCGCGCATTCTTCGACGGCGATCTGCGCTGGCTGAAGCATTACGGATTCTCCGCGCTCGACGTGCCCACGCTGTCGGGAGGAGTCGGCGCATGAAGTTCACCCTTTCCTGGCTCCGCGAGCATCTCGATACCGACGCCACGCTCGACGCGATCGTCGAGGGGCTGACGCGCATCGGCCTTGAGGTCGAAGGCGTCGACAACCCCGGCGAGAAGCTGGCCGCTTTCAAGGTCGCGAAGGTGCTGACCGCCGAACGTCACCCCCAGGCCGACAAGCTGCAGGTCCTGTCGGTCGATACCGGCGACGGCGTGCTTCAGGTCGTATGCGGCGCGCCCAATGCCCGCGCGGGGATGCTGGGCGTGCTTGGCCTGCCCGGTGCGACGGTGCCCGCAAACGGCATGGTGCTGAAGAAGGCGGCCATTCGCGGCGTCGAATCGAACGGCATGATGTGCTCCACGCGCGAGCTGGAACTGGGCGACGATCATGACGGCATCATCGAACTGCCCGCCGCCGCCGAAAGCGCGATCGGCCAGAGTTACGCCGATTATGCCGACCTCAACGATCCGGTCATTGACGTGTCGATCACTCCCAATCGCCAGGACTGCATGGGCGTGCGCGGCATCGCGCGCGATCTCGCAGCGGCGGGACTGGGCACGCTGAGGCCGCTCGACGTCCCCACCATCGATGGCAAAGGCCCCGGCCCCGACGTACGCACCGACGACCCAGAGGGCTGCCCCGCTTTCTACGGCCAGTCGGTGTCCGGCGTCGTCAACGGCACCGCCCCCGACTGGATGACCCGCCGCTTGCTGGCGATCGGGCAAAAGCCGATTTCCGCGCTGGTCGACATTACCAATTATGTGATGATCGATCTGGGCCGCCCCTTGCACGTCTATGACCGCGCCAAGCTGTCGGGCGGGCTTGTCGCGCGTAAGGCGAAGGCGGGTGAGCAGGTGCTAGCGCTTAACGGCAAGACCTATACGCTGACCGACGCGATGACGGTCATCGCCGACGACGCGCATGTCCACGATATCGGCGGGATCATGGGCGGCGAGGAGTCGGGCGTTCAGTCGGACACCACCGATGTCGTCATCGAATGCGCCTATTTCACGCCCGGACATATCGCGCGCACCGGCCAGGCGCTGACGCTGACCAGCGATGCCCGCACGCGGTTCGAGCGCGGGGTCGATCCGGCGTTTCTGGACGAAGGGCTTGCGATCGCGACGGGGCTGGTGTTGTCGATCTGCGGCGGCACGGCGAGCGGCGTCACCCGGTCGGGCGAACCGCCACTCAACCAGCGCAAGATTTCCTACGATCCAACACGCGCCGATACGCTGGGCGGGCTGGCGATCCCGGCGGATCGTCAGAAGGCCATTCTCGAACGACTGGGCTTTGCGGTCGATGCGGACTGGACCGTCACCGTGCCAAGCTGGCGACGCGACGTCGAAGGCTCCGCCGATCTGGTCGAGGAAGTGATCCGCATCGAAGGTCTGGACAAGGTTCCCTCCGTCCCCCTCCCCCGCGCGCCCGGCGTCGCCACGCCGACCGCGACAACGGAACAGAAGCTGGAACGCCGGATGCGGCGCACCGCGGCGGCGCGCGGGCTGAACGAGGCGATCACCTGGAGCTTCATTTCGGAACGCGAAGCCGCAGCCTTTGGCGGCGGCGCGTGGACGCTCGCCAATCCGATCAGCGAGGACATGAAGGTGATGCGGCCGTCGCTGCTCCCCGGCCTGCTCTCGGCGGCGGCGCGCAACATGAAGCGCGGCGCGAGCAGCATTCGGCTGTTCGAACTCGGTCGCCGCTATCTGGCCGACGAGGAGCGCGCGACGCTGACCGTGCTGCTGGCGGGCGACGCGATCCCGCGCAGCTGGCAGTCGGGCAAGGCCAGGGCCTTCGACGCCTATGCCGCCAAGGCAGAGGCGCTCGCCTTGCTGGAGGCGGCAGGCGCGCCGGTCGGCAATCTGCAAGTCATGGGGGAAGCAGGCGATGCCTGGCATCCCGGCCAGTCGGCGACGCTGCGGCTGGGGCCGAAGACCGTCATCGCCGCGGTCGGAATGGTGCATCCCAGCGTGGTCAAGGCGTTCGACCTGTTGGGTCCGGTCGCGGCAGTCGAACTCTATCTCGACGCGCTTCCGGCCAAGCGCAGCAAGGATCATGGCGGCGGCTTCATGCGCCCGGCCTATACGCCGCCGGCGTTGCAGGCGGTGACGCGCGACTTCGCCTTCCTGGTGCCGGGCGCATTGCCCGCGGGCGATCTGGTGCGCGCGGTCCGGGGCGCCGACAAAGCGGCGATCGTCGACGCGCGACTGTTCGATGTGTTCGAAGGCGCGGGCGTCGAGGAAGGGCAGAAGAGCCTGGCGGTCGAGGTGACGTTGCAGCCCGGCGACAAGAGCTTCACCGATGCCGAATTGAAGGCGATCGCGGACAAGGTCGTCGCGGCGGCCGGGAAACTGGGCGCGGTGTTGCGCGGGTAACTTCGCCCCTCCCCTTCAGGGGAGGGGCCGGGGGTGGGGCCTGTCCGCAGGCCGGGCGTTTGCGGCGCTGCCCCACCCCAACCCCTCCCCTGAAGGGGAGGGGCTTGAGCGAGGGAGACACAGATGCCGACCGTTCTAATCACCGGAGCCACCGCCGGAATCGGCGAAGCCGCCGCGCGCGAATTCGTCGGGGCGGGATGGCAGGTCGTCGGCACCGGACGGCGCGCGGAGCGGCTGGATGCGCTCAAGGCCGAACTCGGTGGCGCCTTTCACGCGGCCGTGTTCGATGTCACCGACGAGACTGCACGCGATGCTGCCCTCGACGCCCTCCCCGCCGACTTCGCGCGGATCGACTGCCTCATCAACAATGCCGGTCTCGCCCGCGGCACCTCGCCCGCGCAAGGATCGCAACTCGACGACTGGCGCGTCATGATCGACACCAACGTCACCGCGCTCGTCGCGCTCACCCACAAGCTGCTGCCCGGCCTGATCGAGCGCAAGGGCGCGATCATCAACCTGTCCTCGGTTGCCGCGACCTATCCGTACACCGGCGGCAATGTCTATGGCGGGACCAAGGCGTTCGTGCGTCAATTCTCGCTTGGCCTGCGCAGCGATCTGCACGGCACCGGAGTCCGCGTCACCTCGATCGAACCGGGCATGGTGGAAACCGAATTCACCCTGGTTCGCACGGGCGGCAACCAGGCGGCGTCCGACAAGCTCTATGGCGGCGCCAATCCGATGACGGCTGAGGATATTGCCGAAACCCTGCTATGGGTCGCGACGCTGCCGCCGCACCTCAACATCAACACGCTCGAACTGATGCCCGTTTCGCAGTCCTTTGCCGGGTTTCAGGTCGCGCGCGAAGGTTGAAGGCCGAGCCTTGCCCCTCACCCTCATTCCCGCGTAGGCGGGAAACGAAGTTCGGCGTAAGCCAATCCATATTCTTACGACTTTCCGATTCCTTCGATACGGCATGGGTTATGGATCCCCGCCTTCGCGGGGATGACGACCAAAGGCATTCGATGACCACCCCCCAAGACCGCCGCACCTTCGCGATCATCTCGCACCCCGACGCGGGCAAGACCACGCTCACCGAAAAGCTCTTGCTGTTCGGCGGCGCGATCCATCTCGCCGGTGAGGTAAAGGCGCGCGGGGCAGCGCGGCGCGCCCGATCCGACTGGATGAAGATCGAGCAGCAGCGCGGGATTTCGGTGACCAGCTCGGTGATGACGTTCGAGCGTGACGGCATCACCTTCAACCTGCTCGACACGCCGGGGCACGAGGATTTCTCCGAGGACACCTATCGCACGCTGACCGCCGTCGACAGCGCCGTCATGGTGATCGACGTCGCCAAGGGGATCGAGAGCCAGACGCGCAAGCTGTTCGAGGTGTGCCGCCTGCGCTCGGTGCCGATCATCACCTTCGTCAACAAGGTCGATCGCGAAGGCCGCGAGGTGTTCGAGACGCTGGACGAGATCGCCGACCTGCTCGCGCTCGACGTCACGCCGATGACCTTTCCGGTCGGCATGGGCGGGCAGTTCGAGGGCATCTACGACCTGGTCGGCAATCGCCTGCTGCTGCCAGAGGGGCCGAGCCGCGAATTTCAGGGCAAGGTGGTAAAGGTATCGGGGCTCGACGACCCGAAACTCGACGAGTTGCTCTCCGAACAGGGCTTGGCCAAGCTGCGCGAGGATGCCGAACTGGCGATGGCGGGCTATGCCGAATTCGATGCGGAGGCGTATCGCAACGGCGACCTGACGCCGGTCTATTTCGGGTCGGCATTGAAGGAGTTTGGCGTCGATACGCTGATCGCCGCGCTTGCCGAACACGCCCCTTCCCCGCGTCCCCAGCCCGCCGAGCCTGCCCCCGTCGAGCCGTCGAACGAAGAAGTCACCGGCTTCATCTTCAAGGTGCAGGCGAACATGGACCCCAACCACCGCGACCGCATCGCGTTCATGCGACTGGTGTCGGGCACCTTCAAACGCGGGATGAAGCTGACGCCGACCGGCCACGGCAAGCCGATCGCGGTGCATTCGCCGATCCTGTTCTTCGCGCGCGAACGCGAACTGGCGGACGAGGCGTTTCCGGGCGACATCATCGGCATCCCCAACCACGGCACTTTGCGCGTCGGCGATACGCTGTCCGAACGCGCCGATGTGCGCTTCACCGGCCTCCCCAATTTCGCGCCCGAAATCCTGCGCCGCGTCGCGCTGAAAGACCCGACCAAGACCAAGCAGCTCCGCAAGGCGCTGGACGACATGGCAGAGGAGGGCGTGACCCAGGTTTTCTACCCCGAGATCGGGTCGAACTGGATCGTCGGCGTGGTCGGTCAGTTGCAGCTCGAAGTGCTGATTTCCCGGCTGGAGGCCGAATACAAGGTCGCGGCGGGGCTGGAGATGGCACCGTTCGAAACCGCGCGCTGGATCTCAAGCGAAGACCCCGTCGACCTCAAGGCGTTCATGGACATCAACCGCAGCGCGATGGCCACCGATCGCGACGGCAACCCGGTGTTCCTGGCGAAGTCGGCGTGGGAAGTCGGCTACATTGCCGATCGCTATCCCAAGGTGAAGTTCGCGGCGACTAGGGAACGGTAAACCAGCACCCACACGCTTTTCGTGATGTTGAGGGGGTTACTTGGAACCACCTCAAATCCGTCATTCCCGCGAAGGCGGGAATCCATAACCGCTGACATAGATTATGGATTCCCGCCTTCGCGGGAATGACGGGCAATGATTAGGCGGCGACCGGCTCTTCCACCCAATCCTTGCGCAGCGACTTCGCCCCTAGCAACGCCAGCGCGGTCGCGAGGAAGTAGAAGGCGGTCGCCGCGACCATCGCGTAACGCAGCGCCTCGTCACCATAAGCCGGGGTCAGCTGGTCGGACAGGATGCCGATGCTCCACGACCCCAGCCCCAGCCCGATCAGGTTGTTGATCAGCAGGAAGCTGGCCGACGCCGTCGCGCGCATCTGCGCGGGCACCAGATGCTGGACCGCGGTCGTCAGCGGCCCCAGCCACAGGATGTTGAGACCGTTGGGGATCAGCAGCAGCGCCCAGGCGAGCGTCGGGTTCTCGGTCAGGAATCCCAGCGCGAACAGCGGCGCACTCATCAGCCAGGCATAGGCCGGCAGCCGCGCGTAATTGGCCTTGTCCCCGCCCATCCGGTCGGCAAGCCAGCCGCCCGCGAACACGCCCGCGACACCGCCGATCAGCAGCAGCGATCCGAAAAACCAGCTGGTTTCGATGAGCGTAAAGCCGAAGCTGCGAACGAGCAGCGACGAGGTCCAGAAGGCAAGGCCGTAGCCGCACAGCGAACTCATCGACGCGGCGAACGCCAGCAGCCAGAAGCTGCGCTTCCTCGCAAGAATGCCGAACACCGCGCCCATCGGCACCTTTGGCGCGTCGGCGGCGGGCTTCACGCGGCGCGGTTCCTTGACGATCATGCGGAAAAGCGGCGCGATCACCACACCCGCAAGCCCGATGACGATGAACGCCGCGCGCCAGTCGACCGTGGCGGCGATCCACGCCCCGAACAACACGCCAGAGGCAAGGCCGATGGGGATTCCCAGCGAATAGATGGCAAGCGCGCGGGCGCGCTGATGCGGGGGGAAATAATCGGCGATCGTCGCATAGCTCGGCGCAACGCCGCCCGCTTCGCCGACGCCGACGCCGATGCGATAGATCAGCAATTGCACGAAATTGGTGGCGATCCCGCACAAGGCGGTGAACCCGCTCCACACCACCAGCGAAATGGTGATGACCCAAGTGCGGTTGGTGCGGTCGGCAAGCAGCGCCAGCGGGATCGCCAGCGTCGAATAGAGGACGGCAAAGGCGAGCCCGCCGAGCAGCCCCAACTGGCTGTCGGTCAGGCCCAGGTCGGCCTTGATCGGCACCGCCAGGATGCCGAGAATCTGACGGTCGAGAAAGTTGAAGGTATAGACGAGCAGCAGCATCGCCAGCACCGCGGCGCGGTAGCGCGGCGTCGTGTCTTCGGGCGCGATCGTGCCTCCGAATTGCATTGCGAACCCCTCCCCTATCTTCTCAAGACGCAGCGGGCCGGGCACGCCGTTACCAAGCGCACCCGGCCCCGCCCCCTTGTTATGCCGTGATTTCGATCAGAAGCGATAGCCGATGTTGAATGTCGCCGTGCGCGGCGGGCCGTAATAGCCGATGATCGAATTGCCGAAGAGCGCGCCGGGGAAGTTGTAGCCGCCGACGCGGTAGCGTTCGTCGGTCAGGTTGCGCAGGTTGACGCCGACCGTCAGCCGCTCGTCGGGCGCGACCCAGTTGGCCGAAGCGTCGACCAGGAAATATCCGTCCTGGTCGAGCGCGGGCGTCGGGATTTCGAACATCGACACGTCGCTGCGCAGCGACACCGCAGGCGTCACCGACAGGCGCCCGCCCATCAGATCGGCGCTCCAGGTTGCGGACGCGTTGGCGGTGAATTCGGGCGTGTTCTGGAAGACGCGCTGGTCCGCCACGTCGACCGGCGTGGTGCCGCCGCCGATGAAGGTCAGGAACTCCTTGTAATCGGCATTGGTGTAACCGAGCGTCATCGTTGCCGAGAAATTGCGGCTGGGGACGATCCGCGCTTCGGCCTCGGCGCCCCAGATGTCGGCGCGGCCCGCATTGTCGACGAAACTGGCGATGCCGCCCAGGACGTTCGGCACCTGAATCGTGACCTGCTGGTCCTTGTATTTCGAATGATAGCCCGCAACGTTCAGGAACAGGGTGCGGTCGAGGAACGCGCCCTTCATCCCGATTTCGTAGCTGTCGATCTTCTCCGGCGCATAGCCATTGACCGTCGTCGGCGTGAACAGCGCATCGCCGCGCATGTCGAACCCGCCCGATTTGAAGCCCTTGCCATAGGAGGCATAGAAATTGAGCTCGGGCCGCACTTCGTAGCTCAGCGACACGCGCGGCGTGAACTGCTCGAAATCGCGCTCGTTGGTGTAATCGGTGCGGACCAGGCCGGGAATCGCGGCGGCATTGCCGAAGCGCGGGCTGCGGATGCCGGTGAAGTTCTGGCGATACACCGTCCCTTCCTTGCTGTCCTTGGTATAGCGCCCACCGACCGAAATGCTGAACTGCTCGGTCACGTCGAAGCTGACATCCCCGAACGCCGCATAGCTTTCGGTCTTTACCTCGCCCGAGGTGAGCGTGGTGGTGTTGAGCAGGCCGACCACGGTGTCGAATGCGCCCGCCGCGCGACCGTTCAGATAATAGAGGCCGACGACGCCCTGCACCCGGTCGCCTTCATACAGAAGCTGCAATTCCTGAGTGAACTGGCGGTCCTCGTAACGCGCGGGGATGTCGAGCGTCGGCAGGCGGGTATTGTCGAAATCGATCACCGTGTCCGACTCGCCCTGGCGGTATGCGGTGATCGTCTTGAACGTCAGCGCGCTCGACAGGCCGATTTCGCCGGTGAACGACAGTCCTTGCGTCACCACGCGATTGTCGTCGCCGATCCCGGCGCGCGTGTCATAGACGCTGGCGGTGGGCGCATAGACCGGATCGGCGCCGTTCGGCAGCAGCCGGGTGCCGTGGCGCGGGTTCGACTTGTCGAGCACGCGGTCGCCCGCCAGGCGGAAGAAGATCGTGTCGGTCGGGTTGTATTCCGCCGACACACGCGCGGCGATCACGTCCTTGTCGTAATGTTCCGCACCGGTGGTCAGGTTGGTGCCGTAGCCGTCGCGCCAGTAACGCGCGACCGCGCCGCCGATCGAAAAGCCGTCAAATACCGGCACCGTCACCTGGCCGATCAGGTCGATCTGATCGTAGGAACCATAGGCCGCTCGGACCGATCCTTCGAAATCATCGCCCAGTCGCTTGGTGACGTACTTGATCGCGCCGCCGATGGTATTGCGACCGTATAGCGTGCCCTGCGGCCCGCGCAGTACCTCGACCCGCTCGACGTCGAAAATGTCGAGCACCGCACCCTGAGGACGCGCGACATAGACGTCATCGACATAGAGGCCGACGCCGGGCTCAAAGCCCCACAGCGGATCCTGCTGGCCGACGCCACGCGAAAAGGCGATCAGCGTCGAGTTTGATCCGCGCGCGATTTGCAACGTCAGGTTCGGAGTCTTGTCCTGAAGTACGGTGATATCGACGGCGCCGGTGTCGCGCAGCGTATCGCCGGTCAGCACCGACATCGAAATCGGCACGTCGATCAGGCTTTCCTCGCGACGGCGCGCGGTGACGACAAGGTCGGTGCCGTCCTGTTCCTCGACGACCGGCGCGCCATCGGCGCCGACATCCTGCGCCAGCGCTGGTGCGGCGGTCAGCGCGCCGAGAGCGACGCCGAGATTGAAGATCGTGCGCGCGGAAATGATTGGACGTGCCATCGGAACCCCTCCCTAAGATAATGCGACCCGGTTGATCCGGGTTGTGCGAAGTTGACGAAGCCTATACTGAAACCTGAACCGGGTTTCAACTTGGGAATTAGGGGAGGAAGCGCGATGGGCGAAAACCGTGTCCGCGCGACAACAGGGGCAGAGGCCGCCGCGGCGCCAACCCCGGTTGGCGACACAGGGTCGGCCGCCAGCGCAGGCAAGGAACCACGGACCGCCCGGGGTCGAAAGACGCTGCGCGCGATCCTCGACGCCGCGGCGATCGAGTTCGGCGAGAAGGGGTTTCACGACGGCTCCGTCAGCGGGATCACCCGCCGTGCGGGCGTCGCGCTGGGCAGTTTCTACACCTATTTCGATTCGAAGGACGCGGTGTTCCGCGCGCTGGTCCGCGACATGTCCGACCAGGTCCGCGATCACGTCGCACCCGCGATTCGCGAAGCCCCGAACCAGATCGCGGCGGAACGCGCAGGCCTGCTCCAATTCCTGCACTTCGTCCGCGACCACAAGGAAATCTATCGCATCATCGACGAAGCCGAATTCGTCGATCCTGAAAGCTTCCACGCCCATTATGCGACCACTGCCGACCGCATCGCCAAGCGGCTGGCCGCAGCGGGCGAACGCGGCGAAGTGCAGCCCGGGCTATCCGAAATTCACGCCTGGGCGATCATGGGGATGAACGTGTTCCTGGGCCTGCGTTACGGCGTGTGGTCGAAGGACGAAGCGCCCGAGGATGTCGCGGATGTTGTGGCGGAAATGCTGGCGCGAGGGATTGGGGTGCGGGGTTGAGAGGAATGGCATGGCATTTTTGAATGCTGATTATGAATTATCTCCGATCCCGCGAATTGTTGAGAGGGTCTGCGCGAACCCATTCAATCAAGACATCAATTCCAAGCGCAGCGGCGGAGATAGGGATCGGTGAAAAAAGCATGATGAACGCGCCGAAGAGATCGACACCCGAGCCATCTGGTGCACGTTGATAGGCGATCCCCTTAGATAGCCACCACCATTCAAGGGCCGCAGTGAGGATGATCGCGACCATCCACGGCAGCATGTTGAAGACGCGGCGAAAGGCCAGCAAGGAAAGTGGTGCTCCGGCGATGACCGTCCTTAAAATGAAGACATCGACCTCGCCGAAATCAGGAACCCGGTTTAGCGCGTCAGCGAATATCAAACGGGAAGCCACCGTGAATGCGGCTCCTATAGCCAATGCTGCTATCAAGAGCGTCGGTCGGATCTTCCACGCACCGTTTTCCATCCGCCGAGTCTAGCCCCTGCCGCCTGATATGCCAGCTTTCGCTGGCATGGCGGATTAGAGAGTCGCGCCGAGCGGCCCCCTCAATCCTTCCCCAACCCCTTAAGCGCCGCGAACGGGCTGCTCGCCAACTTCGCCTCATCCTCGCTCAGCACACCCGCCGCTTTCAGCGCCGCGTCGGCGTGGGGGCTGCGCGCGAACGGGTCGAGCGCCAGCGCCAGCGTTTCCGCCGTCGCTTCGCCCAGGTCGATCGCGCCGCCGCGGTAATCGACGGTGTCGAGCGCGTTTGCGTCCAGTTCGACCTCTTCCGCCGGATCGTCGCTTTCGGGGACGAAGCGGATCGCGAGATCGGTGTCGATCGTCGTGGGCACGGGTTCGTCGCTGGCGATGCAGCGCTGGACCACCGCGGCCGACAGGCGACCGGTCGCGATCACGTTGTCGCCTTCGCGTTTCAGGCTCACCGTCGCGTCGAGCCGATTGATCGCGATCAGTCCGAACCGCGCGGCGAGCGCGATGCGTTCGGCTTCGCCGGCGGTCAGGTCGTGCGCGCTGGTGCCTGCGCCGATGCGGTCCAGCCGGACCAGACGGCTGAATTCGGGCGCCACGGTCATGGCAATGCCCCCCGCTCGAACGCAGAAACGTCACCCGCCATCAGCCGCGCGTGAAAGGCGCGCAGGGCTTCATCGACATAAGCGACCTGCGCGTCCTCCGGCGATTGCTCGCGATAGAGGTTGCGGCGCAGTCCCGGCGTCAGGTCACCCGCCGCCAGCCCTTCGCGATACGCGCCGAGCCGCCCTCCGAGCATCGCCATCATCCGCCCGATATGTTTGCCGACGACGATATCGCCGATCCCCATCTGGCGCAGCTGGCCATCCATATCGTCGACGAATCGCTCGGCGAGCGCGGCGTTCAGTTCCTCGTTGCCGGGCTCCGCCTCCAGCCGCAGCAACACCATCGAGAGTACGGCGGCGACCATGTCGAACCGACCGTCGACCGTATCGGCGACCCCGCCCGCCAGATACCAGTGTTCCTCGCGCGCCTTTGCCACGACCGCCGCATAGAGCGCGTCGCCGCGCTGCACCCGTTGTCGGCCGAACAGCCTGTCGAGCAATCCCATCGTCATTCCCATATCGTCCCGCAGGCACCCGCGACCGCGCCGGAAACGCGGTTGGTAGCCAAGCGGCTTGTTTGCTGGTTCGTGCCCGCATATTGAGAGCTTCGACACGCGATGCAATGCGCGAGAAAGATCGTGCGCGCTCGCCTGAGGAGAATGTGATGGCGTTGATTTCGGGTTTTTCGGCCAGGCGCGTGGCGTTCGCGCTGGCCTGCACGGCGATGCTGGCAACGGGCGCGTGCACCAAATCGCGCAGCTTTACTGGCTATGTGACCGATGCCGACCTGGTCAATTCGATCTCGCCCGGCGTCGATAATCGCGATTCGGTGATGCGGACGCTGGGCAGCCCGACCTTTGCCGCACAATTCGATCAGGGCGACTGGTATTATTTCGGCCGCGAGAATCGCAATTTCGCCTTTCAGAAGCCGAATCCGACGCAACAGACGGTGCTGCGCATCCAGTTCGATCAGGCCGGCACGGTAACCGCCGTCACCCGCGAGGGGCTGGAAAACGTCGCCAACATCACGCCGACATCGAAAAAGACGCCGACGCTGGGCAGCGAGCGTGGATTCTTCCAGGATCTGTTCGGCAATATCGGCACCGTCGGCGCGGGTGCGCCCCCGCCCCAGCAGCAGTAAGCGCGCGCCACCTTTCGGTTTCCTGACCGGCGCATTCCCGCGCCGTTCAGGACGAATCGGCCAAATCCTCCGTCATGGTCGAAACCCGGACAGGGTGAGACCGAACTGAAGGAGGTTTGTATGCGTAAGACCTTGATCGCGTCGCTGATCGCCGCAGTGGCCATGCCCGCCGCCATCGTTCCGGCGACCGCCAATGCCCAGTCGAACCGCGAAATCCGCGAAAATCGCCGTGATCTGCGCGAGGAGCGTCGCGAACTGCGCCAGGCGCAGCGCTATGGCGATCGCCGCGACGTGCGGGAGCAGCGCCGCGACGTGCGCGATGCTCGCCGCGACCTGAATCAGAGCGTGCGCGAACGCGACCGCCGCTGGGGCCGCAACGACTGGCGCGATTACCGCAACAGCAACCGGGCGCTTTATGCCCGCGGCAACTGGCGGGCACCGTTCCGGTACAACCAGTGGCGCCCCGGCGCGCGCATCGCGCCGACCTATTACGCCCAGCGTTACTGGATCAGCGATCCGTGGCGCTATCGCCTGCCCCCGGTCAGCCGCAACCAGCGCTGGGTCCGCCACTATAACGATGTGGTGCTGATCGATTACCGGCGCGGGGTCGTGGTGGACGTGATCCGCGGCTTCTACTGGTAAGGCCAGGTCCGATGGCCGCGCCGCGTTAAACCTCGGCGCGGCCGGATGCCAAACGGCATCAGTCCCCGAAAGGGAAAGGACCGCACGCGAAACGCTCAGGGGCCGGATTGGCTCCCGAGCGTTTCGTTTTGGCGCAATCCGGGCCGATTACGCGATTTACGCAATCGCTTGATCCGATGCGGGAAAAGTGTGCATCATGCCGCCACCGAATCGGGGGGCATGTTTTGGGGGCTGCCGACTGGATCGTGGACGCGGTTGCGTTCACAGCGCGCGAAGCGCTGCTGTTCGCAGCCATTGGCTTCGTGATCGGCGGGGTCGATGATTTGCTTGTCGACCTGTTGTGGCTGCGCGAAAAATTGCGCGGTCGCTTGCGGCCGGCGGACGCGACCCAGCTTGCCCCCAAAGGCCCGCCTCTGGCCATCTTCATTGCCGCCTGGGACGAATCGCCGGTGATCGGCGCGATGCTCGACCATTTGACGGCAACGTTGCGCGAGGATGCACTGCGCGTTTTCGTCGGCACCTATCCGAACGATCCGGCGACGATCGCCGCGGTTGCCAATGTTGCGGAACAGGATGCGCGCATCCGGCTGGTCGTGCTGCCGCATCCGGGTCCGACGACAAAGGCCGATTGCCTGAACACGCTTTGGCGCGCGCTGCTCCGCGAAGAGGCGGCGACAGGGCGCCGCTTCGGCGGCATCGTGCTGCACGATGCGGAGGATGTGGTTCATCCGCTGGAGCTGCGGGTGCTGGGCGCGATGCTCGATCATCGTCAGGCCGCGCAACTGCCGGTGCTGCCAATGCCGGTTCCCGGGTCACCGCTGATCAGCGGCCATTATTGCGATGAATTCATCGAATCGCACGGGCGCCAGATGCCGGTGCGCGACGCGATCGGCGCGGCGCTGCCGCTGGCGGGCGTCGGCTGTGCGATCCGCCGCGACCTGATCGGGGCCATTGCGGATCGGCGGGGCGGCATCCCGTTCGATGCGTCCAGCCTGACCGAGGATTACGAACTGGGGCTGGCAATCGCGCGCGAAGGCGGTCGCGGCGGCTTTGCTCGCGCGGTCGATGCCGACGGCAATCCGGTCGCGGTCCGCGCCTATTTCCCCGCCACGATCGACGCCGCCGTGCGCCAGAAATCGCGCTGGATGACGGGCATCGCGCTTGCCGGATGGGACCGCACCGGGTGGGGCGGGCGCCCATCGCTGGTCGAATGGTGGATGCGGATGCGCGATCGGCGCGCGATCCTGTCGGTCATGACGCTCGCCTGCGCCTATCTGGGGCTGGCGGCGGGGGGCGTCTTGTTCGTGCTGACCGGCGATTTCACCGGCGCAAGGGGCGATATGCTGTCCTGGCTGCTGATCGTCACCGCGTTTCTGCTGGTATGGCGGATCGCGTCGCGCATCGGCTGGGTGGCATCGGGCTATGGCTGGCGTGCGTCCTGGCTGGCGGTGCCTCGGCTGGTGGTCGGCAACATCATCGCGATGCTCGCCGCCCGGCGAGCGCTGGTTCAATATTGGCACTTGCTGCGCGGAAATGCGCTGCGCTGGGACAAGACGGCGCACCATTTCCCGACCGCGGGCGAGATCGGACAATGATGCTGCAAGGCCGCCCTCTACGCTTTCTGGGGCTGGTGGTGGCGGGCTGGATCGGATGGCGGGCCTTCGTGCTGTGGCCGGTGATCGAAGGCACAAACTTGCTTGACCTCCCCGCCGCCATCGTTGACGCGCATCTGATCGGCACAGCCAAGGCAGCCGATGTCGACGTGCCGGTTTCGCAGCCGGTCGCCGATCGCTGGCGACCGGCACCCGCGCTGTCCGTGGTCCAGCCGCGCGCACCTAGCGCCGAGCGGCTACGCTTCGCCTATGCGGGGCTGGCGCATTTCTCCGGCCGCTTCGTGGCCGACGATGTCGAATTGGGGCGGTTGGGCGATATGGCGGCGACTCAGGTCGCGCCTGTCCCGCCGCTTTCGCTTCGCGAGCGTAGCGACCGCTGGCAGGCCAGCGCCTGGCTGATGACGCGCGGCGGCTTCGCGCCAGGCATGCGTCAGCTGGGCGGGAGCCAGGCCGGCATCGTCGTGCGCCACGCGCTGACCGAACGGATCGGCGCCTATGGCCGCGCGACCGCCCCGCTGGAAGGCAGGGGAAGCGAACTGGCGCTCGGCCTCGACATGCGCCCCGGCGATGCGCCGGTACGGCTGATCGCCGAGCATCGCTTCGGGATCGACGGGACCCAAGGCGGACCGGCGCTGGGCGCGGTCGCTGGGATCGGCCCGCAACCCGCCGTCGCCGACCGCTCCGACCTGACGCTCGATGTCGAGGCTTACGGCCAGGCTGGCGTGATCTGGCGCGCGCGTGCCGAACCCTATGGCGACGGCTTTGTCCGCGTCTCGCAGAAGCTGGTCGATACCGGCGGCGCCGATATCGACGTCGGGCTGGGGGCATGGGCGGCGGCGCAGCGCGACGCGCAACGGGTCGATATCGGTCCGTCGATCGGCGTGCGGATGCCCGTCGGTGAGCGCCAATTCCGCGCTTCGATCGACTGGCGAGAGCGCGTCGCGGGGGATGTCCGCCCCGGATCGGGGATCGCGCTGACGCTGGCGGCGGATTTCTGAACGCAAAGGGCGCGCCCGCCCTTTTTCGTTTCGTCGTGACGCGGTAGGGCGGTTGCCGATCATGGACCTCTACCTTCCCATCGCGAATCTGTCGGTCAACGCGCTGGTCATCATCGCGCTGGGCGGCGCGGTCGGGTTGCTGTCGGGCATGTTCGGGGTCGGCGGCGGATTCCTGACGACGCCGCTGCTGATTTTCTACGGCATCCCTCCCACGGTGGCCGCCGCCTCTGCCGCCAGCCAGGTGACCGGGGCGAGCGTGTCTGGCGTATATGCCCATTTGCGGCGGGGCGGCGTCGACATGAAGATGGGCGGCGTACTGGTCGCGGGCGGGGTCGTCGGATCGCTGTTCGGCGCCGTCATCTTTCGCGCGCTTCAGGCGTCCGGCCAGATCGATGTCGTCATCGCCCTGCTCTATGTCGTGCTGCTCGGTTCGATCGGCGGGCTGATGCTGCGCGAGGCGATCGCCAGCGTCTCGGCCAGCCGCAGCGGCACGGTGCGCAAGAGCAGCGGGCGCCGCCATCACCGCATCATCGCCGCGCTGCCGCTGCGCTGGCGCTTCTATGGGTCGGGACTGTATATTTCGCCGTTCGCGCCGTTCATCCTTGGCATCCTGACCGGCATCCTGACGATGCTGCTGGGGGTCGGCGGCGGATTCTTCCTGGTGCCTGCGATGCTGTTCGTGCTCGGCATGGGCACGCAGGTCGTGGTCGGCACATCGTTGTTTCAGATCCTGTTCGTCAGTGCCGCTGCAACGATGGTCCATTCGCTGACCACCAAGGCGGTGGACATCGTTCTTGCCGTCCTGCTTCTTCTCGGTTCGGTCGCGGGCGCGCAGATCGGCGCGCGACTGGCGCAGAAGGCCAAACCCGAATATCTGCGTCTGGCGCTTGCCATCATGGTGCTGGCTGTCGCCGTCCGCATGGCGCTGGGGCTGGGCTGGCGGCCTGACGAAATCTATTCGGTGCAATTGATGTGAGGCGGCTGCGCGCCCTTGCAGCCCTGGCGCTGGCACCGCTGCTGATCGGCGCGGCGAGCCCCGTGCTCGTCCCCGACGTGTCGCAGCGCGAGATCGAGATCGCCTATTCCTTCACCGGCGCCGAGTTGCTGCTGTTCGGCGCGATATTGTATCCGCAGGGACGTGTGCCCCAGGGCGGGCGACCTGCCGACATCGTCGTGGTGGTGAAAGGCCCGACCGAATCTATATTGCTGCGCGAGAAAAAGCGGCTGGCGGGTATCTGGGTGAACGCCGACAGCAACCGCTATCGCTCCGCCCCCAGCTTCTACGCCATCGCATCATCGCGTCCGATCGAGGACATTATCGACGAACGCGGACGCGCGATCTTCGAACTCGGACTCGACAGCCTGCAACTGTCGCCGGCATCGGGCGCGCCGTCCGCCGACGAGGCGCGCTTCGCCGCCGGGCTCGTCGATCTCAGACGGCGCGCCGGCCTCTATTACGAGGATCCCGACGCGGTCGAGATTACCGACGATGTCCTCTACCGGGCGCGCCTGACCATCCCGGCGCGCGTGCCGGTCGGCAAATTCACCGCCGAAACCTTCCTGATCCAGGACGGACGCGTGCTGTCGGCGGCGGTGCGCGAGATCGACATCCGCAAATCGGGGTTCGAGCGGTTCGTCGCGGCGGCGGCGGAAAACGCCTCGGTGGCTTATGGCCTGGTCGCGGTGCTGCTGTCGCTGGCCTTTGGCTTGGGAGCAGGCGCGATTTGGCGGCGTTTCTAAGTCGTTAGCGCGATCATTACCTGATCTTTACGCCTGCGCGCGCATGGTCGCCCATTCAAAGGGTGAGTGGGACCTGCGTATGAACGAACTGTTGGGCGACCGCGCCTTTGCCGACGCATCTGCGATTGACGTCGGCGTCAGTCCCAAGGGATTTTCGCCGCAGCCGATCGGCAGCGTGTTCGAAATCACCGGATCGACCAGCCGCGTGCTGCTCGACGCCGAAACCCTGACCGAATTGTCCAATCACGCCGATCCCGCGCTCGCCAACACCGGAACGGTCGGCAGCCAGGTCAAGATGCGGGTCGGCAATGTGTGGTTGATCGCCAGCGTGCGGTCGCTGCGGATCGCCGACAACTCGCCCTATCACATTGCCGCCCAGATCGATTTTCTGGGCGAAGGCGACGAAGAAAAGCTGACCGGCAAACTCTATCATTTCCGGCGCGGCGTCACGCGCTATCCGGTGCCCGGCACGCCGGTCTATCCGGTGTCGAGCGCCGATCTGAAACAAATCTATGCCGCCGACAATCGCGCGCATGTCGAAATCGGCATGGTGCATCCCACCCGCGACATCCGCGCCGCGCTCTATGTCGATGCGCTGCTGGGCAAGCATTTCGCGCTGCTGGGTTCGACCGGCACCGGCAAATCGACGGCGGCCGCGCTGATCCTCCACCGCATCTGCGACCTCGCGCCGCAGGGCCATATCGTGATGATCGACCCGCACGGCGAATATTCGGCGGCGTTTCGCGGCAATGGCGCGATCTACGATTCATCCAACCTGGCGATGCCGTACTGGCTGATGAATTTCGAGGAACATTGCGAAGTGTTCCTGACGACGCATGGCGACGAGCGCCAGATCGACGCCGACATCCTCGCCAAATGCCTGCTCGCCGCGCGCCAGAAGAACCGGCTGGCGGGCGAGATGGGCAAGCTGACGGTCGATTCGCCGATCCCCTATCTGCTGAGCGATCTGTCGAACCTGATCCAGCTCGAGATGGGCAAGCTCGACCGCGCGGGCGAGACCGCGCCCTATCTGCGGATCAAGACCAAGATCGACGAGATCAAGGCCGATCCGCGTTACGCCTTCATGTTTTCGGGCATGCTGGTCGCCGACACGATGGCCGAGTTTCTGAGCCGGGTGTTCCGCCTGCCGTCGCAGGGCAAGCCGATTTCGATCATCGACGTGTCGGGCGTGCCCAATGAAATCACCTCGGTCGTCGTCGCCGTGCTCAGCCGGATGGTGTTCGACTATGCGATCTGGGCGCGCGGCGAAGCGCAGCGCCCGATCCTGCTGGTGTGCGAGGAAGCGCATCGCTACGTCCCGAACGAGCGCAATGCCGACAACAGCTCGGTCGGCCGCATCCTCAGCCGCATCGCCAAGGAAGGCCGCAAATACGGCATTTCGCTCGGTCTCATCACCCAGCGTCCGTCCGATCTGGCCGAAGGCGTGCTGTCGCAGTGCGGCACGATCATCTCGATGCGCCTGAACAACGACCGCGACCAGGCCTATGTCCGCGCGGCGATGCCAGAGGGCGCGCGCGGCTTCCTCGATTCGATCCCGGCGCTGCGCAACCGCGAATGCATCGTCTGCGGCGAAGGCGTCGCGACGCCGATGCGCGTGGTGTTCGACGATCTGGAAGCCTCGCGCCGCCCGGCATCGGGCGATCCGATGTTCAGCGAATTGTGGCGCGACACCGGCGGCGAGGAGGAAATCCTCCAGCGCACCATCCGCCGCTGGCGCTTGCAGGGGCGATAAGGCGAACCGCCGACCGCCTTAATATCCACGTCACTCCAGCGAAAGCTGGGGTATCAAGCCGCATTTCGATACTGCCAGATATCCCAGCTTTCGCTGGGATGACGTTTTGGGCGTTGGTTGGAGATCGGATCGCGAGCGCTTATTCCGCCGCGTCGTCGTCCGATTTCGTCACGGCGGCGGCACCCGCAACCGGCGTGCCGAGCAGGTTTGCCACCACCCCGCGGAAGCGATTCAATTCAGCCCCCGTCAGGCGATCGGTGTTCGACAGGCTGACCGAGCGCGGATTGACCGCCTGGCCGTTCTTCCAGAGTTCGTAATGGAGGTGCGGGCCGGTCGACATGCCGGTCGAACCGACCGTACCGATTACCTGGCCACGGGTGACGCGGGTGCCCGAGCGTACCGAAATCCGGTGCATATGGCCGTAGGCGGTCTGGTAGCCGCCCGAATGACTGATGCGGACATAATTGCCGTAACCGCCATTTCGCCCGGCGAACTGGACAACGCCATCGGTCGCGGCGCGGATCGGGGTGCCGGTGGGGGCGGCGATGTCCATCCCCTTGTGCAGGCGGCGGAAGCCCAGCACCGGATGCGTGCGATAACCAAAGCTGGACGACAGACGCCCCTGCGTCGGCATCAACATGCCTTCGGTGCGCTCGCCCATGCCCTTGGGATCGTACCACATGGTGCGGCCCTGGCGTTCCCAGCGGACGAGTTGCACCTCGCGGCGGCCCTGGTCGAGCCCGGCATAGAGCAGTTTGCCCAGCTGTTCCTCGCCGGTCGCGGCACGCTGGCGCTCGACGATCAGGTCGAACTGGTCGTTCGCGCCGATCCGCGACATCGGCACCTTGGTGGCGATCGACTTGATGAAGGCCTCGACCGCTTTCGCCGGCGCGCCTGCCGCACGCGCGGTGCGATAGAGGCTGGAGCCGACCCGCCCGCGAATGCGCAGCGGCGTATGATCGACGGCAATCGGAATTTCGGTCAGCGCCAGCGCGCCATCGACCCGGTTCACCGCCACCGCCAGATCGAACCGCGCCCGGAATTCGAGCTTTTCGAGCGGACGCGCTTCCAGCTTCGACAAGCGGCGGCCCAGCGTCACATCGACGCGCGTTCCCGCCCGGATATCGGTCGGATCGATCGCGCCTGCGACCAGATCGGCAACCCGCGCGGCATCGCCCGAACCGACGCCGGCGCGCTCGAGCGCGCTGGCAAGGCGGCTGCCCGCACCGACCACGGCGGTCAGTTCGAGGATCGGGCGCTCCGGCGTGTCGGCCAGCGGACGCACCAGCGCCGATGCTTCGCCGCGCATCCCCGTCGTCGCGCCATAGGCAAGCGCCGAAATCGACTGGCTGCGCGCATCTTCCCATTCGGTGCCGCTGAGCGGCGCGGTGACCGCGCCGTGGATCGGTCGTTCGAAACCGGGCGACAGCAGCAAGGTGACGGTGATCAGCCCCGCGCAGGTCGCAAGCCCGCGAAACCATTCGCGGCTGCCGATGCGCGAGCCGAGATCGGGGGTAAGGTCGAAATCGGGAAAGCGATCCTGGATGCGCTCGATCAGCGTCAGCGGCCTGGGCGGCGCCGCAGGCGCACGACCGAAGGAGCGTGCGCTGGTGCCCCCGGCCAGTTCCAACCCGATATCGCTGCGCAAGAACACGGCGCTCGCCCCCGAAAACCGCCGAAAAACTCCACCCCCGGCCGATCCAAACCCTGTGAAGCACAAATGCTAAAGTCAAATTAACTCCGGCGCTTGGTTCCGCTGGATGCGGCGAATGGTGGCGATGGAGGGGCGAGTTGTGGCGGGTGACCGTCACATGTGACACGTACGCCTGCGCAAGCAGGAGCACGGAGCCCTTGCAGTAATTGGCATGTGTTTCTGCGCGCTCACGCTGGGCCTGTCGAAGCGTGCTTTCTCGCTCCCCCTCTTGCGCCGCCGGGCGCCACTCGCAATGTTGGGGCAAATGAACGGCCCCCACCGCCCTCCGGTCACAGCCGTGCTTGGTCCCACCAACACCGGCAAGACGCATCTGGCCGTCGAGCGGATGGCCGCGCATTCGAGCGGAATGATCGGCTTTCCGCTGCGACTGCTCGCCCGTGAAGTCTATGACCGGGTGGTCGCGATGAAGGGCTTGAGCGAAGTCGCGCTGCTGACCGGCGAGGAACGCATCGTCCCGCCCGGCGCGCGCTGGTTCCTATGCACGGCTGAAAGCATGCCGACCGACAAGGACCTGTCCTTCGTCGCGATCGACGAGGCGCAACTGGGCGCGGACCCCGAACGCGGGCATGTGTTCACCGACCGGCTGCTCCATGCGCGCGGGCGCGACGAAACGATGATTTTGGGCTCAAACGCGCTCAAACCGATGATCCGCGCGCTGCTGCCCAATGCTCAGATCGAAAGCCGTCCGCGCTTTTCCACGCTCAGCTATGCGGGTGCGAAAAAGCTGTCGCGCCTTCCCAAACGATCGGTGATCGTCGCGTTCAGCGCCGAGGAAGTCTATGCCGTCGCGGAAACCATCCGGCGGATGCGCGGCGGCGCAGCGGTGGTGATGGGGGCGCTGTCTCCGCGCACCCGCAACGCCCAGGTCGCGATGTTTCAGGCGGGCGAGGTCGATTATCTGGTCGCCACCGACGCGATCGGCATGGGGCTGAACATGGATGTGGCGCACGTCGCGTTCGCGGGCCTCAACAAGTTCGACGGACGCAGGCAAAGGCGGCTGACGGTCGCCGAAATGGCGCAGATCGCAGGCCGCGCCGGACGGCACCAGCGCGACGGCACCTTCGGCGCGCTGACCGAGGACGGCGCCAACGCCTTCACCCCCGAAGAGATCATGGCCATCGAAGGCCATCACATCCCCCGCCTCGATTTCCTCTACTGGCGCGAGGGATCGCCCGATTTCGCCAGCATCGACGCGCTGATCGCCAGTCTGGAGAAGCGCCCTGATCGCGTCGAACTGCGCGCCGCGCCCGAAGCGACCGACCTTGCGGCGCTCAAGCGGCTTGAGGGCGAGCCATGGGTGCGCGACCGCTGCCGCCGTCCGGCGATGGTCCGGCGGCTATGGGCAGCATGCGGCCTGCCCGATTTCCGCAAGTCGGGCAGCGAGATGCACAGCCGGCTGATCGGCCGCATCTTCGGCCATCTGAGCGAAGGCGCGGGCGTCATCCCGCAGGACTGGTTCGCCGCCGAACTCGCGCGGCTCGATCAGGTGCAGGGCGATGTCGAGACGATCGCGGGGCGCATCGCGGGGGTGCGCATCTGGGCCTATATCGCGCATCGCGCCGACTGGCTTGCCGATCCCGAACATTGGGCAGGCCGCACCCGCGAGGTCGAGGCGCGGCTGTCCGACGCGCTTCACGACCGGCTGACCCAGCGCTTCGTCGACCGTCGCACGACGATGCTGCTGCGCCAGATCGGCGCCGATCCCGACCTGTTGCCGGTCGAAATCCTGGCGGACGGCGCTGTCGAGGTCGAGGGTCACGCGATCGGCCGGATCGAGGGGTTCCGCTTCGTCGTCGCCCCCGACGCGCGGCTGGCGGACAAGAAGATGCTGCTCGCCGCCGCGGAAAGGCGGTTGCACAAGGAATTTGCCCACCGTGCCGGGCTGGTCGCGGATGCGAAGGATGATGCATTCGACGTGGTCGCAAAGGACGGCGTGCCGGTGATGGTCTGGCAGGGATCGGCGATCGCCACGCTGAAGCCCGGCGGATCGCTCGCCCGCCCGCGCGTCGTGCCCGACGCGAGCCTTGCCGCGCTGACGCCGGTGTCGCGTGACAAGGTGATCGCGCGGATCGAGGCATGGCTCGCGAGCGCCAACGCCAGGCGCGCGCCGTGGCTGGCAATGCTTGAGGCGATTTCGGTCGACCCGGACGCGCCGCCGCCGCTGCGCGCGGTGGCCGCGGCGTTGGCCGATACAGGCGGGATGACGCCGCGCGAGCCGCTGGCGGAGGCGGTCGCTGCGCTCGACCCCGCGTCGCGCAAACGGCTGCGGCGGGCGGGCGTCACCATCGGATCGCTCGACCTGTTCGCGCCCGCACTTCTCAAACCCGGTCCGCTCGGATGGCGATCGGTGCTTTTCGCCGCGCGGGGAAGCGGGTTGCCGGTCCTGCCGCCGCCCGGCGCGACGATCCTACCGCGCGGGCATTATGCGGCCCCGGCAGGGTTTCGGGCGATCGGCCACCAGTTGGTCCGCATCGACCTGATCGAACGCATCGCGCGCGCGGCGCATGACGCGCGCAAGGGGCGGACGCCCTTTGCGCCCGACCCCGCGTTCGCCACTTCGATCGGGCTGAGCGAGGACAGCCAGGCGCGGCTGATGGCGCTGCTCGGCTTCCGCACGGCAAAGCCCCATGACGGCGCGCGGCGCTGGGCGTGGAGCGGGCGCCCGGTCGCCCCGAAACGCGCCGCGCCGCCGCCGCGCCCCGGCAACGCCTTTGCCGCGCTCGCCGAACTGAAAGCCGCGCATGGCAAGTGACGCTGGCGAAACCATGCGGATCGACCGCTTCCTGTGGTTCGCGCGGCTCGCCAAGACACGCGTTGTCGCGCAGGCGATCGCGACCAAGGGCACGCTGCGCATCGACGGTCGCCGCATCGATCGTGCGCATGCGCTGGTGCGGGTCGGATCGGTGCTTGCCTGGCCGTGGAGCGGCAAGGTGCGGATCATCCGCATCGAAGCGTTGCCGATGCGCCGAGGCCCCGCCAACGAAGCCGCGATGCTTTACACCGCGATCGAAACCCCCGCCCCCAACCCCGTTGACGCGGACGGGTGCGCGCAATAGCAGGATAGCTCGACGCCCAAGGAGCCCGACCGACCATGACCTATGTCGTCACCGACGCCTGCATCCGCTGCAAATATATGGACTGCGTCGAAGTCTGCCCGGTCGATTGCTTCTACGAAGGCGAAAACATGCTGGTCATCAATCCCAACGAGTGCATCGATTGCGGCGTGTGCGAGCCCGAATGCCCGGCAGAGGCGATCCTGCCCGATACCGAAAACGGTCTCGAAAAATGGCTTGAGCTGAACAGCACCTTCTCGGCGCAATGGCCCAACGTCACCTCGAACAGCGGCCAGACGCCGGCCGATGCCGACGAGCACAAGGGCGAAGAGGGCAAGTTCGAGAAATATTTCTCGCCCGAACCCGGCGCCGGCGACTGATCGGTTCGCAGCCGCAACGGCCCAGCTTAGCCGCGGCGCTTATCCCCGTTATCCACAGCCTTTCGCGCCCGCGTCATATATGACGCTGGGCTGGTAATTTTGTTACGAATCTGCTAAACAATCCCCAAGAAGCGCAGGGACAGGTCGCCCCTGCGCTATTCGGAGACGTACGAAATTCACCACCGCCGGTCCGTCCGCGGGGTCGCTCGCCATTTTGGTCGCCCCCTTCTTCCGCTACCGGATCGGCGTTTACCCATGAAAGGTAGGTATCCCGCATGGCTTCCAAAGCCCTGTCCTTCGACGTCGGCGATTATGTCGTCTATCCCAAGCACGGCGTCGGTCGCGTCATCGAACTGCAAAAGTCCGAAATCGCCGGCATGCAGCTCGAACTCTATGTGCTGCGTTTCGAAAAGGAGCGGATGACGCTCCGCGTGCCCACCAACAAGGCCGAAAGCGTCGGCATGCGCAAGCTGTCGAGCGACAAGACGCTCCGCGAAGCGCTCGACACATTGAAGGGCAAGCCCAAGGTCAAGCGCACCATGTGGTCGCGTCGCGCCCAGGAATATGAAGCGAAGATCAATTCGGGCGACCTGGTGTCGATCGCCGAAGTGGTCCGCGACCTGTTCCGCGCCGACGACCAGCCCGAGCAGAGCTATTCCGAACGCCAGATCTTCGAAGCGGCCGCCAGCCGCCTGGCGCGCGAACTCGCGGCGATGGAACAGGTGGACGAGCCGACCGCGCTCGAAAAGCTGCTCGAAATCCTGCGCGCGGCAGCCGCGATCCACAACAGGGACAAGGTGCCCGCGTAACCCGCGCGACGTTTTTCCCATACCGAACCGAAGGAGGCGGGTCCGACAAGGGCTCGCCTCTTTTCGTTTGACCGCTTCCCGCGTGTGTTATATAGATAATACACAAAGGAGATATCCCATGCGCAGCCTGTTGATCGCCCTCACCGCCCTGCCGCTGATGGCGTGCAACGGCGACGCCACGATCGGCGAGAAATCGGGAACCGTGGTCGAAGCACAGGGCAGCGGCGACGCGCGAAGCTATGCCGTGCGCGATTTCGCCAAGGTCGAACTGCGCGGATCGGACGATGTCGAGGTTTCGACCGGCGGCGATTTTTCCGTCCGGGCCGAGGGCGATCCGAAGATTCTGGATCAACTCGAGATCCGCATCGACGGCGACCGGCTGATCGTCGGGCGCAAGGATCGCGCGGGCTGGAACTGGGGCGGTGACGACGGCGATGTTCGCATCCTGGTGTCGATGCCGACGATCCGCAGCGGCATGCTGGCGGGATCGGGCGACCTGACGATCAATCGCGCGACCGGCGATTTCGACGGGGATCTCGCGGGATCGGGAGACATGACGATCGGCATCTTGCAGGGCGGGCGTGCGGATTTTTCGCTGGCTGGATCGGGCACGATCGCCGCCAGCGGCCAGATCGACCGGT
Organism: Pseudomonadota bacterium; assembly: GCA_023418595.1. Lineage (GTDB taxonomy): Bacteria > Pseudomonadota > Alphaproteobacteria > Sphingomonadales > Sphingomonadaceae > Sphingomonas. Next base: position 125,371 of record JAEZZI010000018.1, read on the forward strand.
TCGACCTGTCGATCGCCGGATCGGGCAATTTCGATGCGCCGGGACTGACCGCCAGCAATGCCGAAATCAACATCGCGGGGTCCGGCGACGTTCGCGCGCTGGTCAATGGCGACGCGTCGATCGCGATCATGGGGTCGGGCGACGTCGACCTGGGCCCGCAGGCGCGGTGCAGCGTCAACAAGATGGGATCGGGCGAGGTTCGCTGCGGCAGCACAAGCTGAAGGCTTGTCTGGTGGGGGAATGAGTGCGAGCTTCGCGGCATGATCCCGCTGACGCTCGCACTCATTGCGCTTTCGCTCCCCAGCCCCAGGCAATCGCACGACCGCACGGTCATGCTCACCAGTTTCGACCGGGTTCGCGTCGAAGGTCCGTTCGACGTGACGCTGACGACGGGCAAGGGCGCGGGCGGCGTGCTGTCGGGCGACACGCGCGCGATCGACGGCGTCAGCATACGCGTCGAAGGACGCACGCTGGTCGTCAGCGCGGGCGCGAATGGCTGGGGCGGCTATCCGGGCGATGCGAAGGGGCAGGTCAAGGTCAAAGTGACCACGCCGATGCTGCGCGCCGCCGCGGTCGCGGGCGGCGGCCAGTTGCGGATCGACCATGTCCGCGCCCAGACGGTCGATCTGTCGGTCGCAGGCGCAGGCGCGCTGTCGGTCGCGCGGCTGGAGACCGACCAGCTGAACGCGACGATGAACGGGACCGGCGCGTTGACGCTGGGCGGCACTGCGGGTCGCGCGCGCTTCCTGAACTCCGGCACCGGATCGATCGACGCGGGCAAGCTGGTCGCGCGCGATCTGACGGTGATGTCGCAGGGGATGGGCAGCGGCGCGTTCAATGCGCGTTATACCGCCGACATATCGGCGATGGGCCTGGGCAGCATCATCGTGTCGGGATCGCCCAAATGCACCGTCCGTGGCCCTGGCCCGGTCGCTTGCGGCGATCGCTAGGCCGCGATCGGGAAGCGCAGTAGCCGGTCGCTGAGCGGGACGAGTGCCTCGGCACGCTTGCCGACCGCACGCACGATTTCGGGGTGCCCGGCATCCAGCCCGCCGGTCAGCGCGCCGAATGCGGGCAGGATCAGCTTGGCCGGCGTCGCCACGAAACAGCGCCTGGCGACGCTGCGCCCGCGCATGTTGATGCGCAATTTGGGATGGAAATGTCCCGACAATTCGGGCCGCACCTCTCCGGCCAGCGCTTCGTGGCGCAGCACCAGACCATCGACCGCCGCCTCATCGACGACCTGGCCGCCGAAACAATCGGTGAAAAACGGATCGTGATTGCCGACGATCCAGCGCCAGTCCACCCGCGCGGTCAACGCCCGCAGCGCGGCTTGCGCATCGGCGGGGAGGCGCTCGCACCCGGCGGCATCGTGGAAACTGTCGCCCAGGCACCAAAGCTCGCGCGCACCGGTCCGATCGATCGCCTCGGCCACGGCAGCGAGCGTCGCGATCGAATCATAGGGGGGCAGCATTTGCCCGCGCGCGGCGAACCAGCTTCCTTTTTCCAGATGCAGGTCGGCGAGCAGCAACGCCTGGCGCTCCGGCCAGTAAAGTGCACCATTTGCCAGCGCCCGGAACGCGACACCACCGAACGAAAGGGGAACCATCGCATTGCCATGCCGTGTACGCCGGCCGAATGCAATCGCCGCCCTCACATCATCCGCAGCCCGACGCCGTCGCTGCGCAATTCGAAGCGGATGTCGCGATTGGCAAAGTCGATATCGACGCGGCGAAACATGCGGAACGCGTCCATCCCCAGCAGCATCGCGGGCGCATCGTCCAGGCCCAGCGTCCGAAACGGCTCCAGATCACCAAATGCCATCGGCGCGTTCGTCATTTGCATCCCCCCAAGCCGGAACCGATCGACCTGGTGATATTCGGCCATCACCTGCTGTCCGGTGACGCTGGTGATCGGGATGCGACCCAATGGTGTGCCGCGTGCCCCGATCAGTCGCCGCATCGCCATGTTGCCGATGCTCATGCCGGATCCGGTGTCGATCACCACGCGGATGCGCTTGCCGCGATAATCGGCATCGGTGACGATCAACTGGCCCAGTCGCGACGCCGCGCGCACGACGATCTCGTTCGGACTGCTTCGCCCGATCGACGCGCGCGTGGAACGGCGCGAGGGGCGCACCTCCATCGTGCGGCGATCGACATCGATCAGCACCTTGTGCCCCTCGAGCAGATCGACGCCCAGCAACCCTGACGCGCCGAGATGGCGATACGACAGGGCGGGCGCCGTCACCTGCTTCGGCTCGCGTTTCCGGCCGAACCGCAGTGCCGGGATGGCGACCGTCGCGACCTGGCTGCGCCCGCTGAGCGATACCAGATTGACGCGCGGCCCCGCCCCCAAAGCCAGGCGATCGGCGAGTTCGCGCGAGATGACCGTGCGTTCGGCGCCGGTGTCGATCACGAAGCGGTAATCGTCATTGTCGCCGATCGTCACCGGCACCGCCATCCGCTGATCGTGCGGCGATAGATCGAGCGTTTCCAGCAATTCGGGGTCGATTTCGGGCGCGGCGGCCAGCGTCGTGACCGCTTGCCGATCGACAACATCCTGAGGCTGCGCCGGATCAAGGGGACGGGCGCCGATCAGGCTCGTGCAGGCCAGCAGGGCGACCCACCGCAACATGGCATGAGATTATCGCAAACCATGCTGCGCAGCAATTGCGATCGGCAGGCGGCTCAACCCTCGCGCATCGCGTCCGCGGCAAGCGCTTCGGCCTCGATCAGCAGCGCGTCGTCGGTCGATCCCTGCGCCACGCTTTCGCGCCCGATCAGCACGAGCACGGGGACCGCGAGCGGGCTGATGCGGTCGAGATCGACGTGCAGCATCGTGTCGGCCGCGCGGTCGAGCAGATCGGCCAGCCGCCCGATATCGGTCATCCGCGCGCGGGCATCCTCCCACGCGGCGCGGAGCAGCAGATGGTCGGGTTCGTATTTGCGCAGCACGTCGTAGATCAGGTCGGTCGAGAAGGTCACCTGCCGCCCGGTCTTGCGCTTGCCGGGGATCTGGCGCTCGACCAGCCCGCCGATCACCGCGACTTCGCGGAATGCGCGTTTGAGCAGCGCGGATTGCTGCACCCAGTCGACGAACTCGTTTTCGAGGATATCAGGCGAGAAAAGCGACGCAGGGTCGGTGATCGGCTCCAGCCCGTAACAGGCCAGCGCATAGTCGTTGGCGACGAAGCCGATCGGTTTCAGCCCCTGCGCCTCCATCCGCCGGGTGACGAGCATCCCCAGCGACTGATGCGCGTTCCAGCCTTCGAAGCTGTAAGCAACCATGTGGTGGCGGCCGTCGCGCGGAAAGGTTTCGACCAGCAATTGCCCCGGTTTGGGGAGGACCGAGCGCCGGTCCTGCACCTCCAGCCATTCGCGCACATCGCTCGGAAAGCGCCGCCACTGGTCGCGATCGTGGAGGAAATGCCGCACGCGATTGGCGAGATTGGTGGTCAGCGCCAGCCGCGCGCCGACATAGGTGGGGATGCGCGCGGGGCGGCTGCTGGCGCGCACGATTACGTCGCTCGTCTCGATCCGCTCGACCTCCAGGCTGATCCCGCTGAAGAAGAATGTGTCGCCGGGCGAGAGCGAAGCGGCGAAATATTCCTCGATCTGGCCCAGCCGCCGCCCGTTCCTGAACCGCACGTCGAGCGCAGGCGCATCGACGATGATCCCGGCGTTCAGCCGGTGCTGCGCGACGAATTTGGGGTGGCTGATCCGCCAGACGCCATCGACGCCCTTGGTCAGCCGTTTGAACCGGTCATAGGCGCGCAGCGAGTAACCGCCGTCGGCAATAAAGCCGAGCACCTGGGCGAAAATCTCGGGCGTTACCGTCGCATAGGGCCTGGCGCCCCGGATTTCCGCCAGCATGTCGGCTTCGTCGAACGGCGCGGCACAGGCGCAGGCGACGAGGTGCTGCGCGAGCACGTCGAGCGCGCCGGGGCGGAAGTGTTCGGCGTCGAGTTCGCCCGCCTCCACCGCGTCGAGCGCGGCGCGCGCCTCCAGATATTCGAAGCGGTTGCCGGGGACGACCACGGCCTTGGACGGTTCGTCCAGCCGGTGATTGGCGCGGCCGATGCGCTGGATGAGGCGCGACGAACCCTTGGGCGCGCCCATCTGGATCACGCAATCGACATTGCCCCAGTCGAGCCCGAGGTCGAGGCTGGCGGTCGCGACCAGCGCGCGCAGCCGCCCGTCGGCCATGGCCCCCTCGACTTTGCGGCGCGCTTCCTTGTCCAGGCTGCCGTGATGAATGCCGATCGGCAATTTGAGTTCGTTGACCTTCCACAGATCCTGAAAGATCAGCTCGGCCAATCCACGCGTGTTGCAGAAGATGATCGTGGTCTGATGCGTCTCGATCTCCGCCATCACCTGCGGCGCGGCATAGCGCCCCGAATGGCCGGACCAGGGGACGCGCCCCTCGGGCAACAGGATGGCGATGTCGGGATCGGCACCGGGGTCGCCCATCACCTTCGCCACGCCCGCCGCATCACCGTCGCGCGACAGCCAGGCACGGTAGAGGTCGGGTTCGGCCACCGTTGCCGACAGCCCGACGCGGCGCATCGCGGGCGCGATTTTCTGCAATCGCGCCATCGACAGGCTGAGCAGATCGCCGCGCTTGCCGCTGGCGAACGCATGAACCTCGTCGATGACGATGGTGCGCAGGCCTGCGAACATCGTGAAGCTGTCGGGATAGCTGAGCAGCAGGCTGAGCGATTCGGGCGTGGTCAGCAGGATTTGCGGTGGCCTGATCCGTTGTCGTGCCTTGCGATCGCTCGGCGTGTCGCCGCTGCGCGTCTCCACCCGGATGTCGAGGCCCATCTCCTCGATCGGACCGATCAGGTTGCGCTGCACATCGACCGCGAGTGCCTTCAGAGGCGAGACATAGAGGGTGTGCAGCCCGTCGGTCGGGGCTTCGATCAGTTCGGCCAGGCTGGGCAGGAATCCGGCAAGCGTCTTGCCCGATCCGGTGGGCGCGACGAGGAGCGCATCGCGTCCTGCGCGTGCCGCATCCAGCATCTCGCGCTGGTGCCGCCGCACGTCCCAGTCGCGATCCGCGAACCAGTCCGTCAGAATCGGGGGAAGCGAGTCGGTCGGCACGCGCCTGGCTATGTCAGAACCACGCAGCGGGCGCACCGATTTCGGTCAAACGCTTCTTCTCACCCGTCATTGCGAGCGCAGCGAAGCAATCCAGTCGCGCCGGACGATGTGCTGGATTGCTTCGCTGCGCTCGCAATGACGAACCACTATTTCAACATCCCGTCGTCGCTCGCCTGCTCGACATACCTGCGGTGAGTCGTCTCTTCGGTCGCGGCTTCCTCTTCCGGCTCTTCCGGTGTGCCTCGATTGTGGGTCATCGCCCAGCCGATCGCGACGATGAAGGCGACCCCGGCCATGATCGTCAGTGCCAACCAGATAGTGCTGCCCATCGGTCTTCTCCCGACGCGGGCGAACCGGACCGGCGGTCGCATAGGTGCGACTCATGCCGACGGGCACATCGGTCCTTCGCCAGCAAGGCGAAGTATCGCATATCTCGGTGCTATTGGGCCGGACGGTCGCTGTTGCGTTCGGGGTGCATTCCGTCGTCCTTCGCCTGGTCGTCGTACATCCGTTTGGTCGCGGCTTCGGTATGCGCATCCTCCGCACGGCTGGTGCGATTGTGGCGGATCGCCCAGATGATCGCGATGGCAAGCAAGATGGGACCGAGGATCGTCAGCACGCCCAATAAATTGGTGTCAGCCATGATTGGGCTCCTTTCCTGTATCCGACCAACGAAGCCCGCGCCGCTTCGATCCGCTGGCGCGTTCGGGAATCCGTTCCCATATCCATGCGATGCCCGCTGTCCGTCCCCGCCCGGCCAAGCCACGATCGCCCGACCGGCTGGGCCATTGGGTCGATCCGCATCCCCAGGGCATCTACCTTCCCGCCGCCGATGCCTGGGTCGATCCGTCGGTGCCGGTGCCGCGCGCGCTCATCACCCACGGCCATGCCGACCATGCCCGCGGCGGACATGGCGAGGTGTGGGCGACGCCGGAGACGCTGGCGATCATGGGCGTACGCTATGGCGACCAGAACGGTCACCCGGTGGCGTATGGCGAAAGCCTGAGGCTGGGCGAGATCGACATATCGTTCGTCCCCGCGGGCCATGTGCTGGGATCGGCGCAGATCGTTCTCGACCATGCGGGCGAGCGCGTCGTGGTGTCGGGCGATTACAAGCGCCGCCCCGACCCGACCTGCACGCGATTCGAAGTGGTGCCGTGCGACATCTTCGTCACCGAGGCGACATTCGGTCTGCCCGTGTTCCGACATCCCGAAACGCATGACGAAATGGACAAATTGCTCGCCGCGCTGCGGGCCGAGCCGGAACGCTGCGTGCTGGTCGGCGCCTATGCGCTGGGCAAGGCGCAGCGCGTGATCCGCGAACTGCGCGACATGGGGTTCGACGATCCGATCTACATCCACGGCGCGCTGCAACGACTGTGCGACCTCTATGTCGAGCATGGCGTCGACCTGGGCGAGTTGCGGCCTGCCACGGGCGTGGCGAAGGGCGAGCTGACGGGGCGGATCGTCATGGCGCCGCCCTCCGCGCTCAACGATCGCTGGTCCAGGCGACTGCCCGATCCGATCACCGCGATGGCAAGCGGCTGGATGCGGGTGCGCCAACGCGCGCGACAGCGCAATGTCGAGCTACCGATCATCTTGTCCGACCATGCCGATTGGGACGAACTGACCACGACGCTGAAAGAAGTCGCGCCCAAGGAGGTCTGGGTCACGCACGGGCGAGAGGATGCGCTGGTCCATTGGTGCCAGCTCCACCAGATCAGGGCGCGCGCGCTCGACCTGGTCGGGTTCGAGGATGAGGACGACTGACGACGGTTGACAGCGCGACCCGCGCACCTGAACCTTTGGCAACCATCGCTCCGGGGGTCGAACATGCTGCTTACATCGCTCGCTCTAATTCTTGCGCCCGTACAGGCTGCCCCTGCGCCCGACCCAGCGATGAAGGCCCGGATCGAGCGCGTACTGAAGCGCGCACCGGTGATCGACGGGCATAACGACCTGCCCTGGGCGCTGCGCCAGCAATATGGATCGGACCCTGCCGCGATCGACCTGACGTCGGATACCTCACGGCTCGAAAAGCCGCTCCAGACCGATCTCGCGCGGATGCGTGCCGGCGGCGTCGGCGGGCAATTCTGGTCGGTTTATGTGCCTGCATCGATGAAAGGCGCGGATGCGGTCACCGCGACACTGGAACAGATCGACATCGTCCGCCGCATGGTCGCCGCCCATCCCGACCGGCTGCAATTCGCGCGCACCGCCGCCGATGTCCGCGCGGCGATGAAGGCGGGGCGGATCGCATCGATGCTGGGGGTCGAGGGCGGCCACCAGATCGACGGCAGCCTGGGCGTGCTGCGCGAATATGCGGCGATGGGGGTCGGTTACATGACGCTGACCCATTCGGCGAGCATCGGCTGGGTCGATTCAAGCGGTGACACGGGCAATGCGGGCGGGATGACCGATTTCGGCCGCGCGGTGATTTCGGAGATGAACCGGCTGAACATGCTGGTCGATGTCAGCCATGTCTCCGACGCGGCGATGCGCGCGGCGATCGCGGCGAGCAAGGCGCCGGTGATCGCGTCGCATTCCAACGCACGCGCCGTGACCGACCATCCCCGCAACATCCCCGACGATCTGCTTCGGGCGATCGCAGCCAATGGCGGCGTGGTGATGGTCGCGGTCTATCCCGCTTTCCTTTCCGCCGACTGGCGCGCATGGAGCAATGCGCGCGATGCCGAGCGCAGCCGGCTGGGCGGCGCGACTGCCGATCTGTCCGCATGGGACCGCGCCAATCCCGAACCGCCGGTGACGGTGGCCCAGGTCGCCGATCACGTCGCGCACATCGCGCGCGTCGCAGGCCACGATCATGTCGGGCTGGGCGGCGATTATGACGGGATAAGCGGCACGTCGCCGCGTGGCATGGAGGGCGTCGATTCGATGCCCGTGCTGCTTGCCGAGCTCGCGCGACGCGGCTGGACCGACGACCAGCTGGCCAAGCTGACCAGCGGCAACATCCTGCGCGTCATGGAGCGTGCGGAGGCGGTGGCGAAGTCGATGGCCGGGCAGCCGCCGTTATTGGCGCGGCCTTGACCCTTTTTGTCACGCCGGACTTGTTCCGGGGTTCACCGGGCGGCAAGGCAACCGAAAAAACTCGGTCGATGCGCAAGCGGCTTAGTGGACCCCGGAACAAGTCCGGGGTGACGGGATGGTTGAAAGACCACCCGCCCTTGCGGCCCAACCGGCCACGCTCTAGCGTCAACTCCAGTCAAATCCCGCCGCTCCATTCGCGGGCGAGCGTCCGATACTCAGAAGAGGACCACCCCATGCGCGCACGCCATCTGCTTCCCTTTGCCCTGCTCGCGGGCTGCGCAACCATGCCGATGGCCGACACCGCGCCGCCGCCCGCCGCCGCTGCGCCCGCGACCGCCGATACCGCGGCGGAGGATGCGAGACTGACCGCATTCCTCGACGCCGCCTATGACGCACAGATCGCGCTCAGCCCCGAAGCGCAGACCTTTCAGGGTCAGAAGACCAATTACGACAAGCTCGACGATTATACCGAAGCCGCGCAGAAGCAGCGGCTCGACCTCGCCGAGCGCACGCTGGCGGAGATGAAGGCGCAATTTTCCCCCGACCGGCTGAGCGAAAGCGGTCGGCTGAGCTACACGCTTTACGAACAATCGGTCGAACGGGCGCGGCGTGGCTGGGAATTCCGCAAGTTCGGCTGGCCGGTATCGACCAATGGCAGCCCGGCGGGATCGATCCCCGTGTTCCTGATCAACAACCACCGCGTCGATACCGTGTCCGACGCCGAAGCCTATATCGCCCGCATCCGCGAAACCGAGCGCGTCATGCGCGAAGTCGCCGCCAATATGCGCGAACAGGCGAGCCTTGGTATCGTCCCGCCCAAGATGGTGTTCGCGCCCGCACGCTCGGACGCGAAGAAGGTCATCACCGGCGCGCCGTTCACCAGTGGCGCCGATTCGACGCTGCTTGCCGATTTCCGCAAGAAGGTAACCGCGCTCGACGCGCCACAGGCGACCAAGGACAATCTGATCGCCGACGCCGGCGCTGCGCTTACGGGTGAATTCAAGCGCGGGTTCGACACGCTGTTCGCGGTGCTCGACGAGATCGAACCCAAGTCGAAGGGCAATCAGGGCGTCTGGAACTTGCCCGGCGGCGATGCCTATTACGCCAACCAGCTTCAGAACTTCACCACCACCGACATGACCGCCGACCAGATTCATCAGGTCGGGCTGCAACAGGTGGCATCGATCCGCCGGGAAATGGAAGCGATCAAGACCCGAGTCGGATTCCAGGGGACGCTGGCCGAGTTCTTCGACGAAATCCGCACCAATCCGAAATTCAAATATCCCAACACCGAGGCGGGTCGCGAAGCCTATTTGGCCGATGCGCGCAAGGTGGTGGCGCAGATGATGGCCGCCGCACCCCGCTTCTTCAGCGTGCTGCCCAAGGCCGCACTGGAGGTTCGCGCAGTCGAGAAATGGCGTGAAGGGACCGCACCCGTCGCCTTCTACAACCGCCCCGCCCCCGACGGATCGCGCCCCGGCATTTATTACACCAACCTTGCAGACATGAACCAGGTGCAGAAAGTCCAGTTGGAAGGGATCGCGGTCCATGAAGCCGCACCGGGTCACCATTTCCAGATCGCGCGCGCGCAGGAATTGACGGGCATCCCCAAGTTCCGCGCGCGCGGGGGAAACAGCGCCTATACCGAAGGCTGGGGCCTCTATACCGAGCGGCTGGCCAAGGAGATGGGGGCCTATCGCGACCCGTATTCCGAATTCGGGATGCTCTCGCTCCAGATCTGGCGCGCAATTCGGCTCGTTACCGACACCGGCATCCATTCGAAACGCTGGACCCGCGAACAGGCGATCCAGTATTTCCGCGACAATTCGTCTCTGTCGCAGCTCGACATCGAGCGCGAGGTCGATCGCTATATCAACTGGCCGGGCCAGGCGACCAGCTACATGATCGGTCAGCTCAAGATCGCCGAACTTCGTGCGCGCGCGGAACAGCAACTGGGGTCTCGCTTCGACATCCGCGATTTCCACGAAGTCGTGCTGTCGAACGGCGCGCTGCCGCTCGACGTGCTGGAAGCGCAGGTGGATCGGTATATTGCGGAGAAGCGGGTATGACCCTCGCCATGCTACCCGCCATGATGCTGGCGATGCCGACCCCGCTTGCGATCGATCAGACGCGCAAAATGTATACCGAAGACCTGAGTCGCTGTCTGGTCGAGCAGAGCAGCGACGCCGACAAGGCGATGGTCGTAAGGTGGGTTTTCGCGTCGGTCGCCAACAGCCCCGAAGTCCGCGAAGTCAGCCGCGTGACCGATGCCGACCGGGAAACGCTGCACCGGTCGATGGCGCGGCTGTTCGACCGGCTGTTGACCCGAGATTGCCGGACGAAAGCGGTCACCGCGATCCGCAACGAAGGCGGCTCGGCGATAGCGACCAGTTTCGGCGTGCTAGGCGAGGTCGCGATGCAGAGCCTGATCAACCAGCCTGCGGTCAATTCAGAATTCGAAAAGGCGGGCCTCTATATGGATCAGGCTGCGCTGGAGGCCTTAGGCAAGGAAGCCGGGGTGGCATTGGGCGAAGAGTAAAGCGCCCCGCTCGCCTTGGCAGGTTGCGGTGTTCACCCGTCCCCAACCCGCTCGATATCCGCGCCCACGGCTTGCAGCTTCTCCTCCAGCCGCTCGTAACCGCGGTCGAGGTGGTAGACTCGACCCACCTGGGTTTCGCCCTTTGCCACCAGACCCGCCAGGATCAGGCTCATCGACGCACGCAGGTCGGTCGCCATCACCGGTGCACCGACCAGGCCAGAGACGCCGCGCACAACCGCCGAGCGTCCGCTGACGGTGATGTCCGCGCCCATCCGCGCCAGTTCGGGCACGTGCATGTAGCGGTTTTCGAAAATCGTCTCGGTCAGCACGCTGGCGCCGTTCGCCATGCACAGCATCGCCATGAACTGCGCCTGCATATCGGTGGCGAAGCCCGGATAGGGCGAGGTCGACAGATTGATGCCGCGCATCCCGCCCGAACTTTCGACGAACAGCGAGTCCTTGCGCTCCTCGACCGTCACGCCCGCGTCGCGCAGCGCGTCGATCGTCGCGCGCATTTCGGCGGCATTCGCGCCGACCAGTTCCAGCACGCCGCCGGTAATTGCCGCCGCGCAGGCATAGCTGCCCGCCTCGATCCGGTCGGACATCACGCGATAGGTCGCACCATGCAACCGCTCGCGGCCCTCGATCTCGATCGTCTCGGTGCCAATGCCCGAGATCGACGCCCCCATCGCGACCAGCAAATTACACAGATCGACGATCTCTGGCTCCCGCGCGGCGTTTTCGATGATGCTGCCGCCCTTGGCCGTCACCGCTGCCATCAGCGCATTTTCGGTCGCGCCCACGGATACGATCGGGAAGCTGACCCGCCCGCCCGGCAAGCGTCCGCCCGGCGCCGTCGCCTTGACGTACCCCGCCGCCAGCTCGATTTCGGCGCCCAGCCCTTCCAGCGCCTTCAGATGCAGGTCGATGGGGCGATTGCCGATCGCGCAGCCGCCGGGCAGCGACACCGTCGCTTCGCCAGCACGGCCGAGCAGCGGCCCCAGCACCAGAATCGACGCGCGCATCTTGCGCACGATGTCGTACGGCGCGACGCTGGAGGTCAACCGCTGCGCGCGCATTGTCATTACCCGGCCGAAATCTTGCGGCCGCGCACCCTCTACCATCGTCGACACGCCAAGCTGGTTGAGCAGATGCCCGAACCCGTCGACATCGGCCAACCGGGGCAGATTGCGCAGCGTCAGCGGCTCGTCGGTGAGCAGCGCGCACGGCATCAGCGTCAGCGCCGAGTTCTTAGCGCCCGAAATGGCGATGCGGCCGGAGAGGCGGTTGCCACCGCGAATGAGGATTCTGTCCATTGCGCAGCTTCTATCGTTTGGGCAAAGCTTCGCAAGGGGGCGGCGATCGATGTCGAACTTGATCGACTTTAATGCAATCAACTCGTTACGCTGCTGTTGCGGATTGAAATCCGGTGGGGGTGTCGCGTGGGATCGGCCAGTTGTTTTGCTGAAATTTTGGGGACGCTTGTCGATCTGACCGACAACGAGCATGAGGCGCTTCGTCACCTGGAGGAACGCCAGCGTGTGCTTCGCCGTGGCGCGACCTTGCAGCGCGAAAACGAAGCCGCCGACGAACTGTTCATCCTGCGCAAGGGGCTGATGATGAGTTCGGTGTTGCTCGACGACGGCAGCCGACAGATCCTGCGCTTCCTGTTTCCCGGCGACATGATCGGCACCGCGTCGCTCGTCTATCGCGATGCGCCGGAGACGCTGACGGCGTTGAGCGAGGCGACCGTTTGCCCGTTTGAAAAAAATGCGTTTTCGGCCTTGACCGCCGCGCATCCGCGCCTCGCCGTGCTGATCTATGTCGTCAGCCAGATCGAGCGCGTGTCGCTGACCGACCGGCTCGCGTCGTTGGGGCGCACATCGGCAAAGGCCCGCGTGGGTGCCTTGCTGCTCGAACTGCGCAACCGCCAGCGCACGACCGACAAGTCGATCGTCGATGAATTCACGCTGGGGCTGACCCAGGAGGAAATCGGCGACGCGACAGGCCTGACCGCGGTTCACGTCAACCGGATGCTCCGCCAGCTGGAGGATGACGGCATGATCGCGCGCACCGGTGGCAAGGTAAAACTGCTTGACGACGCGGCGCTGGCGCAGGCGTCCAATTATGTCGACCGGTTCGAAGGGCTGGATCTGAGCTGGCTGCCCGCCGCGCGCTAGCGCTTCGTCACCCCAGCGGAAGCTGGGAGATCAAGCGGTCGTACAATGCGGCCTGATATGCCAGCGTTGGCTGCGCCGCCCTGACGGGTCGCTCGCGTGAGGAGGTCGAGTTACGCCTTTTCCAGCGTGCATTGCAGCGGGTGGCTGTTCTGGCGGGCGAATTCGATCACCTGAGCGACCTTCGTCTCCGCCACTTCATAGGTGAAGACGCCGCATACGCCGACGCCGCGCTGGTGGACGTGGAGCATCACCTGAGTCGCCTGTTCGGCATCCATCCGGAAAAAGCGCTGGAGCACGAGCACGACGAATTCCATCGGCGTATAATCGTCGTTGAGCAGCAACACGCGGTAGGGCGTGGGCTTTTTCGTCCTGGTCCGGGTACGCGTCGCAACGCCGGTCGACAGATCATCGTCGCGATCGTCTGCGTGGTCGTCCGCCATCAGCGGATAAAGAGGATGTTCGGCGGTCACGGCATCAAAATATGGCAAGTCGGCTACGCTCTGCAACCCGGTGATGTGCGATTTGCCGCGAATGCGAAGGAACGTAGGAATTGGCTTGCCCCAATTCCCGTTCGCACTGAGCCTGTCGAAGTGCTGTCCTTCCCGCCAGCAAAGAGAAGGACAGTGCTTCCACAGGCTCAGCACGAACGGAAATGTAAACTCTGACTCGGAAACGAAAAAGGGCGGCCCGCTGCCGGACCGCCCCTCCCTTGGATCGATCTGAGTCGAAGCCGTGGGCTTACGCCGCGGTCTTCACCTTTTCGACGGCGACCGCATAGCGGCTCGACATCGGCTGTGCGGCATCGCCGGCCAGCTTCATCATCGCTTCGGTGTTCTTCGAGGTCACCGCGATCATCGCGTCGAACTGCTCGCGCACGAAGTCGCTCTGGAGCTTGAAGAAGTCTGCGGGCGACTTGACCGCCGACAGTTCCTTCATCGTCGCCGTCGCCTTTTCGAACGACTTGCGGGTGAAATCGGCGCTCTCCTGTCCGATCGTCTCGAAGCCCTTGGCGGCGATCCTGCCCGATTCGACGAGGGCTTCGACATTGCCCTTGGCGAACGCGTTCATCTCTTCGACGATCTTGGCGTTCTTTTCGAGCTGCGCCTTGGCGCGATCGTTGACGTCGCCGAACATCGCCTGGGTCTTGGTCATGGTTTCTTCGATCGTGGTCATGATGGGGTTATCCTTGTTCGCGGTTTTCTTGGTCGTCTTCGCGGCGGTCTCGACAGCGGCTTTCACCGGCGCGGCCACCTTGGCGGCAAGCGCCGCGGTCTTGGCGACGACCGTCTTGGCCTCGTCGCTGGCCTTGCGAACCGTGGCATCGGCGGTCTTGGCCACGGCCTCGACCGCCTTGGTCACCGGCTTGACCGGGACGGACGCCTGCTCAGTCGCGCGTGGCGCAGCCGACACGGCGGGACTGGGCGCGGGCGCCGCTGCCGCCGGGGCCTTCGCCACCTGCTTGGTCACATTTGCCTTGGGTGCCGACCTGGTCGGGCCTTTGCTCGCCATCGTGCTCCTCCATTGCGTTTGTTGCAATGCAGCAAATAACAATTTGCACGCGCGACTTCAAGGGCATTTTGTGCGCCGCAGCAACACCCGAATCACAGCAAATTACGCGGGTGCGCTAACGCGTCCGCACATAGGTTCCGGGTGCATCCTCGATTGCCTTGAGCTTGCCCTTGCCCGGCTGGCGCGCGCCCTTTGCGGCGATCTTTTTCGGGGCGCGTTCGTCGATCCACTTCGCCCAGTCGGGCCACCAGCTGCCCTTCGTCTCGGTGGCGCTAGCGACGAACTCGGCGAGCGTCTCGACCTTGCCGTCGCAGGTCCAATATTGGTATTTCTGCGCCGATGGCGGGTTGACCACGCCCGCGATATGCCCCGATCCCGCCAGCACGAAGCGGTTGTCGCCGCCGAAATGGTGCGTCAGTTTCCACACGCTGGCCGCCGGCGCGATATGGTCTTCCTTGCCCGCCTGGATATAGGTCGGGGTGGTCACTTTGCTGAGGTCGATCGGCGTGCCCGAAATCGCCATCGCGCCTGCCTGAACCAGCTTGTTGTCGCGGTAGAGGTCGGTCAGATAATCGAGATGCCAGCCCGACGGCAGGTTGGTGACGTCCGAATTCCAGTGGAGCAGGTCGAACGGCACATAATCCTGGCCGAGCAGGTAATTGTTGGTGACGTAATTCCAGATCAGGTCGCGCCCGCGCAGCAGGTTGAAAGTCGCCGCCATATAGCGCCCGTCAAGAAACCCGTCGGCACCCAGCGATTTGATGAGCGCCATCTGATCGTCATCGACGAACAGGTTGAGGTCGCCGGCCTCCGCGAAATCGACCTGTGCGGTGAAGAAGGTGGCCGACGCCACCTTGTCCGCCTGCCCACGCGCCGCCAGCACCGCCAGCGTCGCGGCAAGCGTCGTCCCGGCCACGCAATAGCCGATGGTGTGGACGGCATCCACGCCCAGCAGGTCGCGCACCGTATCGATCGCGTCGATCTGGCCGCGTTCGATGTAATCGTCCCAGCGCACGTCCTTCATCGACGCATCGGCCGATTTCCACGAGACGACGAATACAGTCAGCCCCTGCTCCACTGCCCACCGGATGAAGCTCTTTTCGGGGTTGAGGTCGAGGATGTAGAAGCGATTGATCCACGGCGGAAAGATCACCAGCGGCGTTTCATACACCTTGTCGGTGGTGGGCGTGTACTGGATCAGTTCGTAAAGCGGCGTGCGCTTGATCACCTTGCCCGGCGTCGTCGCCATGTCGCGACCGACCTGAAACGCATTCGGATCGGTCTGGGTCATCTGCCCCTTGGCGATGTCCTGGAGCATGTTGGACAGGCCCTTGAGCAGGCTTTCTCCCCTGGTTTCGACGATCTTTTCCAGCACCACCGGATTGGTCGCGGGGAAATTGGTCGGGCTCATCGCATCGATGAACCCCTGCGTCGCGAAGCGGATCTGTTCCTTCTGCCTGGGGTGGACGCCGTCCAGCCCCTCGACACCCTTCAGCAGATGATCGGCGATCAGGAAATAGCTCTGGCGCAGGAAATCGAACACCGGCTCCTCGCGCCATTGCGGCGCCTTGAAGCGCTTGTCCTTGGCGTGCGCCGGATTTTCCTCGACCGGCTCGGCATGCGCGGGGTCGAGGAAGCGCTGCCACAGCTTCATCGTGTCTCCCCAGAATTCGGCCTGCGCGCGCGCGATGTTCTTGGGATCGGCCCAGACGGGAATGCCTGGCGTCGCGGGCATCGCGTCCACCGTATCCAGCCCATGCTCCATCATCATCTGCTGCGCGCGGCCCAGCACCCAGGTCCAGTGCTGAAGGTCCGCCAGATCGGGGGTCGGGGTGTCGGCGTTCTTGTCGGCCATGATAATCCTCTCCTCGCGCCAGCAGATTTTCTGCACGATACCCCAGCTTTCGCTGGGGTGACGACGGGTTTGGGATTAGCCTAAAGCGATAGGCTCGAAAGGAAAGCCCGACATGTCCGAAGAATTCTACCGCATGAAGCGCCTGCCCCCTTATGTCATCGCCGAAGTCAACGGCATGCGGGCAGCGGCGCGGGCGGCCGGAGAGGACATCATCGATCTGGGCATGGGCAATCCCGACCTGCCGCCGCCCGAGCACGTCATCGAGAAGCTGGTCGAGGTCGCGCGCAAGCCCGATGCGCACGGCTATTCCCAGTCGAAGGGCATTCCAGGGCTCCGCAAGGCGCAGGCCAATTATTACGGTCGCCGCTTCGGGGTCGATGTCGATCCCGAAACCGAGGTCGTGGTGACGATGGGATCGAAGGAGGGGCTCGCCAGCCTGGCGACCGCGATCACCGCGCCCGGCGACGTGGTGCTGGCACCGAACCCGTCCTACCCGATCCACACCTTCGGGTTCATCATTGCCGGCGCGACGATCCGCAGCGTGCCGACAACGCCCGACGATAATTATTTCCGTAGCCTCGACCGGGCGATGGCCTTCACCGTGCCGCGCCCGAGCATATTGGTCGTCAACTATCCGTCGAACCCGACGGCGGAGACGGTCGATCTCGCTTTCTACGAACGGCTGGTGGCGTGGGCGAAGGAAAACCAGGTCTGGGTCATCTCCGACCTTGCTTATTCCGAGCTTTATTATGACGGCAACCCGACTGTCTCGATCCTTCAGGTGCCTGGCGCGAAGGACGTCGCGATCGAGTTTACGTCGCTATCCAAAACCTATTCGATGGCCGGCTGGCGGATGGGATTTGCCGTCGGCAATGCAACGCTGATCGCGGCGATGGCGCGCGTGAAATCCTATCTCGATTACGGGGCGTTCACCCCGATTCAGGCGGCGGCGTGCGCGGCGCTCAACGGCCCGCAGGACATCGTCGAGAAGAACCGCGACCTCTATCACAAGCGCCGCGACGTGATGGTCGAGGCGTTCGGACGCGCTGGCTGGGACATCCCCCCGCCGCGCGCATCGATGTTCGCCTGGGCACCGCTTCCCCCTGCGCTCAAAGAAATGGGCAGCCTAGAATTTTCCAAGCAGCTCCTGACCGAAGCCAAGGTCGCGGTCGCGCCAGGCGTCGGTTACGGCGAGGACGGCGAAGGCTATGTGCGCATCGCGATGGTCGAAAACGAACAGCGGTTGCGCCAGGCCGCGCGCAACATCAAACGCTATCTGCAATCGATGGGCGTCAATGTCGGGGAGAAGAAGGCGGGGTAACGAGCGCCGATCGACATCAGGTTCGGGCCGCCTAACCCCCCCGTCACCCCGGCCGAAGTGCCGGGGTCCACCGGGCGGCAACCGAATTGCTAAAGATATGGAATTGCGCAAGCGGTTTAGTGGACCCCGGCACTTCAGCCGGGGTGACGAATAAGTTGGTTTGATTTGATCGAACCCGATCAGCCCGACGCGCTTGATCATGGACCGCATTCGGGTAACGAGCGCCCCATGACCACCCGCCCCGGCTTCGCTTTCTCCGCCACATTCCGCGTCCGTTATGCCGAGATTGACGGGCAGAAGGTCGTCTTCAACTCGCGCTATCTCGAATATGCGGATGTCGCGGTAACCGATTTCTGGGACTGGACGGGGATTGCCGAAGGGGTCGGTGCGGCGTGGCGCGAGAGCGAGTTTCACGTCCGCCGCGCGGAGGTCGATTACCTCAAACCCTTTGTGTGGGGCGACACCATCCAGGCGTTTGTGCGGGTGGAGAAGATCGGCAATACCAGCCTGACCAAGCGGTTCGAGCTGTGCCATGCCGATACCGGCGCGCTGCACGCGGTGGTGATGATGACCAGCGTCAACGTGCATCTGCCGAGCGGCAAGCCCACGCCGTTGCTGCCGGAGGTGCGGGCGTTTCTGGAAGGCTTACCCAAGGGGTAATCCCTGAACCGCTTGTTTCGAGCGAAGTCGAGAAACGCGATCCAATGCCAAGCGCACGTTTCTCGACTTCGCTCGAAACAAGCGGGGCTTTAAGGGGGGCGAATCCTACTCCGCCGCCTCGGCGCTGCCGTCGCCGTAAACCTCTTCGGGCAACGCCCAGATCAGTTCGCGCTTGCCCAGCACGCGGCCGTCATGCGCGGTGACCGATACCGGGCGGATGGGCTTCCTGTCGCGCGCATCGACCAGGATCGGGGTGGCTTCCTTCCCCAATTCCCAGCGCTCGCCCCATTGGCGCAGCGCGACCATCGTCGGCAGCAGCGCATAGCCCTTGTCGGTCAGGCAATATTCGACCTTGCGCCGATCGTCGTCGCACGCACGGCGTTCCAGGATGCCGTGATCGACCAGCCGCGCGAGGCGATTGGCGAGGATGTTGCGGGCAATCCCCAGTTCGGACTGGAATTCCTCGAAATGCTTCAACCCGTTGAAGCTGCCGCGCAGGATCAGGAACGACCAGCGCTCGCCCATCGCCTCCAGCGCGGCGGGCAGGCTGCACTTGGCGGCTTCTTCGCGCAGGGATTCGCGGATCGGTTGGCGCATGACGATTCCAAGACTAGCGAGATTTCCGAGCACCGCCAAAGGGAAAGACGATTTCGCGGGCGCAGCACCCGTTTCTGGTTGCAACCTACATTGATGTCAACTAAACGCTGCACCCATCGACAACCCTCCCCGGCACGGAGTTTTCCACGATGATTCGCACCCTCCCCCTCGCCGTCCTCGCCGCCGCCGCGCTCGGCGCGACCGCGCCCGCATCGGCCCAGACCGGCGCCTATTACTCCGCTTCCTTCGCTACCGCACCCAGCGACGCGAAATTCGTGACGCGTTCGACCATCTGGACGTGCAACGGCACGACCTGCACCGCGCCCAAGGCCGGTTCGCGCGACGCGATCATGTGCGAACTCGTCGCGCGCCAAGGCGGCGCGCTGACCGCATTTACCGCAGGCGGCAACGCCTTCGACGCCGAAGCGCTGTCGAAGTGCAACAGCCGCGCGAAATAATCGCGGTCTCGGGCGGCGATCCGACCCGCCGCCCACCAAAATTATTGCAAAGCAGCAGCACCCGCCCCCATGTTGGGCGGGTGCTTCGCCAATATGAACTGGTCGATCGGGTTTTAGGCTACGATCCGAACGCCGATGAGGCGTTGCTCAACCGCGCCTATGTCTTCTCGATGCAGGCGCACGGGAGCCAGAAGCGTGCGTCGGGCGACCCCTATTTCAGCCACCCGATCGAAGTCGCCGGCATATTGACCGACCTCCACCTCGACGACGAGACGATCGCGACCGCGATCCTGCACGACACGATCGAGGATACGGTGGCGACGCCGGAGGAAATCCTCTCCAAATTCGGGCCGTCGGTCGCGCGACTGGTCGATGGCGTGACCAAGCTCAGCAAGATCGAGGCGCAGAGCGAAAGCGAGCGCGCGGCGGAAAACCTGCGCAAGTTCCTGCTCGCCATGTCCGACGACATCCGCGTCTTGCTGGTGAAGCTCGCCGACCGGCTGCACAACATGCGTACCCTCCATCACATCCCCAAGCCCGAAAAACGGCGACGGATCGCGAAGGAGACGATGGACATCTATGCCCCGCTCGCCGAGCGGATCGGCATGTACGAGTTCATGAAGGAGATGCAGACGCTCGCCTTCCAGCAGTTAGAGCCCGAAGGCTATGAGTCGATCACGCGGCGGTTGGAAAGCCTGAAATCCGACGGCGGCGACCGCATCGCCAAGATTTCGTCGGGCCTGAAACTGCTGCTCGCGCGCAACGGCGTCGATGCCGAGATTTCGGGGCGCGAGAAACACCCCTATTCGATCTGGCGCAAGATGGCGGAACGCCATGTCAGCCTGGAACAACTGACCGACATCATGGCGTTCCGCGCAATCGTCGAGAATGAAGAGCAATGCTATCAGGCATTGGGCGCGATCCACCGCCGCTGGCCGATGGTGCCGGGCCGGTTCAAGGATTATATCTCGACGCCGAAACGCAACGGGTATCGCTCGCTCCACACCTCGGTCATCCATGCCGACAATATGCGGATCGAAATCCAGATCCGCACCGCAGAGATGCACGCCCAGGCCGAATATGGCCTCGCCGCGCACTGGGCGTACAAGCAGGGCGGGGTGCGCCCCGACACCCAGGTCAGCTGGATTCGCGATCTGGTCGAGATTCTCGACAATACCGACAATCCCGACGAGCTGCTCGAACACACCCGCATGGCGATGTACCAGGATCGCATCTTCGCCTTCACGCCGGCGGGCGAACTTATCCAGCTGCCCAAGGGCGCGACCCCCATCGACTTCGCCTATGCCGTGCACACCGATCTGGGCGACCAGTCGGTGGGGGCCAAGATCAATGGCCGCGTCGTGCCGCTGCGCACCGAGATCGAGAATGGCGATCAGGTCCAGATCCTGCGGTCAAAAGCGCAGCACCCCCAGCCCAACTGGCTGAACTTCGCGGTCACGGGCAAGGCACGCGCCGCGATCCGCCGCCATGTCCGCCACCGCGAGCGCGACGAATCGGTGGCGCTGGGGCGCAAGCTCTATGACGAGATCGTCAGCCGCCTGCCCGTCGCGGTCGGCGAGGATGCGCTGAAGGGCGCGCTCAAGCGGTTGAAGCTGGCCGACGCGCCCGCATTGATGGAGGCGATCGCCAAGCGCGCGCTGACCGACGCGGAAGTGATGGAAGCGGTGATGCCCGGATCGACCGAGGGCATCGAGGCGCAGGCGCCGTGCCAGCGCCAGGCAATCTCGATCAAGGGGCTGACCCCCGGCATGGCGTTCCAGCTGTGCGAAGCGTGCCGCCCGGTGCCGGGCGACCGCATCGTCGGGCTGCGCCGCGCGGGCGAGGCGATCGAGGTCCACGACATCAATTGCGCGCGGCTGGCCGACAGCGACGATTCGGACTGGATCGACGTCAGCTGGGGCGACGGCGCACAGGGCGGGATTGCGCGGATTTCGGTCACGCTGAAGAACGAGCCGGGTTCGCTGGGCGCGGTCGCGACGATCATGGGCCAGCACAAGGCGAACATCATCGGCCTGAGGCTCGACAACCGCGACACGACGTTCCACACCAACCTGATCGATATCGACGTGCGCGATGTCGCGCATCTGATGAAATTGCTGTCGGCCTTGCGAGCCGCCGATGCCGTAAGCGCGGCGGAGCGCGACGCATCGACTCGTTGACATCACTGTAAGCAAGCACCATCCTTGTGCGATGCCGCACGACCACAGCCTGACGATCGAGCCGGACGACATCGACCATATGGGCCATGTCAACAATGCGGTTTATCTGTCCTGGGTTCAGGAAGCGGTGGTCGCCTATTGGGAAAAGATAGCGCCCAAGGAGGACGTGGCCCGGCACCTGTGGGTCGCGCTGAAGCACGAGATCACCTATCGCCGCCCGGCATTTCTGGACGACGACGTGATCGCGACCGTGATCGCCGAACGGGTGGAGGGCGCGCGCGCCTTCTTCACCACCATCGTCAAGCGCGGCGAGGATGTGCTGGCAGAGGTGCAATCGAGCTGGTGCGCGCTCGACGCCACCACCCGCCGCCCGATCCGCGTCGCCAAGGAAATCGCCGCGCGTTTCATCCCGCAGGCAGCGCCGCTTCAGCCTTAGCGCGGCGTTAACCACCGCCGGTTAATGGACTTGCGTGATTTACGCAGTTCGCCCGGCCTGGTTGCTGCTGACCGCCCAGCTGTTGCTGGCGACGGGCGGCGTCGGCTGGCTGACGCTGCGCCCGCCGGTCGAAGGCGCGATGCTGATGATCCCGTTATCGCATGAGGCGCGGGCCGCGTTGCCGCAAAGCGTGATCGATCGCGGCGGGCAATTGCTTCGCATGGGGGCGTTTCCCGGTTCGTTCGTGGTTCATGGCCGCCGCGATGCGCTGGCCCGGCCGGACATGGTGCTGATCGCCGCCGATGGAGCCCTTTGCGGCCCGCTCAAAAAGGAAGCTCGATGACACCGCGGATCGACATTTTGGACGCGCTGCGCCTGCAAGGCGTCCGCGCGCTGGCCGTGGGCGGCTGGATCGTCACTATGTGGCTGGCGGCGATGGGCTGGATGCTCGGGCGCGGCGATACCGCGCTGGTGCTCGCCATCGCGATCATCGCCAATATCGCGCCGACGCTGATGGCGGTGCAGGGACGCCGCGACATGCCCGCGCGCCTCATCATGGGCACGCTCGCCGCGATCCACCCTGCGCTCGCCGTCTATCTGCTCGGCGGCCATATGTGGCAGATGGACGCGCACATGTATTTCTTCGTCGCGCTCGCGGGGCTTGCGGTGTTGTGCGACTGGCGCCCGATCCTGCTGGCAAGCGGGCTGATCGCGGTACATCACCTGTTGCTCGGCTTTGTCGCGCCCGACTGGGTGTTTTCGGGCGGCGGCTCGTTCGGCCGCACCGTGGTCCATGCGGTGGCGGTCGTGCTCCAGTTCGGCATCCTCGCCTGGCTCGTCACCCGGCTGCGCGCGCTGACCGTCGCACAGAGCGAACAGCAGGACCGGCTGGAATCGTTGATGGCAGAGGCCGATGCCCGCCGCCGCGACGCCGAATCCTCCGCCCAGGCCGCACGCGCCGCCGAAGCGCGCGCGCACGACGAACAGGCGCGCCGCGAGGCGATCGAACGCGAAAGCGAAGCCGGACGCCGCGCCGAATGGACGACGCTTGCCGATGCGCTGCAATCCTCGGTCGCCGATGTCGTCGCCGCGATCCGCCGGTCGAGCGAAAGTCTGGACCGCTCCTCGGGCGCATTGGGTGAACTGGCGCGCAAGGCAAGCCGCGACACCGCCGACACTGCCGCCGCCGCGACCCAGTCCTCTGCGGGCGCCGAAGCGCTGGCGGGCAATCTCCACGATTTCACCGCAACGATCGGCTCCATCGTCGAACGCATCGACCGTCAGGCGACGCTCAGCGCGGACGCGCGCGCGGCTTCGCGCTCGGGCCACGAAGCGGTCCAGGCACTCAGCGCGCGCACCGATTCGATCGCGCGCTTTGCGGAGACGATCCATGCCATCGCGACGCGTACCAATCTGCTCGCGCTCAACGCAACGATCGAGGCGGCGCGCGCAGGTGAAACCGGTCGCGGTTTCGCGGTCGTCGCGCACGAGGTGAAGCTGCTCGCCAGCCAGGCAGCACAGGCATCGGGCGAAATCCAGACGCTGTCGTCCACCGTGCGCGGCGGCGCGGACATCGCCGACGGCGCGCTGGGCGACATGGCGACCTCGATCGCCGAATTGTCGGAAACCGCCGCGGCGCTGCGCGTTTCGGTCGAGCAGCAGAGCCAGACCGCCGCATCCATCGAATCGACCGCCGCCGATACGGCGCTGGGTGCGACCTTCATGGCGCAGCAGAGCCGCGCGGTCGCCGATGTCGCCATGCAGACCGAGCGGTTGTCGGATGCCGTCGCCACCGACGCGCAGGATCTCGCGCAATCGGCGGAGAAACTGGCCGCCACCACCGACGCCTTCATCGCCCGCCTGCGCGCTGCGTGATGCGGTGACGGGGTAAAGAGGAAGGCGATAGCTCCCTCATCCCGTTCGTTTCGAGCGAAGTCGAGAAACGCGTTCCAAGCGTTCGTGTCACGTTTCTCGACTTCGCTCGAAACGAACGGATTTCGGTTTTCGCTCGACCGCAACCAACGACACGCATATTCGCACCCCTAGGCGACCGCCCCGCGCTGCGCTATTTGCCGCGCCCATGAACCGCCCCGCGCTCTCGATCGTCGTCCCCTGCTATAACGAGGAAGCCTGCCTCGAACTGCTGCACCAGCGGCTGTCCGGCGCAGCGCGCGCGGCGGTGGGCGAGGATTACGAAATCGTGCTCGTCAATGACGGGTCGAAGGACAGAAGCTGGCCGGTGATGCAGCGGCTGTCCGCCGCCGACCCCAGGCTGGTCGCGATCAACCTGTCGCGCAATCACGGGCATCAATTGGCGCTGACCGCGGGACTCGACCTGTGCGCGGGCGACCAGATCCTGATCATCGACGCCGACCTGCAGGATCCGCCCGAATTGCTCACCGACATGCGCGCGACGATGGCGGCGCAGGATGCCGACGTCGTCTATGCCGTCCGCCGCAAGCGCGAGGGCGAGACGTTTTTCAAGAAGCTGACGGCGGCTGCCTTCTACCGCGTACTCGACCGGGTGACCGAAACGCCGATCCCGATCGACACCGGCGATTTCCGGCTGATGAGCAGGCGCGCGCTCGATGCCCTGCTCAGCTTGCCCGAACAGGCACGCTTCATTCGCGGGATGGTCGCGTGGGTCGGGTTTCGCCAGGTGCCGTTCGTCTATGACCGCGCCGAACGCCATGCGGGTGAGACCAAATATCCGCTGGGCAAGATGATCCGCTTCGCGCTCGACGCGGTGACCGGGTTTTCGACGGCACCCTTGCGCTGGGCCAGCCATCTGGGGCTGATCCTGACCGGGGTGGCGATGCTGCTGTTCCTCTATATCGGATTTGCCTGGCTGTCGGGCAGCGCGATCCAGGGCTGGACATCGACCATGCTGGTCGTCGTGTTCCTGGGCGCGGCGCAGATGTTCGTGCTGGGGATGATCGGCGAATATCTCGGGCGGCTCTACGTCGAATCGAAACGACGGCCGCTCTATCTGGTCGCCGATGTCGCGGGTCCGGTGCAGGGCAAGGCGACTTTGGGGTACAAGGCGGAGATGGAGGAGATCGTGACGCTTGCGCCAACGGTAGCGAAGGACGCATAACGCCAACCGCACCATCCCGTCACCCCGGACTTGTTCGGGGGTCCACCGGGCGGCACATGGAAACGCAAGCACCTCTGGAAGAGCAAGCGGCTTAGTGGACCCCGGAACAAGTCCGGGGTGACGGTCGTGGCTACTTCCGCGCCAGCGTCAGGATCGACAGGCCGGGCGTCAGCGGCACGCGACCGATCAGATGCCGCTCCACCCGAAACACCGTCTCGAACAGGCTGTTGAGCAGCTTTGGCGGCGGCGAATCGTCGCTGTCGTCCTTGCCGGTCAGTCTGCCGGCCAGCCGCGCGGCGACTGCGGCGGGAAACAGCAGCGAATTGAACCAGCTCAAGCCATTGTGCCTCAACCCCGCTTTCGTAATCGCCGCGTCCAGCGTCTTCTTCGAATAACGCCGCTTGTGATGGTTCACCACGTCGTGCGCCGACCACATCCATTGATGCGCGGGCACTGCGATCAGGATGCAGCCGCCGGGCGTCAAACATTCGGCCATCGCCTTCAGCGCCGCCACATCGTCGTCGATATGTTCGACCACATCGAGGACGGCGACCATGTCGTAAGCGCCGCGCTCGACACCCGTCAGCGCGGGGAGCGGTGCCGAGCCGACCGGCTTGCCCAGCCGTTCGCTGGCGATGACGCGGGCCGCTTCGTCGATCTCGATCGCGTCCACATCGCCGAAGCGCGCCAGCATCGGCAAATTATGGCCGGTGCCGCAGCCGATTTCCAGGATGCGGGCGTTCGCGGGCAGTTTCGCCTCGCGCGCGATGTAATCGGCGAGGATGTCGCGGCGCGCGCGATACCACCAGTGATGGCTGTCATGCGCGGCCATCCGGTCATAGACGATGCGGTCCATCAGCGTGTCGCCATCTTATCTGAACACCCATTGGCGGTTGAGCACGAACGTCACCAGCGGCACGATGAGCAGGCCGGGGATCAGCGGCACCCAGGCCGGTTGCGCGAGGAGATCGGTCACGATCCAGGTGATCGCCGCGTGCAGCCCCAGCCCCACGCCCTGGACCAGCACGAACTTCGCCTTCTGCCCCGGACCGCTCTGGCGCGTCCCATGCCCTTTGAAGCTCCAGCCGCTGTGGAGAAAATAGCCTGCGGTCACCGCCGCGGCAAAGGCGATGGGCACCGCCAGCACGGCTTGCTCGCGCGCGAACACCAGCATGGCGAGCGGCAGATAGACGGCAGAATAGATCAACGTCGCGATCCCGCCCGCCACGCCGAAGCGGACTAGCTGCCCCAGCACCGGATTGGATCGCCAGCCGTCCATCTTGCGGAATATCGTCGTCACGCGCGCCTTGCCCTCGACATGGTCGCCGCCCTAATGCGCGGGGACAGCAGAGGAAAGCGAATTTGACCGGCGATACCCGACGCATCGCGACGCTCGAAGACAGGCTCGACCGGCATTGGGTGCGCTATGCGCTGCTGGCGTGCGCGGTGCTGGCCGCGTGGTTCGTCTGGCAGCGCTGGGGCGCGATTCAGTGGCTGGCGCTGGGCGATACCGACGACAATCTGCGCCTCGCCCAGGTTCGCGCGTGGCTGGGCGGCCAGGGCTGGTACGATTTGCGCCAGTATCGCCTCAGCCCGCCCGAAGGGTTCAACATCCACTGGTCGCGCATTCCCGATCTGCCGATCGCGGGGCTGATCCTGCTGACCGAACCGTTCGTCGGGCGCGCGGTGGCGGAGCGCATCGCGGTCGCGGGCGCGCCGCTGGTGCCGCTGGTCGTCGCGCTGATGGCGCTCGCCTTCACCGTCAGGAAGCTGGTGGCGGGCGCGGCCTGGCCGATCGCGTTCATCTTCTTCACCGGCTGTACCGCGACACTGCTGATGTTCATGCCGCTGCGCATCGATCATCACAATTGGCAGCTCGCCTGTCTGTCGCTGACGCTCGCCGGGCTGGCCGATCCTCGCAAGGCGCGCGGCGGAGCGATCATCGGGCTGTCCAGCGCGTTCAGCCTGTCGATCGGGCTGGAAATGCTGCCCTATTGCGTGATGGCTGGCGCGATCACCGGCTTGCGCTGGGTAATCGACCGCGACGAGGCGCGGCGGTTGCAGGTCTATGCACTCAGCCTGGTCGGCGGCTGCACGCTGGGTTTCGCGGCGTTCGCATCGAACGACAATTGGGCGATGCGCTGCGACGCGCTGACGCCCATATGGCTGTCGGCGATGGTCGCGGCGGGGGGCGCATTGTTCGTCGCCGCCCGGATCGACCCCGCCAGTCGCTGGGTGCGGCTCGGCCTGCTGGGGCTTGCAGGCGGCATCATCGGCGGCGGATTTGCGCTTCTCTTCCCGCAATGCCTGTCCCGCCCGGAGGGCGTGTCGGACGCGTTGATGGAAAGCTGGCTGAACAATGTCCGCGAGGCCAAGCCGATCTACGAACATCCCTGGCGCGCGATCGTGCCGTTGGCAGTCATTCCGGTCATCGGCATGATCGGCGCGGCGCTCGCGCTGTGGCGTGCCACGACGCATGACCGCATCGTCGGCTGGATCGCGGTCGCGCTGTTCGGTGCCTTCGCATTCCTGATGCTGTTCTGGCAGGTGCGCGCCGGGCCTGCCGCGCAGCTGCTCGCGTTGCCGGGCGCGACCGCGCTGGCGTGGATGGCGCTGGCGCTGGTGTTCGACCACCCCAAAGGCTGGGTCCGTGTTGCCGCTGGCGCTGCGATCCTGCTGACGGTCGCCGGGCTGTTCGTCAGCTACATCATCCGCCAGTTGAACGTCGATCCGCCGTCTAGGACGATGCAGATGGTCAGCCGCGCCAACCGCCAATGCGCGATGCTGTCGTCGATGCGCCAGCTCGACCGCGCGCTGCCGCCGACCGTCTTGTTCACCCATGTCGATCTCGGCCCGCGGCTGATCGCGACCACCCATCATTCGGCGATTGCGGGGCCGTATCACCGCAACGGCGACTCGATCCTGGCGGTGCATAATGCGTTCAAGGGTTCGCCCGAGACGTTCCTGGCGAACGCACGGCGATATGGCGCGACGCACCTGCTGACCTGTCCGATGATGGCCGAGACTACCGTCTATCGCGCGCGCGCGCCGGGCGGCTTCTACGACCGGATGGCCAAGGGCGAGACGTTTCCGTTCCTCGTCCCCGTGCAGCTACCGCGCCGCTCGCCCTACCGGCTATGGCGGATCGACTATGATGCCGCGCCGAAGCTGCCCGCGAGCCCGTCCACCACGAACTGAACCGACAGCGCGGCAAGCAGCACGCCGAGCAGGCGGGTGACCACCGCCTCGATCTTCGCGCCCATCCGCCGCATCAGCGGTCCCGCTGCGATCAGCGCGATGAGCGTCAGGGCGAGGACGGTCGCCGCCGCCGCGCCGACCACCAGACGCTCCTCGACCGTCGGGTTCTGGCTCCACAGCAGCATGATGGCGGCGATCGAGCCGGGTCCGGCGATCATCGGCATCGCCATGGGGAAGATCGACACATCCTCGATCTCGTCGTCGGCGATCACCTTTTGCGCGCGTTCTTCGCGGCGCTGGGTGCGCTTTTCGAACACCATTTCCAGCGCGATCAGGAACAGCATGATGCCGCCCGCGATGCGGAACGAATCGAGGCTGATCCCCAGTGCGCGCAGCAATTGCTGGCCGAACAGCGCGAACACGACCAGGATCGCGGTGGCGACCATCACCGCGCGGATCGCCATCGCCCGGCGGTGGGCGGCGCTCGCGCCCTTGGTCAGCCCGGCATAGATCGGCGCGCAGCCCGGCGGATCGATGACCACGAACAGCGTCAGAAACGCCGAGATATACAGCTCGATCACAGCGCCCCCTCGTCGAATGCGATACCTTCACGCCGATGCGCAGCGACCAGCGTGTTACGCAGCAGGCAGGCGATGGTCATCGGCCCGACCCCGCCCGGCACCGGCGTGATCGCCCCCGCGACCGATGCCGCGCCGTCGAAATCGACATCGCCGACCAGCCGCCCATCGACCCGGTTGATGCCGACATCGATCACGGTCGCGCCCGGTTTGATCCATCCACCCTTCACGAACTGCACGCGCCCGACCGCAGCGATCACGATATCGGCGCGGTGGACATGGCTCGCCAGGTCGCGCGTGCGCGAATGGGCGAGGGTGACGGTGCAATTGGCCGCGGTCAGCAGCGCCGCCATCGGCTTGCCGACGATGTTCGACCGCCCGATCACCACCGCATCCAGACCAGACAGATCGCCCAGCCGGTCCTGGAGCAGCATCAGACACCCGAGCGGCGTGCACGGCACGAAGCCCGGCAAACCCGTCGCCAGCCACCCGGCATTGACCGGGTGGAATCCGTCGACGTCCTTGTCGGGATCGATCGCGCGCAGCACCTGCGTCTCGTCGAGATGCTTCGGTAGCGGCAGCTGGACCAATATGCCGTCCACCGCAGGGTCCGCATTCAATTGCTCGACCAGGCCGATCAGCGCATCCTGGCCGATATCGGCGGGCAGGCGGTGTTCGATGCTCTCCATCCCCGCCGCGACCGTCGCCTTGCCTTTGGAGCGGACATAGACCGACGATGCCGGATCGTCGCCGACCAGCACCACCGCCAGCCCCGCCTTGCGCCCACTCTGCGCGGAGAAATCGGCGGCGGCGGTGGCGATGCGGCCGCGCAGGGCCTCGGCGAATGCCTTGCCGTCGATGATGTCAGCGCTCATGCCTGCCCCTTATACGTTGCGCGGTGCGAACCGCCGATGGCCCGATATCAGTAACCGGGCGATGCCAGCGACATCATGATGTTGGGGATGACGATGTTCGACAGGATGAATACGAGCAGCAACACCACCAGCGGCGACAGGTCGAGCGCCCCGAAATCGGGCAGAATCTTACGGATCGGTCGATAGAGCGGCTCGGTCAGCTTGCGCAGTCCTTCCCACAGCGAACGCACGAAATCGTTGCTGGTGTTGATGACGTTGAACGCGATCAGCCAGGACAGCACCGCCTGGATCACGATGATCCACCACAGCACGTTGAGCAGCACCTGGACGATTTGCAGCAGCGTGATCAACGATCGTTCTCCGGTAAATTGGGTGCGGTCTGCCTAGCGGATTGGCAGGCGGCGGGACAAGCCCTGGCGACGCTCCGTCATTCCCGCTCGTACCTTGACCCCGTTCGTTTCGAGCGACGTCGAGAAACGCGTCCCTGTGCCATACCCTTCCCTCGTTCGCATTGAGCTTGTCGAAATGCTGTCCTTCTTGGCACGAAGAATAAGAACAGTGCTTCGACAAGCTCAGCACGAGCGGGGTTGGGTTGTGGCTTAGCTGTTGCGTCACCACCCTTGGTTGGCCATCAATTTCTCGACAATCAGGAGTGACCCGGCATGAGCGACCCCGCAACCTACCCCGTCCCGGACGAATGGCAGGCAAAGGCGCGGATCGATGCAGGGAAATACGAGCAACTCCATGGCCGCAGCCTCGCCGATCCGGGCAGCTTCTGGCTCGAACAGGCCAGGCGGCTCGACTGGATCAAGCGACCCGAAATCGCCGGCGACTGGTCGTTCGACGAGGATGATTTCCACATTTCATGGTTCGCCGACGGCAAGCTCAATGTCGCGGCGAACTGCATCGACCGGCATTTGAAAACGCGCGGCGACCAGATCGCGATCATCTGGGAACCCGACGAGCCTTCGGAAGAACCGCGCCGCTTCACCTATCGCGAATTGCACGCCGAGGTCTGCCGCTTCGCCAATGTGCTCAAGAGCCAGGGCGTCGCGAAGGGCGACCGCGTGACGATCTATATGCCGATGATTCCCGAAGCGGCGTTCGCGGTGCTGGCCTGTGCGCGGATCGGGGCGATCCATTCGGTGGTATTCGGCGGTTTCTCGCCCGAGGCACTGGCGGGCCGGATCACCGATTGCGACAGCCATGTGCTGGTCACCGCCGACGAAGGACGACGCGGCGGCAAGCGCATCGCGCTCAAAGCCAATGTCGATGAAGCCGCGAAGCGCGCGCCCGCGCTTGAGAAGGTCATCGTCGTGCGGGCGACCGGCGGCGCGGTCGATATGACCGCGGGCCGCGACGTCTGGTATCACGACGCGGTCTCCGATGTGCCCGCCGACTGCCCGGCGGAAGCGATGGGGGCGGAAGACCCGCTGTTCATCCTTTATACCTCGGGTTCTACCGGCAAGCCCAAGGGCGTGCTGCATACGTCGGGCGGGTACCTGTTATGGGCGGCCTGCACGCATGAATGGTGTTTCGACTATCGTCCCGGAGACGTGTGGTGGTGCGCGGCGGACATCGGCTGGGTCACCGGACATACCTATATTCTCTACGGACCCCTTGCGAACGGCGGGACCACGTTGATGTACGAAGGCCTGCCCAACTGGCCCGACGCCAGCCGTATCTGGCAAGTGGTCGACCGGCATCGGGTGCACACGGTATTCACTGCCCCCACCGCTCTGCGCGCGCTGATGAAAGACGGCAACGCGCCGGTGCAGGCGACCAGCCGCGCCTCGCTGAAACTGCTCGGCACGGTCGGCGAACCGATCAACCCGGAGGCGTGGCGCTGGTATCACGAGGTGGTAGGCGAAGGGCGCTGTCCGATCGTCGACACCTGGTGGCAGACCGAAACCGGCGGCGCGATGATCGCACCGATGCCGGGCGCGACCCCGCTCAAGCCCGGCAGCGCGACCCTGCCGATGCCCGGCGTCGATCCGCAACTGGTCGATGCCGAGGGTCGGGTGCTGCACGGCGCGACGGACGGCAATCTGGTGATCGCGCGGAGCTGGCCGGGCCAGATGCGAACCGTGTGGGGCGATCACGACCGGTTCTTTCAGACCTACTTCACCACCTATGAGGGCAAATATTTCACCGGCGACGGCTGCCGCCGCGACGCGGACGGCTATTACTGGATCACGGGACGCGTGGATGACGTCATCAACGTGTCGGGCCACCGGATGGGCACCGCCGAGGTCGAAAGCGCACTGGTCGCGCATCCCAAGGTCGCCGAGGCCGCGGTCGTCGGCATGCCGCACGATGTGAAGGGACAGGGCATCTATGCCTATGTCACGCTCAAGGCGCGGGTCGAACCGAGCGAGGCGCTGCGAGACGAATTGCGGCAATGGGTCAGAAAGGACATCGGCCCGATCGCCACCCCCGACGCGCTGCAATTCGCGCCCGGTCTCCCAAAGACGCGGAGCGGCAAGATCATGCGACGTATCCTGCGCAAGATCGCCGAAGGTGACGTGTCGTCGCTGGGCGACACCTCGACGCTGGCCGACCCGGCGGTGGTGGACGATCTGGTGGCGAACCGGGTGGTCGCGGTGGCGTAGCCGGGCGGCTGCTGGTACCTGTTCTCCATGCCGTCTCGGCAGCGAATGCTGGGCGCATCCGGTGTTTTGACGAATCAGCCTGACAACCGTTGGTTTCGAGCCTTCGACTGCCCGCAGGGCGGGCGCGCAGGATAGACCTCCGCCGCAGGCGGAAGTCGAGAAACCTGATCCGGGCGCTCAACCAGCGTTTCTCGACTACGCTCGAAATGTACGGGGGGTGGAGGGGACGTTGCCCATCTCGTTGATCTCCCGTCCTCTCCAACGTCATGCGAGCCTGTGCTGGCAAGACTAGGGTCTGGGAACGGTTTCTCGATGAACCATCATCCGAAATATCGGTCTCGCCCTTGCATCTCCGACGTGTAACTATATAACGTCGCGCGAACGGCTCAGGCCGACACATTTCCAGGGATTGGTTCATGCGTTTCACGTCTTCGTCACGTCTTGTTGTCCGTCGCGCGCTCCTGTTGTCGGGCGCGACTACTTTCCTCGCCGCGCAGCCTTCGTTGGCGCAGAATGTCGCGCCGCTGCCCCAGTCGCAAACCAGCCACCAGGCGGATCACTATCACGACCTGCCCGAGGACATCATCGTCACCGCGGCGCCGTTCCAGCGCAACGAACTCGACGTGCTGGGCGGGACGTCGGTGGTGCAGGGCATCGAACTCGACCGCCAGATGCGCCCCTCGATCGGCGATACGCTCGCTTCGCAGCCGGGCGTTTCGGCGACCAGCTTCGGCCCCGGCGCATCGCGCCCGGTGCTGCGCGGGTTTCAGGGCGACCGCATCCGCGTGCTGAGCGACGGCATCGGGTCGATCGACGCCTCGTCCAGCTCGGTCGATCACGCGGTCGTCATCAATCCGCTGACCGCGAACCGGATCGAAGTGCTGCGCGGCCCCTCGGCGCTTCTCTATGGTTCGTCGGCCATCGGCGGCGTCGTCAACGTGCTCGACGATCGCATTCCGCGCACGATCCCTGACGAGCCGATCCATCTTGACGTCATGGGCACTTACGGCACCGCGGCGAAGGAACGGTCGTTCGCAGGCGTGCTCGACGTGCCGCTCGGCAGCATGTTCGTCGCCCATGTCGATGGCAGCTATACGCGCGCCGACGATCTGCGCACCGGCGGCTTCATCAATTCGCGCTCGGTTCGCGAACACGCGCTGCACCACGCCGAAGAGGATGGCGACCTGGAATTGGCCGAGGAAGCCAATGCGCGAGGTCGCATCGACAACACGTCGCTCGAAACCTGGGAAGTCGCGGGCGGCCTGTCGCTGGTCACCGATCGCGGGCATCTGGGCTTCTCGGTGAGCCGCTATGAGAGCAATTACGGCGTCCCCAACCGCTTCGATCCGCACGGCCACGGCCATGACGGTCACGAAGACGAGCACGACGACCATGATCACGATCACGACCATGACGACGATCATGGCCACGAAGGCCATAGCCACGAGGACGTCCGTCTGGCGGTGAAGCAGACGCGTTTCGACATTCGCGGCGAGGTGGAAACCAATGGCGGCTTCCTCGATCGCATCCGGCTGCGGCTGGGCGCGGCGGATTACCGTCACGACGAGCTGGAGGACGACGGATCGGTCGGCACCAGCTTCTTCAACCAGGGCTATGAAGGTCGCCTCGAACTCGTTCAGGCCGACCGCGACGGCTGGCGCGGGGCGATCGGCGGCCAGTTCATGATCCGCGATTTCGAAATCGTCGGCGAAGAAAAATACATGCCGAAATCGACCACCGAACAGATGGGGCTGTTCACGCTCCAGTCGGTCGATCTAGGCGCGTTCCGTGCCGAAGCGGGCGCGCGTTACGAACATAGCCGCCTGTCGGCCAATGCCGACGACGATATCGGCAATCCCGCGATCGACCGGACCTTCAACGCATTCTCCGGCTCGGTCGGGGCAAGCGTCGGTCTGGGCGACGGCGCGCGCGCGGGCCTGAACCTGTCGCGTACCGAGCGGGCGCCGTCGGCGGAAGAGCTGTTCTCGGGCGGGCCGCATGCCGCGACCCAGGCGTTCGAAATCGGCGACCCGACGCTGTCGAAGGAAGCCAGCTGGGGCATCGAGGGCACGTTTCGCGTCGTGCGTCCCGGCTTCCGCATCGCTGCGTCGGCCTATTACAACTGGTTCGACAACTATATCTATCAGTTCCAGACCGGCGAAGAGGAAGACGAACTGCCGATCTTCCAGTACGCGCAGTCGGACGCGCGCGTCCGCGGTTTCGAGGTGGAGGCTTCGGCGACGCTCGCGCGGATGGGGAACACCGCGATCAATATCGACGGACTGGTCGATTATGTCCGCGTCGATGTCGACGATTTCGGTCCCGCACCGCGTATCCCGCCACTGCGCCTGCTGGGCGGGATCGAGGCGCAGGCCGATATGTTCAACGCGCGGGTCGAGGCCGAACATGTGTTCGAACAGGACCGCGTGACCGGCGTCGAACTGCCGACCGACAGCTATACGATGGTCAACGCATCGGTGGCATTCAGCCCGTTCGGCCGCGACAATGCAACGCGCCTGATCGTCAGCGCCAACAACATCTTCGATGTCGAGGCACGCCGCCACGCCAGCCAGATCAAGGATTTCGCCCCGCTCGCCGGTCGCGACATCCGCGCGACGCTGCGCTTCCAACTGTAAGACAATCTGTGCTCAGCCTGTCGAAGCGTTGTCCCGACGAAGATACGGACAGCGCATCGACAGGCTCCGCGCGAACAGCGAACGGATAACTCTAAGCTCAGTCCTGACCCTCGGTCGCCAGGGCTTCCGCCACGATGCGCAGCACGTCGGGATTGAGCTGCGCGCCGACATGGCTGGTGTCGATCGGGATCGCGCGGCAACCGGCCTCGTCCTCGCAATGACAGTTCCAGCCGTTGACCAGGCCGTCGGTCGGCGACCAGATCGCGGTCGCCGGGCATGGCAGCGGACGCGCCACTTCCTCGGCCATCGCGACGACCGCGGGATCGCTGATCTTCTGTCCGGTATACCATTCGAAGCTGCGCCAGACATTCGTCGCGGTCGCGGGCCCGGCATAGGGCGAGACGATCGTCACCACCGAGCGCACGAGATCGGGCCGCCGGTGCGCCATCAGCCGCGCCATGATGCCGCCCAGGCTGATGCCGATCAGCGTGATCGGTCCGCCGGTTTCCGCCGCGACCTGTTCGACCCGTTCGACCAGCCGCTCGCCATCCATCCCGATCGCGCGGGTGCCGCAATTGCGGCCCAGTTCCCAGCGATAGGAACGATAGCCCAGCGTGTCGAGATAGCGCCTGAGCGCGACGTTCGACAGGTCGCCGTTGAACATGCCGGGCAGCACCAGAATGCCCCGCCCGTCGCCGCGCGGCGCATCGGCTAGCTTGCGGACCGACAGCGCCAGCCGTCCCACGCTCCAGGCGGCGCGCGGCCACTCGCCCCACATGCGGACGCGTGGCGGCGCGGTATCGCGCGGAATGGGAACAAATGCTGTCATAGCCATGTCATCACCGTAACCGAAAAGGGTGTCCACGCTCCCAACCGGACTCCGGCTGTGCGTAACGCGCGGCCGGTCCATGCGTTGCAGGTGTTGAACGCGGTGTAGCGGCCCTTGGCTGTATAGAAACTGTCGTGATTTGCATAACCGGGTAACGCGGCTGCACGTCCAGATGGTCCCACATCGAAACTTGAACGGATAAAGGCGACGAGCCGCGCATATTCCTCTGGCCGCAACAGCACGCGGCGGACGTGATGCGCCGGACGCGGCTCGGCGATGCGCTCGGCATATATCACCGTATCGTCGCTGCCGATCGCGGCATTGACCACCGTCATCGGCCGCAAGTCCTGCCAGCGCGGCGTGTTGACGTAAAAACCGCGGTCCCCCCAACCAAATGCGACATGGCTGTGGCGACCATAGGCCGGATCGCGCGCGTCATAGGGAGAAATCAGGTCGTGCCAGTCCGCCCCGGCCACATCCTCCGGCCCGACCAGTGGCAGGACGATACCGGTGTGGATGCCGTTATCCTCGACCCAGACGGCGATGCCCCGTTCGGGCTCCACCCAGTCACGATTGGCGGGGATCGCGCCACCGATCAGGCCCGCGATCATATAGGCCACCCATATCGCGCCGAAGATGCCGATCGCACGACTAAGTAACGTGCGCCATTTCGGGGCAGTCGATTTCTGCAATCGGGCGCGCTCATTTCTCGTCATGCGATGTTCATGCTAGGTCAATCGCATGGCAAGTGAAACGCACGTATTGGACCGCCCGCCAGAGGGCGCGAACGCAGACTGGACGATCCCGCAGGGCTGGGAAAACTACACCGCCGACGAACATGCGGTGTGGGACCTGCTGTTCGAACGTCAGGCGAAATTGCTGCCCGGTCGCGCGTCGGAAGCGTTTTTGCGCGGGCTCGACGTGCTCAAGCTTTCCAAACCCGGAATACCCGATTTCGAGGAATTGTCGCAGCGGCTGATGAAGCTGACCGGCTGGCAGGTCGTGGCGGTGCCGGGCCTGGTCCCGGACGACGTGTTCTTCGACCATATGGCGAATCGCCGCTTCGTCGCGGGCAATTTCATCCGCCGCCGCGACCAGCTCGATTATTTGCAGGAACCCGACGTGTTCCACGACGTGTTCGGTCACGTCCCCATGCTCGCCGATCCGCGCTTCGCCGACTATCTAGAGGCTTATGGCCGCGGCGGTCTGCGCGCGATGGAATTCGGCGCGCTCAAGCAACTCGCGCGGCTTTACTGGTACACGGTCGAATTCGGGCTGATTGCAGAGCCCGAAGGCCTGCGGATCTATGGCTCGGGGATCGTGTCGAGTTCGGCGGAAAGCGTGTTCTCGCTCGAAGACCCCAGCCCCAATCGCATTGCCTTCGACCTGAAACGCGTGATGCGCACCGATTACCGGATCGACGATTTCCAGCAGAATTATTTCGTCATCCCCAGCTTCGACGAATTGCTGCGCGTGACGGTGGAGACCGACTTCGCGCCGCTATATGGCGAGATACTGGGTCAACCCGATATTCCGGTCGCAGAAATCGTCGAGGGGGATGTGCTTATCACCCACGGCACCCAGGATTATGCGCGCGCCAAGGGGTGGAAGCCCTGACTCTCCGTGCTCCCGCGCAGGCGGGAGCCCGGAGTTGCAAAGCGCATTGGTCGTGGCCCTGGACTCCCGCCTGCGCAGGAGTACGGCGGGCTACCAACTCCCGAAGCCCGGTGCCTCGCCCTTGCCGCCGCGTCGCCGCACGCGATCGGGCGCGTAACGCGACCGCTTGACGAAGCGTAAGGACGGCCAGTGGCCGTTATTGACGCGCCCCGCCAGCCGGAACCCCTGCGCGCGGTAGGCTCGCGCCACATCTCTCGCCTGGCTATCGAGCAATCCTGCGACCACCAGCGACCCGCCTTCGACCACCGCCGCGCCGATGCCGGGCGCGAGTTCGATCAGCGGACCGGCCAGGATATTGGCGATCACCAGATCGTAGGGCGCGCCCGACGCGATCGCCGGATGATCGACCCCCGACGCCGCCACCAGCGTCAGCCGTCCGGGTCCGCGCCCCAGCTTCACGCCGTTGATCGCGGCGTTTTCACGCGACACGTCGACCGCGACGGGATCGATGTCGCTCGCCACCGCGCGCGCCTGCGGCCACAGATGCAGCGCAGCGAAGGCAAGCAGCCCGGTGCCGGTTCCGACATCCAGCACGTCGCCGAACCGCTCGCCCCGCCGACGCATGGCGTCGAGCGTCCGGAGGCACCCCGCCGTCGTCTCGTGCGTGCCCGTGCCGAAGGCGCGACCCGCGTCGATGCGAAACGATTTCGCGCCCGCAGGGACCTCGCCGCGATTGGTGTCCGTATGGACATAGAAGCGCCCGGCATGGACCGGCTCGATCCCCGCCTGGCTCAGCGTCACCCAATCCTGCTCGGCGATCCGCTCGACCTCAGCCGTTGCATCGCGTGCAGACGGGATCAGCGCGCGTACCGCTTCAATCGTCGCATTGCCCGGCTTCGTCTCGAAATAGGCGTCGAGCCGCCAGTCGTGCGGGTCGTCCTCGGTTTCCTCGCGCGTCATCAGCACCGGCGTCGGCTCGATCGCCGCCAGCCGAACGTCATCGAAATCGAGCGCTTCGGCCTCCGCGCGCGTGCACGGCAACGTCAGTTTCCAGCTGTCGCTCACCGCACATAGCTCGCGCCATTGGCGTCGAGCACAGCGCCGGTCATCGATGGCGGCGCGTCCAGCGCGCAGAATTTCGCCATCGCCGCGATCTCGTCTGGCATCGCCACGCGGCCAAGCGGAATGTCCGCCAGCAATTTGTCGCCGCCGCGGCTTTCCAGATAATCCCCGGCCATGCCCGTCATGGTGAAGCCGGGACAGATCGCAAAGGCGAGGATGCCGTCCTTGGCGTATCCACGCGCGATCGTCTTGGTCATCGCGACCATGCCTGCCTTCGACGCGGCATAATGCCAGTGCGCCGGGCTGTCGCCGCGATAGGCGGCGCGGCTGGCGATGTTCACGATCCGGCCGCCGACCCCGCGATCCTGCCAGTGCTTGACCGCCAGCCGACAGAGTTCGGCGCTGGCGGTCAGGTTGATCCGCATCGTCCGCTCCCATGCGGCGAGCCAGGCATCGTCGTCGAGGTCGATCGGCGCGGCGTCGAACACGCCCGCGTTGTTGACCAGCACGTCGATTTCACCGTCCAGCGCCTCCAGTGCCTGCGCCCACAAATCGCGCGCGCTGCCGGGTCTGGAAAAATCGCAGGCGATCCCGCTGGCGGTGCCGTGTCCGACAACGCGATTGTCTGGCGTGTCAAGCGCGGCGGCGATGGCGGCACCGATCCCGCGCGACGATCCGGTAATGAGGATGTTGGTCATGCGCCTGCCTTTAGCGCGG
Source organism: Pseudomonadota bacterium (assembly GCA_023418595.1). Lineage (GTDB taxonomy): Bacteria > Pseudomonadota > Alphaproteobacteria > Sphingomonadales > Sphingomonadaceae > Sphingomonas. The sequence continues at coordinate 164,480 of JAEZZI010000018.1, forward strand.
GGCGGCGGGTGCGGTCGAGGATGGTTTACGCCCTGACGCCGCCGATCGTTTCGAGCGAAATCGAGAAACGCTTGACCGGCACTTGATCCACGTTTCTCGACTTCGCTCGAAACGGACGGATGGTGGACGTGGCCCCCTAAGCCGCCACGCTGTCCGAAAATCTGTCTGCCGCGCCCTTCAACCGCACGAGCTGCTCGTCGATCTCGGTCGACCCGTGTTCCAGCAGGTCGAGCTGCCCGACCATTTCTTGCGTATCCTCGCAGATCGACGCGACCGTCGCTGCCGACGAATCGGCGGCGAGCGCGGTCTCATCGACGCTGGCGGTGATCGCGGTGACGGTCTGCGCCTGGATTTCCATCGTCCGGCGAATGCGTTCGGCAGAGGTCTGAACGTCGCCCACCGTGTCGCGGATCGATGCATTGGTGGCGACGGTCGCACGGGTCGCCGCCTGAATCGAAGCGATCTGTGCGGCGATGTCGTCGGTCGCACGGGCAGTCTGGTTGGCGAGGCTCTTTACCTCCTGCGCGACGACCGCAAAGCCGCGTCCCGCATCGCCCGCGCGCGCCGCCTCGATCGTCGCGTTGAGTGCGAGCAGGTTCGTCTGCCCGGCAATGTCGCGGATCAGACCCAGGATCGATTCGATCGATTTCGCGTGATCGGAAAGCGTCTCCGACATGCCGACCGCTTCACCCGCCTGCCCCGATGCGCGGGTGGCGATTTCGGCGGCGGTCTCGACTTCCTTGCGGGCATCCTCGATCGCGCGGATCAGCCCGGCGGCGGTCTGCGCGGCTTCGCGCATCGCGACCGCCGACTGCTCGGCCGCGGCGGCGACTTCGCTCGCCTTGTCCAGCATTCCGCGTGCGGCCCGGGACGTGCGTCCGGCCTGCGCCCGGATCGAATTGCCCAGTTGCGACGTGCCGTCGATGGTCGCGGCAATTTCTTCGCGGAAACGGGCGGCGTTGTCCTGTCGCGAAGCGAAGGCCTTGGCCGCATCGCGCGCGCCCATTGCCGCCGCCATGACGTCCGCCTCGATCAATGCCAGTCGCTGAACGGTATCGCCCAGCCGCCGGGTGCGAAGGCAATCGTCACCAAGCCGCTCTCCGATCATCTTGAGCGTTTCGCTATGGGCATAGGCGAGCGACGAGAGCAGCACCCGGAGCGGGACCGAGGCGCGATAACTGTCGTGGGCGTGCTGGACGGCCATGTCCATCCAGCCGTCACCGCCCGGATCGCGGTATTTGATGCGGATATAATCGGTGCTTTTGGCAATCTGCGCTTCCAGCCGCTCGCCGGCAAACCATTCGCGTTGCTTGGCGACCGCAGGCAGCGTCAGATAATGATCCCAGAACCGCCGCGCGATGATTTCGCAGCGACCGTCGATCAGCTCGACGATTTCGACGCAATTCGCCGCGATCGTGCCGTCCCAGTCATAATCGCGAAGCCGTTCGGCCATCGAACGGTCGTCGCTGCCCCACTGGCCGAGCGCTGCGGTGCGCTTCTGTGCCATGGCCCCCTCCTATCGCTTGTCGTTCAGGCAGCGACCTTGGCCGCGAAATCCCCTGCACTTGCCTTCAGCGCCACCAGTTCGCCGTCGAGCGCGGCAAAGCCCGATCCCACGCGGTCCATTTCGGCCGCGACGCTTTCGGTGTCCTCGCGGATCGCCGCGATCGTCGCCGACATCGAATCGGCGGCGAGAGCGGTTTCATCCACGCTGGCGGTGATTGCGGTCACGGTCTGCGCCTGAACCTCCATCGCGTGGCGGATCCGGTTGGCCGATTCCTGAACCTCGGCCACAGTGTCGCGGATCGACGCATTGGTATCGACGGTCGCGCGCGTCGCCGACTGGATCGCGGCGATCTTGGCGGCAATGTCGTCAGTGGCGCGCGCAGTCTGGTTGGCGAGGCTTTTGACTTCCTGCGCGACCACCGCGAAGCCGCGACCGGCGTCGCCGGCGCGCGCCGCCTCGATCGTCGCGTTTAGCGCCAGCAGATTGGTCTGCCCGGCAATGTCGCGGATCAGACCCAGGATCGATTCGATCGACTTGGCATGATCGCTCAGCATTTCCGACATGCCGACCGCTTCGCCCGCCTGCCCTGATGCGCGGGTGGCGATCTCTGCCGCAGCCTCGACTTCGCTGCGCGCATCCTCGATCGCGCGAATCAGACCGGCGGCGGTCTGCGCGGCTTCGCGCATCGCGACCGCCGACTGTTCGGCGGCGGCGGCAACTTCGCTCGCCTTGCCCAGCATCCCGCGCGCGGAATTGGAGGTCTGGCTGGCCTGAACCCGCAGCGTCTCGCCTTCCTGCGACGCATGTTCGACGCTGGCGCCGATATTCTCGCGGAAATCGCCCGCCAGCCGGTCGCGCTCGACCCGCGCGCTGTGCGCGCGATAGCTGTTGTAGATCGCGACGGTGATATCGCTTTCCAGCGCCGACAATCGCATGAGGGTATCGATCTTTGCCGCCAGCGTGGGATCGTCGCGGTCCACCGCGCGCATCAGCACGTCGAGCGCGGCGCGATCCGATGCGTTGATCATCGACAGCAATGCCATTGGCGGCACGTCGTCGGCATAGGCGGCGGCGACCGAACGCTCGATCGATTCGACCCATCCCCGTCCGGACGTGTCGGTGAAGCGCAAGCGCAGAAAATCGATGCCCAGATCGATCATCTTTTCGGTTTCATGCGGCGCCCAGTCCTTGGCATCGCTGCGATCATTAGCGAAACAGCGCAGCCATTGCTGCCAATAGGCCGCGGAAATCACCCGCGCCTCGGGTTCGAGCAGCATCCAGACCGCACGCGAATCGGCGATCAGCCGCCCGTCGAAATCGAAAATCTTCAACCGGTTGGCCAGATCGACATCGCGCGCGATTCGGCCGATTTCGGGAAGATCCTTTGCCGCCTTCATGTTGCTCACGCTGGTTGCGCCCCCAAAATATCCCTCCGCGCGCAACGCTGCGCGCCGACCTGTGAGCCGGTCTATCGCGACATGGGTTAAGGGGTCGTTAGCCAACGCCTGTCCCCGACCGTCCTTTCGGCGCTCCGACTGCCCTTAAACTCAGGCGCTCAGGGCAGGAATGACGTGCAGCAGGGTTCATGGTCTTGCATCGGGCGCGCGCGCGTTCCATTAGCGCGGGCGGAAGGAACCCGCCTTGGCATCGACCGCACCCAAACACGCCCGCCCGCTATCGCCGCATCTCGGCATCTACAAATGGGGGCCGGCCATGACGGTCTCGATCCTGCACCGGATCACCGGCAGCGGGATGGCGACGGTCGGCACCGTGCTGATGATCTGGTGGCTGGCGGCGCTGGCGAGCGGTCCGGCGGCCTATGCGTCGTTCGTCGGGTGTTTCACGGTCGAGGGCGGCGGGCTCAACATTCTCGGCTACGTCCTGCTGATCGGGCTGACGCTTTCCTTCTTCCAGCATCTGGCGTCAGGCGTGCGCCATTTCGTGCTCGACGCGGGCGCGGGGTATGAACTGAAGGCGAACCGCACCGGCGCGGTGCTGACGATGGTCTTTTCGGTCGCTGCCACCGCCGCGCTGTGGGCCTATCTTTTGGTCGGGAAGAACTGACATGGCATCGACGGAACTCGGCCGCGTCCGCGGGCTCGGCTCGGCAAAGCATGGCGCGCATCACTGGTGGACTCAGCGGCTGACGGCCGCTGCAAACCTGATCCTGCTGCCCTGGTTCATCGCCTCTTTGGTGATGCTTCCGGCATATGACTACGCGACGATGGCAGCATGGATGTCGTCGGCTTGGGTCGCGATCCCGCTCGTCCTGCTGATCGCCAATCTCTTCTATCACATCCGCCTGGGGCTTCAGGTGGTGATCGAGGATTACCAGCATGGCGAAACCCGCATCGTGCTGATGCTGCTCCTCAACGCCTTTGTCTTCATCGCCGCTGCGACCGGCATCTTTTCGGTCCTGCGCATCGCCTTTACCGGAGCCGCCGCATGAGCGACGCCTACAAGATCATCGACCATACCTATGACGCCGTCGTCGTCGGCGCGGGCGGATCGGGCCTGCGCGCCACCATGGGCATCGCCGAGGCCGGGCTGAAGACCGCGTGCATCACCAAGGTGTTCCCGACCCGCAGCCATACCGTGGCCGCGCAGGGCGGCATCGCCGCGTCGCTCGGCAATATGGGGCCGGACCATTGGACCTGGCACATGTACGATACCGTCAAGGGTTCGGACTGGCTGGGCGATCAGGACGCAATCGAATATCTGTGCCGCGAAGCGCCGCAGGCGGTGTACGAGCTGGAGCACGCCGGCGTGCCGTTCAGCCGTACCAAGGAAGGCAAGATCTATCAGCGCCCGTTCGGCGGGATGATGCAGAATATGGGCGAAGGTCCGCCCGCGCAGCGCACCTGCGCCGCCGCCGACCGCACCGGCCATGCGATGCTCCACGCGCTCTATCAACAGAGCCTGAAATACGACGCCGATTTCTTCATCGAATATTTCGCGCTCGACCTGATCATGGAGAATGGCCAGTGTCGCGGCGTCATCGCGCTGTGTATGGAGGACGGATCGATCCACCGCTTCCGCTCGCACAGCGTGGTGCTGGCGACCGGCGGTTATGGGCGCGTCTATCAGTCGGCGACCTCCGCTCACACCTGCACCGGCGACGGCAACGCGATGGTGCTGCGCGCCGGCCTGCCCTTGCAGGACATGGAATTCGTCCAGTTCCACCCGACCGGCATCTATGGCGCGGGCGTGCTCATCACCGAGGGCGCACGCGGCGAAGGCGGCTACCTCACCAATTCCGAAGGCGAGCGGTTCATGGAACGCTATGCCCCTTCCGCCAAGGATCTCGCCAGCCGCGACGTGGTGTCACGCTCGATGGCGATGGAGATCCGCGAAGGCCGCGGCGTGGGCAAGGAATCCGACCATATCTACCTCCACCTCGATCACATCGATCCCAAGGTGCTGGCAGAGCGGCTTCCGGGCATTACCGAGACCGGCAAGGTGTTCGCGGGCGTCGACCTGACGCGCCAGCCGCTCCCCGTCGTTCCCACCGTCCATTATAATATGGGCGGCATCCCGACCAATTATCATGGCGAAGTCGTCCATCTGAAGGACGGCAACCCCGACACCGTCGTCCCCGGCCTCTACGCGGTCGGCGAAGCAGCGTGCGTGAGCGTTCACGGCGCCAACCGCCTGGGTTCGAACAGCCTGATCGACCTCGTCGTGTTCGGTCGCGCGACGGGTCTGCGCATCAAGGAAACGCTGAAGCCCGGCACGGCCCACAACCCGCTGCCCAAGGGATCGGAAGAACTGGCGATTGGTCGCCTCGATCATTTCCGCAATGCCTCGGGCGGCACGCCGACCGCGCAGCTTCGTGACCGGATGCAAAAGACGATGCAGAAGCACGCCGCCGTGTTCCGCACCGACGAGCTGATGCAGGAAGGCATCAAGCAGATGGACGCGACCTATGCGGGGTTGCAGGACGTCCACGTCACCGACAAGTCGCTGATCTGGAACACCGATCTGGTCGAAACGCTCGAACTCGACAATCTGATGGGCCAGGCGCTGGTAACGATCCGCTCCGCCGCCAATCGCAAGGAATCGCGCGGCGCGCACATGCACGAGGACTTCCCCGATCGTCACGACGACGAATGGATGAAGCACACCATCGCGACCTTCGACGGCTGGGGCGGCAAGGGCGGCACGACGAAAATCGACTATCGCCCGGTCCACGAATACACGCTCACCGACGATGTGGATTACATCAAGCCAAAGAAGCGGGTTTATTAGTAGTGGCGCTTTCTCCTGCGATCATTGGCCTGATTTCGACCGCCGCAACCAACAAGCGGGTTCAGGATATCGCGGGCGATTTGGCGACGAAGGCATATGGAAAGCTGTTTGGCGACCCGGCCCAGCCTGCTTTGCTTGAAGCCGGGACTTCCGCCGACGATGAATTTGAAAGGCTGCGAACCGACATCCAGGAACTACCGACAAAGGATGAGTTTGTCGCCTCCTTTGCGCTTCTCGAAGCAAGGTTTGCGATCGAACAGCAGAAGAGTGCGAAAATGCTACGCGTGTTGCTCGCGTCTCAGCTCATTGCCATTGCTTTGCTGACCGGCGTCCTGGTGCGCTAAACCCACTATTACGTCCGACCTGCAGCAATGTTGTAAACCGCATTCCGGTCGCGTTTGCCCACCGCTACCACGATCACGACGATGCGATCGTCGTCGACCCGGTACACCAGCCGATAACCCGCCGAGCGCAGCTTGATCTTGTAGCAATCGGGCATTCCGGTCAGCTTGGCGGATGGCACGCGGGGCGCCTGCAATAGCCCGGTCAGTTTCTTGCGAAATTGAGTGCGAACGGTCGCACCGAGTTTCTCCCACTCACGCTGGGCGCTGGGAAGAAATTCGAGTTCATAAGTCCTCAAAGCGAACCTTCACTGGTGCTTCATCCGCACGCTGGCGCACGATTTCGGCGAGTTCGATATCCTCCAGCCGGTCCATCAATTCCTCCCAAGCCTTGGCAGGGACCAGGTAAGCGGCTGGCGTGTTGCGGTTGAGCACCGCGACCGGAAACCCACCCGCAGCCTTGATCACGGCAGAAGGATTCTTCTTCAGATCACTGATGCTCACGCCCGACGCAGCAAGAATGGGTTCGATCATGACCGCTTAATAGGTCATCTGGATGGTCTTTTCAAGCGCACCCATCGCCTCCGATGCGATCTTCAGACTGCGCTTGCGGGCGTCATGGTCGTAGATCGAACTAACAAGAATGACCTCATCGACCTGGGTTCGATCAATGAAGCGCGACAGCGCGTCGCGCACCCTGTCCGGCCCGCCGATTGCGGAGCAGGACAGCACAGCATCGAGCATCGTACGCGCCTGGGGCGGCAGCGTGTCGAGATAGCCCGGCACCGGTGGCTTCAACTTGCCGGGCTGGCCGGTGCGCAAGGCGACGAAGCTTTGCTGCATTGATGTGGCGAGCAATTCGCCTTCCGCGTCGGTGTCGGCCGCGAAAACGTTGAACCCGGCCATCGCATAGGGTTTGTCGAGCGCGGCGCTCGGGCGGAACTCGCGGCGGTATATGGCGAGCGCATCGTCGAGCAGCTGCGGCGCGAAATGCGAGGCAAAGGCATAGGGCAGGCCCAGCGCGGCCGCCAACTGCGCGCCGAAGGTGCTCGAACCCAGAATATAGAGCGGGACGCTGGCCCCGGCTCCCGGTGTTGCGCGAATGCCGGTCCGGCCGTCATCGGCGAAATAGCTCTGCAATTCCATCACGTCGCGCGGAAAGGCATTGGGATCGGTGTCGAGATTGCGGCGCATCGCCTGCGCCACCCGCTGGTCCGATCCCGGCGCCCGGCCCAGCCCCAGGTCGATACGCCCCGGATAGAGCGCGTCGAGCGTCCCGAACTGTTCAGCGATCGTCAGCGGCGCGTGGTTGGGCAGCATGATCCCATCCGCGCCGACGCGGATCGTCGATGTCTTGCCCGCGACATGGCCGATCACGACCGCAGTCGCGGCGCTCGCTATCCCCTCCATCCCGTGATGCTCGGCCATCCAGTAACGGGTATAGCCCAGCGCCTCGGCATGGGCAGCAAGGTCGGCGGCGCGCGCCATTGCGTCGGGAACGTCCGATCCTTCGAGGACCGGGACGAGGTCGAGCAGGGAATAGGCAGTCATCGCCTGAAGATAGGAACTCGGTTGCGGATCGAAACCCTGTTGCGTTGATTCAACCGTTCCAATTCAGGCAATGCCGTGCTCCCGCGCAGGCGGGAGCCCAGGGCCATCATTGCCGTCCACGCGGCTCTGGACCCCCGCCTTCGCGGGGGTACGAACCCACAATATGGCCGGGCGCGCTAAACCCTCTCGACCGACACCTGCTGATTGACGAACTCGGACGCACCATACGCGGTCATGAACGCCACATCCGCCGCGTCGCGCCCCACGCCAATCTTGGCGATGGTGTCGGGGCTGGCCATGCCGGTCGCATCGACCAGCGTCCATTGCCCGCCCAGAAACACCTCCGCCACCGCATGGAAATCCTGCGGCTGAACATCGGGGGCATAGACGCTCGCCACCCGCGCCGGAATGCCGCAGGCGCGCACCAGCGTCACCACGACATGCGCGAAATCGCGGCACACGCCCTTGCGCTGGACGAAGGTTTCGAGCGCGGTGGTGGAGCCCGTGCTGGAGCCGGAAACATAGGCAATCTTGTCGGCCACGAACTGCCGGATCGCCTCGACCCTGTGCCCGCCCTCCAAGCCGGCAAACTCGGCCTCGACGAAGCTTTCGAAAAAATCACTGGGGCAATAGCGCGACGGCATCAGATATTCGATCGTTTCTCCGGGCAGCAGATGCGGATCGATCCGCGCGAGATCGGTCAGATTGGCGAGGTCGCGGCACACCTCCACCGTCGCGCGGTAATCCACCGTCAACCGATCGGCGACGCGCAGCCAGATGCGGTCGCCGATCCGGTCGTGTCCCGCGACGCGCGCGAAAGCCTGGTTTTCGGAAAGTTCGATATGCGCCGATTCGACCCGCTGTTCGGGAATCATCGCGGCTTCGACCTGAAGCAGGATGTCGGTCGGCTGATGGAACCGATAGTCGAGCCGCGTATGGATGCTGAGTCTCATCGCCCCCGAACGAAGCCAACGGGTGCCGGGTCCATGCCGCCGAAAAGAAAGATCGGGCCTGTTCGCGGGCGCGCGAAATCGCCATCCTGCGCGGGAACTCTCTCCGCTTGACAAGGGTTAGCCGCGATATGTCCGACAGCCTGCCGATTGCGCCGCCCAACCGCCCCGTCCCCGATCCGACGCGCGGGTCGTCGATGGGCGGGCCGTCCAAACCGATGCGCCACAACCTCGACCCGAACGACAGCGACGCCACCGATCCACGTGCCTATCCCCTGCTCGCCAATCCGCATGTCGTGCTGTCGGGGCCGGTCGATTACGCGATGTACCAGAGTTTTCGGGATCAGATCTGCAACGCGCCCGACGAAGGGACGCTGGTGCTCACCCTCTCGTCGCTCGGCGGCGACCCAGAAGTCGCGCGACTGATGGGGGACGAGGTGCGGCTGCTCGCCGAATATGACGGGCGCGAGATCCTGTTTCTGGGGAAAGCGGTGATCTATTCGGCCGCCGCGACCTTCATGGCGAATTTTCCGGCCGATAAGCGCTTTTTGACGCGCGGCACGCGGATCATGATTCACGAACGCCAGATGTCGAAGACGATCAATCTGTCCGGTCCCTTGAAGATGCTGACCGCGACATTGAAGGCGACGATCCACGAAATCGAGCAGTCGATCCGGATCCAGGACGAAGGGTTCGCCAAGCTGGTCGAGGGCACCCGCATCGATCTCGACGAAGTGCGCCGCCGCGCGCCGGAGAACTGGTATATCGAAGCCGAGGAAGCGCGTGACCTGGGGCTGGTGCTGGACGTGATCTGAGGATCAGCAGAGTCTTGCGGCGCCGGCTTTACCATGCGACTGACCGTCGCAAGGCTTGACTGGCGCCGGAATCGCGCCAAATCGGCTTTGCGACGAAGGACGGAACCCAAGAAATGGCCGAATTCACCCTGCCGAAGAACAGCGTTATCAAGAAGGGCAAGGCACACGCCGCCCCCGCTGGCGCCAAGCGGGTGAAGAAGTTCAAAATCTATCGCTACGATCCCGATACCGGCGAAAACCCGCGCTACGACAATTTCGAGGTCGATCTCGACGATTGCGGGCCGATGGTGCTCGACGCGCTTATCAAGATCAAATCGGACATCGACCCCTCGCTCACCTTCCGCCGGTCGTGCCGCGAAGGGATTTGCGGGTCGTGCTCGATGAACATGGGCGGCAAGAACGGTCTCGCCTGCACCACCGCGATTGAGGATATCAAGGGCGAGGTTCAGGTAACCCCGCTGCCGCACATGGCAGTTGTCAAGGATCTGGTCCCAGACTTCACCCATTTCTACGCGCAATATTCCTCGATCCAACCCTGGCTGAAGACCGAGACGCCGACACCGTCGGGCAAGGAACGGCTGCAATCGCCCGAGGATCGCGCAAAGCTCGACGGCCTCTACGAATGCATCCTGTGCGCGTGCTGCTCGACCTCGTGCCCCAGCTATTGGTGGAACAGCGACAAGTTCCTTGGCCCCGCGATCCTGCTCCAGGCGTATCGCTGGCTCGCCGACAGCCGCGACGAGCATACCGGCGAGCGGCTGGACGAACTGGAAGACCCGTTCCGCCTGTATCGCTGCCACACGATCATGAACTGCGCGAACGCGTGCCCCAAGGGTCTGAACCCCGCCAAGGCGATCGCCGAAACCAAGAAGATGATGGTCGAGCGCCAAGGTTGAGCGACCGGCGGTTGAGCGACGACAGCACGCCTAAGCGCTTCCATTTCGCCGAGGATCCCGACCTTCCCGGCTGGAACCGCTGGAAATTGGCGGACGAAACCCGGTTCAACGAGTTTCTAGGGCCGCTCCATGTCAAGGTGGAAGGCGGCATCGCGCGCGTGCGGATGGTGCCGCAGCGGATCCATTCGAACCTCTCCGACAACGTCCACGGCGGCGCAATCCTGGGATTCATCGACGTCGCGCTGTTCGGGGCGGCACGTGGATTGGGCGTGCTGGTCGCGGGCGGCGCGCAGACGCTCGACCTGTCCACCCAGTTCATCGCCGGCGCGCGGTTCGACGAGGCGATCGAGGCGCATGTCGAGCTGCTCCGCGAAACCGGGCGGTTCCTGTTCATGCGCGGACTGGTGAAGCAGGACGATGCGGTGATCGCCAGCTTCACCGCAACCGTCCGCAAGCCTTCCAAAGCATGACTCTCGATCCCGTTCGTGCTGAGCTTGTCGAAGCACTGTCCTTCTTGGCCCGAAGAAAGAACAGCATTTCGACAGGCTCAATGCGAACGGTTGAGGGATAAGGCGATGTCTAAAGTCGCCGCCGCCTACGCTGCACTCGTCGCTGCGGGCGAACTGCGCCCCGATCCCGAGCAACAGGCCGCTGCCGCTCGCCTCGATCAACTCGCCGCCGAACTGGAGGCCACCTCCAAACGCGGCTCCGTGCTGTGGCGGATGCTCGGCAAGGCACCCGAACCGCCGCGCGGAATCTATCTGTGGGGCGATGTCGGGCGCGGCAAATCGATGCTGATGAACCTGTTCTACGACCAGGTTCAGGTGCGCCGCAAACGCCGCGTCCATTTCCACGCCTTCATGCTGGAGGTCCATCAGCGCATCGCCGCCGAGCGCGAAAAGCAGGTCGGCAACCCGATCCCGCCGGTCGCCGGGGCGATGGTCGAGGATGCGCGACTGCTCGCCTTCGACGAACTGGTCGTCAACAACATGGCGGACGCGGCGATCCTGTCGCGGCTGTTCGCGGAATTATTCGACCGCGGGGTGACGATCGTCGCGACCTCTAACCGCCCGCCTGCCGATCTCTACAAAAACGGCCTCAACCGCGAACTCTTCCTGCCGTTCATCGACCTTCTGGGTGAGCGGATGGACGTGCTCGCGTTGAACGGCCCGGTCGATTACCGGCTCGACCGGCTGGGGCGGATGGACACTTGGCTCGTCCCCAACGGGCCGGAGGCGACCGCGGCGCTTTCCGCCGCTTTCTTCCGCCTGACCGACTATCCCCCCGAGGATCGCGCGCACGTCCCGTCACTGGAACTGGAGGTCGGCAAGGCACGGACGCTGACCGTGCCCAAGGCGCTGAAAGGCGTGGCTGTGTTCAGTTTCAGAAAGCTGTGCGGCGAAGCGCGCGGCGCGCCCGACTACCTCGCCATCGCGCGACGGTTCCATACCGTGATCCTGGTGGGCATCCCCAAGCTCGGCCCGGAAAACCGCAATGAAGCCGCGCGATTCGTGACGCTGATCGACGCGCTTTACGAGAACAAGGTCAAATTGCTCGCCGCCGCCGACGCGCCGCCCGAGACGCTGTACGAGGAAGGCGACGGGCGGTTCGAATTCCAGCGCACCGTCAGCCGGTTAAACGAAATGCGGTCCGAAGAATATCTGGCAAAGGGGCATGGCGCGGTCTGAGACAAGATTAAACGCACTTGCGAATTAGTTGCAAAGATAAAGTTTAACCCCTACCCTTCTATGGTTGTCTCCGAAGGCCAAAACGCTTAAGTCGCGGCCCGAACGCGGTGGCCGCGCCCGGCAATGCCGCTCTTGTGTGCGCACGACTTGCGCAGTTGAGGAGACATGATGGCCCGCAAGAAGATTGCCCTTATCGGTTCCGGCATGATCGGCGGCACGCTCGCCCATCTCGCCGCCATTCGTGAAATGGGCGACATCGTCCTGTTCGACATCGCCGAGGGCATTCCGCAGGGCAAGGCGCTCGACCTCGCGCAATCGGGTCCGGTCGAGGGCTTCGACGTCGAATTGAAGGGCGCGAACAGCTACGAAGACATTGCAGGCGCGGACGTGTGCATCGTCACCGCCGGGGTGCCGCGCAAACCCGGCATGAGCCGCGACGACCTGCTCGGCATCAACCTGAAGGTGATGAAGGCGGTCGGCGAAGGCATCGCCCAATATGCGCCCGATGCGTTCGTGATCTGCATCACCAATCCGCTCGACGCGATGGTGTGGGCGCTGCGCGAATTCTCCGGGCTGCCGCACCAGAAGGTTGTCGGCATGGCTGGCGTTCTCGACTCGGCGCGCTTCCGGCATTTCCTGGCCGAAGAATTCAAGGTGTCGGTCGAGGATGTGACCGCCTTCGTGCTCGGCGGCCACGGCGACACGATGGTTCCGGTCATCGAATATTCGACCGTCGCGGGTATCCCCGTCCCGGACCTCATCAAGATGGGCTGGTCGACGCAGGAGCGGATCGACGCGATCGTCCAGCGCACCCGTTCGGGCGGCGGCGAGATCGTCGGGCTTTTGAAAACCGGCAGCGCTTATTACGCGCCCGCCACGTCGGCGATCGCGATGGCCGAGAGCTATCTGAAGGACAAGAAGCGCCTGCTGCCGTGCGCGGCGCACCTGACCGGCCAATACGGCGTGGATGACATGTATGTCGGCGTGCCGATCGTGATCGGGGCCGAGGGCGTCGAGCGCATCGTCGAGATCGAACTGAACGAAAGCGCCAAGGCGAATTTCGACGTCTCGGTCGATGCGGTCAAGGAACTGGTCAAGGCGTGCAAGGACATCGACGACTCGCTGGCCTGACCTTCAACGTACCCCGGCGAAGGCCGGGGTCCAGTCGGGAAGGCTGCCCGATGGATCGCACTGCCTATGTCTACATCGTGGCAAGTGGACGCAACGGCACGATCTATATCGGTTCGACGACCAACCTGGTGAAGCGCATCTGGGAGCATCGCAGTGCGGTCGCCGACGGCTTTACCAAGGAACACAACTGCCACCGCCTCGTCTGGTACGAGGTGCACGACGATCTCGAAGCCGCCCGCAGCCGCGAGCGGCAGATGAAGGAATGGAAGCGAGGCTGGAAGCTGCGGGAAATCGAAGGGCCGACCCCCGATTGGGACGACCTTTACGACCGCATCGCCCAGCCATGATCGCCTCCCAACTGGACCCCGGCCTGCGCCGGGGTGCGATGGAGCGAAAAACGGATGAGCATACTCGTCAACAAGAACACCAAGGTCATTACCCAGGGGATGACCGGGGAAACCGGCAGCTTCCATACCCAAGCGGCGCTTGATTACGGCACGCAGATGGTCGGCGGCGTGACGCCGGGCAAGGGCGGGACGACGCATCTCGGCCTGCCGGTCTATAATACCGTGGCGGAAGCCAAGTCGAAGACCGGCGCCGATGCGTCCGTCATTTACGTCCCGCCGCCCTTCGCCGCGGATTCGATCCTGGAAGCCATCGACGCTGAGATCCCATTGATCGTCTGCATTACCGAAGGCATTCCGGTGCTTGACATGGTCAAGGTGAAGCGCGCGCTTTCGGGTTCGAAGTCGCGGCTGATCGGCCCGAACTGCCCCGGCGTGCTGACCCCCGGCGAGTGCAAAATCGGGATCATGCCCGGTTCGATCTTTTCCAAGGGCTCGGTCGGCGTCGTGTCGCGTTCGGGCACGCTCACCTATGAGGCGGTGTTCCAGACGACCAATGCGGGCCTTGGCCAGACCACCGCGGTCGGCATCGGCGGCGATCCGGTGAACGGCACCAACTTCATCGACGTGCTCGAGCTGTTTCTGGCCGACGACGCGACCGAATCGATCATCATGATCGGCGAGATCGGCGGCGACGCCGAAGAGCAGGCCGCGCAGTTCCTGATCGACGAGGCCAAGCGCGGCCGCAAGAAGCCGATGGCCGGCTTCATCGCGGGCCGCACCGCGCCTCCGGGCCGCCGCATGGGCCATGCCGGCGCGATCGTGTCGGGCGGCAAGGGCGATGCGGAAAGCAAGATCGCGGCGATGGAAGAAGCGGGGATCAAGGTGTCGGAGTCGCCGTCGCTGCTGGGCGAGACGCTGGTCAGCGTGTTGAAGGGTTGAGCGTAAACCCGTGTCCCCGCGAAGGCGGGGACCCAGGGCGCGGGGCGATACGCCCGTGACTCTGGGCTCCTGCTTTCGCGGGAGCACTGCGGAGTGAGTGTGTGATGGGTTACGAAGGCCAGGATTTTGCCGAGATCGCAGGCGGGGTAAGCCCCGCCTTCGTCGAGACGCTGTACAATCGCTACAAGTCCGATCCGGCGTCGGTCGAGGCGGGCTGGCGCGACTGGTTCGACGGGCTGGAGGGCGCGGTGACGGGTCCGAGCTGGGCGCACAAGAACTGGCCGCTGACCGATACCGACGCGCTGACCGCGGCACTCGACCCGACCCAGATGGAGCCTGCGCCCAAGCCTGCAAAGGGTGGCGCCCCGGCCAAGGCGACTGCCCCCGCCCCCTCCACCGACGACATCGCCAAGGCGGCAGGCGACTCGATCCGCGCGATGATGTTGATCCGCACCTATCGCGTGCGCGGGCATCTGGCGGCCAATCTCGACCCGCTGGGCCTTTCCAAGCGCGAGATGCCCGAGGATCTGAAGACCGAATATCACGGCTTTCCCGACAGCGACATCGACCGCCCGGTCTATCTGGGCGGCGCGATGGGCCTCCAGACCGCGACGATCCGCGAACTGGTCAACATCCTGCGCAAGAATTACTGCGGCAATGTCGGCCTGGAATATATGCACATCGCCGATGTCGATGAGCGGCGCTTCCTTCAGGACCGGATCGAGGGGCAGGACAAGGCGATCGACTTCACGCCCGAGGGCAAGAAGGCGATCCTGAACAAGGTCATTCAGGCCGAGCAGTGGGAGAAATTCCTCGGCAAGAAATATGTCGGCACCAAACGCTTCGGCCTCGACGGCGGCGAAGCGATGATCCCGGCGATGGAAGCGATCATCAAATATGGCGGCGCGATGGGCGTGCGCGAGATCGTGTACGGCATGGCGCATCGCGGCCGACTGAACATGCTCGCCAACGTGATGGCCAAGCCGTTCAAGGTGATCTTCCACGAATTTGCGGGCGGCTCCGCCAACCCGGACGACATCGGCGGATCGGGCGACGTCAAATATCATCTCGGCACCTCCACCGACCGCGAGTTCGACGGGCATTCGGTGCATATGTCGCTGGTCGCCAACCCCTCGCACCTCGAAGCGGTCAATCCGGTGGTGCTGGGCAAGGTCCGCGCGATCCAGACGTTCCGCGACGACCTGAAGGATCACGATCAGGCGCTGCCGGTACTGATCCACGGCGACGCGGCGTTTGCAGGCCAGGGGATCGTGTGGGAATGCCTCGGCTTCTCCGGCATCCGCGGCTACAATACCGGCGGCTGCATCCATTTCGTCATCAACAATCAGGTCGGCTTCACGACCTCGCCCCAGTTCGCGCGCTCGTCGCCCTATCCGTCGGACGTGGCCAAGGGGGTTCAGGCGCCGATCCTGCACGTCAATGGCGACGACCCCGAAGCGGTGACGTTCGCGTGCAAGATGGCGATCGAATTCCGCCAGAAATTCCACCGCGACATCGTCATCGACATGTGGTGCTATCGCCGTTTCGGCCATAACGAGGGCGACGAGCCGAGCTTCACCCAGCCGCTGATGTACAAGGCGATCCGCAAGCATCCGCCGGTCAGCGCGGTCTATGCGAAGAAACTGGTCGGCGAAGGCGTCATCGACGACGGTTTCGTCGGCACTCAGGAAAAGGCGATCAACGATACGCTGGAAGCCGATTTCAAGGCGGCGGAAAGCTACAAGGCGAACAAGGCCGACTGGTTTGCCGGCCGCTGGTCGGGGCTGTCGATCCCGGTCGAGGATGAAACCGCGCGCCGCAACATGGAGACGGGGATCGAGCGCAAACTGTTCGATTCGCTCGGTCGCACGCTGACGACGGTTCCCGACGACCTCAACATCCACAAGACATTGGGCCGCGTCATCGACGCCAAGCGCGCGATGTTCGAAAGCGGTGAAGGGTTCGACTGGGCGACCGGCGAGGCGCTGGCGTTCGGATCGCTGCTGTCCGAAGGGTACGGCGTCCGCCTGTCGGGCCAGGATTCGGGCCGCGGCACGTTCAGCCAGCGTCACGCGGTCTGGGTCGATCAGGAAACCGAGCGCAAATATGTGCCGCTGAACGAAATCCCGCATGGCCGGTTCGAGGTGCTGGATTCGCCCTTGAGCGAATATGGTGTGCTCGGCTTCGAATATGGCTATGCGCTCGCCGACCCCAAGGCATTGGTGCTGTGGGAGGCGCAGTTCGGCGATTTCGTCAACGGCGCGCAGATCATGATCGACCAGTTCATCGCGTCCGGCGAGGCCAAGTGGCTGCGCGCCAACGGCCTCGTCATGCTGTTGCCGCATGGTTACGAAGGCCAGGGACCGGAGCATAGCTCGGCGCGGCCCGAGCGGATGCTGCAACTGTGCGCGCAGGATAATATGCAGGTCGCAAACTGCACGACGCCCGCCAATTTCTTCCACCTGCTGCGCCGCCAGATGCACCGCAATTTCCGCAAGCCTTTGGTGGTGATGACGCCCAAATCGCTGTTGCGGCACAAGCTGGCGGTGTCGAAGGCGGCGGACTTTACCGGCGACAGTCATTTCAAGCGCATCCTGTCCGACACCAATGGCGCGGCGGATGCGGAGACGAAGCGGCTGGTGCTGTGTTCGGGCAAGATCGCATACGACCTGATCGAGGCGCGCAATGCGGCGGGCGACAAGCACACCCAGATCGTCCGCATCGAACAGCTCTATCCCTTCCCCGGCGACCCGCTGGCCGTCCGCATCAAGCGCATGACCAATCTGGAAGACGTGGTGTGGGCGCAGGAAGAACCGAAGAACAACGGTTCGTGGTTCTTCGTCGAACCGCTGATCGAGGAAGCGCTGGCCGCCGCCGGAACCCGCGTCCAGCGCGCGCGCTATGCCGGGCGTGCGTCGTCGGCGTCACCCGCCACCGGTCTGATGAAGCGCCACCAGGCCGAACAGGGCGCGCTGATCGCCGATGCGCTGGGGCATGATGTTCGCGAGGAAATCCGCCGCGCGCGCCAGACCGAAGACCAGAAGACCGCAGGCAACGCGTCAGCCTGACAGGAGCAGAATTGATGGCAACCGAAGTCAAAGTCCCCGTACTGGGCGAATCGATCACCGAAGCGACGCTGGGCGAATGGCTCAAGCAGCCGGGCGACGCGGTCGCCGCCGACGAGCCGATTGCGAGCCTTGAGACCGACAAGGTCGCGGTCGAGGTTCCCGCGCCGGTCGCGGGCGTGATGGGCGCGCATGCGGTCCAGCCGGGCGACACCGTTTCGGTCGGCGCGATGATCGCGACCATCGAGGAAGGCGGCGCGGCTGCGGCTCCCGCTCCGGCGCCTGCCGCTGCTCCGGCGCCGGCCGAAACCGCCAAGCCCGAAGCGGCGGCGCAGCAGGCCCCTGCCCAGCCGTCGGAATCGGGGAGCGCCAACGAACCCGCCGCGCTTTCGCCCTCGGTCCGCCGCGCGATTCTGGAGCACGGTGTCGATCCCGCGACGATCAAGGGGTCGGGCAAGGACGGCCGCATCACCAAGGACGATGTCGTCGCCGCCGCGTCGGCCAAGTCGGCGAGCGCACCTGCCCCCGCCCCCAGCGCGACGCCCGCCGCTGCCCCGGCACCGGGGGACGATCGCCCCGAGGAACGCGTCCGCATGACGCGCCTGCGCCAGACCATCGCCCGCCGGCTGAAGGAAGCGCAAGACACCGCCGCGCTGCTCACCACCTTCAACGATGTCGACATGACCGCCGTCATCGAGGCGCGGACCAAATACAAGGACCTGTTCGAAAAGAAGCACGGCGTGCGGCTGGGCTTCATGGGCTTTTTCGTCAAAGCTGCGACGATGGCGCTGAAGGACATTCCCGCCGTCAACGCCCAGATCGACGGCGACGAGATCGTCTATCACGATTATGCCGACATCTCGGTCGCGGTGTCCGCGCCGCAGGGCCTGGTCGTCCCCGTCATCCGCAACGCCGACAAGATGTCGGTGGCCGAGGTCGAAAAGACGATTGGCGATTTCGGCAAGCGCGCCAAGGACGGCACGCTCAAGATGGACGAGATGAAGGGCGGCACCTTCACCATCTCGAACGGCGGCGTGTTCGGCAGCCTCATGTCGACGCCGATCATCAACCCGCCGCAGTCGGCAGTGCTGGGCCTCCACCGTATCGAGGACCGCGCGGTGGTCCGCGACGGGCAGATCGTGATCCGCCCGATGATGTATCTGGCGCTCAGCTACGACCACCGTCTGATCGACGGGCGCGAGGCGGTAACCTTCCTGGTCGCGCTGAAAAATGCGATCGAGGATCCCACGCGGCTGTTGATTGACCTGTGAGAGATCGAAGATTGTGACTTCTGGATCGAGCAAGCCCGCACGCATTGAGGAGGTGTCGATCGGTAATTTCCGGTCGCTCCAGAAAGTCACGTTCAAGGATATGACCCCGCTCACGGCGTTGCTCGGTCCGAACGGCAGCGGAAAATCCACGTTTTTCGACGTTTTTGCATTCCTTTCTGATTGCTTTTCAGAAGGATTGCGCCGCGCAGTGGATAAGCGCGGTAAGTTTTCGGACCTTCGTAGTCGTGGGCAGACAGGTCCAATCACCTTCGAAGTAGCCTATCGCGAAGGCGGCTTGATTGATGGCGAACGACCAAAGCTTATTCGATACCGGCTTGAAATTGATGAGATGGATGGTCGCCCCGTCGTCGTTGCAGAATGGATGCGCTGGCGGCGCTCCTATCCCGGATATCCATTCAAATTTCTCGACTATAAGCTCGGTCAGGGAGAGGTCGTATCGGGAACCACCCCAGAGCACAACGACGCTCGCATTACGACACCCCTTGCTGGACCGGATGTACTTGCTGTCAGCACGCTAGGACAACTCGCCGACAATCCGCGGGTCAAGTCATTGCGCGACTTCATTGTCGGCTGGCATCTTTCCTATCTATCGACAACGGAAA
The DNA here is from genome assembly GCA_023418595.1 of Pseudomonadota bacterium. Classification (GTDB taxonomy): domain Bacteria; phylum Pseudomonadota; class Alphaproteobacteria; order Sphingomonadales; family Sphingomonadaceae; genus Sphingomonas. Next base: position 183,852 of record JAEZZI010000018.1, read on the forward strand.
CACGGGTCGTCCCCGAAGCTGGGCCGCAAGAGCATCTTTCGCGCAATGGCAACAATCTGGCCAATGTCATCCAGTATTTGTCCGAACGGCACCCGACCATTCTTGCCCATATTTTCGCAACTCTACGTCGGCGCATTCCTAGATTGGAGACGGTTGAGCCGATCTCGCTTCCAACGGGGCATTTGTTGCTGACAGTCAAGGACGCACCGTTTGATGAGGGCGTGCAGGCTCGGTACGTATCTGATGGTACGCTTAAGATGCTCGCCTATTTGATCCAGCTCCATGATCCAACCCCCGCTCCGTTTCTTGGGATTGAGGAACCTGAAAACTTTCTCCACCCAAAGCTGCTCTACGAACTGGCAGAAGAATGTGAGGTTGCGTCAGGTCGGATGCAGATGGTCGTGACGACGCATTCTCCCTTCTTCATCGACGCATTGACGCCGAAACAGGTATGGGCGCTCCGGCGAAATGCACAGGGCTATACAGAAGCTGTTCGCGCCTCCGCCATGGCGGGCATTCAGGAGCAGATCGAGGCCGGAGCCAAGCTGGGACAGCTATGGACTGAAGGCTTTTTTGAAGCAGGCAATCCCTGACCATCATGCCACGCGAAATCCATATTCACGTCGAGGAACCCTCGATGGTCGCGTTCCTGACCGAACTCCTGCCGCGCTATCTCGATCCTGCTGTTATTTGGAAGCCGATTGACCATGGATCAAAGTCGCGGCTGCTGACCGTTCTGCCTGATCGGTTGCGTGGCTATTCCAATTATGATCCCGCTCACCGACCGCGCGTGCTTGTCCTTGTGGACAGAGACAATGACGATTGCGTAGCACTTAAAGCGACTCTCGAACAACATTGCGCAACGTGCGGACTGACGAGCATTCATTCAGCGAACGGTGCCGACTTCGATGTCGTGAATCGTATCGTAATCGAAGAGCTGGAAGCTTGGTTCTTTGGCGATTTTATAGCGCTCGATGAGGGCTGGTCAGGCATGGGGCGACGATCCGGCAAGGCGGCGTATCGCGATCCGGACGCGATCACCGGGGGCACGCATGAAGCTTTGTTTCGAGCGCTTCGTTCGGCGGGACATCTGCAGGGGCTCGATCGCCTCCCAAAAATTGAGACGGCGCGCCTGATGGGACAACTGATTGTTCCCGATCGCAACCGGTCTCATTCTTTCCAGAAATTCTGGTCCGGGCTGAATAGCTTGGCCGCGGCCTAAAGGAAATAAAATGGCTGAATACGACTTCGACGTTCTAGTGATTGGTGCAGGCCCCGGCGGCTATGTCGCCGCTATCCGCGCGGCGCAGCTTGGGCTTCGCGTTGCGTGCGCCGAAAGCCGTGAGACGCTGGGCGGCACCTGCCTCAATGTCGGGTGCATTCCGTCGAAGGCGATGCTCCATGCGTCGGAATATTTCGACGCCGCGGCCAATGGCGCAATGGCGGCGATGGGGGTGAAGGTCACGCCCGAACTCGACCTCGACGCCATGCACGCGCAGCGCAAGGATGCGGTGAAGGGCCTGACCGGCGGCATCGAGTTCCTGTTCAAGAAGAACAAGGTCGAATGGCTGAAGGGTCGCGCCGCGTTCGTCGATGCGACCACGGTCCAGGTCGGCGACCGCACGGTGACCGCCAAGGACATCGTCATCGCCACCGGCTCGTCGGTCACGCCGCTGCCGGGCGTCGAGATCGACCAGAAAGTGGTCGTCGATTCGACCGGCGCGCTCGAACTGGCGAAGGTGCCCGAGCATCTGGTCGTCATCGGCGGCGGCGTCATCGGACTTGAGCTGGGCAGCGTCTGGCGGCGGCTGGGCGCCAAGGTTACCGTGGTCGAATATCTCGACCAGATCCTCCCCGGCTTCGATGGCGATGTTCGCAAGGAAGCGGCCAAGCTGTTCAAGAAACAGGGTATCGAGTTCAAGACCGGCATGAAGGTCACCGGCGTCGCGGTCAGCGGCGACAAGGCGACCGTGACGATCGAACCCGCCAAGGGCGGCGAGGCGCAGACGATCGAGGTGGACAACGTCCTCGTCTCGATCGGCCGCCGTCCGAATACCGACGGACTCAACCTTGAGGCTGCAGGGCTCAATACCAATGATCGCGGCCAGATCGAAACGGACCATGATTTCGCGACCGCGGTCGACGGCATCTGGGCGATCGGCGACGTCATCCCCGGCCCGATGCTCGCACACAAGGCCGAGGACGAAGGGATCGCGGTCGCGGAAAACATCGCGGGCCAGACCGGCATCGTGAACCATGACCTGATCCCGTCGGTCGTCTATACCCTCCCCGAAATCGCGGGCGTCGGGCTGACCGAGGAAGCGGCCAAGGAGCGCGGCGAGGTAAAGGTCGGAAAATTCCCGATGGCAGGCAACAGCCGCGCCAAGACCAACCACGAGGACGGCGGCTTCGTGAAGATCATCTCGGATGCAAAGACCGACCGCGTGCTGGGCGTCTGGGCAATCGCATCGGTCGCGGGCACGATGATCGCGCAGGCGACCCAGGCGATGGAATTCGGCGCGACCAGCGAAGACATTGCCTATACCTGCCACGCGCATCCGACGCACAGCGAGGCGATCAAGGAAGCGGCGATGGCGGTGCGGGGCAAGCCGATCCACGTCTGATCCGGCGAGAATTTAGCGAAAGCTGAATTCGCGCGAACCCCGGATCAGACCGGCCGGCGGCGCTACAGCGCCGACCGACGCCACGGGCTTTGCTTGTGGCGGACTCCTCGATCCGTCAGCTTCAGCAGACTCCCGTCGATACCCCAGCTCACGCGCTGTCGCTTCGCAGTCGAGCAGCGCGCGCAGGATAACATACAGCATCGCGCCCAGCATCAGGCCGGCGATCGCAGTGATCGCGATCTCGAATGGCGAGCGGTGCAACCGGAACCTGCACTGCGACATCTCCCGGGTGTCGACGCCGACCGCGCAGCTGTCAACGATCGGGCCGCAACGCTCGACCGGGCACGCAAGTGGCTCTATCAAACGGGCCATGCAACCGTCCTGGCAATTCGGCCCGTTCCTCCCCTGGCTCGACTGGTTCGGGATCGCCGTGTTCGCCATCACCGGCGCGCTGGTCGCGGTGCGGCGGCAGCAGACATTGGTGACCGCGGCGTTCTTCGCGCTCGTCACCGGGGTCGGGGGCGGCACGATCCGAGACCTGCTGATCGATGCGCCGGTGTTCTGGGTTCAGGACCGGAATTTCGCCGCCATCTGCCTGGGCGCGGCGTTGCTTGTCTGGGTGACGCCCGAGCGCTGGTGGTCGGACAAGGTGTTCGACTGGCTCGATGCGTTCGGATTGGCGGCCTATGCGGTGTTCGGCGCGGCCAAATCGTACAGCTTCGGCATTCCCCCGGTTCCCGCCGCAATGATGGGGATCATCACCGCCTGCGCCGGGGGCATCATTCGCGACATGATGGCGGGCGAGCCGTCGATCCTGATGCGGCCTGAGTTGTACGTGACTGCGGCGGCGCTGGCCGCGTTCGGCTATATCGGCCTGCGCGAGCTTGGCATGGTGGCGCTGCACGCCGCGCCGATTGCGGCGGTGGCGGGGTTTGCGCTGCGCGGGGTGGCGATCCATTACAGGCTGGCGCTCCCCGCCTATCGCGGGCGGCGGGATGAAGAAGGCAACGCTTAATCGCTGTCGTGCTCCCGCGCAGGCGGGAGTCCAGAGCCGCAAACGATTCGTGTCGTTACCCTGGGTTCCCGCCTTCGCGGGAACACGGCTCGTTCACTTCCGCACCACCCCCACTGCGCTGAACGGCTTTGGCTCGACCGGCGGCACCTTGCTGTCGTTCAACTCGCACTGCCAGAAACCGACATCGATCCAACGGCCCTGTTTGTACCCGACCTCGCGATAGACGCCTGCGCGGCGGAACCCGACCGATTCGTGTAAAGAGATCGACGCGTCGTTGGGCAGCGTGATCGCCGCGATCGCCTGGGTGAAGCCCTGCGCGCGCAGCGTGTCGATCAACGCTTCGTAGAGCAGCCGCCCCACCCCGCCGCGCTGCTGGTCGCCGGCGATATAGATCGATGTCTCGACGACATATTTATATGCCGGGCGGTCGCGGAATTTGGTGGCATAGGCATAGCCGACCACCCCGCCCTCCGCGCCGCCATTGGTCACGACCAGCCAAGGGTAGAGCCCGTCGCTCGCCGCCATCCGCGCCCGCATCGTCCGCGCATCAGGCGGTTCGATCTCGAACGATACCGTGCCCCCGATCACGAACGGCGCATAGATGGCGGCGATGCGGGCAGCGTCGTCGGGCGTCGCCGCGCGGATGCCGATCACGCGTTTTGCCTCATGCCATCCGGCTCACGCTATCCGCCTCACAGGGCGAACCGGGCGATCAGCGCGTCCATGATGCGGTAATCCTCCGCGCTCGCCCGCGCCGGACCGAAGCCCCCGCATTCCAGGCAGCGCACCTGAACCGACGTGCTCTGGGTCAGCCGCCGCATGTCGCCCACCGCTTGCGCGAAGGTCGCGCGACGGTTGGCGCCCATCTTCGCGAACAGGTCGGCAGCGGGTTCGGACGCGTCGTCCTCGCTGCCCGACGCCATCGACGCGATGAACTGGGCAAACGCGCTCGGTTCCTTTTCCAGATAGATGGGCCGTACCTTTTCCGGGTCCAGATTGGCGCGGCGCGCGGCCTCTGCGATGGCATCGTCGATACCGCCCAGCCGATCGACCAGCCCCAACTGGCGCGCGGTGCCGCCGTCCCAGACGCGGCCCTGGCCGATCTGGTCGACGCGCTCGCGGCTCAACCCGCGGCTGTTCGCGACCAGCCCGACGAAGCGGCGATAGCCGTTTTCGATATTGGCCTGAAGGATCGCATCGACCTCGGCATTGGTGCCGCCAAGTATGTCGGGCTGGCCCGACAGCGGCGTCGTCTGGATGCCGTCGGTGGTCACGCCGATCTTGGCGAGCGTGCCCTCAAAGGTCGGGATCAGGCCGAAAATGCCGATCGACCCGGTAATCGTATTGGGTTCCGCGAAGATCACGTCGCCTGGCGCCGACACCCAGTAACCGCCCGATGCGGCAAGTCCGCCCATCGACACCACGACCGGCAGCCCGCGTCGCTTGGCTTCCAAAATGGCCTGGCGGATGCGCTCGGACGCGATCACCGATCCGCCGGGCGAATCGACGCGCACCACCAGCGCCTTCAACTGATGCTTGGCCATGCCGTCGAGCAGCGCCTTGGCGATGGTGTCGCCCGCCGCCACGCCCGGCCCGGCATTGCCGTCGACGATTTCGCCCGCGACCGTCAGCACGCCGATCTTGTCGCCGGTGGTCGGCAGCGGGTTGGCGGCGATGTATCGGGCGAGCGCGATTTCCTTGAAGCTGCCCACCGGCTTGCGCCGCTCGACCCCGGCGATCTCGGCAACGCGCTTGCCGAATTCGACGCGGTCGCCGATCCGGTCGATCAGCCCGGCGTTCAAATTCGCCTGCGCGATGTTGCCGTTGGTGGATGCGACCACCGAAGCCGGCTGGGTCAGATAGGGTCCGATCTGCGCCTTGGGCCGCGCGGCGGCGACATCGGTACGCCAGGTTTCGAAGATCGAGCCATAAAGCGCCTGGTTGGCCTCGCGCGCCTCTGGAGACTGGTCTTCGCGGGTGAAGGGTTCGACTGCCGCCTTATAGGTGCCGACGCGATAGACATGGGCGTTGACGCCCAGCCGGTCGATCAGCCCCTTGTAGTAGAGCTGGCTGCCGCCCGGCCCGGCGATCAGCACGCCGCCGAACGGATTGGTCCAGATTTCGCTGGCATTGGCCGCCAGCGTATAGGCGCTGTCGGCATAGGCGGTGGCATAGGCGAGCACCGGCTTGCCGGCATCGCGCACCCGGCGGATCGCTTCGCCGACCACCGCGACATCGGCAGGGTATCCGCCCATGAACCGGTCGAGATCGAGCACGACGGCCTTCACCCGGTCGTCGGTCGCCGCCTTGTCGAGCGCGCGGACCACGTCCCGGACGCGGTATTGCTGGGGCACGTCGCTGCCCGCCAGCGCGGCGAACGGATCGGCCTCTGCCGGCTGTTCGGACAGGGTGCCGTTGAGCGCAATGACCAGCGCGCCGTCCTTGATCGTGGTGTTGGGCCGCGCCGACAGCGCTGCGAAGATCAGCCCGAAGAACAGAAGCATGAAGATCAGGACTAGTGCGTCCTTGATCCCGACGAGTAATTTCCAGGCGCCCTTGACCAGCTTCACGTCCATGCTCCTTCGTGCCGCGCGTCGTTTGCCCTCGACCCGCTTCCTGAACGGGTTAGCCCATCTGTATTATGGGGGCAATACAGGGATACAGCGCACATCGCGAACCGGTCATCGAAAAAGAGTCGCGCCAACCGCTTGACGGCGCTTCCAGCCCTGCACATATGGCCGCTGCTGGCACTCTCCCCCGGTGAGTGCCAAGAGCATTCGACATCTGGGAGAAGACCATGAACTTTCGTCCCCTGCACGACCGCGTGCTGGTTCGCCGCGTAGAAGCCGAGGAAAAGACGGCTGGCGGCATCATCATCCCCGACACCGCCAAGGAAAAGCCCCAGGAAGGCGAAGTCGTCGCCGCAGGCGCGGGCGCCAAGAACGACAAGGGCGAAGTCAGCCCGCTCGACGTCAAGGCCGGCGACCGCATCCTGTTCGGCAAATGGTCGGGCACCGAGGTAAAGGTCAACGGCGAAGACCTGCTCATCATGAAGGAATCGGACATCCTCGGCATCGTCGAGGGCTGATCGACTTCGTGCTCCTGCGAAAGCAGGAGCGTTGGAAACGAAATCCAGGACTCCTGCTTTCGCAGGAGCACAATATTCAGAAGGAATTAGCCACATGGCAGCCAAGGACGTGAAATTCTCGCGCGACGCGCGCGAACGTATCCTCAAGGGCGTCGACATCCTGGCCGACGCGGTCAAGGTCACGCTGGGGCCGAAGGGGCGCAACGTCGTCATCGACAAGTCGTTCGGCGCACCGCGCATCACCAAGGACGGCGTCAGCGTCGCCAAGGAAATCGAACTGAAGGACAAGTTCGAAAATATGGGCGCGCAGATGGTGCGCGAAGTGGCCTCGAAGACCAACGATGTCGCCGGTGACGGCACCACCACCGCGACCGTGCTGGCGCAGGCGATCGTGCGCGAAGGCATGAAGTCGGTTGCCGCCGGCATGAACCCGATGGACCTGAAGCGTGGCGTCGATCTGGCCGTGACCAAGGTTGTCGCAGACCTGCAGTCGCGTTCGAAGCCGGTTTCGGGTTCGAGCGAAATCGCCCAGGTCGGCATCATCTCGGCCAATGGCGACAAGGAAGTCGGCGAAAAGATCGCCGAAGCCATGGAAAAGGTCGGCAAGGAAGGCGTGATCACGGTCGAAGAGGCCAAGGGTCTCGAGTTCGAGCTGGACGTCGTCGAAGGCATGCAGTTCGACCGGGGTTACCTGTCGCCCTATTTCATCACCAATCCTGAAAAGATGGCGGTCGAACTGAACGATCCGTACATCCTGATCCACGAGAAGAAGCTGTCGTCGCTCCAGGCGATGCTGCCGATCCTCGAAGCGGTCGTGCAGTCGGGCCGCCCGCTGCTGATCATCGCCGAGGATATCGAGGGTGAGGCGCTGGCGACTTTGGTCGTCAACAAGCTGCGCGGCGGCCTGAAGGTCGCGGCGGTCAAGGCACCGGGCTTTGGCGATCGTCGCAAGGCGATGCTGGAGGACATTGCGATCCTGACCAAGGGCGAAGTCATCAGCGAAGACCTGGGCATCAAGCTCGAGTCGGTTACGCTGGGCATGCTCGGCACCGCCAAGCGCGTCACGATCGACAAGGACAACACCACCATCGTCGATGGTGCGGGTGAAGTCGATGCGATCAAGGCCCGGACCGACGCGATCCGTCAGCAGATCGAAGTCACCACCAGCGATTACGACCGCGAGAAGCTCCAGGAGCGTCTGGCGAAGCTGGCTGGCGGCGTGGCCGTCATCAAGGTCGGCGGCGCTTCGGAAGTCGAAGTCAAGGAGCGCAAGGACCGCGTCGACGACGCGCTGCACGCAACTCGCGCAGCCGTTGAAGAAGGTATCGTCCCCGGTGGCGGTACGGCGCTGCTCTACGCGACCAAGGCTCTCGACGGACTGTCGGGCGAAAACGAAGACCAGACCCGCGGCATCGACATCGTTCGCAAGTCGCTGACCGCGCTGGTTCGCCAGATCGCCAGCAACGCGGGCCATGACGGCGCGGTCGTGTCGGGCAAGCTGCTCGACCAGACCGACACGTCGTTCGGTTTCAACGCATCGACCGATACCTATGAAAACCTGGTGTCGGCCGGCGTGATCGACCCGACCAAGGTCGTTCGCACGGCGCTGCAGAACGCAGCCTCGGTCGCGGGTCTGCTCATCACCACCGAAGCGGCGGTGAGCGAGCTTCCCGAAGACAAGCCCGCCATGCCCATGGGCGGCGGCGGCATGGGCGGCATGGGCGGTATGGATTTCTAACCGGCGCGGCAGTCGGCGACGACCGACTGCACCAGTGCCGGTTCGGACGGCGGACTGGCGGCATCGCCGCCAGTTCCGACCGACGGCGGCGGCGTTGCCGTCGCCAGTCCGTGCCCAGCAGACCATCCAAAAAAGGCAGGGCCGGTGGGACATCCCACCGGCCCTTTCTTGTGCGCGTCCCGTCGCCGTCCTTCGGATCAGGCGTGCCTCCACTCCAGTATTTCGCGCAGCGACTTTACGCGACGGTGCAGGATGTTACGTTGATACACGATCCATCAGATAAAGGACGTGGCCGTTGCGCATTCACCGTCAATCCCCTGCCCGTTTCATGGCTTGCTGCTCCGCCGTCATCGGCATGGTCGCGATGGCGGGCACCGCCGCCGCGCAGGACGTGACGATCGTCCAGCCCGGCGCCCCCGGCCAGCCCCCTCGCGCGCTGACTGCCGAACAGGCCAGCCAGATCGCCGACACGCGCTTCGCCCAGGCCGATGTCCGCTTCATGCAGGACATGATCGTCCACCACCAACAGGCGGTGGAAATGGTCGCGCTGATCGACGGGCGCACCAATACCAAAGCGATCCGCGACATCGGCGGGCGGATCACCGCATCGCAGGCCGACGAGATCAAGTTCATGCGCGGCTGGCTGACCGAGCGGGGCCAGCCCATCGCCAACCCCCATGCCGGCCACGCGGGCATGGATCACGGCGAGCATGGCGGCCATATGGGCATGGCCGGAATGGCGACGCCCGAACAGATGAAGGCGTTGGCCGCGGCAAGGGGAGAAGCATTCGACCGCCTGTTCCTGCAATTGATGATCGCGCACCACGAAGGCGCGATCACGATGGTCGACGAACTGCTCGCCCAGCCGGGTTCGGCATACGACCCGGTGCTCTATGAATTCACCAGCGAGGTGACCAACGAGCAACAGGGCGAAATCAAGCGAATGAGCACCTTGCTCGCGACGCTTCAGGGCGATCCGCGATCGGGACTGAAGGCGGGCTTCCGCGATGCGGGGCAAGCGATCAGCAACATGCGGCTGATCGCGGCGATGCCCAAGCCGACCGGCTTTTTCGACCCCGCCAATCCAGCAAGCCTGCCGGTCGAACTGCCCGCTGAGGAAGGGTCCGCCGCCAAGCCACAGGACGGCGAAAGCACGACGCGCTTTGCCGAACGGTCGCCGCTGCTGAATTTCGCGCAGACCGATATGGCATTCGCGGGCGACCTGATGGCGGTCGGCAATTACCACGGGTTCAACCTCTACCGCCTGGGTGGCGACCGCCCGCAGCTGATCAGCTCGGTCGTGTGTCCGGGGGGCCAGGGGGACGTGTCGATCGTCGGCGACCTGCTCATCATGTCGGTCGAACAGACCCGCGCGCGCGTCGATTGCGGGCGCGAAGGCATCGCCGAGGACGTCAGCGCCGACCGTTTCCGGGGACTGCGCATCTTCAACATCGCCGACCCGGCAAAGCCACGCCAGGTCGGCCAGGTCCAGACCTGTCGCGGATCGCACACCCATTCGATCGTATCGGGCGATGGACGGTCGGGCAGCGTCATCGTCTATAATTCCGGCACCGCGGGCATCCGCGACGGGCGCGAACTGGCGGGCTGCGTCGGTGCGGTCGCGGGCGACAGCCGCACCGCGCTGTTCCGCATCGACGTGATCGAAATCCCGGTCGCCGATCCTTCGAAATCGCGGATCATCGACAGCCCGGCCGTGTTCGCGGACGAAAGCACCGGCAACATCGCCGGGCTGTGGCAGGGCGGCAACCACGGTCGCGGGACGCAGGACACCAACCGTACCGACCATTGCCACGACATCACCGTCTTCCCCAGCCTGAAGCTGGCGGCGGGTGCCTGTTCGGGCAACGGCGTGATCTTCGACATCGCCGATCCGAGGAAACCGACGCGCATCGACGCGGTGGTCGATCCGACCTTTGCCTATTGGCATTCCGCGACGTTCAACAACGACGGGACCAAGGTGATCTTCACTGACGAATGGGGCGGTGGCGGACGCCCGCGCTGCCGCACGCAGGATCCGCGCAACTGGGGCGCCAACGCGATCTACGACATTCGGGACGGCAAGCTCGAATTCCGCAGCCATTACAAGCTGCCCGCCGCTCAGAGCGAATTCGAGAATTGCGTCGCGCACAACGGCTCGATCGTGCCGGTGCCGGGGCGCGATATCTTCGTCCAGGCCTGGTATCAGGGCGGAATTTCGGTGATCGATTTCACCGACAGCGCCAATCCCACCGAAATCGCCTATTTCGATCGCGGGCCTGTCGACGGCCGGACGATGGTGATGGGCGGATACTGGTCCGTCTATTATTATGGCGGTCGGGTTTATGGGACCGAGATCGCACGCGGACTGGATGTCTTCGAACTGATCCCGAGCGCGTATCTGAGCGAAGCCGAACTCGCGGCCGCGCGGCTTGCCGATCAGGGCCGGCGGTTCAATCCGCAGCAGCAATTCCCGGTGACCTGGCCCGCGCATCCGACGATCGCGCGCGCCTATGTCGATCAGTTGCGGCGCTCGAACACGCTGACGCCCGCGATTGCGAACGAATTGACTCAGGTGCTGACCCAGGCGGCGGGACCGATCGAGGCCAATACCAAGGATGCGGCGCTCGCCGGGCGGTTGCAGGCGCTGTCGGGGCGGCTGGGCAACGCGCGGGCGGACGCAACCGCAACCAAGCGGCGGACGGCGCTTCAGGAAAGCCTGAGGGCAGTGGCGCAGCGGTTGCGGTAAGGCCCCTCCCTCACCCCGTTCGTGCTGAGCTTGTCGAAGCACTGTCCTTCTTGGCCCGAAGAAAGAACAGCATTTCGACAGGCTCAATGCGAACGGGGAGGGATTTCGATCGCGCCTAAACCACAATCCTGACCGGCACGGATTTGCCCGCGGGAACATGGCTTTCCTCGGCATGATGCTCGACCGGCATCAGCACGTTTGCCTCGGGATAGTAGGCGCCAAGGCAGCCGCGCGGGATGTTGTAGGGGGTGACGATCAACCCGTCGCGCCGCCGCCTGCGGTTATCGCCCGCATCGCTTTCGAGCGCGACCCGCTGGCCATCGCTCAGTCCTTCGGCTTCCATGTCCGCGCGGTTGATGAACAGCACGTCGCGCGTGCCCTTCACCCCGCGAAACCGGTCGTGATAGCCATAGACGGTGGTGTTGAACTGGTCGTTCGACCGCAGCGTCATCAACCGATAGCGGCCTTCGGAATCGTCGAACCCGGTCGCCGACAGCGTATCGGGCACCAGAAACTCCGCCTTTCCGCTCGGCGTCTGCCAGATGCGTTCGGCAGCCTTGTTGCCTTTCCAGAAGCCGCCGGGGGTGAACAGCCGCTTGTTGAAGTCGGCGAAGAAGTGGGGATAGGTCGCCTCGATCGCGTCGCGGACCCGCCCGTAATCGCGAACCCAGGCGTCCCACGGCACGCGCGAATTGGGCGGCGTGATTCGCTTGGCGATCTCGGCGATGATCGCGGGTTCGGATTTGAGGAACGGGCTGGCGGGTGTCGCCTTGCCGCGCGATCCGTGGATACAGCTCGATGAATCCTCGACCGACACGGCCTGCGGTCCGGTCGCCTGCACATCGCGCTCGATCCGTCCGAGGCACGGCAGCAGATAGGTGACCTTGCCCGCGAACAGGTGATTGCGGTTGAGCTTGGTCGCGATCTGCACCGACAGGTCGAGCTGGGGCCAGGCGTCTTCCATCGCTTGCGTTTCGGGCACCGCGCGCAGAAAATTGCCGCCCAGCGCGACGACCGCCTTCACCCGCCCGTCGATCACGCCGCGACAGGTCTCGACCGTATCCAGCCCCTTTTCGGTCGGCGGATCGAACCCGTAAAGCTCGCGCAATTTGTCGACGGGAGCGAGCTCGGTCTTTTCGGTAATGCCGACCGTGCGCTGGCCCTGAACGTTCGAATGCCCGCGCACCGGGCACGGCCCTGCGCCGGGTTTGCCGATATTTCCGCGCAGCAGCAGCAGATTGACGACCATGCGGACATTGTCGACGCCCTTCACATGCTGGGTCAGCCCCATGCCGTAGATCGCCATGACGGCATTGGCCTTGGCATAGACTCGCGCTGCCGCCTCCAGATCGCGGCGGGTCAGCCCGGATTCGCGCTCGATCGCATCCCAGCCGGTGGCACGCACGGCGTCCAGAAAGGCATCCGCGTCGTGGCAGTGCTGCGCGAGAAAATCATGATCGAGCACGGCGGGCGCATTCTTTGCCAGCGCCACATCGTCCCAATCGACCAGCCATTTGGCGATGCCCATCATCGCCGCTATGTCGCCGCCCGCCTTCACCTGATGATATTGGGTGGCGATCCGCGTTTCGCCGCCGGTCGCCATCTGCACCGGATCCTGCGGACTGGTGAAGCGTTCGAGGCCGCGTTCCCTGAGCGGGTTGAAGACGACGATTTCCACCCCGCGCTGGCGGCACTTGCGCAAATCGTGCAGCATTCGCGGCGCGTTCGAACCCGGATTCTGGCCGAAGAAGAAAATCGCGTCGGTGTGGTCGAAATCCGACAGCCGCGTGGTGCCGACCGGCACGCCGATCGCCGCCTTCAACCCGACAGAGGTCGATTCATGGCACATGTTCGAACTGTCGGGCAGGTTCTGGTTGCCATACATCCGCGCCATCAGCGCCCACATATAGGAGGATTCGAGGCACGCACGGCCCGACGCGTAGAAGACCGCGGCCTTGGGTTCGATCGCGTTCAGCGCAGTGCCGATTTCATCGAAAGCGGCGTCCCATTCGACTGCCTGATATTTGTCGGTCGCGGGGTCGTAGCGCATCGGATGGGTCAGCCGCCCGTGTTCCTCCAGCCGATAGTCGGTCCAGCCGCGCAATTCGCTCAGCGTGTGCCGTGAGAAGAAGTCGGGCGTCGTGCGATGCGCGGTCAGTTCCCACGCGGTGGCCTTTGCGCCTTCCTCGCAGAATTCGGCCGGATGATGATCCGCAGGCTTGGGCCAGGCACAGCTGACGCAGGCAAAGCCGTCGGGCTTGTTCTGGCGGCTTAGCTCGCGCAACCCCTCCGGCCCGATCTTCTCGCGCGGGATGATGTCGGCCAGCGACCGGACCGATCCCCAGCCGCCTGCGGGGCCGGAATAGGGCTTTATTTCGGGTCGATCGTCGTATTGCTTCGCCATCGTCTCGCCTCTCTCACCGAACCCGCGTCGGTGCATCATGCGCCCGACAGGCCAACGGGTCGATCCCCGAATGGTTCAGACGAGCCCGGCGCGTTTGCCCGGGCGCCCGCCGCCGCGCTATGCAAACGGACGATGGACGCCCCGCACCACGAAGAAGCCGCATCGCGCGCCGCCGCATTCCGGTCGATCACGCCGGACGGAGATGCCCGCCCGGTCGAGCGAGAGGTCGCGGTCGAGCGGCCGGTTGCGATCGAATTCAACGGCATCGGCTATGCGGTGATGATGGCGACTCCAGCCGATCTGCACGATTTCGCGACGGGCTTTGCGCTCAGCGAGCGGCTGGTCACCTCTGCGGACGAACTGCGCGATTTCGAGGTCCTGCCCACGCCGCACGGCGATCTGCTGCGGATCACGCTCGATGCCCGACGCGTGCCCGCCTTGCATGACCGCGTGCGGCACCGTGTGTCCGAATCCTCGTGCGGATTATGCGGCATCGAAAATCTCGAACAGGCGCTCCGCCCCTTGCCGCGCGTGCCGAAGTCCGAGGCGCTCGAACCGCACGCGACCTTTCGTGCGCTGGGGGCGTTGCGCGATCACCAGCCGCTCAACCGCGCGACGGGCGCCGTCCACGCCGCGGCGCTGTGCGGTGCCGATGGCGGCATCCGGCTGGTGCGCGAGGATGTCGGGCGGCACAATGCGTTCGACAAGCTGATCGGCGCGATGGCGCGGCGCGGGCTGGGCTGGGACGGCGGGTTCGCGCTGCTCAGTTCGCGTTGCTCCTATGAACTGGTCGAAAAGGCGGCGCTGGCGGGCTGCCCCCGGCTGGTGACGATCTCCGCCCCCACGGATCTGGCGCTGGCGCGCGCGCACGAGGCGGGGATCGATCTGATCGTGCTGGCACGCGGCGATGCCATGCTGGCCGCGATCGCATGACCCTGCTTGGCGTGGTGCTGGCGGGCGGCGCGGCGCGGCGCTTCGGCAGCGACAAAGCGGTGGCGCAGTGGCGCGGACGGACGCTGATCGACCATAGCGCCGATGCGCTGCGACCGTTCGTCGATCGCGTCGTCGTGGCTGGCCGCGCGGGCGGTTCGGTGGGATTGGAATCGGTCGCCGACTGGCCCCGCGCAGGACTGGGGCCGCTTGGCGGGCTGTGCGGCGCGCTGCGTCTGGCGGGCGCGGGACGACATCGCGGGGTGCTGAGCATCGCGTGTGACATGCCATCGGTGCCGGGGGAATTGGTCGCCGAACTCGCGGCGTCGAACAACGCGACCTATCTGGATCAGGCGCCGGTGCTGGGGTTCTGGCCTTCGGAATTGGCGGACGGGCTGGCGACGTTCCTGTCGCAGTCCGACGATCGGTCGATCGTCGCATGGGCGCGCCTGGTGGGCGCACGGTCGCTGCACGGAGTCGGCGATATTCCGAATATCAACCGGCCGGGCGATCTCGACACGCTCGATCGCTAGCACGGGCCGGTGGCGCAAGGGTCAGGCGAAGATGGCCAGCCCTTGCGCGTGTGAGCCGAGGATCAGCAGGATCGTGGTGGAGAAGGATCCGATGCCGATCAGGACGGGGCGGAGCACAGCGTTCGCTCCGGGGTTGCGCCGCGCCATCGCGGGTTACGCCAGCGGCAGGCCGGGAGCCGATGCAGCGACGAGGATCGCGGTGAAGAAGACCGAGCCGACCAGAGCGACGGCGTTGCGCGAGAGGGTTTCGATACGGACGAACATGGTGATAACTCCCTGAGTATCGGCGGTATCGGACCATCCGTCCGCCGTTGCTCAGAGATTTGCAGGGAGCGTGCCAGTTTCCGAAAACGCCGATTTCGGGGCTTTCGGGCAACTTTCATCGGGGCACTTGGCGATTTACACCAGATGAATGGCGCGAAATCTCCCATTCACCTGGCGATTTTTGCGGATCAATCGCCTGCGTTGGGTGCGCCTGCCTGTGCCGGGCCACTTACCCGCCATATGACATTGCCCACATCGTCCGCGACCAGCAACGCGCCGCGCTGATCGGTGATGACGCCGACCGGGCGGCCCATCGCCTGCCCCTCGTCGTTCAGAAAGCCGGTCAGAACGTCGACCGGCAATTGTCCGCGCACCGGAAATCCGTTCTCGCCGAACGGCACGAACACGACCTTGTAACCGGAGGGCGGGACGCGGTTCCACGACCCGTGCTGGCCGACGAACGCGCCGCGCGCAAAGGTCGCGCCCAGTCGCGCGTCACCGGCAAAGGCCAGACCCAGCGATGCGGTATGTGCCCCCAGCGCATAATCGGGTCGTGCGGCATATTCGCGCAGGTCGGGCCGCTTCGGCTCCACCCGGGTATCGACATAACCGCCCCAGTAGCTGTGCGGCCAGCCATAGTAATTGCCGAACTGAACCCGCGTCAGATAATCGGGCGGGCCGTCCGACCCCAGCATGTCGCGTTCGTTGACCACCGTCCAGATCGCGCCGGTCTGCGGCTCGATCGCCATGCCGACGGGGTTGCGGATGCCGGTGACATAGGGACGCATGGTCCGGTTGGCGATATCGACTTCCAGGATCGCGGCGCGGTTCGTCTCGCGGTCCATCCCCTTTTCGCCGATGTTCGAATCCGATCCGACCGCGACATAGATGAAGCGTCCATCTTCGCTGGCGATGATGTTGCGGGTCCAGTGATTGCCCGCTGCGGGCAGATCGACGATCTTTTCCGCAGGCGCGGTAATCCGCGTCTGGCCGACCCGGAACGGGAAGCGCACCAGCGCATCGGTGTTGCCGACATAGAGATGGTCGCCGACCAGCGCCATGCCGAACGGCGAGTTCAGCCCTTCGAGCAGCGCCGACCGCGCCTCCGCTACGCCGTCGCCATCAGCATCGCGGAGCAGCGTGATGCGGTTGGCCGATGGCACGCCAGCGCCTGCGCGGCCCATCAGCCTCTTCATCACCCAGTTCTGGATGCCGCCTTCCTCGCGCGGCGGGCTGTTGGTCTCGGCGACCATCACGTCGCCATTGGGCAGGCGGTACATCCAGCGCGGATGGTCCAGGCCCGATGCGAACGCCTGCACCGTCAGTCCCTGGGCAGCGGTCGGCGTGCGCCCCTGCGGCCAGCCGATCGCCTTTGCCACCTTGACCGTCGGGATGGTCTGAATGCGCGGATCGGCGATCTTGGGTTCGGCGCCCATCACCGCTTCGACCTCGTACCGCGCGCGGTCGGGACGCGTTATGTAGAACAGGATGGCAGCGGCGACGAAGATCAGAATCCCGCCAAAGATCAGGATATGTTTGCGCATATCGCCGACGATAGGGGGCCGATCCCGGCCCGCCAAGCCGGAAAAAGGAGCGATCAGCGCGGCGGCTGGGCGTGAGCGATCTGGACGCTGGATGCGGTGTCGGACGGTTCGCGGTCGGGGAACAGGGCGACGCCCGCGATCGCGACGGCGCCGATCGCGATGGCGATCCCCAATCCACGCCGGTTGATCGGCCCGCCGCCGGGTCGGCGCGCGCGGTCGAACGGCAGGTTGGCCGGGGCACGGTGGGCGGAACTACGGATACAACGCATTGCCGACCGCTGCGCCGCCGAACCTTGCTGCCAGATGTATGAACGCTTCGCGTGCGACGATCCGGGCGTCAATGACGCCATGGCGTTGCAAGGACGATGAGCAGACGAAAAAATGGCCGTCGACAAAAGGGGTAAGTCGACGGCCGCAAGTGACTTCGCAACCTTGAGACCGGCCGCAAGGGGGCTGGCGTCCGGTCTTTTCGCGCGAGCATCCAGCACGGCCGCAATCTGATCGCGGACCACGGACCAGCACTCGCGTCGTCCGGCAAAGCCACAAATCGATCAGGTCGCGGACGGCACTCTGTCACGCGTGCCTCCGATCGACAAACGCATTACCCCGCACTTGGTGATCGCCTGAACCGATGGAGCGTCAGTCTTCGGCGACTTCCAGCTTGCGGGGCGGATGGAGCCGCAATCGCGATACCCGCTTGGCATCGGCAGCCAGCACCTCCAGCCGCCAACCCGACGGATGGTCCAGAATATCGCCGGCAGCGGGAACTTCGCCCGCCAGCACGAAGGCGAGGCCGCCCAGCGTGTCGATATCCTCCTCGACCTCCGCCAGGCGCGGGTCGATCGCCTCGGCCACATCCTCCAGCTCGGCGCGCGCATCGGCATCCCAGCCGCCGCCGTCGAGCGGCACGAACAGCGCGGTCGGCGCGTCGTCATGCTCGTCGTCGATCTCGCCGACGATTTCCTCGATCAGATCCTCGATCGTCACGAGGCCCTCGGTGCCGGAATATTCGTCGAACACGACGGCCAGATGCGTACGCTTGGCCTGCATCGTCGCCAGCAGGTCGAGCGTCCCCATCGATTGCGGCACGAAGATCGGCTGACGCACCAGCGCCGACAGGTTGGCGGGCGGCGTCTCGCCCTTGGCCAGGATGTTGAACACGTCCTTGATGTGAATCATGCCGGTGATTGTATCGAGCTTTTCGCGATAGACCGGCAGGCGGCTGTGCCCGGCTTCGGCGAACAGGGCGACGAGTTCGGCGAACGGCGTCGATTCCTCGATCGCGATAATGTCGGCGCGCGGCACGCCGACATCGCCGGCGTCGCGTTCGCCGAAATGGAGCAGATTCTTCAGCATCTTGCGTTCGATCGGCGACAGGTCGCCCTTGATCGCGGTGTGCCCGTCCTCGCGGGCATCATGCTCGTGCTCGGAAATCGCCTCTTCGATCCGGTTGCGGAGCGTATCCGCGCTTTCGTCGCCGAAGATCAGGGTGCGAAGGCCCCGCCATATGCCGCTGCCTTCCGGCGGCGTGCTACTGTCGCCTTGCCCGTTGCTGCCGTTGTTGCCGTTGCTACTCGGGCCGTCGGCCATCGTCGTCTGAGTCCTCTGTTACGGGATAGGGATCGGCAATGCCGAGGCTGGCGAGCGCATCGCGCTCGATCCCCTCCATGGCCTCCGCTTCCGCATTCCCCTGGTGATCATAGCCTAGCAAGTGCAGCACGCCATGCACAATCAGATGCTGGGTGTGATGTTCCACCGAAATGTCGCGTTCGGTCGCTTCGCGCTCGCACACGCCGCGCGCGAGAACGATATCGCCGAGCAGCACCTCGCCATCGTCGCTGTTGGCGGTGACGCTTTCGATCAGGTCGCTCTGGATCATCGGAAAGGACAACACGTTGGTCGGCTTGTCCTTTTGCCGGTAATCGCGGTTGAGCACGCGCACTTCGTCATCGTTGGTCATCCGCACCGCGATCTCGATCGACGCAGGCGTTGTCGCGAGCGCGGCATAAGGCGTGCGCTGGATCGCCGCGGCGGCACAGGCCGAGGCGAGCGCTTCCCAATCGGCCTCGGGCCAACCGGGTTCGGTCTGGACGGCGACGTCGATCATCGGACGTCAGGCATTGTCGCCCTCATAGGCTTGGACGATACGGCCGACGATCGGGTGGCGGACGACATCTGCGGTCGTGAAACGCACGACCGACAGCGATTCGATCCCCTCCAGTTTCGCAACCGCGTCGTTCAGGCCCGAGGCGGTGACGCCGCCGGGCAGGTCGGTCTGATTGGGATCGCCGCAGATCACCATCCGGCTGTTCTGGCCGAAGCGGGTCAGGAACATCTTCATCTGCGTCGGCGTGGCGTTCTGCGCTTCATCGAGGATGACGAACGCGTCGGCAAGCGTGCGCCCGCGCATGAAGGCGATCGGCGCGATCTCGATCTCACCTGACGCCAGCCGCCGTTCGACCTGTTCGGGCGGCATGCAATCGTACAGCGCGTCGTACAAGGGCCGCAAATAGGGATCGACCTTTTCCTTCATGTCGCCAGGGAGGAAGCCGAGTTTCTCGCCCGCCTCCACCGCCGGACGCGACAGGATCAGCCGCTGGACGCTGCCGGTGATGAGCTGGGCGACGGCCTGCGCCACCGCCAGATAGGTTTTGCCCGTGCCCGCCGGGCCGAGCGCAAAGATCATGTCGTTCGACACCAGTTGCCGCATGTAATGCGCCTGATTGAGCGAGCGCGGCACGATCGTCTTGCGCCGGGTGCGGATCATGATCGGCGGCGGGGCGTCGCGTTCCTGTCGGACGATGCCGTCGAGCGTCGGTTCGCTCGACATGACGATCACCGCGTCGATCAGCCCGGTGTCGATCTCCTCGCCGCGGATGACGCGCGAATGAAGGTCGTTCAGCACCTCGCGCGCATGGGCGACGGCCTCCGCCGTGCCCTCCACCTGAACCCGGTCGCCGCGCGCGGTGATGTACACGCCGAGGCGTTCTTCGAGCGCCAGCAGGTTCGAATCGAATTCACCAAACAGGCGCGGGAGCAATTGGGGCTTGTCGAAGCTGAGTTCGGCGCGGGAACGCTCGCCGGGACGGGCGGGGACAGGCTTGCGGCTCATGCAGTCCTTTCACGGTGCAACGGTGACCAGAGTGACGTGATGAAGCGTCTCGCACGGGCGACAAACGCCGGACAGGCGTTGGCGAGAGGCACAGGAGTCGCGGCGCAGCGCATAGCGCGACGATGGCAGATGGCGGGAATATAGGACAGAGGGAAAGTTTGGTGGGCACCAGCCCATCCGCTTGCCCAGCCTTCTGGCTCGATTCGTGGATTGTTTCGGGTGCTGCTCCGGGCGAACCCTTCACGTCCGGCCGATTGCCGGATCGAGGTCGACTGGAGACGATCCGGAGATTCGCGTTCCCGGCGACAAAAAGAGCGCCGACGCCAAGAGATTTCGATGTGCGACAGGGCAGTTTAGCCATCGCAAAAGGGGACGCGGTGACGGGCGATGCGGCCGGGTGACTGCGGATCGTCAGCGAAGTCTGACCCGCCTGAACCCAACCGCCCGTTGTGAATCGGTCGCCGCCCGGCAACGACCAAAGCTTTGGGCACCCCTCGAAATGCAGCATTCGCCCCCCTATCTCCCCTCTGGCCCCTCCGTCAGAACAAAGCTAGAACCTCCTGCATGAGCCTTACCCATATTTCCGTCCGCGGCGCGCGCGAGCATAATCTCAAGGGCGTGGACATCGACATTCCGCGCGACACGCTGACGGTCATCACCGGGTTGTCGGGCAGCGGCAAGTCGAGCCTCGCCTTCGACACCATCTATGCCGAGGGGCAGCGCCGCTACGTCGAATCGCTGTCGGCCTATGCGCGCCAGTTCCTGGAGATGATGCAGAAGCCCGATGTCGAACATATCGAGGGGCTGAGCCCCGCGATCAGCATCGAGCAGAAGACCACCAGCCGCAACCCGCGCTCGACCGTCGCGACCGTCACCGAAATCTACGATTACATGCGGCTGCTCTGGGCGCGCGTCGGCATCCCCTATTCCCCCGCCACCGGCGAGCCGATCGCCGCGCAGACCGTCAGCCAGATGGTCGACCGCGTCCTCGCGCTGCCCGAAGGCACCCGCCTCTACCTCCTCGCCCCCGTCATCCGCGGTCGCAAGGGCGAGTATAAGAAGGAACTGGCCGAGTGGCAGAAAGCGGGCTTCACCCGCGTGCGCATCGATGGCGAGCTGTACGAGATCGACGAAGCCCCCGCGCTCGACAAGAAATACAAGCACGACATCGAAGTCGTCGTCGACCGCCTCGTCGTCCGCGAAGACATCGCCACCCGCCTCGCCGAAAGCTTCGAAGCCGCGCTGAAACTCGCCGACGGCCTCGCCTATGCCGACCTCGTCGAGGCGGTCGTCCCCGGCCGCGAGGACGAGGCGTCGGACGCCGGCGCGATGAAAGGCGCAGGCATCCCCCCCAACCGCATCGTCTTCTCCGAACGCTTCGCCTGCCCCGTCTCCGGCTTCACCATCGCTGAGATCGAACCCCGCCTCTTCTCCTTCAACGCCCCCCAGGGCGCGTGCCCGGCATGCGACGGCCTGGGCGAGCGGATGGAATTCGACGCCGACCTCGTCGTCCCCAATCACGACCTCACCATCAAGAAGGGCGCGGTCGTCCCCTGGGCCAAATCCAACCCGCCCAGCCCCTATTACATGCAGGTATTGGGCTCGCTCGCGCGCGCCTACGGCTTCAGCCTCGATACTGCGTGGAAGGATCTCGCCCCCGAACGCCAGCAGGTCATCCTCCACGGGACGCGCGGCAAACCCGTCACCCTGACCTTCATCGACGGCCGCAAGTCGTACGACGTGAAGAAGCCGTTTGAGGGCGTCATCGGCAATTTGAACCGTCGCATGCTCCAGACCGAATCCGCCTGGATGCGCGAGGAACTCTCCAAATATCAGGCGTCCCATGCCTGCGAGACCTGCCACGGCGCCCGCCTCAAACCCGAAGCGCTCGCGGTAAAGGTCGCGGGTGCAGCGATTTCCAGCGTCACCCGCCTCTCGGTCGTCGACGCGCTCGCCTGGTTCGCCGATCTTCCCGCCCAGCTCACCGGCCAGCAGGCGGAAATCGCCCGCGCCATCCTCAAGGAAATCGACGAACGCCTCGGCTTCCTCAACAATGTCGGCCTCGACTATCTCAACCTCGACCGAACCTCCGGCACCCTGTCGGGCGGCGAGTCCCAGCGCATCCGCCTCGCCTCGCAAATCGGCAGCGGTCTGTCGGGCGTCCTCTACGTCCTCGACGAACCCTCGATCGGCCTGCACCAGCGCGACAACGACATGCTGCTCGCGACGCTCCGCCGCCTGCGCGACCTCGGCAACACCGTGCTGGTGGTCGAACATGACGAGGACGCGATCCGCACCGCCGATTACGTGATCGACATGGGGCCGGGCGCGGGCGTCCATGGCGGAGAGATCGTCGCCCACGGCCCGCTCAAGACGCTCCTCAAATCGAAGAAGTCGGTCACCGCCGATTACCTCAACGGCACCCGCGCCGTCCCCGTCCCCGCGAAACGCCGCAAGGGCAATGGCAAGAAGGTCACCGTCGTGGACGCCACCGCGAACAACCTGACCGGCGTCACCGCGTCGATCCCCTTGGGCACCTTCACCTGCATCACCGGCGTGTCGGGATCGGGCAAGTCGAGCTTCACCATCGACACCCTTTACGCTGCCGCCGCCCGCGCGCTGAACGGCGCGCGCATCCTGGCGGGCAAGCACGATCGCGTCGACGGCCTGCAGCATCTCGACAAGGTCATCGACATCGACCAGTCGCCGATCGGCCGCACCCCGCGCTCGAACCCGGCGACCTATACCGGCGCCTTCACCAACATTCGCGACTGGTTCGCCGGCCTCCCCGAAGCACAGGCGCGCGGCTACAAACCCGGGCGCTTCTCTTTCAACGTAAAGGGCGGCCGGTGCGAAGCCTGTCAGGGCGACGGCGTCTTGAAGATCGAGATGCACTTCCTCCCCGACGTCTATGTGACGTGCGACGTCTGCCACGGCGCGCGCTACAACCGCGAGACGCTGGAGGTGAAGTTCAAGGGGCGCTCAATCGCCGACGTGCTCGACATGACGGTCGAGGACGCGGTCGAATTCTTCAAGGCCGTCCCCCCCATCCGCGACAAGATGGCGATGCTCGCCGAAGTGGGCCTCGGCTATATCAAGGTCGGGCAACAGGCGACGACGCTGTCGGGCGGCGAAGCCCAGCGCGTCAAACTCGCCAAGGAACTCGCCCGCCGCGCCACCGGCAACACGCTGTATATTTTGGACGAGCCCACCACGGGTCTGCATTTCGAGGATGTGCGCAAGCTGCTCGAAGTGCTCCACGCGCTGGTCGAACAGGGGAATAGCGTCGTGGTGATCGAGCATAACCTCGACGTCATCAAGACCGCCGACTGGATCCTCGACCTCGGGCCGGAAGGCGGCGTGAAGGGTGGGGAGATTGTCGCGGAGGGGACCCCGGAGACGGTGGTGAAGGAGCCGCGGAGCTTTACCGGGCGATATTTGGCACCGTTGTTGGGAATGAAAGAGGCTGTGGCGGCGGAGTAAGGACCCCGTTCTCCTTCTCTGCATCGACGACCACAACGCCGAGCGACCGCACGCGTCCGTGGGCTACGCTAATCCGCCCGCCATCGCTCCCGGAGCCAACCAGCAATTGGCGGTGTTAATCTCGCCCGTCGCTTCACCTACGCTTATGCGCGGCAAACCGCTCGGCCTCCGGTTGCCACTGGATGAAAACCGGGGGTCACGTCACGTCCTCAACGCGGAGGTGAAGGGCGATCTGGCAACGATGCTTGTTCTGGCCGCAAAAATAAAAAAGGCCCCGAAAGCTGGTGCTTTCGAGGCTGAACAAATCAAGCTGGTTGCGGGGACAGGATTTGAACCTGTGACCTTCAGGTTATGAGCCTGACGAGCTACCGGGCTGCTCCACCCCGCGCCAACCAGAGACGCAAATACGCGCCGAGCCGAACGGCCAGGCGCGCATAGCGCTTCGAAAATGTGAATGGGTTTCCAATATTACCAACCGCACAAGCTGCAATGCCTGGCGACGACCTACTCTTCCGCTGCTTAGGCAGTAGTACCATCGGCGCTGTCTGGTTTCACGGCCGAGTTCGGAATGGGATCGGGTGGGTCACAGACGCTATAGCCACCAAGCAATGAAGCTTGTGCGTTCGGTAAACTGGGTTTCAAATCGTGCACTGTTTATTCAAGGCGCAATGATGACATCCACGTCACGCCAGCACTGGAAGAACCAGCGCTGTCGTTGATGGTGGGACTCATCAGGTGCGAATAGGACAATTAGTATCGGTTAGCTTCATGCGTTACCGCACTTCCACATCCGATCTATCAAGGTGATGGTCTCTCACCGTCCTAAGAAATCTTATCTTGAGGGAGGCTTCCCGCTTAGATGCTTTCAGCGGTTATCCCGTCCATACATAGCTACCCTGCTGCGCCGTTGGCACGACGACAGGTACACCAGAGGTATGTTCAACCCGGTCCTCTCGTACTAGGGTCAACTCCTCTCAAATTTCGACGCCCACGGCAGATAGGGACCAAACTGTCTCGCGACGTTCTGAACCCAGCTCACGTACCACTTTAATTGGCGAACAGCCAAACCCTTGGGACCTGCTCCAGCCCCAGGATGTGATGAGCCGACATCGAGGTGCCAAACAACCCCGTCGATATGAGCTCTTGGGGGTTATCAGCCTGTTATCCCCGGCGTACCTTTTATCCGTTGAGCGATGGCCCTTCCACGAGGGACCACCGGATCACTATGACCGACTTTCGTCTCTGCTCGACTTGTCAGTCTCGCAGTCAGGCTGGCTTATGCCATTGCACTCTAACGGTCGGTTTCCAACCGACCTGAGCCAACCTTCGCACGCCTCCGTTACTCTTTAGGAGGCGACCGCCCCAGTCAAACTACCCGCCACAGAGGGTCCCAGAACCAGTTTCATGGTTCGTGGTTAGACATCAGAAAACAACAGGGTGGTATTTCACCTATGGCTCCACATCGGCTGGCGCCAATGCTTCAAAGCCTCCCACCTATGCTACACAGTTCTTTCCTAATGCCACTCTGAAGCTGCAGTAAAGGTGCACGGGGTCTTTCCGTCTAACCGCGGGTACTCCGCATCTTCACGGAGAATTCAATTTCGCTGAGCATGTCCTGGAGACAGTGGGGAAGTCGTTACGCCATTCGTGCAGGTCGGAACTTACCCGACAAGGAATTTCGCTACCTTAGGACCGTTATAGTTACGGCCGCCGTTTACCTGGGCTTCATTTCAGAGCTTGCACTCCTCCACTTAACCTTCAGGCACCGGGCAGGCGTCAGGCCCTATACGTCGTCTTGAAGCCGACTTAGCAGAGCCCTGTGTTTTTGCTAAACAGTCGCTACCCCCTGGCCTGTGCCCCCTCATACTGCTTGCGCAATGTGAGGGCCTCCTTCTTCCGAAGGTACGGAGGCAATTTGCCGAGTTCCTTCAGGACACTTCTCTCAAGCGCCTTGGTATACTCTACCTGACCACCTGTGTCGGTTTCGGGTACGGTCTATACGGTGGGGCTATTTCCTGGGACAGTTTCGAAGCACGATCAATCCGATAAGATCGTACAACTCACACCATCCGTCACACACCACCAGGCTGCGGAATATTAACCGCATTCCCATCGACTACCCCCTTCGGGCTTGTCTTAGGGGCCGGCTCACCCTACGCGGATTAGCCTTGCGTAGGAACCCTTGGTCTTTCGGCGACAGGGCATCTCACCCTGTTTATCGCTACTCATGTCTGCATTCGCACTTCCGATACCTCCACCGTCGGTTACCCTTCGGCTTCGCAGGCTTACGGAACGCTCCGCTACCGCTCAGACTAATGTCTGAACCCTAAGCTTCGGTGCATCACTTTAGCCCCGTTACATCTTCGCCGCAGGAACCCTTGTTTAGACCAGTGAGCTGTTACGCTTTCTTTAAAGGATGGCTGCTTCTAAGCCAACCTCCTGGTTGTTTTGGGATTCCCACATGCTTTCCCACTTAGTGATGACTTGGGGACCTTAGCTGTAGGTTAGGGCTGTTTCCCTTTTGACGACGGACCTTAGCACCCGCCGTCTGTCTCCCGAGCTGTACTCGTAGGTATTCGGAGTTTGGTTAGAATTGGTACCGCTCGCGCAGCCCGCATCCATCCAGTGCTCTACCCCCTACGGTAATCACTCGAGGCTCTACCTCAATAGATTTCGCGGAGAACCAGCTATTTCCCGGCTTGATTGGCCTTTCACCCCTAAACACAACTCATCCGGTAACTTTTCAACGTTAATCGGTTCGGTCCTCCAGTGGGTGTTACCCCACCTTCAACCTGGTCATGCCTAGATCGCCGGGTTTCGGGTCTAATGCATCAAACTCATTTGCCCTGTTCAGACTCGCTTTCGCTGCGCCTACACCTATCGGCTTAAGCTTGCTTGATACATTAAGTCACAGACCCATTATGCAAGAGGTACGCGGTCACTCCACAAGAGAGCTCCCACTGCTTGTAAGCATTCGGTTTCAGGTACTGTTTCACTCCCCTCATCGGGGTGCTTTTCACCTTTCCCTCACGGTACTAGTTCGCTATCGGTCATGCACGAGTATTTAGGCTTCGAGGGTGGTCCCCCGATGTTCAGACAGGGTTTCACGTGCCCCGCCCTACTCAAGTCCTTCAACATCAGTTTCGCATACGGGACTGTCACCCGCTATGGTCACACTTTCCAGAGTGTTCTGCTACTTGAATTGAAGGCACTGGCCTGGTCCGCGTTCGCTCGCCACTACTAACGGAATCTCGGTTGATGTCTTTTCCTCCGGCTACTGAGATGTTTCAGTTCGCCGGGTTCGCTTCACCAAAGCTATTTTATTCACTTAGGTGATACCTTTCCAATTAACCCTGCCACCGATCGCTCGGAAGCTGAATTAATTGGTGAAGGTGGGTTTCCCCATTCGGAAATCGTCGGATCAAAGTCTGCTCACAACTCCCCGACGCTTATCGCAGCGTGCCACGTCCTTCATCGCCTGTACATGCCAAGGCATCCACCAAATGCTCTTACCTCACACTTGAGAGTCCACACCACCAACGACAACGCTGGGCAGTCGATCCGAAGATCGAACAACCACTCGGCGTGCATCGCCATCGGCTTGGATCACTGATCGGGCGAACCCAATCAGCATCCTGATGCGGATGTTATCATTATCTCAGCCTTGAATTGGATCGCCAGAGCAAACTCTGACGACACCCATTGTGCAACGAACATCCAGCTGACGATCCGAAGACCGAAAACCGAATGCCGTCGCGGCATCGATTTGAAAAACCCATTCACAATGTCAAATATAGCGGACGGCCATCTAATGACCGTCAAACCGCTGCGCAAGACGCAACGGAACTCGTTATCTTCATCCCTGGAATATCGCACGTTTTGAAAGTGGTGGAGCCTATCGGGATCGAACCGATGACCTGATGCTTGCAAAGCAACCGCTCTCCCAGCTGAGCTAAGGCCCCCTACCAAACCAACAAAGCAATGGTGGGCCGAGTAGGAGTTGAACCTACGACCTCACGCTTATCAGGCGTGCGCTCTAACCACCTGAGCTACCGGCCCCCATGCCAAGCCCGAACCAGCCAAAAGGCCGCGGGCGGCGTGAGCCAGCTCAGGCGTCACCGTCCTGGCGGACAGTGTTTCCAGTGATGAAGGGACATGAGGACGGCGGCAATGTTCTCTGGAATGGAAGAAGCTCTTCCCATGATCGAGATCATGGGCGCTTTCTGCCGATATCCTTAGAAAGGAGGTGATCCAGCCGCAGGTTCCCCTACGGCTACCTTGTTACGACTTCACCCCAGTCGCTAAGCCCACCGTGGTCGCCTGCCTCCTCTTGCGAGGTTAGCGCAACGCCTTCGGGTGAACCCAACTCCCATGGTGTGACGGGCGGTGTGTACAAGGCCTGGGAACGTATTCACCGCGGCATGCTGATCCGCGATTACTAGCGATTCCGCCTTCATGCACTCGAGTTGCAGAGTGCAATCCGAACTGAGACGACTTTTGGAGATTAGCTCACCCTCGCGGGATTGCTGCCCACTGTAGTCGCCATTGTAGCACGTGTGTAGCCCAGCGCGTAAGGGCCATGAGGACTTGACGTCATCCCCACCTTCCTCCGGCTTATCACCGGCGGTTCCTCTAAAGTACCCAACTAAATGATGGTAACTAGAGGCGAGGGTTGCGCTCGTTGCGGGACTTAACCCAACATCTCACGACACGAGCTGACGACAGCCATGCAGCACCTGTGTTCCAGTCCCCGAAGGGAAGAGATCCATCTCTGGAAATCGTCCGGACATGTCAAACGCTGGTAAGGTTCTGCGCGTTGCTTCGAATTAAACCACATGCTCCACCGCTTGTGCAGGCCCCCGTCAATTCCTTTGAGTTTTAATCTTGCGACCGTACTCCCCAGGCGGATAACTTAATGCGTTAGCTGCGCCACCCAAGCACCAAGTGCCCGGACAGCTAGTTATCATCGTTTACGGCGTGGACTACCAGGGTATCTAATCCTGTTTGCTCCCCACGCTTTCGTACCTCAGCGTCA
>JAEZZI010000019.1 GCA_023418595.1 Pseudomonadota bacterium
TCTTGGGAAAGAACGGCCGCAGCCGCTCCATCTGCTCATCTGTCAGCCAAAACAGGTCACTCATCCCGGTCTCCTTGCGGAGCATGAATCAGATCGCGACGCTCACATCAATGGGTCCTGACCCTAAAAACGAGCGTCAGGATCGAAGTTGATAGAATCCTTACCCGCTTATCGAATGACTTGAATGCGCTTCGCCAAAGTCATCGCACAGCTGTCGTTCGATAAAATTCGACATGGAACTCAACGGGGCCGAGCAGTTCCACGTGGTGCACTACCGTGGGTTCGATCACGATTTCGGGGGTGTCGGGAGTGAGCAGCACGTGGAACGGCTGGTGCCTCGGATCAGTCACGACGTAGCGTAGCTGCCCCGATTCGAGCCGAAGCACCCCCCAGGCCCCCTCCTTGGTAGAGTGGTCCTGGAGTAGTCCGGCCGGGACGCTCGATTGATCGAAAGTGGCCGTGCGCTTGTAAGCGGTGACGCCATCAGGAAGCTGTGGAGTCATACCGCCCGCCGTTCGCGCTGGAAGCGGATACCGAGTTGCAGGCTTTCGGCGATCCGTCCCGCCTTCTCTTGAAAGATCGCGGCCTTCCCGGGTGGGAGCGTAGTGTTGCTCACTTCTGTCCACAGGTCGAGCCAACGCGCGAAATTTTCTGCGGTCATTGCATGCTCGTGACGGAAATGGGCGATCATCGGCTGCCCCTTGTAGCGTCCGCTCGTAAGCAGGACCGAGGACCAGAAATATTCAAGCGCCTGAAGATGGCGAGGCCAGTCGTCGATTGCGCCGTTGAAGATCGGACCGAGAACCGTGTCCTGGCGAACGCGGTCGTAGAAGGCCGGGACCAGCCGGGCGATGTCGGCTTCTGTAATCGTCGTGTCCATCGCGCGTTCCTTCGGGTCGTTGCCGATCGCAGGGCGCCAGCAGAAAATGGCTTTCCGCTTGCGCCCTGTCCGGGTGTCAGGCCGCCTTCTTCCAGATCGGTTCCAGCGCGACGTGCGGCGGGCAGTCGGCAACCGGACCGGCGGGCAGGCCCGCCAGTTCGTTGGCGAAGCCGTGGTTGACGTCGCGGTGATGCGCTTCGTCGGCACGGACCACCAGCACCACGTCGCGCAGTGTGGCATCGTCGGGCAGACCCCAGTAACGCTTGGCGATTTCCGGGGCGGGAACGTTCGGACTGCGGCCCTCATCGATCTCGGCGAGATAATGGGTGTAGCTGATCACCGCTTCCTCCTCGAAATAGCCGACCACCCGGTGCGCGGTCTTGGAGCTAACGAGATAGAGCGCGAAGAAGAACAGGTAGAACACCCATTGCACGCCGATGATGACCGCGCGTTCGAACCAGGTCGGCTTGGCCACCTCGATGAAGGTCATCAGGTGCATCCGCTCGTTCTCGGCCTCGTCCATCAGCGTCTTGATCCAGCCCTTGTCGTCGCACATGCGGCGCAGGCAGGCGAGGTGGTTGATCGTCGCGCCGACCATGCCCGGCACTGCCGCGACGGTTTCGAGGACGACGGCGCGGTGGCCATAGCGTTCGGCGAAAAAGGTATCGGCTGTCCACCGCAGCATCTTGGTAAAGCCGAAGGCGATGCGATCGGACAGACCCTTTGGCTGGTGATGGACGCCCAGGTCGATGAACGGTGGGGTCATGAACTTTCTCCGTGGTTTGAAATCCGGTGTGGCGCCGCATTAGGCCCGGCGCGCGAGGCCCGATATTCGGATCATGTCCCTACGTAGTTCCCCGGAGGTGGCCTTTCGTATGCGCGCGATGCATGACGCGGGACGTGACTCGCAAGCGGCCCTCCCTGCTTCATCCGATCCTGCCTTCGCCGCCGTTTCTGGTGACGTTGGCGTTGGCGTTGGTGGCGATCGCGCTGGGCGCCGGCGTCCGCATCGCGTTCGCAGCGGAACTGGGGCAGCGCGCGACCTTCATCTTCTTCGTGCCCGCCGTGGTGCTCGCGGGGGCGCTGAGCGGGTTGCGCGCCGGCCTGATCGCGAGCGTGGCGGGCGGCGCGATCGGCCTGTGGTGCGACGCGATGGTCGGGCCGCTGGGGGTCGGCAGCTGGATCGCGGCGGGCGCCTTCGTCCTGATCGGCAGCGCCATTGCCCTTGGGGGCGAATGGTTCCAGCGGGCGCGGGCAGAGGCCGGGCGTGTGACCGACGGCCTGGCGCGCCGCGAAGCGCATCTGCGATCGATGCTCGACACCGTGCCCGATGCGATCGTGGTGATCGACGAGGCCGGGCTGATCCGCGACTTCAGCCCGGCGGCCGAGCGGATGTTCGGGTGGGATGCGACCGAGGTGCATGGGCGCAACATCAACCTGCTGATGCCGGACCCCTATCGCAGCGCGCATGACGGCTATCTCCAGCGTTATTACGAAACCGGGGAGAAGCGGATCATCGGCAAGGGGCGCGTGGTGGTGGGGGCTCGCCGCGACGGATCGACGTTCCCCATCGAGCTTGCGGTGGGCGAGATGCGCGTCGGCGGGCTGCGCCATTTCACCGGCTTCATCCGCGACCTGACCGAGCGGCAGGAAGCGGAGGCGCGGCTCCAGGCATTGCAGGGCGAGCTTATCCACGTATCGCGGCTGACGGCGCTGGGTGAAATGGCCTCCGCGCTCGCGCACGAACTGAACCAGCCGCTGTCGGCGATCGCCAATTATCTGAAGGGCAGCCGCATGTTGCTAGCGCGTGAGGACGTGCCGCTGGCGCGGGTGCGGGACGCGGTGGAGCAGGCCGGAGACCAGGCGCTTCGTGCCGGCGACATCATTCGCCGCCTTCGCGAATTCGTCGCGCGCGGCGAAACCGAGCGCTCGGTGGAAAGCCTGCCCAAGCTGGTCGAGGAGGCCAGCGCGCTTGCCCTGGTGGGCGCCAGGGAACAGGGCATCCGCGTGCGGTATGATTTCAGTCCCGAAATCGATCTGGTCCTGGCCGACAAGGTGCAGATCCAGCAGGTGCTGCTGAACCTGATGCGAAACGCCGTCGATGCGATGACCGAGGCCGAGCGACCGATCCGCGAACTCACGCTGTCGATCGCGCCCGCCGACGATCACATGGCACAGGTCACCGTCGCCGATACCGGCCCGGGGATCGACCCGGAAGTCGCCGAACGCCTGTTCCAGCCCTTCATCACGACGAAGCGCGAAGGGATGGGAATCGGCCTGTCGATCTCTCGCACGATCGTCGAGGCGCATGGCGGCCGCATTTGGGCCGAACCGCGCGAGGGCGGCGGGGCGTCGTTCGGTCTGATCCTGCGGCGCGTGGATAACGAGGAGTTGTACGATGGCGAATGATCCGATCGTCTATGTCATCGACGACGACGAGGCAGCGCGGCATTCGCTGGAGTTCCTACTGGACTGTGCGGATATCCGAGTGCGCTCCTTCGCGTCCGCCGACGCGTTCCTGACCGCGTCACCGCCGCTTTCGGGCGCATGCGTGGTGACCGATGTGCGGATGCCGGGTCGCAGCGGGATCGAACTGGTCGAGGAGATGAAGCGGCGCGGGGCGAACGCTCCGGTTATCGTCATCACCGGACATGCCGACGTTCCGCTGGCGATCCAGGCGATGCACGCAGGCGTCGCCGATTTCATCGAAAAGCCGTTCGACGACGAGATGATGCTCGCCGCGATCCGCAAGGCACTGGCCGTCCAGGCCGGAGAGGCTGCGGCATTTGCGGAGCATCAGGTCCTGCTGGAACGTATCGCGAGCCTGAGCGGCCGTGAGCGCGAAGTGATGGAAGGATTGGCGCGGGGCGACGCCAACAAGGCGATCGCGTTCGACCTCGGCATTAGCGCTCGAACAGTCGAGGTCTATCGCGCAAACGTCATGCTCAAGATGCAGGCCAAGACGCTGTCCGATCTGGTGCGGATGGTGACTGTTGCTCGGTTATGAACGCCGCTGAACATGGTCGAGACCGCTATGCGCCCCAATCTCGGACATTCGGGCAGTCTCACGAAGTCCCTCTAAGCGGTCGTTCGCACACGAAGCGGGAAGTAATCATGACCGCTGTTTTATCCGATAATCTCAGCAACCGATTATAATGCCGTTACGCAAGGCTAAATCCAGATCGCATCTTTAGAAGCGAAACCAAGTTTCCACGTTGCCGCGCGGGTCGCGATCCCTGTCGATTGGCACACCCAGTTCCAATCCGAACCCGAACCGGCGCGTCACCCGCGCGCGCAGTCCTGCACCGGCGGTCGAGAGGTCGTGCGTTTCGCCGCCCCGTAGGTTCCACAACCGTGCAGCATCTCCGTATCCATAAACCTGAAACCCCTCGAGCAAACTGCCGACCCGCGGTCCATCGACGCGCAGTTCGACTGCACCGGCCACGAGATTGTCGCCCGATTCCTCGCGGAAATAATAACCGCGCCCGAAATTCGGGCCACCAAAGCCCATTTCGTCACCGGCCAAGAGCGGCCGCGAGGCAAATTGCGCCTTTGCGTCGGTGCGGACGCTCAAGGGGCCGGTGAGCGGCGTTATCACCGATCCCGACAGTTCGATCAGGGTGAAGTGCGCATCGCCGTCGTCGCGCGATGCCTCTGCATCGCCTTGACGTGTCGATCCGAACCAGCCGGTGCCATGCGTCAACTCAATGCGTCCGAAGCTGCGCGTATCGTCGATCCGGAAAGACCCGTTGAGACGCGCTGTTAGCGCCGCCACGCGTTCGTCGCGCGACAAGTCGCCATCTGCGAATTGGCGGGTATCACGAAACGAGAAACCGACCGCCGCAGCGATCGTGGCATCCGGGGTCAAGATGACCGGGTTTTCGACCCACAATTTAGCCCTTTCGCCTTCGCCTTCGAGGTTGCGACCGGTATTGGCGCCGATCGCGTCGATCCGCGCGACGCTGCCTGAAAATCCGACCCGCGTCCCGTTGGCATCGACAGGCACGCTGTAACCGAGCGAGGCATAGACATATTCCGCCGGATCGGCTGGCGTAGTCACGGCATAAAGCCTGACCTCGTCACCATCGATCAACGCGCCGCGATGTTCGACGCGGCCCCGCAGTTTAACGGGGCCGATCGTATCGCTACCCCAATTGTCGAATTCGATCCGGCCTTCGGTTTTCGTTTCGCGCAACCGGACGACCAATATGTTGAGCGCACCTTCTTGTTCCAGTTGCGCACGAACGACGCGGACGCCCGGCACGACTTCGGCTAGCAGGATTGCGCGCTGCAGCGCCTTCCCGCGCACCGGATGCCCCGTTACAAGGGGCGCGAACATGCGATCGACCAGCGCATTCTCGTCGCCTTCGACGCGCACGGCATCGATACGCCCTTCATCGACGCGGATATCAAGGATACCGGCGGACAGCGATTGCGGCTCGATCACCGCATTGCCGAGCGGATAGCCAAGCGCGTGAAGCCGTGCCGCGATGCTGCGGACCAGTTCACGCTGACCCGCGGCATCAAGCGCGGTGCCTAACACCGGTTCGATCACGGGCATAAAGTCGGCCTGCGACAGCGTTTCGAGACCGAGCAGCCGCACTGCCCCCACCTGAACCGCTTCATTGGCCGATGCCGCCACCGGAGCAGGAGGTGGTGTCGCGATTGAGTCGCCGCTCGGCGGCTCGGGATCGTCGCGTTCGGTCGTCTCCGATTCGACGATCAGCGGGTCGGCACGGTCGAGCGCATCCTGCGCGGATGCGGTGCCCACGGCGAAAACGGCGATTGCAGCGGCGGCGCAGCTTAAGAACAACGAACTATTCATGGCTCAAAGCCTAGCCCGCGATGCCTAAAAACCCGTTAACCTTGAGGACTTAACTCTTCGGAAACAGCAATTTGCGATTTTCATGATGGGCATGTGCCGCCGATGTTCGATGAATCGCGTGCCCACGATGAAAAGGACGCGACATGACGAAGTGGACCGCGATCAAGGCCGCCGCCATCCTGATGCTCTCGGGCAGCAGCGAAATGGCGATGGCGGCGAGCGAAGGCTGGCGGATCAGCGAGGCAAGCGGCAAGGTCAGCGTGCTGCGCGCCGGGCGACAGACAGTTGCCGCGCGCGGTGGCGCGCTCATGGCCGGCGACATCGTCCAGACCGGCGCGGGTGGTCGCGCGGTGATGGCACGCGACGAAGAATTCGTCGTGGTGGCCCCCAATTCACGGCTTCAAATCCCTGGCGAGGATCGTACTGGCTTCACACGCTTCGTCCAGGAGGTCGGCAACGCGATATTCAAAGTGCGCAAACGCGCGACCCAGCATTTTTCTGTCCAGACGCCCTATCTTGCCGCCGTGGTCAAGGGCACCACGTTCAGCGTGACCGTTGATGAGAACGGCTCAAGCGTTCAGGTCGTCGAAGGCATGGTCGAGGTCTCGACCCTCGACGGTGCATCGCGCGAACTGCTTGGCGCGGGCGATATCGCTGCGGTGGACGGTGACGACATAGGCCGTTTGATGACCGACGACATCGCGCAATCGAACGTGCCCGCATCGGTGGGTACGCCGCAGATCGTCAATGCGGTCGCGGTCGATATGGCACCGCTCGAGGATCGTACCGGGGGTCTGGTAACCGGCGAATTCAGTACGCTGGCCATGTTGACGATCGCTGACATCGAGGAAGAAGACGAACCCCGGCCGGCAGCCCCCCCGGAGCAACCGGCGTTGCCCAATGAGGATGTCGAAGAAGTACCGGCACCCGAGCTGGAGCCCGCCCCCGAACCCGCGCCTGACGTGCCCGACGACGATGATGATGACGGCGACGAGGACGATGGCGATAACGGCCATGGCAACGACGAGGACGGCGACGACGACAGCAACCCCGGCAATGGCGGTCCGAACCCGGAGCCCAAGCCGGAACCCGAGCCCGAACCGGAACCGGAGCCTGAGCCTGAGCCTGAGCCGGAACCTGAACCCGAGCCGGATCCCGATCCAGAGGATCCGGGCGACGACGATGACGACGACGACGATGATGATGATGATGATGATGATGATAACGACGCCGACGAGGAGGATGATGACGAAGACGCTGAT
>JAEZZI010000011.1 GCA_023418595.1 Pseudomonadota bacterium
GCATAGCGGGATAGGCGGGCTGACGCCCGCCGATGCTGCCAGGCAGGTTGCACAACCCAACCCGCCAGGGCACCCTGGCAACCCCGGACTCTACTTATGAGTGGAGGAGAAACGGGGAGCACGTCACTTACATTGACCATGCCGTTGAACCAACTACGATCATGGCATGTCATTAAAGCTCTTAGCGACTATCGCCTTGGCGGTTTCGATTGGGGCATGCGCGCTAGAAGAGCCACGGGCGTTACCGAAAAATGATTTTGTTGGATGTTACCGCGCGACGGGATCGCCCAGCTTCGACATATCCGCCACCACCCTTCGTGTGGATGACGGCCCTACAGTGCCTCTCCATTTTGAAATGCGTAGGGTCGGCTTGGTTCTGGCAGTGCCACTCAAAGGTGAAATCAACAGCGGCCAGCTAACCTTTTCAAAGGTTAGCGAAAATTATAGCTACCGTGCGTTTCAGCGGGGGAATGACCGAGCTATTCGTATCATTGGGTCTGAAACACCAGTGATCTATACTCGCACATCGTTCAAACCATGCCCTATGTGATGCCCGGCATGATTGCGGCTCGACCGGTTTGGGGAGACCGAAGCGGCTTTCCCGACGCCTCAAACTGGGTAGGAAGCGGACATTTTCCTAAAAGACGTTCTCCCAGTCGGGATCCTCTACCCACACCTCAAATGCGATACCGAAATCTTTTCCACAGTGCTTGGCCATTTCGATGTCGTCTTGAAGATAGTCCTGCTCCGATTTGGTCATGTCCGACTTGTCGAAGAGTAGAAAGTAGGCGCCATCATCGTGCGATTCGATGATCCCGACCTTGTTCCCAACTTCAGCTCTGAGTGCCACCATACGAAGTGCTTTTAATAACGCCACCGATGTCCGCAATGGGGTCGTTAGCTGCCGTCAGACCAACGCCAGCAACTCATCCCGCTTGGCGACCAGTTCCGTCATCTCGGCCGCGTCGGCGCCACCCGCGACCGTTGCCATCGCCGCATCCAGCCGTTCGTGCGACTTTGCTCCCATCTCACCCAGCCGCGATGCGATCTCTTCCATCTCGTCCATCCGCGCCCAGCAATCGAGGGCGAGGTCGCAGCCTGCTTCCACCGCGCGCGCCGCCTTCTCACCCGCGGTGCCCGACAGTGCCTTCATGTCGATGTCGTCTGTCATCAACAGGCCGTCGAAGCCAATGCGGCCGCGGATCACGTCTTCGATCACCGTCTTTGACAGCGATGCGGGGTTTTCCGCGTCCCAGGCGGTGAACATCAGGTGGCAGGTCATGCCCATCGGCGCCCGGTTGAGCTTACGGAACGGGGCGATATCGGCTTCCAGTTCGGCGTCGCTGGCATCGACCACGGGCAGTTCGTAATGGCTGTCGACGCGCGCGCGGCCATGGCCGGGCATGTGCTTGACCACGCCGACCACGCCGCCCGATTTCAAACCGTCCAGCGTCGCGCGGCCTAAGGCTGCGACGCGCATTGGATCGCTGCCCAGTGCTCGGGAGGCGACCGCGGGGGTGGTGTCCGGCAAGGCGAGGTCGAGCAAGGGCAGGCAATCGACGTTGACGCCGACTTCGCTGAGCATCAGGCCGAGCGCATGGCCGTTCGCGCGCGCTGCCTCGATCGCCGACGACGGCGCGAGGTCATAGAGCCGGTCGAACGCCGGGCCTGCCGGAAATTCGGGCCATTCGGGCGGCTGCATCCGCGCCACGCGGCCGCCCTCCTGATCGATCAGGATCGGCACATCGTCGCGGCCGGTCAGCGCGCGCAAGCTGTCGGTCAGCGCGCGCATCTGGGCGCGGGTCTCGCAATTGCGTTTGAACAGGATGAAGCCGGCGGGCTGGCTCTCCACAAAAAAAGCGCGCTCGTCGGGTGTAAGCACCGGGCCGGACAGGCCGAAGATCACTGGTTTCATGGGAGCGGTTTAGCGTGGCGTTGGAAGGGTGGCGAGGGGGTGTAGCGTTACGTATCGCCTCTCGCCCGCTGGTTTCGAGCAAAGCGACGCCATCCAGCATGACGCCCCGTGCCGGCTTGGGTCGCCATACTCGCAATGGCGTCTCGAAAACCAGCTCAGCTACCCGCCACGAAACAGGGCTCGCCCGCAACCTTCAGCTTGCCGCACAGCTCGCGCGCCTGCGCCGCGCTGCCCGCATTGACGCGCAACCGGAACACGGTGCGGCCATTCACCTCGGCCTTTTCCACCGCCTTGCCGAGCGGAGCGAGATAGGAAAACCGGCTCGACAGTTGTTTCCACGCGCCATTCGCGCCGCCTTCGCTGGGGAACGAGCCGAGTTGGACCACCGATCCGCCCGCCGTCCCGCGCGCGGTCGGGGGCGCGGCCTGCACCGGGGCGCGCGCTTCCAGCCGCCCCTTGGCCTGCGGCACATTGGCGACGACGCGCTTCGATCCTTCGACCACTGGTGGCGGAGCCTTTTGCTGAACCGTGCCCTGAACCGGCGCTTCGGGCACCGCGGCCAGATCAACCGAGCCGTTGCTCGCGCCGCCTTCGCTGGTGACGAACACCTGGTCGCCCTTGCCCGCGACATTCATGCCGCCGGGCTGGTCGGGCTTGGTCTTGTAGTCGCCTTCGGGGGCGGCGATCAGTTCGCCGGTGCCGCCGGGACCGCCGCCGGGCTGGTTGGCCCACCACCAGGCGAACGCCGCAGCGCCGATGATCGCGACCGCAACGACGAACAGCAGTAGCCCGCGCCGCTGCCCGCCGCCCTCACCATAATCCTCGCCCGCGGATTCGAGCCAAGGCAGGCCGTCATCACGCCGGGTGGTTTCGCGCCACCCATCGCTCACCCCACCCCTGCCGTCGCTCATCAATTCATCTCCGTCGCGGCCTCCACGCCCATGACGCGCAAACCATTGCGGATAATTTGCCCGATTGCGTCGGCCATGAAAAGCCGCGCGCTGCTGAGCGCCGGATTGTCCGCTATCAGCGTGCGGCGATCGGGACGGTCGTTGCCGACATTCCAGGCGGCATGGAAGTCTGCCGCCAAGTCATAGAGATAAAAG
This sequence comes from Pseudomonadota bacterium, assembly GCA_023418595.1. GTDB lineage: Bacteria > Pseudomonadota > Alphaproteobacteria > Sphingomonadales > Sphingomonadaceae > Sphingomonas. The sequence goes on from JAEZZI010000011.1 coordinate 3,022, forward strand.
GCGATTCTGTGCGGCTCGCGGGCCAGCGCCGCACTTTCGACGATGCGCGGGAACTGCGCCGCGCGCTTCACCAGCGCCAGCTCCTCTGTATCAAGCAGGGACAGGTGATCGGCATTGGCCGCGACCTGTGCCTCCGCGGCACGGCGGTTGAGCGAAGCGATTCGCGCGTGCGCATACTGAACGTAGAACACCGGATTGTCCTTCGATGCCTCGACCACCTTGGCGAAATCGAAGTCCATTTGCGCATCGGCCTTGCGCGTCAGCATGGTGAATCGCACCACGTCCTTGCCGACTTCGCGCACGACATCGGCGAGCGTCACGAAATTGCCCGAGCGTTTGGACATCTTCACCGGCTCGCCGCCGCGGAGAAGGCGGACCATCTGGACCAGCTTGACGTCGAAGCGGGTCTCGCCCTCGGTCAGCGCCGCCACCGCGGCAACGATCCGCTTGACGGTGCCCGCATGGTCCGCGCCCCAGATGTCGATGAGTTCGTCCGCCGTCTGCGCCTTCTGGAAATGATAGGCGAGATCGGCGCCGAAATAGGTCCATGCGCCGTTCGATTTCTTGATCGGGCGATCCTGATCGTCCCCGAACCGGGTCGAGCGGAACAGCGGCAGTTCGACCGGTTCCCAATCCTCGGGCGTCTCTCCCTTGGGCGCGTCCAGCACGCCATCGTACACCAGATCGCGTTCGCGGAGCCACGCTTCGGCGGCCTCGGGCTTGCCCGCCGCCTGGAGTTCAGCCTCCGACGAGAACAGGTCGTGATGGATGCCCAGCAGCGCCAGGTCGTCGCGGATCATCACCAGCATCGCGGCGACCGCTTCCTTGCGGAACAGATCGAGCCATTCGCTTTCGGGCACGCCGACGAATTTGTCGCCATGCTCGGCTGCCAGCTTCGCGCCGACCGGCTTCAGATAATCGCCCGGATACAGGCCTTCGGGAATCTCGATCGTCTCGCCCAGCGCCTCTCGATAGCGCAGGTGCGCCGACCGGGCGAGGACATCGACCTGCCCGCCCGCATCGTTGACATAATATTCGCGGATCACCTTGTGCCCCGCCCATTCGAGCAGGCTTGCCAGCGCGTCGCCGACCACCGCGCCGCGGCAATGGCCCATATGCATCGGACCCGTCGGGTTGGCGGAGACATATTCGATGTTGACCGTGCGGCCCGCGCCCATGTCGGACTTGCCGTACGCATCGCCAGCCGCTTGAATCGCGCGGAGTTCGTCGCGCCACACATCGTCGCGCAGGCTCAGGTTGATGAACCCCGGACCCGCGACCGACACGCTTGATACCTCGTCGACCTTGCCCAGTTCGGCCGCGATCTTGTCCGCCAGCGCGCGCGGGTTCGTCCCCGCAGGCTTGGCGAGCACCATCGCCGCATTGGTCGCCAGATCGCCGTGGCTCGCATCGCGCGGCGGCTCGACCGTCACCGCTCGGCGGTTGGGGTCGGCAGGCAGATCACCGGTGGCGACAAGGGCATCGAGCGCAGCATCGATATGCGCGGCAAAGCGGGTGTAAAGCGTCATGGCCGCGCGCATAGACCAAGCCGCGCGGTCGCGCAAAACGGCAATATTCAGGGCGTCGGGCGCGGCTTCCGGACCGACGACAGGACATAGAGGGCAAGCCCCGACCAGATCAGCGCGAAACAGACGATGTGCGAAGGTGTCATCGCCTCCCCGAACACCGTGATCGCCAGCAGGAATTGCAGCGTCGGCGCGATATATTGCAGCAGGCCGAGCGTCGAATAGGGCAGCAGCCGCGCCGCGCCCGCGAACAGCAGCAACGGCACCGCGGTCACTGCCCCCGCCAGCACCAGCAGCGCCGTCAGCCCCGGCACATCGCCGAACACCAGCGCATCGTTGCTCGCCAGCCACGTCATATAGGCCAGCGCGAACGGGGTCAGCAGCGCGGTCTCGACCGTCAGTCCTTCGAGCGATTCGACCGGCGCGATCTTGCGCACCAAGCCGTAGAGCCCGAACGAAAACGCCAGGCTCAGACTGATCCACAGCCCCGTCCCCGCGCCGCTCGCCAGCACCGCGACCCCAGCTGCGGCGAGCACGACCGCCGCCATCTGCATCCGCTTCAATCGCTCGCCCAGCACGACGACGCCCAGCAGCACATTGACCAGCGGGTTGAGGAAATAACCCAGGCTCGCGGCAAGCACATGCCCGTTCTGCACCGCCCAGATATAGATCAGCCAGTTGACCGAAATCAGCGCGGCGCTGATCGCCAGCAGCCGCAGCGTGCGGGGGTTGCGCAACACCGCCACCAGCTTCCCGAACCGCCCGGCGACCGCCAGGATGCCGATCAGCAGCACCAGCGACCACACAACCCGATCGGCCACGATCTCCCCCGCCGTCACGCCCGCCAACAGCAGGAAGTAGAGCGGCAGGAACCCCCAGATCAGATAGGCGCCCAGCCCGAACCCAAGCCCGCGGCGGTCGAGACTGGCGGCGGGCGTGGCGGGCGCTTGCATGGTCGTGCAGCTAGGCCGGACGATCGGCGCCCACAAGAAGGAAAGCCTATCGGCGGATCATGCTTTCGGTTTCACGCCCCAGCGGTCATAGTCCTCGGCGATCCGGGGCGACATGATCCGCGCAGCGTCCAGATCGCGCTTCGCCCCGCTGGCGTCGCCGCGATGCGACAGCACGATCCCGCGCAGATAGACCGCCGCGGGCATGTCGGGAACGATGTCGAGTGCCGCGTTCAGATCGGCGAGCGCATCGTCCATCCGGCCCATACGGAAATAGACCATCGCCCGGCTGTCGAGCGCCGCCGCCGGATTCTCGGCAAGCGTGATCGCGCGGGTGCAGTCGTCGAGCGCGGCGTCGAGCGAGACATTCTGCGTCCCCTTTAACCAGCAACGGTTGTTGAGCATCGTCGCGTCGCGCGGCGAGGCGGCGATCGCCGAATCGAGCGCATCGACTGCGTCGTCGACCGCACCGCCCCGTGCCAGCACCGTTGCCTTAAGGGCCAGGAAGTTGCGCCCTTCCTCGTCATCGGGCGATGCGAGGGAATCGACCAGCGCCAATGCGCCGTCGCCATCGCCGGTTTCGGCGCGCAACGTCGCAAGCGCGTGGATCGCGTCGGCGGCGCTGCCGTCGAGTCGATGGGCAGCTTCGAAATCAGCCATCGCTTTTGCGTCGTCGCCCAGCGTCCGATAATGGCCCCCGCGGTTCAGCCGGTATTGCGGCTTGTCATCGATCGCGATTGCCGCGGTCAGGTCATCGATCGCCCCCTTTGTGTCAAGGATGCGCGCGCGGAACCAGGCGCGGTTGGATAGCAGCGCGCTGTCGTCCGGCGACTGCGCGATATCGGCGGCATAGGCAGCCAGGATCGGTTCGAATCGCCCATCGCCGCGTCCCTGCTCGACCTGTTGCCAGGTCGGCGTCTGATCGCGCGATACGGCATGGACCAGGTCGGATTTGGCGCGCGCGATCGCCTGGCGCGTCGCGGCCAGATCGGCGGTCGCGACTTCCGCTCCGGTCGCGGCCTGATGCTCGCGGATCGTCAGCAGACCGCGGTCGAGCGACACCGCACGGCCCATTTCCATGCCGCCGATCGTCGCCGACCATTCCGGCGTCCCGTCGATCCGCACGTCGGCGGGCATCCGCGTGCGCGTCGTGACCACGATCCGCGAAGGGTCTCCTGTCGCGACGGGAATGTCGCGCCACGCAGCGCGCGTGCGATCAGGCGCGAAATTCAGGTTGCCGAGCAGATATTCGATGCCGATACGCTTTTCCGTGCCTTTGCGCGTCCAACCCGGATAGGTGACACCCGAAGCGATCAGCGTCGCGGTGGCCGCCGCCGCATCGTAATCGACTTTCTCCTCGTAAACCGTGCCGGTGCCGACATAGGGGCGGATCAGGCCGGTCGTTACCTCGGCAAGCTGGTCGCGCGAACCCTGGCTTCCCAATTGCTGCAATTGCTGTGCGTGCTGGCCACGAAACGTCATCCGGATCGTGAACGGTGCGGGAAAATCGACCCCGGCCCGCTGGTCGAGTTCGAGCAACGTATCGAGATCGGCACGCTGCGGTGCGCGCATTTCGAGCGGCATCAGGTCGGCGCCGGCAGCGCGCAGGGGCAGCACATGGCGGAACGGCAGCGTGTCGCCGATATCGGCCAGCCGATCGCCCGACCGTGTACCGTCAAGCCACAGCGATTGCCCACCGATTTCCGCGCGCACGATCACATGGTCGAACGCGGCGGCGCTGGGCAGCCGCTTGGGCACGAAATCGCCCATCTGGAGATGCGCCAGAACGGCTTCGGCCTCGATATCCATACTCCGCAGCATCGCCAGCAGCAGCAGCGTCTTTGCCTTGCAGTCGCCATAGCGCAGCGACCAGGTCTGGTCCGGCGACTGGGGCACGTAATTGCCCCCTGCCATGCCGTTGAACAGATAGCGGATTTCATCCTGGACGAATTGCAGCGCCAGCGCGGCGCGGGTGCGCGGATCGCGGCTCTTGGCCATGATCTTTGCGACTTCGGCGGCCAGCGGGCTGCCGGGCGCGATCAGCCCGTCGGTCGCGTAATGCGGCGCCATCGTCCGCGACACCGCCTTCCAGTCGGCAAAGGTCGTCGCCTCGACGATCGGCAGAGGGCGAAACCGCATCGGCGCGTCGGCGGGCAGATCGGGCGTCTTCCCCAGGGTGCCGACGAATTCGATTTCCTCGAAACCGGCGACCCGACTCTCCCGCGGCGTCGCCGCGCTGGCCAGCGCACGCCATTTTAGCGGCGTGCCTTCGGGCCACAGCAACCGCACCCGCGCGAAATCGGCGCGCGCCGGATCGCCGAGCAACGGCACGATGGTCTGCGCCTGTCCCTTCAGCGCCTCGTCCTTGTTGGTGACCGAGGTAGTGATGCGCAGCACGTCGCCGACGCGAAGCCCCTGCACCGTCATCGTCGCGGTCAGCACGCCGGTCATCTTGAGTTGTTCGAGCTGTTCCTCGCGCTGGAGGACCGCAAAGCGGTCGCCCTTTGCCAGCAGGTCGATCGTCTCGCCCGCGCGCAGGATCTGGGCGCGGTGGATGACCAGTTCGCCGTGATGTGGTTGCCACGGCAACTGGATCGTCCCCGCCTGATTGACGACCTGGGCCGACGCCATGCGCAACGCCTGATCGGCATAGACGGTAACGCGCCCATCCTCGAACCGGTGCTGCTGATCTAGCATGAGCAGGACGGGCGAATTGCCGTCGAGCTTGTCCAGCTCGATCGCAGGGGCAGCCTTCACCCAGTCGGGCGCGGCGCGATAGACGGGCGTGTCACTGGCCGCCGCGGCGGATGCGCCTACCCCGGCCATCAACACGGCCGTTACCCCAATTCCCCAACGCATTCGAAACACCCCGATTTCCCCGTTCGTCAGGTCAACCTATCGGACGGGGGCCGGGGGTCAACCCGGCGGGGGAACCGGTCCGCCCTCAACGGCTGTGATAGAAATCATGGACCTGCTGCGCGACCGCCGCCGATATGCCGGGCGCCTGTTGCAAATCCTTCAGGCTGGCGTTGCGCACCGCGCGACCGGTGCCGAAATGCATCAGCAACGCCTTCTTGCGCGCGGGACCGATGCCGGGCACCTCGTCGAGCGGGCTCGCGCCGATTGCCTTGGCGCGTTTCTGGCGGTGGGCGCCGATCGCGAAGCGGTGGACCTCGTCGCGCAGCCGCTGGAGATAGAACAGCACCGGCGCATTCACCGGCAACTGAAATTCGCGTCCGTCCATCAGGTGGAACACCTCGCGCCCGTCGCGGCCGTGATGCGGACCCTTGGCGATGCCGACGACGCAGACATCCTCGATGCCCAGTTCCTCAAGCACCTCCGTCACCGCGTTCAGCTGCCCGCGCCCGCCATCGACCAGCACCAGATCGGGCCAGTCGCCCTGATCGCGATCGGGATCCTCGGCCTGCGCGCGCGCGAAGCGGCGCGAGAAGACCTCGCGCATCATCGCATAATCGTCGCCGGGCTTCGTCTCCGACCGCTTGATGTTGAATTTGCGATACTGGCCTTTCCGGAAACCCTCCGGCCCGGCAACGACCATCGCGCCCAGCGCATTCGTCCCCTGGATATGGCTGTTGTCATAGATTTCGATGCGGTCGGGCGGTTCGGCCAGCCCGAACAGGTCGGCGACCTCGCGCAGCAATTTGGCCTGGGTGGTGCTTTCGGCATTGTGGCGGTCGAGCGCTTCCTCGGCATTGCGCTTCGCCTGATCGAGCAGCCTCTTGCGCGCGCCGCGTTGCGGGACTGACACCGCGACCTTGTGGGTTGCACGTTCGGCCAGCGCCTGCTGCACCACCCCGGCCTCGGGCAGGTCGCGGTCGACAAACACGTTCCGCGCGGGCGGCACATCCTCGTAGAATTGCATCAGGAAGCTTTGCAGCACTTCCTCTTCGGGCACGTCGGCGGTGTGCGCGGGAAAGAAGCTGCGATGCCCCCAATTCTGGCCGCCGCGGATGAAGAAGGCCTGGATGCCGATATGGCCGTGCTTGTTGGCGAGCGCGAAGATGTCGGCGTCGCCCACCCCTTCGGCATTGATCGCCTGCGTCCCCTGGATGAAGGTCAGCGCCTTCAACCGGTCGCGCAGCACCGCGGCCAGTTCGAAATCCATCGCCTCCGCCGCCGCGGTCATCTGCGCGCCGAGCTTCGCCTGCACCTGGGTCGATTTGCCCGCGAGGAAGGATTTCGCGTCGGCGACCAGCTCTGCATACTCGTCCTTGCCAATGCGATCGACGCAGGGCGCGGAACAGCGCTTGATCTGATAGAGCAGGCACGGCCGGTCGCGGGTGTTGAAGAAACTGTCGGTGCAGCTTCTGAGCAGGAACAGCTTTTGCAGCGCGTTGAGCGTCTGGTTGACCGACCCGGCGCTGGCGAACGGTCCGTAATAATTGCCCTTTGCCCGCCGCGCGCCGCGATGCTTCTGCACGCGCGGGAAATCGTGATCGGCGCGCAGCAGGATGAAGGGGAAGCTTTTGTCGTCGCGCAACAGCACGTTGTAGGCGGGGCGGTAGCGCTTGATGAGTTGCGCTTCGAGCAGCAGCGCTTCCGCCTCGTTATTGGTGGTGACGATCGTCATGCCGCGGGTCTGCGACACCATCCGCTGGAGCCGCTTGGGCATCCGTTCGACCTGCACGTAATTGGCGACGCGGTTCTTCAGCGCGCGCGCCTTGCCGACATAGAGCACATCCCCGCGCGCATCCTGCATCCGGTACACGCCGGGCCGCGCGGGCAGCGTCTTCAACACGTTGCGGATCGCAGCCACCCCGGCGGCCAGATCGGGCTTGTCCGATCCGCGCACCGCATAAGTGGCCTTTTCCTCGTTGAACCGGTCAGGCGTATTGGGCGACGACATTGCCAGCCGATTTAGGGAGGCGTGGCGGGTTAGGCCAGCCTCAGGCCGCCGCGGTCAGCTTGGTGCCGATCACGCCGATGACGATCAGGGCCATGAACATGCCCTGCACCGGCGTAATCCGGTCACCGAACAGCACCGTGCTGGCGATGATGACCCCGACCGCGCCTAGCCCGGTCCATACCGCATAGGCGGTCCCCGCCGGAATGCCGCGCATCGCCAGCGCCAGCAGGCCCATATTAACGAAACTCAAGCCGATCGGCACGATCGCGGCCAGCCACGTCCCCTTATCCCCCGCCCATTTCAGGCTGAGCGCCCAGCAGATTTCGGTGAAGACGGCGACGAACAGGATGATCCAGGCCATGTGGTTACTCGGTTTAGGGAGAGAGTTAATAACGTCCGTTCGTTTCGAGCGCAGTCGAGAAACGCAGGCTTGGCGCTCGGGACACGTTTCTCGACTGCGCTCGAAACGAACGGGTGGTTGCTAGGAGCCGGGTTCGCTCACCGCGACCTCGGCATCGATCACCGCACGCACCTTCACTGCCAGCTCGGCGATGGTGAACGGCTTGGGCAGAAACGCCACGTCATGGTCGAGCATGCCGTTATGGACGATCGCGTTCTTGGTATAGCCGGTAGTGTAGAGCACCTTCAGCCCCGGTCGCTTCGCGCGCGCGCCCTCGGCCAGCAGGCGCCCGTTCATGTCGGGCATGATGACGTCGGTGAACAGCAGGTCGATGCGCGGTTGCAGTTCGAGCACGGTCAGCGCCTGGTTCGCGTCCGACGCCTGCACCACCAGATAGCCGAGTTCGCGCAGGGCATCGACCGACATGTGGCGGACGCGGTCCTCGTCCTCGACCACCAGCACGATCTCGTCGGGCTTGGCGCGCGGCAATTCGGCATAGGCCTTGCCGTCCTCGACGCTGGCGGCTTCGCCGAAATGGCGGGGCAGATAGAGCTTGACGGTCGTCCCGACGCCGATCTCCGAATAGATCTTCACATGGCCGCCCGACTGTTTGACGAAGCCGAACACCTGGCTGAGGCCGAGCCCGGTGCCCTTGCCCACACCCTTGGTCGTGTAAAACGGATCGAACGCCCGCTCGATCACCTCGGGCGGCATGCCGGTGCCGCTGTCGGTGACCGACACCATCACATATTGGCCGGGTTCGACTTCGTTGTGGTCGGCAGCATAGCGGTCGTCGAGATGCGCGTTTGCCGCCTCGATCGTCAGCTTGCCGCCATCGGGCATCGCGTCGCGCCCGTTGACGCACAGGTTGAGCACCGCATTCTCCAGCTGCCCGGTATCGGCGAACGCCGACCAGATGCCGCCGGCGATCACGGTTTCAACACGGACATTTTCGCCCAGCGTCCGGCGCAGCATTTCGGACATGCCGCCGATCAGCTTGTTCACGTCGATCGGTTTGGGCGCGAGCGGCTGCTGGCGCGAGAAGGCGAGCAGGCGCGAAGTCAGCTGCGCGGCGCGCTCCGCCCCCTCCATCGCATTGTCGATGCACGGCAGCGCCTTGTCCGGCCCCTGGTCAATGCGTCGCTTGGCGAGGTCGAGCGAGCCGATGACGATCGCCAGCATATTGTTGAAATCATGCGCGATGCCGCCCGTCAGCTGACCGATCGACTCCATCTTCTGCAACTGGCGCAGCTGGCCCTCGACGGCTTCGCGATTGGCGGCTTCCTCGCTCAGGCGTGTGTTCGTCTGCTCCAGCGCATCGCGCGCGGCGGATGCCGCGATCAGTCGCCGTCGTACGTCGCGCACCGCGAACCATGCCAATGCGGTTGCGGCAAGTGCACACAGGACCAGCAACGCGCCCAGCATCCACGCCTTCCAGGCCGCGTCGTCAGCGCGTGCGGCGACCAACGCGATCTGGCGGTCGCGCATTTCGGTTACGAGGGCGCGTGCGTCATCCATGATCGACTTGCCGGCATTCAGCCGCGCGATCACCAGTTCGCGATTGCCGCCGACGCCCAGCCCCAGTGCTTCCTCTGCCGCCGCCATGCGCGCTTCGGCCAGCACGCGCAGCCGGTCGACATCATTCTGCTGCTGCTGGTTGCTCACCACTTCGTCGAGCAGTTGAAGATGTTCGGGAATGCGCTTCTGCGCCTCAAAATACGGCGCCAGGAAATCGGCGTCGCCGGTGAGCAGATAGCCGCGCTGGCCGGTCTCGGCGTCCTGCAACTTGATGAGCACCCGGTCGAGCCGCTCCTGCGCGGTCAGCGTGCGGGCGAAATCACTCTGTGCGCGTTGCAGATCGACGAACAACGCGATCGTTCCGGCGACCGCGAGCACCAGCAACGCGAATCCCGCGACAAGGGCGATCAGCCCGCGATCGACACGTCGTTCCGTCACGAAATCCGCTGCTCCCCAATGCGCGGTTGGAATTCCGGCCCTTCGCGCGGGCAGGCGCGGGCGTCAAGTGCGGGGTGTGCGAGGGGGATGCCGCGTCGCGCGGATGGAGTTCCGCCTGCGCGGGAATGACGAAGGATCGAGTGGTGCTGGAAACCATGTCAGCCACCCGCGCCCTGACTACGCACGGTGCGACAACCGGCGCGATCCTCGGCTCACGTCATTGCGAGAGTGGCGAAGCAATCCAGCTGCCGCCTGCAAAGCTGGATTGCTTCGCTGTGCTCGCAATGACGAAAGAATGCGCGCTCAAACGGAAAAAGGCCGGACTGTCGCCCGGCCTCTTTCGTTCGCTGGCAATGCCGAACCCGATCAGTTCAGCCGCGACAGCCCGGCAATCGTACGGTCCACCAGCGGCTTGTCCGCCGCCGCGCCGTGCTTGTCGGCGATGATCGTTGTCGCCGCGCGCGCCGCTGCATCCGCTGTCTTGGCACGGATTTCGGCGATCGCGGCGCGCTCGGCGGCTGCGATCTTGTCCTCGGCCATCTTGGCGCGACGCGCGGTCAGTTCCGCCGCGTCGGTTTCCGCCTTGGCGATGATGCCCTGCGCTTCGGCTTCGGCATGATGGACCATTTCGGCGGCCTGCGCTTCGATGGTCGCGATCTTTTGCGCATATTCGTCGCGCAGCGCTTCGGCCTCGGCACGCAGCGCCTTGGCTTCGTCCAGCCGCGCCTTGATCGCCGCGATCTGGTTGTCGAGGCCGCGCGCGATCAGCGACGGCACCTTCTTCCAGATCAGGATGGCGAGGAACACGGCCATCGCCAGCGACACGACCACGGTCGCGTTGACCACGCCGAAGATCGCCGGGTCGGCATAGCCTTCGGGCACATCGGCCTGTTCGACCGTCAGCGCCTGCGCGCCGGCGTTCGGCACGCCCATGCCTTCGCCCTTGGCGGCTTCGGAGAGGTTCGCCTGGACCTCCAGCGAACCGGCGGAGAGATTGCCCGGATTAGCCATGCGCCATCGCTGCCTTCACTGCCGAACGCGCATCGGCGTCGGTGACTTCCGCGCCCGACAGGCGGGCGACGATGTCGCGCGCCGCATCGGCCGCAACGGTTTCGATTTCGGCCATCGCCGCTTGCGATGCCCCGGCGATCCGCGCTTCGGCCTCGGCGATCCTCGCAGCGGTCGCCTCGTTGGCCCTGGCGACGGTCGCCTCGCTGTTCGCCGACGCCTTTTGACGAGCGGCGCCGATCAGCTTCTGCGCCTCTTCACGCGCCGCATTTTCCTGCGCGCGCCACTTTTCCTCGGTCGCGTCCGCGGCTGCACGGGCAGCTTCGGCGGCGGCGAGGTCGTCGCTGACCATCTTGTCGCGCTTGTCCGCTGTCCCCTGAACCTTGGAGGCGATGCCCCGGCCGATGAAGACATAGACGAGCCCGAACGTCACCAGCAGCCAGAAGATCTGCGAGGCGAAGGTTTCGGCGACTTGAGCGATTTGAGGCATGGTTACTTCCTGATCGTCCGCCCGGCCCGCATCCTGATGGATGCGAACCGGGAAATTCGGATGTCGTGTGGGTTACGCGACGAAGATCAGCAGCACGGCGACGACGAAGGCGAGCAGGCCGAGAAGTTCTGCTGCCGCGAAGCCGATGAACAGGCGGCCCTGCTGACCGTCAGCGGCACCCGGATTGCGCAGCGCGCCTTCGAGGAACTTGGCGAACACGTTGCCCACACCGAGGGCGGCGAGGCCCGCACCGATCGCTGCCAGACCGGCACCCAGCAACTTCGCTGCTTCTGCGTCCATGATAATACTCCTTTGGGATAATCTGTTTGGTTGTTGTTACGACTTGAAAACGAAACTCAGTGCAGATGCTCGGCGTCGTTGATGTACAGCGACGTCAGCAGTGCGAAGACATAGGCCTGGATGCCCGCGACCAGCAGTTCGAGCGCGGAGACGCCGATCATCAGCGCGAAGCTGGGGATGCCGACCAGCAGGCCCGTGCCGATCCCGGCCTGGCCGCCGGCGACGACGAAACTCGCCAGCACCTTGAGCAGGATATGCCCCGCGGTCATCGCGACGAACAGTCGCAGCGCCAGGCTGAACGGGCGGACCATGAACGACACCAGCTCGATCACGAAAATCAGCGGCAAGAGCAGCATCGGCGTGCCGTGCGGCACGAACAGCGAGAAGAAATGGAAACCGTGCTTCCAGAAACCGACGATCAGGACGATGCCGAAGCTCAGGATCGCGAGCACGCCGGTCACGGTGAAATGGCTGGTCACGGTGAACGGGTGCAGCCCGACCAGACCCAGCGGCAACAGGCCGATCAGGTTGGCGAACAGGATGAACATGAACAGCGAAAAGACATAGGGCAGGTATTTCCGCCCTTCCGCACCGATATTGGCTTTCAGCAAATTGTCGATGAAGCCGGTGAAGCCTTCGACCATCATCTGCCAGCGACCGGGAACGACCTGCTGCTTCATGCCGCCAAGCATGAATGCCCACAGCGCGACCAGCGTCGCGACCATCCATACCGCCGAATTGGTGACGGCGATCTGCTGCCCTGCGATCGAGAAACCTTCCCAGACGGTCTGCACCTCGAACTGGTGCATCGGGTCGATCTTGCCTTGCTCCGCCACGCTCGGTTCTAGTCCTTAAGCCATTTGACCAAAGCGCCCGAATTCACTTCGAGCGCTTGTTGGAAAGCCGGATGATGTTCCTGAAGGCGCCCGCGATCCCCAGACCGAGCAGCGCCAGCAGGAGCCACGGGGAGGTGCCCAGAAACCGGTCGAGCACCCACCCGACCAGCGCACCGCCGACCATACCGCCGATCAGTTCGGCGAGCACGCGCTGGCCCAGACGTTCGTCGTCCTGGCCCTTGTCGCGCGCCCGTCCCGAGCGGATCGCCTCTTCGGTCTTCGCCTTGTCGAGCCGCTGGTTGAGCGACGTGATTCGGGCGTCCTCCGGGAGGGGGTCTAGTCCGGGCTCTTCATTCGCCATGATCGTCTCCGCAAGGCCGCGGCAAAGCGGCGCGGGCAGGGATCAGGTACGAAGGAACGAGCCCGCCAAGGCGCGGCCCGTTTAGAAACGGTCCCCCTTCGAGTCAACCTTGCCAGCGCACCACCTGTCGTCGCATTGACACGGGGATGTCGCTCACTTGCAACAGCCTGCGCTTCGCTGCCCTGCCCGCCCTCGCGCTGCTCGCCGCGTGCGGGTATGCAAGCGATGCGGACAACACCGCCGGGTCCGCCGCGAACATCGCGGATGCCGTAACGTCAGCCGCTTCTGCACCCCCGTCGGAGCCGGGCCGCGTGGTCCACACCATCGCGCCTGCCGCGCGCGACCATGCCGGGCTGGTCGCGCTGCTCGACGCCGACGCCGCCCGCGGGCGCGCGGTGATGGAAGCAGCCGTCAGGGGATCGCAGGCCGCGCGCGGATGGCGCAAGGACTGGCGGGTGACGGCCCGCACCAACCGCCTGATCGCGGTGGCCGCCGAACGCGTCGCACCGACGCAGACAGGCACGCTAGTCCGCACCGACGCGGTGCTGTGGGATACGCGCGGCGAGCGCCCGCTGACCGCCGAACGCCTGTTCACCGACCCGGTCGCGGCGCTGGCACTGATCGAGACGGCGTTCTGCGAAAGGCTGGAGGCAACCCGCGCGCGCGAACACGGCTTCGACCGCGCGCGCAGCCCTTGCCCCGGTATCGAAGCCGGCCATTTTGCATGGGAAGCGGGGGGCGGCGACCTGATTTCGCGATTGTCGACGCATTTCGCGGCGGAGGGTTTGGGCGAAACCGGGCCGGGGTATAGAATCAGCGTGCCGGTTGCGGCGGAACTGATCCCGCTGATCCGGACCGAATACCGCGCCGATTTCGCCGCGGGGGAGTAACCTCTCCCCGTTCTTCCCGAGCGAAGTCGAGGGGCATTTTCGAGCGTAGCGAGAAGGGACGAAGGTGCCTCGGCTTCGCTGGGCAAAGCCCCTCGACTTCGCTCGGGAAGAACGGGGTTTAGGTTCACGCCATGAAAAACGCCGGGGAATCACCCCCGGCGTCTCGTGTCCTTCAGCCCTCAACGCATCTCACACACAGCGCGGATCACGCTGAGGCGGGCCGCTGCCGCGGGTCTGCCACGATCCGTCGGGCGCCTGATATTTCTCGCCCGGTGCCGTCCGCGCGATCAGGTTGCAGCCCGATACGAACGCAAATTGTTCGACCGAAGCCGAATTCGCCGCGCGCCGCGTATAGGCCGCCCTGCGACGGATGTTGATGTCATTGACCATCGCGCGCAGCGCCGGGGTCGGCGTGCCGACGATGCCCAGATAGCCATCGATCTGTTCGCCCACCAGCCCCGCCTCGCGGGCCGCTTCATAGGCCGGGTCGCGCTGTGCGTGCGCCACGCCGACCGCGCCGGTGGCGGCAACCGCCGCAGCCCCCAGCGTCATCAGCATCTTGGTCACCTTACGCATCAGAAAATTCCTCGATTCTGCTCGATGAGGGCCTTTGCCTCACCATCCAGTCTATACACCACTTCTTGGGTGATGTTGATGTTCAGGTTGATTTCGATTGGCTTGTCCGGCGCGTTCACGGTAACGCACCCCGACAGGCCGGTCGATCCGACCGCGGCGATCATCGCCGCCACCAACCCTTTCCCAGTGGCTGAACAGTTCATGGCATTTCCTCGCTTTCGGGGGGCTGAACGGGTTCACCCGTTTCGGTTTCGGGGCGAACCGCATCCGGCGCGTTGTCCGGTTGCTGCTGGCGTTCCTGCGCGTCCAGCAATGCGGGCAGGTTGCGTTCGATCAGCCGCCGCGGATCGTAATAGCTGCGCACCGAATCGAGCAACTGGCGGAACGGCGCCTTCACCCGGATATTGAAGATGATCGGCAGCCGCGCCAGCCGCCGGGTGATGAAATTGGAACTCGCGCCTTCGCCCTGGCTGACCCCGGCAAAGCGGATGGCGGTGACCATCTCGCCCGCGATCGGCCCGTCGATATTGATCGTCAGATTTTCGTAATCGAGCGATTTGAGCGCATCGAACGCCATATTGCCCCAGGTGCCGAGATTTTCCTGGCTGATCTCGCCGACATAGGCGACGTTGCCGCCGCCGTCGCGCGCGACCAGCTCGCCCCCCTCGATCCGCCCGCCGCGCGCGTCGAAGATCATCGGCAGCACCCCGTCGAAGGTGCCGGTGACGAGCAGATTGTCGAATTCGAACTGCTGGACGAACTGCGCGGCATCGACGCCCTCGACCCGGAAGGTCATCCGCCGCTCGGTGGTCTGCGAAAAATCGAGCAACGTCGGCTCGAGGATCATCCTCCCCCCGGCCAGCGGCCATTCGCCACCCAGCACCTGAACCTTCTGATCGCCGACCAGCTGATAGCGGACGATCCCGTTCTCGACCGCGATCCCCGGATTGACCACCGCGATCGCCGCCGACTGGCTGGGCGCGGAAACGAGATTCAGGAGATCGGTGAACTCGATCTTGCCCGAAATCCCCTCGACCGGACCGAACGCGGCGGCCAAATCCATGTCCTCGGTCGCAAATACGCCGGTCGAGGTCACCGCATCCGGCGACCAGGCGATCCGCGCATCGCCCGCGATTGCACCCTGCACATCGGCGATCACGCCAAAGGTCAGTCGCGTCAGTTCCTCCGGCTGGAAATCCTCGCCGAAACTGATGCCGGTCACGTCCAGATCGACCTCGCCCGCGCCTGTGCCCAGATCGTGGACGATATCGACATCGGCGACCTTCACGCGCTTGTCGGGATGGACCAGCACACCGGTCGCGCGAATGTCGTTGCCGCGCAGGGTGAGCGCGACATTCTCGCCGCGCAAGGGGACGAAGCGCGGGTCGGGCGCGGCATCGGCAACCATCAGCGTGCCGCCAACGCTCAGCAACCCGTCCGCCAGCGACCAGTCGCCCGCCGCCTCTGACAGCAGCAAAGGCACGTTGCCGATCTGGCCCGCGCCGCCCGCATAGCTGCCGTCGATCCGCCCGCCGACCACCCGCCCGTCGAGATCGGCGATGTCGAGCCGCGAGACCCGCTCGCTTGCGCCCAGCCGCGTCTCGACGCCCGACAGCGCAAACCGGTTGTCGGCCAGGAAATAGCGCGCAGCCTGAGCCGCGATCGTCACCGGCGTTCCACCCAGTCGCCCGCCCAGCCGCGTGTTCGCCAGCCGCATCCCGCCGCTCATCGCGCGACCATCCAGCCGAACCATCGCCGAACCTTCGGGACATACCGTCATCCGTGATGGGTCGAGCGTCAGCGCCGACACTTCCAGCCGCTGGAACGCGACCAGCACGCATCCCGGATTAACCGTCAGCGCGGTCCCACCGCCCCAGCGCGCGTCGATCGGCATCACCAGCCCATCGACCCGCCCGGCAGAGAACGGCCCCGACAGCGTCGCACGCGTCGTGATCCGCGTCCGGCCATCGGCGGTTGCGGAAAAATCGACCGGCGTCATCGCCAGCGCCGCGCCGTTCGCGGCATAGGGGGACAAAATCGCGGTGCCCGTGACCGGCGCGAACGGTGCGGCCTGCGACACCCGCACCACGCCCTGCGGCAATCCGCCGCCGCTCATCGTCAGCAACCCGTCGAGCGTCATGCCCGCGCGATCCTCGCCACCCCAGGCATAGCGCACGCCGCGCCCGTCGGACACGGTCGCGCGCGCGCCGCTCGCGGCGCTCGTGTCGAGCCGCGCCAGGCGAAACTCGCCCGCACCGCCCGCCAGCCGCGCCTCGATCTCGCTGGTAAAGTCGAACCGCCGCCCCGCCGCGACCAATGCGCGGCCAAGTTCGTCGGCCAGCGGCGCTACCGGCGTCCCTTTCGCCGCCAACAGCGACGATGCGATCCGCCGAACGCTCGCGGGCTGAAGGCTTGCAGCCCGCGCGCCGACGCCGCCCTGCCACACCAGCCCGCGCGTGCCCGCCTGATAGCGGCCATCGACCGACAGCGCCGCGCCGCTCACCCCCTCGACCGCAAAGCCGCGCGACGTCAGGTCGACCTCGCCGGTCGTCGCCTGCGGTCTACCCGAAAAGCTGATCGTGCCGCCGATGCCGTCCACCCGCTGCGCGCCCAGCGACGCGCGCTGCACCTCCACCCGCGCATTGCCCCGCCAGCGGTCGAGCGCCTCGCCCAACGTCGCATCCAGCGCGATCTCCACGAACCGCGCCTGCGCTTCGCCGCACCCGAACGATGCCGCGCGCAGCGGGCCTTTCAGCGACGGCCGCGCATCCTCGATACTGATCGCGGCGGTGGTCGCCATCCGCTCGCCGACGCAATTGCCGATCTCCAGCCGCTCCGACACCGCCGCCGCGCGGCCTGAGAACCCGTCGTTCAGCCGCCCTGCCCCCGCCAGCTTGACGCCTACCAGTCCGTAAGGCGTCTCCAGCCGCATCCGCGCGTCGGCCACTTCGACGCCGATCGCGGGGAGTGCAAACGGCTTGCCCGACGGCGGCGGCAGCATTTTGTCGATCTCGCCCAGCGCCAGTTTGCCGTCGACCAGCCGCCCGCGCAGCCGCACTTGCCCGGCACGGATGCCCGTCACCTCAATTCCGCCGAAATCGACGCGCGTCTGCACCTCGACCCAATCGGCGACCAGATCGGGGCGGGCGGGATCGCCGATAACAAGGTCAGTCAGTCGCTGCGTTGAAAAACCGATATCGTCAATGACGTAGCTCGCTTCGACATCGCGCTTGGAAAGTTCGGCCTCGACGAAATTCTCGGCAATGCCGTGGCGCTGTGTCCACACCCCGATCATCGCGGCGAGCGACACGCCGGCAAAGGCGAACGCGACCTTGCGGCGACGCGACATGGGCGGCCAGGCGATCCGTCCCTTGCGGATCGCCTCCCCCAGATCTTCCGGCTCGTCGTTCAACCGCGAATACTTCCCTCTCGACACGAACCGCCTTCGTCACGACCCCAAGGCTTCAGGTCAAGCACTTGCGATTGCATGACGCAGTCGGCTCGCTTAATCCTCATTCCCGCATGAACGTTCCCGAAACCGGCAATTCAGGTCATCGTCAGCGTTTGCGCGCACGCCTGTTCGAACGCGAGGGGACCGGACTGCTCGACCACGAACTGATCGAATATCTGCTCGCGCTCGCGATTCCGCGCAAGGACACCAAGCCGCTGGCCAAGGCGCTGCTCCACCAGTTCGGCGGCATCGGCGGGGTGATGGCGGCGGATGCAGAGGCATTGCTGCGCGTCCCCGGCATGGGCGAAACCTCGGTCGCGGCGATCCGCATTGCGCACGCCACCGCCATGCGGATGCTGGCGTCGCGCGTCGCGGAACAACCGGTCCTGTCCAACTGGCATGCACTGATCGACTATCTTCACGCCGACATGGCGTATCAGGTGACCGAACGCATCCGCATCCTGCACCTGAACACCGCCAACCGCCTGATCCGCGACGAACTGGTGGCCGAAGGATCGATCGACCAGGCCGCGCTGCACGTCCGCGAAGTCATCCGCCGCGCCATCGACCTCGGCACCGCGTCGATGATCCTGGTTCACAACCATCCCAGCGGCGACCCGAAGCCCAGCCGCGCCGATATCGATTTGACCAAGGCGATCGTCCAGGCGGGCAAGCATCTGGGTATCGCGGTGCACGACCATGTCATCATCGGTGCCAGCGGGCATTCGTCAATGCGGGCGATGGGGTTGTTGTAGCGGGTTCAGGCCGATCGAGATTGGGTCGAACGGAGCCAACCCTACTCCGTCACCCCGGACTTGTTCCGGGGTCCACCGAGCGGCAGACAAATCGATCGAAATTTCTGCAATGCGCAAGCGGCTTGGTGGACCCCGGAACAAGTCCGGGGTGACGCGGTGAAAATGAACCGATGCCGGCTAACCTTACCGCCCCGGCGCATCCCCGCCCGGCGCGACCAAAGCCGCCGGAACCGTGACAGCGGGGCCATTCGCGAACGTCACCGTCAGCTCGGTCGTCCCGCCCGCTGCCAGATCGGGCGAGACATCGAACAGCATGACGTGCTTGCCGCCGGGCGCGAAATCCATCGCGGCGCCTGCGCCGAGCGGGACGTTTTCGATCGCTGCCATCGACATGACGCCGTCCTGTTCCATGCTTTCGTGCAGTTCGGTGCGCTGGGCGGCAGGCGTCGTCACCAACACCACCGCATCGTCCGCCGTGCCGCCGTTCAGCGTGAAATAGGCCGCCGCCGGGCGACCGGGCACAGCGGGAAGGCGGACCCAGGCGTTCGATACGGTGGGCATCGCGCTTGCGGTGGTCGCCGCCGCATTCTCCGCCGGTGCCGCCGCATTGTCGGTGGCGGGGTTGCCGCAGGCGATCAGGGCGAGCGGGGTGAGGGCGACCAGAAAGCGCATGAAAGCGTCCTTTTTTAGGTGCGAGGGAACCGATGCGATTTTCCTAAACGCGCGTCCGTCTTGCGGCAAGGATTACCCCACCTATATCGCCCTCCAGACACGCTCGCGTCGCCCGTTCGGGGGCGCGGGCACCTTAACCTTTTGTAACCGGGGGCCAATGAGGGACTATGGCTAAAGTAATCGGTATCGATCTGGGCACCACCAACAGCTGCGTTGCCGTCATGGAAGGCGGCAAGCCCAAGGTCATCGAAAATGCGGAAGGCGCGCGCACCACGCCGTCGATCGTCGCCTTCGCCAAGGATGGCGAGCGGCTGATCGGCCAGCCTGCCAAGCGTCAGGCGGTGACCAATCCCGACAACACGGTATTCGCGGTCAAGCGCCTGATCGGCCGCCGCTTCGACGATCCGGTGACCAAGAAGGACACCGAGCTTGTCCCCTATGACATCGTCAAGGGCAAGAATGGCGACGCCTGGGTCAAGGCGGGCGGACAGGATTATTCGCCGTCGCAGATCAGCGCCTTCATCCTTCAGAAAATGAAGGAAACCGCCGAAAGCTATCTCGGCGAAACCGTGACGCAGGCGGTCATCACCGTGCCCGCTTACTTCAACGATGCCCAGCGTCAGGCGACCAAGGACGCCGGCCAGATCGCAGGGCTGGAAGTGCTGCGCATCATCAACGAGCCGACCGCGGCCGCGCTTGCCTATGGCCTCGACAAGAACGACAACAAGACGATCGCGGTCTATGACCTTGGCGGTGGCACGTTCGACATCTCTATTCTCGAAGTCGGCGACGGCGTGTTCGAAGTGAAGGCGACCAACGGCGACACCTTCCTGGGCGGCGAGGATTTCGACGCCAAGCTGGTCCAGTATCTGGCCGATGGCTTCAAGAAGGATGAGGGCATCGACCTCACCAAGGACAAGCTCGCGCTCCAGCGTCTGAAGGAAGCCGCCGAAAAGGCGAAGATCGAGTTGTCGTCGGCAGCCACGACCGAAGTCAACCTGCCCTTCATCACCGCCGACGCCAACGGGCCGAAGCATCTGGTCAAGTCGATCAGCCGCACGGATCTGGAGCGTCTGGTCGAGGATTTGATCCAGCGCACGCTGACGCCGCTCAAGAAAGCGATGGCCGATGCGGGCGTCAAGAATGACGGCATCGACGAAGTCGTGATGGTCGGCGGCATGACCCGCATGCCCAAGGTGCGTCAGGTTGTGAAGGATTTCTTCGGCAAGGAACCGCATGTCGGCGTCAACCCGGATGAAGTCGTCGCGATCGGCGCCGCGATCCAGGCGGGTGTCTTGCAAGGCGACGTCAAGGACGTGCTGCTGCTCGACGTGACGCCGCTGTCGCTGGGCATCGAGACGCTGGGCGGGATCATGACCAAGATGATCGACCGCAACACGACGATTCCGACCAAGAAGAGCCAGGTCTATTCGACGGCTGACGACAATCAGCAGGCGGTGACCATCCGCGTGTTCCAGGGCGAGCGCGAAATGGCGGCGGACAACAAGTTGCTCGGCCAGTTCGATCTGGTCGGCATTCCCCCCGCCCCGCGCGGCGTGCCGCAGATCGAGGTCACGTTCGACATCGACGCCAACGGCATCGTCAACGTCAGTGCCAAGGACAAGGGCACGGGCAAGGAACAGCAAATCCGCATCCAGGCATCGGGCGGTCTGTCCGACGCCGATATCGAGAGCATGGTTCGCGACGCCGAACAGTTCGCCGAGGAAGACAAGAAGCGCCGTGCGGCGGCCGAGGCGAAGAACAACGCCGAAAGCCTGATCCACACGACCGAGCGCCAGCTTGCCGACAATGGCGACAAGGTCGACGCATCGCTGAAGGGTGAGATCGAAGCGGCGATCGCGGAAGCGAAGACCGCGGTCGAATCGAACGATCCCGACCAGATGACCGAAAAGAGCCAGGCGCTGGCTCAGGTCGCGATGAAGCTCGGCCAGGCGATCTATGAGAAGCAGGCGCAGTCGGAAGCGGCGCCTTCCGACGGTGCCGACGCTGGTGGCGATGCGGCCAGCGAGGATGTCGTCGATGCCGAATTCTCGGAAGTGGATGACAACCAGAAAGCGTAAGTGATGCCTGTTTCCCGTCATGCCAGCGCAGGCTGGCATCTCATGCCGCACGGGTTCGCTCTTGCCGCACGAGACCCCGGCCTTCGCCGGGGTGACGGGAGGGCAAGGCGGGGGCCGCGTACATGACCACCCAGGTTGACTATTACGAGTTGCTCGCTTGTTCGCGCGATGCGGACGGGGCGACGCTCAAATCCGCATACCGCAAGCTCGCAATGAAATATCACCCCGACAAGAATGGCGGGTGCAAGGATCACGAGGCGAAGTTCAAGGCGGTCAGCGAAGCCTATGACTGCTTGCGCGATCCGCAGAAGCGCGCGCTCTACGACCGTTACGGCCATGCCGGGGTAAACGGCGCGAACGGCCATGCGGGCGCGCAGGACTTCGGCGGCTTCAGCGATATTTTCGAAAGCGTGTTCGGCGAATTCATGGGCGGCGGACGCGCTGGCGGTGGCCGCGCGGGTCCGCGCCGCGGCGCCGATCTGCGCTATGACATGGAAATCAGCCTGTCGGACGCGTTCCACGGCAAATCGACCGAGATCACTGTCGATGTGTCCGGCCAGTGCGACAGCTGCGAGGGCACGGGCGCCAAGCCCGGCACATCGGCGCGCAACTGCAACACATGTAACGGCCACGGCAAGGTCCGCGCGCAGCAGGGTTTCTTCGTCGTCGAACGCGCCTGCCCGACCTGCCACGGCGCGGGACAGGTGATTTCCGATCCGTGCGAAGCGTGTCTGGGCGAAGGCCGGGTCGACAAGACCAAGACGCTGACCGTCAACATCCCCGCGGGCGTCGACGAAGGCACGCGCATCCGGTTGAGTGGCGAAGGCGAGGCAGGCGCGCGCGGCGCGCCTCCCGGCGACCTCTATATCTTTCTCCACGTCCAGCGGCACGCGCTGTTCGAACGATCGGGCACCACGCTCCATGCGCGGATGCCGGTCAGCTTCACGACGGCGGCGCTGGGTGGCGACATCGACATTCCCGGCCTCGCCGGCGAAATCCACACCATCCACATTCCCGCAGGCACCCAGTCGGGCCGCGAGCTGCGCCAGCGCGGGTTCGGCATGCCCGTCCTGCAGGGGCGCGGACGCGGCGACTTGGTGGTCCATATCGATGTCGAAATGCCGCGCAAGCTGACCGCCAAGCAGCGCGAGCTGCTGGAGGCGTTCCGCGAGACCGAAACCGGCGAGGAATGCCCGCAATCGACGGGCTTCTTCGCGAAGATCAAGGCGGCGTTGGGCTAACGATTTTCGTCACCCCGGCCTTGTGCCGGGGTCCACCGGGCGGCAGGCACCGACCGTGATGATCGCCTACCGCCGCCAGCGGTGCAGTGACCCGGCACGAGGCCGGGGTGATGATGGTGGGGACGGTCATTGCTCCGCTGGACCGGACGAACCCCCTGCTTGCTCGTCATTGCGAGCGCAGCAAAGCAATCCAGCGTCGCGCGTGGGGCACTGGATTGCTTCGCCGCGCCCGCAATGACGGTTTATCGTTGATGCGATTCCGCAGCGCCCACCCCGCAGATATCTCCCTACGCCCCCAACGCCGTCGTCAGCGCATCGGCAAGGTTGTCGCTGGTATAGGGTTTCTGCACCACCGGCGTCCGCGCCAGATCGTCGGGCAGTTGCAGCTGGTCGCCATAACCCGTCGCGAAGATCACCGGCAGGCCCCTTGCCTTGGCGGCATCCGCAATCGGCAGGCTGGTCTCGCTGCCCAGATTGACGTCGAGCACCGCGACCTGGAAATCGCCCGCCGCCAGTTCGTCGAGTGCATGCGCGATCGTGGCGACGGTGACCACGCGCGTCGCGCCGAGCGCGCGCAGAACATCCTCGGCATCCATCGCAATGATCAGGCTGTCCTCGACCAGCAGCACATTGCCCGACAGCGGCCGCTGCGCCGGTGCGTCGGGCGATCGCGGCGGCGTGTCGAGTTGCGCGCGATACGCCTCGACATCGGCATTTGCCTGTTCGGGCGTCTGCTCGCCCATCACGATATGGCGGCCAGGCACGCAGAACTCCGCCTCCATGCCGGTCGTCACGTAACGGATATCGGCATCGCCGCCCAGGTCATAGGGGATCGACCGCTGGATGATGGTCGATCCGAAGCCCTGCCGGGTCGGCGGCGTGACCGCAGGCCCGCCACGCTCGCGCCATTCGATGTGGAGGTCGCCTTCGTCGTCGAGCCGCCATCTGACCGCCACCGTGCCGCTGTCCGACAGCGCGCCATATTTGGCCGAATTGGTCATCAGTTCGTGGACGACCAGCGCCAGCGTCGAAAACGCCTGGGGTTTGAGCAGCGCCGCTCCGCCGTCCAGCGTCACCCGACCAGCGCGCCCGCCCAGATAGGCGGCGGCCTCGGTCTCGATCAGGCGGCGCAGCGGCGCAGGCGACCAGCTGTCCTTGGTGATCTGGTCGTGCGCACGGGCCAGCGCCTCGATCCGCCCTTCGAGCATCGCGATATAGGCCTTGGTGTCCTGACCCGGATCGCGCGACTGGCGGACCAGCCCGCGGATCAGCGACAGGATGTTGCGGACGCGGTGGTTGAGTTCGGCGATCAGCAGTTCCTGCCGCTCATTCGCCTTGCGTCGTTCCTCGCGCGCGTCGTCGGACAGGCGCAGCACCACCTCGATCAGCGCGGCGCGCAGCATTTCGGCGACGCGGCGTTCCGGGTCGGTCCAGATCGCGCTGCGCCCGCGTACTTCCTGGCTCCACGCCTCGAAGCTCTTGCGCGGCGACAGGCGCGGACCGTTCGGTCCCCATTCGGCGGGCTTGTGCGGATCGCCTGCCCAATGGACCGTCCGCACCTTTTCCTGACGGAACAGCAGCACGTAATCGCGCGGGGACCGCGATACCGGAATCGCCAGCAATCCGGCGGCGACATCCTGATATTCCTCGGCAGCGGGAAGCACTTCGGCCAGATGATCGGTCGCAAACACCCGGCCCGACGCCATCGCGTTCAGTCGGCGGACGATCGCCGGAATGGCGGTGGCGGGCGGGACGTTGCCCGACAGCGCGACCTGGCCATCGACCGAGATCGCGATGCCGTCGCACGGCACGACGCTGCGCATCTGGTCGCCCAGCCATTCGGGGTCTTCGAGCAGCCCGGCGTCGCCCGCGACCGCCGCGATCAACCGGTCACCGGTCGTCCGCGCCGTGGTTTCATATTCCGACAGCGACGCGCGCTCGCGGCTTTCCAGTTTCAGCGCGAACATCTGCCCGAACAGTTCGGCGATCGATCGCCGTTCGAAATCGGGGCGACGCGGGCTGTAATGGTGGCACGCGAACAGCCCCCATAACTTGTCGTCGACGATGATCGAAATCGACAGCGACGCGCCGACGCCCATATTGGTCAGATATTCGATGTGGATCGGCGACACCGCGCGCAGGATCGACAGCGACAGGTCGATCGGTGCGCCGCGTTCGTCGAGCCGGGGGACGATCGGCACCGCCTGCGCGGCGATATCGGAAATGACGCGGAACGGATTGCGGATATAGAGCCGCCGTGCCTGCGCCGGAATGTCGCTGGCCGGATAGCGCAGCCCCATGAAGCTGCCGATGCCCGAACGCGCGGCCTCCGCCACCACCGTCCCGGCGCCGTCCTGATCGAATTGATAGACCATGACCCGGTCGAACCCGGTCAGCGCGCGAACCTGGCGCGCGCCTTCGCGGTAGAGTTCGCTCAGCCCTTCGGCATGGTCCAGCCGCGACATCATCGCGCGGATGGTGCTGGCGGTATCGCCCAGCGGCGTGGCCGAGGATTCCTCCCCCTCGATCACGATCGTGTCGCCGACCATGTGGAGCGCGAAATCATAGCGGCGGGTGCCGCCGGCGGTCGGGATTTTCACCCCGAACACGCGTTCAACCGCGTCGGCGCCGCGCAGCAGCGTCAGTCGGTTGCGGATGGTATGAACCGCCTCCTCGCCCAGATGGTCGGATGCCTCGGTGCCCAGCATCTCGTCCGCCGACCGGCCGAACACCGTATCGACATTGGCGGACGCACGCTTGACCAGCCAGTCGGGCGACAGCGCGATCAGGAAGCCGAACGGCTGGATCGCCCCCAGCTCGTGGATCGGCTCCCGGTCGCAATTGGTCAGGTCCACGTCGAAACCGGTCGTCGCCACGCTCACTCTTTCACAAGCCAATCCCTACCGGCGCGTTCGAACATCGAAAATGTGGAGAGCGCAGCACCGATGGCAATTTCAGTTCGACTTTCGTCGTAGAGGATTGCGTCGATCGACGCCAGCAAATTGGCCCAATTCCCAGAGGGTTTATGTGCATCAAGATAGGATTTGGGAAATTCCGCAGGCACGCGTCGCGCGAGAAATCTGCCGCCGAGGCGGGAGCCTTCGACGACGTAGAGGACGCCGGCGAGAGTGGGCTCTATATCCCCCACCCCGTTCGTGCTGAGCTTGTCGAAGCACAGTCCCTCTTTCTTCCTTTCCGCCCGGTGGCACAAAGAAAAGGACAGCGCTTCGACAAGCTCAGCACGAACGGGGTGGGGTTGGGCGTTTAGAGCCGCGAGGTCTGCGAGGATGAGTTGCCCCCGTTTCCGTTCCCCCCAATCCCCCGTCACCCGCTCCGCACCCGCCGCGTCCAGCGCAGCCTCCAGCGGCACCATCGCTGCGGCATGCGCCGACAGGAACCGCGTATATCCATCGCGGTCGGTCAGATCATAGTCGCCGAACACCGCATCGACCGCCTCGTGCGCATGCGCCGTCGCCGCGCGCAGCCGTCGATGCGTTTCCTTCATGCGCCGAACACGCGGGCGAAGATCGTATCGACCTGACGGAAATGATAGCCCAGGTCGAACTTGTCCTCGATCTCGCTCTCCGAAAGCGCCGCTGTCACCTGCGGATCGGCCTTGAGCAGATCGAGCAGCGACAGCGCCCCGTCCGATTCCCACACCTTCATCGCGTTGCGCTGAACCAGCGTATAGGCGTCCTCGCGGCTGACCCCCGCCTGGGTCAGCGCAAGCAACACGCGCTGCGAATGGACGAGGCCGCCCATGCGGTCCAAATTCTTCTGCATCCGCTCGGGGTACACGACAAGCTTGTCCATCACGCCCGTCAGCCGCGCCAGTGCGAAATCGAGCGTGATCGTCGCGTCCGGGCCGATATAGCGCTCGACCGACGAATGGCTGATGTCGCGTTCGTGCCACAAAGCGACATTCTCCAGCGCGGGCGTCACGTAGCCGCGCACCATCCGCGCCAGACCCGTCAGATTCTCGGTCAGCACCGGATTGCGCTTGTGCGGCATCGCCGACGACCCCTTTTGGCCGGGCGAGAAATATTCCTCCGCCTCCAGCACTTCGGTCCGCTGCAAATGGCGGACCTCGGTCGCCAGCCGCTCGATCGACGACGCGATCACGCCCAGCGTCGCAAAGAACATCGCATGACGATCGCGCGGGATCACCTGCGTCGATACCGGCTCGACCGACAGCCCCAGCTTGGCCGCGACATGCTCCTCGACCCGCGGGTCGATATTGGCGAATGTCCCGACCGCGCCCGAAATCGCACAGGTCGCGACATCCTTGCGCGCCGCCAACAGCCGCTCGCGATTGCGCGAAAACTCGGCATAGGCCTGCGCCATCTTCAGCCCGAACGTCACCGGTTCGGCATGGATACCATGGCTGCGACCAATGGTGGGGGTCAGCTTGTGCTCATAGGCGCGGCGCTTCAGCACCTCGAGCAATTTGTCGAGATCGGCGATCAGGATATCCGCCGCGCGCGCCAGCTGCACCGCGAGCGCCGTATCGAGCACGTCCGAACTGGTCATCCCCTGATGCAGGAAGCGCGCGTCGGGTCCGACCTTCTCCGATACCCAGGTCAGGAACGCGATCACGTCATGCTTGGTCACCGCCTCGATCGCGTCGATGCGTTCGACGTCGATCTCGCCCAGCGTGTCGTTCTCCAGCACCGCCATGATCGCATCGGCGCTGGCTAACGGGATCATCCCGACCTGCCCCATCGCCTGCGCGGCATAGGCCTCAATCTCGAACCAGATGCGGAACCGCGTCGCAGGCTCCCAGATGGCGACCATGTCGGGGCGGGCATAGCGGGGGACCATCGGGCGACCTCATTTTGACAAGCTGAATATCGGTTCATCGCAGGAATCGATCGAGTCCGCGACGAGTTGCGCCTTAGCAGGGGCTAAATGATGCGACAAATGCTGGTTTCGAGCATTTATAACCCCACATTCCATTTGCGGCGTGACAATCACGTCACAGTTTCCAAGGGGCGCAACCTCCCAGTGCGACCCGCACATAACAGGAGAAATCCGATGTTGAAATATGCTTTTCTTGCCGGTGCTATGGCCATTGCTTCACCTGCTCTTGCCCAGGACATGCCGGTTCAGGACGCGACTGGTGGTCAGGAGGTGCCGATGACGCAGGATACTGCGCCCGCACCTGACCAGACCATGACCCCTGCGCCCGAAAGCGACGTTCAGGCAGAGGCGGAATCGACCGTCAGTGCCGATGCATCGACCAGCCAGGCGGCAACGCCCGAGCAGATCGAACAACTCGTCGAAACCCAGTTCGCGACCTATGACAAGGACTCGACTGGCGAGCTGAACGAAGAACAGTTCGGCGAATGGATGGTGGCGCTGCGTTCGGCCAGCGAACCCAACCTCCGGCCCGATGCGCCCGAAACCCAAAGCTGGATCGGCCAGGCATTCGCTCAGGCCGACGCCGATAAAAGCTCGGGAGTTTCGAAAGAAGAGTTGAGCGGTTTCCTCGCCCCCAGCGCGTCTTAACGACACGCCCGACTGCCCCTCTGTAGGGGGTGAGGCATCCGCGGCCGTCCGGCATCGTTAGCCGGGCGGCCGTTTCGTTGTCGGGTTCGCGTCCTGGATTACGCCCCAAATGTACGCCTCCAAAACGTCATTGCGAGCGCAGCGACGACCGGACCGCGGCACCAACACCTTGCACACCCGCGCGCGCCGCCGCACAACTGTCCCAATGGCAACGCGCACCCTGACCCCGGCCGAAATCGACCTCGCGCGCAGCGTTTTCGGGACCGCCATCGATTACAGCGCCGCGCGCATCGCCAATCACAAATGGGCCTTCTTCCAGCCCAAACGCGTGACGATGGCCCCCACCGGCACCATCCATTTCCATCCCGAAAGCCCCGCCTATTGCGACGATTTCGGCTGCGCCAGCCTATCGCTACAGGGCCATTTCATCCACGAGATGACGCACGTGTGGCAGCATCAGGCGGGCGTCTGCCTCCCCCTCGCCCGCCATCCCTTCTGCCGCTATCATTATTCCATAAAACCCGGCTGGCCGCTTCGCCGCTACGGTCTGGAGCAACAGGCCGAAATCGTCCGCCACGCCTTCCTGCTCAGAAACGGGCTGACCGTCCCCGGCGCGCCCGATGGCCGACAATATGAAAGCATTCTGCCGTTTCGATAACGCGGGGGACCGCTGGGTTTACTGGCCGTATCCCGCGTCATACTCATCGTCGCGCTGCCATTCGCGCTCGCGCATCTCTCGCCGAGTCACCGGGCGTTCTTCGGCATGGCGTTCCTCGTAATAGCCGCGCTCGCGCAACCGGTCCTCGCGACGCTCCCGCGCACGCGCCTCGCGTTCGTAGCGCCGCTCGTAGCGATCGGCGCGTTCGCGCATCGCCCGCGCGCGGCGATCTTCGGCTTTGGCCCAGCGCCGGTCTTCCCACTCGTCTTCGCGCTGGTTGCCGCGCGCCAGCACCGGGCCGTCCTCGCTTGTCGATACGAGTTCGTCGATGCCTTCGGGAAATTCGGCCTGCGCCTGCTGCCGGGCGGCGAGCGCCACCAGTTCGGCGCGGCGCTCCGCCTCGGCCTTGGCCTTTTCGACCCGCGCGAGTTCGGCGCGTTCCGCCGCTTCGCGCCGCCGCGCATCGGCATCCTGCGACGCCGCAACCGCCCGCTCCGCCGCGCCCGCATCGGGCACCGCCGCGCCGCCCATTGCGGTGCGCCGCTCCTCCTCGGTCAGCCCGCCACAGGCGGCGAGCGCCAGGGGTAGCAACAGCAAGCGAAAACGCGGCGACATCACGGGGGCAGGCTCCATATGGGCGACGATCCGTCCACCCTAACGCCGGACGCGCGCACGATAAAGCTCGCCTTACCGCATCCAGCCTTAACCGCGGCTTAGGGTCCGCACGCTTCCGAACACCGACCAGTCGGTGCGGTCGGTCAGCATTTCCAGCCCCAGCGTCCCCAACCAGCTATTCCCCATCGGGTCGAGCGCCGGCGAGAATACCGCGATCGACGCACGATGCGGCGCGATCGCCAATATGCCGCCGCCCACCCCCGACTTGGCGGGCAGGCCGACCCGATAGGCGAAATCGCCCGATCCGTCATATTGCCCGCACAGCATCATCAGCGCCATGATCCGCCGCGCGCGTTTCGCCGCCGCGACCCCGCGCTCCTGGTCCGGCCCGGCATCGGGATCGTCGTGCATCAGGAAGCGTCCGGCGCGCGCCAGCCCGCGCGCATCCAGCCGGATCGCGCATTGCGTGGCATAGGCGTCCATCACCGCGTCGAGTTCGTTGTCGAGGTTGCCGTGATGCTTGGCCATGCTCATCAGCGAGCGGTTCAGATGCCCGCCGGTCCTGCCGCTCGCCACCACGCCATCGTCCAGCTCGATCGCCTCGCCGTCCAGCATGTCGCGCACGAGATCGACGACCTGCAACGATTTGCGCCGCGTCGCCAGCGACACCAAAGCATCGCACACCACCAGCGCGCCTGCGTTGATGAACGGGTTGCGAGGGATGCCCTTCAGCCGTTCCAGATCGATGATCGAATTGAACGGATCGCCCGACGGCTCGCGGCCCACCCGGTCCCATAATTTCTCGCCCAGCCCGGCGAGCGCGACTTCGAGCGCGAACAATTTGGAGATCGACTGGATCGGAAAGGCGACCCCGGCATTGCCTGCGGATACCAGTTCGCCCTCGGCAGTGAACACCGCGATCCCGAACGCGTCGAAATCGCCCTTGTTCGGCGGCTTCTTTCCCTTGGCCTCCGCCGCCGCGATCGCTTCTTCATAGCGCGCGGGCGCCGCGGCGCGGACATCGGCGACCACGCCCTCGAGCAGCGGCTTCAACGTCGCATGATTCCATTGCCGGCTGTGTCGCGTCACCTGGTCCTCCCGCTTGTTCACCCGCGACAACGCTTCAGCGGGGCGGAGTTGCCGCCCGCCGGTTCAGAACGGAAAGAACAGCGTGATCGCCGCGATGGCCACGCCAAAGTTGATCAGGTTCAGCGGCAACCCCACGCGGACGAAATCCATGTAGCGATACCCCGCCATCTGATAGACGATGACGTTGGTCTGATAGCCGAACGGGGTCGCGAATGCGGTGCTGCCCGCCATCATCACCGCGATCAGGAACGGTCGCGGGCTGACCCCCAAGGACGAACTCGACACATCGCAGGGGTTTCGCCTTCGCCTGACCGGCCGGATCGCGGTGATGCCCGGCGGCAGCGGCCCGGTGCGTTGCCAGCAGCCCGCAGGCGCCGAGCAACGCCCGATCTGCCTGATCGGCGTGACCTTCGATGCGGTTGCGATCGAAAACGGCGCGAGCGGCGATACCGTCGCGACATGGGATACCGCCGAAAGCGACCGCGCGACCGCTCGGTAGCGCGCGAGCCGGCCCCGCTGCGGCCTACCCGCGCGCGCGCTGGGCGGTGATGTCCTGCTTCACGCCGTGCAGCCGCGCGGATGGGCCGCTGCGATCGACCAGCGCCGAAACCCGCATCCAGCGAAGCTCGCCGCGCGCGTCGATGATCTGGGCGTCCATGCGGAAACTGCCGCCCTCCGCGATCGCCTTCGTCCGCAGGCGTTCCAGCTCGATCCGCGATTCGGGCAGATAGTGCGCCACCGCCAGCCCGCGCGCCGGTTCCTCGCCGCGTTCGAGCGCGAACAAATTCCACACCCCCTGGCTCCAGCGCAGCCGTTCGGTCGCGAGGTCACATTGCCACAACCCGATGCCGGTCATCGCCAGCGACCGGTCGATCGCGGGATGGAGGCTTGCCAGCGGATCGCTCGCCGTCCCCGCCGCGAACAGCGCGTCGATCAGCCCGCGCTGACGCTGCGTCTCGCCCAGCCCGACCGCAAGCGGACGTTGATCGAAACCGCCCGGTTCAGAAATGGGCAAAGGACGCTGCATGTCGGTCAAGATAGCGCCCCCCGGTTAACGCAAATCTATCGTTAGCACGCCGAAGCCGTCAGGCAATCGTCGAAATCGCAACTGAGGGCGACGGGTCTTCGCGCGGGCGTTATCGACCCTTGATCAGTCCCTCGGACAGCCCGCGCGCGAATTGCGCCTGCAAGTTGCCGAGGGTGCGCCGGTCGAGCGTGGGCCGCTCCGCCGCCGCCCTGCCCTCTCGCAGCCGTTTGCGGTCGCGCTCGCCCGGCTCCACCGCCCGCACCCGAACCGGCGCATGGCCCGCCGCGCGAATGCCCAGTTGGTCCGCCGCGCCACGTGACAGGTCGATGATCCGCCCCCGCGAAAACGGGCCGCGATCGTTGACCCGGACCAGGATCGTCCGCCCGGTCGCCAGCGCCGTCACCTCGACATAGGTTGGCAGCGGCAGCGTCCGGTGCGCCGCCGTCACCCAACCGGGTCGAAACCGCTCGCCATTGGCGGTCTGGTTCCCGCTCTCATTCCCGTACCAGCTGGCATAGCCCAGCACGTCATAGCGCGGCTCGGCCCGCGGCACATAAGTCGCCCCCCGGATCGTATAGGGCTTGCCGATCCGAACCGGGCTGTCCGAGACGGGGCGGTAGTCGGGACGCGACGCGCAGGCGGAGAGTGCCAGCACCAGCGCGACCGCCCCGGCGGCCCGGATCGTGCGATCGGGCCCGTTTTTCGGTCGTTCGCTCGCATGGCCCGCGCGCCTCACAACGCCCGGAACAGCCCGCTCATTGCCGCCCAGGCGCACTCGGCCTGTACTTGGTCATAGGCCGGACTGTCGAGCACCGTCCAGCCATGGTCGGCGGGATAGACTTCCACCGTCGCCGGGCGTCTCGCTGCATCGGCAGCCGTCTTGAACGCCGTCTTGTCGGTCGGCGCCTTCGCGTCATCGTCCTGTGCGACGGCGATATGATAGCTTGCCCGCGTGCGCCCCAGCAGCCGGTGAGGGCTCGTCGCCTCTTCGCCGCGCACCAGCCCGCCGCCATGCAGCGACACCGCCGCCCGCACCCGCGCGGGCACCGCCGCCGCGCTGAACACCGTAAACGGCCCGCCCATGCAATAGCCATGCGTGCCGATCCCGCGCCGCACGTCCACCGATGGCTGGCGGTCGAGCCAGCCGATCGCCGCGGTCGCATCGCGCATCACCGCTTCGGGCGTCAGCTGCTTGCGCCACGGCCCGACCTTCTGGAACCCGCCCGCCGCGGCGAACCCGGCGAAATCCTTGAACTGATCGGACGGCACCGCCCGGTAATAGGGATTGACCACCAGCACCGCATGGCCCTGCCGCGCCAGCCGCCGCGCCATCTCGCGAAACGCCTCGCGCACCCCGGCAATGTCGGGCCAGGTCAGCACCGCCGCATGACGACCGCTTGCCGGCCGCACGAAGAACGCATCCATCGTCCCGTCGGGCGTCGCGAAACTCACCATCTCCTCACTCAGCGCACCCGCGTCCCGGCTCGACCCGCCGACCATCGGCGCGCATGCCGCCACCGCACCCGCCGCCCCCAGAGCCACAAACTGCCGCCGGTTCACCGTCCAGTCGAAGCCCTTTTCGCCCAGCGTTTTCATCTGCCGATCGTCACACATCGCAACCTCTCCTGTTTGCCCGACCGGTCGCCGCGCCCGGCTCACAGCTTAGCCGCAAGCCGCGCCGCCGCAAGCATGATGCGGAGGCGCCATTTATCGGCTGCGCTTGCCGCTCGCGCCTCCCGTGGCAAAGTCGCGGCATGCCGACCGCCCACAGGATGCCGCTGAACACTCGCCGGTCGATGACCCGCGCTGCACCGAACGCCTGGTCCGGCAACAGGGTCGAGCCCGATCGACGACTTCGCTCGAGTGTCACCGAGCGCAAGAGCGATCCCGCAGTCCGCCGAAGGGTCGTTTGCCCGCTACTTGCCTCGGAGCGTCCGGATGATCCCCGAGAAATCCACGCCACCCTGTCCGCCATCGACAAAAGCGCCGTACAATTCCGCCGCGCGCTTGCCCATCGGCGTGTCCACGCCCGACCCGTCCGCCGCTTCCATCGCCAGCTTCAGATCCTTGAGCATCAGCGCCGCCGCAAAGCCGCCCGCAAAATCGCGGTCCGCGGGGCTTTCCGGTCCGACGCCCGCAACCGGGCAGTAGGAGGTCATCGACCAGCTCTGCCCCGACGACACCGACGAGATGTCGTAGAAAGTCTGCGGATCGAGCCCCAGTTTCTCGGCCAGCGTGAACGCCTCGCACGTCGCGATCATCGTCGCGCCCAGCAGCATGTTGTTGCAGATCTTGGCCGCCTGGCCCGCGCCATTGCCCCCGGCATGAATCACCGCCTTGCCCATATCGTCCAGGAACGCCTTGGCGCGCTCGAACCCGGCATTGGAGCCGCCGACCATGAAGGTCAGTGTCCCCGCATTGGCCGCCGCAATCCCGCCCGATACCGGCGCATCGACGGCGGTCAGCCCCTTCGCCGCCGCCGCCTCGGCGACCCGCTTGGCCGTCTCCACGTCGATGGTCGAACAGTCGATCAGCACCGCCGCGGTATCCGCCGCCCCGAACACGCTCTCGGCATACACCGTCTCGACATGGATTCCGGCGGGCAACATGGTAATCACCGCCTCGGCCCCTTGCGCCGCTTCGGCAGCGCTGCCGACCGGCAGACACCCGGCCTTCTCGGCCCGCTCCAGCGCTTCCGCCGACAGGTCGAAAGCGCGAACGTCATGCCCCGCCTTGGCCAGATTGGCGGCCATCCCGCTGCCCATATTGCCCAGCCCAATAAATCCGACGCGTGCCATGATTATTTTCCCTTCCACTCGCCGGCGCGCTTCTCGACGAACGCCGCCATGCCTTCCTTCTGATCCTCGGTCCCGAACAGCCCGTTGAACAGCCGCCGCTCGAACTGAACCCCCTGAGCCAGAGGCAATTCGAATGCCGCATTGACCATTTCCTTGTTCGCCAGCACCGCCAGCGGCGCCATCGAAGCGATCGTCGCGGCCGTCTTCACCGCCTCGTCGACCAGATCGGCTGCGGGGACGATGCGCGCGACCAGCCCCGCCCGCTCGGCTTCCACAGCGTCGATCATCCGCCCGGTCAGGCACATCTCCATCGCCTTGGCCTTGCCCACAGCCAACGCCAGGCGCTGCGATCCGCCCATGCCGGGGGAGACAGCAAGCTTGATCTCCGGCTGGCCGAACTTTGCGGTGTCGGCGGCCAGAATGAAGTCGCACATCATCGCCAGTTCGCACCCGCCGCCCAGCGCATATCCGGCGACCGCCGCGATCACGGGCTTGCGCGTCCGCCCGAACTGCTCCCAGCCGGAGAAATGGTTGCTGCCGAACATGTCGGCAAACCCCATCTCCTGCATCTCCTTGATGTCCGCCCCCGCCGCGAACGCCTTCTCGCTACCGGTGATGACCGCGCAGCCCTGCGAAGCGTCGGCGTCGAAATCGGCAAGCGCGGCGAGCAGGTCGGCCAGCACCTGGGCGTTGAGCGCATTCAACGCCTTGGGCCGATTGAGTGTGATCAGCGTGACGCGATCGCGCTGTTCGACGAGGATGGTTTCGTAGTCAGGCATCTCAATCTCTCCCTTCCGTCATCCCAGCGAAAGCTGGGTTAACAAGCCGCAAGGAACGGTGTTCGTGGCACGATACCCCAACCTTCGCTGGGATAACGATGATGGTTATGGCTCCCAAGCCTCGCCTTCTGGCAGGGGCGCGAAAATCTGGTCGATCAGGTGATCGCTGACCGCTTCCGGCGTTGCCGGGTTCCAGCGTGGGGCGTTGTCCTTGTCGATAATCACCGCGCGGACGCCCTCGATGAAATCGTGGCGCTGGACGACCTTGGACGCGACCGCGAATTCCTGGCGCATCTCGTCCTCGAAGGTCGGCATGGTCTTGCCGTCGAGCAGGAGTTTGAGGCTGACCTTCATCGTCTGCGGCGACTTGGTCCTGAGCGTCGCAAGCTGCTGCGCCGCCCATTCGCCGGGATCGGTTTCCAGCGCGGCAAATACCTCCTCCAGCGTGTCGGACGCGAACAGCCGGTCGATCGCGTCGCGATGCGCGAGGATATGCGCCTCGGGCGCGGGCGTCGCCAACTCGGCCAGGATCGCGTCGATCGCCTGCGGCTCGTCCGCGATACGCCGCTTTGCCTCATCCAGCGCCTCGCTCGGCAGATGATGGGTGGCAAGCCCGAGTGCGAGCGCTTCCGCCCCGTCGATCCGTGCGCCGGTCAGCGCCAGATACTGGCCGACCCGCCCCGGCAGGCGCGACAGATACCAGCCGCCGCCGACATCGGGAAACAGGCCGATACCCGTTTCCGGCATGGCGAATTTGGTGTTCTCGGTCGCGATGCGGAACCGCGCGGGCTGAGAAATGCCGACGCCGCCGCCCATCGTGATGCCGTCCATGAAGGCGATAATCGGCTTAGCGTGGGTGAACAGACGGTGGTTCATGCGGTATTCGGTGCGGAAGAAGTCGCGTGCCGCTGTGCCGTCGCCCGCACCGCTATCTGCGAGCATCCGGATGTCGCCGCCTGCGCAAAAGCCGCGACCCTCTGCATGGTCGATCAGAATGGCTTCGATCGCGGGGTCCTCCGCCCAGGTGTCGAGCGCGGTGATGACGGCGGCGCACATCTCCGTCGTCAGCGCGTGGATCGCCTTGGGGCGGTTGAGCCGGATGCGGCCGATCGGGCCTTGGGTTTCGATCAGAACGTTCTGGGTCATCACGATCCTTCGATACGCCATTTCGCCTTCGCTCAATGACTACTCAGGACGAACGGAAACATCATTACTTCCAACCCCTACCGTTCGTCCTGCGTAGGGACTGAGCCTGGCGAAGGCCCGTATCGAAGGATCACTGCCGCGTCAGGTCGCGCCCGACGATCATCCGCATCACCTGATTGGTGCCCTCAAGGATCGAATGCACCCGCAGGTCGCGCCAGAAACGCTCGATCGGGTAATCCTGCAAATAACCGTATCCGCCGTGCAATTGCAGCGCGTCATTGACGATCTTCGAGCCGCTGTCGGTCGCCAGCCTTTTGGCCATCGCCGCGAAGCGCGTCTTGTCGGGCGCGTTCGCGGTCACCTTGGCGGCGGCGACGTAGAGCAGCGCGCGCGCCGCCTCCAGATCGGTCGCCATATCGGCCAGCATGAACTGGGTGTTCTGGAAATCCGCGACCGGACGCCCGAATTGCTGGCGGTCCCGGGTATAGGCGACCGCCTCGTCCAGACAACGCTGCGCGCCGCCCAGCGAACAGGCGCCGATGTTCAGCCGCCCGCCGTCCAGCCCCATCATCGCGATGCGGAACCCCTCACCCTCGCCGCCGACCAGATTCTCCGCCGGAACGCGGACATCCTCCAGCACCAGCGCGGCGGTCGGCTGCGAATGCCAGCCGAGCTTCTTTTCCTGCGCGCCGAAGCTGACGCCGGGCATATCCTTTTCGATGACCAGGCACGAAATGCCCTTTGGCCCGTCCTCTCCGGTGCGGACCATCGTCACATAGACTTCGTTCTCGCCGCCGCCGGAAATGAACTGTTTGGTGCCGTTGACGACATAATGGTCGCCGTCCTTCACCGCGCGCGTCTTGAGCGCGGCGGCGTCGGAGCCTGAGGACGGCTCGGTCAGGCAATAGCTGGCGATGCGGTCCATCGTGACGAGCGACGACAGGTATTTGTCCTTCACCGCCTGCCCGCCGAAGCGGTCGATCATCCACGACGCCATGTTGTGGATCGAGATGAAGGCGCTGGTCGACGGACAGCCATAG
Organism: Pseudomonadota bacterium; assembly: GCA_023418595.1. Classification (GTDB taxonomy): domain Bacteria; phylum Pseudomonadota; class Alphaproteobacteria; order Sphingomonadales; family Sphingomonadaceae; genus Sphingomonas. Next base: position 40,042 of record JAEZZI010000011.1, read on the forward strand.
GCCATCGCCTCCATGATCAGCGCCGCTTCCAGCCGTCCGAGATTGATGCCACCCGATTCCTCGGACACATAGATCGAAGCGAACCCGAGTTCGGCCGCCGCCTTGATCGTATCGCGCGGGAAGATGTGCTTTTCGTCCCACTCCGCCGCGTGTGGGGTGATGCGATCGGCGGTGAAGCGGCGCGCGAGTTCCTGGATCTCGCGCTGCTCGTCGGTGAGGTCGAACTGGTTGGTCATAAGGAGCCCTTACTAGATCCTCCCCCATCGGGGGAGGTGGCAGTCGCATAAGCGGCTGACGGAGGGGGAGACCCAAGCGTCACGCTTCCGGCAAGCCCCTCCATCATGGGTCGCATAGTCCCCCTCCCCGATGGAGAAGGAGCATGTCACCCCATCGTCGGGATGACGAACGCGTTGCTGCCGTCGGGCGATCCGTCCGGCCAGCGCTGCGTCACCGTCTTGACCTTGGTCCAGAATTTCACGCCTTCCATGCCGTGCTGGTTGGTGTCGCCGAATGCCGAGCGCTTCCACCCGCCGAAGGTGTGATAGGCGACCGGCACCGGGATGGGCACGTTGATGCCGACCATGCCGACATTGACGCGGGCGGCGAACTCGCGCGCGGCATGGCCGTTGCGGGTAAAGATCGCGACGCCGTTGCCATATTGGTGCTGACTGGGCAGACGAACGGCTTCCTCGAAATCCTTCGCGCGCACGATCTGGAGCACGGGTCCGAAGATTTCCTCCTTGTATGCGCTCATCTCGGGCGTGACGTGATCGAACAGCGACGGGCCGATGAAGAAGCCCTGTTCATGCCCCTGCAGCTTGAACCCGCGCCCATCGACAACCAGTTCGGCACCTTCGTCAACACCAGTCTGGATCCAGTTTTCGACGCGCTGCTTGTGTGCGGCATTCACTACCGGTCCGTAATGCGCCTCTTCGTCGGTCGACACGCCGACGCGCAGCGCACGAATCGCCGGGATCAGCTTTTCGCGCAGGCGGTTGGCGGTATCCTCGCCGACCGGCACGACGACCGGCAGCGCCATGCAGCGCTCGCCCGCCGAGCCGAATGCTGCGCCCGACAGGTCGTTGACGACCTGATCGAGATCGGCGTCCGGCATGACGATGCCGTGGTTCTTCGCCCCGCCCATCGCCTGGACGCGCTTTCCGGCAGCGACGCCGCGATTATAGACATAATGCGCGATGTCGGACGATCCGACGAAACTGACCGCGCCGATCGCCGGATGGTCGAGGATCGCGTCGACCATTTCCTTGTCGCCGTGCACGACTTGCAAAATGCCCTCGGGCAGCCCGGCTTCGCGGAACAGCTCGGCCAGGCGGACGGGCACCGACGGATCGCGCTCGCTAGGCTTGAGGATGAACGCGTTGCCGGTGGCGATCGCGACTCCGCTCATCCACAACGGGATCATCGCGGGGAAGTTGAACGGGGTGATGCCCGCACCGATGCCGATGGGCGTGCGCATCGAATAGACGTCGATGCCCGGCCCCGCGCCTTGCGTATATTCGCCCTTCAGCACATGCGGGATGCCGCAGCAGAATTCGATGACCTCCAGCCCGCGCTGGATATCGCCCTTGGCGTCCGCGATCACCTTGCCATGCTCGGACGACAGCATCCGCGCCAACTCGTCCATATTGGCCTCGACCAGCGCCTTGAACGCGAACATTACGCGGGCGCGACGCTGTGGATTGGTCGCGGCCCAGGCGGGCTGCGCGGCTTGCGCTGCGACAACCGCCTTGTCGAGTTCGGCCTGGCCGCCGAGCGACACCTTTGCCTGCACCGCGCCCGAATTGGGGTCGAACACGTCGCTGGTCCGGGCCGCGCCGCCGCTCGATCCATTGGCCGAATGGCCGACGATCACATGGTCGATCACACGCATCGCATCGCTCTCCTGTAGAATCTTTGGGTCGAGTGTCGGCGCATCCCGGCTGCAAATCAACCGCTGGACGTGCAGATACGCCCTGCAATAATGCAGGCGGATGGACTGGAGCGACCTGCCCTACTTCCTCGCCGTCGCGCGCACCGGCCAGATCGCGCGCGCCGCCAGCGCCACCGGCAGCGACGCGACCACGGTCGGGCGCCGCATCCGGCGGCTGGAACGCAGCATCGGCGAGCGTCTGTTCGAACAGACGGCCGAGGGCCAGTTGCTCACCCCGACTGGCCAGGCCCTGCTCAACAAGGCAGAAGCGATGGCGCGGATCGCGGGCGAAATCGGCGAAACGACGCGCGGCCGCCAGCCGCTGCGCGGCACGGTGCGGGTCAGCGTGGCGGAAGGATTCGGCACCTGGTTCATCAGCCGCCATCTGGGCGAATTCGCCGACGCGAATCCCGGCGTCGAGGTCGATCTGGTCGCCAGTTCGGGCTTCCTGAATCCCGGCAGACGCGAAACCGATCTGGCGGTGCTGCTGGCGCGACCGCGACGCGGGCCGCTGAACGTGCGAAAGCTCGCCGACTATCGATTGCGGCTATACGGCGCGACCGCGCAGATCGCGGCGCATCCGGTATCTTCACCCCGCGACCTGCACGGGCGCCGGATGGTCGGATATATCCCCGATATTCTCTACGCGCCCGAACTGCGTTACCTGGACGAATTGCCCGTCGATCGCGCGCCGCAACTGCGGTCATCGAGCATCAATGCTCAGGCCAAGATGATCGCGACGGGGGCGGGAATCGGCATCCTTCCCTGCTTCATCGGCGACGCCGAACCCGGTCTGACGGCGATCCTGCCCGACCTGTCGATCCAGCGGAGCTTCTGGCTGACGACCCATCGCGAGACCCATGGGTTCGCGCAAATCCGGGCCTTTGCCGACTGGCTGTCGACCCTCGCCGCTCGCCATCGGGCAATCCTCGATGGCGAAATTTCCCCATCGTCTCAATCAGGCGGCTTTTCGAATGAGTGAACCCGCATTCTCGGCGCTGTCTCAACTTTGAGACGCAAAGGCATGTTCGGATCGGTTTCAACCGCATATCGACCTGGTCGACACTTAACCGGGGGGTTGGGCGTTCGAAACATCGCGATTGGCGGACGCCGCTATCACAATTTTCGGACGGTCGATCGGGCAATAAGGGCTCAGGTGATTCGAATGACGGATCGTCGCGGCCCGGAAAGCCTCGATAATCGGCAATTCCACTTACCGTGCTTATCGACCGTCATGCGTCAGCATGTCGTTCGAATCCGTCCTCCGGTCGCCAACGGGTACGCGACCCAACCCGTTGGCGCCGGGGGACGGATCACCTTTGGTGTCAGATATACTGGCCGGGGGGAAGGCGGTCGCTTGATCGGTCGGATCACGCGCGATGCTTGGGGGCAAGCGTGCTGACCGATCGCCCGCTTTCCACCGACCAATCTGCGCCACAACACGCCGCTCCCTCCATAAGCGCCGATCGTGCACCGCCCGGTGCGACCTGGCTGCTGGTGATCGGCGTCTATCTCGCCTATTTTGACCGGTTTATACCGTCCGCGGGGGCAACCTTCCTGAAGCGCGAATTCGGGCTTTCGGATGCCGGTTTCGGGCTGGTTGCGGGCAGCCTGTTTGCAATCGCCTATGCCGCGGGGGCGATCCTTTTCGGTCACCTGGCAAGGGGTCGGTCGCTGGCGCCGTTCCTGATCGCCGGTATCGCGATGTGGACCGGCGGCATCATCGGGATCGGCTATGCCGCCCGTGCGGAGCATTTCGCGGCGGCGCAGATCGTCGCCGGATTGGGCCAGGCGGCATTCATCCCCGCAGCGGTTTCGGCGATTTCGTCGGCGGGAAATTCCGTGCGCATCGGTCGGCTGACCAGCCGGTTCAGCATGGCGTCGTCGCTGGGGCGCAGCAGCGCGGCGTTGACGGCTGGCGCGATCATCGCGGCGATCGGGGCGTTCGCGATCGCGGCGCCGGTCGGCCTGCCGCAGGCGTGGCGGGCGACGTTCCTGCTGACCGCGCTGCCCAATTCCCTGCTGCTGATGGCGATACTCGTCCTGCTGCCCCGGCAACAGCGGCGGGCCGTCGTCCAACCCGCCGCGCGGCTGCACATCCTGACCCGTGCCCAGGGATCGCTGGTGGTTGCCGCCTGCGCCGCCGTGGTGGTGATCCAATCGACGGCGATCTGGTTCCCGACATTGCTCGCGCGGCTTCACGGGATCGAGCCCGCGCGCGCCGCGATCATGGTCGGAATCATCACGCTCGTCAGCGCGCCAGTCGGGCAATTGGTCGGCGGGCAATTGTTGGACAGGCTTGCGCCGCGGGTCCTTGCGCCGACCGCAATCGTGATCCTGGGGATCGCGACTGCCGGTCTGGCGCTGCTTCTGCTGACCGCAATGCCGCGTCCGATAGCGGCGCTAATCTTGCTCGGCAGCGCCAATCTGGCGCTGGGCATCGCATCGTTATCCGCGCTTGCCGGATTGCAGCGCGAAACGCCGGTCGCCGATCGTCCGCGCATCAACGGCTATTTCTTCGCCACCATCACGCTGGTCGGGCTGGGCATCGGCCCGGCGCTGACCGGCGTGCTGAGCGACGCAGGTGCCGATGCGGCAACCGCATTGCCGCGCGCGCTGGCGATCGTCGCCGCGGCGATGTTCGTGCTGGCGATCGCCGCGCACTTGTTTGCGCGGACAGCCGGGAATAGGCAGTGACCGTGGATCGGGAATCGCGCGCATTTCTGGGGTTCGACAGCGCCGCCTTGCCGATTGCGGAGCGGTTCGATGCCTATCACGCGCTTTATGCCCGCGGCGTCGATGCGATGGCGACCGGACCCGATTTCACCGTCGCGATGCGTGGCTGGCGGCTCGATCGCGCGCTGCTGTACGACCGGCGGCTCGCCGATGTCGCGCATGTCCGCGACGGCAACCGCGCCAATCGCGACGGGTTCGACCATTTCACGCTGACTCTGGTCCTTCAGGGCGAGTTTCACAGCGATGTTGGCGATGGATATCGCCGCGTCGCACCCGGCGATATCCTGATGATCGACATGCTGCGCCCGATGCGCAACCACGCGCCCGACGCGCATGTGCTCACCCTCAGCCTCGCGCGGACCGGCCTGATCGCGGCGACGGGCGGTGCGCAGGGGTGGCACGGCCATATCGTCCCGCGCGAACGCGGGTTCCTGCTGGCCGATCATATCGCATCGCTGGCGCGGCATGGCGCGTTGCTGTCGCCCGCTTCGCTGATGGCAATCGGGCGCGTTACCGTCGATCTGCTGGGCGTCGCGCTGACCCCGGCGCCGTGGCGGGAATCGCTCGACCATGACCGGCTGCAAGCCGAGCGGCGCGATCGGGTGCGCGCCTTCATCGCAGAACGGCTGTCCGACCCCGCACTTGACCCCGATATGCTGGTCGAGCGGTTCGGCCTTTCGCGCGCGACGCTTTATCGCGATTTCGCGTCATGGGGCGGTATCGCTCGCTACATCCGCGACCAACGGCTGGAACGATTGCGCGAGCGACTCTCGGCGGGGGATCCGCGTCCGATTGCCGCGATCGCGGAAGCTGTGGGTCTGGATCACGAAGGCCGCGCCAGCGACGCATTTCGAAAACGATTTGGTCAGCGTCCCGGCGCGTATCGCCGGATGATCGCGCAGGAAACGCTGCTGGATGGCGCACACCGCCGGATGGCCGAATGGCAAAGCGAACTGCGCTGACAACGGCGCTGTTTCGGCCGCCAAAGGAACTTCGCGCACGCCTCGTTCATTGGCACTTCCGACTCGACCACCGCACGGAGAAGAAAAATGCGCGCATTCGCTTCCGCCACCGCTCTTGCCGCCAGCATGGCGTTGCTCGCCGCCTGTTCGTCTGAGCCTGCGAACGACACGATCACCGCCGACAACATGCTCGACAATATGCTGGCCGAAATGCCCGCAGAGGGCGCAGCGACGACGCTGACCGCGCAGATCCTTACTGCAGACGGCACCAATGTCGGCACCGCGACCGCAACCGAAGCCGATGGCGCGATCCAAGTGACGGTCAACGGCACCGGCATGCCGCCCGGCGAGCGCGGTTTCCACATCCATCAGGTCGGCGCGTGCGACGGCCCCGATTTCCAGACCGCAGGCGGCCACTGGAACCCGACCAACGCCCAGCACGGCACCGACAATCCCAATGGCCCGCATGCAGGCGACATGCCCAATCTGAACGTCGGTGCGGACGGCACCGCGACCGCGACCTTCACGCTTCCGGCGGGCAGTTTTGCCGGGCTGATGGACGGCGACGGATCGGCGATCGTCGTCCACGAAGGGCCGGACGACATGCGCACCGATCCGTCGGGCGACAGCGGCGGGCGCATCGCCTGCGGGGTGTTCGCCGCGGGATAACGCCCAAATGTCGCCACCGACAGGCGTGCATGCTAAACAAGGTTGTTAGGTGTCTTGCGCAATGCGCGCACGCCGGTCGGGAGGATGATGGCAGAGGTTTCGGTCCTGTTCGTCTGTCTGGGCAATATCTGCCGCTCGCCGCTTGCCGAAGCGGCGTTCCGGCAGGAAGCTGAAGCGTTGGGCCTGACGGTCGAAACGGCATCGGCAGGGACCGGCGACTGGCATGTCGGGTATGGCGCCGACCCGCGCACCATCGCCTGCGCCGCACGCAACGCCGTCGACCTCAACGGTCACCGCGCGCAGCAGGTGAAGCCCGATCATTTTACCCGATACGACCATATCGTCGCGCTTGATCGCCAGAACCTACGCGACCTGATGGCGATGGCGCCCGCCAACGCCACGGCGCGCGTCTCGCTGTTGCTTGACCATGTGCCGGGCCGTGCGGGCGAAAGCGTCGCCGATCCCTATCATGGCGACGACCGCGATTTCGACCGGGCATGGCGCGACGTGAGTGCGGGCGCAGCAGCACTGGCGCGCAAACTGGCTTCAAAACCTCCGAGTGATTGACAAGGATAACACACCAGCCCACATTCGAGCTTTGGAGGAGACGGCGCATGGCGAAAAAGGGCGGCAAGTCGAAGGACAAGGGCGAGAAATCGGGCTTTACCTTTGCCGGGATCGACATTCCGGCGGCACTGAAGGGCAGCGGCGTCACCGTCGACAATCTGACCAAGCATCCGCTGGTCGCCGGGCTCGCCGCGATGGCGCTCGAATCGCTGGCCAGCCAGATCCGCGCCAAGACTGCCGCGACCAGCGCCGCCGCCGCGCCCGCCCCGGCGGCTCCCGAACCTGCACCCACGCCTGCCCCCGCGCGCAAACCGGCGGCCCGCAAACCCGCAGCAAAGAAACCCGCTGCGAAAAAGGCCGCAGCCAAGCCCGCCGCGAAGAAACCGGCGGCCAAAGCCGCCGCGAAGAAGCCCGCGGCAAAACCGTCCACGCCGAAACCCAAACCGGCATCCTGATCGGACTGACACAGTGGGCGCGGTCGAGATCATCGGGCTCGCCGCCAGTGTCAGCCTGCTCGCGGGATGGCGGCTCTATTTCACCGTCGCCATCGTCGGGCTGGCGATGCGGACCGGTTGGGCCGATCTGCCGCACCAGCTGGCCGCGCTCGACGCGCTCGCCAATCCCTGGGTGATCGGGATCGCCGCGCTGGGTGCGCTCGCCGAGTTCTTCGCCGACAAGATCGCCTGGCTCGACAGCCTGTGGGACGGGGTCCACACCGTCATCCGCCCGATCGGCGGCGCGCTGCTGGCACTGGCGATCGTCGATCCGGGCGATCCCGCATGGCAGGTAATCGCCTTTCTGCTGGGCGGCGGCGCGTCGCTGATGACCCATGGTGCCAAGGCGGGCACCCGCGCGATGGTCAACACCAGTCCCGAGCCGTTCAGCAATGTCGTCGTTTCGACCGGAGAAGATGTCGCGACCGGCGGGCTGCTGCTGCTGGCGCTCACCAACCCGATCGCGGCGGTGGTGATCGCAGTGCTGATCCTGGCGGCGACGATCCTGTCGCTGGTCCTGATCCGCCGCGCGCTGGGCCGGGTGTTCGGGCGGAAGAAAGCAACGCCCTGAACTGGGCGCTTACCCTCTCATCCGTTCGTTTCGAGCGAAGTCGAGAAACGTGGGCTAGGCGTTCGTATAGCGTTTCTCGACTTCGCTCGAAACGAACGGAAATGGAGATTGCTTACCGCTTGCCCGCAAAGAACCCCCGCAACAATTCCCCCGCTTCGCCCTCCAATATACCGCCATAGACCTCGGGCCGGTGGTGACAGGTGGGCTGTCCGAAGAATCGCGGGCCATGCTCCACCGCGCCGCCCTTGGGATCGCTTGCGCCGTAATAGAGCCGCGCGATCCGGGCATGCGCGATCGCGCCCGCACACATCGCGCACGGCTCCAGCGTGACGAACAGGTCGCATCCCTCCAGCCGGTCGCTGCCGATCGCCGCTGCCGCCGCGCGGATCGCGACGATTTCTGCATGCGCGGTCGGATCGTGCGTCGCGCGCGGAGCATTGGCGCCGCGCCCGATCACCACCCCGTCCTTCACCACTACTGCCCCCACCGGCACCTCGCCCCGCGCCGCCGCCGCGCGCGCATCGTCGAGCGCCAGCCGCATCCAGGCGGGCAAGGGCTGTATCGAGGCGGGGGCGTCGTCCACGCTTATGCTGTCGCCCAGCTGATGATTTAGTGCAACATCGACGCGCTTCGTGCATTAAGAGCGCCGACGATCCGCTATCGAGACCGCCTACTCCCCATGACCCTGCTGATTATCTATGTCGCCGTGGCGCTGAGCGTGTCGTTTCTGTGTTCGCTGCTGGAAGCCTCTTTGCTGACGATCACCCCGTCGGCGATTCAGACCGCCAAGAGCCAGGGCAAGGCATGGGCGCCCAAGCTCGACCGGCTGAAACAGGATGTCGAACGCCCGCTCGCCGCGATCCTGACCCTCAATACCGTTGCCCACACGATGGGCGCGGCGGGCGCGGGCGCGCAATATGCCCGCATCTATGGCAATGGGACCGAGGCGATCTTCGCCGCGATCCTGACCGTCGCCGTCCTGATCCTCACCGAAATCATCCCCAAGACGATGGGCGCACGCTATGCAACCGCGCTTGCGCCGTTCACCGCGCGCGTGCTGCCGGTGATGATCGTCGCGCTAAAACCCCTGGTCTGGTTCTCTCAGGCGATCACGCGGATCATCACCCTGGGCAAGCCTGCCGACGCGCCCCAGCACCGCGAGGAATTGCTGGCGGTCGCGCAGATGGGTCGCGATTCGGGACAGTTGCACGGGCGGGAGACGCAGTTCCTCCACAACATGCTGCAACTCGACCAGGTGACGATCGCCGATGTGATGACTCCGCGCATCGTCATCTTTTCGCAGCCGATGGGACAGAGTCTGTCGCAATTCATCGACGCGATCGACGACACGCCGTTCAGCCGTATTCCGCTCTATCGCGACAATCCCGACGCGATCGAGGGGTTCGTGCTCAAAAGCGAGGTGCTGACGCGCTGCATTCGCGGGCATGACGGCCCGGTGGACGATCTGCTGCGCCCGATGGGCACCACGCTGGCGCATGTCGCGCTCGACAAGCTGTTCCAGCGGATGATCGCCGAGCATCACCACATCATGCTGGTGGTCGACGAATATGGCAGCCCCACCGGCATCGTCACGCTCGAGGACGTGCTGGAGACGGTATTCGGGTTCGAGATTGTCGATGAGGTCGACCGCATCCCCGACCTGCAAGCCTATGCCCGCGATCTGTGGAAGGAACGCGCGGCCCGGCTGGGAACAGCCGTGCCGCCGCGCCTTTGATGATGGCGACTATTGCGCCGGCGGAGTCGCCGGTGCGGCCTTTTCGACCTGAAGCGTCGGCACTTCGACGGTCTTGTTGGTGGTGGTCACATCGACCCGGCCGACATCGACGTCGAATTTCGGAGCCTGTCCCCCCTCGATTTTCACCGTCGGCAGTTGCGCCGACCGTTCCTGGTCGAGACTGATCATGCCCAGCGACAGCAGGACGATGACGATCAGGGCGACGATGCCTAGCAAGATCAGGATTCCACGCATGGATCAAACCTCCCTTTCTCGATTCGCGCGTTGATCCACTCGAATCGCTGTCGTAATAACGTGATGCGGCGCGCCGGGTTGCATGTCCGCCTTCGCAGAATCGGTTGACGGCACGGCCCCCAGCGGTTATCGGCCCGCACTTTCCAGGGGTCGTTCGCGATCCCGCACACGCGAAAAGCCAGGATAAAACGCATGTCGCGCATTTGCGAACTGACCGGCAAGGGCCGGCTGGTGGGGAACAATGTTTCCCACGCCAACAACAAGACCAAGCGCACCTTTCTGCCCAATCTGCAGAATGTGACGCTGATGTCGGAATCGCTCGAAAAGAGCGTGCGCCTGCGCGTGTCGACCCACGGCCTGCGTTCGGTCGAACATAATGGCGGCCTCGACAACTGGCTGATCAAGACCAGCGACGACGACCTGTCGCTGCGCGCCCGCCGCCTGAAGCGCGACATTCGCAAGAAGCTCGCCGAAAAGGCTGCCTGATTCGGAGACGGGCTGGCGCGCGACGCGACGGCCTTTCCCGGATTTCGGTTCCGACGACCCTTGCCATGCGCCGCGCATGGCGGGGTTGTTGTCGTTTGGGGGTAGTCCCGTCTGTCGGTAACGTCGGACGGGTAGAGATACGCCTGCCTCCAAAGAACAACTCCGTCATTCCGGCGAAGGCGGGAATCCATAACCCATGTCGGCGCTTGTGGATTTCCGCCTTCTGCCCTTGGCAGAAGTTTATCCTGAGCACCTGCCTTGCAGGCAGTCGAAGGGCGGGAATGACAATCAGGAAATCGAAATCGTCGCCATCACTCATCAATTAGAGCGGTTTCCACACGAACTGAATCGCAGGGGATTCCCATTCGGCGCCTGATGTGATTCACGCTATCTGCTGGCGAAGGAGGCTGGCATGGATGGCTCGATCGCTTTCACAGGATCTTCGGGA
>JAEZZI010000022.1 GCA_023418595.1 Pseudomonadota bacterium
ACTTTGCCCGCCGGCTCAAGACGCTCAGCGGCCTCACACCCTACGAATACATCGCCAAGATCTGGACGTCAGAGCCAGGCCGGTTCATCGTCGACCCGATCCACCAGATGCCGGGACTAAACACCTAATGATATAAGTGCCCGCCTCGGTTAGGCATGGGCAGCAGAAACCGTAAAAAACGCCGCCCCTCGCCGGGGACCGGCCCTTTCTATTTGTCCTTCGGCCCAAAATTGAGCCGTCGCGACACGTTATAGTCCAGCACCGTCATCACGAAGAACGCGCCGAACCGGGCGATGCGCCGCCACCAGGTCGTGCGCGCACGATGCAACTGTTTGGTGATGCGTTCCGAATCAGCGACCTCGCCATCGACATAGGCGCGGAGATGGCCGGCGAACGCCTTGTCCTCGATCCTCAGCATCACTTCCACGTTGATGAAGAAGCTGCGAATGTCGAAATTGGCCGACCCGATGTGAACGACATCGTCGATCACGATCAGCTTGGTGTGGAATTTGGTGGGCTGATATTCGTAGATTTCGACATTCTTGCGCAGCAGCCCGCGATAGGTGAAGCGCGACGCCCAGATCGCCATCTGGTGATCGGTCCTGCCCGGCAGAACCAGCCGCACCCGCCCGCGCCGTCCGGCACGGCCCAGCCGCCGCAGGAAACTGATGCCGGGGGCGAAATAGCCCGCAAGGATGTCGATCCGCTTGCCGCGCTTCAGGTCGTGACGGATCGCGCGGGCGAAGGGCGACAGCCGTCGGGTCGGCCCGCCATGCAACCAGCGCACCTTGCCCTCAGGCTCCGACCAGGCGCGCAACAGCCGGGTCAGTCCGCGAATCGGCGATCTGGGATGATGCGTCCACACGTTGAGCGCGTCGAAATACCCCGCCAGTCGCCGCGCCGCGCGCCCCTCGACGAGCAGCCCCAGGTCGCGCCACGCGCCCTGTTCGACCGTGCCGAAATACGCATCCTCGATATTGAATCCGCCGATGATGCAGCGGGTTTCGTCGGCGATCGCCATCTTCTGATGGTTGCGCAGCAGATATTTGCGGCCCAGTCGCGGAATGAAGCGGCACAGGTCGGCGCCCGCCGCCTCCAGCGGCACGAAGAAATCGTCGTCCGCCGCCGACGCGCCCAGCCCGTCGACGATCAGCGACACGCGCACGCCGCGCCGTGCCGCCGTCGCCAGCGCGTCGCGGACCCGCGCGCCTGCCGCATCGTCGACATAGATATAGAACAGCACGCGCAGCGATTCTTGCGCGCGGTCGATCAGGTCGATCAGCGCCTCCATCCGCCGCGCGCCGGTGTCGAGCAGCGTGAAGCGGTTGCCGTCGACGTGAAATCCGGGCTGCAGGGGTCGATCGTCCATCGAGCCATGCTCATGCCGGGCAATGCAAGGCCTCGCAAGCCGTGCAGCCAGTCGCGACCATCCAAGTCAATGCCATCGCGGAAGGATATGTGCTCCTGCGAAAGCAGGAGCGTTGACGGCAAGCAACCCGCTAAGTGTGCCAAGGCTCCTGCTTTCGCAAGAGCACCCCTCCGGATCGGGCACCTATAGCGACCGGATTTCTTGACAATCGGCGCTCCAGCCCCTAGTTCGCGCCTCTTTCCGACACAGGTCAGAAGTTTTGCGAAGGAAGCGTTCATGGCGCGCGTCACCGTCGAAGATTGCGTCGACAAGATCCCCAACCGTTTCGACCTGGTGCTGCTCGCAGCCCAGCGCGCCCGCCAGATTTCGGGCGGTGCCGACCTGACGCTCGACCGCGACCGCGACAAGAATCCGGTTGTCGCGCTGCGCGAAATCGCGGAGCAGACAGTGCGTCCGACTCACCTCGAGGAAGCGCTGGTCGGCTCGCTTCAGAAGGTCCAGATCGACGACGAGGAAGCGCCCGACGAAATCGGTTCGCTGTCGGCCTCGGCCGAGGCGCTGCGCCTGACCGCCGCCGCCCCGCCGCGCAACACCAATGTCGGCGGCGATTACGACGGCTGACGCTTTCGTCGATTGCCAGGTTCAGAAAAAGGCCGCGCCGGAGAAGTCCGGGGCGGCCCTTTTCGTTGGTCTGCGCGATTTGCGCTCCGCCCCAAACGGGCCATGACATCGTGTTCAGCGGCGCAAGTTCCGCTCAAACCAAATGCCTGGCCCTTGGCGGCTCACCATCCGCGCCTCAGATCCCTGAGGCGAAGGTCAATTCAAGCATGTTCGAATTGGGCGGGATGTCGAGCCGCGCCGAATTGAATTCGACCGAACCGCCCGGCGCGATGACGCGATTGGGCGGTTCGATCGTCCAGTCATAGACGCGGCGTCCCTGCGCATCGCGCAGTTCGGCGCGGATGTTGGGGACGCGCTGGCTTTCCGAAGTCGGATTGCGCACCGCGCCGGAAATCGAGAACAACTCGTTCCCGCTCGACAGGACGCGGCGATCGATCGGGTTGTGGACCAGCGTCAGCGGGCTCTCGCTCGCACCGATCGGCAGCCCGATCTGGGCGGCGATCCCCGGCGCGCCGGTGTAGAGGATCGCGGCCGTGCCGACGAGCATCGACACGCCCGCGACGATCGCCGCCGCGGTCCAGCGGCGCGCGGGATTGCGGCGTGGCTTGAACGGTGCGCGATGGGCGAAGGCGTCGTAATCGCGCCGACGGCGGGGTTCGACCGAAGGGTCGACGAGCGGATCGACGAAGATGCGCGCCACGCCGGACGTCTGGACGGCCGCGTGCGCTGCAGTCGCGCGCGCTGCGGTGGCGGGCGGGTTCGGCGCGGTCGCGGCGATCGGCTTAGGATCGGGCGCATTCGGCGGCGCCTGGGTTTCGGCGCCCGCCGACAGGTCCAGCGGTGCGGGCGGCTGGAACCAGCTATGCTTGCAATTGGCGCAGCGCACCGTGCGCCCTTCGGCCCCGACCGCGGTATCGGGGACCAGGTAACGCGTGTGGCACTCGGTACATTCGAGGATCATGGCGGCAATCGGACTTTGTATGGGCAGCGGATCGACGACATTTCGCCTGACGAATCTATGCATCCCCGATTCGCGCCATGCAAGCGTTGAAGGCGAGTGCTTGAGGCCCCGCACGGGACATGCGATGTGGGAGGCGATCAGCGGGCGGGTGCCGCGACAACCAGAACCGGAGCGGCGCGCGCGCGCATGGCGAATATCGTGCAGTTCGAAAATGTTGGCCTGCGTTACGGCACCGGCGCGGAGACGCTGTCGGACGTCAGCTTCACGCTCACCTCCAGCGGTTTCTATTTCGTCACCGGCAATTCGGGCGCGGGCAAGACCTCGCTTCTGCGGCTCCTTTACCTTGCCCAGCGTCCGACGCGGGGGCTGATCCGCATGTTCGACGAGGATGTGGTGACATTGCCGCGCAAGCGCCTGCCGGGATTTCGTCGCCGCATCGGCGTGGTGTTCCAGGATTTCCGCCTGGTCCCGCATCTGTCGGCCTATGACAATGTCGCGCTGCCGTTGCGCGTCGCAGGGATGCCCGAGGTCGATATCGACGAGCCGGTGCGCGAAATGCTCGCCTGGGTCGGGCTGATGGACCGCGCCGACGCACTGCCCGCCACGCTGTCCGGCGGCGAGCAGCAGCGCGTCGCGATTGCGCGCGCGGTCATCAACCGTCCCGACATGCTGGTCGCCGACGAACCCACCGGCAACGTCGACCCCGTCATGGCCGAACGCCTGCTCCATCTGTTCGAGGCGCTGCACCGGCTGGGCACGACATTGGTCGTCGCCACCCACGACATCGCGCTCATCAACAGCGTGCCGAGCGCCCACATCATGCGGATCGAGGGCGGGCGGCTGGACGATCCATCGGGTGCGCTGCGCCATCCGCCCAAGCGAGCCGACCCTTGATGGCGCGCACAAGACCCAGGCGGATCGCGGCGATGCTCGACCAGGGCAAGGCGACGCGCGCGATGATATGGATCATGGCGATCATGGTGTTCCTGACCGTGCTTGCCGCCGCCCTTGGCCTGTCCACCACGCGCGCGACCAGGACGCTCGACCGCGATCTGGCCGGGCGGCTGACGGTGCAGGTGGTCGAGGGCAATGCCGCGCGGCGCGACGATCAGGTCGCGCGCATCCTGTCGAGCGTGCGCCGCGTGCCGGGCGTCGAGACGGCAAGCGAGGTCGATCGCGCGCAACTCGCCGAACTGGTGCGACCGTGGCTGGGCGATGCCGGGCTCGATCCCGAATTGCCGATGCCCGCGATGATCGACGTCGATCTAGCCGATGGCGCGGACAGCAGGGTGGCGGCGATCGAGCTGGTCGTGCGCGAGATTGCGCCGGGCGCACGGGTCGATCGCCACGTCGCATGGCTGGCCCCGGTGCGCGATTTTCTGGCACTGCTCGGCTGGCTGGCGGGCGGCCTCGTTCTGCTGATGCTGGTCGCGACCGGGGCGGTCGTGCTGCTGTCGGCGAAATCGGGGCTGGACACGCATCGCGATACGATCGACGTGCTGCACATGCTCGGCTCCACCGATCCCCAATTGTCGCGCCTGTTCCAGCGGCGCATCGGCGCCGACACGCTGCTGGGCGGCGCGATCGGCGCGACGGCGGGCATCGCGGTCGTGGCGTTGCTCCAGGTGCAGGTGGCGACGCTCGGTTCGGGCGTCACGCAGGGCGCGAGCCTGGCGACCACCGACTGGATCCTGCTTGCGGCGATCCCGATCGGCTATGCGATCGTCGCGATGGTCGCCGCGCGGATCGCCGTCGGCGGACAGCTGAGGAAGACGCTGTGATCATCCGCGCGCTGTCCATCCTCGTAATCGTCTGGTTGCTGGGCTTTGCGGCGTTCATGCTGTCGCTCGGCAAGCCGCTGGAGGGCGTCAGCACCGACGCGATCGTCGTGCCGACCGGATCGGCGGGGCGGATCGATCGCGGGATCACGCTGCTCGAGACGGGCGCGGCAAAGCGGATGCTGGTGACGGGCGTGGCGCGCGACGTGCGTCCGCAGGAACTCGCCGCGCAATATGATGCGCCGCGCGACCTGTTCGATTGCTGCATCGATCTGGGGTTCGAAGCGGTCGATACCCGGTCCAACGCCAACGAGACGGCGGCCTGGGTCAATTCGCGCGGAGTGCGCAGCGTGCGGCTGGTAACGTCGGACTGGCACATGGCGCGCGCCGCGCTCGAACTGCGCAATTCGCTGGGCGACGATGTCGAGGTGGTCGGCGACGGCGTGACCGAAAGCCCGCGGCTGGGGTTCCTGTTTCTCGAATATAACAAATATCTGATCCGGCTGGTTGCGATCACCTTCGGGATCGGCCAGTGACGACGCTCCGCCGCTGGCTCTACAATCTGCTGTTCTATGGCCTGTCGGTGCCGATCGTGCTCCTCGCGCCGATCGCCGCATCGTTCGGCCGCATGACGATCCGGCGCTATTCGATCCTGTGGATGCGGCTGCAAAGGCTGCTGGTCGGCGCGGTGCTGGGCATCCGCAACCGGATCGAGGGCGGCGGCGCGCTCGGCTATCCGGTGATCTATGCGGCCAAGCATCAGTCGATGTACGAGACGCTGGAGCTGACCGAAATGCTCGACGGCCCTGCCGTGGTGCTGAAACAGGAACTGGCCGACATACCGCTTTGGGGTGCCGCCGCGCGCGGATACGGCGCGATCATCGTCAACCGCGAGGCATCGGCGCAGGCGATGCGGTCGATGATGAAGGCGGGCAAGGCGGCGGTCGCTGAAGGCCGGTCGATCCTGATCTTTCCCGAAGGAACGCGGGTGGAGCCCGGCACCACCCCGCCGCTCAAACCCGGCATGGCCGGGCTGTACCGGATGCTGGGCCTGCCGGTGGTGCCGATCGCAATGGATTCGGGCGTGACGTGCTCCCGCAGCGGCCCGGCGCGGCCCGGTCTCGTGACGTTTCGTTTCGGAGAACCGATCCCGCCGGGCCTGCCCCGCGAGGAGATCGAGGCGCGGGTGTTCAAAGGCATCAATGCGCTGGAGCTGGAGCGCGGACTGACCGACCGGCGGGCGTTGCGCGGTTAGGTTTAGCCCATCTCAGCGCCCTTCGACAGGCTCAGGCTGAGCTTGTCGAAGCCGGGTGGAACCAGGGCTCAATCGTGCCGCCGCCCGAAATCCTCGGCGGCGTCGTCCTGCCCGGAATCGATGATCGATCGCCGCACCGCCCGCGTCCGGGTGAACAGGTCGAACAATTCGTCGCCCTTGCCCCAGCGGATCGCGCGTTGCAGCGCCGACAGATCCTCCGAAAAGCGCTGGAGCATGTCGAGCACGGCTTCGCGGTTCGACAGGAACACATCGCGCCACATCGTCGGGTCGGACGCGGCGATACGGGTGAAGTCGCGAAAACCGCCGGCCGAATATTTGATGACCTCGGACGCGGTCACTTCTTCCAGATCGGACGCGGTGCCGACGATGGTATAGGCGATCAGATGCGGCAAATGGCTGGTCACCGCGAGCACGCGGTCGTGATGCGCGGCGTCCATGATCTCGACCTGCGAACCGAGCAGCCGCCAGAAGCTGGCCACGCGTTCGATCGAAACCGGCGTGGTGCCGTCGGGCGGGGTCAGGATGCACCAGCGCCCCTTGAACAGCGTGGCGAAGCCCGCATCGGGTCCGCTACGCTCGGTGCCTGCCACCGGATGCGCAGGCACGATCTGGTTGTTCGGGAACGCATCGCGCAACGCCAGCACCACGCTTTCCTTACACGATCCGACATCGCTGACGACCGCATCGGCGGGCAGATCGGCGGCGACCTCGTTCGCCACGTCGCCGGTCACGCCGACCGGCACGCACAGGATGACGAAATCGGCATCGGTCACCGCCGCGCTCGCGCTGTCGGCGATGTCGTCGGCCAGATCGAGTTCGACGGCCCGCGCACGCACGGCGGGGTCGGCGTCGTGTCCGGTCACGCGCACGGTCGGCATCTGCGCGCGGATCGCATGGGCGAGCGACGAGCCGATCAGCCCCAGCCCGATGATCGAAACCCGCGCGAAGGGCAGCATCTAGCGGGAAACGATTTCGCGGATCGCCGCCGCAACGCCGCGAATTTCGTCCTCGGTGCCGATGGTGATGCGCAGGCCCTGCGCCAGCCCCTGTCCGGGCAGCCAGCGGGTGATATAGCCGCGGTCCATCAGGCCCTTGTACGCGTCCTCCGCGCTCACCGGCCCTTCGAACAGAACGAGCGAGAAATTCGCCTTTGACGGCACCGCGCGCAGACCCGCATTGCCGAGCGAGGCGATCTCGTCCTCGAACCAGTTCAGCCATTGCTTGTTGTGCGCGCGGCTGGCGGCAACGAAATCCGTGTCGGCAAGGGCGGCGATGGCCGCCTGCTGGCCCGCGGTCGTCACGTTGAAGGGCGCGCGGATGCGGTGCATCGCGTCGATCAGCGCAGGCGCGCCGTAGCCCCAGCCGATCCGCTCGGCGGCAAGCCCGTGAATCTTCGAAAAGGTCCGCGTGACGAGGACATTGTCGGTTTCCATCGCCAGTTGCAGCCCGTGATCGTCCTCATCCTCTTGCAGATACTCGGCATAGGCCTGGTCGAGGACAAGCAGGACGTGCCTCGGCAGCGCATCGTGCAGCCGCGCGATTTCCTCACGCGGGGCGAAGGTGCCGGTGGGGTTGTTGGGGTTGGCGACGAACACGATCCGCGTCGCGGGCGTGACGCACGCCAGGATCGCATCGACATCGGTCGCATAGTCCTTGTCCGGCGCAATCACCGGCAATGCGCCGACGCGGCGGGTCGCGATTTCATAGACCGCGAAGCCGTAACGCACGAAGATCACCTCGTCGCCCGGCCCCGCGAATGCGCCTGCGGCGAGGTGCAGCACTTCGTCCGAACCGGTGCCGTAAATGACCCGCGCCGGGTCGAGGTCATGCGCGGCGGCGATCGCCTCGCGCAGTTCGCTCGCGCCCGCATCGGGATAGCGTTCCAGCGTCATGTCGGCGGCGCGGAAGGCGGCTTTCGCCTTGTCCGACGTACCGAGCGGGTTTTCGTTCGACGACAATTTGGCGACGACGCGCCCGTCATCGGTCTTGGAGCGCCCCGGCACATAGGGGGCGATGTCCATGATCCACGGCTTGGCAATTGGTCCGGTCATGGTCGCGCGAGATGGCGGAAAGCGGTGGCGTTGGCAAGGTTTGTGGGAGCCCACTTACCCGTTCGGGGGTGGGGGTTAAGCCCATTCAACCGCTTGCTCCCGCTGGCACGCCGCCGTAACGCGGCGGACATGTCCACCGACCAGCGCTTCGGCCTTCAGCGCCAGATTACGCTTGTCCAGCCGCTTGCGCTTGACGGCGGCGGTGCGCTGGCGTCGGTCGACATCGCCTATGAAACCTATGGCGCTCTGAACGAAGACGCGTCGAATGCGATTCTGATCTGCCATGCGTTGACCGGCGACCAGCATGTCGCCTCGCGCCATCCCGTCACCGGCAAGCCCGGCTGGTGGGAACGGATGATCGGGCCGGGCAAGCCGGTCGATCCCGAGCGCGACTTCATCGTCTGCGCCAATGTGCTGGGCAGTTGCATGGGATCATCGGGTCCGTCGAGCGTCAATCCCGAAACGTCGGCGCCCTGGGCGATGACGTTCCCGGTCATCACCATCCGCGACATGGTGCGCGCGCAGGCGATGCTGCTCGACCATCTCGGCGTGGCCGTGCTCAAGGCAGCGGTCGGCGGGTCGATGGGCGGGATGCAGGTATTGAGCTGGGCCGCGACCTATCCCGAACGGGTCCGCTCGGCGGTCGTCATCGCATCGACCGCCCGACATTCGGCGCAGAACATCGCCTTTCACGAAGTCGGGCGTCAGGCGATCATGGCCGATCCGAACTGGGCGGGCGGCGACTATTACGGCGGCGACGTCCCCGCTGCGGGGCTGGCTGTCGCGCGGATGGCCGCGCACATCACCTATCTCTCCGAAGCCGGGCTGACCGCCAAGTTCGGTCGCAAGCTACAGGCGCGCGCCGACGGCACCGCGGGCGCCAAGACCTTCGGCTTCGACGCCGATTTCCAGATCGAAAGCTATTTGCGGCATCAGGGATTGAGTTTCGTCGACCGGTTCGACGCCAACGCCTATCTCTACATCACCCGCGCGATGGATTATTTCGATCTGGCCGAGGAGCATGGCGGGCGGCTGGCGGATGCGTTTCGCGGCACCGACACCCGGTTCTGCGTGGTGAGTTTCGACACCGACTGGCTCTATCCCACGTCTGAATCGCGCGCGATCGTCCATGCGCTGAATGCGGCCGGCGCGCGGGTCAGTTTCGTCGAACTCTCCAGCCCGTTCGGCCACGACGCCTTCCTCCTCGACGCGCCCGAGATGAACCGCGTGGTGGATGGGTTTCTGAGGGCCGGCGAATGACGCTGCGCCCCGACCTCGCGATCATCGCCGATCATGTCGCGCCCGGCGCGCGGGTGCTCGACATCGGCTGCGGGGACGGCGCGCTGATGGCGGCGTTGGCCGCCAAGGGGTGCGACGCGCGCGGGCTGGAGATCGACGCGACCAAGGTTGCGACCGCCGTCGCGCGCGGCCTGTCGGTGGTGCAGGGCGATGCCGACACCGATCTCGCCGATTATCCCGACGCCAGTTTCGACGTCGCGCTGCTCAGCCAGACGCTCCAGACGACGCGCGCGCCGGATCAGGTGCTCGACCATCTGCTCCGCATCGGCCAGCGCGCGTTCGTGTCCTTCCCCAATTTCGCGCATTGGCGCGTGCGCGCGTCACTGCTGTGGGGCGGCCGGATGCCGGTGACCAAGCTGCTGCCCGAGCGCTGGTACGACACGCCCAACATCCATCATGTGACGATCGACGATTTCCGCGCGCTGATGGCCGAACGCGGCGTGACGATCGAACAGGCCTGGTTCCTCAACCACGGTCGCCCGACCGGCGCCGCCGCCGCCAATTTCCGCGCCGAACATGCGGTGTTTGCGCTGCGGAAACCCTAGGCTTCCGTTCGCGCGGCGGTCAGCAGATAATCGAGGCTGGTGTCGTCGCTGATGTGAAAGCCCAGCATCGGCGAAAAGGACAGCCCTTGCAGATTGGCGACCCGCAACCCGGCAGCCTCGAGCCGTTCGGTCAATTCCTCAGGCGTCAGGAAGCGTTTCCAGTCGTGCGTGCCCCTTGGGATGATCCCCGCACCCTCGCCGATCGTAATCATCGCCAGCCGCGACAGCGGCGTCCGGTTCGGGGTCGACAGCACCATCAGTCCGCCCGGTGCCAGCGCGCGCGCCAGCCCGGCGATGAATGCATCGACATCCGACACATGCTCGATCACCTCCATAGAGGTGACGAGGTCGAACGTATCGCCCGCCAGCCCCTCGATCCCGCCGTGGCGGTAATCGATGTTCAGCCCCACGCTTGCCGCATGCGCCCTGGCCGCGCCGATATTTTCTTGGGCGGCGTCAAGCCCGGTTACCGTCGCGCCAAGCCGGGCGAGCGGTTCCGCAAGCAACCCTGCGCCGCAACCCACATCGATCGCCGTCTTGCCGTCAAGCGGGGTGAAGTCGTTGGAATCGCTGCCCCAATGCTCGTCGATCGCCTCGCGCAGATAGCGTAGCCGCGGCGGGTTGAGCTTGTGCAGCATCGCCGAAGAGCCCTTGGGATTCCACCAGTCGGCGGCGAGCTTCCCGAAATGCTCCGCCTCGCGTGCGTCGATCGTACTGGTTGCGGCGGCCAGCGTGCCGGGGGTGATGCTTGCAACGGTCATGCCCCCCTCCTATCAGGCCCGGCACGCATTCCAAAGGGCAAGGACAGCCGCGCATGGCCCGTATCGTGATGAAGTTCGGCGGCACGTCGATGGCCGGGATCGAACGCATCCGCGTGGTCGCCGCGCGCGTGAAGCGCGAATGGGACATGGGCAACGAAGTCGCGGTCGTCGTCTCCGCGATGGCGGGCGAGACCGACCGGCTGGTCAATTTCTGCCGCGAAGCGTCCTCGCTCTACGATCCGAAGGAATATGACGTCGTCGTCTCTGCGGGCGAACAGATCACCTCGGGGCTGCTGGCGATCGCGCTTCAGGCGATCGGCGTGCCCGCGCGGAGCTGGCTGGGCTGGCAATTGCCGATCCGCACCTCGGACGGCCATGCCTCCGCGCGGATCGGCGACATCGACACGACTGCGCTCAACAGGAGCCTGGCCAATCGCGAGGTCGCGGTGATCCCCGGTTTCCAGGGCGTCGCGGTCGGCGAGCGGGTCAGCACGCTGGGGCGCGGCGGATCGGACACGTCGGCAGTCGCGATGGCGGCGGCGATGAAGGCCGATCGCTGCGACATCTACACCGATGTCGACGGCGTCTATACCACCGACCCGCGCATCGTGCCGCGCGCGCGCAAGCTGAAGCGCGTGACGTACGAGGAAATGCTCGAACTCGCGAGCGTGGGGGCGAAAGTGCTCCAGACCCGCTCGGTCGGACTGGCGATGAAGGAAGGGGTGCGCGTGCAGGTGCTCTCCTCCTTCGTCGATGCCGACGACACCAACCCCGAACCCGGCACGCTGATCGTGGGCGAAGAGGAAATCGACGATATGGAACGCCAGCTCATCACCGGTGTCGCGCACGACAAGAACGAGGCGAAGATCACGCTGGCCGATGTGCCCGACCGGCCGGGCGCGGTGGCGTCGATCTTCACGCCGCTGGCGGACGCGAACATCAACGTCGACATGATCGTCCAGAATATCGCGCATTCGTCCGGTTCGACCGACGTGACCTTCACGGTGCCGCAGGCCGAACTCGCCAAGGCATTGGACGTGCTCGACAAGGAGCGCGGCAACATCGGCTATTCCAAGCTGGTCCACGACACCCGCGTCGCCAAGATTTCGATCGTCGGCGTGGGCATGCGCAGCCATGCGGGCGTCGCCGCGACGATGTTCGCGACGCTGGGCGAGCGCGGCATCAACATCCTCGCCATCACCACCAGCGAGATCAAGGTGAGCGTGCTGATCGAGGAGGATTACACCGAACTCGCGGTGCGCGTCCTGCACACGGCCTATGGGCTGGATGCGCCGGACGAGAACGGCTGAGTACAGCCCCCCGCCACTGCGCTCAGCCCGAGTGCGGTCAGGTCAACGTCAACGTCGCTGCGACACCGTAGTGATCCGAAGGATATTCGCCGTTCACCGGCTGGTCGGCGATGGTGCGCGCGTCGGTGACCGTGAATCGGTCGCGCTCGACGAAGATGTGATCGATCACGCGCGCGCTGTGGCCGCGTGACGTCACCAGCGTCGTCTGTGCAGCGCCGGGCGGCAACGCGGTTTGCAGCCCTCGCGCGGCCAGCCCCGCCAGTCCCGAATCCTCGAGGGGCGCATTGAAATCGCCCACCGCGACCAGCGGCGTGCCGTCGGTCGGCAGCCAGCCGAGCAGGTCGGCGATCTGGCGCGCGCGGACCGGTCCGGCATCGGGCTGATGCGCCAGATGGGTGTTGACGATATCGACCGCCTGCCCGCCGACATCGACGCGCGCACGGATTGCGGTGCGGAAATCGTTCAGCGGTTCCAGCTTCTTCGACGCCGTCTCGATCACCGGCAACCGCGACAGGATGGCGTTGCCATAGCGTTTAGGCGATCCTTCGGGATCGACCGCGGTGAAATGCACGGCATAACCCGGCAGCATTGCGCCCAACGTGTCGGCCTGGTTGGGCAGGTTCTTCGCCTTGTCTTCCAGGATTTCCTGAAAGCCGATGACGTCGGGGTCGGCGGCGCGCAAGGCATCGACGATCAACCTCTGCCGCGTCGCCCAATCGCCTGCATCGTGCCAGATGTTGAGCGTCACGACCTTGAGCGTCCTTCCCGGTCCGGCGCCATAACGGGACGCGCAGGCCGCGAGCGGCAGCGCGGCGGCGGCGGTCAAAAGCGTGCGGCGGTCGAACATGGCGGCTACTCCCCTTCACTGGCTGCGCCCCCTCTAATCCCGCGGCGCGCAGATGCGAACCCCTTGGCGCTTGCCGGGCCGAGCGTTTCGCGGCTAGGCGAAGGCATGAACCAAGCAGCATCCGCAGGCGCCGAGCGCCTCCAGCGCCGAATGGCCCGCGGCGTCGAGTTTCTCGGCTCCGAAGTCGCGATCATGGCGGGCGCCATGTCGTGGGTCAGCGAACGCAATCTGGTGTCGGCGATGTCAAACGCGGGCGGGTTCGGCGTGATCGCGTGCGGCGCGATGACCGTCGAGTTGCTCGACGCCGAAATCGCCGCGACCAAGGCGATGACGTCCAAACCCTTCGGCGTGAACCTGATCACCATGCACCCCGATCTGTTTGCGCTGATCGAGGTGTGCGGAAAGCACAAGGTCGGCCATGTCGTGCTGGCGGGCGGATTGCCGCCCAAGGGTTCGGTCGAGGCGATCAAGGCAACGGGAGCCAAGGTCATCTGCTTCGCGCCCGCCCTGTCGCTCGCCAAAAAGCTGATCCGCTCGGGCGTCGATGCGCTGGTGGTCGAGGGGATGGAAGCGGGCGGCCATATCGGCCCGGTTTCGACCAGCGTGCTCGCCCAGGAAATTCTGCCCGAAGTCGCCGATCAGGTGCCGGTGTTCGTCGCAGGCGGCATCGGACGCGGAGAGGCGATTGCCGGCTATCTCGATCAGGGCGCATCGGGCGTCCAGCTCGGCACGCGGTTCGTCTGCGCGACCGAAAGCATCGCCCACCCCAATTTCAAGAAAGCGTTCATCCGCGCCTCGGCGCGCGACGCCACCGCGTCGGTTCAGATCGACCCGCGCCTCCCCGTGATCCCGGTGCGCGCGCTGAAGAACGCGGCGGGCGAACTCTTCACCGCCAAGCAGCGCGAAGTCGCAGCCCTGCTCGACGACGGCAAGGTCGAGATGATGGAAGCCCAGCTCCAGATCGAGCATTATTGGGCAGGCGCGCTGAGGCGTGCGGTGATCGAAGGCGATGTCGAACATGGATCGGTAATGGCGGGCCAATCGGTCGGCATGGTGACGAAGGAAGAACCGATCGCCGAGATCATTGCCACGCTGATGGCCGAGGCCGCGCATGCGCTGGAGAAGCGCGCGGCGTAATCGATCGGGTTAAGATGAGAGACGCCCCAGCATTCTCCACCCGTCACCCCGGCCCAAGTGCCGGGGTCCACCGGGCCGCCAGGTTTGCGTTTTGATGTCGAATGGCTGCGCAAGCAGCATGGTGGAACCCGGCACGTCGGCCGGGGTGACCATGGTGGATGGCGCGCGCACCGCAAAAGCCGTTCGCTCTGTCGCAGCGCCATCGCGTGTTTTCCAACTTGGGGTGACTAAAGCGCCATGCAATCAAGCCGCTTCCTTGTCCCCCTCGCCTTGCTCGCCGCGCTCGCCGCATGCGGATCGGGACGCGAGCGGCCAGTGGCGCAAGGCCCCGACGAGACGATCCATGCCGGTCCCAATGCCGGGCTGTCGGCAGCCAGAACGCTGTGGCACCTGCGCGGCACCCTCAACGTCGCGGCGCTCAAATGCGGGGGCGATGCGCCCGATCGCTACAATGCGATGCTGAAGGTCCATGCCCGTTCGTTCGCGCGGGCCCAGGCGCGGTTGCAGCGCGAATATCGGCGCGGCGGCGGCGACTGGCAGGACCGGTCCGACGATCGCCAGACCCAGCTGTACAACTATATCGCGCATCCGCGCGGCGAACGCGCGTTCTGCGCGGCGGCACGATCGGTCTTGGTCGAGATCGCGGACGTGGAACGCGGCGACCTGACGCGATATGCAGCCCGCTCGCTGGCGACGCTCGATCGGGCGCGAGGGCAGTGAAGGCGCCGAAGATTTAGCCACCGTGCTCCCGCGCAGGCGGGAGTCCAGGGTAACGACGCGCAACGACTGGTAACTCTGGGCGCCCGCCTGCGCGGGCGCACGGCTTGTTTTGAGTATTAGGGGGATTTTCAATGCGACAATCGAACCGCCCGCGGGCGAAGCGCGCATCCGCGGTCGCAATGCTGGTCGGGCTGGGCCTGCTCGCGGGTTGCGCCAAGAAACCGGTCGAGATCATCGCCGTCACCCCGCCCCCGCCGCCGGCCCCTGCGTTGATGCCCAAACCGCCGCGCGGTGCCGCCGCCCGGCTCGCGATCCCCGCGCCGCTTCCAGACGGCAGCTTCGCGACCCCCAATCGCAACCTGTCGGGTGCCGCCAGCATCTGGCATTTGCGATCCGGGCTGAACGTCGCCGCGCTTCAGTGCGGCACCGCGTCGTCGGACCAGTATAATGCGATGCTGCGGGTGCATAAGACCGCGCTCGCCAACGCGTTCAACACGCTGGAGGGCGAATATCGCAGCGGCGGCGGCGACTGGCAGGACCGGTTCGACGACACCATGACCCGGCTCTACAATTATTTCGCCCAGCCGCCTGCCCAGCGCGCCTTTTGCGACGCCGCCATTCCCGTGCTGGCGGAGGCCGCAACCGTGTCGCCCGATGCGTTTGAGGGTTTTGCCCGCGCCGCGCTTGCGCGGATCGACCAGCCCTTCGCCGATTTCTGGGGCGAATATCACCGCTACCGCGTCGATCTGGCCGCGTGGCAGGCCAAGCAGCCCGGCGGCGCGCCAGCAGTCGCGATCGGCACGGCAGCGCCCGCCGCGACCGGCGCGGTACGCTTCGCGCCCTCGACCCCCATCGTCCAGCAAACGCCCGGCACGCCCGAACCCTGAGGGGCTTTTGGTAATTCGCGAAAAGGCGAATTTGATGCGGCACCGCCCTACGCGGCCATTCCAACGACCCTTCGGATCGCCGGAACCTTGAGCTGCTTCGCCCGCTCCCCCACCCGGCCTCCCACAGCGTATTTCTGAATGGGATGCCGGGTGGGGGGAGCGGGCTGGTGCCGCCGCAATAACCTCGGGCAAAGCAATAATTGCTGGCCCCACAGCGCCGTGTCGCTTGCCGCTCGGCGCGCTTTCCTGTTAGCCCGGTGGGATGCCGACAAGCGCCGTTGCCTCCGCACGCGAAATCCTGACCCGCCTGCACGATGTGATGGCGGCGCGGACCAATGCGCAGACCAAGCTGAACGGCGTGGTCAATATCATCGGTGAGGCGCTGAACAGCGAAGTCTGTTCGATCTATCTGCTGCGCGAAGGCGTGCTGGAACTGTTTGCGACCCGCGGGCTGGACGAGGCGGCGGTGCACGTCACCAAGCTGGCGGTCGGCGAAGGACTGGTCGGCACGATCGCGGGCAATATCGAAACGCTGAACCTCGACGAGGCCGCGGCCCATCCCGACTTTGCCTATCGTCCCGAAACGGGCGAGGAACGCTATCACAGCTTTGCCGGGGTGCCGATCATCCGCCGCGAACGCGCCGTCGGCGTGCTGGCGGTCCAGCACGCCGTTGCGCGCAAATATGACGATGTCGAGATCGAGGCGCTTCAGACCGTCGCGATGGTGCTGAGCGAACTGATCGCCAATGCCGGGCTGATCGACGGGCACGACGCCGCCAGTGCCCGACCGCAATCGACCGCGCCGGTGCGCATCGCGGGGTTCAAGCTGGTCGACGGCATGGCGGCGGGCTTTGCCGTGTTCCATCAGCCGCGCATCACCATCGAACACACTGTCGCCGAGGATACCGAGGCCGAGCGGCACCGCGTCTATGCCGCGTTCGACAAGATGCGCGAACAGATCGACCGAATGGCCAGCCAGGCGGAGTTCGGCGTAGGCGGCGAGCATGAAGAGGTCATCGCGACCTACAAGATGTTCGCCTATGACGAAGGCTGGGCGCGGCGCATCAACGAGGCGATCGACAGCGGACTGACCGCCGAGGCCGCGATCGAACGGGTCCAGCAACGCACGCGGATGCGGATGCGCGAGATTGCCGATCCGCTGCTCGCCGACCGGATGCACGATCTGGAGGATTTGTCGAACCGGCTGCTGCGCACCGTGTCGGGCCAGATGGGCACCGCCGCGCAAATGGGATTGCGCCAGGACACGATCCTGATTGCGCGCAATCTGGGTCCGGCAGAACTGCTCGAATATGACCGCCGCCGCCTGAAGGGCGTGGTGCTGGAGGAAGGATCGCTGACCGCGCACGTCACCATCGTCGCGCGGGCGATGGGCGTGCCGGTGCTGGGACGCGTCCGCGATGTCCGCCGCCTGATCGCCGAGGGCGACCGGTTGCTGCTCGACGTGAACGGCGAAAATGTCGTGGTGCGCCCGACGCCCGCGATGGACGAGGCGTTCGAGGCGAAGCTGGCGATCAGCCAGAAGCGCCGCGCGGCGTTCGCGGCACGAAAGGGCGAGCCGCCGGTGACGCGCGACGGCCACCGCGTCACGCTGATGGTCAATGCGGGGCTTCGCGACGATGTGGCGGCACTCGACCTGACCGGCGCGGACGGCATCGGCCTGTTCCGTACCGAATTCCAGTTCCTCGTCTCCGCCACCCTGCCCCAGCGCGAGCGCCAGCAGCGCCTGTACAAGGATGTGCTCGACGCGGCGGGCGATCGCCCGGTCATCTTCCGCACCGTCGATATCGGCGGCGACAAGGCGCTGCCCTATCTCGACCATGACGAGGGCGGCGACGAGGAGAATCCGGCGATGGGCTGGCGTGCGCTGCGCCTGGCGCTCGATCGCGGCGGGCTGATGAAGGCGCAGGCGCGCGCGTTGCTTGAGGCGGCGGCGGGCCGCACCCTCAACGTCATGTTCCCGATGGTTTCCGAACCCTGGGAATTCGACGAGGCCAGGGCGATTTTCGACGTGCAGCGCGAATGGCTGGTCGCGCGCGGCAAGAAGGTGCCGAACGACATCCGCTTCGGCGCGATGCTGGAGGTGCCCGCCCTTGCCGAGGTGCTCGACATCCTGCTGCCCAAGCTCGATTTCCTGTCGGTCGGCACCAACGACCTGACCCAGTTCCTGTTCGCCGCCGACCGCGCGCATCCGAAACTCGCGCTGCGCTACGACTGGCTTTCCCCGTCGATCCTGCGCTTCCTGCGCCGCGTGTCGCGCGCCTGCCACGACGCGGGCGTGCCGATTGCGGTGTGCGGCGAAATGGGCGGGCGACCGCTGGAGGCGATGGCGCTGATCGCGCTCGGCATCGACCGGCTGTCGATCACGCCGGCTGCGATCGGCCCGGTCAAGGCGATGGCCCGCAGCCTCGACCGGGCGGCGTTCAAACCGGTGCTCCACGACCTGCTCGACCGTCCGCCCGCCGACATGCGCGCGGCGCTGACGGCATGGGCGGAGGCGAATGGCGTCGAACTGGCTTGATCGGACGACGAGGCGACGCCCCCTCGCGTTGACAGTATCCGGCTGCTAAGAGAGATCGCACAATCGGGGCATCCGGTCGCAACGCCCCGAGTGGGAGAAGTTCATGGATCAGGGCGAACTCGCCGACACCGCGCCGCAGGGTCCGCGCACCGTTGGTGACCGCCTGCGCCAGGCGCGCGAGGCGCAGGGACTGGACCTGGGCGAAGTCGCGCAGCGCACCCGCGTGCCACAGCGCCATCTCGAGGCGATCGAGCGCGGCGATTACAACGCGCTGCCTGCCACCACCTATGCGATGGGCTTTGCCAAGGCCTATGCCCGCACCGTCGGCGTCGATACCGCAGAGCTGGGCCGCGACCTGCGCGGCGAACTCAGCCAGACCTATTCGCGGCCGGTGCGCGAAATCTATGAAGCGAGCGATCCGCGCCGGATGCCCGGTCCCGGCGTCGTGGTCGGCGGCGTCGTCATCGCGGTGCTGCTGCTGATCGCGGTCGGCATCTTTTATGGCACCGACCTGTTCCGCACCAGCGACGCGCCGCCTGCGCCCGTCGTGGCAGAAGCGGAACCGACGCCCGCGCCGGTCGCCACCCCGGCCCCGCCCGCAACCGGCGGCCAGGTAACGCTGACCGCGACCGACGAGGTTTGGGTGCGCGTCTATGACTCGGCGGGCACGACGCTGCTGATGAAGACGATGCAGCCGGGCGAACAATATGACGTGCCGCCGACCGCCAGCAATCCGATGATCAACACCGGCCGCGCCGACCAGCTGGAAGTGCGGATCAACGGATCGATCGTCCCGCCGCTTGGCGACGGGCGACTGTCGATCCAGAATGTCGGGATCAGCGCCGAGGCGCTTCAGGCACGCGGCGCGTCATCGACGACCCCTGCGCCGACGCCGGCCTCACCAACAACCGCTGCCAATCCCGGCTGACGTCGTGGCGTCATCGGCTGCTTAATGCTGGCGAAAGCCGGCTTCTGTCAGTTATAGCCGCTTTCAAGAACAACCAGCACCTGGGGGGTGTCGATGCGTATTTTCATGGCTCTTGCAATCCTTGGCGCGGGCTCGGCGTGGAGCGCGCCCGCGCTCGCCCAGAGCGCGATCGAGGGCCGGGTCGATCGGCTGGAGCGCGAAATGCGCGCCGTCCAGCGCAGGGTATTTCCCGGCGGATCGGGCCAGATCGTCACGCCCGACATCACCGCGCCGCAGCAGCAGGCGACGATCCCCGGCGTCCCCGCGACCGGCGCGATCAGCAGCTTGGAAAGCCGCGTCAGCGCGATCGAAAGCCAGTTCCAGACGATCACCGGCCAGATCGAACAGGGCGAATACCGCATCCGCCAGCTCGAACAGCAGTTCGAGGCGTATAAGCGCGCGACCGACGCCAAGCTGTCCGGCATAGGCAGCGCGCCCGCCGCATCCGCGCCGACCGGCGGCACCGGCAGTCCGGCGGCAGGCGCGCCGCCGCGCGTCTCGGCATCGACCGCGACGACCGCCGCCAGCCCCGCCCGCCGTGAGGCGATCGCTGCGGTGCAGAAACCCGACACCGGCGATGCGGTCGAGGATCAGTATACCTATGGCTTCCGGCTGTGGCAGGCGAAGCTCTACCCGGAAGCGCAGGCCGCGCTGAAACAGGTGGTGGACAAAAACCCCACCCATCGCCGCGCCAGCTATGCCCAGAATCTGATCGGGCGATCCTATCTCGACGATGGCAAGCCCAGCCTGGCGTCGATCGCATTCTACGAAAATTACAAGAAGATGCCCGACGGCGAACGCGCGGCGGACAGCCTGTTCTATCTGGCGCAGGCGCTCCAGCAGCTGAAAAAGCCGTCCGAGGCGTGCGACGTCTATGCCGAGCTGGAGGAGGTCTATCCGACGCGCATCTCCGCCAGCATGAAGGCGGACATCGCGCGCGGCCGCACCGCGGCGCGGTGCAGCTAGGCGCGGTTCCCTACCCGACAGCAAACATTTCCTTGCCTCTCGCGGGGGAAGGTGGCGCGGAGCGCCGGATGGACGGTGCGGTCGCACGCGACCGCGTCGCTGCCGTGCAGCCACACCCCCCCTCACCGCTCCGGCCCGACAAGGGCGGAGGGATAGGATGAACGCGCCCCTCGACACGCTGGTCGCCCGTTGCCGCGACGATTGCCGCGCGCTGCTGGATGACATCCCCGCCCCCGCCGCGCCGCTCGCGCTTGCCGTATCGGGCGGCCCCGACAGCATGGCGATGCTCGCGCTGGCCGTCGCCGCCTTTCCCGGCGCGGTGATCGCGGCGACCGTCGATCATGGCTTGCGCGCGGAGGCTGCCAAAGAGGCGGCGATGGTCGCCGGCTGGTGTGCGACCGCAGGCATTTCGCACCGGATCTTGACCGTGACCGACGACTGCCCGTCCGCCAGCAACCTGCACGACTGGGCGCGCGGCCAGCGTTATGCCCTGCTCGACCAATGGGCACGCGCCGCAAATGCATGTGCCATCGCCACCGGCCATCATGCCGACGACCAGGCCGAAACCTTTCTGATGCGCGCCGCGCGCGGATCGGGGCTGGCGGGACTGGCGGGCGTGCGCGCGCGCAACGCGGTGCCGAACCGCGTGCCGGTGATCCGCCCGTTGCTGGTCTGGCGCCGCGCCGAATTGCTCGCCGTGGTCGAGACGGGCGGCGTCCCGCATGTCGACGACCCCTCCAACCTCGACCCCCGGTTCGACCGCGCGCAGTTCCGCAGCCTGTTGTCGGCCACGCCCGAACTGCCCGCCGCCGCGCTTGCACGGTCGGCAGCGCATCTGGCCGAAGCCGAGCGCGACCTGAACGCCATTGCCGACTGGCTGTTCGGGACTCGCGAAGTTGCGCCGCACGACTTCGACATCGCCGACCTGCCGCGCGGCGTGCGCCGCCTGATCGCCCGCCGCGCGATCCAGCGCCTGCGGGACGAACACGCGATCGCCTCGCCCGCCTATACCCCTGCGACCAATATCGAGAGCCTGCTCGACGCGCTCGAAAACGGAAAATCCGCCACCCAGGCGGGAATCATGGTCACGCCGACGGGTTCGATCTGGCGCTTTTCGGTGGCACCGCCCCGCCGATCACACTGATCGCCCGAAATCATCGGCTGTTCCATTGCCATTAACCTGCGCTCGCCTATCTTGATGGCAATACGAAAAGGTATCCGGATTCGATGAACGACAACGACAAACAGCAGCCCGGCGGCAACAATGGCGGCGGCGGCAATCCGTGGATGAAGAGCCTGCTGATCTGGGTCGGCATCCTGCTGGCGCTCGCGCTGTTCGTGTCGATGTTCGACGGTCGCAATTCGGCCGCGTCGGGCAATTCGATCGCCTATTCGCAGTTCCTCGACCGGGTCGAGGCAGGCGAAGTGCGCGAGGTCAATGTCACTAAGGACCGAATCACCGGCACCCTGGCGAACGACCAGCAATTCACCACCAACACGCTGTCCGATCCCACCCTCATCCAGAATCTTCGCGAAAAGGGCGTGACGATCAACGCGCGGCCCGAGGAAGGCCCGTCGATCTGGCAATATTTGCTGGTGCAGTCGCTGCCGTTCCTGTTGTTTATCGGTATTGCGATCTTCGTGCTGCGCCAGATGCAGAAGAATTCGGGCGGCGGCGCGATGGGCTTCGGCAAGTCCAAGGCCAAGATGCTGACCCAGAAGGAAGGCAAGGTCACCTTTGCCGACGTGGCGGGCATCGACGAGGCGCGCGAAGAGCTCGAGGAAATCGTCGAGTTTCTGAAAGACCCGACCAAATTCGCGCGATTGGGCGGCAAGATTCCCAAGGGCGCTTTACTGGTCGGATCGCCCGGCACCGGCAAGACGCTGCTGGCGCGCGCGATTGCGGGCGAAGCGGGCGTGCCCTTCTTCACCATTTCGGGTTCGGACTTCGTCGAAATGTTCGTCGGCGTCGGCGCATCCCGCGTCCGCGACATGTTCGAACAGGCCAAGAAATCGGCGCCCTGCATCGTCTTCATCGACGAGATCGACGCGGTCGGTCGCCATCGTGGCGCAGGGCTGGGCAACGGCAATGACGAGCGCGAGCAGACGCTCAACCAGCTGCTCGTCGAAATGGACGGGTTCGAGGCGAACGAAGGCATCATCATCATCGCCGCCACCAACCGCCCCGACGTGCTTGACCCCGCCTTGCTGCGTCCGGGCCGTTTCGACCGTCAGGTCGTGGTGCCGCGCCCGGATATCGAGGGCCGGATCAAGATTCTCGAAGTTCACATGAAAAAGACGCCGCTGGCCCCCGATGTCGATGCGCGGGTGATTGCGCGCGGCACGCCGGGCTTTTCGGGCGCGGACCTTGCCAATCTCGTCAACGAGGCCGCGCTGATGGCGGCGCGCAAGGGCAAGCGCTTGGTCGCGATGAGCGAGTTCGAAGAGGCCAAGGACAAGGTCATGATGGGCGCCGAGCGGCGCTCGATGGTGATGACCGAGGACGAAAAGCGGATGACCGCCTATCACGAGGCGGGCCATGCGATCGTCTCGGTTCACGAACCCGCGTCCGACCCCATTCACAAGGCGACGATCATCCCGCGCGGCCGCGCGCTGGGCATGGTGATGCGCCTGCCCGAGCGCGACAGCTACAGCTATCACCGCGACAAGATGTATGCGAACCTTGCGGTCGCGATGGGCGGTCGCGTCGCCGAGGAAATCATCTTCGGCTATGACAAGGTATCGTCGGGCGCTTCCGGCGACATCCAGTATGCGACGGGACTTGCGCGCGACATGATCACCAAATGGGGCATGTCGGACAAGGTCGGACCCGTCGAATATGCCCAGCCCGAAGGCGAGACCTATCTGGGTTATTCGTCGTCGCAGCCACGCAGCATGTCGAACGAAACGCAAAAGCTGATCGACCAGGAAATCCGCGAAACCGTCGAAGGTGGATTGAAGCGCGCGCGCGACCTGCTCACCCAGCATATCGACCAGCTTCACGCGCTGGCGGGCGCGTTGCTCGAATATGAAACGCTGACCGGCGACGAGATCAAGCGGGTGATCGCGGGCGAGGATATCGGTCGCAACGATCCCGGTGCGAAAGCCGCTCCGGTCGCGGCGGCAGGCACCTCGATTCCGAAGACGCGCCGCCCCAAGGGGCCGTTCGGTAGCCCGCAACCGGCCTGATCGCCGATTCTACCGGTCTGGAATGCGCCGTCCCGCTACCCGCGGGGCGGCGTTTTCTTATGGGCTTGATCCGCCGTGCTTTTGCGGCAAGCATCGCGCCATGAAATCGGCTCTGCTCGCAGCGACCCTGATCGCCCTTTCGCCCGTCGCCGCATCGGCCCAGTCGATGACCGTCGATCAGTTCCTGACCAGGGCGAATGCGCTGAAAGCGAAGGGGGTGATGGCGTTGGGCTCGTCCGACCTCAAATTGTTGCGAAACCATATGATGGCGGTAGCCGAAGACTATCGCCGCGACGTCGAAGCCGCGCGGGCCAGCGGAAAGTCGCCGCACAGCTGTCCACCGCCCAAGGGCAAGACCAGACTGGGCAGCAACGAACTGCTCGCCGAGTTCGAAAAGATTCCGCCTACCAGGCGCGATGTCAGCACCAAGGCGGCGTTCTATGACATCATGAAGCGCCGCTATCCCTGCGGGCAAGCGGGCTGAGCGCACGCAACCTCATCGAAGAACCAGACCCATGACGCCCCACCGTTCGTTTCGAGCCCTTGACTGCCTGCCTGGGCAGGCGCTCAGGACAAGTTTCGAGCCAACGGCTCGAAGTCGAGAAACGCGATCTGAGCGCCTGGCCCCCGTTTCTCGACTGCGCTCGAAACGAACGGATCGGGACATTTTGGTCCTGGATCAGCGTCCTTATTCCGCCGCCGCCTTCGGCGCTTCGCGTTCGGCGCGGGCGGCATCGACGCGCTCGGCGCGTTCGGCCATCTGGATCCATGCGGCCTCGGCGCGCAGCGCACGGTCGCGGACATTGTCGAGGGTAGCGGCTTCGGCTTCCTGATGGGCCTGGGCGGCGCGGTCGCGATAGGCAAGGGAGGGGCTGGACATGGATCGGCCTTTCGCTGGGAGTGGGTCGAAAAGAAAAGGGCCGGGAGCAATTCTGCGTCCCGGCCCCCCTTGTTTATTCTGCTGGCTGCAGGTTGCACGCCGCCATCTTGCCGCGGCGATCCGGCTCCAGCTCATAGCTGACGCGCTGATTTTCGCGCAGCGTCGGCATACCGGCACGCTCGACGGCCGAGATGTGGACGAATGCATCATCGCCTTCGCCGTCGGGCTTGATGAAGCCGAAGCCCTTGTCGGCGTTGAAGAACTTTACGGTTCCGGTGATCATTTGGATATTCCTTCTACTCAAACGGCCCGCGTGTCGGGTCGCCGGTGCGACAAGGGCAGGGAAAGAAGGAAAGAGGTGCCGCAAAGCGCCAGGAACCGTCGATTTGCGACTGAAGCACCTCCTATATGGCACCGATCGACCGATTCTACAAATGCACGGCTCTCAACCTATGAAGCCAAGCCCGACCACGGCGATCAGAAACAGGCTGACGATGATCGGGATCGAAATCGCGATCAGCACGACCGTGCGGATTGCCGCGCGCGAACGGCGCAGCGAATAACCGCCGCGCAACTGGCGATAGATGTGGATGGGCGGGACCAGGCTCCCGATCGTTGCGACAAGCGCCATCGGCGCGCCCAGCGCATGAGCCAGCATCAGTACGATGAACAGGATCGACATGAACGCGATCGAATAGGTAACGAATACGGCGTGGTCATAGGCGCGGAATTGCCGCCGCCACGCGAACATGATCCAGATGAAGGGGATCGAAATCGGAATCAGCAGCCAGCTGAATTTATAGCTGTTCGCCTGAAGCTTGTAGAGCATCAGGCCCGGATTCTTGTCGGCCTTTGCAATCCCGGCGTCCAGCCGCGCCCAGCCGGTCTTGAACGATTCGCCACTGCCTTGCGTCCCAAACACCGGTTGCACCTGGTCGATCGCAGCGATTTCTGAGTCATATTCTGCAATCTCGCGCGCCGCCTCCGCGCGATCCGCTTCGCTCGTGTCCGTCGCATCGCGTTTCGCGATCGCGCGGTCACGACGCACGATCAGGCGATTGCGCTGGTCGGCGATCCCTGCCTGAACCTGCGCGGTATTGCCGCTGATCTCGCTGGGCGGCGCCACGCCCAGGATCGACAGAACCGCGAACAGCGTGAACACCGAAAACAGAAACATCGCCATCGGCGAGACAAAGCGCGCGCGCTCGCCGTCGATATATCGCCGGGTCAGTTCGCCGGGGCGGAAAGCGAGCAACGGCAGTGTGCGCCACAATTTTCCTTCGAAATGGACGACGCCGTGCAGGATTTCATGCCAGATCGCACCGATCGAACGGTGGATATGGCCGCCCTGCCCGCAGTGGTGGCAATGCGGGCCGATCCGCCGCGTCCCGCAGTTGAGGCACAGCCCCCCGGCACCGCCCTCGTCGTGCCCATCGCCATCGACCGCGCGCGCCAGGAGCGCGCCCGTCGCGAAATGGCCGACCCCTTCGATTTCCCCGCTCATGGGCGATTTCTAGCGCGTGGGGACAGTGCTTGCGAGCCGAAATCCGGCCCTGCGGTGTCAATTTGCGCGTCGTTATGTTAGCATCTGCAACATGCTCGACAAGACAGACAATCCGACCGACCTGATCACCGATATGGGCAAGCGCGCACGCGAAGCCGCCGCCATCCTTGCCCGCACCCCGACATCGACAAAGGCCGAAGCGTTGCGCGCGGCCGCCATAGCGTTGCGTGACGACGCCGCCACGATCCTGGATGCCAACGCCAAGGATCTCGCCGCCGGGCGCGACAAAGGGCTGGCGAATGCGATGCTCGACCGGCTGGCGCTCGACGACGGACGACTGGAGGGGATCGCATCGGCGCTCGAAGCCGTTGCGGGTCTCCCCGATCCGGTCGGCGACGTGATCGACGAAAGTTCGCCCGCCAACGGGCTGAAACTCAAACGCGTGCGCGTGCCGCTAGGCGTGGTCGGCATCATCTATGAAAGTCGCCCCAACGTCACCGCCGATGCCGGCGCGCTGGCGATGATGGCGGGCAATGCCGCGATCCTGCGCGGCGGGACCGAAGCGGTACATTCGAACCGCGCGATCCACGCGGCGCTGGTGCGCGGGCTGGAAAGCGCCGGGCTGCCCGCCGATGCCGTGCAACTGGTGCCGACACAGGACCGCGCCGCAGTGGGCGCGATGCTCAAGGCCGACGGGCTGATCGACATCATCGTGCCGCGCGGGGGCAAAAGCCTGGTCGCGCGCGTCCAGGAAGAGGCGCGCGTGCCGGTGCTCGCGCATCTGGACGGCATCTGCCACACCTATATCGACGGCGCTGCCGATGCCGACATGGCGCGCGCCATCGCGGTCAATGCCAAGATGCGCCGCACCGGCGTTTGCGGCGCGACCGAGACGCTGTTGATCGACAAGGCGTTCGCCGATCCCGCCCCGGTGCTGGCGGCGCTCGCCGATGCGGGCTGCGAATTGCGCGGCGATGCGGACGTGCGCGCGCTCGAGCCGCGCGCAGAGGCGGTGAGCGAAGCGGATTGGGACACCGAATATCTCGAACCCGTGCTGTCGGTGCGGATGGTCGATGGCCTGGAGGATGCGATTGCGCACATCGCGCGCCACAGTTCGCATCATACCGATGCGATCATCACCGACGATGCAGGCCGCGCCGCCGAATTTCAGGCGCGCGTCGATTCGGCGATCGTGATGTGGAACGCCTCCACCCAGTTCGCCGATGGCGGCGAGTTCGGGCTGGGCGCCGAGATCGGCATCTCCACCGGTCGCCTGCACGCGCGCGGTCCGGTCGCGCTGGAGGGGCTGACGACCTACAAGTGGCTGGTCGATGGCGGGGGACGGACGCGCGCCTGATTGCCTGCTTACGGCAACTTTGCCATCGGTGATGGATGACTCGCATCGGCCTGTTGGGCGGCTCCTTCAACCCCGCGCACACGGGCCATCGCGCCATCTCGCTTCAGGCGATGCGAGCATTGGGGCTGGACGAGGTGTGGTGGCTGGTGTCGCCGGGCAATCCGCTGAAAGACGGGGCTCGCGATATGGCCCCCGTTGCCGCACGGCTGGCGTCGGCAACCCGCATGGCGCGCGGCAGCCGCATCCGCGCGACCGCGATCGAGACGAAGCTGGGCACGCGTTATACCGTCGATACGCTCAAAAAGCTCGTCCGGCTTTATCCCGACAAACGCTTCGTCTGGCTGATGGGGGCGGACAATCTGGCGCAGTTCGACCAGTGGCGCGACTGGCGCGGCATCGCGCGGACGGTTCCGATTGCGGTGATCGCGCGTCCGGGTTATGACAGACGCGCCCGCGCGAGTGTCGCGATGGGCTGGCTGCGGCGTCACAGGCGGCCCGCACGCCAGGCGCTCAACTGGACGAGCTGGAGTTTGCCGGCACTGGTGTTTCTGACCTTTCGCCCCGATCCGACTTCCGCAACGGCAATTCGTGCCGCCGATCCCGACTGGCACGCCATCGCTCCGCCCGCGCCCGAACCCCATTCCTAGGAACCCGATGCCCGCAACCCCCAATGCCCAGCGTTCTGCCGACACCGATCAGGTAGAGGCGCTGCACGCGCTTGTCCTTTCCTCGCTCGACGACGACCAGGCGGTCGAGGTCGTGTCGATCCCGCTCGCGGGCAAATCGAGCATCGCCGATTACATGATCGTCGCATCGGGCAAATCGACGCGACAGGTCGCGTCGATGGCGCAGAAACTGGCCGAAAAGATCAAGGGCGAGTTCCGCCGGACCGCGCGCGTCGAAGGACTGCCCAATGCCGATTGGGTGCTGATCGACGCGGGCGACGTGATCGTCCACCTGTTCCGGCCCGAGGTTCGCAGCTTCTACAATCTGGAGCGCATGTGGTCGTTCGGCGATGCGCCCCCGCCCCCGGTTCAGCCCGAGGGCTGAGGGCCAATTAATTCGTCACCCCGGACTGGTTCCGGGGCCCACCGGGCAGCACGCACAGCGCGTTCCACATAGACGCTCCGCAAGCGGCTTAGTGGACCCCGGAACAAGTCCGGGGTGACGGTTTATGGGGCTGGCAATATGCTGATCCACATCGTCGCGCGCGGCAAGATCGGGCGCTCGCCCGAAGCCGAACTGGTGGCGCGCTATCTGAAGCGCGTCGCCTGGCCGACAAAGGTCACCGAACTGCCCGATACCGGCGGCAAGTTGCCCCCGGTCGAACCCGGCACCCGCATCGTCATGCTCGATGAGACCGGCGAGTCGCCCGGCTCGGTGAAACTGGCGGAGCGGATCGGGCGCTGGCGCGACGAGGGGTTGCGCGAACTCCGCTTCATGATCGGTGCTGCCGACGGGTTCGACGACGCCGACCGCGCGAGCGCCGACATGCTGCTGAGTTTCGGTCGGATGACCTGGCCGCACATGCTGGCCCGCGCGATGCTCGCCGAACAGATCTGGCGCGCGTCCTCCATCCTTGCCAACCACCCCTATCACCGCGAAGGATAGGGAGATGAAGCGCGCGCTTGCCCTTGCCGTGATGCTGCCGATGGGCACGGGGCTGACGGCGGCGAGCCTTTCGGCGCAGGATGTGCCCGTACCGCCCGTCATCCAGTTGCAGCAGGATCGGCTCCGCGCCGCGCGCGCCGACAGTGCCGCTGCGCTCGTGCGATCGCAGGCGCTGGAGATGCAGGCCGCCCGCGCGCGCGACGCCGCGGACCGGGCCAGCGCCGAGCGCGCCGCCGCCGAGGCGCGCATCGTCGCGGCGCAAGCCGATATCGCCGCCGCCATCGCGCGGATCGCGATCATCGACCGCCGGATTGCCGCGCAGCGCGAACGGCTGGCCGAACGCCAGGGACCGATGGTGCGGCTGATCGCGGCGATCCAGTCGCTGGCGCGGCGCCCCGAAATCCTTGCGGTCGTCCAGCCGGGATCGCTGCGCGACGCGGTGCATGTCCGTGCCTTGCTCGGCTCGGTCGGGCCGGTGATCCAAGCGCGCAGCCGTTCGGTCCGCGCCGAGATCGACCGGTCGCGCGATTTGCGCGGTCAGGCGGGAGTCGCCGTCACCTCACTGAAGCGCGGCGTCGAGCGGGTCGATGCCGAGCGGATGCGCCTGATCGAAACCGAGGCTCGCCAGCGCCTGCGCGCGGGCGAACTGGCGCGCGGCGCGCTGATCGAATCGGACCGCGCCATTGCGCTCGGCGAACAGGCCCGGGATCTGATCGCCGATATCGACATAGCCGAAGACGCGAGCGCGACCGAGGCCCGGCTGGCGGTGCTCGCTGGTCCGTTGCCGCGGCCGGAAGGCGAAGGCCCGGCAGCGATTCCGGCAGGCGCAGGCCCCTATCGCCTGCCCGTCGCGGGCAGCATTGCGACCGGGTTCGGCGAATTGTCCGAAAACGGTGTCCGCGCGCGCGGCATCAGCCTGGACGCGGCACCCAATGCTATGGTCGTCGCTCCGGCAGCAGGCCGGGTGGTCTTTGCGCGCAGCTTTCGCCGCTATGGACGGATCGTCATCATCGACCACGGCGATGGCTGGTCGACGCTCGTCACTGGACTCGCGGCGCTCGGCGTGGAACCGGGTGCCCAGGTCGCGCAGGGCGCAACCTTGGGCCGAGCAGGTGGCGACGAGGCGATGCCGATCACGGTCGAGCTTCGCCGCCACGGCCAACCCGTCGATCTGGCGGCGCTGATCGGCTGAACGGTCAGTCGCGGTTCATCGATGCTACGCTTTGATCCCGCTCTCGAAACCGGCTATCCTGCGCTCTACCCATGTCGAAAGTCGCGTCCATGATCCGTCCCTTCCTTCAGGCAACCGCCATCGCCGGCGCGCTGGCGCTGGTTCCCGTCACCACCGGCGCGATGGCGCAGGTCGACAGCGGCACCTACCGCGAACTCGACCTGTTCATGGACGTGTTCAACACGGTGCGCGCCGATTATGTCGATCAGGTCGACGACAAGACGCTGGTCGAGGGCGCGGTGCAGGGAATGCTCGCCGCGCTGGACCCGCATTCGGGCTATGTCAGCGCCAAGGATTTCGAAAATCTTCGGATCGCGACCGAGGGCAATTATGGCGGGCTGGGCCTCACCGTTTCGATGGAGGACCGGACGGTCAAGGTGATCGCGCCGACCGCCGACACGCCCGCGGATCGTGCAGGGATCAAGGCGGGCGACTATATCACCCATATCAACGGCAAGCTGATCTTCGGCGGGACGCTGGACGAGGCGGTGGCGGAGATGCGCGGTCCTCCGGGGTCGAGCATCACCATCACCATTGTGCGCCCCGGCCGCGATCGCCCGATCGAGGTGGCGTTGAAGCGCGAAGTGATCGTGCAAAAGCCGGTCAAATGGGAAGTGAAGGACGGGATCGGCTATATCGCGATCAACACCTTCTCGCAGGCAACCGGCGCCGACACGCGCGCCGCGATCGCCGCGATCGACAAGTCGCTGGGCAGGAAGCCCACCGGTTACGTCATTGATCTGCGCAACAATGGCGGCGGGTTGCTGACCCAGGCGATCGAGGTGACCGACGTGTTCCTCGACCAGGGCGAGATCGTGTCGCAGCGCGGCCGCAACAAACGCGATATCGAGCGTTTCTATGCCAAGAAGGGCGATGCGACCGGCGGCCTGCCGATCGTCGTGCTGATCGACGCCGGGTCGGCCTCCGCGTCCGAAATCGTCGCGGGCGCGCTTCAGGATCACCACCGCGCGCTGGTGATGGGCGAGCGCAGCTTCGGCAAGGGATCGGTCCAGACGCTGCTGCCGCTGTCGTCCAACACCGCGCTGCGCCTGACCACCGCACGTTACTATACGCCGTCGGGCAAGTCGGTTCAGGAAGGCGGGATCGAACCCGATCTGATGGTGCCGCAGCTGTCCGACCCCGATTACAAGTCGCGCCCCGTCTTCCGCGAAGCCGATCTGCGCCGCCACCTGATCAACGAAGCCGCCGCAGACGACCGCACACTGGAAGAGGATGTGAAGGTCGATCCACGCTTCGACATGACCGCCGAGCAGGTCAAGGCGAAAGGGATCGAGGATTTCCAGCTTCACTATGCGCTTCAGACGATCGGGCGGGTGAAGCCCGGCCAGGCGCTGGCCTCCGCTCGTCCGGCGACCGGCCCCGCTGCCAAGCGCTGAGCGACGCCGCATGGGGAACCATCCGGTGATCCTGGCGCGCTGGATCGCGCTGTTCGTGCCCGGCGCGCTGATTGCCGGGGCATGGATTTTCCAGCTGGCGGGCTATCCGCCGTGCGAGATGTGCCACTGGCAGCGCTGGCCGCATTATGCCGCAATCGCGGCGGCGGGCGCATCGTTCCTGGCGGTATCGCGGATGGGATCGCGGGTGACGCTCGTGGCGCTCGCCGCGATCCTGATCGGGGTCAGCGGCGCGATCGGTGCGTTTCACGCAGGCGTCGAATATGGCTGGTGGGAAGGCGTCACCGCCTGCACCGCGAACCTGCCGACCGGCGACAATTTCCTGGAGGCGATCATGGCCGCCCCCGTCATCCGCTGCGACCGCGCACCGTGGAGTCTGTTCGGCATTTCGCTTGCCGGGTTCAACGCGATCATCTCACTGGGTGCGACAGGCACCATCCTCTGGCTGTTGAAGGCGAGGCGCGCATGAATGCTCCCAGACGCTGGCGACCCGGCGACCGCCGCGAGGCCACCGACACGATGATCCGCGTCGATCAGGCGGGTGAATATGGCGCGACGCGCATTTATGCCGGGCAATTGGCGGTGATGGGCGACCGCAGCGAAGCGGGCCGCTCGATCGCGGGCATGGCGTTGCAGGAAGAACGCCACCGCGCCTTTTTCGACGCGATGACCGCTCGGCGCGGCGTCCGCCCGACGCTGCTCCAGCCAATCTGGAACCTCGCGGGTTTTGCGCTAGGCGCGGCGACCGCGGCGATGGGCCCGCGCGCGGCGATGGCGTGCACCGTGGCAGTAGAGACCGAAATCGACCGGCATTACCAGCATCAGCTCGACGAACTGGGCGATGGCGATCCCGAACTCGCCGATGCGGTGCGCCAGTTTCGCGAGGAAGAACTGGAGCACAAGGACGCCGCGCTGGCGGCGGGCGCGGAAGAGACGCCGGCCTATCCCTTGCTGTCGGCGGTGATCCGCGCGGGGTGTCGGGCCGCGATCGGGCTGTCGAAGCGGATTTAGACGAAACGGATTTGACCCAAGCGCGCGGTTCGTGCGTTGATGGGGGCAGGAGAATGACGATGCGTAAATTGGCCCTGATCGCAGTCGCGGGATTGACCGGCCTGCTTGCCGCCCCCCCCGCCCAGGCACAGCGCGCGACCGAAAATGGCGTGCTGGTCATCTATGGCGACGATCCCTGCCCGACCAATGCCGAAGGCAACGAGATCGTGGTCTGCGCCCGCCGCCCCGAGGCCGAGCGTTTTCGCATTCCCCAGGAACTGCGCGGGCTGGAAGTCACGCCCGAGAACCGCAGCTGGGCAGTCCGTCAACAGGATGCGCTGAATGCGGGCAAGACCGGTATCGGCAGCTGCTCGACGGTCGGTCCCGGCGGTGGGTCGGGTTGTTTCGGTCAGGCCGCCGCGGCCGCCAAGGCCGAACGCCAGAACCGCGAACGCGCCGCCTCGCCGCTCGATTGACAACTCGGCCTTGCGAACGATTCGCGGGTGAAACAAGCGGCTTCGGTGGTGGTTGAGCGTCCTGAACCTCAGGAGCGAATGTCATGGCCGAAGCCAAAATCTACGCCGATCTGAAAGCCGATCACGACCGTCACCGCGAGATGCTCGCCAAGCTGGGCGACACGTCGGGCGACACCGAGGAGCGGCGCACGCTGTTCGAGGCATTCCGTGTCGAGGTCACGGCCCATGCGGCTGCTGAGGAAGAATCGCTTTATGCCGAAATGCTCGGCAACCCCGATCTGCGCGACGAAGCGCGACATTCGGTATCCGAGCACAAGGAGATCGATGATTTTCTGGGCGAATTGGCCGATATCGACATGAGTTCGCCCGCCTGGAAGCGCAAATTCGACGAGATGCGCCACCGTTACGAACATCATATCGACGAGGAAGAGGAAGAGATGTTCCCCGCCGCCGCCGAGGAACTGTCGACCGCGACCGAGAAGAAGCTGGCCGCCACCTTCGAGGCGAACAAGCCGAAGGAGAAGGAAGCGGCGATCGCCAATCCGCAGTCCGACGAGCGGGAGTGAGTCCGGGACGCCGAGCGGCTACGCCAAAGCCGGACGCAAAGGCTTGAATTCGTCCGATAGCCAACCGTCATTCCCGCAAGGGCGGGA
Organism: Pseudomonadota bacterium; assembly: GCA_023418595.1. Classification (GTDB taxonomy): domain Bacteria; phylum Pseudomonadota; class Alphaproteobacteria; order Sphingomonadales; family Sphingomonadaceae; genus Sphingomonas. The sequence continues at coordinate 33,341 of JAEZZI010000022.1, forward strand.
ATGACGAAAGGGGTGTGTTTCGCACGCGCGAATGGCGGTTTCGGCTGTGGTTGGCAAGCCGCAGACAGCCACCGCCACCCACTCGACACCGATAATGTTCGCCAACCTTGCGGGGCTCGGTTCCACCGATGCCGCGCGACCCGGCCGCCGGGAAAACGCTCTCGACCGCCCGGAGCGAAATGTCGCAACAGTCCGCCAGCGCCGATGCGGGCGACGATCAGGAGCAGCGTATCGCCGCTGTTGAGCGCGATCGTCCTGGCGATCCGCGCGGGTTACACGCCCGGCGTCCGGGCGGCTTAGGCAAAGGTCGCGGTGCTGGCGCCCTGGCCGATACGAACAACGTCCGGGGCTCTTGTCGCCAAGAACGCCCGGACGCTGTCGATCGTCGTGCGAAGGACTTAGCCGTTCAGCTTGTCCTTGACTGCCTTGGCGGGGCTGAAGCCCAGCTTCTTCGACGCGGCGATCTGGATGGTCGCGCCGGTCGAGGGGTTGCGGCCTTCGCGGGCCGGGCTGTCCTTGACCTTGAACTTGCCGAAGCCGTTCAGCGACACTTCTTCGCCCTTCGAGGCGGCGTTGGTGATCGCGGCGAAGACGGCGTCGACGACCTTGCGGGCGTCGGCCTTGGTCAGGCCGTGATCGTTGGCGATGGCGTCGGCGAGATCGGCATTATTCACTTGGACATCCTCCTGTAGAGAAGCGGAAATGCGGGGATTAACGACGGTTACGCCCCCGGTCTAGCGGGGGAATGCGCCAAATCGCCCGAAAACCGGCGATTGTGCACCATCGACCACTCAATTCGTCGCTAAAACGGGGCTAACCGTTTGCGATGCGGCGTGCGTCGGTCCCGCCATCGAGCATTGCCGCGACCGCATCCTCGGTCACCGGCTTGCTGAAATAATAGCCCTGGATGTGGCTGCATCCCTGTTCGCGCAATATGTCCATCTGGCCCGCGCTTTCGACGCCTTCGGCGGTCGTCTCCATCCCCAGCGCTTCGGCCAAGGTGGTAATCGATTTGATGATCGCGGTCGCGCCGTCCGAATTGAGCAGGTCGATGATGAAGCTGCGGTCGATCTTGATCTTGTCGAACGGAAAGCTGCGCAGATAGCTGAGCGAGGAATAGCCGGTGCCGAAATCGTCGAGCGCGACGCGCACGCCCAGCGCGCGCAGCGAATGCAGCGAGGCGAGCGTGGTTTCGGGGTTATCGATGAACAGGCTTTCGGTGATTTCCAGCTCGAGCCGGTTGGGCGGCAGCCCGGTTTCGGACAGCGCCTGAAGGATGACGCTGCTCAGGCCCGGATTGCGGAACTGCACCGGCGACACGTTGACCGCGACGCGGACATGGTCGGGCCAGCCCTTCGCCACGCGGCAAGCCTCGCGGATCACCCACTCGCCGATCGGGATGATCAGGCCGGTATCTTCCGCCAGCGGGATAAAATCGACCGGCGACACCAGCCCGCGCGTCGGGTGATTCCAGCGCAGCAGTGCTTCGAATGCCGACACGCGTCCCTGATTGAGGTCGAACAGCGGCTGGAACATCAGCGACAATTGCCCGTCGGCGATCGCATCGTGCAGGTCGAGTTCCATCTGGCGGCGCTTCTGCGCTTCTGCGTCCATTTCGGCTTCAAAGAAGCGATAGCCGCCGCGCCCGTCATGTTTGGCGCGGTAGAGCGCGAGATCGGCATTCTTCACCAGCGTGACCGAATCGATGCCGTCGGCGCCGACGATCGAAATGCCGACGCTGGTGCCCGGCACGATGCGATGGCCGTTGACGATGCAAGGGCTCGCCACCGTCTGGATCAGTTCATGCGCGATCCGGTCGAGCGGGCGGTGATGATCGTCGATCACCAGCGCGAATTCGTCGCCGCCGAGCCGCGCGACAAAGCCGTCGCCCGCGAAATCGCTCAATCGCCGCGCGATCTCGCACAGCAGTGCGTCGCCGGTGGGGTGGCCGAGCGTGTCGTTGACGACCTTGAAATTGTCGAGGTCGAGGCAGAACAGCGCCTGTTTGCGGTCGGTTGCCGGGCGCGCGACCGTCATCGCCAGATGTTCGCGCAGCAAGCTGCGGTTGGCCAGTCCGGTCAGGCCGTCATGCAGCGCCATGTGCGTGATCTGGCGCTCGCGCTCGCCGATATCGTCGACCATGCGGTTGAAGCTGTCGGCGAGCGTGCCGAGTTCGTCGCGCGTCTCCACCGCCACTTGAGCATAGTCTCCCTGAGCCACGCGACGGGCCGCGGCGTCCAATGCGCGGATCGGGCGCGTGATGCGCTTGGCGAGCAGCCAGCTTCCCGCCGCCGCCATCATCACGCCGATGATGCCGCAGATCAGCAGCGACCACAGCATCGGCGCATATTGCGCCAGCGCATGGGTGAGGCTGTATTCGAGCAGCAGCGTCTGAGGATCGTCGGAGCGGAACGAGGCGATCGGCGACGCCTGAACTAACATGCGTTCGCCCGAGGCGTCGATTTCGCTCGCGGTGCCGAGCGTCATGCCGCTGGGCAGATCGGAAGCGGGGACGATGCGTGGGGCAAGGTCGATCGCCGACAATTTGGAGAGCGCCGCCATTTCGCCGCCGTCGAGCGCGTTGCCGAACACCACCCAGCCGATCGTAACCGGCGCCTCGACCGGGGCGGCGGCCGCGTTGAACCGGAGGTCGCCGATGCGAAGGACGCCGCGATCCACACCATCCTCCAGCGCCGCGCGCAACGTCTCCGCTTCGCTCGCGGGCAGGGTGCCCGCAAAGCCGGTCACCTTGCCGTCGATATCGACGAAGAACGCCTGGTCGAGATCAAGCCGACCTTTCAGCGAATCGAGCGCCGAGGCGATGGTGGGCGCATCGCCGGTCGCGGCGGCTTCACGGAAGCCGAAATCGGACGCCAGCACGCGTCCGGCATCGCCCAATTGGGCATAGCGCATGGTAGTGACGCGATCGAACACCTTGGCGCCTGCCGCCATTTCGCTGGCGACCATGCGTTCGGCATAGGCACTGATCCCGGTCTGAGCACCCAGCAGGATGAGCGCGGCGGCGAGCGCGAACAGCCCGGCATAGAAGAGCGTCATCTTTGCCGAGAGCGATGCGCCCAGCAGCTCCGCGCCCCGCCGCAGACCGGAAATGCCGCCCACCATGTCGATCAGCGCAACACGATCTGGATGCGCTTGGCGATCTCGCCGGATGCAGGCACGTCGAGGTCGAACACCGCTTCGTTGTCCTTGGCGCGCAGGCGCGGATGCCACACGGTCAGCTTCGCCTTGCCGCCGCTTACGCCTTCGACCAGCGTGCCGCCGGTCGCGTTGGTCTTGGCCGCGAACGGGGTGTCGACGACCTTGATGAATCCCGACATCGAATCGTGGATGTTGCAGCCCAGCGCGACCGCGCCCGGCGTGCGGAAGGTGTAGCTGCGGCTTTCGTCGCGGCCGAACAGCTTGATTTCGAACTTTGCCGGTTTGGAAAAACTGTAGACATGGTGCCGCACCTTGTCCTGATTGGGGAAGGTGACGGTCGCGCCGACCGGCACGATAAGCGTGCCGGGGTTGAAGGCGATGTTCTTCTGGATCACCTGGTTCGCCCAGGGGAACCGGATCGGCCCGGCGGGGACGCCAGACGCCGGATGGATGGTCACCACCGCATCGGCGACCGGCTTTCCGCCAGCATCGACGACGCGAATTCCGACATTCCCGGCCTGGGCGGGCAGCGCGGCGAGGCTGGCCGCGACGATGGCTAAGGCGATCTTCATCGCATCCGTATCGGACGAAATCGTCAAACTCCGGTAAACGCGGGCGTGGCAGGGTTGATCGAAGACAGTGAACCGGTTTTTAACCATCGTCGCACTACCCGGCGGCAATGGACTGCTTCGTTTCATCTGCGCGAGCGACGTTGCTCGCCTCCGTCGCCGCGCTTTCGCTCGCGGCGTTGCCCGCATCCGCACAGCAAGTGGCCGAGCCCGGAAAGCTGCTGCTGACCAACGGCGTCTCGACGATCGAGGGCGCATCGGGCGGCGGCCTCACCCCCTGGGCGGTGATTGCGGGCAATGCGACGCGCGACGGGATCGGCGCGCAGGCCAATGTGACGGTCGCCGAACTGGCGGATTACGATTTCCGCAGCGCAGGGATCGCGATCGGCGCATGGGACCGGGTCGAGGTCAGCTATGCGCGCCAGATGTTCGACACCAATTGGGTCGGCGGCGCGCTGGGCATCGGCAATGACTACAAATTCGACCAGGATATCTGGGGGCTGAAGGTCAAACTGGCGGGCGACGCCGTTTATGGTCCCGAATGGATGCCTGCGGTCGCGGCAGGCGTGCAATACAAGAAGAGCCTGGATGCTCCCGTCGTGCGCGCGGTCGGCGCGGCGCAGGACGAGGGCATGGATTACTATGTCTCGGCGACCAAGCTGTTCCTCAACTGGTCGCTGCTGGGCAATGTGACGCTGCGCGCGACCAAGGCGAACCAGACCGGGTTGCTCGGCTATGGCGGCGACCTGCGCGACAGCCACAGCGTTCAGGTCGAAGGGTCGCTGGCCTATCAATTCTCGCGGCGGTTCGTGGTGGGTGCGGAATATCGTACCAAGCCCGACAATCTGGGCATCGCGCGCGAAGACGATTGGTGGGATGCCTTTGCCGCCTATGCGCTCAACCGCCATGTCACCGCGACGGTCGCCTATACCGATCTGGGTTCGATCGCGACGATCAAGGACCAGCGCGGCGTGTTGTTCCAGCTTCAGGGAAGTTTCTAGAAATGTTGCAATCGTCGATGATCGCGCTTGCGCTGCTGCTCGCGCCGCAGGACCAGTCCGCGCCGCCCGCGCATGCCATGCCCGGCGAGGAAGCGGTCGATCCCTATACCGTCGATCCCGCCAATGCCGGGGCTACGCCCTTCTCCGGCGACCGCATGGCGCGCGCGTTCGGCGGGCAGGACGGCATCCGCCGCATCGTCGATCGCTTCGTCGCGCTGAATTTCGCCGACGACCGCATCGGCGAGATTTTCATGAACCATGATCAGGTGCGGCTTAAACGCACGCTGTTCGAACAGTTCTGCTACATCCTCAATGCAGGCTGCACCTATACCGGCCGCGACATGCGGTCGAGCCACAAGGACATGGGCATCCAGCAGGGCGACATGAACCGGCTGGTCGAAAACCTGCAGGCGGCGATGGCGGCGGAACGCGTGCCGTTCGCAGCGCAGAACCGCTTCCTGTCGAAACTGGCGCCGATGCGCGGGCAGGTCGTCGAACGCTGACACGCGATCCAGGCAGGACTGCACCCACGGCTCGATCCGAAACGCGGTTAGGGCTGCCTTAACCGCGATTTGCGGGAACGTGGCAACCGGCTTCGTGTTCTGTTCGGACCAAGGGGGCGTATTTCCTGTGACCGAACAAGCCACTCCGCTGAACGACGCGCCCGTCCGCGCACGACGGTTCAAGATGTTTCATCTGGCGGAAATGCGGGTGCTGGACGCACGGGTGAAGGTCCATGTCGTCAACCTGTCAACCAGCGGCCTGATGTTTCGCACCGACGCCGCCCCCGAAGTCGGCACCGTCGCGATTTTCGATCTCGGCGCGGCGGAGCGGCGCGGTCGCATCGTCTGGCGCGACGCGGACCGCTGCGGCGTGCAGTTCATAGTGCCGCTGACCGAGGCCGAACTACAGGCGCTGATGGCGCCGTCGGCCGCCACCGGGTCGCCCGTCCGATCGGCATTCGACCGACTCGCCGCCCGGTTCTCGCCTTCCGGCGCCTGAACGGACACGCGCGGATTCGGGTACGAAACGACTCTTCGTCGGGTCCGGCGCACCGCATATCGCAGATTCCCGCCGCACCCCTTTTCGGACCGTGCGGGGCTGTGCATGCACCCCGTCCATGAGGGGGCTCATGCCAATGAAGAGATTTCTGATCGCCGCCATCGCCTTGGGCGCGTCTGGTATTTTCGCCGTGCCCGCGACCGCGCAGACCGCCGCCGCCAGTGTCGCTGCCGCGCCGTTCGAACTGGGCATGGCGAGCTTCTTCGCCGCCGAAATGGCCGGGCGTCGCACCGCCAATGGCGAAACCTGCGATCCCGCCACGCTGACCGCCGCGCACCGGACATTGCCGTTCGGAACGAAGCTGCGCGTCACCAATCCGGCCAATGGCAAGAGCGTGATCGTCCGCATCAACGATCGCGGCCCCTTTTCGCGCGGCCGCGTCATCGACCTGTCGAAAGCCGCTGCCGCCGAAATCGGGCTGGTCCAGCGCGGCCACGGGCACGTCGAGCTCCACCGCCTCTCCGATGAAGAGGCCGATAGCGAGGGTTGATCGCGGCCAAGCCTTGTGCCGGTTGACCCGCACCCTATTGCAATGCAGCAATGGCGGGCATGGTTAGCCTCCCCGCGATCGCAAACAACCCCGACATCCAATATCTCGGCCAGAAGCTGGGCGACGTTATCCGCGCCTATGGTGGCGACCGGTTGTTCGAGCGGATCGAATATATCCGCCGGTCCTCGGTCGACCGGCATCGCGGGCTGGAAGGCGCAGAGGAGACCGATCCCGGCCTGGAACGCCTGAGCCTCGACGAGACGCTCGATTTCGTGCGCGGGTTCATGCTGTTTTCGATGCTCGCCAATCTGGCCGAGGATCGCCAGGGAATCGCGGTCGACCCCGACGCCGATGTCGAATCCGCGCTCGAACGCCTCGCCGACGACGGCATCGACCGCAACAGGGTACTCGACCTGCTCGCGGGCGCGCTGATCGCACCGGTGCTGACCGCGCACCCGACCGAAGTGCGGCGCAAGTCGATGATCGACCATCGCAACCGCATCGCCGAACTGATGGCCCTGCGCGATCGCGGGATCGAGGAGACGCCCGATGGCGACCGCGTGGACGAAGCGATTCTGCGCCAGATCGCGCTGTTGTGGCAGACCCGCGTGCTGCGCCGCGAACGCCTCCACGTCGCCGACGAGGTGGAGACCGCGCTCTCCTACATGCGCGATGTGTTCGTCCCCGCTTTGCCCGCGCTTTACGCGCGCTGGGACCGCGCGGTCGGCGAACGCGTGCCGAGCTTCCTGAAACCCGGCAGCTGGATCGGCGGCGACCGCGACGGCAACCCGTTCGTCACCGCCGATTCAATGCGGCTGGCCTTGTCGCGCGCCGCCGAGGTTGCGCTCGGCCATTATCTCGACAGCGTGCACGCACTGGGCGCCGAACTGTCGATTTCGACCGAGCATAGCGATGTCGGCGGCGCGGTGAGCGCGCTGGCCGATGCGTCGGGCGACACCGCCGCCAGCCGTGCCGACGAACCCTATCGCCGGGCGCTGTCGGGCATCTATGCGCGGCTGTGCGCGACCCACAAATTGCTGACCGGCAAGCGCGCGCCGCGCCCCGCGCCGATCGAGGCCGAACCCTATGCCGGTCCCAACCGGCTGCGCGACGACCTGATCGCGCTGGCCCGCGGGCTGGGTGCGGGCGGCAGCGGTGCGCTGGCGTCGGGCGGCGCGCTGGGGCGGCTGATCCGCAGCGTCGAGACGTTCGGCTTCCACCTCGCGACGCTCGACATGCGCCAGAATTCCGCCGTCCACGAACGCGTCGTCGCCGAACTGCTCAAGGTCGCAGGGGTCGAGGCCGATTACGCCGCGCTGGACGAGGACGCGCGCATCGCGCTGCTCCGCCGCGAACTCGCCAGCCCTCGCCCGCTGACCAGCGCCTATGCCGATTATTCGGACGAGACGAAGGGCGAGATCGCGATCATGCACGCTGCCGCAGAAGCGCATGCGCGGTTCGGACGGGCGGCGATCACCCAATATGTCGTGTCGATGGCGCAGTCTGTCTCCGACCTGCTCGAAGTCCACCTGATGCTGAAAGAGGCCGGGCTGTACGTCCCCGGCGAACCGGCCCAGGCGCACATCATGGCGGTGCCGCTGTTCGAGACGGTATCCGATCTGGAAGCCGCGCCCGACATCATGCGCGCCTGGTTCGCGCTTCCCGAAATCGCCGCCGTCGCGAAAGCGCGCGGGTTTCAGGAAGTGATGATCGGCTATTCCGATTCGAACAAGGATGGCGGCTACCTGACCTCCACCTGGCAGTTGAGCCGGGGATCGAACGCGCTGCTCCCGGTGTTCGCCGAAGCAGGCGTGGGCATGCAGCTGTTCCACGGGCGCGGCGGCGCCGTCGGGCGCGGCGGCGGTTCGGCCTATGCCGCGATCCAGGCGCAACCGCCCGGCACCGTCCAGGGCCGCATCCGCATCACCGAACAGGGCGAAGTGATCGCCGCCAAATACGGCACGGTCGCCAGCGCCAAGACCAATCTGGAAGCGATGGCATCGGCGACCCTGCTGGCGAGTCTTGAGCCGCAGCGGTTGAGCCAGCCCGATTACGACCGCTTCTCGGCGGCGATGGACAGGCTGTCCGACGCTGCCTTTCGTGCCTATCGCGGGCTTGTTTACGAGACCGACGGCTTTCGCCAGTTCTTCCGCCAGATGACGCCGATCGCCGAAATCTCGACGCTCAAGATCGGCAGCCGCCCCGCCAGCCGCAAGAAATCCGACGCGATCGAGGATCTGCGCGCCATCCCCTGGGTGTTCAGCTGGGCGCAGGCGCGGGTGATGCTCCCCGGCTGGTACGGCGTCGGCCAGGCGATCGCCGGGTTCGAGGACAAGGGGCTGCTCAGGGAAATGGCGCAGGGCTGGCCGCTGTTCCAGTCGACGCTTGCCAACATGGAAATGGTGCTGGCGAAATCGGATATCGGCATCGCCGCGCGCTATGCCGAACTGGTCGAGGATGTCGACTTGCGCGCGCGCATCTTCGATCGGGTGCGGGACGGCTGGCACCAGACGCATGACGGTCTGCTGGCGGTTACCGGTCAGGAGCGGCTGCTTGAGGCGAATCCGGGGCTCGAAACCTCGATCCGGCTGCGGCTCCCCTATATCGAACCGCTCAACCTGCTCCAGATCGAATTGCTGAAACGCCATCGCAGCGGCGAGGCCGATCCGCGCATCGGCGAGGGCATTCAACTGTCGATCAACGCGATCGCAACCGCGCTTCGGAACAGCGGGTAAAAAACGCCTCCCCATCGGGGGAGGTGGCAGCGCATGCGCGCTGACGGAGGAGGTCTGTCACGCAGCGCAACGCTTGCGGCTAGCCCCCTCCGCCGATGGGGGAGGATTTTAGGGCAGAAACGTCTCCGCCACGTCTTTCGGCACGCGCAAGATTCGGCCCGTCGCGCGGTCGATGATCGCCCAGGTGGTCTTGGCTTCCACCTTCACCCGCCCGTCCGCGCCGGTGAACCGCATATGCCGGTCGAACCGGGCGCCGCGCGGCGGATCCTGAACCCAGGTTTCCGCCGTCACCGTCTCGCCTGCCGAGACATTGCCGCGATAGTCGATCTCGTGCCGGGTCACGACCCAGATATAGGCATCGGCATGTTCGCGCGGCGCGACCGCCATCCAGTGGCTGACCGCAACGTCCTGAATCCATTTCACCCACACCGCGTTGTTGACGTGGCCGAGTTCGTCGATGTCCTCGGCGCTGGCGGTGATGGTGCGGGTGTAGCGGCTCATGCGAGCGGACTATCACGCACGCCTGCATGGTGACTAGGGATCGGTGGTACACCGCTTCCGGTTGCCGGTGGGGAAGGTGATATACGCCTCGGTCCCCTGGCCGCGCAGGGCATAGCCGCCGCCTTCATAGGCAATGCCCGATCCCGAGCGCTGCTGGTCGAGCACCGCCAGCCGTCGCCTGCCGGTCGCGAGTTCGACGGTGTTCGCGTCATTGTCGAAATTGGCGTTGTAGCGGCTGTCGTCGTCGCAGCGATATTCGGCGCGGACGCGGTTGGGCTGGGCGGGCGCGGGGACCGCAGCCTCGGGGGGTTGCGGATCGAAATCGGTGTCGCGGATGCGCCAGCGGCGATCGACCTGAAGCGTCCCCTCAATCGCGGCGGTGCGATGCAGGGTGATCGCGCCTTCCATCCGCACCGGCTTGCCGCCGTCGCGCAAACGCGCGGTGACCGTCACCGGAATTTCGATGTGACGCTGACCCGCGCCCGCATCGACGCGACCCGGCTCACCGACCTCGCCGGAATAGCGCGAATAGCGGTCGAAACTGTCGGCGAACTGGCGCGCGCTCATGCCCGTCGCCTGCCCTTCGTCACGCCACAGATTATAGGCGGCACGGTAATCGCGCTCGCCGATCAGCCGGAAATAGGCCTCTGCGACCGCCACCGCATCGACAACATCCTGTTTGGCGTCGGGCTCGGCGATCGGATAGGAATCGGACGTGCCGTCATTTCTTGGCGTTGCGTCGGGCGCGGCGGCGTCGGGTGACGGGTTTTCGGGCGGCAACGGATCTTCCAGCCGTGCATCGCGGCGTTCGCCCTGCTCGATCCGAGCGGCGGCGTCGGCGGCCTCGTTTCCATCCTCTTCCGCACCGCACGCCGCCAGCAGCAGCGCCAGGCCGACAACCCCGGTTCGCATCATGGCGTCAGCGGTCGTCGTCTTCGTCCTCTTCGTCAAGGGCGTCGACCAAGTCTTCGTCATTCTCGTCATCGATTTCGCCCCCAAGATCGGGGTCGAGATCGACCAGAATCGTGCCATCACTGCGGCCATCGCGTGTCACTTCGAGGATTTCGGCGCGCTGGCTTTCGTCATAGCCGTCCTCGTCATAGCCGTCATCGCCGGGATTCTGATCGGTCACCTGATGTCCACCCATCGGCTTCACCCATCGATAGGGGGCTTGGCGGAATGCCGCCCCGGTGACGGTCGAACGGCAAGCGGGGCGACTCCGTTCCGTGGGCTTGCGACGAAATGTGCCTCAATGCGCTCTGAACAGTCGCCCGCGTTCGCCGATCGCGACGATCGCCATCGCGATCAGCCCGCAGATCAGGAAGCCGGCATAGAGCGGCACCGTCGTCCCGTCGAACGACTGGCCGATGATCGCACCGATCACCGCGCCGCCCAATGTCGCGACGAAACCCTGCGCGCTCGACGCGGTGCCGGCGATATGCCCCATATTCTCCATCGCCATTGCCGAGAAATTGGATGCGGCAAGGCCGAAACACGCCATCATCGCCGCCTGGAGGATCGCGAACACCGCCAGATTCTCGCCCCCGATCCACGACACGACCAGGTGCACGCCCGCGATCACGATCAGGCCCGTCAGCGCCGAATGCGACAACAGCCGCGTGCCGAACCGCATGACGATCCGCGAATTCATGAAATTGGCGACCGCCATCGTGCCCGCGACGCAGGCGAAGATCACGGTCAGCAATTCGGGACGCCCGAAGATGTCGGACATGATCTGCTGAATCGAGTTGATGAAGCCGAACAGCCCGCCCGATATCAGCGCGGCGGCGAGCGTATAGTTGACCGCCATCCGGTCTCGCGCGACGAACGCATAGCCTTGCGTGATGCGCGTCACGCTCAGTTCGTGGCGATCCTCTGGCTTCAGCGTCTCGGGCATGCGCAGCCAGAACCAGGCGAGGATCAGCGCTGCGACCACCGCGATGCCGACGAAGATCCAGCGCCACGGCGCAAACAGCAGCACGACCTGGCCGAAAGCAGGCGCGAGTACGGGGGCTGCCATGAACACCACGAACACCAGGCTCATCACGCGCGCCATCGCCCGACCCGAAAAGCAATCGCGAACCAGGGCGATCGTCACGACGCGCGCGCCCGCGACCGCCATGCCGGAGGCGAAGCGTGCGACCAGCAGCAATTCGAAACTGTTCGCGATCGCCGCGAGCAGATTGGTCGCGACCGCCGCGAGCAGCGCCACCGCCAGCACGGGACGCCGCCCGAACCGGTCGGCGAGCGGCCCGTGCGCCAGTTGCGCGACGGCGAAACCGACCAGAAACGCGGTAATGACGAACTGGCGGTCGTTATCGCGCAACACCCCCAGCGACTCGCCGATCGCGGGCAGCGCGGGAAGCATCGAATCGATGCCGAGCGCGGTCAGCGCCATCAGTGCGGCGGCGAGCGCGACGAATTCCCCGAAGGGAATCGGCGCCTGATTCTCGCTGATACGGGGAGTCGCTTGTTGCATTGCAGCGTTTCCATGAACCTGTCGGGCGCATTCGTCACGCCCCAATCTGCTTGAAACCGAGCATTTCCATGCCCACTGTATTGATTCAGTGATACAGTCAGGAGTGCGGTCGATGCGGGCGATTCTATTGGCAAGTGCAGGCGCGGTGCTGCTCGCCGGGTGCGGCGACGGCGACGGCACCAGCATTTCGATCAAATCGGACGAGGGCGGCACCGAAAAGACCGTGCTTTTGACCTCCAGCGACGGCGCGGTGAAGATCGATACGCCGGTGTTCAAGGGCGACCTGAAACTGCCCGCCTTCACCATCGACGGCGCGAACCTGCAACTTGACGGGCTCGACCTCTATCCCGGCTCGAAGGTCCGCGACGTGAAGGTCAATGCGCGCGACGGTCAGGGCGGAGTCCAGATCGCGTTTGACAGCCCCGCCCCCGCCGATGTCGTGCGACGCTGGTATCGGGATGCGCTGGCCGATGCGGGTATCCGCGTGACAGGCGACGGCATGTCGGGCCAGACCGACGGCGGCAAGCCGTTCCGCATTTCGCTGGTTGAGAATGGCAGCGAAGCGAGCCAGGGGACCATCACGATCGGGAATTGACAACGCATTTTCCACCCGCACTCCGTCATTCCCGCAAAGGCGGGAATCCATATCTTCCGACATGGGTTATGGATTCCCGCCTTCGCGGGAATAACGGAGGTGCGATGGACGCGAATGCCCGACACCGAGCATCGACCGTCCAGGACAAGCCTGTTCGCGGGCAGCGGGATCGCCTATCTCCTCCCGCAATCGACTCGATCCGCAGGACAGAGAAAATGCTTGATACCCCGATGGCAGAAATGCCCGTCGTCAGCCTGGCCGATCAGGCCGCCGATCCCGAACGTTTCGCCCGCGAATTCGGGCGCTCGTTCGAACGCTTCGGCTTTGCGATGGTCGCCGATCACGGCATCGACCAGGGGCTGATCGACCGCGCCTGGGCGATGACCGAGGCGTTCTTCGCGCTGCCCGAGGACGAGAAGCGCGCCTATTTCGTCGAAGGCGGCGGCGGCGCGCGCGGCTATACCCCATTCAAGACCGAGATCGCCAAGGGCGCGACCCATGTCGACCTCAAGGAATTCTGGCATATCGGCCGTCAACTCGCCGCCGGGCACCGGTTCGAGGCGCAGATGTCGCCCAATATCTGGCCGGACAAGCCCGAGGGCTTCCGCGAGACGTTCCTCGAGCTGTTCGCCGCCTTCGACACCGCGGGCGACAAGTTGCTCTCGGCGATCGCGCGCTATCTGAAGCTCGATCCCCACTGGTTCGACGCGGCGGTCAAGGATGGCAATTCGGTCCTCCGTTTGCTGCATTATCCGCCCGTCACCGAGGACGCGCCCAATGTCCGCGCGGGGGCGCATGAGGACATCAACCTCATCACGCTGCTCCTGGGGGCCGAGGAAGCGGGGCTTGAGTTGCTCGACAAGGACGGGCGCTGGCTGCCGGTCAAGCCGCCCAAGAATGCGATGGTCGTCAATGTCGGCGACATGCTCCAGCGGCTGACCAACCATGTCCTGCCATCGACCACCCACCGCGTCGTCAACCCGCCGCCCGAGCGCCGCGGGCATTCGCGCTATTCGATGCCGTTCTTCCTCCACCCCGCGCCCGATTTCCTGATCGAGACGCTGCCGTCGTGCATCTCCGAGGAGAATCCGAACCGCTACGAAAGCCCGATTACCGCGCACGACTATTTGCACGAGCGGCTGGTCGAGATCGGGTTGATCAAGAAGTAGCGCTCGACCCACGCCTATTTCTTCTTCGTCACCCCGGACTTGCTTACGGGGTCCACCGTGCCGCAGAAGCAACGCGCGCCTTCGCAGGAGGCACGGTGGGTACCGGAACCAGTCCGGCATGACGAATAGAAGGTAGGGCATGACCGAACCGTTGCGCGTCGCAATCGCTGGGCTGGGCACCGTCGGCGCAGGTGTCATCCGCCTGATCGACGCCAATGCGGATCTGATCGCGCGGCGCGCCGGTCGACCCATCGAAGTCGTCGCCGTATCCGCGCGCGACCGCGCCAAGGATCGCGGCGTCGACATCGCGCGGTTCGACTGGATCGACGATCCGACCGAATTGAGCGCCAGCGGCGCCGACGTGGTGGTCGAACTGGTCGGCGGATCGGACGGCCCCGCGCTGGCCCTTGCCCGCAAGACGCTGGGCGCGGGCAAGGGGTTCGTCACCGCCAACAAGGCGATGATGGCGCATCACGGGCTGGAACTCGCCGAACTGGCGGAGCAGGCGAGCGTCCCGCTCAAATTCGAGGCCGCAGTCGCGGGCGGCATCCCGGTCATCAAGGGCCTGCGCGAAGGCGCCGCCGCAAACGAGATTTCGCGCGTCTACGGTATCCTCAACGGCACCTGCAATTTCATCCTGTCGAAGATGGAAGCAGAAGGCCGCGACTTCGACGAGGTGCTCGGCGAAGCGCAGCGGCTTGGCTATGCAGAGGCCGATCCCGGCTTCGACATCGACGGCGTCGATGCCGCGCACAAATTGTCGATCCTGTCATCGATCTGCTTCGGCACCCAGCCCGCGTTCGACGATGTGCGGGTAACCGGCGTGCGCCACGTCATCGCCGCCGACATCGCCGAGGCGGCGGCGCTCGGTTATCGCATCCGGCTGGTCGGCATGGCGGAAGCGGGCGATGCCGGGCTGTTCCAGCGCGTCCACCCGCATCTGGTGCCGATCGACCATCCGCTGGCGCATGTCTCGGGGTCATTGAACGCCGTCGTCGCGGAAGGGAATTTCGTCGGGCGGCTGTTCTTCCAGGGCGCGGGCGCAGGCGACGGGCCGACCGCAAGCGCAGTGGTCGCCGACCTGATCGACATTGCGCGTGGCGAATATGGTCCGGCCTATGCGATGCCGGTGGCGTCACTGTCGCGCCCCGCCCAGGCCGAAACCGGCGACCGCCGCGGCCGCGCCTATCTGCGCTTCACCGTTCAGGACAAGGTTGGCGTTCTCGCCGAAATCGCGGCAGCAATGCGCGATGCGGGCGTGTCGATCGAAAGCCTGATGCAGCGCGGTCGGATGGCCGATGGCAGCGTGCTGGTCGCGATCGTCACGCATGAAGGCCCGGAACGGTCGGTGGCACAGGCGCTGGAGAAACTGCGCGGATCGCAGAGTTTGGTCGGCCAGCCGATGTGGATGCATTTGCTGGGACATTGATTTCGTTAGCCTCCGTGCTCCCGCGAAGGCGGGAGTCCAGAGCCACAAATCGTATCGCCTGTAATCCTGGGCTACCGCCTTCACGGGAGCACGGCGGGGATTGGGTGCGGACTTGGCCTCTAACGCTTTCCATGACACTGCGCCCCGCGTGACCAATTCCCCCGACACTTTCGACGCAATCATCCTCGGCGCAGGCGGCGCAGGGCTTTTCTGCGCGCTGACCGCCGGACAGCGCGGTCGGCGCGTGCTGGTGATCGACCATGCGTCCGAGCCAGGGAAGAAAATCCTGATTTCGGGGGGCGGGCGATGCAATTTCACCAATCTGCACGTCGCGCCCGACCGTTATCTTTCGGCGAACCCGCATTTCGCCAAATCGGCGCTCAGCCGCTACACCCAGCACGACTTTATCGCGATGGTCGATCGCCACGGCATCGCCTGGCACGAAAAGACGCTCGGGCAACTCTTCTGCGACAGATCGGCGAGACAGATCGTCGCGATGCTGCTCGACGAATGCGCGGCGGGCGAGGTGACGTTGCGGCTGGGCGCGTCGATCGGCGAGGTCGGCCATGCCGATGGCATGTTCAGCGTCGCGCACGGCAACCGCATCGCCCGCGCTCCATCGCTGGTGATCGCGACCGGCGGCCCGTCGATCCCCAAATTGGGCGCAACCGGCTTCGCCTATGATCTCGCGCGGCGATTCGGGATGAAGGTCGTCGAACCGCGTCCCGCGCTGGTGCCGCTGACGCTGCCGTCCGACGAAGCGCTGTTCCGGTCGCTGTCGGGCGTCGCCACGCCGGTCGTCGCGCGCGCGGGCAAGGCGTGCTTCTCCGAAGCTGCGCTGTTCACCCATCGCGGATTGTCCGGCCCCGCGATCCTTCAGGTTTCGAGCTATTGGCGTCATGGCGAGGCCATCGGCATCGACCTGATCCCCGGCGCGCCTGCCGACTGGCTGGTCGCGGCCAAGACGGCGCGGCCCAAGGCGGGGCTGCGGTCGGTGCTCAGCGAGCATCTGCCCGACCGGCTGGCGGAGGCGCTGGCCGAGCAACTGGCGCTGACCGGCGGCCTTGCCGATCAGCGCGATGCGACTTTGCGCGCGGCGGAAGCGCGGCTGCGCGACTGGCAATTCCGCCCCGACGGCACCGAGGGTTTCGCCAAGGCGGAGGTCACGGTGGGCGGCATCGCCACCGCCGGGCTGTCATCTCAGACGATGGCGGCGCGCAGCGTGCCCGGCCTTTATGCGATCGGCGAGGCGGTGGACGTCACCGGCTGGCTGGGTGGCTATAATTTCCAATGGGCCTGGTCGAGCGGCTGGGCTGCGGGACAGGCGCTGTAATCATCGTCATTGCGAGCGTAGCGACGCAATCCAGAGTGGGGCGCTGGATTGCGTCGCTACGCTCGCAATGACGGATGAAATTTAGAAATCCAGAGGCTCGCGGTGACGCTCGATCAGGCGTGTGCCGCTGGCGCTGCTGGTCATCGTCACCCCGGCGAAGCCGCAGCCATAGGGCATGTTGCCGATCTTGGTCTCGCAGACATTGGGCTGACGCAACAGCGCCTGCCGCGCCGCAAACGCGCCCAGATTGTCCCGCTCGCCGGTATTGGGGACTCGCAACGGTGCGCGATGGGCATCGGTTTCGCGACGAGCGCACACGACGATTTCGTCAGCATCGCGGTCGCAGGCAACCCGTACCCGTGTCTGTTCGCGATAGGTCGTCATTTCGCGATTCAGATCGACTTCCTGCGGCGCCGACAGCAACAACATCATGGCAAGCATGTTCGCCTCCCGATTGACCCGCCCTCAGGCTAGCGTCGAACGGTGCGTGCACAAGCCCGTTCTGCTCGACAAGCCTCTCCCACTCTCCTATCGCCCCGATAAACAAAGGTTTGAGAGGGATTTTCGACGCTATGGATCAAACGCCCAGCCAGACGCTCGACCGCGTTCTCGTCCTCGAAATGGTGCGTGTGACCGAAGCCGCCGCCATCGCCGCGTCGAAGCTGGTCGGACGCGGCGACGAGAAGGCCGCCGACGCCGCCGCGGTCGAGGCGATGCGCGAGGCGCTCAATTCGCTCTACATGGACGGCACCGTCGTCATCGGCGAGGGCGAGCGCGACGAAGCGCCGATGCTTTATATCGGCGAAAAGGTCGGCTCTGCCCCCGGCAAGGGACCGAAGATCGATATCGCGCTCGATCCGCTGGAGGGCACCACCATCTGCGCCAAGGCCGGGCCGAACAGCCTGGCGGTGCTGGCGATCGCCGAGGAAGGCAATCTGCTCAATGCGCCCGACGTCTATATGGACAAGATCGCGGTCGGCCCCGGCTATCCGGCGGGCGTCATCGACCTGGACCGATCCCCGGCCGACAATATCCGGGCCATCGCCGCCGCCAAGGGTGTGGAACCGGGCGACATCATCGCCTGCGTGCTCGATCGCCCGCGCCACGAAGCACTGATCGCGGAGCTGCGCGCGCTCGGATGCGGCGTCGTGCTGATCGGCGACGGCGACGTAGCGGGGGTGATCGCGACCACCGACCCCGACACCACCATCGACGTCTATATGGGATCGGGCGGCGCACCCGAAGGCGTGCTGGCCTGCGCGGCGCTGCGCTGCGTCGGCGGCCAGTTCAAGGGCCGGTTGCTATTCCGCAACGAAGACGAACGCGCCCGCGCCCGCAAATGGGGCATTGCCGACCTCGACAAGCAGTACGACCTGACCGAGCTGGCCAAGGGCGACTGCATCTTTGCCGCAACCGGCGTCACCGACGGATCGCTGCTCGAGGGCGTCAAGCGCCACCGCACCAAGATGACCACCGAAAGCGTGGTGATGCGCGCGTCGTCGGGCACGGTGCGCTGGGTGAAGGGCGAACACCAGCTCGATTGATCGGGTTGGTGATCCTTCGCGATTTCACCGAACCTCCGTTCGTTTCGAGCGAAGTCGAGAAACGCACTCCTCGCGCTTGCCATAGGTTTCTCGACTTCGTTCGAAACGAACGGAGAGCGGGGCGCGGGCAGCAATGATCGCCGACGTCCTCCTGCTGCTCGCGGCGCTGGCGCTTTACGCCGTGCGGCTGCGGTTTCGCCCGTCCGGTATCACTCAGATCGAGCGTTACCAGTCAGCGATTTGGCGATCGGGACTGGCGTTCGGGGTCGGCGGCATTGCGCTGCTGGCGCTCGGCGGCGAATGGGGCGCACTCGCTGCGCTGCCGGACGCGTTTACCGTTGCGGCATCCGAACTGGATCGCTGGTTCGGGCCAGCCGAAGGCAGCGGCATCGCGCTTGCCGTCATGCTGGGTTTTGTCGGCGGGGTCGTGGTCGGCGGGCTGGTGGCGTGGCGCCGCTTGCGGCGCGGAAAGCGCGACTGGTCGATCGGCGAGATTGCCCATCTGCAACCGCGCGATCCGGGCGCGTTCGGCTGGGCGGCGCTGCTGTCGATCGTCGCCGCCGCGACCGAGGAGCTGTTCTTCCGCCTGGTCCTGCCGCTGCTGATCGCCAACGTGGCAGGGAATGCCTGGATCGGGATCGGCGCGGCATTGCTGCTGTTCGCCGTTGCGCATCGCTATCAGCGCTGGGCGGGCGTGGTCGGCACCGCGATCGGCGGCGCGTTCCTGACGTTACTCTACCTGCGCACGGGCACGCTGTGGTTGCCGATCGCGGCACATGCGGCGATCAACCTCAACGGCCTCGTCATCCGCCCCTGGCTGGCGCGGCGGATCAGTTCTTCAGCCGGTAGCCGGTCCTGAATATCCACCAGATCACGCCCAGGCAGGCGAACAGGAACAACGCCGTCACGCCCAGGCTGATCGCGGGCGAGACATCGCCCTGGCCGAAGAACGACCAGCGAAAGCCGCTGACCAGATAGACGACCGGATTGAACAGGCTGATCGTCCGCCACGGCTCGGGCAGCATGTCGATCGAATAGAAGGCGCCGCCCAGGAAGGTCAGCGGAGTCACCAGCAGCGCGGGCACGAAGTTCAGTTGCTCGAACCCCTTGGCCCAGATGCCGATGATGAAGCCGAACATCGAAAATGTGAGCGCGGTCAGCACGAGGAACGCGACCATCGCCAGCGGATGCAGGATCGTCAGATCGACGAAGAAGCTGGCGGTGACGAGGATGATGAGGCCCAGCACGATCGATTTGGTGGCCGCCGCGCCGACATAACCAATCGTCATCTCGAACGCCGAAATCGGCGCGGACAGGAGTTCGTAAACCGTGCCGGTGAATTTGGGGAAATAGATGCCGATCGACGCATTGCCGATGCTTTGCGTCAAGAGCATCAACATGATGAGCCCGGGGACGATGAAACTGCCGTAATCGACGCCGCCGACCTGCTGCATCCGGCTGCCGATGGCACCGCCGAAGACGATGAAATAGAGGCTGGTGGTGATGACCGGCGTCGCCACCGATTGCCACAGGGTGCGCAGCGCGCGCGCCATTTCGAAGCGATAGATCGCCCACACCCCGCGCGGGTTGAAACCGGTGACGCTCACGCCGCGCGCTCCCGGCCCCGTTCGTGTCGAGCGAAGTCGAAACGCATTTTCGAGCGGAGCGAGAAGCCTCGGCTACGCTCGGCAAAGCCCCTCGACTTCGCTCGGGACGAACGGTGAGTTGTGCTCGTCACGCCGCGCGCTCCTTGTGTTCGACCAGATCGACGAAAATATCCTCGAGCGAGGATTTGGTCGTCTCGAGATCGTTGAAGCCGATGCCGAGATCGGCGAGCTTCCTGAGCAGCGACGGGATGCCGGTGCGCTCCGCCTTGGCATCGAACGTGTAGCTCAGCCGGTGGCCCTCGTCGGCGAGTTCGAGGTCCCAGTCGCTAAGCTCCGCCGGGATCACCGCCATCGGTTCGGCCAGCGTCAGGTCCATGCGCCGCTTGCCGAGCTTCGCCATCAGCGCACGCTTCTCCTCGACCAGCAGCAATTCGCCGCGATCGATCACGCCGACGCGGTCGGCCATTTCCTCGGCTTCCTCGATATAATGGGTGGTCAGGATGATGGTGACGCCGCGCGTCCGCAAGCGTTTGACCAGATTCCACATGTCGCGGCGCAGATTGACGTCGACACCCGCCGTCGGTTCGTCGAGGAACAGGATGTCGGGTTCGTGCGCCAGCGCCTTGGCGATCAGCACGCGACGCTTCATCCCGCCCGACAGCTCCATGATCTTGGTATCGCGCTTGTCCCACAGGCTCAGGTCGCGGAGCAGTTGTTCGATAAACGCCTCGTTCGGCGCCTTGCCGAACAGCCCGCGGCTGAAGCGCACCGTCGCGCGCACGGTTTCGAACGCGTCGGTCGACAATTCCTGCGGCACCAGACCGATCATCGAACGCGCCGCCTTGTAATCGCGGATCGCGTCATGGCCATCGACCCGGATTGTCCCCGACGACGGGGAGACGATGCCGCAGACGATCGAGATCAGCGTGGTCTTGCCTGCGCCGTTCGGGCCGAGCAGCGCGAAAATCTCGCCTTTGCGGATATCGAGATCGACCGCGCCCAGCGCGCGATGCCCCGATTTGTAGGTCTTGCCCACGCCGCGGAGCGACAGGATGGCCGACATGTTCGCGATTCCCCTTCGCCGTTGCAGGCGGAGTTAGGGTGGCGAGCGGGTCGGGACAAGGCGGGGTCAACGCTTTGTGATAATCGGCAAACCCACACCCCACACCGTCACCCCGGCCGAAGTGCCGGGGTCCACCGGGCGGCAGGAGCCAACGCGTTGATCACCAGGTACAGCCCAAGCGGCATGGTGGACCCCGGCACTTCGGCCGGGGTGACGGGTGGAAAGCGGTCCTTTCGTGGCTGAGAGTTTACTCTCATTTAGCCGCCCGCGCCGCGCGCACCGCTTGCTCGAGCGCCTCGAACGGCAGCGCGCCCGACAGCATCCGGTCGCCGACCACCCAGCTGGGCGTGCCCGACATGCCGAGCTGTCCCGCGACGCCCAGATTGCGATTGATTTCCTCCGAAACGCGGCTCGATCCCGCGACTTCGCTGCCACGCGTGCGGTCCAGACCGGCGCGATCGATCGCCGCGTCGATCGTCGCCTCCGAAAGCTGACCCGCCGCATAGAGCGCGTCGTGATATTCCATGAACTTGCCCTGTTCGGCCGCCGCCAGGCTCCACTGCGCGGCGATGCGGCTCCGCTCGGAGAGCACCGGCAATTCGCGATAGACGACGCGTAAGTTCGGATCGCTCGCCACCAGCCGCTCAATCACCGGCAGGCTGGTGCGGCAATAGCCGCAGGCATAGTCCATGTACGCGACCAGCGTCACGTCGCCTTGCGGGTTGCCTTCCCATGCATTGCCGAACGGTTCGACGATCGCGGCGCGGTTGCTTTCCACCGCCTTGCCGACTTCGCGATTGCGCAGATTGTCCATCGCCTGGGGCAGCAATTCGGGGTTTTCGAGGATCGTGTCCTTGACCAGTTGCTCGACGCGGGCATCGTCACCGCCCCCGACCATCGGCGCGACCAGCGCGTAGAGCGCGGCGCCGATCGCGGCGCTCGCCACCAGCAGCGCGGCAAGCAGCACCGGGCTGCGCATCACTCGTTCGGACATGTCACGCAACTCCCCCGTTCAGCGCCGCCGGCGCTTGTCGTCCTCAAGCGCGGTTCTGGACACCATCTGAATGTCCTGCGCGCGTATCCACTCCGCACTCCCTTGGGGCAGGCCCGCCATCGCGCGTTCGGCACTGACCAGTGCGATCTGGGTATCGCGCATCAGGTTGGCGCGCTCTGCGGTCGCGAGCGCGGCGCGCGGACCGTCGCCCTTGCGCTCATAGACCGTGCCCAATTGCACCCAGGCAAACGGATTCTGCCGGTCTCGCGCAACCGATTGTTTCAGCACCCGCTCCGCCTCGTCGAGATTGGCGGCGCTTTCGGTGGCGAGCAACGCATGGCCGAGCGTGCTGGCAATCAGCGGCGCGGACCGGGTGCGTTCGTTGGCCTCGCGCAGTGCCACCAGCGCCGCGTCGGGTTTGCCCGATTCGAGCAGGATCTGACCCTGCAATTCCAGGAAATAGGGGTCGTCGGGATCGCTCGCGACCAGTGCCGCCGTCTCTGCGGCGGCCTGCTGCGGATAGCCCGATTTGTGATAGGCATAGGCGCGGGCATAGCGTGCGGGTGCGCTGCTATCGCTGACCGGATAGCGTTGCAGCGTGCGCGCGGGGTCGTTGACATAGCCGCGCAGCTTGGCCTGCACCCGTTTGAACCGCGCTTCGATGCCCGCATCGCTCGGCTTTTCCCAGGCCGCCGCGCTTTGCAGGTCGTTGCGCAGGTTTGAAATGCGCTGGCCCGACATCGGGTGGGTGCGCTCATAGGCATTGTCCTGCGGCACGGCGAGGCGATATTCGGTGTTCTGGAGCTTCTGGAAGAAGCCGATCATCCCCTTGCCGCTGACGCCTGCGCCATTCAGAAAGCGCGCGCCGGCCGCGTCCGCCGCCGATTCCTGCGTCCGGGTGAAGGCAAGCACGGTGCCGAGCGCGGCGCGCTGGCCCATCGCCATGATCCCCGCGCCCGCTTCGCCCGCGCCCGCCGCCATCGCCGCGACGCCCAGCAGCAGGCTGACGATCGACACGCCCATCGCGGGCTGAAACCCCCGGTCCATCAGCGGCACGTGACCACCGACGATATGGCCGAGTTCGTGAGCGATCACGCCCTGGACTTCGTTGGCGGTATCCGCCTCGTCGATCAGGCCGGAATGGAGATAGACGATCTGCCCCCCGGCGACGAAGGCGTTGACCGACGGATCGCTGATCAGGACGATTCGGACATTGCCCGGCTCAAGCCCCGCCGCGCGGATGATGTCCGCCGACATGTCGTTGAACAGCGCCTCGCTCTCGGCGTCGCGCAGGATCGATTGCGCGACCGCAGGCTGGGCCACGAACAGGACGATCAGCGACAGCAGGGCAAGGATGCGGTACATGGACATGGTTTGAGCGGAATTCTTCGGGCGGCGCAATGCAGTGTGCGGTCGGGTGATTGCGCGGGAGAGGTGAACTTGGCGTGAAGGGCACAATCAATTCCTCCCCCAGCGGGGGGAGGAATTGAGCGTTACCCCGCCGCG
This sequence comes from Pseudomonadota bacterium, assembly GCA_023418595.1. GTDB lineage: Bacteria > Pseudomonadota > Alphaproteobacteria > Sphingomonadales > Sphingomonadaceae > Sphingomonas. The sequence goes on from JAEZZI010000022.1 coordinate 56,577, forward strand.
GGCAGCCTCAAGCGGACCAGCAGACCGCCCAGCTCCTCGCTTTCCTCGAGACTCGCGGTGCCTTCGTAAATCTCCGCGACGTCGCGCACGATCGCCAGACCCAGCCCGGTGCCGGGCTTGCCGCTGTCCAGCCGCACGCCGCGGTCGAAGATTCGCACCCGGTCGGCCTCGGGAATGCCCATGCCGTCATCCTCGACCATGATCTCGACGAACCCGGCGTCGGCGCGGACGGTGATGAATACGCTGCCGCCGCCGTATTTCGCGGCATTCTCGACCAGATTGCCGAGAATTTCCTCCAGATCCTGCCGCTCGATATGCGCGACCAGATCGCGCGGGCCGTCCACGTCGATGCGGACATGCGGATAAAGCCTGCCGACCGCGCGCTCGACCGCCTCGACCGAGGGCCAGACACCGGCGCGGCTGTGCGCCGAACCGCGCCGACCCACCGCGCGGGCGCGCGCCAGATGGTGATCGACCTGCCGCCGCATCGTCCGCGCTTCGCGCACCACGGTTTCGGACAATTCGCCCGACTGCGCGCTCGCTGCGTTCATGATGACCGTCAACGGCGTCTTGAGCGCGTGGGCAAGGTTGCCCGCATGACGCCGCGCTTCCTCCGCCTGGCGGTCGTTATGCTGGACCAGCGCGTTCAGTTCCTCGACCAGTGGCGCGATCTCGTCGGGCATGTCGCCCTCGATCCGCGTCGCCTTGCCCGCGCGCAGTTCGGCGATCGAATTGCGCAGCTTGCGAAGCGGCAGCAGCCCGTACCAGGTCTGGAGCGCGGCCATGACCAGCAGCCCGAGCCCGAGCAGCAGGAAGCTGTAGATCAGGGTCGAGCGCAGCGCCTGGATCTGCGCGTCGAGATATTCGCGGCTCTGCGCGACCTGGAACCGCCAGACCACATCCGACCCCGGCAGCGTCAGATCGCGCTCGACGATGCGCAGCGTCTGATCGGGAAACTGATCGCTGTCATAGGTGTGGAGTTCGCGGTCCTGATGCTGGCGGTCGGTGCGCAGCCGCCGGTCCCACAACGATCGCGAGGGGAAGGTGTCGAACCCCTCGCCCGACACCTGCCAGTACAGCCCCGAATAGGGTTCGACCGCGCGCTGGTCGGTGAGTTCGCGGTTGAACATCACCTCGCCATCGGGTCCGATTTCGGCCGAGACGATCAGCGAAGTCAGCAGATAATCGAGGCTGTCGTCGAAGCTGCGCGTCACCGCGCTCGCCAGCACCCGGTCGAGCGCGAAGCCGCCCCCCGCCAGCAGGATCATGATCCACGCCGCCGCGATGAAGCTCATCCGCCGACCAAGCGATCCCGTCACCCGGACATAGGGCCGCGGGAGGGCGTCGTTCGTGGTCGTGGCGGCCTCCGTCACGGGCGCCCGGTCATTCGGTCGGACGGGGTTCGTCGGGATCGTCGAGGCTGTAGCCCAGCCCGCGAATCGTGGTGATGACGTCGGAACCCAGCTTCTTGCGGATGCGCGTCACGAACACCTCGATCGTGTTCGAATCGCGGTCGAAGTCCTGGTCGTAGATATGTTCGATCAATTCGGTCCGGCTGACCACCTTGCCCTTGTGATGGAGCAGATAGCTGAGCAGCTTGTATTCCTGCGCGGTCAGCTTGATCGGCGTGCCGCCGCGCGTGACCTTGCCCGAGCGGGTGTCGAGCCGGATGTCGCCCGCGGTCAGTTCGGCGGACGCATTGCCGCTCGCGCGGCGAATCAGCGCGCGCAGGCGGGCGATCAGTTCCTCGGTCTGGAACGGCTTGGCGACGTAATCGTCGGCACCGGCGTCGAGTCCCGCAACCTTGTCCGACCAGCTGTCGCGCGCGGTCAGCACCAGCACCGGCGCGGTGCGCCCTTCCTTGCGCCAGCGGTCGAGCACGGTCAGCCCGTCGATTTCGGGCAGGCCCAGATCGAGCACGATGGCGTCATAGGTTTCGGTCGACCCCAGGAAATGCCCTTCCTCGCCGTCCGACGCGGTATCGACGGCATAGCCCGCGCCCTCCAGCGTCGCCTGCAATTGCTGGCGGAGATTGGGTTCGTCCTCGACGATCAGAACGCGCATGAAATCTTCCCCTCGTTGGTCGGCGGCGCTGGGGCTCAGTTGCCGCTGCGCCCGACGACGCGACCGCTGGCGCCATCGACATGGACCCAGACGACGTTGCCGTCGCGCATAAACTTTAGCGTATAGACGCGGGTTCCCGCATCGAAGTCGAAGCCCAGATACTGGCTGCCGCGCATCTGGGGCACGACGCGGCGTTCGATTTCGCGCACGGGCAGGATTCGCCCCTGCATCCGCGCTTCCAGTGCGGCATCCTGGTCCGAACGCGGGCGCGACTGACCATCGGCCTGCGCGGGCAGCGCAACAGAGGACGCGATCAGACCGGCGGCCAGAAACGAGGAAACCAACATCTTCATGCGATTTGGCATAGGCTTGGCGCGTTGAACAGCCTGTGAATGGCCGCGTCAGCCACGCGTAACCCAATCGGGCTCCCGCGCAGGCGGAAGTCCAGGGTAACGAGCGTGACCGTCATGGCCCTGTGCTCCCGCCTGCGCGGGAGCACGGCGGGGCAAATACGACCGCACTGGTGCCGCGCCGCACAATCCTCTAACTGCCGCGCCTATGGCTGCACCGATATTGAGTTTCGATGGCCTTGGGCTTGTCCAGGGTTCGGGCTGGTTGTTCCGCGGGCTCGACGTGCATGTGGGCAGTCGCGACCGCCTGGCGCTGATCGGCCGCAACGGCGCGGGCAAGACGACGTTCCTGAAACTGCTCGCCGGGGTCATTGAGGCCGACGAGGGTCGCCGGTTGATCGTGCCCGGCACGCGCGTCATCATCCTCGAACAGGAACCGCGCATGATCGGCTTCGCGACGCTTCGCGATTACGTCATGAGCGGCGACGACGCGCCCGTCGCGCACGAAGCCGAAGCGATCGCCGACCAGCTGGGCATCGATCTGGGTCGCGAGGCGGCGACCGCGAGCGGCGGCGAGCGCAGGCGGGCGGCAATCGCCCGCGCGCTGGCGCAGAACCCGGACGTGCTGCTGCTCGACGAGCCGACCAATCACCTCGACATCCATGCCATCGAATGGCTGGAAGAATGGCTGAACCGCTTTCGCGGTGCGTTCGTCGTCATCAGCCATGACCGTACCTTTCTGACGCGGCTGACGCGTCAGACCTTGTGGCTCGACCGCGGGTCGATGCGGCGCGCCGAAATCGGCTTTGGCGGGTTCGAGGCGTGGACCGAACAGGTCTATGCCGACGAGGAACGCGCCGCGCAGCGCCTCGACGCCCGGCTGAAGCTGGAGGAGCACTGGCTCCAGCGCGGGGTCACCGGGCGGCGGCGGCGCAACATGGGTCGGCTGAGCAAGCTGCTGGAAATGCGCGCCGAACGCGCGGCGATGCAGGGACCGCAGGGCGCGGCGAACCTGACGACGGCAACCGACGACGCCAAGACCAAGATCGTGGTCGATGTGAAGAACGTCACCAAGGGCTATGGCGACCGCACGATCATCCGCGACCTGACGTTCCGCGTCGCGCGGGGCGACCGGATCGGCATCGTCGGCGCGAACGGCGCCGGCAAATCGACCCTGCTCAAACTGCTGACCGGCAAGATTCAGCCCGATTCGGGCAGCATCCGGCTCGCCAAGACGCTCGATGCGGTCATCATCGACCAGCAGCGCAGCCGGATGGAGCCGGAAAAGACGGTGCGCGAGGTGCTGGCCGATGGCGGCGAGTGGATCGACGTGCTGGGGTCACCCAAGCATGTCCACGGTTACCTGAAGGAGTTCCTGTTCGAACCCAAGCTGATCGACGCCAAGGTCGGGACATTGTCGGGCGGCGAACGCTCGCGGTTGCTGCTCGCGAGGGAGTTTGCCCGACCGTCGAACCTGCTGGTGCTCGACGAGCCGACCAACGACCTCGATCTGGAGACGCTGGACCTGCTTCAGGAAGTGATCTCGGATTATGACGGCACGGTGCTGATCGTCAGCCACGACCGCGACTTTCTCGACCGCACGGTGACGATGACGCTGGGGCTCGATGGCAGCGGCACGGTGGACGTCATCGTCGGCGGCTATGCCGACTGGGAAGCCAAGCGAAAGCCGCCCGCCGCGAAGAAGGTCGAAAAGCCCGCGCCCGCGACCGAAGCACCGAAGCCGAAAACCGCCAAGCTCAGCTACAAGGACCAGCGCGACTACGACCTGCTGCCCAAGCGGATCGAGGAGATCGAGGCGGCCATCGCACGCGACGAAGCCGCATTGGCCGATCCCGACCTTTACACGCGCGATCCGGGCCGGTTCCAGACGCTGACCCGCGAAATCGAAAAGGCGCGCGAGGAAAGGGACGCAGCCGAGATGCGCTGGCTCGACCTGGCCGAAAAGGTCGAGGCTTTGGGATAACCCCCGTTCGTGCTGCGGCGCTGCTCAGCACGAACGAGGTGGGGGTCGCTTCAGCTTAGCCCCTCATGCTTCATCGCGGTCTTCACCGCATCGCGCACCATCATCCGGTCGCGGAAGGCCGCAAGCTCGTCGGGCACCTCCACGCCCATCTTGCCCGCCCAGAGCAGCATGACGAACAGATAGGCGTCGGCCACCGACACCGAATCGCCGAACAGGTAATCGCCCTCCATCATGTCGACGACCAGATCGAAGCGGCCCTCGATCGCCGCCTTGGCCCTTGCCTTGTCGTCGTCGCTGCCGCCGGCGAAAAACGGCTTGAAGCTCTTGTGAATCTCGGTCGAGATGAAGGCGAGCATTTCGAGCAGCCAGTAGCGCCCCATGTCGCCCGCGGGCGCAAGGTTCGCCTTCTGGTCGGCAATCCAGTCGAGGATCGCGATATTCTCGGTCAGCACGACGCCGTCGGCGACTTCCAGTGCGGGGACATAGCCCTTGGGATTGATCTCGGTGAAATCGCCGCCGCTTTCCGTGGTCTTGGCTTTCAGATCGACCTTTTCATGATCGAAAGACAGCCCGGCCTCGTGCAGCGCGATGTGATCGGCAAGGCTGCACGCGCCGGGCGAATAATAGAGTTTCATGGATTGGCTCTCCGGGTTGGACGTTCGTCAGGCGAACGCGCATCCCGGTCGAGGGTTGCGCGTCAGCCGATCGCCTTGCCCGCACGGCCCGCCAGATCGACGACATAATGCCAGGCGATCCGCCCCGAGCGGCTGCCGCGCCGGGTTGCCCAGTTGATCGCCTCTGCGGGATCGAAGCTCAGGCCGTACGCATCGGCATAGCCGCGCACGATGTTCAGATAATGATCCTGGTCGATCGCGTGGAAGCCCAGGCTCAGCCCGAACCGGTCGGCGAGCGCCAGCGCATCGTCCTGCGCGTCGCGCGGGTTGATCGCGTTCGGGTCGTCCGCGAACTCACGCGGCACCAGATGGCGGCGATTGGCGGTGACGATCAGCCGTGCATTGGCGGGCCGCGCCTGCGCGCCGCCTTCGAGCAGCGACCTGAGCGCCCGCGCGTCGCCCGGCGCATCGAACCCCAGATCGTCGATGAAGATCGCGAAGGGGCGCTCGGTCGCGGCGATGATGTCGAACAGCCGCGGCAGGCTGTTCAGTCGATCGCTCGCCACCTCAATCAGGCCGATCGCGCCGCCTGCGGCTTGCACATGCGCGATCGCGGATGCGACCAGCGCCGACTTGCCGGTGCCGCGCGCGCCCCACAGCAGCACGTCCTGCGCGGCATGACCGTCCGACAGCCGCCGGAGATTGGCGACGAACACCGATTTCTGCGCGTCGATGCCGATCAGCGCGTCGAGTGGCCGCGCGGCGACGCGGGTGAGCGCGGTCAGGACCTCGCCGTCCCATAGACAGGCCGGGTGCGCGCGCGGATCGGCGCATTGCGGCCGGGGCGGGCTGAGCCGTTCGAGGGCAGCGGCGATACGGTCGAGCGCGTCGGTCATAAGGTGCTTATAACCTCCGTTCGTTTCGAGCGAAGTCGAGAAACGTGACCTTGGCTTTCAGCCACGTTTCTCGACTTCGCTCGAAACGAACGGGGAAGGGGCATTCACCCCCTCGCCAGAGCCTCGGCCTCTTGGCGTTCGGTGAAGCTCGGATCGCGCAGCGCCGCGCGGGCGTGCAGGCTTGCCGCGCGGGTGTTGCCGGTGGCGGCATAGGCTTGTGCCAGATGCCAGCGGATCACGGCATGATCGGGCGCAAGCGCCGCTGCCTTCGCCAGCAATGCGAGCGCCGCACGCGGCTCGCCCGCCTTCGACAGCGTCCACCCATAGGCGTCGGCCACCGCCGGATTGCCCGGCGCCAGCGCGTATGCCGCGCGGGCATAGACGCCCGCGGTGTCGGTATCCTCCCCGCCGGTATAGGCCATTGCCAGTTCGGCAAGCAGTGCCGCGTCGCGATTGCCGGTGCGGAAGCGGACTTCCTCAAGCGCGTCGATCGCGGCGTCATATTCGCCGCTCGCCAATTGCCATTTCGCGCCCAACCGCAGCGCAGCGACATTGATCGGGTTCTGCGACAGGAACAGCGCGAGCGTCTGCGCGGCATCGGCAGCGCGACCCGATTGCTCCTGCGCCTCGACCAGCCGCAGCATGGTCGGCTCGTCGAACCGAAGCGAGGCGGCGGTGGCATAGGCGGCGCGCGCACCCTCTACATTGCCGCCCAGCATCTGCACATCGCCGACCACCAGATGCGCCTCGGGCACGCCGGGATTGCGGGCAACCAGCGATTGGGCGCGCGCCAGCGCCCCTGCCCGGTCGCCGCTGGCGATCAGCCCGCGCACCAGCGCCACGGCGGCACCGGGATTGCCGGGCCGCGCATCCGCCTGAGCCATCAGCACCGACACCATGCCGCCCTCGCCATAGCCGGTGGTCGGCTGGCGAAAGGGCGCGGCGGCCCGGTCGCTCAGCTGTGCCGCGCGCAGCCGGTCGCCGATGCGTTCGTAGCCGCGCGCGGCGAGCAGCAGCGATTCGCTGTCGGCATCGGCGCGATCAACGATCGGCGCCAGCAACTGGATCGCGTTGCGTGAGGCATCGGCCCGCAGATAGGCGGTGGCAAGCAGGCGGCGTGCGGTCGCATTGTTCGGCTGGCGCGCGACGAGCGGGCGGAGCTTTTCGATCGCCTGGCCATAGCCCCCGGCTTCGATGTCGAGCGTGCCCGCCAGCATCAGCGCCGCAGGCACCGAATCGATGCTCGACCCGGCCCTGGCGAGAATGCTGCGCGCGGTGGCGGCATCGCCCGCGCGCGCGGCGAGCACGGCCTGAAGATAATAGCCCTGCGGACTGCCCCCGCGCACCCGCATCGCGCGGCGGACGGCATCAAGCATCTCGACCGTGCGCCCGGCATCGCCCAACGTCGCGGCATAGTCGATCAGCGTATCATGGTGCTGCGGATCGCGGGCCAGGGCGCGTTCGAACCAAGGCAGCGCCGCGACCAGCCCGAACTGCTCGCGCACCAGCAGCGCGCGGATGCGCAGCGTGTCGGGCTGGCGCGGATCAAGCTCGACCGCGCGTTCCGCCGCGCGAATCGCATTGCCGATATCGCCATTGGCATGATTGTGGCGTGCGATGTCGCTCCACAGCCGCGCATTGGCGGGGTTCAGACGCCGCGATTCGGCAAAGGCCGCCGCGGCATCGCCGCCCCGCCCCATCGCGGCATAAGCGCGCCCGCGAATCCGCGCGGCATAGGCGGCATGGGCGCGCGGCGCGCTCGCCAGCGTCGAGACGGCACGGTCGGGCGCGCCGCGCAGCAACTGTGCCTCACCGAGCAGCGCCTGCGCGCGCGATCGTTCGAATCCCGCCTCGAACGCCCGGCCGAGCGCGGCTTCGGCCCCGACGCCATCCTCCAGCGCAACCAGCGTGCGGGCATGGACCGCATGCGCCAACCCCCAGCGCGGCGCGGCCCGCACCGCGGCCACCGCCGCATCGCGCGCGGACGTAGCGTTACCCGCTTCAAGCAGTGCCAGCGCTCGCGCGACTTCGGTCTTGCCCGACTGATCGTCGGCACGGACGGGGGCGATCGCGACAGCGCCGATGGCCGCAATAAGCGACAGGCCGGCTAATTTACGGCTGTAAGTCATAGCTTTTCATCAGATCGTAGAGGGTCGGGCGGCTGATCCCCAGCAACCGAGCGGTGCTGGAGATATTGCCTTCGGCACGCGCCAGCGCACGGGTGATAACGCGGCGGTCGGTGGCCTCGCGCGCGGCTTTCAGATTGATCGGCAGTGGTTCGGCATCGCCGGGGGGTGTCAGGTCGAGGTCGGCGGCACCGACCAGCTTCGCATCGGCCATGATGACCGCGCGCTTCACCCGGTTTTCGAGTTCGCGGACATTGCCGGGCCAGCCCCATCCGTCGATCGCGGCGAGTGCATCGGGGGCGAAGCCCTTGACCGCCGGGTTCATCGCCTTGGCATGGGTGCGCAGAAAATGCCGCGCGAGCAGCGCCGCGTCGCCGGTGCGCTCGGCGAGCGAAGGAATCCGCACGACGATCTCGGCGATCCGGTAATAGAGGTCTTCGCGGAATCGCCCGTCGGCGACCATCGCTTCCAGATCCTGATGCGTGGCGCACACGATGCGGGTATCGACCGCTATCGGAGCGCGCCCGCCGATGCGCTCGATGACGCGTTCCTGCAGGAACCGCAGCAGCTTGACCTGAAGCGCCAACGGCACGTCGCCGATTTCGTCGAGGAACAGGGTGCCGCCCTGCGCCTGCTCGATCTTGCCCGGCGTGGTCTTTACCGCCCCCGTGAACGCGCCCTTTTCATGGCCGAACAATTCGCTTTCGAGCAGGGTTTCGGGGATGGCGGCACAGTTGATCGCGACGAACTGCCCCGATTTGCGCGGGGAAATGTCGTGCAGCCCGCGCGCCAGCACTTCCTTGCCGGTGCCGCTGGCGCCGAGCAGCAGCACGCTGACATCGGCCTGGGCGACGCGTTCGATCGTCCGCGTGACCTTCAGCATTTCGGGTGCGGCGGTGATGAGGCCGCCGAGCGCGACTTCGCCCTCGCCACGCGCGGCGAGACGGCGAATCTCCGCCTCCAGCGACGCGACATGGAAAGCGCGCGCGACGATCCCGCCCAGCGCATCGATATCGATCGGCTTCTGATAAAAGTCCCACGCACCGGCCGCGATTGCGCGCACCGGGCTCTGCGCCTCGCCATGCCCCGACGCGACGATCACCTTGGTCGCGGGCGCAAGCGACAGGATCGCCTCCAGCGTCGCGAATCCTTCGGTCGTACCGTCGGGATCGGGGGGCAGGCCCAGATCGAGCGTGACCACCGGCGGCTCCTCCGCACGCAACGCGGCGATCGCCTGTTCGCGGTCGGTCGCGGCGATGATCTCGTAATCCTCATAGGCCCAGCGCAACTGACGCTGAAGCCCGGCGTCATCCTCGACGACCAGCAATTTGGGGCGCGGCGCGGTCATGCGGCATCTTCCATTCGATCGGTGTAGGCACGCGGGAGGGTCAGGCGAAACCGCGTCCCCTCCCCTTCGCGGCTATGCACGTCGAGCCGACCGTGCATCGTCGCGGCGAGCTGGCGCGCCTCGAACGCGCCGATTCCGAACCCGCCGGGCTTGGTCGAATCGAACGGTTTGAACAGGCGGTCGCGGACGAAGCTCGCCGACATGCCCGCGCCGCGATCGACCACGTCGACCGTCACCGCCGCGCCGTCCTCGCCGACGCGCAACAGGATCGCCTCGTTCGCCGGGCTGGCGTCGATCGCGTTCTGGATGAGGTGCGACAGGATCTGTTCGATCCGCGCGGGGTCTCCGGTCGCGGTCGCGCTCGCGTCGCCCGACAGCGTCACCGGGTGCTGCCCCTTGCGCTGCGCGGCGATCCGTTCGGCAAGCGGATAGAGCGCGACGGTCACCATCGGTTCGCCCTTTGCCTGATGATGCTGCGACAATTTGGCGAGCAGCGCGTTCATCCGCCCTGCCGATTCGTTCAGCGTCGCCACCATGTCGGCGCGAAATTCGGGATTGTCGGCGTGGCGTTCGGCGTTGCGCGCGACCAGGCTCAACTGGCTGACCAGATTCTTGATGTCGTGCAGGATGAAGGCGAAGCGGCGGTTGAATTCGTCGAAGCGCTGCGCCTCTGCCAAGGCTTCCTGCGCGCGGTTCTCCGCCAGATGCGACGCGACCTGCCGCCCCGCAATCTTGAGCAGGTCGAAATCCTCCCAGTCGAGTGGTCGTTCAATCGGCGGACGGGCCAGCAGGACGATCCCCGCCAGCCGCTCTCCATGCGGCAAGGGCACGATCACCCAGCCATCGTCCGCGCCCAGCAGCCAGTCGGGCACCGCCGCCGCATCGACGGCATCGGCCTTGTCCCCGCGCACCGCATCCAGTTCGATCACCCGGCGCGTCGCCGCCAGATGCGCGAGCAGCGCGTCGGCGCCGTCACCAGGGTGCACCCCCGCGCCTTCCCAGCGCCACGCCGCGGCGATTTCCAGCCCCGCGCCGCCCGGCACCATCAACAGCCCGCCGGGCGATTCGGTCAGGTCGGCAACCGCCTTGACGATGCGGCCTTGCAGACTGGCGTCGCTGCTGCCGAGCGTGTCGGTGAAGCGGATCCATTCGGCGCGGTAGTCATAGCGGTGGCGATAGAAATGCTTGGCGAGCTTGACCCGAAGCCATGCGCGCAGGTGCGGGCTGGACAGCGCGGCGAGCGCGGTGGTGGTCGCGGCAAAGATAAACACGGTCTGCACCGCGCGGCTGCCGCCCAGATGCGCGATGGCGGCCGCGCCGCCCGCGACGAAGACGAGGTAGAGCCCGGCGGCGACGAACGACAGCGATTGCAGCGCCACCATCCGCGACACGCGCAGGTTCCACTGGTCCGCCCGGTGCAGCCCAATCGCGAGCACCGCGCCGACCAGCCCCAACGCCATGCCGCGCAATCCGTAAGCCCAACCCGGATCGCTGGCCGCATAGTCGGCGACCAGCGCGATCAGATCGAGCGTCCACAGCGCCGCCGGGGCCAGCGCGATCGCCCAGCGCGTTCGCCCGCCCGCGCCGTTCATCAATCCCTGGACCAGCCACAGCCCGGCGATCGCGGTCGTCATCGCCAGCATCAGCGCGGCCTGACCGATCGCGTCGGCCACCGCCGCCTGTTCGGACACGCGCGCCAGCAGCCGCAGAACCATCGTCGTGATATGGACCAGCGCCACCACCGCATAGACGCTGCCGATCGGCGCAAAGCCGTTTTCGGGGCGAAGCGTCCGGTGGAGCAGCAACAACACGCCCAGCCACGCCAGGTCGCGCACGCCCTGCGCCAGATCGACGCCGGGCGCCGCCTCGCCGATCCCCGCGACCGACAGCGCCCAGAGCGCAGTCGCGATCAGTGCAATGGCGAACGGGATGCGCGGCATCCGCTTGGCTTCGAGCCGGAGCGTCCACACGCCAAGCGCGCCGAACAGCAAGGCGGTGAGCGCATGGCCCCAGATGACGATTCCCGCCGAAGCGCTCACCTCAGCGCGCGCCTTCGGGCCAGAGCACGACGCGGATGGTCTGGAGCAGGATCAACAGGTCGAGAAAGGGCGAATAATTCTTGGCGTAATAAAGGTCGTATTCGAGCTTCTGGCGGCTGTCCTCGATCGACGCACCGTACGGATAGTTGATCTGTGCCCAGCCGGTGATCCCCGGCTTCACCATGTGACGCTCGGCATAATAAGGGAGCTGGCCCTCCAGATCCTCGACGAATTGCGGGCGTTCGGGGCGCGGACCGACGAAGCTCATCTCGCCTTTCAGCACGCTCCAGCATTGCGGGAGTTCGTCGACGCGGATCTTGCGGATGATGCGGCCGACGCGCGTCACGCGCGGATCGTTCTTCTCCGCCCAGACCGCCGTTCCCGCGATCTCTGCATCGCTGCGCATCGAGCGCAATTTGATGATGTCGAAGCCCTGGTTGTAGAGGCCGACGCGGCGCTGGCGGTAGAAAGCCGGTCCCTTGCTGTCCAGTTTGACCGCGACCGCCGCAATTCCGATCAGCGGCAGCGTCAGGATCAGCAGGATCAGGCTGGCGGCAATGTCGAACAGCCGCTTGAACGCGCTCGAAAACATCCGGCCCGACGAGAAACCGTCGGAAAAGATCAGCCAGCTGGGGTTGACGCTGTCGAGATCGACGCGGCCCGTCTCGCGCTCCAGAAAGGTCGAGATCTCGTTGACATGCACACCGGTGGTCTTGATGCGCAACAGGTCTTTCAGAGGCAATGCGTTGCGGCGCTCTTCAAGCGCGAGCACGACCTCGGACGCGTTGAGCAGGACGACGTGATCGGCAAGATTGTAGATCGCGTCGCGCGCGATCGCCTCGGGAATGACGCGGTTCGCCTCGCTCATCGAGACGTATCCGACGACGACGAACCCCGCACCGGGCCGCTGCGCCAGCGCTTTCAGCCGCTGCGCGCGCGCGCCAGCGCCGAGCACGACGATGCGCCGCTTGAACGCCTGCCCGCCCAATGTCTTGCCGAGCAGGATGCGCAGGCCGATGAGCAAGCCCATCGCCACCAGCATCGCGTAGAACAGGTTCGACCGCCAGAAGGTGAGCGCGGGCACCAGAAAGAAGATCAGCGCGAGGAAGATCACGCCCAAGGAGATCGCGACGATCAGCCGCGCGGCGGCAAAGCGGATCGATTGCGTCGCCTGCGCGCCGTAAACCCCGACCGCGATCATCGCCAGCATCAGGCTGGCGGCGAAGCTCAGCATCTGGGGAATGCGCGTGTGGACGGGTTCGACCAGCATCCCGATCTGATCCGCGCGGATCAGCCATCCGGCCTCAGCCGCGAGCAGCAGCAGGACGAAATCCAGCAGGCCGAGCAGCAGCACGGCATTGGGAATATAGTGTTTGAACAGCCTGATCATCGCGCGCGCTTGTCCGAATGCGGTGTAAATCCCGCCGACAGGTCACGGTGTCGCAATAATTGACAAAGATTCTCTGAATGCGCGCATCGAACCGATCGGCCTCCGCATCGTTTGACGCCGGCGCGCCAGCGATTATCGTGGCGCCAGAGGGAGTTTACTCAACATGCGCGTCGATACGCCGATTGTCCCCGTGATCCTGTCCGGCGGCGCGGGAACGCGGCTATGGCCGATGTCGCGACCCGACACGCCCAAACAGATGCTGGCGCTGACCGGCGACCAGACGATGCTCCAGATGACTGCCGACCGCGTGCGGGGCGGGGGGCGATACGCCGCGCCGATCGTCGTGGCGAGCGCGCGTCACGCCGACGCGATCGGCGCGCAGCTGAACGCGGTCGGTGTCGACGACGCCTGCCTGGTGCTCGAACCCGCCGCGCGCAACACCGCGCCCGCAATCGCACTGGCGGCACTGGCGGCGGGCGGAGGCGACGCGCCGCTGCTGGTGATGCCGTCCGACCATGTCATCGCCGACCAGGCGGCATTCCAGCGTGCGGTCGATCTGGCGCTGCCCCAGGTGCGCGACGGTTGGCTGGTGACGTTCGGCATCGCGCCCGACGCGCCGGAGACCGGCTATGGCTATCTCCATATCGGCGAACGGGTCGGCGACGGGGTCCACAAGGTCGCGCGCTTCGTCGAAAAGCCGCCGCGCGAAGCCGCCGAAGCGATGATCGCATCGGGCGACCATGCCTGGAACGGGGGCATCTTCCTGTTCCGCGCCGATGCGTTTCTGAAAGCGCTGGGCGAACACGCCCCCGGCATTCTGGCGGCGGCGACCGCGGCGATGGATGGCGCGACGCGCGATGGCCGCCACATCCTCCCCGCCGCAGACGCCTTTGCCGCGTCGCCATCCGAATCGATCGACTATGCGGTGATGGAAAAGGCGAGCCGCGTTGCCGTCGTGCCCGTGTCTATGGGATGGAGCGACGTCGGCAGTTGGGACGCGCTCCATGCGATCAGCGCGCATGACGAAGGCGGCAATGCGCTGTCGGGCGACGTCACCGCGCTCGATTCGAGCAATTGCCTGGTGCGCACCGATCATGCGCGGATCGCGATGGTCGGGGTCAGCGACCTGATCGTGGTCGCCAACGGCAACGACATATTGATCCTGCCGCGCGGTCGCAGCCAGGAAGTAAAGCGGATCATCGCCGAACTGGACAATGGCAGCGGTTGAGGCGGACCGCGCGACAAGCCTTCGCCTCACTCCACCCAATCCAGCCCGATGTCGCGGTAGAGGCTCTTGTCCTCCTGCCATTTGGGCGAAACCTTGACGTGCAGGTACAGATGCACGCGCACCCCCATGATCGCGGCCAGGTCGGCGCGGGCCTTGCTGCCGATTTCCTTCAACCGCTGGCCGCCCTTGCCCAGCACGATCGCGCGCTGGGTGTCGCGTTCGACCAGGATCTGCTGGTGGATCTCGACCGAGCCGTCTTCGCGTTCCTTGTACTGTTCGGTGGTGACGGCGGCGGCATAGGGGAGTTCGGCATGGAGCTGGTGGTATAGCTGCTCGCGCGTGACCTCTGCCGCGAGCATCCGGTCGGTTGCGTCCGACACCTGATCCTCGGGGAAATGCCACGGCCCCTCGGGCATCCGCGCCGCCAGCGCCGCTTTCAGCTCGGGCACGCCGTCTCCCGTGGTTGCCGATACGAAAAAGGTTTCGTCGAACGGCACGTGCGCGTTCAGTTGCTCGGCGTGGCGCAGCAGCCGCGGTTTGTCGGCGATATCGACCTTGTTGAGGATCAGGAAGCGGGGTTCCTTCCGCTCGGCGATATGCTCGGCAATGGTGCGGACCTTTTCGGGCAAGCCGCCCTTGGCATCGACCACCAACGCGATGGCGTCCGATCCCCGCGCGCCTTCCCAGGCGGCGGCGACCATCGCGCGGTCGAGCCGCCGGTTGGGTTCGAAAATCCCCGGCGTATCGACGAGAAGAAGCTGGGTATCGCCTTCGATCGCGATACCCATCAGCCGGGTGCGCGTCGTCTGCGCCTTGGGGCTGACGATCGCGACCTTCTGCCCGACCAGCGCGTTAACCAGCGTCGATTTGCCCGCATTGGGCGCGCCGACGACGGCGACCAGACCGCAACGTTGAGTGGTGGGCTGGGTCAAGCGGCAACCACGCTCTGTTCGATGACTCCGAAGATCGGGTGATGCCTGTCGTCCTCGGCCCAGATGCGGACGGTGTCGCCTGCTTTTAGGAAGGGTGTCGACGGCTTGCCGTCCTTGATCGTCTCGATCGTGCGGATCTCGGCGATGCAGCTATAGCCGACGCCGCCATCCGCGACCGGTTTGCCCGGCCCGCCATCGGCGTCGCGGTTCGACACCGTGCCCGATCCCACGATCGTCCCCGCGCCCAGCGTGCGCGTCTTCGCCGCATGCGCGACCAGGGTGCCGAAGTCGAAGGTCATGTCCTCGGCCGCATCCGCCTTGCCGAAGGGCTGGCCGTTCAACTCGACCATCAGCCTCCTGTGCAGCTTGCCGTCCCGCCACCAGTCGCCGAGTGCATCGGGGGTGACGAACACCGGCGAAAAGGCGCTCGCGGGCTTCGACTGGAAAAAGCCGAAGCCCTTGGCGAGTTCGCCGGGGATCAGGTTGCGTAACGAAACGTCATTGGTCAGGCCGACCAGACGCACGGCGGCCAGCGCCTCGTCACGGCTCGCGCCCATTGGCACGTCGTCGGTTACGACCACCACTTCGGCTTCGAGATCGCAGCCCCAGGCCTCGTCCCTGAGCGGAATGTCGTCGCGCGGACCCAGGAAACCGTCGCTGCCGCCCTGATACATCAGCGGATCGTGCCAGAAGGTTTCGGGCATTTCCGCGCCGCGTGCCTGTCGCACCAGTGCGACATGGTTCACATAGGCCGAGCCGTCCGCCCATTGATAGGCGCGCGGCAGGGGCGCTGCGGCGTCGCGTTCGTGGAAACGTTCGCGCGGAATCGCCTCATGGTCGAGATCGGTGGCGAGGTTGCGCAGATCGGCCTCGACCGCGTCCCAATTATCGAGCGCGGCTTGCAGCGTCGGCGCGATATGGCTGGCATCGGCATACCAGGCGAGGTCGGTCGATACGACGACGAGCTTGCCGTCGCGTCCGTGCTTTAGGCTGGCGAGTTTCATGGTGTCTCCCTTGATTGACCCCAGACATAGTGGGACAACGCAACTTGTCGAGCGGCTGGCGGTTATCTGCGCGATTGACAGTGGCGATTGGGGGAGCAACGAACGCCAATATGTTCTCGGCGCTCAATTTTCTGGATTCCGGTGGCGAGATGGGTCGGATGATCCGCGACCATGACTGGTCGGGAAACCCGGTCGGCATGCCGAGCGACTGGCCGCAGCCGCTGCGTTTCGCGCTCAATATCTGCATGGGATCGAGCTTCCCCACGGCGATCTACTGGGGGCCGGAACTGCGCCTGTTCTACAACGACGCCTGGGCACACATCCCGGCAGAGCGCCACCCCTGGGCGCTGGGCCAGCGGGGCGAGGACGTATTTCCCGAAATCTGGGATGTGGTCGGCCCGCAATTCGAACAGGTCATGCGGACCGGAGAAGGCTTCGCCGCCTATGATCAGCGGCTCGACATGTTTCGCGACGGGCGTATCCAGGAAACCTATTGGAACTATAGTTTCACGCCGATCCGCGACGAATATGGCGCGGTGGTAGGCATCCTCAACCAGGGAAATGAAACCACTCGCACGGTGATGGCCGAAAGGGCGCGGCTGGCCGAGGTGGCGCGGCTGCGAGACCTGTTCGAACAGGCGCCCGGCGCGGTCGCGCTGCTTCACGGGCGCGACCATGTGTTCGAATTCGCCAACGACGCCTATCTCGATCTGGTAGGCCGCCGCGACGTGCTGGGCCGGTCGGTCGCCGATGCGCTTCCCGAAGTGGTGAACCAGGGTTTCGTCGCGTTGCTGGACGACGTGTACGAGCGCGGAGAGGCGCATCGCGGCTGGGCCGTCCCGGTCGCGATCGCGCGCGGCGGCGACGGGGTGATCGAGGAACGGCTGGTCGATTTCATCTATCAGCCGATCAAGGATCCGAACGGCAATGTGACCGACATCTTCGTCGAGGCGACCGACGTCACCGATCGCGCGCTTGCCGAACAGCGGTTGCGCGCGACCGAAGAACGGCTCGAACTGGCGCTGCACAGCTCGATCGGGATCGGCATCTGGGACTGGGACGTGCAGCGCGATCTGGTGGTCGCGGACCAGCGCTTTGCGACGCTGTACGGCGTCGATCCCGAACAGGCCGCGCGCGGCGTGCCGATCGGCGATTTCATGACCTCGATCCACCCATCCGATGTCGAGGCGCTGGGTGCGGCGATCGACCGGGCGGTCGAAACCGCCGCGCCCTATGCGCATGAATATCGCATCGTCCAGCCGGATGGCGCGGTCCGGTGGGTATCGACTCACGGGCAATGCGCGCACGACGAGAGGGGGCAGCCAACCCGGTTCATGGGCGTCGCTTTCGACATCACCGAACGGGTTCAGGCCGAGGAAATGGCGCGCGAGGTCGCCGAGGAACTGCGCGCCGCGACCGAGGCGCAGGCGTTCGTCTATGCGCTCGCCGAACAGCAGCGCGTCGCCGAAAATGCCGACGACATCATGGAATCGACATCGCGCGCGCTGGGCGAGCGGCTGGGGCTCGACCGCGTCGGATTCTTTCGTGTGGCCGAGGATCGCGCGCTGGAATTCGGGCCGTGCTGGACCAGCGACCGGCTGCCGGCGATCACCGGCACGATCCCCGCGGGGACGCTGGGCGGGGCGGTGCGCGATCAATATGCGCTGGGCAAAACGGTCATCATTCGCGATGCCGCCAACGATCCGCTGCACGGTGACACCCCGCTCGCGCGGCTTTCGCCAGCAGGGATCGGCGTCCCGCTGCTTCGCCACGGACGCTGGGTCGCCAGCCTTTATGTCAGCCAGGCAGCGCCGCGCGACTGGACCAACGAGGAAATCGCCTTCATCGAAGGGATCGCCGAAATCAGCTGGGATGCGGTCGAACGCGTCGAGGCGGTCGGCGCGCTGGTCGACAGCGAGGCCAAATTCCGCGGAATCGTCAATTCGATCGAACAGATGATCTGGTCGACCCGGCCCGACGGCTATCACGATTATTACAACGACCGCTGGTACGAATTCACCGGCACGCCGCACGGGTCGACCGATGGCAAAGGGTGGAACGACATGTTCCATCCGGAGGATCAGGAACGCGCCTGGGCGCGCTGGTCACATTCGCTGACGACCGGCGAGCCCTATCAGATCGAATATCGCCTGCGCCACCACAGTGGCGATTATCGCTGGGTAATGGGTCGCGCGCATCCGGTGCGGGATGATGGCGGACGCATCGTGCGGTGGTTCGGCACCTGCACCGACATCCAGGAAATCGTCGATGCCCGCGAGGTTCTGGCCCGATCCCGCGCCGAGCTGGAGGCGGCAGTCGAGGAACGCACGCGTCAGCTGATGGACGCCGAAGAACAGTTGCGTCAGGCGCAGAAGATGGAGGCGGTCGGCCAGCTGACCGGCGGGATCGCGCATGATTTCAACAATATGCTTGCGGTGGTGCTGGGCGCGCTCGACTTGCTCGAACGGCGGATGGCGCGCGGCGAGGCCGATCTGTCGCGCTATATCGATGCCGCGCGCGACGGGGCGCAGCGCGCCGCCGCGCTGACCCAGCGGCTGTTGTCGTTCGCGCGGCAGCAGCCGCTTGCGCCCGTCAGCATCGACCCCAATCACATGCTGCGCGGGATGACCGACCTGTTGACCCGCACGCTGGGCGAAGGGGTGCGTGTGGAGACTGCGCTCGATCCCGATTGCTG
This sequence comes from Pseudomonadota bacterium, assembly GCA_023418595.1. Classification (GTDB taxonomy): domain Bacteria; phylum Pseudomonadota; class Alphaproteobacteria; order Sphingomonadales; family Sphingomonadaceae; genus Sphingomonas. The sequence continues at coordinate 75,247 of JAEZZI010000022.1, forward strand.
GCGCGCGCGCGCCGATCCCAGCCAGCTCGAAAACTGCATCATCAACCTGTCGGTCAACGCCCGCGACGCCATGCCGCGCGGCGGCATGTTGACGATCCGCACCGCCAATCGCAGCATCGAACGCGACGGCGCCCAGATCATGGGCCTGCCGCCGGGCGACTATGTCGAACTGTCGGTCAGCGACACCGGCGAGGGCATGGCCCAAGAAGTCGCCCAGCGCGCGTTCGAACCGTTCTTCACCACCAAGGATGTGGGCAAGGGCACCGGCCTGGGGCTGAGCCAGGTATTCGGCTTCGTGCGCCAGTCGGGCGGCCATGTGTCGATCGACACCGTTGAAGGACAGGGCACCACCGTCCGCCTGATCCTGCCACGCGACGCGACCGACGCGGTCGGCGACGCTGGCGAGGATCGCCGCGCGGCCCCGCGCGGAGGCGGCGAAACGATCCTGCTGGTCGAGGACGAGGAACGCGTCCGCACCTTTTCGGCCGAAGCATTGCGCGATCTTGGCTATCGGGTGATCGAGGCGGCCGACGGCGCGGAGGCGCTGTCCCTGATCGATCGCGGCGCGTCCATCGACCTGTTGTTCACCGACGTCATCATGCCGGGGATGACGGGCCGCGAACTCGCCGATCATGCAGCGGAGCGGATCGACGGCCTGCGCGTGCTCTACACCAGCGGCTATACCCGCGACGCGATCGCCCGACGCGACGGCGATGCAACGCTGATCGAACGCGATGTGCTCGCCAAGCCGTTCGGCGTCGATGCCTTGGCGCAGCGCGTGCGCAATGCGCTCGATTCGACGACCGCCCGCGCCTGATCCTTGCCGCCATGCGCCCGAACGCCTAGGGAGCGGGCGCTTCCAATCGCACGAGGAATGACGCGGTGGCCAATGTCGCAGTGATCGGCGCCCAATGGGGCGACGAGGGCAAGGGAAAGATCGTCGACTGGCTTGCCGAGCGCGCCGATGTCGTCGTCCGCTTCCAGGGCGGTCATAATGCCGGGCATACTTTGGTCGTCGGCGATGCGGTGTACAAGCTGTCGCTGCTGCCCTCGGGCATCGTGCGCGGCACGCCCAGCGTCATCGGCAATGGCGTCGTGCTCGATCCCTGGGCGCTCAAGGCAGAGGTCGAGAAACTGTCGGCGCAAGGGGTGAGCATCACCCCCGACACGCTGCACATCGCCGACAATTGCACGCTGATCCTGCCGTTCCACCGCGACCTCGACGCGCTGCGCGAGGATGCGAGCGGAGCCGGCAAGATCGGCACGACGCGGCGCGGCATCGGTCCGGCCTATGAGGACAAGGTCGGCCGGCGCGCGATCCGGGTGTGCGACCTGGCGCATCTCGACCAGTTGGGCGCGCAGCTCGATCGTCTGACCGCGCATCACGATGCGCTGCGCGCGGGGTTCGGGGAGCCGCCGATCGACCGCGCGCGGCTGGTCGCGGATCTGGGCGAGATCGCCGAATTCGTGCTGCAATTCGCGTCACCAGTGTGGAAGATGCTGAACGAACAGCGCGCGCGCGGACGCCGCATCCTGTTCGAAGGCGCGCAGGGCGTGCTGCTCGACATCGACCACGGCACCTATCCCTTCGTCACCTCGTCGAACACGATTTCGGGCACTGCCGCGGGCGGATCGGGGCTGGGACCGGGCGCGGTCGGCTTCGTGCTCGGGATCGCCAAGGCCTATACGACGCGCGTCGGCTCGGGACCGTTCCCGAGCGAACTCGACAACGAGACGGGCGAGCGGCTGGGCGTGCGCGGCCATGAATTCGGCACGGTCACGGGGCGCAAGCGGCGCTGCGGCTGGTTTGATGCGGTGCTGGTGCGTCAGTCGGCCGCGGTCGGCGGCATCACCGGCATTGCGCTCACCAAGATCGACGTGCTCGACGGCTTCGACGAGGTGAAGATCTGCACCGGCTATCGCCTGCGCGGCGAAACGCTCGACTATTTCCCCGCGCACGCTGCGGACCAAGCCGAAGTCGAGCCGGTCTATGAATCGATGCCCGGTTGGTCCGAAACGACTGCTGGCGCACGCAGCTGGGCCGATCTGCCCGCCCAGGCGATCAAGTATATCCGCCGCGTCGAAGAACTGATCCAGTGCCCGGTGGCGCTGGTATCGACCAGCCCCGAGCGTGAGGACACGATCCTGGTCCGCGATCCTTTTGCCGATTGATCGCTAACGCCATCATCCGGATCTGTTCCGGGTGGTGAAAGGGGGACTCAAACGATCTCGAACAGCCCCGCCGCGCCCATGCCGCCCGCGGTGCACATCGACACCACCACCCAGCGCACGCCGCGCTTGCGGCCTTCGATCAGCGCGTGGCCGACCAGCCGCGTGCCGGTCATGCCGAACGGATGTCCTACCGCGATCGCGCCGCCGTTGACGTTGAGCCTATCCGGGTCGATGCCGAGCGTGTCGCGGCAATAGAGGCACTGGCTGGCAAAGGCTTCGTTGATTTCCCACAGCCCGATATCGCCGACCGACAATCCCGCGCGCGCCAGCAATTTCGGCACCGCGAACACCGGGCCGATGCCCATTTCGTCGGGCGCGCACCCTGCGACCTGAAACCCGCGATAGATCCCCAGAATATCCTTGCCCTCGGCCTCGGCGGTCTTGCGGTCCATCAGCAACTGGGCGGAGGCGCCGTCCGACAATTGGCTGGCATTGCCCGCGGTGACGTGGCGGCCCTCGGCCACGAACTGGCCGTCCTTCCAGACGGGTTTGAGCGCCGCCAGCGCCTCGACCGTCGTCCCCGCGCGGATGCCTTCGTCCTGGGTGACGGTCACCGTCTCGGTCCCGGTGCGGTTGCCCGCCTTGTCGAACAGCGCCTTCTCCACGGTGATCGGGACGATTTCCTCGTCAAAGGCACCGTTGGCCAGACCCGCCTCGGCGCGCTGCTGGCTCATCGCGCCGAACGCATCCTGCGCCTCGCGGCTGATGCCGTAGCGTTCGGCGACGATTTCGGCGGTTTCGATCATCGGGATATAGGCAGCGGGTTCGTTCGCCAGCACGGCCTGGCTCGGCGCGCGCGGCGCGTCCCTGGTCACCGTCAGGCTGATCGATTCCTGTCCTCCGGCAAGCGCCACGTCGATTTCGTCGCAGATGATCGACCGCGCGGCAAGCGCCACCGCGTTCAGCCCCGATCCGCATTTGCGATCGAGCGTGAAGGCCGGGATCGACTGCGGCAGCCCGGCGGCAAAGATCGCCATCCGCCCGGCATTGGCGCCCGTGGCACCCCATTGGTTGCCGACCCCCCAGAACACATCGTCGATGCGCGCCGGGTCGATCCCGGCGCGTTCCACCACCGCATTCATCACATGGCCGCCGAGCACCGGCGCTTCGGTGGCGTTGAATACGCCGCGATACGCCTTGCCGATGGCGGTGCGGGCAGTGGCGACGATGGCGGCTTCACGCATGAGTCGATCCTTTTGCGGCATCGGGTATCGCCCGAACCACTATAGAATTGAGCACTGTAAGCAAGTTTCGAAAATCGGGTCAGGCCAAAGGCTCAGTCTGCGAACACTGCCTTGCGCTTCGCCATCCCGGCCATCACCGCCTCGACCTGATTGGGCTGGCGGATTACGCCTGCCTGTTCCCTGCTTTCAGCAAGCAGGATCGACGTCGCGTCATTGTCGGCGACCAGATTGGCGAGTCGCTTCGCCGCGCGGATCGCGTCGGGGGAGCGTTCGGCGATCTCGCGCGCCAGGCTCATCGCGTGGCTGTGCGGATCGTCGTTCACATGGGTCACGAAGCCGTATTCGGCGGCATTCGAGGTATCGAATTCGCGCGCGGTATAGGTGAGTTCGCGCAGCACATCGTCGCGCACCAGGGAGCGCCACAGCGCAAAGCCCGCCATGTCGGGGACCAGCCCCCATTTCATCTCCATGATCGCAAAGCGCGTGTCGGGTGCGGCGATGCGGATATCGGCGCCCGACATGATCTGAAACCCGCCGCCGAACGCGATGCCCTTGATCGCGGCGATCACCGGCACCGGCAGCGTGCGCCAGCCCCAAGCCATTTGCTGCACGATATTGGCGTCTCCCCAGGGGCGGTCGTCAAGGTCGATCCCCGACCCCCCGCTCGCCATCGCTGCCATGTCGAGGCCTGCGCAGAACGCACGACCCGCGCCCGACAGCACCACACAGCGCAGGCCGGGCGTTTCCGCCAGCCGGTCGATCGCGGCGACAATGCCGTCGAACATCGGGCGGTCGAGGGCATTGAGCTTGTCCGCGCGGTTAAGGCGCACATCGGCAACGCCATCGGTAATTTCGATCGTGACCCGGTCTTCGCTCACACACGCTCTCCTGGATATTTTCAGCGAGCCTAACGTCATCTAGGGGCGAGGCGATAGCCCTTTCCGCGTTCGCTCAGCAGCATCGGTTGGGGCTGTCCGCGATCGAGCTTGGCGCGCAGGCGCGAGACATGGACCTGAACGACATTGGTGCCGGGGTCGCTGCGCAGCCCCCATACGGCGTCGAGCAGCGCGCGGCGGCTGACGACCTGGCCCGCGCGTTCGGCGAGATGAACGAGCAGCGCGTATTCGCGCGGGAGCAAGTCGATGGGTCGACCGGCGCGCTGGGCGCTGCGCTGGATGCGGTCGATCACGAGATCGCCGACGCCGATCCGGCTGGCGGGCGTGCGGGTCAGCCCGGCAAGCCGCGCGGCGATCTCTTCCGGCCCGGCGCGGCCATCGACCGCATCGTCGGCACCGGCGTCGAGCGCAAGCGCCACCATCGCGCTGCCGCCCATCGCACGCAGCACCAGCGGCCCGCGCCAGCCGCGACCGCGGATCGTGTCGACCAGTTCGCGCGCCGGCCCGATCTGCATCCGCCAGTCGACGAACAATGCCGCCAGGCCCTGCCAGTCGGCGGCCGCGAACGGCACGAGCCGCAACCCGCGCGCCGACGCAGCGGCTTCGAGCCCGACTAGCTGGACATTGGTTGCGACGATCTTCCCCACCCGCATGACATCTAGCGCGGGCGGTAAAGGCGTGCCGACCGATCGGTCCGGTTCGGATCGGATTGCGCCAGCCTTGCGCGCGCGGCGGCGGCGATGCGGGGCGAGGGATCATCCACAAATCGCTCCAGCAGCGGCATCGCCAGGTCCGGCTCGGCGCGGAACAGCGCGTCGATCGCGGTCAGCCGCATCCGCTCACACCGGTGGCCCGCGGCAAACCGCGCGGCCAGGTCGATCCCGTTGCCGCCGCCGAACCGCGTGCCGATCGCCAGCAGTGCCTCGCCCGGTGTGGTCGTCAGGATGCCGTCGATCGTCCCGGCCTTCAGATCATAGCGATATTGATCGGTCCAGGGCTGCGCCGGATCATGCCCCAATATGTTGAGCGATACCGAAAACGCGTCGGGCGGCGCCTGCGAATGGACGTCGCGGCGCATCCGGTAGAGCATCAGCTTGCGCGGCTCCAACCGGCTGCGCTCGACAAAGCGCAACCCGGCATCCTCGCCGACGCGCCCCTCCAGCCGGTCGGTATCGACCTCGTAATATTCGCTCCAATAGCCCGGCCCCAGATAGCCATAGGTCAGGAACGGGAAATTATGGTCGTGTGGCAGGCCATAGAAGAACGCCGCCGCGCCGCTCGCGCCGAAACCGGGATCGCCTTCGCTCGGCCAGAAATTGGCGCGCACGACGAAGCGGCCATCGGGCGGGCGCAGCAGAAAGACTTGCGCGCCATAGCCATTGTCGCGGGCTTGCGCATCGCAGCGATCGACCAGCTCGCGGATCGCCAGATCGGCGAGGAAATTCCGGTTGCACCCCAACCGCGCGAGCGCCGGGCCGAGTGCTGCGAACGCATCCTCGTCGCGCACGTCGATATCGCTGTCGTCGAGGATCGCGAACAGATCGTCGAGGCCGATTGCGCCGCCATCGCCGGGATCGAGGATGCGCGGCATCAGGCGGCTTCCCGCGCCCCGCGCAGCCGCGCTATCTGGGCAAGCGTTGCCGCGGCGGCAGCGCGGATATCGGCATTGGCATCGTCCGCCGCCATCTCCGACAGCCGCGGTTCGGCGGCATCGGCGTCGATCGCCAGCCATTGCCGCATCGCATCCCAACGCACGAAAAAGGCCGGATCGCGCGTTGCCGCATCGAATACAGCGCCCGCATCGCGGCGGCCCGAGGCGCGCAGCAGGGTCAGCAGCATCTGGCTGCGCGCCGCACCTTCATCGAGCGTGGCGGCGCGCAACGGGCGACCGTCATCGCGGGCATATTCGCGCATCACCGGCGCCGCGCCCAGCCGAATCGTCGCGGTCAGCGTCACCGCATCGGTTTGCGCATCGGTGATGAGCATCGCGTCGGTGCGGCCGTCCAGGCGAATGACCGCGCCATCCTCCAGCGCAATCGGCGGCAGCGCGCGACAGCGACCGGCGCTCGCAAGTGTGAAGTCGTCCCGAACCGGCGCCGCGCGCCATCGCCGCAGCACCGCACCACGACGCGAACAGCGCATCGACCCATGCGGGGTCGGACAACATTGCCTCCGCATGCGCCGCGGCATCCTCCGCGCATCGCACCTTCGCCCAGCCGTCGCGCATCCGCCGCACCGGCGGCGAGCATCGCCAGTCGCGCCAATCCGCCGCCGCCTGCGGTCGCGCGGCGATCAGGTCGCGCCGCAACTCATCGCCGATCGCCGCGGGCATCGCCGCGCTCAGCTGTTCGGCTGAAGCTCGTAGATGATGGTGGCGATGGCGATGACATATTCGAAGATGTCGTCGCTCGCGATCTCGGCGACGCGCAGCGCGCCGCTGGTCGCGATCTGGGTGGGCAACTCGACGATCCGGGACAGGTCGATGCTGAACGGCATAAGCGAAGCTCCCCTTGTTCGCGCCCGCATGGGCGGCGTCGCGAAAGCCTAGACGCGCGCGCCGTCCAGGCTCAGTTACAACCGTGTAATGTTCGCGCGCATTGCCGCGGCGACCGCGCTTCGTGTAGGCGCGAAAGCCGCATGACCTCGTCTACATCCCCCGCGCCAGCGTCGGCCCCCGCGTCCGGAGTCGCCTTTGTCGGCACGTTCGATCCCGAACGGCTCCTGAAGGCGCGGCTGGGCGGGCATGTCGGCGCGCTCGCGATCCAGTATCGCGCGCATGGCAGCGACTGGATCGAACTCGACCTGCCCTATGCCGACAAGCTGGTCGGCGATCCGGCGTCGGGAGTCATGGCGTCGGGCGCGATCCTGGCGCTGATGGACATGGCCTGCGGCATGTCGATCTGGATCGCGAAGAATGCGTTCGTGCCCCAAGCGACGCTCGATCTGCGGATCGATTATCTGCGCCCCGCCACGCCCGGAAAGACGGTGACGGGACGCGGCGAATGCTATCGCCTGACGCGCAGCATCGCGTTCGTGCGCGGAAGCGCGCATGACGGCGACCCCGCCGATCCGCTGGCACAGGTCGCCGCGACCTTCATGTTCACCGGGCCGCTGACATGAGCCTGCCGCCCTATGCCGAATTTCTGGGGGTGACGGTCGAGCACTCGGACGACGGCCAGCCGCCGGTGCTGGTGATGCCCTTCTCGGGCGACGTGCTGGGGCGCCCCGGCTTCCTGCACGGCGGCGCAATCGGTGGCTTGCTGGAAATGGCGGCGATCGTCGCGCTGTGGCACGCACTGGGTGACGAGGATGCGCGCGGCAAGCCGATCGGCGTCACCGTCGATTACATGCGCGGCGGTCGCGAATTGCCGACCCGCGCGCAGGGGACCGTGACGCGATTGGGCAGCCGGATCGCCAATGTCGAGGCGGTGGCCTGGCAGGACGATCCCGCCAAACCGATCGCATCGGCGCGAATGAATTACCTACTCAAGCGGTAGGAAGATAGGAACAACCCCCAAACCGTTCGTGCTGAGTAGCGCCGAAGGCGCGTATCGAAGCACGAACGGTTTGGGGGAATAGCGGTTACCCCGTCGGCGACAGTTTCATCAGCTTGCCGTTCGCCCCGCGGCCACCGTCCTCGAGCAGCCAGATCGACCCGTCGGGTGCTTCGGCGACATCGCGGATGCGGGTTCCCATATCCCACTGATCGCCCTTGGCCGCGTTGGTGCCGTTGATATCGACGCGCACCAGCGCCTGACCCGACAGCGCGCCGATAAAGATATCGCCGCGCCATTGCGGCCACAGCTTGCCCGAATAGATCATGAGGCCGGCAGGCGAGATCGCGGTGCCGGGCCATGAAACCTTGGGGGCTTCCAGATCGGGGCGGGTCGAATGATCCGGGATGGGGCGCCCGTCATAATGATCGCCATCGGATACCAGGGGATAGCCGTAATTGCGGCCCGGCAGCACCAGGTTCAATTCGTCGCCCGCCTTAGGTCCCATTTCCTGCTGCCAGAAATTGCCTGCCGAATCGAACGCCATCCCCAGAATGTTGCGGTGGCCATAGGACCAGATTTCGGGGCGGAATCCCTGGGCCGCCAGCGGATTTCCGGGGGCGGGCCGGCCGTCGAGCGTCAGCCGCGCGATCTTGCCGAGCGTGCCCGACTTGTCCTGCGCGGGATCGAATTTCTGGCGCTCCCCCATGGCGAAGAACAGGTACTGGCCATCGGGCGCGAACGCGATCTGCCCCGAATAATGGCCGTTCCCCTCGACATAGGGGGTCGCGCGATAGAGCGTCGACACCTGTTCCAGCCGCGCCTGACCGTCGGCCTCGACCAGTCGCCCGCGCGCCAGCACCACGCCCTTGCCACCCTGTCCGGCTTCGGAATAGCTGAAATAGACGAGGCCGTTCTGCTCGAACTGCGGATGCAGCGCGACATCCATCAGGCCGCCCTGACCGGCGCTATCGACTGCGGGAATACCCGAAATCTGCGTGCGCTGTTGCCCGTCGGCGGACACCAGCAGCATCTGTCCCGCCTTTTCGGTAATCAGCATCCGCCCGTCGGCGAGGAAGGTCATTGCCCAGGGCGCGTCGAGGTCTGCGACATTGGCGACGGTAAAGGGGCGTTCGCCCGCAGGCGCGGTCGCTTGCGCCGGATTGTCGCTGACATTGCCCGCATTGGCATTGCCGCCCTGATTGCAGGCGGCGAGCAGAACGAACGCAGCGGCCCCGTAACGAAGATTGATCATGCACCTTCCCCTTTGAAATCTCATGGACGTGGATATCGGCACAGCGAACGCACGAATTTGCGGGTTGGTTCATCGCACGGGCGTGCGCTTGGGTCGAGCGGGGCAACGGGGCCCAGGGGGTTAACCCGATGAAAAGCGCCTGCGTCTATGCCGGTTCGCGATGCCACGCGCCAACCTGCCCCCTGTCCGTCGTTCGATCGACTGGCCGATCAAGGAAGCGTTGCTGATCCTGTATCTGGCGATTGGTTGGCCCCAGATTGCCGAGCGCGTGCAATCGCTGGGGCTGTCGATGGGACTGGTCCTCTATCTCTGCCTGTTCGCCGCGCTGGTGCTGGCGCTGTGGCTGGTATCGCGGATCGCGCAAGACGCGTTGCGCTGGATGCTTGCCGTCCTGCTGTTCGTATCGGCCGCGTTCATGGCCGCGAACGAAGCGATCACCGGCCAGCATTTCACCTATGAAAGTTTCCTCAACATGCTCGCCGCTGCCGGGTTCGTCGGCGATGCGGTCGCGCAGCATGGCGCGCGGATGGCCGTCGCGGCGCTGACCGCGCTGCCGCTCCTGCTGGCGATCGGACTTCGTCCCCGCGGGCGGGGGCTGGGCTGGCCGATGAGCATTGCGACACCCGCGCTGATCCTCACCGCGTTTGCCGCAATGCTGTTCCTGCGGGGCGGCGAAGGCGCGCGCGGGGTGCCGGGGGCGTGGCCGCCGGTCGCCTATGCGCTGCTGCTGGGCGCGGAGCGCGCGACGAGCGAATCGATCGAACCGCGCGAAGTGGAAATCGCGCCCGGACGCCCGCGCGTCGCGGGCGACATCGTGCTGCTGATCGACGAAAGCATTGCGCCCGCCTATCTCGACATCAACGACGCGAACGGAGTCCGGTCGGGCCTGGCGCAGCCGCGCGCAGGCATCGCCATCCACAATTTCGGGATCGGCGCGGCGGTGACGCATTGCAGCCTGGGATCGAACCTGACGCTGCGCCACGGTGGCACGCGCGACGACTATCCGGTCCGCAACGTGGCGGGGCCGACGATCTGGCAGTATGCGAGGGCTGCGGGCTATCGCACCGTCTATCTCGACGCGCAGCGTACCGGCGGCGCGTATCAGAACGGCATGGACGCGGCCGAAGCCACGGGCATCGACCGCTTCATCCAGTTCGGCGATGTCGATGTGATCGACCGCGATCATGCGCTGGCCGCGCGGCTGTCCGAACTGCTCCGCGATGATGTGCGCGACGTCATCGTCGTCAACAAGATCGGCGCGCATTTCCCGGTCCAGGCCAAATATCCCGAGCACGCGACCCGCTATGCCCCGGTCCCGTCGCGCGCGCGGTTCGCGGGCATCGTCGATACCGCCAGCCGTGAGGGGTTCGACGACTCGGGCGAAGGCTGGCGGCGCTATCGCAACGCCTATCGCAACACGGTCGAATGGAATGTCGGCGGATTTTTCGACCGGCTGTTCACGGGCGGGATCGGCAATGCGACGATCCTCTACACCGCCGATCACGGTCAGGATCTCAATGAGGTCGGACGACCGGGGGCGAGCACCCATTGTTCGGGCAATCCGACGCCCGCCGAGGGCGCGGTGCCGGTCGTCGTGCTGGCGGGCGAAGGGGCTGGCGGACCCGATTGGGCTTCTGCGGCCGCGACCAACTCGAATCGCGCGAGCCATTACCAGTTCTTCCCGACGCTGCTCGCGCTGATGGGCTATCCGTCGGGCGATTATGGCGCGGACCTGACCGCGCCGCTCGCCGATGAGCTGCGGTTCAACAAACGCTTCAACGCCCGGCTGGGCCGCGCGCCCGAATGGCTGGCGATCGACCCGTCCGCGCTGCCGCGTCCGCCCGCCAGCGACGCCGGAGCACCCTGAACCGCTATCGCTTGCCAGCCGATGCGATTCGACCTATATCGCCCCTCGTTCTCGACATCGGAAACCTTGACGAGGCTGGCCCCACCGGGACCGGCAGCGACCGGGTGCATCTGCGCGAGACATAAGCGATTTTGAGGATAGACACACGCATGGCGGACATCGCCGCACTGACCGCGCTGATCGAACCCGAGGCTCAGGCTTTGGGGCTGGCGCTGGTGCGCGTGAAGATGTTCGGCGGCGAATCCGATCCGACATTGCAGGTGATGGCCGAACGGCCCGACACCCGCCAGCTGACCATCGACGATTGCGCCGAACTGTCGCGCGCGATCTCCGAAAAGCTCGACGCGCTCGAAGAAGCAGGCCGCGACCCCATCCCATATGCCTATCGCCTCGAAGTCTCGTCGCCCGGCATCGACCGCCCGCTGACGCGGCTTGCGGATTTCGAGGACTGGAAGGGCCATGAAGCCCGCGTCACGCTGACCGAGAAGATCGACAACCGCAAGCAGCTGACCGGCATCCTGATGGGGGTGGAGGGCGACCGGGTTACGGTCGACGTGCGCAAGCACCAGCCCATGACGGTCGCATTCGCCGACATTGCCGACGCAAAATTGACGATCACCGACAAATTGATCGCAGCTACCCGACCGCTCTCCACCGAGGGCGCCGACGACATCATCGAAGTGGAAGGTTGATTCAGACGATGGCCACCGCAGTTACCGCCAACCGTGCCGAACTGATCGCGATCGCCGACGCCGTCGCGCGCGAAAAGCTGATCGACAAGGGCATCGTGATCGAGGCGATGGAAGACGCGATCCAGCGCGCCGCCCGCGCGCGCTATGGCGCCGAAAACGACATCCGCGCAAAGCTCGACCCCAATACCGGCGATCTGCGCCTGTGGCGCGTCGTCGAAGTGGTCGAGGCGGTCGACGACTATTTCAAGCAGGTCAATCTGAAGGAAGCGCAAAAGCTCCAGAAGGACGCGGTCGTCGGCGACTATATCGTCGATCCGCTGCCCCCGATCGAATTCGGCCGCATCGCCGCGCAGGCCGCCAAGCAGGTCATCTTCCAGAAGGTCCGCGATGCCGAGCGCGACCGGCAATATGACGAGTTCAAGGACCGCGTGGGCGAGATCATCACCGGCGTCGTCAAACGCGTCGAATTCGGCCATATCGTCGTCGATCTGGGCCGCGCGGAGGGCGTCATCCGCCGCGACGCGCAGATCCCGCGCGAAGTGGTGCGCGTCAACGACCGTATCCGCTCGATCATTCTCAATGTCCGCCGCGAAAACCGCGGTCCGCAGATTTTCCTCAGCCGCGCGCATCCCGACTTCATGAAGAAGCTGTTCGCGCAGGAAGTGCCCGAAATCTACGACGGCATCATCGAGATCAAGGCTGCGGCCCGCGACCCCGGCAGCCGCGCCAAGATCGGCGTGATTTCGCACGATTCGTCGATCGATCCGGTCGGCGCCTGCGTCGGCATGAAGGGCAGCCGCGTTCAGGCGGTCGTCCAGGAAATGCAGGGCGAAAAGATCGACATCATCCCCTGGAGCGAGGACACCGCGACCTTCGTCGTCAACGCGCTCCAGCCCGCCAGCGTCAGCCGCGTGCTGATCGACGAGGAGGATGACCGCATCGAAGTCGTCGTCCCCGACGATCAGCTGTCGCTCGCCATCGGTCGTCGCGGCCAGAATGTCCGCCTTGCCAGCCAGCTGACCGGCAAGGCGATCGACATCATGACCGAGGCCGATTCGAGCGAGAAGCGCCAGAAGGAATTCGTCGAGCGCTCGGAAATGTTCCAGAACGAACTCGATGTCGACGAAACGCTGGCGCAACTGCTGGTCGCCGAAGGCTTCGGCGAGCTGGAAGAAGTCGCCTATGTCGAAATCGACGAACTGGCGGGCATCGAAGGTTTCGACGAAGACCTGGCCGCCGAACTCCAGAACCGCGCTGCCGAGGCGCTCGAGCGCCGCGAGGAAGCCAATCGCGCCGAACGCCGCGAACTGGGCGTCGAGGACGATCTGGCGACTATGCCCTATCTGACCGAAGCGATGCTGGTCACGCTCGGCAAGGCGGGGATCAAGACGCTCGACGATCTTGCCGACCTCGCGACCGACGAACTCGTGCAGAAGAAGCGCGTCGAACCGCGCCGCCGCAACGAGGACGCGCCCAGGCGCCAGGAAGACAAGGGCGGGATTCTCGCCTCCTACGGCCTGAGCGACGAACAGGGGAACGAGATCATCATGGCCGCCCGCGCCCACTGGTTCGAGGACGAGGACGCGGCGAAGGCAGATGCCGGGGCGGAAGCCGATCAGGAAGCCGGTTCGTCCGGCACGGAGGACGCTGTTGCGGATTCCGGGCAATGATACGGCTGGGCTGACCCAAGCTACCCGTCACCCCGGACTGGGAACCCAGCAAAATATTACTTTGCTGGGAGCCCGTGTGCCGGGGTCCACGGTGTCGCGACTCCGGAACCGGGTTGGCGCGCGAAAGCGTGCTGTCCGTGGAACAACAAACCGTGCTCCTGCGAAAGCAGGAGCGTTGGCGCCGATCGATGTGCATGCCACTCGAGGCTCCTGCTTCCGCAGGAGCACGGCTCGTGGTTTGGGCCGATGGGCGGAGGCGCGCGCATGAGCGACCCCATCCGCACCTGCATCCTCTCTCGTGAATCGGATGTGCGCGACCATCTGATCCGGCTCGCTTTGTCCCCGGACGGCGAGGTGCTGCCCGACGTGCGCGCCAAGGCGCCGGGGCGTGGCGCATGGATCGGCGTGACGCGCGGCGAACTCGAAACCGCGATCGCCAAGGGCAAGCTGAAAGGCGCACTGGCCCGCGCGTTCAAGGGTGCGGCGCTCTCCATCCCCGCCGACCTGCCGCAACGCGTTGCCGACGCGCTCGAACGCGACGCGCTCAACCGCTTCGGCCTGGAATCGAAGGCCGGTCATGTCGTGATCGGCCACGAAAAGATCGAAAAGGCCGGTCGTGCGGGCAAGCTCCACCTGCTGGTCCACGCAAGCGACGCGGGCGCCGACGGCACCCGCAAGCTCGACCAGGCGTGGCGCGTGGGGCGCGACGAAGAGGGTTCGGGCGCGACGGGCTTGGATTTGCCGGTTTCGCGCACCATATTGTCTTTAGCCCTTGGCCGCGAAAATGTGGTACATGCCGGGCTGATCGACGCGAGAGCGGCAAAGCGGGTGGGCGACAGCCTGGCCCGCTGGTTGTATTTTATCGGACCTGACGGTGCGACCAAGCCTTGCGAAACGCTTTCGCAGGGGCCATCGGACGGCGCGACAGGCGCGTCGGACGAACCGACGAACGACGCTAGGGAATTTGAGTAACCGGATGAGCGATACGGACAACGAAAAGCCGAAACTCGGCGCACGCGCACCGCTGGGCATCAAGCGCACGGTCGAAACGGGCAAGGTGAAGCAGAGCTTCAGCCACGGCCGTTCGAACACCGTGGTGGTTGAGGTCAAGCGGCGTCGCGTGATTGGCCGTCCGGGCGAGGAACAGCCGGCACCGGCGGCACCTACCCCGACGCCCGCGCCCGCCGCTGCCCCGGCTGCCCCTGCCCCCGCCGCGCCGCCGCGCGACAATGCGGGTGACAGCCTGTTGTCGCGCCAGGAGCTTCAGGCGAAGCTGCTGCGCGAGGCTGAGGAAGCGCGGATGGCCGCGCTCGAAGACGCGCGCCGCCGCGAAGAGCGTGCCAAGATCGAAGCGGCCGAGGAAGAGCGCCGCCGCGCCGAGGAAAAGGCCAAGGCCGAAACCGAAGCCGCCGCAAAGCCGGTCGAGGCGCCCGCGCCCGCCCCTGCCAAGGGATCGGCAAAGGCCAATCCCGCGCCCGAGGCCGAGGAAGCAGCGCCCGCGCCGACGCCTGCTCCCGCTCCGGCTCCGGCGCCGGCGCCGGCAGAGCCCATCACGCTCCAGCTCGACCCGTCGATGCCCGCGCCGCGCCGGTTCACGCCGGTCCAGCGTCCCGAAATCCCCAAACCTGCGCCCAAGCCCGCGCCAGCGCCCGCCGCAGCGCCTGCATCGGCATCGCAGCCGGCGCGCTCCGGTCCGTCGGGTCCGAACGCCGCGCCTGCCGCCAAGCGTCAGGATCCGCCGCAGCGGCCCACTCGCGGTGCGCGTCAGGGCGACGATCGCCGCCAGTCGGGCAAGCTGACCGTCAACCGCGCGCTGGGTGGCGACGACGGCGCGCGTGCGCGCAGCCTCGCGGCGCTGAAGCGTGCGCGCGACAAGGAAAAGCGCAGCCACATGACCGGCTCGCGCGAACCGCAGGCCAAACAGGTTCGCGACGTCAAGGTGCCGGAGGCGATCACCGTCCAGGAACTCGCCAACCGCATGGCGGAAAAGGGCGCCGATCTTGTCAAGACGCTGTTCAAGATGGGCTCGCCCGTCACGCTGACGCAGACCATCGATCAGGACACCGCCGAACTGCTGGTGACCGAATTCGGCCATAATGTCGTGCGCGTGTCGGACAGCGACATCGACCTGGTACTCGACACCGCCGAGGATACCGAGGACGCGCTGCAGCCGCGCCCGCCGGTCGTCACCATCATGGGCCATGTCGATCACGGCAAGACGTCGCTGCTCGACGCGCTGCGCGGGACCGACGTGGTGCGCGGCGAAGCAGGGGGCATCACCCAGCATATCGGTGCCTATCAGGTCACGCTGAAGGACAAGTCGAAGGTCACCTTCCTCGACACCCCAGGCCACGAAGCCTTTACCGAAATGCGCGCGCGCGGTGCCAATGTCACAGACATCGTCGTGCTGGTGGTGGCCGCCGACGACGGGCTGATGCCGCAGACGATCGAGGCGATCAACCACACCAAGGCGGCGGGCGTACCGATGATTGTCGCGATCAACAAGATCGACAAGCATGAAGCCAACGCCCAGCGCGTGCGCGAGCGTCTGCTCGAACATGACGTTCAGGTCGAGGCGATGGGCGGCGAAACTCAGGACGTCGAAGTGTCCGCGCTCAAGAAGACCGGGCTCGACGAACTGATCGAGAAGATTCAGCTTCAGGCCGAACTGCTCGAATTGCGCGCCAACCCCGATCGTGCAGGCGAAGGCACGGTGGTCGAGGCCAAGCTCGACAAGGGCCGCGGTGCGGTTGCGACGGTGCTGGTCACGCGCGGCACGCTGAAGGTCGGCGACATCTTCGTCGTCGGCGCCGAAAGCGGCAAGGTCCGCGCGCTGGTCGACGACAAGGGCCGCCAGGTCAAGGAAGCCGGACCGTCGATGCCGGTCGAGGTGCTCGGCCTGTCGGGCGTGCCGATGGCAGGAGACACGCTTCAGGTGGTCGACAGCGAAGCGCGCGCCCGCGAAGTCGCGGCGTATCGCGCGGGCGTCATCCAGCAGAAGCGCACGACCTCGGCCCCCGCCAGCCTCGAGAGCATGTTCTCGGCGCTCAAGGACAAGCAGGCGATGGAATATCCGCTGGTGGTCAAGGCCGACACCCAGGGGACGGTCGAGGCGATCATCGGATCGCTGCACAAGATCTCGACCGACGACATCAAGGTGCGGATTCTGCATTCGGGCGTCGGCGGCATCACCGAAAGCGACGTGAACGTGGCCGCGGCCAGCGGCGCGCCGATCATCGGCTTCAACGTGCGCCCAAACGCCAAGGCGCGCGAAATCGCCGACAAGCACAAGGTGGCGTTCAAATATTACGACGTCATCTATGCCCTGACCGACGAAATCCGCGCCGGCATGGCAGGCCAGCTTGGCCCCGAAGCATTCGAAACGGTCGTCGGCCGCGCCGAAATCCGCGAGGTCTTCTCGGCAGGCAAGCATGGCAAGGCCGCCGGTCTGCTGGTCACCGAAGGTGTTATCCGCAAGGCGCTCAAGGCCCGCATCACCCGCGACGATGTCATCATCTATCAGGGCGAAATCGCGTCGCTGCGTCGCTTCAAGGACGATGTCGCCGAAGTCCGCGCAGGCCTCGAATGCGGCGTGACGTTCAGCCAGAACTTCACCGACATCAAGGCCGGGGATTTCCTCGAAACCTTCGAAGTCGAAATGCGCGAACGGACGTTGTAATCCCATCCGTCATGCCAGCGAAAGCTGGCATCTCAAGCCGCAGGAACGCCACTAGCGTCTCTCCTGCGGCCTGATACCCCGGCTTTCGCTGGAGTGACGGTGGGAGGTGGAGGCCGACTGATGAAACCCAACGACACCACCGAAACCCGCTCCGTCCGCCTGCTCCGCGTGGGCGAACAGGTGCGCCATATCCTGTCCGAAATCCTCCAGCGGGGGGATGTGCATGACGAGGTGCTCGCCACGCACATGATCAGCGTCACCGAAGTGCGCATGTCCCCCGACCTGCGCCACGCGACCGTGTTCGTGAAACCGTTATTGGGCGAGGATGAGGAAAAGGTGCTAAAGGCGCTGCGCACCAACACCGCCTATCTCCAGCGCGAGGTCGCCGCGCGCGTAAAGTTGAAATATGCCGCGCGCCTGAAATTCCTGCCCGACGAAAGCTTCGACGAAGGCAGCCGCATCGACCAGCTGCTCCGTGCCCCCAAGGTCGCCCGCGATCTGGGCGACGGAGACGATGACGAAAGCTGATCGCGTTTCCTCTGCGCTCGGCTAAGGTCTGCCGTCATGGCCAAGCTCTATTTCTACTACGCCTCGATGAATGCGGGGAAATCGACCACGCTGTTGCAGGCCGATTTCAATTATCGCGAGCGGGGAATGCGCACGATGCTCTACACTGCCGCGGTCGACGACCGGGTGGAGGCGGGGGTGATCGGGTCGCGGATCGGGCTTGCCGCGAAAGGCCGGTTGTTCGACGCGATGACCGATTTGTTCGCCGACATCGCCGCCGAGCATCGCGAACGCACGATCGGCTGCGTGCTGGTGGATGAGGCGCAATTCCTGACCGCGCCCCAAGTCGATGCGCTCGCCGCGGTCGCCGACCGGCTGCATATTCCGGTGCTCGCTTACGGCCTGCGGACCGATTTTCAGGGGCAGTTATTCCCCGGCTCCGCACGGCTGCTGGCGATCGCCGACGCATTGGTCGAACTGAAATCGGTGTGCGCGTGCGGGCGCAAGGCGACGATGAACCTGCGCGTCGATGATAGCGGCAAAGCGGTGGCGGTGGGCGCGCAGACCGAGATCGGGGGCAACGACCGTTATGTCGCGATGTGCCGGCGGCATTTCAGCGAAGCGCTCGAAGGGTCGCTCAGCACGGGTTCAGATCGCCCCGGTTAGGATCGCATTCATGTCGATGCTCCTGCTCCTCGCCGCGTTTGCTTCCCCGCCGCAAGCCGCCACTCCCGAAATCGGGCGCGAGGTGAAGCGCATCGCCTTCGCTCGCGGCGGGGTGAGCGACTGGGAGCGCGGCGAGGACGGCAGCACCGTCTATCTGCGCGGCACCGGACGCTGGTATCGCGTCACCCTGTCCGGTCCGTGCATTGATTTCTCGACCTCTCCCCGGCTGCTTTTCCGCACCCACTCCGACGGATCGTTTGATCGCTTCTCGACCATCGCCGTCGCCAAACAGCCGCACCGGACCTGCGGGGTCGAGAGCATCCACCACAGCGCCAACCCGCGCCGGTCCGATTGACGCTTGACCAGGTGGAATAAACGGGAAATCTTCCCCATCGGCCGATGTCGATCGGGAGGCCGGTATGTTGCCGATTTTGTTTCTTGCCCAACAAGTTGTGGTCGCCCCGACCGAACTGACCCAGCCGCTCCGGGAATGTCCGTCCAGACCGGGGAACGGGGAGGGCGAAGGCGACGTGGTGGTGTGCGCCCGCGCGGATCGTTCGCCCTATCGCTTGCCGGAGATCGCGCCATTTGAAGGCACCCAGGCCATTCCGCGCGCGGCGTTCCGGCTGACGGATCGCAGCGAGATGACCGCCGATGTCGAAGCGCGCGAAGTTCAGCCCGGCATGATATCCAACCGCGCGATGATCCGCTACAAACTGCGCTTCTGAAGCGGCGCGTTCGCGGCCATTTCGCTTCCCCTGAAGGGGGCAAGTGCCTATAGGATGGGCATGGCAGAACCCACCGAAACCGGCGGCGCGAACACGGGCGCCCCGACCAGCAACCAGAACGAATATGGCGCTTCCTCGATCAAGGTCCTCAAGGGCCTCGACGCGGTGCGCAAACGCCCCGGCATGTATATCGGCGACACCGACGACGGATCGGGCCTCCACCACATGGTGTTCGAGGTTTCGGACAACGCGATCGACGAGGCACTGGCCGGGCATTGCGACCGGATCGTCATCCAGCTGAACGCCGACGGATCGGTGACGGTCGAGGATAATGGTCGCGGCATCCCGACCGGCATTCACCCCGAAGAGGGCGTGTCGGCCGCCGAGGTCATCATGACCCAGCTCCACGCGGGCGGTAAGTTCGAGAACACGTCGGACGACAACGCCTACAAAGTGTCGGGCGGTTTGCACGGCGTTGGCGTGTCGGTGGTCAACGCCCTTTCCGAATGGCTCGACCTGACGATCTGGCGCGATGGCGAAGAGCATTACATGCGCTTCGCGTTCGGCGATGCAGTGGCACCGCTCAAGGTGCTGGGGCCGTCGAACGGGCGCAAGGGGACGCGCGTCACCTTCCTGCCGTCGCCTTCCACTTTCAAAATCACGGAATTCGATTTCGAGAAGCTCGAACATCGCTATCGCGAACTCGCCTTTCTCAATTCGGGCGTTCGTCTGTTCCTGCGCGACGCGCGGCACGAGGAAGTGAAGGAAGTCGAACTTTATTACGAAGGCGGGATCGCGGCGTTCGTGAAGTATCTCGACCGCAATAAGGCGGCGCTGATCCCTGAGCCGATCGCGATCGTCGGCGACCGCGACGATGTGGGCATCGACGTCGCGCTCGAATGGAACGACAGCTATTACGAAAATGTGCTGTGTTTCACCAACAACATCCCGCAGCGCGACGGCGGCACGCATCTGGCCGCATTCCGCGCCGCGCTGACCCGAACGCTCAACAGTTACGCCGACAAATCCGGCATGTTGAAGAAGGAAAAGGTCAGCCTCACCGGCGACGACATGCGCGAAGGGCTGACCGCGATCGTCTCGGTCAAACTGCCCGACCCCAAATTCTCGTCGCAGACCAAGGACAAATTGGTATCGTCCGAAGTCCGCCAGCCGCTTGAATCGCTGATGGCCGACAAGCTGGCCGAATGGCTTGAGGAAAACCCCGCGCCCGCGCGTCAGGTGATTCAGAAGGTGATCGACGCCGCCGCCGCACGCGAAGCCGCCAAGCGCGCGCGCGAACTAACGCGGCGCAAAGGTGCCATGGACATCGCATCGCTCCCCGGCAAGCTGGCCGACTGTCAGGAACGCGATCCCGCCAAGTCCGAACTGTTCCTGGTCGAAGGCGACTCCGCAGGCGGTTCGGCCAAGCAGGGCCGCGACCGGCATTTCCAGGCGATCCTGCCCCTGCGCGGCAAGATTCTGAACGTCGAGCGTGCGCGCTTCGACCGGATGCTCGGCAGCCGCGAGATCGGCACGCTGATCCAGGCGATGGGCACCGGCATCGGCCGCGACGATTTCAACATCGAGAAATTGCGCTACCACAAGATCGTCATCATGACCGACGCCGATGTCGACGGCGCGCATATCCGCACGCTGCTGCTGACCTTCTTCTATCGCCAGATGCCGCAGATCATCGAGGGCGGCTATCTCTACATCGCGCAGCCGCCGCTCTACAAGGCGACGCGCGGACGGTCCGAGGTCTACCTCAAGGACGACGCGGCGATGGACGAATATCTCGTCGAAAATGGCGTCGCGGCAGTGCGGTTCGAGCGTGAGGGCGAAGTGCGCGCCGGTGCCGATCTGCGCGCGCTGGCCGATCATGCACGGCGGATGCGGACGCTGATGCGTTACGTGCCGCGGCGTTATTCCGCCGACATCATCGAAGCACTCGCACTGGCGGGCGTGTTCGATCCGGAAGCCTCGCGCGAGGAACGCGCAGAGCGGCTGGCGACCACCGCGCTGCGGCTCGACCAGACCGACAGCGATGCGCGCTGGTCGGCGTCGCTGTCCGAGGAAGGCGGCATCCATTTCAAGCGCATCTGGCGCGGCGTCACCGACCATCACGTGATCGAGGCGGCGTTCCTGACCTCAGCCGAAGCGCGCAAGCTCCACGGTCTGGCGGCGGAGGAAACGCTCAGCTACGACGGCGCGGCCAAGCTGGTGCCGGTCAAATCCACATCGCCCGCGACCGAACAGACCGAACAGGCCGAGGGAGACGAGGAGGAAGCACCCGTTCTCGGCAAGGGCGAGATCGGCATCTCGCGCCCCAGCCAGTTGCTCGACGCGATCCTCGCCGCGGGCCGCAAGGGCCTGTCGATCCAGCGCTACAAGGGGCTTGGCGAAATGAATGCCGAGCAATTGTGGGAAACCACGCTCGACCCGACCAACCGCTCGATGCTGAAGGTCGCGATCGACCAGGCCGACGTCGCCGACGAAATCTTCACGCGGCTGATGGGCGACGTCGTCGAACCGCGCCGCGAATTCATCCAGGAAAACGCGCTGTCGGTGGCGAATCTCGACGTTTGATGGCGGCTAATGGGTGAGATTGGCGACGGTGCCAGTCCTCACCCGTCACCCCGGACGTGTTCCGGGGTCCACCAAGCCGCTTGTGAGCGCGTCGAAGCCGTCAACGCGACGCCTGCCGCCCGGTGGACCCCGGAACACGTCCGGGGTGACGATGCGGGGGGAGGCGAACGACGCCGACTCCATATCGGCGCGCGCTCGATTGACCGCGTCGCCCTTCCCCCTCCACCACACATCGGCTAGGCGGGCGCGCATGTCGTCCACGCTTAGCTGTGACGTCGCCATTGTCGGCGGCGGCCTTGCCGGTGCGCTGATCGCGCTGGCGCTGAACAAATCGCACCCCGAACTCGACGTTCGCGTGATTGAGGGCGGGCGGGCGATCGGCGGCAATCACCTCTGGTCCTTCTTCCCCAGCGACATCGCCGACGCCGATCGCTGGCTGGTCGCGCCGCTCGTCTCCTATGGCTGGACCGGATACGACGTGCGCTTTCCGGCTCACGCGCGCACGCTCAGATCGGGCTATTATTCGATCGAATCCGAACGGCTCGACCGCGTGCTGCGCGAACGGATGCCCAAGCGATCGGTGATGCTCCGCCGTCAGGTGCTGGGCGTCAGCGGGCGGCGCGTGCAACTGGCCGATGGCACCCGGATCGACGCGCGCGGCGTGATCGATTGCCGCGGCCCCGCCAATCTCGACCATCTCCAGCTCGGCTGGCAGAAATTCGTCGGGCAGGAACTGGAACTGGCCGAGCCGCACGAACTGACGCGCCCGATCATCATGGACGCGACCGTGGAGCAGATCGACGGATACCGCTTCGTCTATTCGCTGCCGTTCGCAGCGACCCGGATGTTCATTGAAGATACCTATTACAGCGACACGCCCGACATCGACCTGCGCGCGTACAAGAAGCGCATCTATGCCTATGCCGATACGCAGGGCTGGCCGATCGAGCGGGTGGCGCGTACCGAGACCGGGGTGCTGCCGGTGGCAATGGGTGGCGATTTCGAAGGCTATTGGGCAAGCGGAGGCGCGCAGGTGGCAAAAGCGGGCATGCGCGCCGGGCTGTTCCATCCGCTGACCGGATATTCGCTGCCCGATGCGGTCCGGCTCGCCAGCCTGATTGCGAAGCAGTCCGATTTCTCGGGCGCGGCGCTCCATGCGCTGACCCATGACTTCGCGCGCAAGACATGGAAATCGCGCGGGTTTTACCGGATGCTGACCGCCATGTTGTTCAAGGCGGCGGAGCCGGAAGAGCGTTACCGCGTCCTTGAGCGTTTCTACCGGCTGGACGCGGGGCTTGTCGCGCGCTTCTATGCCGGGCAATCGTCATGGCTCGACCGCGCCCGCGTGTTGAGCGGCAAGCCACCCGTGCCCATCTCCCGGGCCATCGGTGCAATCAGGGGAATGCGTTGATGAAGACCGCAGCGATCATCGGATCGGGCTTCGGCGGACTGGCGCTCGGCATTCGCCTGCAGGCCGCAGGAATATCGACCACCATCCTCGAATCGCGCGACAAGCCAGGCGGTCGCGCCTATTATTGGGAGCGCGACGGGCACATCTTCGACGCCGGTCCCACCGTCATCACCGCGCCGGAAAGCCTGACCGAACTCTGGTCGATCACCGGGCACGACATGGCGCAGGACGTCAGCCTCGATCCCGTCAGCCCCTTCTACCGGCTCAACTGGCCCGACGGCACCAATTTCGATTATTCGAACGACGACGTGTCGCTGAAAGCCGAGATCGGCAAGCTCGATCCCCGCGATATCGAGGGGTATCGCAAATTCCTCGATTACTCCGCCGGGGTCTATCGGGAAGGTTACGTCAAGCTCGGCCATGTGCCGTTCCTCGACTTCGCGTCGATGGTCCGCGCCGCGCCCGCGCTGATGAAGCATCAGGCGTGGCGACCGGTCTATTCGATGGTGTCGAGCTTCGTCCGCAACGAGAAACTGCGTCAGGCGCTGTCCTTCCATACGCTGCTGGTCGGCGGCAATCCCATGAACACCAGTTCGATCTATGCGCTGATCCACAAGCTGGAGCGTGACGGCGGAGTATGGTTCGCGCGCGGCGGGACCAACCGGCTGGTGGCGGGCATGGTCCGGCATTTCGAGCGGCTGGGCGGCACGATCCGGCTGGGCGATCCGGTCACCTCGATCGACACGCTGGGCGACCGGGTGACGGGGGTGACGACGCAAAGCGGTTTTCATATCGACGTCGATGCCGCGGCATCCAACGCCGATATCGTCCACAGCTATCGCACGCTGCTCAAGAGTTCGCGCAGCGCGCAGCGGACCGCCAATTCGCTGGAAAAGAAGAAATATTCGCCGTCGCTGTTCGTCGTGCATTTCGGGATCAAGGGGACATGGCCGGGCATCCCGCACCACATGATCCTGTTCGGTCCGCGCTACCAGGGATTGCTCGCCGACATTTACGATCATGGTGTCCTGCCCAAGGATTTCTCGCTGTATCTGCATCACCCGACCGTCACCGATCCATCGCTCGCGCCGCCGGGACATTCGACCTTCTATGCACTCGCGCCCGTGCCGCACATGGGCAAGTTCCCCGCCGACTGGAGTCAGATCGGCCCGGTGTTCGAAAAGCGCATCCTGGATGAGATCGGCCGCCGCCTGATCCCCGACATTCACGAGCGGATAACGACCAAGTTCAGCTATATGCCGACCGATTTCGCAACCGACCTTAACGCTCATCTGGGCAGCGCGTTCAGCCTGGAGCCGCTGCTGACGCAGAGCGCCTATTTCCGCGGGCATAACCGCGACGATCATATCCCGAACATGTATCTGGTCGGGGCCGGAACGCATCCGGGCGCCGGCATTCCGGGCGTCGTCGGCAGCGCCAAGGCGACCGCGAAATTGATGCTGGAGGATCTGCGTTGAGGCGTCTGGCGATTTACTGCGGCTCCGCGACTCCTTCCGACCCCGTATATGTCGAAAGCGCCTGCGCCGTCGGTCGCGCGCTGGCGGAACGCGGCATCGGCGTCGTCTATGGCGGCGGGCGGCTCGGCCTGATGGGTGCGGTCGCGGATGCGGCGCTGGAAGCTGGCGGCGAGGTGATCGGGGTCATCCCGCAGGCGCTGGTCGATGCCGAGGTCGCGCATCGCGGCTGCACCGAGCTTCACGTCGTCCGCACCATGCACGAACGCAAACAGGCGTTCACCGACCTGTCTGACGGCTTCGTGACGCTGCCGGGCGGCACCGGCACGATGGACGAATTATGGGAAGCGATGAGCTGGGCGCAGATCGGCTATCACGCCAAGCCGGTCGGGCTGCTCAACGTCGCAGGCTTCTATGACGGGCTGATCGAATTCGTCGGCAAGATGGGGGAGGTCGGTTTCCTGCGCCCCCAGCATACCGGATTGCTGATCGTCGACGACAATCTGGACGGGCTGCTTGCGAAAATGGCCGCGCACGTCCCCGCACAAACCGTCGCTCAGATCGGCGCGAAGGATTTGTGAGGGTTGCCCAACATCCCGCCGTGCTCCCGCACAGGCGGGAGCCTAGGGTAATGAAGATCAGCGCCGGTAACCCTGGGCTCCCGCCTGCGCGGCAGCACATTGGGGTATGAGCACAGCCACCCCCTCCCGCGCGGCCATCGTCGCCAGCGCACAGGAATCGATCGCGCGCGGATCGAAGAGCTTTTCCGCCGCCAGCCGGTTGTTCGACCGCCGGACTCGTGAGCGCGCTTGGCTGCTCTATGCCTGGTGCCGCGCGTGCGACGATCTGGCCGACGGGCAGGATCATGGACACGACATGGCCAAGATCGATGATGCGCCCGAACGGCTCGCGCTGATCCGCAGCCTCACCGACCGCGCACTGGCGGGCGAGTGGGTCGGCGCCCCTGCCTTCGATGCGTTGCGGATCGTGTGCGAGGAAACCCGCATGCCGCGTCGGTTCGTCGACGACGTCATTGCGGGCTTTGCGCTCGACGCCGACGACTGGCGGCCCCGCTCCGCTCACGATCTGATGCAATATTGCTATCATGTCGCGGGCGCGGTCGGCTGCATGATGGCGGTGGTGATGGGCGTCGATCGGCAAGACGATGCGACGCTCGACCGCGCGTGCGATCTGGGCCTCGCGTTCCAGCTCGCCAATATCGCCCGCGACATCGAAGAGGATGACCGCGCCGGGCGCTGTTACTTGCCCGAGGAGTGGCTGGTTGAAATGGACATTCCGCCCGGCCAGCACATGAAGCCGCCGTTCCGATCGCGCCTGACTGTCCTCGCGCGACGGCTGGCGGACATGGCGGCGGCGCATGAGGAGAGCGCGCGCGTCGGCACGAAGCGTCTCGCCTTCCGTCCGGCATGGGCGGTGTTGTCGGCGGCGGGCATCTACGGCGATATCGCGCGCAAGGTCGCCAAGCGTGGCGACCATGCCTGGGACCACCGGATGACCACGTCGAAGGCGGAGAAAGCGGGCTTCATCCTGCGCGCCTTTGCCCAAGCGAGCGCGCGGGGATCGTGGACCGATGACCAACGCTCGCCCGAACTGTGGACTCGCCCGCGCTAGAAGGCGCGCGTTTCGCCTTCGTCGCGAGCGTTTGAGCCCGGGGGCAGTCGGGTCGCAACCCATCCGCCCAGCAGCGGCGCCGCGATTGCTGCGATCTGCATCCAGAGCGGCGCCGGGATCAGGAACAGGTTGATGATCCCGCCGATCAGCACCAGTCCGGCGATTACCCATCCCGCCCAGGGTTTGCGCGTGATCGATCGCGCGGCCCAGCCGCCGATCGCCGCGCCCGTAAACCAGCCGATCGGCGGGAACAGCAGCGCCATCGTCGGTGCCGTCGCGATATAGTCGGATACGGCCTGGGGCGTGTTCATCGAAACCCCGACCGGGGGCGGAAAGATCTGGTGACCCAGCCATTCGACCACGGTGATGCATCCCATCGACACGGCGATGCCGAAGACGGTCCCCAGCACGGTTCGCAGCATGAAAAAAACTCCCCCCGGTTGCCCGTGAGGAGGATATCAGTTCAGGGGGATATGAGAAACGGGGCGCTTACCCGCGATTGGCGTCCGGCATCGGCTTGTTCTGTGCCGCGCGCTCGCGGTTCGACTGGCACGCCGCGGCGATCGTCGGATAATCGAGGTCGGTGCTGCGCATCAGCGCGCCGGGAATTTCGGAGCGGCATTGCGCCGCGCTGGCATAGGTCACGGGCTCCAGCCGGGCTTCCTGGCACTGAGCGCCGGGGTCGCCGCATCCGAGGATGGCCATGACGTAAACGAGCGGTTCCATATTCCCTCCTTTTCGACCATCAAACGGTTGGGCGCAGGCGTGGTTCCGCGATGACGCGTTGCGGGGGTGCGACGGAGTCCCCAGATAGCCCCTCGACAATGCCGCCAATTCCCCCCGCCTCCACCGACGCCGAACGTCCCGTCATCGCGACGGTCCGGCGATTCCTGCCCTATCTGTGGCCCGCCGACATGCCGGGGCTGAAGGTGCGAATCGTCGTCGCGATGGGCTTCGTCATCCTGTCCAAACTGGTGCAGGTTTACGGCGCGCCGTTCGCGCTGAAGGGCGCGGTGGACACTATGGCGAGCGGGGATCGCAGCCTGGCGACCCTCGTCGTGCTGCTGGTGATCGGCTATGCCGCCGCGCGGCTGGGCACGGTATTGTTCGACAATTTGCGTAATGCGGTGTTCGAACGCGTCGGTCAGGACGCGACCCGGCGACTGGCGGCCACGGTGTTCCGCCACCTTCACACTCTGTCGCTGCGCTTCCATCTCGAACGCCGCACCGGTGCGGTGACCAAGGTGGTCGAGCGCGGGACCAAGAGCATCGACACCATGCTCTATTTCCTGCTGTTCAACATTGCGCCGACGATCCTCGAACTCGCGCTGGTGCTGC
The DNA here is from genome assembly GCA_023418595.1 of Pseudomonadota bacterium. GTDB lineage: Bacteria > Pseudomonadota > Alphaproteobacteria > Sphingomonadales > Sphingomonadaceae > Sphingomonas. Next base: position 102,559 of record JAEZZI010000022.1, read on the forward strand.
ACATTTTCGGCACGCAGTTCGGCAGCTGGCTGGTCGCGGGCACGCTGGGGATGGTCGTCGTCTATATCGGCTTCACCCGCTTCGTGACCGACTGGCGGGCAAAGCTGCGTGCGGAGATGAACGATCTCGACACCGGCGCGGTCGCGCACGCGGTCGATTCGCTGCTCAATTTCGAAACGGTCAAATATTTCAACGCGGAAAAGCGCGAGGCGGCGCGCTACGACAACGCCATCCACGCCTATTCGAACGCGGCGGTGAAGAGCGAGAACAGCCTGGCCTGGCTGAATGTCGGTCAGGCGGTCATCACCAACGTCATGCTGGCATTCGGCATGGCGATGATCGCCTGGGGCTGGTCGACCGGCGACTTCACCAGCGGCGACGTGGTGCTGGTATCGACGCTGCTGGTGCAGCTGTTCCGCCCGCTCGACATGCTCGGCTTCGTCTATCGCACGGTGCGCCAGGGGGTGATCGACATGGGCGCGATGTTCGATCTGGTCGATACCGATGCAGAGGTGAAGGATGTCGCCGATGCCAAGCCGCTGTCGGTGCGCGGGGCGGCAGTAAAATTCGACAATGTCGTGTTCGGTTACGATCCCGACCGCATGATCCTCAACGGGCTGAGCCTTGAGGTGCCCGCCGGGCACACCGTTGCCGTGGTCGGCCCGTCGGGCGCGGGCAAGTCCACGCTCGCGCGGCTGCTGTTCCGATTCTACGATATTCAGGACGGCGCGATCACCATCGACGGACAGAATATCGCCGAGGTCCAGCAGTCGTCCTTGCGCGCCGCGATCGGCATCGTGCCGCAGGATACCGTGCTGTTCAACGACACGATCGGCTACAACATCGCCTATGGCCGCGAAGGCGCGGGTGAGGACGACATTCGCGACGCCGCGCGCGGGGCGGCGATCGCGCCGTTTATCGAGGCGCTGCCCGACGGATACGACACGCGCGTCGGCGAACGCGGGCTGAAATTGTCGGGTGGCGAAAAACAACGTGTGGCGATTGCGCGCACCCTGCTCAAAAATCCGCCGCTACTGATTTTGGACGAGGCGACCAGCGCGCTCGACAGCCGCACCGAAGCGGCGATCCAGACCACGCTGGAGGCGATCGAGCGCGGGCGCACCACCATCGTCATCGCCCACCGGCTATCGACCGTCGTCAATGCCGACCGGATCGTGGTGCTAGAAGGCGGACGCGTCGCCGAACAGGGCACCCACGCCGAGTTGATGCGCGCGGGCGGGCTGTATGCGGCGATGTGGCGCGCCCAAGCGCAGCAGCGCGAGGAAGCGCTGGTGGCGGAATAACCGCCCGTCACTGCGAGCGGATCGAAGCAATCCCGGTCCACGCGCGCGGGGCTACTGGATTGCTTTGCTCCGCTCGCAATGACGAAAAAGTCGGCAACCAGCCGGGTTGCTGATCGATTCTGCCACTATCGCTAAGCTGTTTATCTCGCTTCAACTGCGCTGCGTCCTCCGATACCCTCCCCGCACATCAATCATAGAAAAACGGAGAGCTTCGTATGGACGCCAAGACTGGATCGATCGACGGAGGCTGCCCGATGAAGGGCGATGGCGGGGTCCGCGCGCTGCTTGGTCGCACCAACAAGGATTGGTGGCCCGAAATGCTGGCGACCGAAATCCTCAATCCCAATGGCCCGTCCAACCCGATGGGCGACGATTTCGATTACGCCGAGGCATTCAAGTCGCTCGATTACGATGCACTGAAGGCCGATCTGACCGCACTGATGACCGACAGCCAGGACTGGTGGCCGGCCGATTACGGGCATTACGGACCGTTCTTCATCCGCATGGCGTGGCACGCCGCGGGCACCTATCGCACCGCCGACGGACGCGGTGGCGCCAATAGCGGGCAACAGCGCTTCGCCCCGCTCGATTCGTGGCCCGACAACGGCAACCTCGACAAGGCGCGCCGCCTGTTGTGGCCGATCAAGCAGAAATACGGCAACAAGATCAGCTGGGCCGACCTGTTCATCCTGACCGGCAATATCGCGATCGAATCGATGGGCGGACCGGTGTTCGGCTTCGGCGGCGGCCGTGCCGACGTGTTCGAGCCGGAACGCGACATCTATTGGGGTTCGGAAGACAAATGGGTCAACGAGGGCGTGCAGACCCGCATCGCCCCCGAACACGGCATGCACGAACTCGAAGGCCCCCTCGCGGCGATCCAGATGGGCCTCATCTATGTCAATCCCGAAGGCCCAGGCGGCAATCCCGATCCGCTGCAGTCGGCGCGCGATATCAAGGCGACGTTCGAACGCATGGCGATGAACCATGAGGAAACCGTCGCACTGACCGCTGGCGGCCACACCTTTGGCAAGGCGCACGGCAATGGCGACCCATCGCTGCTCGGTGCTGCGCCAGCGGGCGGCGATCTGGTCGCGCAAGGCTTCGGCTGGGTCAGCGGCCATGAAAGCGGCGGCATCGGCGAGCATACCGTCACCAGCGGCATCGAAGGGTCATGGGTCAACACGCCGACACAGTGGAGCGAGAATTATTTCCGCCTGCTGCTCGATTATGAATATGAGCTGGTGAAGTCGCCCGCGGGCGCGCATCAGTGGCAGCCGATCAACCAGAAAGAAGAGGACATGGCGCCCGCGGCGTGGGACTCGTCGAAAAAGGTGCCGACGATGATGACCACTGCGGACATGGCGCTGAAGATGGATCCGGAACTGCGCGCGATCAGCGAGAAATTCCGCAACGACCATGAAGCGTTCAAGGACGCTTTTGCCCGCGCCTGGTTCAAACTCACCCACCGCGACATGGGACCGAAGGTCCGTTACCTCGGCCCGGAAGTGCCCGCCGAAGACCTGATCTGGCAGGACCCCGTGCCCGCAGGCACCATGCCGTCCGACGCAGAGGTCGCGGCGGTGAAGGCAAAGATCGCCGATAGCGGCCTGACCGTCAGCCAGCTCATCAAGACCGCCTGGGCATCGGCCAGCACCTATCGCAAGTCCGACCATCGCGGCGGCGCCAACGGCGCGCGCGTCCGCCTGGCCCCGCAAAAGGACTGGGAGGTGAACGAGCCGGAAATGCTGGCCAAGGTGCTGGACACGCTCGACGGTCTGCGCGGCTCGATGTCGATGGCCGACGCCATCGTGCTGGGCGGCGTGGTCGGGCTGGAAAAGGCGATCAGGGATGCCGGGTTCAATGTCCCGGTGCCGTTCACCGGCGGACGTGGCGACGCCAGCCAGGACCAGACCGACGCCGACAGCTTCGCGGTGATGGAGCCCGAGGCCGACGCATTCCGCAATTATGTCGGCAAGAAGAAGCTGGCGGTAAAGGTCGAGGAAATGATGCTCGACCGCGCGTCGCTGCTGGGCCTGTCGGTGCCGGAGATGACGGTGCTGATCGGCGGGCTGCGCGTGCTCGGTGCCAATCACGGCGAACGCGGGCATGGCCACTTCACCAAGCGATCCGGCCAGCTGACCAACGACTTTTTCGTCAACCTGCTGAACATGACCAATGTCTGGAAGGCGGTCGAGGGGTCGGACGATCAGGAATATATCGCGACCGACCGCAAGGGCGGCCACGAAACCTGGCACGCGACGCGCGCCGATTTGATCTTTGGATCCAATTCGGAATTGCGTGCGGTCGCCGAAGTCTATGCCGAGAACGGCCATGAGGAAAAGTTCGTGAAGGACTTCGTCAAGGCTTGGACCAAGGTGATGAACGCCGACCGGTTCGATCTCAACTGATCGCGCCTCGGGTTGCGAAGAAGAGGGGCGCCGACCACGCGGTCGGTGCCCTTTTTTCGTCGTCACGCCTTGCCGGGAGCGGCGGGGCTTGCCCATAGGGATGGCGATGCGTCCCGATCCCCTGCCCGTCCTGCAATCGACCTTCGGCTTCCCTGCCTTTCGCGGCGTGCAGGCCGATGTCGTCGATCGGGCGCTGGCGGGCGAGCGGACGCTGGCAGTGATGCCGACCGGCGCGGGCAAGTCGCTGACCTATCAATTGCCCGCAGTGATGCTGGCGGGAACGTGCGTCGTCGTCTCCCCGTTGATCGCGCTGATGCACGATCAGTTGCGCGCGGCGACCAGCGTGGGCATCCGCGCCGCGACGCTCACGTCCGCCGACGACAACCGTGCCGAGACGATCGCGCGCTTCCGAGACGGCGCGCTCGACCTGCTCTATGTCGCGCCCGAGCGCGCCTCCTCGGGGCATTTCCGCGAGTTGCTGTCATCCGCGCCGCTCAGCCTGTTCGCCATCGACGAGGCGCATTGTGTATCCGAATGGGGCCATGATTTCCGCCCCGATTACCGGCTGCTCAAACCGCTGCTCGATACATTTCCCGATGTGCCGCGACTGGCGCTGACCGCTACCGCCGACGCGCATACGCGCGCCGACATTCTCGAACAGCTTGGCATTCCCGCCGATGGCCTGATCGTCGCGGGGTTCGACCGGCCCAATATCCGCTATGCCATCACCCCGCGCGACAATGTGACGCGACAGATCGGCGATCTGATGGCGGAGCATCCGGGACCGGGCATCGTCTATGCGCCGACGCGCGCGGCGGTCGAACGGCTGGCGGAGAAGCTGGGGTCGGGCGGGCGGCGGGTGCTGCCCTATCATGCCGGGCTCGATTCATCCGTACGCCAGCGCAATCAGGCCGCGTTCGTCGCATCCGAGGACATGGTGATGGTCGCGACCGTCGCGTTCGGAATGGGCATCGACAAGCCCGATGTCCGCTTCGTCGCGCACGCCGCGCTCCCGAAATCGATCGAGAGTTATTATCAGGAAACCGGGCGCGCAGGGCGCGACGGCGATCCGGCGGAGGCGCATCTGTTCTGGGGCGCAGACGATTTTGCCCGTGCCCGGCAACGGATGGGCGAAGTCGGCGAGGCGCGCGTCGCGGGCGAGCGGACGCGGCTCAATGCACTCGGCGCGCTGGTTGAAACCGCGACATGCAGGCGGCGCATCCTGCTCCAGCATTTCGGCGAGACGCTCGATCAGGACTGCGGCAATTGCGACAACTGCCTAAACCCGCCAGAAGCGGTGGATGCCAGCGTCGTCGCGCAGAAATATCTCTCCGCAGTGTTTCGCACGGGTCAGATGTTCGGCACCGGCTATGTCGAAAGCGTGCTGACCGGCCAGTCGAGCGAGCGCAGCCTGATGAACGAGCATGAGCGCCTTTCGGTATGGGGGATCGTCGAACCGGCGGAGCAGGCGCTGCTCAAACCCGTCGCGCGGGCGTTGCAGGTGCGCGACGCACTGCGCGCCAACCCGCATGGCGGGCTGGAATTCGGCCCCGGCGCACGATTGATTCTGAAGGGCGAGGAAACAGTGTCGCTGGTCGTGCCGCCGAAGCGCGAACGGCGTCGCAAGGGCACGCGCGGCGGCGGCGCGGCCAATCCGGTGGGCAATCCGCTGTTCGAGGCACTCCGCGCCAAGCGCCGCGAGATTGCAGCCGAAACCGGCCTGCCGCCCTATGTCATCTTCCACGATTCCACGCTGCGCGACATGGCGATGGCACGGCCTGCCACCCTTTCGGCGCTGGGCCGGGTGCCCGGCGTTGGCGCGAAGAAGCTGGAGGCCTATGGTGCCGATTTCCTGGCGGTGATCCGCGACAATTGACGAGGGGTTCGATGGATATTCGCCGCATCAACGACCGCATATCGGTCAGTCCGCAGATCGACCCCGCCGATGTCACCGAACTGGCGCGGCTGGGGTTCAGGGCCATCGTCAACAACCGCCCCGACGGCGAGGAAGTCGGCCAGCCCGAAGGCGACGCGATCCGCGCGGTGGCCGAGACGCTGGGGCTCACTTACACCGCGATTCCTGTCACCCAGGCGGGGTTCAGCCATCCCCAGATCGACGCGATGACGACGGCGATCGAACAGGCGGACGGCCCGGTGCTCGCCTATTGCCGGTCGGGCACGCGCAGCTGCAATCTGTGGGCGCTGGCCGAAGCAAAGGCCGGCGGCGCACCGAACGAGATCATCGATGCGGGCGCGGGTGCAGGCTATGACCTGAACGGGCTGAAGCCGATGCTCGACGCGCTTTCCGGGAAGCCATGAACTGGACGCTGTTCGGCGGATCGCTGGTCGCGGTGCTGGCGCTCGCCGGGATCGCGGCGTGGCTGAAGCTGGGCGGCGATCCGCTGGACGAGGCCGCTGCGCTGGACGCGGCGGGCGATATGCTGGCTGGGTTCGTGCCCGAAGCGGCGCTGCTGGGTGCGGATGGCGAGGCGGCGTTGGTGCGCGGGCGTGGCGAGCGCATCGCGCTGGTAAAGCGGCACGGGGCGCAGCCCGCGGTGCGGGAATTGGTGCAGCCGGTTGGGCTAGCAGCGGGGGACAATGGAACGATCGTGCGGTCGGGCGACCGGATGTTCGGGGACGTGGTGTTGCGGGGGCGGGCGTTGAGCGAGATCGACGGATTCTTTGCAAGCGGATGATCCACCACGCTCATGCTCCCGCGCAGGCGGGAGCCCAGGGTAACATGCGTTGCGCCATGCAATACTGGGCTCCCGCCTGCGCGGGAGCACGGCGATCGCCATCTCGGATGGGACGGTGGGTGGACGCGCGCCGACCCCGCAATCCCCGCTGGCGCACCTGCTGACAGCGATGTAAGCTCGCCTGCAAATGCCAGACCTGCCCGATCCCGTCGATCTTGCAATCCCGGCCTTTGTGGCGCTGGTGCTGGCGGAAATGGTTGTCGCGCGGTTTCGGAACCGGCGGCGCTATTGCCCCAGGGATACGCTGACTTCGCTTGGTCTGGGTCTCGGCAGCACGGTCGCGGGCATCTTGTCGGGCGGTCTGATATTCGCGCTGGCGACGTGGGTGCATCAGTTCCGCCTCTTCGATATCGGCTGGGCCTGGTACTGGTTCGTGACCGCCTTCGTGCTCGACGACCTGGCCTACTACGTCTTCCACCGCTCGGCTCACCGGGTGCGGTGGTTCTGGGCAAGCCATGTCATCCACCATTCGAGCCAGCATTATAACCTGTCGACCGCGCTCCGGCAGACCTGGACCGGGTTCTTCTCCGCCGCGTTCCTGTTCCGTCTGCCGCTGTTCCTGATCGGCTTTCCGCCCGCGATGGTCTTCTTCGTGGCGGGCGTGAACCTGGTCTATCAGTTCTGGATCCATACCGAGACGATTCGGCGGATGCCGCGCTGGTTCGAAGCCGTGATGAACACGCCGTCGCACCACCGCGTCCACCACGCGACCAATCCGCGTTATCTCGACAGCAATTATGCCGGCGTGTTCATCGTCTGGGACCGGATGTTCGGGACATTCGTGGCCGAGCGCGACGAGGATCGACCGCGCTATGGCATCGTCAGGAATCTGGGCAGCTTCAATATCCTGTGGGCGGCATTCCACGAATGGATCGGGATCGCGCGCGACATGAAGGTCGCACCCGACTGGCGTGCCCGCATCGGCTATCTGTTCGGGCCGCCGGGCTGGAGCCACGACGGCAGCCGCGACACCAGCGATACGATCCGCCGAAAATGGCGGGCGCGAGAGGAAGAGGGCGCATGGAGGAAGTCGACTATATCGTCGTCGGGGGCGGATCGGGCGGAAGCGCCGTCGCAGGCCGCCTAGCCGAAGATACGCGCACCACCGTCGCGGTGCTTGAGGCGGGCGGGCGCAACGACGGGTGGAAGACCGTCATGCCTGGCATGATGCCGTTCCAGAAGGAAGGCACCAACTGGCGCTTCGAAACCGTGCCGCAGGTCGGACTGAACGGACGGCGGGGCTATCAACCGCGCGGACGGGGACTGGGCGGATCGAGCGCGATCAACGCGATGCTCTATGTCCGCGGCCATCCGTGGGACTACGACAATTGGGAGGCGCTGGGCTGCACCGGCTGGGGCTGGCGCGACGTGTTACCGGTATTCAAGCGCGCCGAGTGCAATGTCCGCGGTGCCGACGATTATCACGGCGACAGCGGCCCGCTGCACGTCAGCGATCAGGATTACGCCCATCCCGGCAGCCGCGCCTTCATCGAAGCGGCGGAAAGCCTGCAAATCCCGTTCAACCCCGATTTCAACGGCGCGCGGCAGGAAGGCGTCGGGCTGTATCAGGTGACGCAGCGTCGCGGCGAACGCTGGTCGGCGGCGCGCGCCTATCTGGGCGATGGAAAGCCGCCCGCCAATGTCCGCATCCTGACCGATGTGACCGCCGAACGGCTGGTCTTCCAGAATGGCCGGGCGGCCGGCGTGGATTATCGCCGCGGCGGCGAGCGGCGGACGATCCGCGCGCGGCGCGGCGTGGTGCTGGCAGGCGGCGTGTTCGGGACGCCGCAACTGCTGATGCTGTCGGGGATCGGGCCGGGCGCGCATCTTCGCGAGCACGGGATCGAGGTGCGGATCGATCGCGCGGCGGTGGGATCGGACCTTCAGGATCACCTCGACTATACCGCCGCGTTCGAGACACCGGGGGACGAATTCCTCGGGCGGTCGCTCAAAGGGTCGCTGCGCTCGCTGGGTCAGATGTGGGAGTGGTTCCGCAAGCGTACCGGCGCGATGACGACGCCCTATGCCGAGGCGGGGGCATTCCTGTCGTCGCGGCCGGGGCTGCCCGCGCCCGACCTGCAACTCCATTTCCTGATCGCGATCGTCGAGGATCACGGGCGGACCAAGGTGCCGGGGCATGGCTTTTCGTGCCACGCCTGCGTGCTGCGTCCCGAAAGCCGTGGCACGGTGCGGCTCGCCTCCGCCGACGCGCGCGATGCGCCGCTGATCGATCCGGCGTTCCTGACCGATCGCCGCGACGTCGACCTGCTGATGAAGGGGGTGCGGGCGATGTATCGCATTCTCGAACAGCCTCAGATCACGCGCTATCGGGGGCGTGATCGCTATCCGGTCGATCTGGGCGATGACGACGCGCTGGAGGCGCTGATCCGGGCGCGCGCGGACACCATCTATCACCCGGTGGGCACGGCGCGGATGGGGCGCGATACGGATGCGGTGTGCGATCCCAGGCTCAAGGTGCGCGGGGTGGACGGGCTGTGGATCGGCGACGCGTCGATCATGCCGCGACTGGTGGGGGGCAACACCAATGCGCCGTCGATCATGATCGGCGAGCGGTGTGCGGAGTTCGTTAGGGGGGCGGGGTGAGAAATCCGTTCGTGTCGAGCGAAGT
>JAEZZI010000023.1 GCA_023418595.1 Pseudomonadota bacterium
ACTTTGCCCGCCGGCTCAAGACGCTCAGCGGCCTCACACCCTACGAATACATCGCCAAGATCTGGACGTCAGAGCCAGGCCGGTTCATCGTCGACCCGATCCACCAGATGCCGGGACTAAACACCTAGAGCGCACACCTCCGATTTCGTCTGCACGGCAGACGAAATCAGGTATTGAACGTTTTTCTGTTCTTCTCTGTGCATATGTGGGTGGGGACATAGTTAAATCTCGTCTGCCACCGTTGACCATTCGATCTCGGGCACGCCAATGCCTGCGTCGCGCGCGAACGCCAGAAATTCGATCACATGGCTGATGCGGGATTGTCGCCCTCGTGCCTTTAGCGGATATTGAGCCCAAGGCGGTGCTGACTCTCGCGTAGCAACCGCGATGATTTCGTCGGCTGTGTGCTTGGCGAAGCCATGGGCAACAGTTCCCCATTTGCTGCCGACCGCGTCCGACAGCTCAATGTACTTCCGGGCTGTCGATGCTCCGACTTGGGCCAGCGTCACTACAGGCTCGTCTATCCGTATCGCTGCGGCGGTGAGAAACAGCTTTGCTGAACTCCTGCGCCGTGAGCGTTCCGACTTGCTAACTCCATCGACCCAATCGTCGATCAATGCGTCGACAGTCTGGGATTGGCGGGGGGGAGCAGTATCCGTTTCCGGAGTTCGACGAGCGAGCTGGCCGGTCGTTTTAGCGTCCAGCACACGGTGCTCTGGCCCCAGCCAGAAGTATTTTGAAAGGAGATCCAGCGTCTGCATGCCCGCGTCGTCGCGGCCTAAGCAGGGCTTCTGTTCGATCTGGTCAGCGACCTGCGCCACCCCCAGCGCGAAATCGATGATCCAGCAATACCATGTTGCGCCATCCACATCGGTTCGGCCCTTAATCGCTTCGAGATCTTGGGCATGGTCAAGGAACTGCGTTGGGAAATCCGCTTTGCCGTCAGCGTTAAGGCGAGGCGATATTGTTTGACGCAAATGCTTCGCTGCGGTCGGCATAAGCACCGAATGCACATAGCTGGCGGCGACCTCTGCATAATAACTCGGCTTGGTATCCGGGTAGTTTTGGTGATGACGGAGCGCCATTTGGTGTCCTGTCTTCATCGCAACCGAAGTCATTGCAAAACTATCGAGGTTTTTGGGTGGCAGGGCAGGGTGATACAGATTCACTGTCAGTTCCTTCAATTTCGTGCGAAAACTCGGGGGCGTTTGTATTGGCGGCAAGGATTGCATCAGGCGGCGCGAGCGTTGTCCCGCGCTTGGTCAGCGTCACGTCAATTTGGCGACGGAAGCCCGCATGTGCTCCACACTGACACTGGCGTAGCGCTGCACCATGCGCAGTGATTTCCATCCACCCATGTGCATAATGGTGATGAGATCGATGCCGGCCATCACGCAGTGTGATGCCCAGTGATGGCGCCAGTCGTGGACGGTGAAGTCGTCGATGTCGGACCGTTTGCAAGCGGTCTTGTGGACGCTCTTCAGCGGGTTGCCGCCCGGGATCTTAGCGAGCCGGGTGTCTTGGTAGGGCTGACCGTGCTTGTTCAGGAATACGTGACCCTTCGTGGGGCGTCCCGCCCCTTCCCAGAGGGGCAACAGTATAGCCTTGACCCGCGGGTGCATCGGCACCGACTGAATCACCGCATTCTTGGTATGATTCAGCCGGATCGATTCCTGCTCCATATCGACACCTTCGACGCCCCACGGCATCTGCAGCGCCGTCTGCACGCGCGGGCCGTGGAAGGCGAGCAGCGTGATGATCGGCCGAGTATGCGGCGCATATGCGTCGATCAGCCGATCGCGATCCCCTCTGGTTAAGAAGCGCACTCGTTCGTTGTCGAACGGGATCGCCTTGATCTTGATTGGCGGCAAGTCGTGCACTTCATGATGCACGTTGATCGCCGATTGAAAAACGGCACGATACCGATCCTGACCAGCCGGCTCGTGGCCGGTCAGATAAGCACGGCGAAATTGGTCCCACGCCTGTTTCGGCTCTCGCAGCGCGAGGTCGCCGATTAGAGCGTTTAGTTTGCCTATCCGCAGTACGTCCGAGCCACACGGCCGTGGGGCTTTCGACAGATAGCTGTCGAGAGCGTCGGCGATGGTGCCCTGTGCCACTATCGCCGCGCGACCGAACATCAGTTGATGGCGCAGCTTCGTCTCGTATTCTGCCATCAGGTGCGACGCAGCATCTGCGTCACTCGTTCCTGAACTAAATTCTTTGACGTCGAGTTTCTTGTCACCGAGAGCGACTGAGCCTCGGATATGGTATATTCCGTTCTTCCCACGGGTTCGGATGGAGAGCATGTGATCTTATCCAGCAGCAGACGGTATTGAGCCTCGGTCGCGCGCAGTTTTCCGCAAGCGTGTACGAAAGGCACACCGTGTTTTTTGAAGGTTCGCCGCATCCATTTCGCTGGATCGGTGCTGGTGATGGCCAGCCGAGCGAGAATGATCTTGGGCGTAAGGAGGGTTTCGCCATTGGCGAGATCGAGCACGCTCGGCGGCGCGCGGGCTCCATCGACCGCGGCAATGCCAACGGACGGCGGCGGTGACGTGCCGGTCTTGGGCGACGCACCCTGCGTCGCGCCAGCCATCGGTACCTTGGCCTGCAGCCCTGGCGGCACCACTGCATCGGCTGGGCTGGCCGCCCCCGGTGCAGGTTCTTTAATCGACATACGGGAAACCCAGTGGTCGGCGCGCACGGGTCCCCGGCCTAGCACTCGACGGCGACCGGAGACCCGCACACGCGTAGTTTCCACATAATCGTCGAGCCGGCCTCCCCGCACGCGGACGAGTGGGGCGCCTAACATAATTATAGTAGCAGCTTGGCGATGCGCAAAGCGATTGATTCCGGCGGGGAATTTTATGGGGTTTGCATGCCCAGTATTTGCCCAACAAGCCGCCGATTTGACCGTTTTTTTAGGGCAAATGTCGGGCACGGGGCCCGATCGATCCATCTCTGGATGGCGCGAAAAAGCCCGCCAACTCACTGAATTGGCAGGCTTAATCATGGTGGGCGCGGCAAGGATTGAACTTGCGACCCCTGCGATGTCAACACAGTGCTCTACCACTGAGCTACGCGCCCGAGAGGCGGGGCATTAGCCGGGCCTCGATCGGCTGGCAAGGTGCATTCTGACCTTTTTTGACGAGCCGCCTAATTGCTGTTGGGCAGCTTCACATTCTCGAACAGGCGATCGACCTCCAGCACCAGATCGCGCAGGTGGAACGGCTTGGACAGGACGCGCGCCTGCGGCATTGCCTGGCCGGCCTTGAGCGTGACGGCGGCGAAGCCGGTGATGAACATCACCCGCATCGCAGGCGCGATGTCGCTGGCCTTTTGCGCGAGTTCGATGCCGTCCATCTCGGGCATGACGATATCGGTCAGCAGCAGGTCGAACGGCTCGGTTTCGATCAGCGGCAGCGCGGCGGTGCCGCGATCGACCGCGGTAACGGCGTAACCGGCGCGTTCCAGCGCGCGCGTCAGATATTCGCGCATCACCTGGTCGTCTTCGGCCAGCAAAATTCTGAACATGCCCATCCCGCGCGCTAGATTTGAAGGCCGCATTCTATGCGCGCATCCCTTAAGATTTTCCAGTGCGCTCGGCGATTGTGCGACGGGTCGTGCGGCCATAAGCTGAACGGGTGGACCCCGAACGCTGCACATCCTTCGACCGTTACGGACCTGCCGATCCGACATCGCCGGTGATCCTGTCGGTGCCGCATGCCGGACGCGATTATCCAGCCGCACTCATCGATGCGCTGGGCGTGCCGTTCGACCAGCTGCTGCCGCTGGAGGATCGCCATGTCGATCGCGTTGCATTGCTCGCGCGGCGCGACGAGACGCTGTTCGTCGCGAGCCGTCCGCGCGCGTGGATCGACCTCAATCGCGGCGAGCATGAGCGCGACCCGGCGGTCGATCTGGGCGCCGATCCCAAAGCGCAGCCGGGGGGATCGTCGAAGCTGCGCGGCGGGCTGGGCCTGGTCCCAAGGCGAGCAAGCGGGACGACCGCCTTGTGGCGACGGCGATTTTCCGCCGCCGAGGTGGATGCGCGGATCGCCGCGGATCATCGGCCTTATCACGCGGCCTTGTCCGCAGCGCTGCGATCCGCGCGACATCGATTCGGTCGCGCGGTCTTGCTCGACATTCATTCGATGCCGCCGATCGACGGCCCCGATTCCGCGCGGATCGTCATTGGCGACCGGTTCGGGCGGTCGGCGAGCGCGGCCACGGTCGCTCTGGTTGAATCGGTTGTCCGATCGCACGGGGTGCGTTTCGGCCTCAATTCGCCTTATGCGGGGGGGCATATCCTCGACACCCACGGGCGGCCAGACCGAAGGATCGATGCGATCCAGATCGAGATCGATCGCGCGCTCTATCTCGACGCGGCACTCGATGTGCCCGGTGCGGGGCTGGCGGCGACGGCGGCGCTGCTGCGATCGATCGTCGCGGCGCTGACCGACGAAATCGTCTCGCTCCCCCTTGCGGCCGAATAAAAAAACCACCCCGTGCGTAATGCACGAGGTGGCCAAGGTTCAGGGAGGAGACACACCCGAAGGCGTGCCGCACGATCCCGCGAAAGGGGGGAACACGGGGACCGCGCACAATCAATATAGGCAGGCTGCAACCGGCTTCAAGACCCTTTCAACCAACTGAAAAACGCGAAGAAAAGGGGCGCGGCCAGGATGGCCACGCCCCGTTTGATCTCGCTGCAATGATGCGCCGTTACTGGACGGTTTCGACCGACTGCGTCTGCGGTGCGGTGCCGATCTGCGGTCCCTTGCCCTGGCGCTGTTGCCGATTGAAAATTTCGCTCATTTGCGACAGCGACATCAGGTGCGCATAGATAAGCGGCAGCATGCCGTTCTGGTTCATCTTGCGCAGCTGATCGCCGCGCATGTCGCGCAGCTTTTCTTCGTTCACCATCTGGAATCCGCGATAGATGAACGGCTGCTCCTGGCCCGGCACGGTGATCGCGACTTCGCCCGCCATCAGCAGCTCGGCGTCGCGCAATTCCTTCATGAACTGTGCGGTGCGTTGACCGGCCTGTTCGAACTGCTCGGCGAATTGAAGAATGTTGCGGGTCAGCTCGGTTGGCTGGCCGTCTGCAAACACCGGCTCTCCTTCGGCAAAATTGCCGATCGACTCGGACGTCGGATCAAAGCACAGTGACATTTCCTCGCTGTCCGGACGAAGCCGGGCGAGCATATAGGGATAGCGGCGAATATAAGCCGGCATATGCACGTCTTGCTCGATCACGGCCCCTTCGTCGTCGATGAAGGTGTTTACGCCCTCGTTCAATCCCATCAGGCACAACGGGATCGCGTCGTCGCCTTCCGAGAAGACGATCGGCATCCGGCGCTGGATCAGTGGGAATTCCTCTGCCGTCACCGGGATTGCGTGAATCTTGCCCAACGCCGGCAGCTTTTCGGCCGGTCGCACGCGGTAATCGGCATGGTCGACGCTCGAAAGCGGCATCAGATCGTTATAGAGGATCGGCAATTGGTTCTGAGGCGCGCTGGCCATCTTGCTCTCCGTGGAAACTGGATGGGGATTGGATCGTGCTGTTGCGCAGCGCGTCTATTGATCGCGCGGCATCGGCGCAAGCGTGACGAGCTTTCCGGGGTTCATCAAGTTCAACGGGTCGAACGCCCGCTTGATCGCGGCGAGCGCCATCAGGCGGGAGGGCGGGCCAAGCCGCGCAAGTTCGTCCAGCTTCATCTGGCCGATGCCATGTTCGGCTGAAATCGATCCGCCCGCCGCGACCACCAGATCATGGACGAAGCGCGTGATTCCGGGGGCTTCGTCGGCATACCAGCGATCGCGATCCGCGCCTGACGGTGCGCGCACATGGAAATGCACATTGCCGTCGCCCAGATGGCCAAAGCCGGTCGCGTGGGTGCCGGGATAGCGCGCCATCGCGGCGGCGGCGGCGTCGATCAGGAAATCGGGCATGCGATCGACCGGTACCGAAATATCGTGCTGGACTGCCGGGCCTTGGGCGCGTTCGGCCTCCGATAGCGAATCGCGGATACGCCAGAATGCCTCTGCCTGGGCTTCGCTGGCGGCGATCGTCGCGTCCTCGATCAGCGACGAGTTATGCGCTTCTGCGAGCAGGCGTTCGAGCAGGGCGGCGGGGGGCTCGTCGTCGGGATCGCTCGCCACTGCCTCCACCAGCAAATGCCAGGGGTGGTCGTCCGCGAGCGGCGCGCGGGTATCGGGGATTTGGGCGAGGACATGCGCCAGGCCCGATGCGGGAATGATCTCGAAGCTTTCGACCGCCGGGGTGCGTCGTTCGAAAAAGCGCAGCAGGTCGAGCGCGCGGTGTGGGGAGGCCACGCCCATCCACGCCACAGCGCGCGCGGCGATGGCGGAGGCCAGGCGGAGTGCGGCGGCGGTGACGATGCCGATCGTGCCTTCCGCGCCCACCAGCAACTGGTCGACGTCATACCCGCGATTGTCCTTTTTCAGCGCGACGAGTCCGTCATGCACCGAACCGTCGGGCAAGACCGCCTCGACGCCCGCGACCAGCGATCGCATCGTGCCCCAGCGCAGCACCTGGGTTCCGCCGGCATTGGTCGAGACCAGCCCGCCGATCGTCGCCGAACCCTTTGCGCCCAGCGTGAGGGGGAAACGCATGTCGCGCTCGGCGGCCGCGTCGTGGAGGTTGGACAGGATCACCCCCGCCTCGGCGACCGCGATCCCCGCTGCCGGATCAATCGAGCGGATGCGATCGAGGCGGCGGAGCGACAGGATCAGCGCCGATCCATCGGCAGGCGGCGTGGCGCCTCCGACCATCGATGTGTTGCCCCCCTGCGGCACCAGCGCCACACCCAGTTCGTGCGCCATGCCGACGATCGCGGCGACGCTGTCGCGGCTCTCAGGCGCAAGAATCGCCGCCGCGTCGCCGCGAAAACGTCCGCGCCAGTCGGTCAGCCACGGCGCGATCGCGTCGTGGTCGGTGATCGCGGCGCGCGCGCCGAACCGCGCATGGACGGCATCGATCAGGCGTCGTTGGGCATCGTTTTGCATCGCGACTGTTGCTAGCATGTCGCAGTCATCAGCGACAATTCATCGACTGTTCAACCGCAGACGCTAAAGCCGCCGGGTCGTGCAGTCCCTGTCCTTTTCCCTGATCGCAGCCGTTACCGCGGCGCTGACCGCATCGTCGACGCCCGAGCCATCGGTCGTGCTCGATCAGGACCGGTCGATCCGCGCGACGTTCAGCCAGCGGGTCATCATTCGCGTGCCCAAGATGGCGCCGCCGCCGCGCGGGACCAAGCCGGCAAGCGAGCAGAAATGGCAAGAAAGCCGCGCGCCGCGCTGCATCGCGACGTCGCGGATCGCCGCTGCGGCAGTGCGCGACCGGCGCAACATCGACCTGCTCACCAATAATGGCGAACGGATGCGCGCGCGGCTCGACAAGCGTTGCCCCAGCCTCGATTTCTATTCGGGCTTCTACATCCGCCAGACGCCGGACGGGCAGATTTGCGCCGATCGCGACTCGATCCGCACACGATCGGGCGCGACATGCGAAATCGACGCATTCCGGCGATTGGTCCCTGACGATTGACGCGACCGGGCGTCACCGGCGTTTTCCTTGACAAAATGCGGTAAATCCGCGACGGCGCGAGCCGCTAGCACGGCGTGCGTAACCATGCCCAATTTCCGGAATACTCCATGAATTTTGCCGATCTCGGCCTTTCCGACGAACTGCTGCGTGCGGTCAACGAGTCCGGTTACACGGTCCCGACGCCGATTCAGGCAAATGCGATCCCGTCCGTGCTGATGATGCGCGACCTGATCGGCATCGCTCAGACGGGGACCGGCAAGACCGCCAGCTTCGTGCTGCCGATGATCGACATCCTGGCGCATGGCCGCAGCCGCGCGCGGATGCCGCGCTCGCTGATCCTGGAGCCGACGCGCGAACTCGCCGCCCAGGTTGCCGAGAATTTCGAGAAATACGGCAAATATCACAAGCTATCGATGGCGCTGCTGATCGGCGGCGTGTCGATGGGCGATCAGATGGCGGCGCTGGAAAAGGGCGTCGATGTGCTGATCGCGACTCCCGGCCGCCTGATGGACCTGTTCGGGCGCGGCAAGATATTGCTCACCGGCTGCGACCTGCTGGTGATCGACGAGGCCGACCGGATGCTCGACATGGGGTTCATCCCCGATATCGAGGAAATTTGCACCAAGCTGCCGAAGAACCGCCAGACGCTGCTGTTTTCGGCGACGATGCCCCCGCCGATCAAGAAGCTGGCCGACAAGTTCCTGTCGAACCCCAAGCAGATCGAGGTCGCGCGGCCCGCATCGGCCAACCTCAACATCACCCAGTGGGTGGTCGAGACCAGTTCGGCCAAGAAGCGCGATACGCTGCGCCGCCTGCTGGGTGCCGAGGACGTGAAGAGCGCGGTCATCTTCTGCAACCGCAAGACCACCGTGCGCGAGTTGAACAAGTCGCTCAAGCAGTCGGGTTTCGCGTCGGGCGAAATCCACGGCGATATGGACCAGTCGCAGCGGCTCGCCGAACTCGACCTGTTCAAAAAGGGCGAGGTCAATGTGCTGGTCGCGTCCGACGTCGCTGCGCGCGGGCTGGACATTAAGGGCGTAAGCCATGTGTTCAATTTCGACGCACCGTGGCACCCGGACGATTATGTCCACCGCATCGGTCGCACGGGGCGGGCAGGCGCGACCGGCGTGGCATTCACGCTGGTCACGAGCGAAGACGCCGAGAATATCGACAATATCGAAAAGCTGACCGGGCATAAGATTGCCCGATATGACGGCGTTACCAGCGCCGCCGACGCACAGGAGGCGCGCGATGGCGAGGCGGAGGCCAAGCCCGCGACGAAATCGCGCAGCCGCGGCGGGCGCAAACCCAAGGCAGAAGCCGCCGAGATCGAAGCGCCGGTCGCGCGCGAGCCTCGCCCTCCGCGCGAGGCGCGCGATCCGCGTCCCGCTCGCGAGGCACGTCCCGCCCGCCCGGAACGCGACGCCCGCCCGCCCCGCGAGGCCGATCGCCCCCGCCGCGGCGGCCGCGACCGGCATGAGGATAACGAGCCCGACGACGGCTGGAACGGCCCGATGCCCGCGTTCCTCGATGTGACGCTGGGCCGCTGACACGCGGTCTTACGCCCCGATCCCATTGAGTTAGGTGCGACAGGGTGGACGACGACTTTCTCTACTATGTGCCGCCTGCATTGGTGGCGAGCCCCTGTGTCGGGGTGTGCCGGATCGATTCCGCCAGCCGGTCCTGCGAAGGCTGTGGCCGCACGCTGTCGGAAATCGCCGAATGGCCGGATGCGACCGATGCGCGGCGTCAGGCCATCCTTGATCGGATCGCCGCAAGCGAGGCATGATGTTGGCGCTCTGACAGCGAGGCCGATATGACCGATCCCACCCACTCCGGTTCCTGCCTGTGCGGCGCGGTTCGCTTCACCGTAACCGGCGCGCTCAAGGCGCCCGATGCGTGCCATTGCAGCCAGTGTCGGCGCGTGTCGGGCCATGTCTGGGCATCGACCGACGTTCCCGACGACCGGCTTGCGGTGACCGGCAAGGACCATGTTCGCTGGTTCCAGTCGTCGGCAACGGTGAAGCGCGGATTCTGCGCCACTTGCGGCTCGGCCTTGTTCTGGAAACCGATCCATCAGTCGCGAACGGCGGTCGCGATGGGGGCCTTCGATCCGCCGACAGGCACGCATCTGGAGATGCACATCTTCGTTAGCGACAAGGGCGATTATTACGACATCGCCGACGGGTTGCCGCAGGAGGGCTAAAGACGGGTTGCCCGGTGCAGGCGTGCCTGTACGCTGGGCCGTTGAAGGAGAAACATGCTTTTCGTCACCGCCGCCGCGTTCACCGCCATTTTGTTTACCATCGCGATTGCGGCCGATCGCCGGTTGGGCGAGCGCGGAAACCTGCCCATGCAATGGACGCTTGGCGGACATGCGACGTGGACCGCGCCGCGCCGATTTGCGCTGGCGTTCGTCCCGGTCATCGGCATCGTCATTATGTTCGGAATCGCCCTTGGCGAAAATGGTGATCCGACCGGCGATGGAAACGCCGCACGCGACGTTCAGGCGATGATCGGCGTTGCGCTGGTCGCCGGACAGTTGCTTCATTTATGGCTGGTGCGACGGTCGCTGGCGCGATGACTCGCAAAATCGCGCCAGCCTGTTAGTCTCTCTCCCATCCGATCATCGGCACGGGATGGCGAATGAGTAGCGTTCGGTTTGTACTGGCTTGTCTGTGCGCGATGGTGGCGGCGATCGTGTTGCCCGCATCGGCGCAACTCGGCACCGACCAGCCCCCCTATATCACCATGACTCTGGAGGCGGAGACGCCAAACCCCGCGGCGGGCAGCGAGGTGACGCTCGCCTTCGTATCGCGGCCCAAGCCGACCTGGCATGGTTACTGGAAGAACCCCGGAGATGCGGGGATCGAGACCAGCGTCGCATGGACGCTACCCGATGGTGTGACCGCCGGGCCGCTGGAATATCCGGTGCCGCAGCGGCTGATTATCGGCGGGCTGATGAATTACATCTACGAGGGCGAGTTCGCGCAGTTCGCGACGCTTTCGATCCCCGCAGGACTGGCGCCCGGCACGCGGATTCCGGTCGCGGCGAAGGTCGATTATCTGGTCTGCACCGACGAGATCTGCGTGCCGGAGACCGCCAATGTCTCGACCGTGCTGACCGTCGGCGACGGCGCGATCCCGGCCGACGTGCGCGCACGTTTCGACGCATGGCGCGCAAAGATGCCCAAACCGCTGGGATCGGACGCCACGTTCGAGGTCGTGCAGGCCGCAGGCGCGCAGCGGATGTTCCGGCTGGCGGTCCCCTATCCGGCGGATGCGAGCGCGATCGACCCCTATTTCTATCCGGCGACCGGCGACATCATCGACATGGCCGCGCCGCAATCGGCGGCGCGCGACGGCGATATGCTGGTGATCGAAACGATCGCCGCCGAAGGTGCGCCGAAGCGGATCGAAGGCGTGCTGGCGATCGGCAACGGGCGGGGTTTGTCGTTGGCGGCCGCACCGGGGACGGTTGCGGCGGCCGAAGAGAGCGGGGGCGATTTCGCCTGGGGCGCGGCGCTGCTGGCATTTGGCGGCGCGATTCTGGGCGGCCTGATCCTGAACGTAATGCCGTGCGTGTTCCCGATCCTGAGTCTGAAGGCGCTGAGCCTCGCCAAATCGGGCGCGTCCGAAGTGGGTGCGCGGCGCGATGCGCTGGCCTATACCGCGGGCGTGGTGCTGGTGTGCGTCGCGTTGGGCGCGGTGCTGCTGGCCTTGCGAGCGGGTGGCGCGGCGGCGGGCTGGGCATTTCAGCTGCAGGATCCGCGCGTCATCCTGCTGCTGCTGCTGCTGGTCACCGCGATTGCGCTCAACCTGGCGGGGCTGTACGAAATTGCGACGCCCGGCGCGGTCAACAAGCTCAGCGCGAGCGGCGCGGGCGGGTCGTTCATGACCGGTGCGCTGGCGGCATTCATCGCGACGCCCTGCACGGGACCGTTCATGGGGGTGGCGCTGGGTGCGGCGCTCGTGCTGCCCTGGCCCGCGGCGCTGGCAATATTCGCGGGGCTGGGGCTGGGGCTGGCGTTGCCGTTCCTGCTGCTGGGTTTCGTGCCGGCGTTGAGGCGGCGCCTGCCAAAGCCGGGTCCGTGGATGGACACGTTCCGCAAGGCGCTATCGGTGCCGATGTTCCTGACCGCGCTGGCGCTCGCCTGGGTGCTGGGCCGTCAGGCGGGCGTCGACGGCATGACGCTGGGGATCGGCGCGGCGCTCCTCTTCGCGCTCGGCCTGTGGTGGACGGGGCGGCGGCAAGGGCGCGGCGCGAACGGCGCATGGGTGCCGGGGGCAGCGCTGGCTGCGGTGGGGCTGGTCGCGGTCGCGACGATCGACCGCGCGCCCGCGCAGGCGATGTCGCCCGCGGTGCTCGGGGCCGAACCCTTTACCGAAGCGCGCCTGGAGGAACTGCGCGCGCAGGGGAAGCCGGTTTTTGCCTATTTTACCGCTGACTGGTGCGTGACGTGCAAGGTCAACGAGAAAGCGGCGATCGAGACCGACCGGGTGGCGAAGGCCTTTGGCGACGGCGGCGTCGCGGTGCTGGTCGGCGACTGGACCGACGGCAATCCCGAACTGGGCCGTTTCATCGAGCGGCACAATCGGGCGGGCGTGCCGCTTTATCTATGGTTTGCTCCGGGGGAACAGGGGCCGCGCGTGCTGCCGCAAGTGCTGACGCCCGGAATGCTTATCGACCTGGTAACGACATAAGGAGAGAGACGAATGAAGCGCATGATCATCGCGAGCGTCGCGGCTGTCGCGGCCTTTGCCATCCCATCCTCGGCGCAGGTGTCGAACGGCGCGCAGGCGACCAATTTCCGGCTGACCGACGCGAACGGCAAAAACGTCGCGCTGTCCGATTTCAAGGGCAAGCTGGTGGTGCTCGAATGGCACAATCCCGGCTGCCCGTTCGTCGTGAAGCATTACAAGAGCGGCAACATGCAGAAGACGCAGAATGCGGTGACGGCCGCGGGCGGCGTGTGGCTGACCATCAATTCCGGCGCGCCGGGCAAGCAGGGCCATATGAACGGCGCGGAAGCCAGGAAACTGCTCGCCGATCAGAATGCCGCGCCGACCCATTATCTGCTCGATCCGCGCGGGATTGTCGGCAAGGGGTACGATGCCAAGACGACGCCGCACATGTATGTCATCAACCCGGCAGGCACGCTGGTCTATCAGGGGGCGATCGACGACAAGCCGACCGCCAACGTCGCCGATATCGCGGGCGCGCGCAACCATGTGCTGGCGGCGGTCGAAGAAGTCCGCGCGGGCAAGCCGGTGTCGGTCGCGACCAGCCGGGCCTATGGGTGCACGGTGAAATATCCGGACGCCGCCTGAACCTCACTCCCTCACCCCGGTCTCGGCTGGGGCGAGGGATCAATCGCACGCTCCCTTGTGCGACGCAGCAAAGCGTAGCAGCATGGAACTACCGGGGTTTCCGGTGGTTCGGAGATGTGATGGGGAACAGCGGGGCTTTCGACGAAATCTGGGGACGTGGCGGCCCGGCGAAACCGCGCCCGGAATTTATCGACCTCGCGAGATGGATGCAGGATACGCCGTCGTCCGAAATGGACCGTCGGTTGCAGGCCGCCGAAGCCGCGTTTCGCCAGCTGGGCATCACCTTCGCCGTTTATGGCGAGCGCGATTCGAGCGAGCGGATCATTCCGTTCGATATCGTGCCGCGCATTTTCACACACAGCGAATGGACGCGGCTGTCCGAGGGGCTGATCCAGCGGGTCGAGGCGATCAACGCGTTCTTGAACGACATTTACGGCGAGCGCCGCATCCTGAAGGAAGGCGTGCTGCCGCCCGACCTGATCTTCTGCAACGACCAGTTCCGCCCCGAAGTGGCAGGCATCCGCCCGCCGCACGACATCTGGGCGCATATCTGCGGCATCGATCTGGTCCGCACCGGTCCCGACGAGTTCTTCGTTCTGGAGGATAATGCGCGCACGCCGTCGGGCGTCAGCTACATGCTCGAAAATCGCGAGGCGATGCTGCGGCTGTGCCCCGAGCTGTTCCGCGCGTACCGTGTCGCGGCGGTCGA
Source organism: Pseudomonadota bacterium (assembly GCA_023418595.1). Lineage (GTDB taxonomy): Bacteria > Pseudomonadota > Alphaproteobacteria > Sphingomonadales > Sphingomonadaceae > Sphingomonas. The sequence continues at coordinate 13,614 of JAEZZI010000023.1, forward strand.
CAGCTATCCCGACCGGCTGCACGAGACGATGCGGTCGGTCGCGCCGCCGTCGTGCCGCGGCGATCCGCTGTGCGTCGTGCTGACGCCGGGGCATTTCAATTCCGCTTATTACGAGCACAGCTTCCTCGCCGATTCGATGGGCGTCGAACTGGTCGAGGCCGCCGACCTGATCGTCGACGACGACATCGTCTATATGCGGACGATCGCGGGGCGGGTGCGGGTCGATGTCATCTATCGACGGATCGACGACGATTTCCTCGATCCGCTGGTGTTCAAACCCGAGTCGATGCTGGGCGTGCCGGGCATCATGGCGGCGTACCGCGCGGGCAACGTCACGCTCATCAACGCGCCGGGCAATGGGATCGCCGACGACAAGGCGATCTACAGCTACATGCCCGAGATCGTGAAATTCTATTCGGGTGGCGAGGCGAAGCTGCCCAATGTCGAGACGTGGCGGTGTCGCGAGCCGGAGGCGCTGAAGTACGTGCTCGACCATCTCGACGAAGTGGTGGTCAAGCTGGTCGATGGATCGGGCGGATACGGGATGCTGGTCGGACCAACCGCGAGCAAACAGGAGATCGAGGATTTCCGCGCCGCGCTGATCGCCGAGCCGCACCGCTACATCGCGCAGCCGACGCTGGCACTGTCCACCGTGCCGACAATGACAGAGAAGGGCCTAGCGCCGCGCCATGTCGATTTCCGCCCCTTCGTGCTGACGGGTAGCAAGGGCATTCAGGTGGTGCCCGGCGGACTGACCCGCGTTGCGTTGCGCGAGGGATCACTGGTGGTGAATTCCAGCCAGGGCGGTGGGACCAAGGACAGCTTCGTGCTGATGGATGGCGGTCCGGCCGCGGCGCAGAGCCAGAGCCAGTCGCAGGGCGGGGTGCGGTTGTGAGGGTGTTCGTTACCACTACCCCCGTTCGTTTCGAGCGAAGTCGAGAAACGCTTGGGAAAGCGCCCGGTAACACGTTTCTCGACTTCGCTCGAAACGAACGGGATGGTTGTGTCGGGGGGCTGACATGCTGATGCTCGCGCGCACGGCGGCGTCGCTTTACTGGCTCGGCCGCTATGTCGAGCGCGCGGATTTCATCGCGCGGCTGGTCGAGGCGACGGTGCGGCTCGACGCGCTGTCGCCGCGTCCGGCGGGCGAGGCAGCATGGGCGAGCGCGCTGCGCGTGACCTATACCGAGCAGGATTTCGCGCGCACCGGGCATAACCTGACCCAGCAGCACGTTGCGCGGTTCCTGACGCTCGACGCCACGCATGGCGGGTCGATCGTCGCTTGCCTCAACGCCGCGCGCAACAATGCGCGGGCGGTGCGGACCGCGCTGACGCGTGACGCCTGGACCGCGATCAACCGCGCGTGGCTGTTGTTCCAGAACCGCGCGAGTCCCGGCGGGACCAACGCGACACTCAACCTGCTCGAAGCGGTGAAGGCCGAGACGCGCGGGTTCGAGGGCGCGGTGTCGCGGATGATGCGGAACGAAGCGACCGCGCTGATCCGTCTGGGCGCGGCGATCGAGCGGGCGGACAACACTGCGCGATTGCTCGACGTCAAATACCATCTGTTGCTGCCCGAAGGCGAAAGCGTCGGCGGGGTCGTCGATCGCGATCAATGGACGACGATATTGCAGACGGTATCGGCCGTCACCGCCTATCGCTGGCTCTACAATGACGGGCTGCGGGTGGCGTCGGTGGTCGATCTGTTGATCGCACGCCCTGAAATGCCGCGTTCGCTGACGGCGTGCTCCGAGGAGACGGTGGACGTGCTGGGGATGCTCGCCAAGCGCACCGGCCTGCACGGCGAGGCCGACCGGATGGCGCGCGCGCGAGTCGGGCGGATGCAGCGGACGCGATCGGCGGAAATCGTCATCAGCGGCATGCACGAGTTTCTTCAGGCCTTCATTCGGGAAAATGCGATGCTCCATGCTGCGATCGCCCGCCAGTTCAGGTTCGTGTGATGCGGATCGCGGTCGATCACCGGACGCATTACCGCTTCAGCGAGCCGCAGGCGCGGTTGGTCCAGATGCTGCGGATGACGCCGCTCGGCACCGAAGGCCAGACCATCGTCGACTGGAACATCTCCGTCAGCTGTGATGCAAAGCTGCGCTATCAGGCCGATGGGTACGGCAATGCGGTGACGATGCTATATGCCGATGGGCCGATCGAACAGATCGAGATCGCGGTGACGGGCGAGGTGCTGACGTCTGAGACCCACGGCATCGCCCGCGGCGCGCCCGAGCCGCTGCCGCCGATGCTGTTCCGCCGTTCGACACCGATGACCCGCGCCGATGCGGCGATTGCCGATTTTGCCGATGGGTTGGGCGACCCTGCCCGCGATCCGCTCGACTGGCTGCACCGGCTGAACCGCGCGATCGGCGACCGGTTCGAAATCGCTGCGAGTTCGTCGGGCAGCGCGCCGTGCGAGGCGCCCGAATGCTTTGCGCAATCCGCACTGTCGCCGCGCGGGCTGGCGCATGTCTTCCTTGCATCGGCGCGACATGCGGGCATCCCCGCACGGCATGTCGGTGGATACAGCCTGGTGCCGTGCGTCGATCGCGCGCACCCGCGACCGCACGACTGGGTCGAGGCGCATGTCGAGGGAATCGGCTGGATCGGTTTCGATCCCTCGATCGGCCAATCGCCCGACCTCGACCATGTTCGGGTCGCGGTCGGCCTCGATTCCAGCAAAACGGTGCCGATTGCGGGGTCACGGCTGGGCGAGGGCAAGGAAGAACTGGACGTCGAGTTGAGAGTCGATCGGCTGGGCGGCGCAAACGATTGAGCCGGTGGAGCGGGGTGACGGCGCCTCGATCCCATCGTCATTGCGAGCAAAGCGAAGCAATCCAGCGACACGACTGCTTCTCTGGGTTGCTTCGCTGCGCTCGCAATGACGATTTTGGCGCGGGCGTGTCTCGGCTCAATGCATGTCTTCGCGTTCGCGTTCCAGCGAATCGAGGATGCGGTGCCCGGCCATGAACACTGCGATCGGGCAGAGCGCGAACATGAACCAGCCGAGCCAGCCGGGATATTTCTGAACGAAATGGACGCCGCGTTCGGTCGCGCCGAGGGCGAGGCCGTAGAGGATGAGAAATGCTTCGAACTTGGTCTTGATGACGAACAGGCGGGCGATGCGACTCCACATACCGAACGATTAAGCAAGCATCGCGCCAGCGGCCGAAATCCGCGATTTGCGAATTAACGAACAGGGTTACCTGTCAATTAATCCGACAGAAATTCGGGTAGATCGAGCGCCTTCCGCAATGCGGCGCGCGCGGCGACGATCCGATCGATCAGTGCCGAATCGCCGATCTGGTCCTGCGCGATCTGCTCCGGCCAGTGTTCGGCGATGACGGCGGCAATGCGGTCGAGCTTCGCTTCGTCGACCAGAAAGCGCGGATCGATCGTGGCGGGATCGGCGACGACGCGCAGCCGCAGGCAGGCTGGGCCGCCGCCATTGGCCATCGACTGGCGAACATCGACGACTTCCAGGCGGCGGATTGGGCCGTTGCCGGCGACCATTTGCTGGAGCCAGGACCAGACGCGGACATTTTCCTGCGCCTCGCTGGGCAGGATCAACGCCATTTCTCCGGTCGGCAAAGTGATGAGCTGGGCGTTGAACAGATAGGACTGGATCGCGTCGGCGAGCGATACGCGGTCGGCGGGGACTTCAACGATTTCCGCGTCCGGCATGATCGCGCGGAGATCGGCGTAGAAACCCGGCTTGTCGGCGAAGGCCTGTTCGTGCGCGAACAGCACGCGTTCGTTGGCGACCGCGACGACATCGTTGTGGAATGCGCCGGCGGCGATGGCGGCTTCGGATTGCTGGACGAACAGCGTGCGTGCCGGATCGAGGCAGTGGGCGCGGGCGACCGCTTCGCTCGCCTCGCGGTGCTGGCGCGCGGGGAACGGCCCGCCGGAGACGCCATAGACGAAGATCTCGACGCCGGGCGCGCCGTGCTCAGGGCACATCCGCATGTGGTTGGCAGCGCCTTCATCGCCGAACGGCGCGGGGACGGGGGCATGAACCGCAAAGGCGTCGTGCGCGAAGGCGAGGCGAAGCTGCGCCAGCGTCTCGCGCCATTCGTGGCTGCGGTGCGGCATGGTGACGAGGTTGGCGACGGTCAGATGGGTGCGACCGTCGGCGGTATCGGGCGCGGGCGAGACGGTCGCGGCGTTCGCTGCCCACATCGACGATGCCGACAGCGCCTGCGCCTTAAGGTGCGCGGGCGCGCTTTTATAGTCGGTCGAAAGCGACGACAGCCAGCCGGTATCGGGCCGTGCCTGAGGCACGAACACCCCCTGCGTCAGCCCGAGACGGAGGTTGGCGCGCATCTTTTCCACGCCTTGCAGCGCGGCGGCGCGGGGTTGGCTGACCTTGCCCCTGTTGCCCGTCGCGGCGAGATTGCCGGGGCTGAGGCCCGCATAATTGTGGCTGGGGCCGATGATGCCGTCGAAATTGATCTCGACCAGCATGTCAGCGTCCGACATGGCTGACGCGGTCGCCGACCGACACGCCCAGCGCGCGCGCGGTTTCCGCCGTCAGCGTGATGCGCTCGCCCGATACATGGCAATCGCCCGACACCGCGACGAAATCCGCGAGCCTTCCAGTTGACAGGATCGCGGTCGATTCCGCCTCGCCGATCTCGGCAACCTCGGCGTCGCGCGCTTCCTTGATCGATCGTACTTCATCGACACGGGCAGTCATGGTCGGGCCGCCGTCGAAGATGTCAACGTAGTTTTCGAACCGGAAGCCTTCATTCTCCAGCATCCGCATCGCCGCGCGGCCGGAAGGATGCGGCAAGCCGATCGCGGCACGCGCGGTCTCCGACAGCATCGAGATATAGATGGGATGTTCGGGCATCAGGTCGGCGATGAACTGGTTGCCGTGGGTCGCGTTGAATTCGTCGGCTTCCTGGAAATTCATGCCGAAGAAGCGTCCGGCGACTCCGTCCCAGAACGGCGATCCGCCGGCTTCGTCGATCACGCCGCGAAGCTCGGCCAGAATGCGATCGGCGAAACGTGCGCGGTGGGCACGGATGAACAGGTAGCGGCTGCGCGCGAGCAGCATGCCCAGCCCCCCGGCGCGCTCGCCGGGATGGAGGAACAGGCCGCCCACCTCGCTGCACCCTTCCAGATCGTTGGTGAGGCTGAGCAATTCGGCGCGGAAGGTGCGGTTCAATTCCTGGCTGTGCTTGGTCAGCGTGTGGATGCGATAGCTGTAGAACGGCCATTTCTGGCCGACCTGAGTGAAAATCTGGCAGGTGCCGCGGACCTCGCCGGTGTCGATATTCTCCAGCACCAGCACGAACAGTTCGTCGCGTACACTGTCCTCGTCGCGCGCGAAGGCTTCGTGGCTGCGCTCCAGCTTGGCGGTCAGCGCGGGCTTGTCGGGGGGCAGGTTGGTGAAGCCGCCGCCGGTCAGCTTCGCCATTTCGTAAAGCGGCTGGAGATCCTGGTCGCGCGCGGGGCGGATACGGAATGTCATGAAAGCCCTTTATTGGCGATGATGCGAAGGATGGTGGCCGCCGACAGCGCGGCGCGTTCGCCCAGGCTTTCGGGGATCATGAATTCGTCGGACGAATGGATCGCGCCGCCGCGCGCGCCCATCGTGTCGATGACGGGGACGCCGCATGCCGCGATGTTGTTGCCGTCGCACACGCCGCCGGTGGCTTTCCACGCGATCGGCTGGCCGAGCGCGGCGCCGACGTCGCGGACCAAATGGAACAGGCGCTCGGCGGCCGGGTCGATCGGCTTCGGCGGGCGGTTGAAGCTGCCATGCACCTCGATCCGAACGTCGTGATCGCGTGCGACCATCGCCACCGCATTGTCGATCGCGGCGCGGGCGCGTTCGATTTCGGCAGCGCAATGCGGGCGGAAATTGACGCGGAGGATGGCGAGGTCGGGGACGACATTGTTCGGGCCGCCGCCATCGATCTTCGCCGGATTGACCGATAATGTGGGCGCGCGCGCCTTGGCGAGTTCGAGCGCGATCGCGGCGGCGGCGAGCACGGCGTTGCGCCCGTCGTCGGGATTGCGCCCGGCATGGGCGCTCTGGCCCCGGATCAGGATCGAGAAATTGCCGGTCCCGCCGCGTGCGCCCGCCAATGTGCCGTCGGGTAGCGCGGGTTCGTAGGTCAGCGCCGCGACTTTGCCGTGCGCGGCGCGTTCGATCAGCGCGGCGGAGGAAAAGGAGCCGGTTTCCTCGTCCGAATTGATGACGACTTCATACCCGAATTGCGGGGCGAGCGACGATTGCTCGACCGCCTCCAGCGCAGCCAGCATCAGCGCGAGGCCGCCCTTCATGTCGGCGGCGCCCGGCGCGTTGAGCGCACCGTCGTCGCGCCAGGTCGCGTTCTGGAACGGGTGGTCGACCGGGAACACTGTATCCATATGGCCGGTGAACAGCATCTGGACCGGCGCATCGGGGCGCACGGTCAGATGCAGGTGCCTGCCATGATCGAGCGTTTCGACGACGCCGTCGGCGCGTACGGCCTCTACCGGCGTGGGTTCGACCATCGCGATGTCACCCGGCAGCGCGGAAAAGGCGTTGGCGAGTAGGTTGCCCATCGTCGCCACCCCGGCCAGGTTGCGCGTGCCGCTGTTGACCGCGACCCAGCGTTCGACCTGCGGCAAGATGTCCGCCCCGCCCGCGGCTTCGGCGGCGGCCTGTTCCTCTCTGCTCAGTTCCATCATTGCCGAAAGGCTCTAGCGCGGCGTGGCAGTAAACGAAACCCGAGCGTCAGAACGCATAAACCACAGAGGCGCGGCTGGTCGTGTCCACGCTCTTGCGTCCGATGGGCGGCATGCTTTCGTAATTGACCAGATAGGACAACTGCCCCTGAATGGGGCCGAACAGACGCGCGCGTACTGCGGTGGTGGATGTCACCGTGCTGCTGTTTGCGGCCTGAAGATAGAAGGACGCATCCTGATCGAAGGTGATGGTCGGGCTCAACCGCCAGTCGAATTCGATGCTGCCGCGCGCCGCCATGTCCGATTCGGTCGGTTTGGTGGTGAAATCGGTATGGCGGAATGCCGGACCGAGCGAGACGTTCAGCACCTTTCCGCCTTCGCGGATCGCGGTGTAGCCCGCACCGGTCGCGGCCGAATAACGCGCGTGATACCCGGCGAACCGGTCGTTTTCGTATAGCGCAGTGCCAAAGATGAAAAGCCGGTCGTCAATCTTGTAGTTGGGTTCGTAGGACGCGACATAGCGTTCGCGCGTCGTGTTGCCGAAACTTTCCTGATATTCGGCGTTCAGCCGCCATTTGTGCCGCCACGAAAAGCCTTCGCGGGCCAGGTCGATGACGCCGTGGACGCCGGTATTGTTCGTGTTGCCGGTGGTCTGGAAACCGCCGACCTCGATCTTGCCCTTGGCCAGTTCCCAGAAATCGGATTCCTGCAACCGGCGGATCGCGGCTTCCTCGCGGGCACGTTTCCAGTCGCCGGCGATGCGGGTGAATTCGCCCTGATGGTCGGGATAGGAGCGCCTGAGATATTTGACGACGGTGTTGACCTCACCCTCGTTATTCGTCGCCAGCGCCGCATCCAGCGTCTGACGCGCACGATCGGGCATCGGGCGCTTGATCTCACCGGGGGGCATATGCGCGGAGGCGACCGGGGTGGCGGGCGGCAGGAATTGTTCGACCGGTACGACGATGATCGGCGGCGGCGGCAATTCGACCGGCACGATCTGCACAGCGTCGTCGGGGACGTCCTGCGCGTGGGCAGGCAACGCGATCAGCGTCAGAGAGAGGGGGAGGACTACGCGGCGCACGGGTGGCTTCCTAAAGCGCGATCATGGCAGAGGAAAGGCGCTTTGCGACGGATTGCCGCCGCGTCACCGCGCTTCGTTACGGGGCAGGTGCGTCGCAAAGATGTCGAGGATGCGTTCGTACAACGCGCGTTTGAAGGGCACGATGACGTGCGGCAATTCATGCGGATCGATCCAGCGCCAGGCGCGGAATTCGGCGTGTTCGGTGGCGATGTCGATGTCGCCATCCTCGCCGGTGAAGGCGAACAGGAACCAGCGCTGGCGCTGGCCGCGCCATTTGCCCTTCCACACCTTGCCGATCATGTCGTCGGGAAGGTCGTATTGCAGTTCCTCGTCGGCTTGCGCGATCAGTTGCGCGTGGTGCGGCGCGATCCCCGCTTCCTCGCCCAGTTCGCGGATCGCGGCGGTCAGCGCGTCTTCGCCCGGATCGATCCCGCCCTGTGGCATCTGCCACGCCTCGAGCGTCGAATCGAGGCGCTGGCCGACGAATACCTTGCCGTCGCGGTTGATGAGCATGACGCCCGCGCACGGGCGATAGGGGAGGGTGCTGGGGTCGGTCATCTGGTTACTGGCCTTTGGGGCGCGTTTCTCGACTTCGCCCGAAACGAAAGGGTGGGAAAATGCGTATCCAATAACCGTTTGTTTCGAGCGAAGTCGAGAAACGTCGATCAGCCCCCCGCCGCCTGCGCCATCACGCGGTTCGCCTCTGCCTCCGCGATCACCGATTTCGCCGCGAGCAGAAAGCCTGCCACGTCGCCTTGGCTGGACGGCAAGGCCTGGCGCAGGTTGATGAAGCCGTGGATGTTGCCGACCGCCTCGCGGAACACGACCGGCACGCCCGCTGCGGCGAGCGCCCCGGCATAGGCGCGGCCCTGATCGCGGATCGGGTCGAGGCTGGCGGTCATGACGACGGCGGGTGGCAGGCCGGTCAGGTCGGCGTTCATCGGCGATCCGCGCATATGCGTCAGGTCGGCGGCGTAGCAATCATTGAACCACGCCATCGTATCGCGGGTCAGCAGATGGCCTTCGCCGAACGCCGCCATCGACGGACGGTCGGTGCCCATGTCGGCAGCGGGATAGAGCGGAAGCTGGGCGATCACCGGCACCGCGGCGGGCCGGTCGCGCAGGTCGAGCGCGGTGGTGATGGTTAGCGTGCCGCCCGCGCTGTCGCCGCACAGGATCAGGCTGGTGACCTTTCGCCCCAGCGCGTCGGGGCTGTCGGCGACCCAGCGCGCAGCGGCTTCGCAATCGTCCGGGGCTGCGGGCCATTTATGTTCTGGGGCAAGCCGGTAATCGACCGACACCACCGGCAGATCGAGCATTCGCGCGGCTTCCGCGCAGAAACCGGCATGGGTGTCGAGATCGCCGATCACGAAGCCGCCGCCGTGGAAGAACACCATCATGGGGCCGGGTTCGCGGGTTTGCTTCGCATCGAACAGCCGCGCCGGAATGTCGCCTGCGGGGCCGGGGATGGTCAGGTCGCGGATGACGGCGAGGTCGCCGACCGGCAGATCCGCCACGTCCTTGGTCGCGCGATAGAGTTCGCGCGCGGCGGGGGCGGGCAGCTCGTGCATCTTCGGACCCGGCAATGCGTTCAGATAGGCGAGGAACTGGCGAACGTCGGGACGCATATAGGGTTCGGACATCGGCTGGTTTCTCCTGCGGTGGTTCGAAGCACGGGTATCTTTCGTTGAAGCTTAGCGGAACAAGGGGGCGAGAAAAGTCGCAATGATTCCTGTCGTGCACCACCCAGACTATATAGGCCCGCCGCGCGCGGGCAGCGCCCTTGCGACGAACAAGTACGGGCTGGTCCGCGACGTGCTGCTGACGAGCGGCGCAGCGATCGACTGGATCGAGCCCGAGCCGATGCCGCGCGTATGGCTGGAGGCGGTGCATGACCCCGATTATGTGGCCGAGGTATTCGAACAGCGCCTGCCGCCCGCGAAGGAGCGCCGCATCGGCTTTCCAGTGACCGCTCAGGTCGTGCGGCGATCGGCGCGAGTGCCGGGGGGAACGTGGCGGGCCGCGATCGAGGCGCTCGACAAGGGGTTCGCGGTCAACAGTGCGGGGGGCAGCCACCATGCGCTCCACGAAACAGGTGCCGGATATTGCGTATTCAACGATCTGGCGGTGGCGGCGAACCGGCTGGTCGAGGAGCGCAGCACAACGCGCATCCTGATCGTCGATTGCGACGTGCATCAGGGAGACGGCACCGCCGCTTTGCTTGCCGGGCGAGCGGACATCGCGACCTATTCGATCCATTCCGAGAAGAATTTCCCGGCGCGAAAGGCGCGATCGACGCTTGATGTCGGCTTGCCCGACGGGGTGGGCGACGACGAATATCTCGAGACGCTTGCCCACACGCTGGAGCCGCTGATCGCCGATTTCCGGCCCTCGCTGCTGCTTTATCAGGCGGGGGTCGATCCGTTCGTCGGCGACCGGCTGGGGCGGCTGAGCCTGAGCCGCGAGGGGCTGATCGCCCGCGAAGCCTATATTGCCGGACTGGCGACCCGGCTCGGCCTGCCGCTCGCCAGCACGCTGGGGGGTGGGTATGGCGCGGACGTGCGCGGGGTGGCGGAACGGCATGTCGCGTCGATGCTCGCGCTCGCTGCCGGTTTCGGGCTGCACACAAAGTAGCATTTGCAACCGCCCCGCAACATTCTACCTTGGACGGGTACACCGCGCCCGCGTAGAGAGCGCGCAAACAACGCAAAAAATCCGCTGGGAACGTAACGAGCATGGCTACCGCAATTCACGAGGTCACCCCGCAGGAGGCCGCGGCGAACCCGCCGCCAGAGGCCGTCGTGGTGCGCTTTGCCGGGGATTCCGGCGACGGGATGCAGCTGACCGGCGGCCAGTTCACGCTGTCGACCGCGCTGGCGGGCAACGACCTGGCGACTTTCCCCGATTTCCCGGCGGAAATCCGCGCGCCGCAGGGGACGCTGTTCGGCGTTTCCGCGTTCCAGATCAACTTCGGATCGGCGGCGATCGAGACCGCGGGCGACCAGCCCGACGTGCTGATCGCGATGAACCCCGCCGCGCTCAAGACCAATGTCGATGCGTTGAAACCCGGTGGGCTGATCATCGCCGACGAAGGCGAGTTCGGTCAGCGCAACCTGGACAAGGCCAAATACGACGCCAATCCGCTTGAGGACGACAGTCTCGGCAAATGGCAGCTGTTGAAGCTCAACATTTCGCAGCTGACACTGGATGCGGTGAAGCCGTTCGGTCTTGGCAACAAGGAAGCGTTGCGCTGCAAGAATATGTGGACGCTCGGCCTGGCGCTGTGGATGTTCGACCGCGACCGGCAGCCGATCGTCGACTGGCTCAAGTCGAAATTCGCCAAGGCGCCCGAACTGGCCGAGGCGAACATCGCAGCACTGAATGCGGGCCATGCCTATGGCGAAACCGCAGAACTTGGCGCGCAGGGCGTCGGCCAGTTACATGTTCCCGCAGCACCGGTCGAGCCGGGGCTGTATCGCACGGTCACCGGTGCCGAATCGCTGTCGCTGGGGCTGGTCGCGGGGGCGCAGCTTGCCAGCCTGCCGATGTTCTTCGGCGGTTATCCGATCACGCCTGCCTCCGCGATCCTGCACACGCTGTCGCGCTACAAGGAATATGGCGTCACCACCTTTCAGGCGGAGGACGAGATCGCGGCGGTCGCATCGGCGCTGGGGTCGTCCTATGCCGGGTCGCTGGGCGTCACCTGTTCGTCGGGGCCGGGGATCGCGCTCAAGACCGAGGCGATCGGGCTGGCGATCATGACCGAACTGCCGCTGGTGATCGTCAACGCGCAGCGCGGCGGGCCGTCCACGGGCCTGCCCACCAAGACCGAGCAGTCAGACCTGTATCAGGCGGTCTATGGCCGCAATGGCGACGCGCCGCTGCCGGTGATCGCCGCGCGTTCGGCCGCCGACTGTTTCGATTGCGCGATCGAGGCGGTGCGGATCGCGACCCAATATATGACGCCGGTGATGCTGCTGACCGACGGCTATCTGCAAAATGCCGCCGAGCCGTGGAAGGTGCCCGACATGAGCGGTTACGCGCCGTTTCCGGTCACCCACCACACCGCACAACCGGCGGAAGGCGAGAAATTCCTGCCCTATGGCCGCGACAACAAATTGTCGCGGCCCTGGGTCAAGCCGGGGACGCCGGGACTGCTCCACCGCATCGGCGGGATCGAAAAGCAGATGGGCACCGGCAATATCGAATATTCGCCCGCCAACCATCAGGCGATGACCGACCTGCGCCAGAACAAGGTGGCCGGGATCGACGTGCCCGATCAGGCGGTCGAGCTGGGCGAGACGAGCGGCAAGCTGGTTGTCGTCGGCTGGGGATCGACCTATGGCCCGATTCACCAGGCGGTGCGCCGCGCGCGCAAGAAGGGGCTGGACGTGGCGCATGTTCATATCCGGCACATCTGGCCGATGCCGAAAAATCTGGGCGATCTTTTGGGGGGGTACGAGAATATCCTCGTTCCGGAAATGAACACCGGTCAGTTGAAGACGGTGCTGCGCGACCAGTTTCTGGTCGATGCCAAGCCGCTCAACAAGGTGTCGGGCCAGCCCTTCCGCATCGCCGAAATCGAAGACGCAATCGAAAGCGCGCTCGCATGAAGATCGAAAATCAATCGCAACGAAGGCTGATGTTGTTGTGGTGGGCCTTGGGTGCGGCGGCTTTTCTCCCCATTTTGGTATTGGCAGTCATACGATGAACGACCTGACCCCCATCAAGACAAACCCCAAGGACTGGGAAACCGACCAGGAAGTCCGTTGGTGCCCCGGCTGCGGCGATTATGCCGTGCTGAAGGCGGTGCAGCGGACCATGCCCGAACTGGGCGTGAAGCCGGAAAACACGGTGTTCGTGTCGGGCATCGGCTGTTCGTCGCGCTTCCCCTATTACATGGAAACCTATGGCTTCCACACGATCCACGGTCGCGCGCCCGCGGTCGCGACGGGGGTGAAGCTCGCCAACCCGGAACTCGACGTATGGATCATCACCGGCGACGGCGACGCGCTGTCGATCGGCGGCAATCACACGATGCACCTTTTGCGCCGCAACCTGAATTGCCAGGTGCTGCTGTTCAACAACGAGATTTACGGCCTGACCAAGGGGCAATATTCGCCCACGTCGCGTGTCGGCACACGCAGTCCGTCGACGCCGTTCGGGTCGGTCGATCGGCCCGCCAGCCCTTGCGCCTTCGCGCTGGGGGCAGGCGCACGGTTCGTCGCGCGCGGGATCGACGTGCACAAGAACCTGCCAACGGTGCTGAAGGCTGCGCACGCGCATCAGGGCGCGGCGTTCGTCGAAATCTACCAGAACTGCATCGTCTATAATGACGACGTGTTCGCGCCTTTCACGGCAAAGGCCAGTGCGGCATTGGGTCAACTCTGGCTCGAACATGGCAAGCCGATGCTGTTCGGCAGCGAAAAGGCGGGCGGGGTGAAGGGCATTGCCCTCGACCGTGAGGCGCTGGCGCTGAAGGTGGTCGGTGTCGTCGGCGACGATTGGGAAGGCGCGGGCGTATTGGTCCACGACCAGACCAACCGTTCGGTCGCGCACATGCTGGTCGAACTGGGCGAAGGTTTTCCGGTGGCGCTCGGCGTGATCTACGACGATCCGCGCCCGACCTTCGAAAGCGCCGTCGTCGCGCAGAACAAGGCTGCCAGCGAAGGGAAGGTCGCCGATTTGCAGAAATTGGTGAGCAAGGGCCAGACCTGGCAGGTCGAGAAGGAACCGCGGGTCGAGTGAGTTTGCCGCGCTCCTGCTTTCGCAGGAGCACGGACGGGAACAAGGCGGACGTGACGGGTTTCTGTTCGGCATGACCGACCCCACCATCCTCTGGTTCCGTCGCGACCTGCGCCTGTCGGATCAGGCTGCGCTGATCGCTGCCGCATCCGAAGGGCCGGTGGTGCCGGTCTATATCCTCGACGACGATACCCCCAAGCATCGGGCGATGGGCGGGGCGTCGCGGTGGTGGCTGCATCATAGTCTGGCCAGCCTCGATGCGGCGTTGCGTGACAAGGGATCGCGATTGATCCTGCGGCGAGGCAAGTCGGATGCGGTGTTGGCGGCGCTTGCGGATGAGGTTGGTGCAAAACGCGTCCATTGCATCCGGCATTACGAGCCGTGGTGGCGCAACGCCGAACGCGCGGTGGCGAAAACGCTCGATCTGGTGTGCCATGACGGCAATTACCTGCTGCCGCCGGGATCGGTGACGACGGGAAGCGGCGATCCGTACAAGATCTACACCCCGTTCTGGCGCGCGCTCAAAGAGCACATGCCGCCGCCGCACCCGGCCAATCGTCCGCGCGAGATACCGGCACCATCGTCCTGGCCGAAATCGGACAGGTTGGACGATTGGAAGTTGCTTCTCACCAAGCCCGATTGGGCGACCGGGTTTGCCAGGGATTGGACGCCCGGAGAGGAGGGCGCGCGGGCGCGGGTCGATGACTTTGTCGGCGAGGCCGCAGATTATGAGGCGACGCGCAACCTGCCTTCGGTCGAGGGAAGCTCGCGCCTGTCGCCGCATCTCCATTTCGGCGAGGTGTCGCCTGCGCATGTCTGGCACCGCACGATGAATGCCTGCGGATCAGTCGATGTGTTTCTGGGCGAGCTGGGATGGCGCGATTACGCGCAGAATGTGATCCTGCAATTCCCCGATTACGGATCGAAGAACGCCCGCGACCGGTTCGACGCGCTGCCGTGGCGCGACCTGCGCGAGGCGCGGGGTGACTTCGCGGCGTGGAAAGAAGGGCGCACCGGCTATCCCATCGTCGATGCCGGGATGCGGCAACTCTGGACCAGCGGCTGGATGCACAATCGCGTGCGGATGATCGCGGCATCGTTCCTGATCAAGCATTTGCTGATCGACTGGCGTCATGGCGAACAATGGTTCTGGGATACGCTGGTCGATGCCGACTACGGGTCGAACGCGGTCAACTGGCAATGGGTCGCCGGAACGGGTGTCGATTCGAACATGTTCAGCCGGATCATGGCGCCGCTGTCGCAGTCGGAAAAATTCGAGGCGGGCGATTATATCCGCGAATGGGTGCCGGAATTGGCGAAACTGTCGGACGACGTGATCCACGATCCCGACGACCATGGGTGTCGGCCAAAGGAGTATCCGGCCAAGATCATCGGTCACCGGGAGGCGCGGGAGCGGGCGCTGGCGGCGTATGCCAAGGTGAAGTGAGAGGGCTTGCGGTCAGGCGGTTCCGGTGCATTAGGGAGCCGATGCTCACTGCTCATCACCCGTTCGTTTCGAGCGAAGTCGAGAAACGCCAGCAAGCGCCTGGATCGCGTTTCTCGACTTCGCTCGAAACGAACGGATTGGGCGGCGTTCGATGAACATCGACCGCAGCAATCGTGGTCGCCGTGCCGTCGCGTCCCGCGGCAAGCGCGCACGGGCGATCGATACGCTTCTCAGTCCTTTTGCTGCTCTGTTCCACAATTTCCTCGACCGGATGGACGCCGCGATCGTCGATGGCGCGATCGAGGCGAGCTTGCCCGATGGCACCACGCGGTTGCTCGGTGGGCGGCGACCGGGGCCGCATCCGGTGGTGCACCTCCACAGCTGGCGCGCGCTCGTCAGTCTGGCGGCGGGCGGCTCGGCGGGATGGTATGAGGCATGGGCGCGCGGCGATTGGTCGTCCCCCGATCCGGTGCCGCTGTTCGAGATTTTCACGCTGAACCGCACGACGCTGGCGCTGTTGGGGCGGGCCAGCGCTGCGACACGCGTGTTCCGTCGGCTGGCGCATCGGCTGCGGCGCAACGACAAGAAGGGGTCGCGGCGCAACATCGCCTATCATTATGATCTGGGGAACGATTTCTACCGCGAGTGGCTCGATCCGACGCTTACCTATTCGAGTGCGCTATTTTCCGGCGGGGAGCCGCTTGAGGCGGCACAGCAGGCCAAGCTCGACGCCATCCTCACGCGCACCGAGACGCGGCCCGGCGATACCATCCTGGAGATCGGCTGCGGCTGGGGATCGTTTGCCGAAACCGCGGCGCGCGGCGAACGGCGGGTGCACGCGCTGACGCTGGCCGTCGAGCAGAAGCGGTATGTCGAGGCGCGGATGGCCGCGGCGGGACTGTCGGGGGTGGCGGTCGAACTCACCGACTACCGCGACGTCGTGGGCACCTATGATGCCGTCACCAGCATCGAAATGGTCGAGGCGGTGGGGCAGGAATACTGGCCCGCCTATCTCCGGACCATCGCCCGCGTGCTCAAACCCGGCGGATGCGCGGCGATCCAGTATATCGCGATCGACGACGCGATTTTCGAGCATTACGCGGCGAATGTCGATTTCATCCAGACCTATGTCTTTCCCGGCGGGCTGCTGATCTCGGAAAGCCGCTTTCGCCGGATTGCCGAGCGCTGTGGGCTGGAATGGACCGATCCGCATCATTTCGGCGCCGACTATGCGGAGACGCTCAGGCTGTGGCGCGAGGCGTTCGATGCAGCCGACCGCGAGGGGCGAATCCCCGTTGCATTCGACAACGCGTTCCGCGAGCTTTGGCGTTATTATCTGATGTATTGCGAAGGCGGGTTCAGGGGCGGCGCGATCGATGTCGCCCAGGTAACGCTGGTAAAGAAGGGGTGAGGGGGATGATCGGACGGCTGCTGGGCGGGATCGCGGGTCTCGCGCTGTTGGCGGGATGCGCGGCGGAGACGCAGGTCGCGTCGCTGAACGGTATCCCGGTCGCGAAGGACGCGGTGGTGTCCGATGCAATGACCGTCGCGCCAAGCGATCTGGGGCGATTGCAGCAGGTCGGGGCGGAAATCCTGTTCTGGGACCAGCCGACCCGCGAGCGTAATTTCCGACAGATGGAAAAGGTCTTTCCGGGCTATGTCGTGAAAGCCGGATCGCAGGTGAAGGCATTGCCTGCTGGCACGCCGCTGCCCGTCGATGGCGCGACGGTTGATGCCTATATGAAGGCGAACAACGTCGCCGGACTGATCGTGGTTCAGGACGGTCGGGTGCGGCTGGAACGCTATGGCCTGGGGTTCGGACGCGAGGGGCGCTGGACCAGTTTTTCGGTCGCCAAGTCATTTACCTCGACGCTGGTCGGCGCGGCGATCAAGGACGGTTTCATCAAGTCGGTCGATGAGCCGGTGACGCGCTATATCCCCGAACTGGCGGGGTCGGGCTATGACGGGGTGACGATCGCGCAGTTGCTGACGATGACGTCGGGGGTGCGCTGGAACGAAGATTATACCGACGCCAATTCGGACGTCGCGCGCATGTATGCCAAGCCCGCGCCTGCGGGGATGGATGCGACGGTCGCCTATATGCGGACGCTGCCGCGTGAGACCAGGCCGGGCGAGAAGTTCGTTTACAAGACCGGCGAGACCAATTTGATCGGCGTGCTGGTGTCGAACGCGATCGGCGACCGGTCGATCGCGACCTATATGAGCGAAAAGATCTGGAAGCCTTATGGTTTCGAGCAGGACGCTTACTGGATGGTCGATCCGACCGGGCAGGAAGTCTCGGGCTGCTGTCTTTCGGTATCGCTCCGCGATTACGCGCGAATGGGGCTGTTCGCATCGGAGGGCGGCGCTGGCCTTGTGCCCGATGGCTGGATCGCAGAGGCGACGCGGCCGCACGTCACGCTGAACGCCGCCGGGTTCGGCTATGGCTATCAATGGTGGACCTATCCCGGCGGGCTGTATGGCGGGCAGGGGATTTTCGGGCAGTCGATTACTGTCGATCCGAAGACCAAGACGGTGGTCGCGATGGTTAGCGCCTGGCCAAAGGCGACGGGTAGTGATTTGACGATGCCGCGGCTCAAGTTCGTGAGCGAGTTGATGGCGGCTGCTGCACGCTAATTCCTACCCCATCGGGGGAGGGGGACCGCCGAAGGCGGTGGAGGGGGCTGGCCGCGAGCGTTGTGCTGGGTGGCGTTCCCCCTCCGTCAGTGCTGCGCACTGCCACCTCCCCCGATGGGGGAGGAGTTAATCGACCCGTTCGAAATGGCCGGTGGTGAAATCCTCGGCCAGCAGCGCGGCGATCCGCTCGCCGACGACCTCCGGCAGCTTCACGCTGGTCGGGTCTTCGCCGGGATAGGCACGCTCGCGCATCTTGGTGCGGGTGGCGCCGGGATCGACGATCGCGACGCGGACCTTGTCGAGTCCGCGATGTTCCTCGGAATAGCTGGATAGCAGCGTGTCGAACGCGGCCTTGGATGCGCCATAAAGGCCCCAATAGGGGCGCGGGCTTCGGCCTACGCTGGAGGTCAGGCCGATCACGCGCCCGGCTCCGCTTTTCTTGAGCAGATCGTCGAACGACGCGATCAGCGCCGCCTGCGCACTGACGTTCAGCGTCAGCAGCCGCGCCATTTCCTTCATGTCGATCGCGGGCACCGCCGACAACTGACCCAGCGTCGCGGCGTTCAACACCAGCATGTCGAGCTTGCCCCAGCGTTCGCCGACCGCCTGCGCCAGCCGCGCGACGCTGTCGCCGTCGATCAGGTCGAGCGGAGCGATCGTCGCGGTGCCGCCCGCCTCGTGAATGCGCTCTTCGACCTCCTCAAGCCCGGCGGCGGTGCGCGCGGTCAGCACGACATGCGCGCCGCGCGCGCCCAGCGCGATGGCAGTCGCCGCGCCGATGCCACGCGACGCGCCGGTGACGAGCGCGATTTTGTCGGTGAAGGGTTTGTCGGTCATGTTCAGTCCTGGAATATTGCCCCGCGCTCAGGCTGAGCCTGTCGAAGCCGGGTTTGTCTCGATACCCCTCGACAAGCTCAGGGTGAGCGCGGTCTGGAAGCTTGGCCTAACCCACCCGTTCTTCGAGCAGGGCGAACTGGTCGACTTGCGTCGTTTCGTCCTGATCGGTCAGCGGGGTGGGGTAATCGCCGGTGAAACAGGCATCGCAATAGCCGGGCTCGCGGTCGGCGCGTTCGGCCTGGCCCAGTGCCTTGTACAGTCCGTCGATCGACACGAACGCCAGGCTGTCGGCATGAATGAAGTCGGTCATCCCGCCGACATCGTGCTTGGCGGCGAGCAGCTTGGCGCGCTCGGGGGTATCGACGCCGTAGAAGCAGCTGTGGCGCGTGGGCGGGGATGCGATCCGCATATGCACCTCCGCCGCGCCCGCATCGCGCATCATCTGCACGATTTTCAGGCTGGTGGTGCCGCGCACGATCGAATCGTCGACCAGAATCACGCGCTTGCCCGCGATCAGTGAGCGGTTGGCATTGTGCTTCAGCTTGACGCCCAGATGACGGACCTTGTCGCCCGGCTGGATGAAGGTGCGGCCGACATAATGCGAGCGGATGATGCCGAGTTCGAACGGAATGCCCGACGCCTGCGCGTATCCGATCGCCGCGGGCACGCCCGAATCGGGGACCGGGATGACCAGATCGGCCTCGACGGGAGATTCCATCGCGAGTTGCGCGCCGATTTCCTTGCGCACCGAATAGACCGAGCGATCCTCGGCAATCGAATCGGGGCGCGAGAAATAGACCCATTCAAAGATACAGGGCCGCGCCGGACGTTCGCCGAACGGGCGGATCGAGCGGACCTCGGTGCCCTTGACGATGACCAGTTCGCCGGGCTCCACATCGCGTTCGTAGGTCGCGCCGACGACATCGAGCGCGACCGTTTCGGACGCGAAGATCACGCTGTCGCCCAGCTTGCCCATGACCAGCGGACGGATGCCCAGCGGATCGCGGCACGCGATCATCCCTTCGGGCGTCATTACGATCAGCGAATAGGCGCCCTCGACCCGCTTCAACGCGTCGATGAACTTGTCGAGCAGCGTCCGGTAATGCGAGGTCGCGACCAGGTGGATAATCGTTTCGGTATCGCTGGTCGACTGGAAGATCGAACCCGAACGAATGAGGTCGCGCCGCAGCCGCATCGCGTTCGAAATATTGCCGTTATGCGCGATCGAAAAACCGCCCGACGCCAGTTCGGCATAAAGCGGCTGCACGTTTCTGAGCGCGGTCTCTCCCGTCGTCGAATAGCGGACATGGCCCGCCGCGACTTCGCCGGGCAGCGCCTCGATGATCTCGGGCCGGTCGAAATTGCCCGCGACATGGCCCATCGCGCGGTGGTTGTGAAACTGCTGGCCGTCGAAGCTGGAAATCCCGGCAGCTTCCTGTCCGCGATGTTGCAGCGCGTGGAGGCCCAGCGCGACGAGCGCGGCGGCTCCTTCCGCGCCCGATACCCCGAATACGCCGCATTCTTCGCGGAGTTTGTCGTCGTCATAAGGATTGGTGGTCAGCATGCGGCCCAGCTTCGCGTGATCCAAGTCACCGGCCATATAGGGTGGGTTGGCCGCTTTGTCCCCCCCTTGTCACACATCGCTGAACCTCCCGCGGAATCGGGCGTTTTCGCAAAGCCGCAACGGAGAATGACGATGGCGAAGGATCACGGACCGCAGATCAAGGACGACAAGCTCTACGAGGAACTGCGTAAACAGGGCGAATCGAAGGAAAAGGCCGCCCGCATCGCCAATGCGAAGGCGGCGGGGACGCTCGAGCACAAGGGCACGGACCTTGAGGATCGGTCAAAGAAAGAACTGTATGACGAGGCGAAGACGATCGGGATCGAGGGTCGGTCGGATATGTCGAAGGATGAACTGGTAAAGGCGATCCGTTCGCATTGAACCGCTGAATTGCGGTCCAGCAACATCGCCTTTCCCGTTCGTTTCGAGCGAAGTCGATAAACGCGATCGTGGCGCTCGGGTCACGTTTCTCGACTTCGCTCGAAACGGACGGATTGGGGGGTGTCACGGGGTTCGGTTCAACCGATCTCCGCCCTTAGCGATGCGATCAGCCGGTCTGCCGTCGTCAGCCGCGGTTCCTCTTCGTCCAAAATCGCGTGGAACGCGCGGCGCTTGAACCCGGCGATGGCGCCGGGTTTCAGCGCGGCGGTATCCGGCAGGGTCGAAACCACAATGTCGATCAGCCGGTCGGCGCCGTGCAGCCGCCCCCACAGATAATCGTTTTCGCGGTAAGCTCTGCTGAAAAATGCACCGAAATTGTTGAATTGAGTGCCCTTGAGCGTTGCCTCCGCGCCGCCCTTTCGGATGGTGTTGCAGTCGTCGGGCGAGATGCGGTCGATGCGGATGGGGTCGAACTCGTCGAGCCCTTCGCCCTGCAACATCGGCAGGGTCGCGATGTCGAAGAACGGAAAGCCGAGATAGGCGAGCAGCATCGGTCGCCGCAATTCCTTGTCCAGCTTGCTGAGCGCGACGGACAGCGCCGCGTCGGTTTCGTCATCGAGCCGACGCAGGTTCATCGCGGCCTCCAGCCGGTCGAGCACCGGCGCAGCATCGCCGCGCATTGCATTCATTTCGGGGCGAAGCGCGCGGTAGCGATCCGATCGCTCGCATTCGAGATAGGCGGACAGCGCGTCGTAGATCGCGTCGCGCATCGGCTTCACCTCCGCCTCGCCCGCGTGCGTATCGAGTTCGGCCAGCCGGCGCGCGAGCAGCCGCAGGCGGCGGATGCGGAAGCCCAGATCGTGCGCGCGCAGAAATGCGATCGCTTCGGTGTTGCTGGACTTGGCGGAAAATTCATGCGCGCCGCGTGCTTCGACCGCCGCCGCCACAGCCGCGCGCGTCCGGTGCCAGGCGTCCTGATCGGGCTTGCCCGCGACCGCGTTGATCGTCGTCGCGATGCGATCGACGATGCCGTCGAGTTTCAGCAGCGCATAGGCGGTGTGGCCGTAACCGGCTTTCGCCGCTGCAACATTTTGCGCGCGCCTGCGCCACGCCTCCAGCCGCTTGGGCGTGGGATAGTCTAGAAACAGCGTGTATCCGAACAGCGACTCGACCTGCGCCTCCACTTCCTCGCGGATGCGTTCCAGGATGGTCATCATCCGCTCGATCTTTTCCGAGCGGTCGGACAGCGCGTCGAGATTGTCGCGGATCGGCTGATGGCGCGGCAATTCGCTGAGCGCGCCGATGACGGTGCGAAAGAAGCCCGGCGTCTCGTCGCCATTGCTGCGCAGCGCGAAGGTCATGCCGGGCGACGGGTCGATATAGACGAACCGGCGATCGATCTGGCGATGCGCGGGGCGTTCGCGGAGCGCCTCGATCGCCGGGCGGAAGGGGGCGTTGGCCAGCACCGATCCGTCGATGAGTGCGGCCTGTTCGGCGCGTCCTATCGCGAAATGGCGCGGCAGGATGCGGTCGAGAAACGCTTTCCGGCTCGGCCAGCGCAGTTTGCGGTCCTTGGCCACCGCGTCCAGTTCGCCGACGGTGAAGGCGGGGAACGCGCCGGGAAAGCTGGACGTCGCACGCGCCGCAAAGGCCAGCTCGGCGGGGTGGGCGAGCGTTTCGGGCGTGTCGCCATGATCGGTGAAGGACAGGACGAGGCGGTGCTCGGTCTCCACCACTTCGGGCGGCGAATTGAGCCGCAGCCGTTCGGGATGGCCGCCGAAATCGGTGACGGTGACGAACAGGTCGAGCGGCTGGCCGTTCGGAAGCAGCCGCTTTGCCTTGGGCGCTTTTGCCATCGCGTCCAATGCATCGAGGATCATATGGAGCAGGCGCTTGCCGCCAAAGGGCGGCTCGAACCAGCGCGATCGGACGAAGCGCAGCAGCTTTGCCTGCACTTCCTCGCGCTCTTCCGGATCCACCGTGCCGTCGACGGTGATCCCTTTCTTAGCTGCCATCCAGGCAATCGGCGCGGCCCAGAATTTGGTCATGCCCGATTTCGGCGCCTGATCGGGATCGAGCAGCGCGTCGGCATCGGCATTGTCGAGCCACAGCTGCGTCAGCGGCTCCAGCGGCTGGCCGGTGGTGATCGCCTGCGCCAGGAACACGCCGTTGATCCCGCCCGCGCTCGCGCCGGCGATGATGTCGATCAGGACGCGCAGGCGAATGCCGGTCTGATCCTCGATGTCGCGGAGCAGCGCGCGATAGACGCCCTGGCTGCCGGGTGCGGGCGGATCGCCATCGGCAAAGGCGCGGCTGGCGGAAGCGAGACGCCAGATTTCCTTGGTGATGCCGTGCATATAGACGGCGAGGCTGATCCCGCCGTAGCAGACGAGCGCCAGCCGCAATTCCTTTTCCCGCATCGGCTGGCTTTGCCTCTCCATTACCGCTTTACCCGTGCTCCGTTCGTGCTGAGCTTGTCGAACCACTGTCCTTTCTTGGTGCCGCAAGTCTGGTGGAACCAAGAAAGGACAGCACTTCGACAAGCTCAGTGCAAACGGGTGGGGGTAAGCCCCTCAGTTCGCCACCACCCTAGCCCAGATCGGCAGGTGATCGGAAGCCGTGCGCGCCGCCAGGCTCTCGTGGACGCCGCATTCGGCGACCTTCAGTTCGCGCGACACGAGGATGCGGTCGAGCTTCGCCACGGGTCGCCGCGCGTGAAAGCTCGGCCCGGTATCGGCCATGTCGTAGTGGCGACAGAAATCGCGGACGCAGCCCAGCCGTGCCGACCATTCGTTGAGGTCGCCCATCATCACCGTCGGCATCCGATCGCGTTCATGGTCGAGATGCGCGAGGATCGCCCGGGCCTGACGTCGGCGCCACAGCCCCGACAGATCAAGGTGCATGCCGACGACCCGCAGCTTCCGTCCGTCGATCTTCAGATCCGCCATCACCGCGCCGCGCGGCTCCAGCGCAGGCAGGTGGATCGCTTCGCAGTCGACAATTTCTGCGTTTTTCCGCACCAACAACGCATTGCCATGCCAGCCCATCGACCGGTCGCGCAGCGCGATCGGCACGGCTTTCCAGTCGCTATGTTCCTCCAGCAGATGCGGCGTTATCACGCTGGCGCGCGTGCCAAAGCGGCGATCGGCCTCTTGCAGCGCGATCACGTCGGCGTCGATCTCGTTCAGGACTTGCAGCGTGCGCTCGGGACGGCGACGGCGATCGGTTCCGATCGACTTTCGCATATTATAGCTGGCGACCTTGATCATGCGAAAACGTAACTATCGCGGCAGGGTGATGGTTGCGATCAGGCCGCCGCCGTCGCGATTGGCGAGTGCTATTCTGCCGCCCGCCTCGCGGACGATCGCGCGCGCCAGCGACAGGCCGAGGCCGATGCCGCCGGTGTCGCGATTGCGCGACGCCTCCAGACGGGTGAAGGGATCGAACACCGCGTCGAGCTTGTCCTGCGGGATACCGGGGCCGCGGTCGCACACTTCGATCGCGACCGATCCCGGCGGCGTCGTCAGCCGCACCTCTGCGCCGCCAGCATATTTCACCGCATTTTCGATCAGGTTGCGGACCGCTCGGCGCATCAATGCGGGGCGCATCCGGGCGCGGATGCGGGGGCTGTCCTCCAGCGTGACATCGGCGCCGATGTCTCGGAAATCCTCGACCACCGCATCGACCAAGGCCGCCAGATCGACCTCGGTCGCCGGTTCGCTCGGGCGGCCCAGCCGGGCGAGCGACAGAATGTCGTCGAGCATCCGGTTCATCTCTTCGATGATCTCGGCCATCCGCGCGCGATCGGCATCGTCATCGACCGATTCGATGCGGACGCGAAGTGCTGCGAGCGGGGTGCGGAGGTCGTGCCCGATCGCGCCCAGCATCCGGTCCTTTTCATCAAGCATCGCGGTCACCCGCGCGCCCATGCCGTTATAGGCGGCGATCACTGCGCGCACATCGTCGGGGCCGCGTTCCTCGACCGGCCGGGCCTCTTCACCCGGGCGGAATTCGCGCGCGGCGGTGGCCAGCGATTTGAGCGGTCGGGTGATGCGTCGCCCGATCCACAGAAGCGGGATCAGGACGATGATGTAGAAAATCAGCGTCTGGGCCGCCAATCGCCAGATCACGTCGCGTGCGCCGCGTGGCCAGGGAGTGGACAGCGTCAGCCAGCCTTCGCCCGGTATCTCGACCGCAATCATCAACTCGCCGCCGAAGCGCTTCAATCGCTCGGCACGTTTGGCCGAATAGGTGGCGAGGCGGGGGTCTTTGCTGCGCACCTGCCGGACGCCCGTGATGATTTGTCCATGCGGCAGGCCGAGCTCTGTCAGCGCGGTGCGAATCCCATCCTCGACATCGGTCGCGGGATCCAGTCCGGCGGGGATCGGGTTCGCCTGTACCAGATCGACGCGCCCGCCGCGCCGTTCGGGGCGCGGATTGCCCTGGCGATCGACGCGCGGGATGACGAGCGTTCGGCCCGCGCGCAGCCGCTCGATCGCATCGACGACGCGGGTGATCGCGGGCG
The DNA here is from genome assembly GCA_023418595.1 of Pseudomonadota bacterium. Classification (GTDB taxonomy): domain Bacteria; phylum Pseudomonadota; class Alphaproteobacteria; order Sphingomonadales; family Sphingomonadaceae; genus Sphingomonas. The sequence goes on from JAEZZI010000023.1 coordinate 38,527, forward strand.
CGGTCACCTGATTGAAGCGCAGCGCCTGACGCTCGCGAAAGATCAGCCCGAAATTGATCGCCTGCGCGACGAACAGCGCCAGCGCCACCAGCAGCGCGATCTGGCCGGTCAGGCTGGAGGGAAGGAGGCGGCGAATGGTCAAAGTCGCGTGACTTCGCTGGCGAGCGTGTAGCCGCCGCCCCACACCGTCTTGATCAGCTCGGGCGATTTCGCATCCGCCTCTATCTTCTTGCGCAACCGGCTGACCTGATTGTCGATCGCGCGGTCGAACGCGGCAGCCTCGCGACCTTGGGTCAGGTCGAGCAACTGGTCGCGAGTCAGCACCTGGCGCGGACGGGTGACCAGCGCGAGCAGGAGGTTGTATTCGCCGGTGGACAGCGGCACCGACACGCCTTCACGATCGACCAGGCTGCGTTCGCCTGTCTTGAGCACCCAGCCCGAAAAGGCATAGCTGCCCGCCTCCGGCGCATGTTGCCGCGCGCCGCCCGCGGCCATGCGGCGCAGCACGACGCGGATGCGCGCGGCGAGCTCGCGTGGAGAAAACGGCTTCACGACATAATCGTCGGCGCCCATTTCCAGCCCGACGATGCGGTCGGTTTCCTCCGACTTGGCGGTCAGCAGGATCACCGGCGTCTCGCTGGTCGCGCGGATGTGGCGGCACAGGCTGAGCCCGTCTTCGCCCGGCATCATGATGTCTAGGATGACGAGATCGATGGCATAGGCTTGCAGTCGCGTGCGCGCGGCCTCGGCATCGCCGACCTGGGTCACGCGAAAGCCCTGTTTGGTCAGATATTGCGCCAGCGGTTCGCGGATCGAGCGCTCGTCATCGACGAGCAGCAGATGGGGGGTATCGGCCATGTCCATCGGGTAGCAGGTCCGTGGCGGGAAAAAAGAGCCGGTTGCCGCCGGGCGGGGGGAGGAGGGGGCTGATACCCCCACCCGGCGGACCTGTATCGGCGCGAGCCTTAATTGGCCGGCGCCGCAGCGGCCGCGTCACGCTGCGCCCGCATCTCTGCGCGTCGCTCTTGCATCTGGGCGCGGTGCGCCTGGCGCTCGGCGGCATCGACGCGGCCGTCCTTGTTGGCGTCCATCCGGTCAAACCGGGTGAGCGCCGCCGCGCGATGCTCTTCGCGGCTGATCATGCCGTCGCCATTGGTGTCGACGCGCGCGAGCATCGCTGCTCCGCGCTCGCCGCCGCCATGGCGACCCATGCGAGGGCCTTCGCCGCCCTCGGCGCGGCGCGCCTGACGGGCTTCGCGGAATGCCGCGCGTTCCTCTGCCGAGACCGTGCCGTCGCCATTCGCGTCCATCCGCGCGGTCATCTGCGCGCGGCGGGCGGTGCGGCTGGCCTTGGCGGTGGCGCGTTCGGCATCGGTGATGGTGCCGTCACCATCGGTGTCGAGCCGGGCTTCGCGCTTGCCCTTCATCGCGGCGCGCGCCTCGCCGCGCTCCTCGGGCGAGATCTGGCCGTCGCCATTGCTGTCGAACTGGGCCAGGCGCCCCTGTCCCATGCCCATACGCTTCATGCCGCCGCCGCGCTTGCCTTTCATCGCAGCACGTTCGTCGGCGGAAATCTGGCCGTCATTGTTGGTGTCGAGCCGCGCGAACCGCGCATCGGCCTGCGCGGCGATTTCGGCGCGGGTGAGGATGCCGTCGCGATTGGCGTCGGCGGGTGTTTTCTTCGCGCCCTGCATCGCAAGGTTGGGGGCATCCTGAGCGGCGATCGCGACACCGGTCATCGCGGTGGCGGCAAGCGCGGCTGCCATGAAAAGTCGGTTGTTCATCCTGAGCATCCTCGAAATGGGAGACGCGAACCACCGCGTCGATGGTGCGATAGATGAACCCCGGCTGTCGCAAGCCTATGTCAGCGCGCAGGCAAATTGTCGCAATTTGTCGCAGAGGGGGGGGAGCCGAGCGGTCAGCTCTTTTGCGTGCTCCTGCGAACGAACGAGCGTTTGCAATTCGGCGGGCGACGGCCAGCGCGCTTGGCTTCGCAGGAATACGACTATCCGAAGATCGCCACAGCCTGCATCGCTTCGGCCACCGGGGCGCCATCGGCGTTCCAGATCGTCATCCGCTGGCTCGAATATCCCCCCTGCGCGCGGTCGCTGGTCGCGCCGAGCAGCCACCACCCGTCGCGGGTGGCGGGCGCGGGATCGAAAAAATTGATCTGCCAGTTGAGCGACGACAAGGGCGTCAGCTTTTCGAACAGCTTGAACGCGGCAGGCGGCAGCCCGTCGCCGATCGCCATCAGCTCGACCATCGGGTCCAGCCCGTCGCGCGTCCGAAGCCGCCCCCAGCGCAACCATTCCGCCGGGCCGGACGCGGCCTTGGGATCGAAGAACTCGAAATTGCCGGTGAAGAAATTGTCCGGCCCGACATAGAGATCCGCATCTGCGGGCGGCGGCGCGATCGGGGCGGGCGCTGCGGCGTCGTGCGATACCGCACTCTCACGACTGGTCATGAACACGAAAGTCGCGCGGAAGCCCAGCCCGGCTTCGCTGACGATATCCGACTGGATGAACGCCGCGTTGCGACCGCGGCGCAGCTGGGTCGCAGTGACCTTTACCTCGCCCGACAAGGGGCCGACGAACGCGATCTGCGCCGACCGGAGCGGCGGCAGATCGTCCGCCAGCCGCTGCGCCGCGTCGAGCGCGAGCGCGGCGGACAGGCCGCCATAGGCGGTGCGGCCCTGTAGCCAGTTGGCGGGAATTTCGCTCGCGAAGCCGCCCGGAATTGGCGTCGCGGCGGCGAGAATGTCGATCAGCGACGTCATGCATCGGCCCCCTGATAATGGTCGCGCAACTCGCGCTTCAACACCTTGCCGATCGCGCTGCGCGGCAATTCGTCAAGGCGTTTGAGGTCGGACAGACGCTGGGTCTTGCCCACCCGGTCGTTGAACCAGCCGAGGATCGCGGCAGCCTCGTCGTCGGCGTCGGCGCGCGCGACGTAGAAGCCCATTGGTGTCTCGCCCCACGCCTCGGACGGCATTCCGACCACGGTGCAGTCCGCGACATCGGGATGGGTGGCGAGGATAGCCTCCAGATCGCTGGGATAGATGTTGAACCCGCCCGAAATGATTAGGTCCTTCTTGCGGTCGAGCAGCGTCAGAAACCCGTCCGCGTCGAAGCGCCCGACATCGCCGTGGCGGATGAAGCGGTTGCCGTCGGCATCGAACCATTCGGCGGCGCTCGATGCTTCCTTGCGCCCGAAATAGCCGCTCATCATCGCGGGCGAACGGCCGACGACCTCGCCGACCTCACCGGGTGCGACTTCGACACCATTATCGTCGATCAGGCGGATGTCATGGCCCTCGATCGGGCGTCCCACCGTCGCGAGCTTGTCGGGGAACTGGTTGCAGACCAGGAGCGTCGTGCCGCCGCCTTCGGTCATGCCGTAATATTCGACCAGGAGCCCCGGCCAGCGTGCGACGATGTCGGCCTTGAGTGCGGCGGCAAAGGGCGCGCTGGTGCAGGTCTTGAGCACGAAGCTCGACAGGTCGAACGCATCGAAATCGGGGAGCGCCATGATCCGCGCATATTGCACCGGCACCAGCATCGCGTGCGTCGCGCGGTTGGCTTGCGCCAGTTCGAGAAAGCGCCGCGCGTCGAATTTCTTCATCAGCACGGCCGTCCCGCCCCATGCGAGGGTGGGGAGGAAACTAACCAGGGTTGTGTTCGAATAGAGCGGCGTCGCGATCATCGTCACCGCGCCGGTGAAATTGCTGCGCGACAGTTGCGCCCAGCGCATCGAATGCGGCTGGACGATGCCCTTCGGCGTGCCGGTGGTGCCGGAGGAATAGATGATGTTGAACGGGTCTTCGGGGACGACATCCACCGCGATTGGTGGTGTCGTCGCATCCGCCCATCGATCCAGCTCGCTGAGCCTCAGCAGCGGTACCGCGAGCGGAGTGTCGGCGAGAGCCGCCAGCGACGCATCGTCCGCGAACAGCATCGGCGACCCGCAATCGGCAACCATCGCCGCGATCTGGTCGGGGGTCGAGGACGGTGCAAGCGGTGTCGGCACGCACCCGGCGCGCAGTGCCCCCAGGAACAGCGTCGCGAGCGCCACACTGTTGCTCCCCACCATCGCGATCGGCGTGCCCCTGGCGATCGACGCCGTCTGGAGGGTCGCGGCGATGCGGTTCATCGCGGCGTCGAGCGCTGCATAGTCGAGCGTCGCGTCCTCGCCGACCAGCGCAGGCTTGTCCGGTTGCTCGCGGGCTTGTGCCGCGATGAGGTCGGACAGCGTTCCAAAATCGCGGTCGAGCAGGGCGGCAGGCAAGGCGGGATCGTCGACGGTCATGCTTTCCAGCTATGCGAGCCGCCGCGCGAATGCCATACGCAATTTTCGAAAACCGGCGTTTTGGGAGAAGCGAAATGAGCGACGCGATGCAGGGCATGGTGGCGATCGTCACCGGCGGCGGCACGGGAATCGGCGCCGCGGTGGTGCGGGCGCTCGCCGCGCGGGGCGTGCGTTGCGTCATCAACTACGCCTCCAGCCGCGACGCTGCCGAGGCGCTGGCGGCGGAGGTCGGGGGAGGATCGATCGCGGTACGGGCCGATATCGCCGACGATGGCCAGTGCCGGGCGCTGGCGGAGGCGGCGCGTGCGGCGTTCGGGCGCATTGATCTGCTCGTCAACAATGCGGGCAGGACCAAGTTTGCCGACCACGAGGATCTCGACGCGCTGTCGGCGGACGATTTCCTCGACATCTATCGCCTGAACACCGTTGCCGCGTTTCAGATGACGCGCGCCTGCGCGCCGCTGATGCGCGAAAGCCCGAACGGCGCGGCCGTTAACCTCGCCTCGGTCGCAGGCGTGTTCGGCAACGGATCGTCGGTCGCCTATGCCGCGTCGAAGGGTGCGCTGATTACCATGACCAAGAGCCTGGCGCGCGTGCTGGCCCCCGCGATCCGGGTGAATGCGGTGGCGCCGGGCTATGTCGGGACCGGCTGGTTTTCGCAGCGGATGGACGCGGATCAGTTTGAAAAATTCGAGGGCTTCATCGCCGGGCAGGTGCCGATGGCGATGGCCGCACATGCCGAGGATATCGCAGGGCCGATCGTCATGCTGCTCGATCCCGCGAGCCGGGTGATTACGGGCGAGACGGTGCTGCTCGACGCGGGCGCGCATCTGGATGTGGGCCTGAGCCGACGGCCGGGGCGGGGGTAGTTGGCGGTTCTTGACGACCCCCAATCGTCGCCCCGGACTTGTTCCGGGGTCCACCAGGCGGCGCGCACAATCTGTCATGTCGGCGCGAGATGCAAGCGGCTTAGTGGACCCCGGAACAGGTCCGGGGTGACGGTTTGGATGGAGTTGCGGAGGTTTACTTCTTCAACCCGAACAGCAATGCCTTGGCCTTCTCGGTCATCGGCTGGTTCGGCGGGTTCACCTCATCGCCCTTGCGATAGGCCTCGACCGTCGCGGGGCGCGCGCTTATGGCTTCGAACCAGCGCTTCACGTTCGGAAAATCCTCCAGCCTCTGGCCCTGTGCCTTATGGGGTACGATCCACGGATAGGCTGCCATATCGGCGATCGAATAATCCCCGGCGATGAATTCGCGCCCTTCGAGCCGCCGATCGAGCACGCCGTACAGCCGTGCGGTTTCCTTGACGTAGCGGTCGATCGCGTAGGGAATTTTCTCCGACGCATAGCGACTGAAATGATGGTTCTGCCCCAGCATCGGGCCGAGTCCGCCCATCTGCCACATCAGCCATTGCAACTGTTCGGTCCTGGTCCGCGCGTCCGGGCCATAGAAGCGGCCGGTCTTTTCCGCGAGATAGATCAGGATCGCGCCGCTCTCGAACACGCTGACCGGCGCCCCGCCATCGGCGGGCGCGTGATCGACGATCGCGGGCATCCGGTTGTTGGGCGCGATCTTCAGGAAATCGGGTTCGAACTGCGCGCCTTCGCCGATATTCACCGGCACGATTCCGTATTCCAACCCCGCTTCTTCGAGAAACAGCGTGATCTTGTGGCCGTTCGGCGTGGGCCAGTAATGCAGGTCGATCATCGGTGACGCTCCGTTCCAAATCCCTCAGCGCCGCAGATGGTCCTCACGCGCCCGCGTCGCAACCGAGCATCATCGTGCTTGACGTAGCGTCGGACATACCGCAATTTCGAATCTGGATCGGGCGACCTGCCGCACATGAGCGCCGGGCGCCGAAATGGAGGAGCAGGATGGCAAGCGTTGCCGAGGCCGAACCGGCCGTCAATTCGCTGGACGATTTCCGGCAGCAGGTGCGCGACTGGATCGCCGCCAATTTCCCGGCATCGCTGAAGGGCCACGACGCCAGTCTCTCCGCGCTTGAAGGGCCGAGCGAGGAAAGCGCCGACGAAAAGGCGTGGCGCGAGGCGATGGGCGAAAAGGGCTGGGGCGTCCCCACCTGGCCAAGGGAATATGGCGGCGGCGGGCTGAGCAAGGCCGAGGCGCGGGTGCTTCAAGAGGAACTGGGCCGGGCGGGCGCCTATAACCCGATCGGTGGCATGGGCGTGATGATGTTCGGCCCGACCTTGCTCGAATATGGCACCGAGGAGCAGAAGCAGGAACATATCCCCGCGATCGCGCGCGGCGAGGTGCGCTGGTGTCAGGGCTATAGCGAGCCGAACGCCGGGTCCGATCTCGCCAACATCCAGACTTTCGCCGCGGATGCCGGCGACCATTATGTCATCAATGGTCAGAAGACTTGGACGAGCGGCGGGCAATGGGCGGACAAATGTTTCGCGCTGGTCCGCACGTCGAAGGACTCAAAGCATGGGGGAATCAGCTTCATGCTGATCGACATGCATCAGCCCGGCGTCGAGACGAAGCCGATCGCGCTGATCTCCGGCTCGTCGCCGTTTTGCGAGACGTTTTTCACCGACGCGAAGACCGACAAGAAGAATCTGGTCGGTCGAGAAGGGCAGGGATGGGAAATCGGCACCCGGCTGCTGCAACACGAACGCGCCAGCCTGTCGGGTGGCAGCGGCGGTGCGAGCCGGTTGTTCGCAGGGATGCCGCTGTCGGCGCTTGCCAAGGAATATATCGGCACCGACGGCGAAGGCCGCATCGCAGACGCCGATCTGCGCACGCGGATCATCAAGCATGAAATGGACGTGCGGTCCTTCATGCTGACGCTGCGCCGCGCATCGGACGAGGCGAAATCCAATCAGGGGCCGTCGGCGACTACGTCGATCATGAAGAATGTCGGCGCCCGCATTACCCAGGACCGCGCCGAACTCGCGCTGGAAATCATGGGGATGCAGGGGCTTGGCTGGGAAGGCGAGGGCTTCACGGCGAAAGAGCTGGAACAGACCCGCACCTGGCTGTGGGGCAAGGCGGTGTCGATCTATGGCGGATCGACCGAGATCCAGAACAACGTGATCGCCAAGCGCATCCTGGGGATGCTCGATCACCAGTGACACTTCAATCGTCGCCCCAGCGAAAGCTGGGGCATCGGGCGGCAGGAGCGCGGCCTGAGATGCCAGCCTGCGCTGGCATGACGGATTCGGAATAGAAAAGGCGGGGCACAGCAATGGCCGTACTGAACGACGAACAGGTGATGCTGCGCGACATGGCGCGCGAATGGGCGGACAATGAATCGCCCGTCACGGAGTTTCGCAAACTCCGCAAATCGGACGCTGCGGAGAAGTTCGACGCCGACAAATGGCGCGCGCAGGCCGAAATGGGCTGGGCGGGTGTCATCATTCCCGAAGAACAGGGCGGCGTCGGCATGGGCTGGCTGGCGCTTGGGCTGGTGCTCGAGCAACTCGGGCGGACGCTGGCGGCGAGCCCGCTGGCGGCGACCGCATCGGCGGCGGGCGCGATCCTGTTGTCGGAGGACGCGGCGCTGAAGGGCGAGGTGTTGCCGCGCATCGCCAGCGGCGAGGCGGTCGCAGCGCTGGCAACCGACGAAGGGCCGCGCTTCGACCCCACACGTTGCGAAACCCGCGTCGAGGACAGAAAACTGACCGGCGCGAAGAGGTTCGTTGCGGAGGGCGACGCCGCAACCCTGTTCGTCGTGTCGGCGCAGGACGGCCTCTATCTGGTCGAGGATGGCGAGGGCGTCACCAAAACCTCGCGTGCGATGGTCGATTTCCGCAGCCATGCCGATGTGCGCTTCGACGGCGCGCCAGCGCGCAAGCTGGGCGGAACCGATCTGGTCGCCGCCGCCACCGACCGCGCCGCCATCGCCACTGCCGCCGAAATGCTCGGCATGGCGGAATCGGCATTCGAGCAGACCAACGATTATCTGAAAACCCGCACCCAGTTCGGTCAGAAGCTGTCGACCTTCCAGGCGCTCCAGCACCGGATGGCGAAGATGTTCACCGAATTGCAGCTGATGCGATCGGCGGTGGAGGGCGGGCTCGACGCACTCGATCGCGTCGCGGGCGTCGATCAGGCGGCAAGTCTGGCCAAGGCGGTGGCGAGTGAAACGCTGCATCTGGTCAGCCGCGAGATGATCCAGCTCCACGGCGGGATCGGCATGACCGACGAACATGATGCGGGCTTTTACATGAAGCGGGCGCAGGTGCTGGAGACGATGTGGGGCACGGCGTCCTATCACCGCGACCGCTTTGCCCGGCTCAACGGCTATTGAGTTTCGATTTGATACTCAATTCGGGCGCGGGGTATGGCCATTTTGGTGTATGGCATTTGCGTCACACCTTTGTCTAACGCCTGCGAATATGCGGCATTCCCACTTGACGAAGGTGAGGCACCGCTTCAAATTCGAGGATGAGGTATGTGCCGTCAAACAGGTGCAGCCAATCAGGAGAGGATGCTATGGCTAAGCGACAGTTAATGGTTGCGTGCGCGGGTTCCGCATTGATGCTGGCGCTCGCGATGCCCGCACATGCGCAGGACGTAACGGCGGCGTCCACCGATCAGGACGTGCAGGAGCAGCAGGTCGGGGGCGAGGTCGTCGTCACCGCGCAGGGGCGCGCCCAGGCGCTGGCCGACGTTCCAGTCGCCATCACCGCGGTCACGGCGGAGGCCCTGACCCAATCGGGCGCTTCCGATATTCGTCAGCTCAACCAGCTCGCGCCGTCCTTGCTCGTGTCCTCGACCGGGTCGGAGGCGAACGGGTCCGCGCGTATTCGCGGCATCGGCACCGTCGGCGACAATCCCGGTCTCGAAAGCTCGGTCGCGGTGTTCATCGACGGCGTCTATCGCTCGCGCACCGGCGCGGGCCTGAACGAGCTCGGCGATATCGACCGGGTGGAAGTGTTGCGCGGGCCGCAGGGAACGCTGGGCGGGCGCAACTCGTCGGCCGGCCTGCTCAGCATCGTTTCGAAATCGCCGAGCTTTGCCGGGTTTTCCGGCGGCGCCGAAGCGACCTACGGCAATTACGACCATATCCGGGTCGGCGGCAATCTGAACGTGCCGCTGGGCGAAAGCCTGGCTGCGCGGGTCGATGCGGTCTATGTGAAGCGCGACGGCTTCTATTATGACCCGGTCAACGACACCGACGTCAACGATCGCGACCGGTTCTTCGTTCGCGGTCAGATGCTGTTCGAGCCGTCCAGCAACCTGTCGGTCCGCATCATCGGCGACTATACCCAGCGCAACGAGAAATGCTGCGCCGCAATCTATGTCGGCCGCTCGGTCAATCCGTTCGTCGGCAATCTGAACAATCCGGCTACGCTGCCGACCACCAGTCCGACGCCGACGGCGACGGGGAACAACATCATCAACGTGCTGCGCGATCTGGGCCAGCCGCTGGCGTCGTTCAACCCCGGCTATGACCGCACCATCTATGTCTCGCCCGGTCGTTCCTTCGGCGGCAAGACCGAGGACTGGGGCATTTCCGGCCAGATCGATTATGATTTCGGCGGGGCCAAGCTGACCTCGATTACTGCCTATCGCGATTATCTGAGCGCGCAGGGGTCGGACACCGACTATTCTCAGGTCGATCTCCTTTATCGTGCCGACGACGGCAATTCCGCGCGTTCGTTCAAGACGTTCAGCCAGGAACTTCGCCTTCAGGGCGAGGCGTTCGACGGCAAGCTCGACTGGCTGATCGGCGGCTATTTCGCGAACGAGGATCTGCGCGCAACCGACAATCTGCGGTTCGGCAACCAGTATGGCCGGTTCGCCACCTGTCGTCTGGTGTCGGGCGGCGGCCTTGCCCAATTCTACTCGCCGACCAGCGCAGGTTGTATCAGCCCGACCGGACGTGCGGTGCTCAGCAACTCGCTGGCAGGGGCGGGCATCCCGTCTCCTTTCGGTGCGCTGGGGCCGACGATCGTCGGGTCCATCGATCGGCTGGACGGCATCAACGATCGCGGTTCGACTCGCGACGTCTATAATCAGAACAGCCGCAACTATGCGTTCTTCACGCACAACATCTTTGAAATCACACCCGGCCTCGATCTGACGCTCGGCCTGCGCTACACCAACGAACGCAAGAAGTTCGATGCGACATTCACCAACGACAACGTCGCCTGCGTTCAGAACCAGCAGGCGCTGCTCCAGTTCGCCAACACGCCGGGGCTCGCGCCGGTCGTCCAGGGTATTTTGGGACTGTCGTGTCAGGGCAACTCCACGTCTGAACTGAACGGCGTCACGATCAACGACGAACGCAGCGAGGACGAATTCACCGGCACGGCGATCCTGTCTTACAAGGTGACCCCCGACCTGCTGCTCTATGGCAGCTATTCGCGCGGCTATAAGGCGGGCGGCTTCAACCTCGACCGCTCCGCGCTCAAGGCGCCGATCACCCCCTTCGGCGGTCAGGCCGGTGCTCAGGCCCTGGTCGGTCGCCTCCAGTTCGATCAGGAACTGGTCAACGCGTATGAAATCGGCGCCAAATACGCGACGGGACCGTTCCTGTTCTCGGTCGCCGCCTTCCGTCAGGAATTCAGCAATTTCCAGCTGAATACCTTCAACGGCACTGTGTTCCTGGTGGCGACGATCAACGGCTGTAAATCCGATCTGGGCGGTGGCGATCGCGATCAGAGCAACCGTGCGGGTGCGCCGAATTATGTCGCGCCGACGGCAACCAATCCGAACCCGGCGGCGACCACCGGTGCCTGTTCGCCGGACGACATCACCGCCGGGGTGGTGTCGCAGGGCGTCGAGCTAGAAGCGACGCTGCGTCCGCATCGCGACCTGATCTTCAACCTCGGCTTCACCTATGCCGACACCCGCTACGCCGACAATCTGGTGGGCAACAACGAAGGTGCACCGCTCGACCCGGCACTGCGCAAGCTGCCAGGCAACACCATGTCGAACGCCCCGCAGGCGGTTGCCACTGCGTCGATGGCATGGACTCCCGACATCGGAAACACCGGACTTTCGGGCCTTTTCTATGTCGATACCCGTCTGACGGGTGACTATAATACCGGGTCCGATCTGTTCCCGCAAAAGGAACAGGACGGCTATGCGCTGGTCAACGCGCGCGTCGGTATCCGGGGGCCGAACGAGCGCTGGGCGCTCGAACTCTGGGCACAGAACCTGCTCGATACCGATTATGCGCAGGTCGCGTTCAACTCGCCCTTCCAGGAAGGGGGCGCGGGCGCGCCCTTCGTCGATCCGCAATATCCCGGCGGTCGCCAGATCTTTTCGCAGTACCTGGCCGAACCACGGACCTACGGCGTGACGTTGCGCGGGCGGTTCTGACCGTTCGCGCCCAAGGGGCGGGCCGCTTGTCCGAGCGGCCCGCCCTTTTTGTTTGAGTATCAACCGAGGAGCCGCCCATGAGCGTCAGTCCAGTCAAGGTCGCCGATGCGATCGCCGACGATGTCGCCATCCGCCGTCGGGGATGGACGCTGGGCCTGCTCACCGTCACCTATTTCTTCAGCTATATGGACCGCCAGATCCTCGCGATCCTGCAAGAGCTGATCAAGGAGGATCTGGGCCTGTCCGATACCCAGCTCGGCATGCTGACGGGTCTGGCGTTCGCGGTTTTCTACGCCGGGCTCGGCATTCCGGTCGCACGGCTTGCCGACCGGATGAACCGCAAGAACATCATCGCGATTTCGCTGACGGTGTGGAGCGCGATGACCGCAGCCTGCGGCCTCGCGCAAAATTTCATCCAGCTACTTTTGTTCCGGATCGGCGTCGGCATCGGGGAGGCCGGGTCGAGCCCGCCCAGCCATTCGATCATCGCCGATCTCTATCCGCCCGAAAAGCGCGCGGGGGCGATGGCGATCTATTCGCTGGGGGTGGTGCTGGGCACCGCATTCGGGACGATGATCGGTGGCACCGTCGCGCATTATTATGGCTGGCGCGTGGCGCTGTTCGCAGTCGGCCTGCCGGGCGTCCTGCTAGCTTTCTTCGTCTGGAAGTTCGTCGTCGAGCCGCGCCGTGGCCTGTCCGACGTCGCCAAGGTCGCCGAAAGCGACAGGATGCCGACCCTGGTCGAAGGCTTTGCCGGCATGTGGCGCAACAAGGCGGCGGTGCATGTGGTGTTGGGCGTCACGCTCACCTCGATGATCGGATATGGCCTCGCCGCATTCGGGCCGAGCTACATGCAGCGGTCGCTCGACATGAATTTGCTCCAGATCGCGTGGATCGTCGCACCGATCCTGGGCGTCGTGGGTGCCTTGTCCGCCGTGCTCGGCGGGCGGCTGGCCGACTGGCTGGCCAAGAACAAGGGGATGCACGCGCAGAGCTATATGGTGGCGGTGCTCAAGGTCATCGCACTGCCGTTCGCGCTTCTCTTTTACTGGCTCGACAACTGGCAGCTGGCGCTGTCGGCCTATGTCGTCGCGCTATTGTTCCAGAACAGCTATCTCGGCCCCAGCTTCGCGATGATCCAGAGCCTTGCGCCGCAAAAGGTTCGGGCATTGTGGGCGGCGATCACACTGCTGGTCATCAACATGGTCGGCCTGGGTATCGGTCCCGTCGCGGTCGGTCGGATCAGCGACGCGCTGAACCCGGTCTATGGCGAGGACTCGCTGCGTTATGCGATGCTGATCTTCGCGGCGATCACGCCTTGGGCGATCTTCCATTATTGGCGGGCGGGCGTTTTGCTGAAAGCGCAGCAGGACGCGCGGGTGCAGGAGCAATAGCCAAATCCCGCTCGTGCTGAGCTTGTCGAAGCACTGTCCTTCTTGGCGCGAAGAAAGGACAGCATTTCGACAAGCTCAATGCGAACGGAGATGAGAAATTGGGGTTAGCGGATCACCCAACCGCGCGGTCGTCGAACATCCCGAACATCAGCGACGACGCATAGATCGCCACCGCCTTTTCTCGCGCCATCGTGCCCGCCCATTTGCGCATGTCGAATGCTGCATTTTGAAGCGCCATCAGCGCCTGGGACGCCACCAGCGGATCGACCGCGCGGATCGATCCTTCGGCGATGCCGTCGCTGATCGTGCCGGCAAAGCGCCGCGCGATGCGGTTCGACCGGTCGATCATCGTCTGACGCACGCGCAAGGGTAGCCCCGACAGCGCCGTCGTCCGCAGCAACGGCCCGGCTTCCGAAAACTGGATGTCGAGCAACGTCGCGACGACGTTCTGCAACCGCTGCCAGTAATCGCCGCCCAGATCGTCGCCGTCGCGCTGGCCCTGGGTGATGGTGTCGAAGCTGCGTTTATAGCATTCGATCACCAGATCGTCCTTGGCGTCGAGATGGTGGTAGAAGCTGCCCTTCGTCACGTTCAGCTCCGACGCGATCCGCTGAACCGATGCGCCGCGATAGCCGAGTTCGTTGATGAGCCGCGTGGCGGCGAGCAGGAACTGCACCCGCTGCGGCTCGGTATCGCCGTGATCGAGGTCGAGCAGTTGCGGCGACCAGTCGCGCCCCGGCGCGGCGAGGCCATGTTCGAACACGTCCATCAACCGCGCCTCGACGCGGGGATATTGGTCGACCGAATAACGCTCCAGCCAGGCCGACAGCCAGAAGCTGTTTTCGAGCAAGGTGTGCGCGCGGGCGCTGCGAAGATCGGTACGCTCGCGACCGCCGCCTTCGCCCCACAAGGCGCGGGTCTTGCGGAACACCTCGCGCCAGCCCGCCATCAGCTTGCTCCGGGCGGGCTCCTCGGTCGCGCGCAGGTCGGACAGGATCGCGAATTCGGTCTCCTCGCCTTCGCGCACGCGGATGAGCCGGGCCATGTTGATCGACAGGAATCTGGCGACGCGCGCCTGCGGCGTCGCTTCCTGAAGCGCGGCGTCGAGCATCGCGGTCAACCGGGTCAGCGTCTGATCGAAGCAGGCCGCCGCAAGGTCTTCCTTGCGCTTGAAATAATAGGTGACGCTGGTGGTGTTCAGCCCGACACGGCGCGCGACATCGGCAAAGGTCATGCCCTTGGCCGATTGTTCATTGATTGCCTCTGCCGCAGCGGCGAGGATCGCGTCGCGTTTGGCCTGGAATCGTTTGGTTCCGGCGGAGCCATCCGCCACGGTGTCGTGCCCCTGCATCGCGAAACTCTAGCAAATGAATTTCGAAGCGACAGTGTTTTTTGTGCGCAGCATGGGCGCGGTTGAGACGAGCCGTTTATGCGGACCGCGTTCGCACGAAATCAGTTTTATTGAAAAACGGGTATGGCGTTGGCCGGTGTCAGGCGATAGTCTCTGCATCGACCATTATCAGGCAAGAGGACGCACCCACATGGACTTCACTCTCAACGAACGCGAAACGCATTTCCGCGACCGGGTGCGCGCCTTTATCGACCAGCATATCGCCCCTCGCCAGGACGATTATTACGCCGATCTGAAGGCGGGCGACCGCTGGGCGCCGTCCACGGTGATCGAGGAATTGAAGCCCAAGGCGAAGGCGGCGGGGCTGTGGAATTTCTTCATGCCGCCGCATTCGGGGCAGAACCATGTCGACGACAGTTTCGAGTTCGAAGGGACGCAGCTTTCGAACCTCGAATACGCATTGTGCGCCGAGGAGATGGGCCGGATCTACTGGGCGAGCGAGGTGTTCAACTGCTCCGCGCCCGACACCGGCAATATGGAGGTTCTCCACCGTTACGGCACGCGCGAGCAGAAGGAACAGTGGCTGCGTCCGCTGATGAACGGCGAAATCCGTTCCGCCTTTCTGATGACCGAGCCTGCGGTCGCATCCTCCGACGCGACCAACATCGAAACCTCGATGGTGCGCGACGGCGATCACTATGTCATCAACGGCCGCAAATGGTGGTCGTCGGGCACCGGCGATCCGCGCTGCAAGATCGCCATCGTGATGGGCAAGACCGATACCGAGGCCAAGCGGCACCAGCAACAGAGCCAGATCCTCGTGCCGCTCGACACGCCCGGCGTGAAGATCGAACGGATGCTGTCGGTTTACGGCTATGACCACGCCCCGCATGGGCATGGCGAAGTCGTGCTGACGGACGTCCGCGTGCCGGTCGAAAACCTGCTGCTCGGCGAAGGGCGCGGGTTCGAGATCGCGCAGGGGCGGCTTGGGCCGGGGCGCATCCATCACTGTATGCGGACGATCGGCGTGGCCGAAATGGGCATCGAACATATGGCCAAGCGGCTGCTGAGTCGCGTCGCGTTCGGCAAGCGGATCGCCGACCATTCGGTCTGGGAGCAGCGCATCGCCCGCGCAAGGATCGACATCGAAATGACGCGACTGCTGTGCCTGAAGGCCGCCGACATGATGGACAAGGCGGGCAACAAATCCGCGCAACAGGAAATCGCGATGATCAAGGTTCAGGCGCCGAACATGGCGCTGTCGATCCTCGACGACGCGATCCAGGCGCATGGCGGCGGCGGGGTTTCCGGGGACTTTCCACTGGCGAGCGCATGGGCGTCGATGCGGACTTTGCGTTTCGCGGACGGGCCGGACGAGGTTCACAACCGCGCGATCGCGCGGAACGAGTTCGGGAAATATTCGGCCTGATAACCAGCCCGCGACAGCGAGTGGCGTTTCCCCAGCGCTCAGGCTGAGCTTGTCGAAGCCGGATTGATGTTGAAGCATTCTTTGACAGGCTCAGGGTGAGCGCCGGATGATTTGGATGGATGGGATGGAGGATCAGTGAAAGCAGCCGTTCTGTTCGAGGCGAAACGCCCGCTCGAAATCGTCGAGGTGGTGGTCGACAAACCCGGCCCGCGTGAGGTGTTGATCCGTACCGCCGCGGTCGGCGTGTGCCGGTCGGACCTGCATTTCGTCGATGGCAGCTTCCCGCATCCGGTCCCGACCGTTCCCGGCCATGAAGCCGCAGGCGTGGTCGAGGCGGTGGGCGAGGGCGTCTCCAGCGTGAAGCCTGGCGATCACGTCATCACCTTCTTCACGGTATTCTGCGGCAGTTGCGAGATGTGCATCACCGGCCGCCCGTCGCTGTGCGTCGATCCCTCGACGCGGCGGCCAAAGGACGCAGCTCCGCGATTGACGCTGAAGGATGGTCAGGCGCTTGCCCCTTTCCTCAACCTGTCGGCATTCGCCGAACAGATGCTGGTCCACGAAAACGCCTGCGTCGCGATCCCCAAGGCAATGCCGCTCGACCGTGCGGCGCTGCTCGGTTGCGCAGTCATCACCGGCGCGGGATCGGTGTTCAACGACAGCAAGGTGAAACCGGGCGAAAGCGTCGCGGTGATCGGCGCGGGCGGGATCGGGCTGTCGGCGATCAACGCGGCGAAGATCGCGGGCGCGGGCCAGATCATCGCGATCGACCCGGTAGCCGAGAAGTGCGCGCTCGCCGAGAAAATGGGGGCGACACATACGCTCGACGCCAATGCCGAGGGGCTGACCAAAATCGTGCTCGCGCTCTCCGATGGCGGCGTGCATTATGCGATCGAGGCGGTCGGGCGATCGAACACCGCCGAACTCGCCTGGAACATCCTGCGGCGCGGCGGCACCGCGACCATTCTGGGAATGATCGCACCCGGCAACGAGGTGAAGATCGCGGGGCCGACCTTCCTCACTGGCAAGAAGCTGCAAGGATCGCTGCTCGGCTCCACGCAATTCCCGATCGACATGCCGCGCCTCGTCCGCATGTATCTTGACGGCAAGCTCGATCTCGACACGATGGTTGCCGAGCGCATCGCGCTGGAGGACGTCAACGACGCGCTCGAAAAACTGAGGGCCGGCGACACCGCGCGTTCGGTAATCGTGTTCGCATGACGCAGGATCTCGACACCGGGCGGCTGACCGACTGGATGGCGGCAAATGTCGCCGGGTTCGAAGGCCCGCTGACGTACGAGAAATTTGCGGGCGGCCAGTCCAACCCGACCTATCGCATCGACGCGGGATCGGGCCGCTATGTCCTGCGCCGCAAGCCGTTCGGGCCACTGCTCCCCTCCGCCCATGCGGTGGACCGCGAATATCGCCTGATCGCGGGGCTGCATCCGACGGGCTTTCCGGTCGTGAAACCTTACGGCCTGTGCGAGGACGACTCGGTCATCGGCTCTGCCTTCTACATCATGGAAATGGTCGAGGGGCGCACGCTGTGGGACGGCACGCTGCCCGGCATGGCGCCCGTCGATCGCACCGCGCATTACAACGCCATCGTCGATACGCTCGCCGAACTTCACGCGATCGATTACGAAGCGGCGGGGCTGGGGAGTTACGGCAGGCCGGGCAATTATTTCGAACGCCAGGTCGCGCGCTGGACCAAGCAATATCGCATGAGCCAGACCGACGATCTGCCGGAAGCCGAAGCGTTGATCGAATGGCTGCCTCGCACCGTTCCCGAACAGACGCGCACGTCGATCGTCCACGGCGATTATCGCATCGACAACATGATCTTCGCGGCACAAGGCCCGCACATCCGCGCGGTGCTCGACTGGGAACTCTCGACGCTGGGCGATCCGCTCGCCGATTTCGCCTATTTCGCGATGAACTGGGTGACCGAGCCGGAAGGGCGGTCGGGCGTCAAGGGCGTGAACGGCGGCGACACCGGCATTCCGACGCTCGACGACATCACCGCCCGCTATTGCGCGCGAACGGGGCGCGACGGGGTGCCCGATCTCAACTGGTATTTCAGCTACAACCTGTTCCGCCTGATGGGCATCGTCCAGGGGATCAAGAAACGGGTTCTCGACGGCAATGCGTCGAATGCCCAGGCAGAGGCGACCGCCGCGCGGGTGCCGGGTCTGGCGCAGGCGGCATGGGATTTCGCGGTGAAGGTGGGGGCTTGAGAGAGGTCTGCCTCCCCCAGCCGTCATTGCGAGCGTGGCGAAGCAATCCAGTGATGTGCTTGCCGCTCTGGATTGCTTCGCTGCGCTCGCAATGACGGAGACACACAGATCGAGAGGATGAAGATGAAAAACCTGTTCGACCTGACCGGCAAGGTCGCGATCGTGACCGGCTCCTCACGCGGGATCGGCAAGGCATCCGCCGAAGCCCTCGCCGCGCACGGCGCAAAGGTAATTATCTCCAGCCGCAAGCAGGACGCCTGCGAGGAAGTCGCCGCCGCAATCAACGCCAAACATGGCGACGGCACCGCGATCGCGATCGCCGCGAGCATTTCGGACAAGGACGCGCTCGCCCGACTGGTCGGCGAGACCCGCGCCGCGTTCGGGCGCATCGACATCCTCGTCTGCAACGCCGCGTCCAACCCCTATTACGGGCCGCTGGCGGGAATCGAGGACGAGCAGTTCCGCAAGATCCTCGACAACAACGTCCTGTCGAACCACTGGCTGATCCAGCAGGTTACGCCCGAAATGCGCGAGCGCAAGGACGGTGCGATCATCATCGTCTCGTCGATCGGCGGGCTTCGCGGATCGCCGGTGATCGGCGCATATAACGTGTCGAAAGCGGCCGATTTCCAGCTCGCGCGCAACTATGCGGTCGAATATGGTCCCGACAACGTCCGCGTGAACTGCATCGCGCCGGGGCTGATCCGCACCGATTTCGCCCGCGCCTTGTGGGAAGACCCCGAGCGCGAGAAAGCGACCAACCGGTCGACGCCGCTGCGCCGCATCGGCGAGCCGCACGAGATCGCAGGCGCGGTCGTCTATCTCGCCTCGCCCGCGGCGGCGTTCATGACCGGTCAGGCGATGGTGATCGACGGTGGGGTGACGATCTGATGGCGCGGTTTCAGGACAAGTCGATCATCGTCACCGGTGCGGGGTCGGGGATCGGTCGCGCGGCGGCTTCGCTGTTCGCGGCTGAAGGGGGCAAGGTGCTGGTCGCTGACGTTACCGATGGCGCGGACGAAACCGCGCGGATGATCACCGAAGCCGGTGGCATCGCGCAGGCGATCCGCGTCGATGCCGGGAACGAGGCCGACGTCGTCCGCATGATCGATACCGCCGTCGAGGCGCATGGCGGGATCGACGTGATCTTCGCCAATGCCGGAATTTCGGGCGGCATGGCCAATATCTTCGATACCGATGTTTCGCTGTTCGCCGATGTCCTGCGCGTCAACCTGATCGGGCCGTTCCTGGCGATCAAGCACGGTGCGTCGAAGATCGCCGAGAGGGGCGGCGGCGCGATCGTGCTGACCGCCAGCGTGGCGGGCATCCGGTCGGGCGCCGGAAGCCCGGCCTATTCCGCGTCGAAGGCGGGCGTCATCAACCTGGCCGCGGTCGCCGCGCAGCAGCTGTCGGGGTCGAACGTCCGCGTCAACGCGCTGTGCCCCGGTCTGACCGAAACCGGCATGACAAAACCAACCTTCGACTATGCCCGCGACGCCGGAAAGATGAACCGGGTCGGGCGACTCAATCCTTTGAAACGTGGCGCCCAGCCCGAAGAACTCGCCCGCGCCGCGCTGTTCCTTGCCTCCGACGACGCAAGCTATGTCAACGGTCAGGCGCTGGCGGTCGATGGCGGCCTGTCGTCCAGCCACCCGGTCACACGCCAGGAATACGGACGAACCGCGGTCTAGAAACGCTTGCGCTCGGACAGTCGTGTGGCGGGACCGTAAGGCTTGTTCCGATAGCTTATCCAAGCAATGCACCGAAACGGTGCGGCACTACACGAAGCGCGCTCGCAGCCTAATGGTCGCGCGCGGTGATGCTGATCGGGTGAACGGGGGAGACGTTTTGCCCCTCAAGGGGGGACAAATGACAAATGAAAGGAGCAGCTGAATAAATGCCGCGTTTTCAATATGGTGACCCCTACGGGAGGGGACGGCATCAACTAAAATCCGCAGAAAACCGAGCATTTTGAGTCAGCGAGAATGGCTCACTGTACCCGTTGGCTGAACTTCCGCTGTACCTGCCAAGTTATGACGCCGCACCGTTTGCAACAGCTTCGGCATATTGCCGATCGTCCCGGCTGTCCAGCGTCTGCACATCATCACTGTTGTAACCCTCGACGAGCCCGTAGATGTTCGGCGCCGCCGACAGGATTCGAGACCGAAATAGCTATTCGGCAGACCCTCAGAAATCCGCGGGTTTCGCAGAATTGCGTCATCCTTGTGGATCGGTTTGGTGTATCTGTCCAGAGCATCGATCAAGCCGAAGTTAAGATGGGAGACCTGCGCCGTCTTTGTCGCAAGATGACTGCATCGAGTAGCATCTCATCGTCGAAATGCACTGCGTGATTTCTTCGCGAAATAAGCGGAAGGTCCAGCAAATTGAAACGCTGAGATTAAAGCCAAAGCTTAGAGGCGCCAGGTTGATGTCCCGGCCGAACCTGCCGCTCTCCAATAGTGCCACCCCGACAATACTGAAGGGCCAGCGCGCGGCTGTGTTTTTTAGACGCGCAGGCGACTATCGGTGACGTGCTCCCCGTTTCTCCTCCACTCATAAGTAGAGTCCGGGGTTGCCAGGGTGCCCTGGCGGGTTGGGTTGTGCAACCTGCCTGGCAGCATCGGCGGGCGTCAGCCCGCCTATCCCGCTATGC
>JAEZZI010000006.1 GCA_023418595.1 Pseudomonadota bacterium
CGACCCGGACTCCTGCTCCCGCAAGATCCCGATAATTTGCTCTTCGGTAAACCTGCTGCGCTTCATCTTCGTCCTCCTTCATGAAGGACTCTAGCTCAGACTGGTAGAGTTTCAGGGGAGCACGTCAATCGCAATAAACCTGAGCGCCACTTTTTGAGACGTCAAGCAAATGAGCGTTGTATCGCTCTGCCCCGCACTGGACGCTACCGCGTATAAAAACTTTCAAGCGGCGCTCTCGTCGACTTTCATTGCTGGCGGTCGCGGTACGCATGACGATAACATCGCGCCAAAGTCTTGATCAAACACTAACTAGAACCCGCCCCCCCCCGTCGCCGTGACAACGAATGGGGATCAAGCTTCACAACCATCCGGCGAGAGCCTGATTTGAACCAAAAGGTCAAACGGCAGCAACCCCATCGATCGGCTCGTCACGCCAACCGCCTGGTATGGCGATAAGCGGTCGCCTGGTTGTTCCGCGTTACCGCGCAGTTGAGACGTTGCCGCTGATCGCGGCCACCTGCAGCTCAAGCATTTGTGCCGCGCCGAGGACAACGGCACAACCGCTCCCGAGAAATGCAGTACATGCGCAAAATTCCGTCACCACCGCGCCTCAGCCCCGACAATCTGCTTCACCGAAAACTACTTCCGTTTCATCTGTCCGTTCCCGCATGGGTCGACGTCTAAACCCAACGGGAAAGAAATGGGGGTTAAGTCACAGCCTCTGGTGATCGCCCTAGAAGCGGACGGGCAGTTCAGACGAATCCTTAGCCAGAACCTGCCGTTCAGCAACCGGCCGAGAGCCGTTGGACCGGTGTCAGCGATAGCCGCCAGTCCGCAAGGCGCCTCAATCCCGGACATTCACCGACCCCGCGCTTAACCCCGAAACCCGCCGTTCGTTTATACAGCAAGTGCGAGCATCATTTCGCGAAACCGGCCTGTTCGCTTTTGGCGGAGATCGTTGTCTCCGGTCGTTCATTTCATCGAACAGATACTGGCCGCTTGTCGATGAGCGATCAGGGTCGGAGTTTGCAGCGTCTTGAGCGCTCGCCATCGCCAACGCGGCTGCGAGGTGCCTTTCGATCTATTCGCTCGTTATGCCATGCCGCTCGCGCCGTGGCCGCATGTGCTTCTCTAAATCGGCGTCGATCGCGAAGAACATCTCGATCGCGAGGCATGTCGCAGCCCCTATTCACCAACACCTGCGCCTCAAATCCGGTGCGATTGGTTTGACAAGGCCTTCGATCGGCCATGCCCTCCGTTTATCGCCCGCTGCGACCGGAGGCGGTGGCAATGGGCGTGCGGTCGCGGCATTCTTGCCCCCCTTGAAGAACACGCCCCCAATCTTGTTCGCTGTCGCGCTCCTTGCGGGCTGCGTATCGACGCCACACTCGACCGAGCCGGCGGCGGTGCATGTCACCTTTGACCGCGACGGCATCGTTCGAGAACAGGCATGGGGCATCGCCGATCGTGCGACAGGGCGGGCAGTGACCGCTGGCGACCCGGTTCGGATCGCGTCCATCTCCAAATTGGTGGTCGCGATCGGCGTAATGCGTCTCGTGGAGACCGGGACGCTAGATCTCGACGCCGACATCTCCGGACCGCTCGGGATCCGCGTTCGCAACCCCGCCTTTCCCGATGTCCCAATCACACTGCGCCTGTTGTTGTCGCATCGCTCGTCGATGTGGGACCGGGACGGCTACCTGCTGCCGCTCGGCACAACCCTGGCCGAGAAGCTTACCGACGAAGCGGTCTGGGACCGAGAGCATGCGCCGGGCAGCTATTTCCGCTATACGAACCTCAACTTTCCCGTGATCGCGACCGTGATGGAACGCGCCACCGGTGAGCGGTTCGACAAGCTGATGAAACGGATGGTGTTCGCCCCGCTCAAGATCGACGCCTGCTTTAACTGGGCGACTTGTTCGGATGAACAGGCCGCGAGAGCAGTCGTACTCTACGGTGCGGATGGCAAGGTCAGGCATGATGACCTGCGAGGGCGCCGGCCGGCTTGCCCGGTGTTCGTCACCGAGGCGAGCAAAGCGTGTGATCTGTCGGTGGCGCAGCCGGGTGCCAACGGAGGTTTGTTCTCGCCGCAGGGTGGCCTGCGCATCTCGATGCGTGACCTAGCGCGGATCGGCCGCTTGCTTGCGGGGGGCGGGGAAGTGGACGGTGTCCGGCTGCTCGCTCCCGCATCGATCGACGCGCTTGTAGGGCCGGAATGGCAGTTCGACGGGTCGAACGGTGACACCGGCGAAATGGGCGAGTTCGGCCAGGGCTTTTTTTGCCGCTACGGTCTCGCGACGCAGACGCTTGCCGCGCAACGGCCGAACTGCCGTGACGACATGTTCGGCGACGGCGTCCAGCGTTTCGGGCATAGCGGTTCGGCCTATGGTCTGCGTTCCGGACTGTTTATCGACCGCGCGACGGGCACGGGTGCTGCTTTCTTCGCAACCGCAGTTCCCGAGGATGCCGTGGGCCGATCATCTTCGTTCACGGCGCATCAGGAAGCGCTGGCACGGGGGCGGCGACCCGGGCGGTGATGGTGCTGTCCCCAGGCGCCGCTATGGGAAGTTGTCGAAGACCGTCGCTCTTGGTCGGTCCGTCGACAATTCCCGGGTGACCGTCGGCTGCAATGCGCCCCAAATTCGGACATTGGGACTTTCCTCGAGTTCGCGTGAAAGCGGACCGTCAGCAGCGCTCCGGCAATGCGTTACACTGAACGACTATGGTGGGAAAGCAGCGATTCTCAGGCGCAGGGCCGAAGGTCTTGGTCTATTCATTCCGGCGCCCCGCCCACCGCTTGATAGAGCCCAACCAGCGTGGTCAGTTCATCCGCCTGCACTTGGATCAGCGACAGTTCCACACCAAGTAAGGCGCGCTGTGCATCGACCTGCTCGATATAGGGCGAATAGCCGGCGCGGTAGCGGTTGCGTGCATGACGCCCCGCGTCGGCCACGGCCTGTTGCTGGGCTTCAAGCGCATTTTGCTGGTCTTGCAGATTTGCCAGCACCGCCATGCGGTCCTCGACTTCCCTGAACGCTTCGAGGACGGTCGAGCGGTATGCCCAGGCCGCCTGGTCCCGTAGCGCCGTAGCTCCATCGAGTTGCGCCTGCACCTTTCCGCCCTGAAATATCGGAGCGAGGATACTGCCGCCCAGCGACCATACGCCCACGGGATCGGCCAGCAGGTCGGAGAGAACCAGCCCCGCCGTCGCGCCCAGATCTATCGAGGGCATGAAGTCTGCGCGCGCCATGCGCATTCTCGCGTCGGCTGCGGCGATGCGGTATTCCGCGGCTGCGACATCGGGACGGCGGCGCAGCAGCTCGGACGGCAGGGTCGCAGGAGCAACTGGACGGCGCAGGCCCTCCAATGTCCCACCCCGTGCGATCGCACCGGGTAGTTCGCCTGTCAGGACCGAGAGGGCGTTTTCCTGCCGCGCGATCTGCGCCTTCAATTGCGGGACGAGTTGCGCGGTGGCCTGATACTCGGCCTCGGCCTGCCTCAGGGGCAACTGGGAGGTGTAGCCAACCTCGGCCCGGTCGCGGGCAAACCTCACCGCCTCCTGCCGCGCTGCCAGCGTTTCCTCCAGGATGGAAAGCCGGCTGTCGAGCGCCAGCAGGGTGATATAGCCGCTGGCAGTTGCCGCGCTCACCGACAGCCGCGCTGCCTCTGCGCCCGCCGCGCTGGCAGCGACACCCGCCTCTGCGGCATCGATGCGGGCGGCGTTCTTGCCGAAAAGATCGACTTCGTAGGATGCGCGGAAGGCTGGCTGCGCGGCAACCGAAGTCTGCGCCTGACCGAAGGGTGAGATCTCGCGCCGGACGCCGCCCTCCACGCCAACCCCGATCGAAGGCAGGAGGTAGCCGCGCGAACCCAGTTCGGTCGCGCGCGCCTCCTCGACACGGGCAGCGGCGACCTGCACGTCCGCGTTATTGGCCCGCGCCTTTTCGACCAGGTATGAAAGCTGAGGGTCGCCGAACGAGTTCCACCAGTCCTGTTCGACCGGCGCAGTTACACCGAGGTCTGTGCGCCACTCAGTTGGCGGGGCAACGGCGCTACCGATCGGGCCCTCCTGCAGCGTGGGAGCGCAAGCAGACAGGGCAAGTGCGGTGGTGGCCATCAGGGCGAGCGACCTGCGTTTCACGATCAATCCTCCGTGTGGACGGTGGCGACAACCGACATGCCCGGACCGAGCCGCTTTGCCGCCTCCTGTCCCTTGTCGAGCACGATGCGCACGGCGATACGTTGCGGCACCTTCACGAAATTTCCTGCGCCCGTGTCCGGCTTGACGAGGCTGAACTCGCTGCTGGCCGCAGGCGCTATGCTCTGCACTCGGCCTGTGAGTTCGATGCCGCCCAAAGCATCGATCTCCAGCGTGGCGCGCTGGCCAACGGCCATGTTCGCGGTCTGCGTTTCCTTGAAGTTGGCGACGACCCACAAGTCGTCGGGGACGATGTACATGAGCTGGGTCCCGGCACTGACCAGCTGGCCGACGCGCGCGCTGACCTCGCTAAGCCGTCCTGCCCGCGGTGCGCGGATCTCGGTGCGCGACAGCTCGAACTCGGCAAGGCCTTTTGCAGCATCGGCGCCAGCCACCTGCGCTTCGAGCGCACGGCGACCCACGGACACCGAGCGCACGTTTTCCGCCGCAATGGCGCGTTGCGCTTGCGCCTGCCTGACGCCCGCCTGAGCCTCCTGCAAAGCTGCGCGGGCCTGATCGCGTTCGCGCAGGGATACCGAACCTTCGTCGACCAGCTCGGCGATGCGGTTCATGTCGGCCTGCGCTTTTTGCAGACCGGCGCGTGCAGCAGCGACGGCGGCATCCTGTAATTCGAGCTGAGCCTGTGCCGAGCGCAGGCTTTGCGCGCTGTTGGCCAGCGTCGCTTGCTGTGCTGCGGTGTTGGCCGCGCCTTGCTGCAGCTTTTGCTGATAGGGTGCATCGTCGATCCGGGCGAGCAGCTCGCCTTTTTCAACCCGCTGGAAGTCATCCACCGGCACTTCGACAAGGTAGCCGGCAACCTGCGGACTGACGACCGTGGTGCGCCCGCGGACATAGGCGTTGTTGGTCGTTTCGTCGCCGCCTTCGAAAGGCGGCAGTTCCCAGGCGAATAGCGCCACGAGCACGCCGATCAGGATCGCCCCGACGGCCACCACGATCCGTCGGCGGGAAGGATTGGGCGACCACCCCTTTTCCTGCTCGGGAGCGGGCGCGTCCGCGGTCATGGTTTCGGCATCGGTTTCGGCCGGAGTCGAATCGGTCATTGTCTGGTCCTTGCGAGCATGGCCTCCATGAAGGCCAATTCTTTAGCGAGCGGGTTACGCCCGCGGATCTTGTTGAGGAGCCACGGCACGAAGACGAGGGTGAAGGTCACCGCCGAGAGCGTGCCGATGAGGAAGAAAACATCGTTGAAGGCGAGCACTGCGGCTTCGCGGCCCACCTCTGCCGAAATACTCGACGCCGCCGCCTGTTGTTGCAGCGCGGGATCGCTCTGCGTCGGCGCTGCGCGCTGTGCGGCACTGCCGAGCGCCTGCGCCAATCGCTGGTTTGCGAGCGTAAGCGTGCTGCCAGCGTCGATGAGGTGCGTCTTCAAACGCACAGTGTGGACGGCGGACAGCAGCGAGATACCCGCCAGGCCGCCGATCGATTGCGACAGCGAAAATATCGCGATGAAGCTGATGACGTAGCTCTGGCCCGCCGCAAGCGCGCGCAGCATGCCCTCCATCATGATCGGTCCCATGGCGAAGACCGCCGCGAAGGCGATCGCGGCCTGCGTGAGGTAGAGGTCCTGCGGCCGCGTCATCACCCCGGTGCGCGTATCGGCGAAGGCAGCGATGCAGATCACGAGGATCGCGAAGAGCACGGGCCGGGTGAGGTCCTTGGGGTCGAGCCGCACCACCGACAGCGCCATGCCCCCGAAGGTCGCCCCGGCAAGCACCCAGAAATAGCCGGTCAGCTGCTCGTTGCCGTACCCCAGCGCGGTAAACATCCCGCTGGCCCCGAACCCCTGTTCGGCAACGAGGATGCGTACCGTCGCGCCGACCAGAGCAAGCGAGATGATCGAGCGGCTCGACAGCCAGCTGAGGTCGAGCATGGGGCTTTTCCGGTTCGCTTCGATCAGGAAGCATCCGCCCAGCGCGATAATCGCCACGATTAGCGCATAGCCGAGCCACGACGTGTCCCACCACTGGATACGCCCCTGGATAAGGAACGCGCATAATGCTGCGACCCCGACCACGAACAGCGCAATGCTGGGAATGTCGAGCTTTTCGAAGGTCTGCTTGCGGATGCCGGGCGGCAGGCGAAGCATGTAGACCATACCGAAACCGACCAGCGAGAGTGCGAACTGGAACTGGAATATGTGCGAGATATCGCCATCGACCAGCAATGCAGGCGACAGCGCGCGTGTGAGCGGGATCGCGACCTGCGTGAGGCCGAGCGAGATGACAAGCCCGCCGACCCTCAGGGCGGGGGGAAGGCCTTGCATCAGGTAGTAGATGGCAAGCGCCGAAAGGCCGCTGGCGGTGATACCCGCAACTGCGCGCGCTGCGAGCTCGGGATAATATCCGGGGCCGATCATCTGGATAAAATTGGCTGCAACCAGTCCGGCCATGGCCCAACGCACGAAAGGCTGTATCCCGAATTCCTGCCGCACACGAAACAGCAGCATGCTCATCGTGGCGTAGGTCGAATAGAAGGCCACCGTCAGCCACCCCGTCTCGACCGGGGTCAGCGCAAACTCGGCCTGTAGCGCCGGGGAATTGGCGAGCAGGAAGCCGTTTTGCGCACCGCCCACCAGAGCCATGAAGATACCGATGGCGAGATAAGCCGCGCGGCGCGCCGGAGGGTGGTCTGGATTGGCCGGAGAGCCGGGAAGGATCGGCATCTCGTGCGGCTTGAAGCGGTAGCCATCCACAGTGTCGATGAGGGTATCGCGCTCGGTCACGACATCAGCGCTCCCTTGACGAGTACCTCTTCGAGCGCGGCTGCAAATTGCGCATTGTCTTCCATGCCGCTGACAAGCTTGCCGAGGCGCTCACGCCGGGCGACGGTGCTGGCGGCGGAATAGATGAAATTCGCTACTCGGAACTCGAGATGCGCCGAAGTCTTATCACGCTCCTCCGCTGCGGCTTGCGCCAATTCGATGAAATGGCGGTGCAGCGGCAGCGAGAGCGTCTCGAGCAGCCATTTCGAGCGATCGCTATCGATCGTTATGTCACGCAGTAGCAGGCGCGGGACCTCTGGTCGATCGAGAAGATAAGCGAGGAAGGCATGGGCCGAATGCTCGAGCCGTTTGAGCGCGCCGGTTGTCTCGCTATCGTCCAGAGCCCGTTCGAGCGCTTCGCGCAGGCCTGTACCGGCCTGCGAGACGATATCCTTCCACAAGCCCAGCTTCCCGCCAAAGCGATAGGAAATCAGCGCGACGTCGACCCCGGCATCGCTGGCGATCCCGCGCAGCGAGGTGGCTTCGAAACCCTGCGCGGCAAAACGCTGCAGCGCGGCGCGCGAAATTGCCGCACTGGTGTCGCTATCGTTTTCTCTGGGGCGTCCACGCCCGCGTCGTTCGGTCATGCCTCGTTCCTTGTGCAGCGCAACATAAAGCACCGTGTTTCCGTATTCAATGGCTGTTGAATAAATCGACCTGGACTGGCTGGCGACCGCGTGGAGCGACCCGTTATCGATGGTTAAGCCCTGTCTCGCGAACGGTTTTGTCGGAGCGCGAAAATTGCAGTTTTAAATCGAACCGCTGCTGGCCTCTTCCCATCACAAAGTCCGGGCAGATTGCGACGGGCGCTATTCCCTCGGCAGAAGGACTAGGCACATGAACATCCTCATGGTTCTCATCAGCCACGACGAACTGGGAGATATCGGTAAGAAAACAGGCTTCCGGCCAGAGGAATGCAGCGCCCTGTAATGTGCTCTAGGATGCCTGCCACGACATTGCGCCGGCGAGCCAGGCTGGCGGGCAGCCCCCGCTGGACCCCAAGTCCGACGACCCCGATGCGAAGACCGATAAGACCAAGCGGTTAAAGGGCGACGAAGGGGCACAGGCGCACCTCGCTTCGACCCACAAATCGGTCGATGGTGACATTTCGAAATTCGGCAGCGTGCCCTATTACGGAGGCCACGGCCCGTTGTGGGACCTGGCGCAAGGTGCGGATTCTAGGGCGGCCATCGAAGGTGCGCTCTCTGCGGGAAGGTCGGTAGCGCTCATCAGCCATGCGCCTGCCGTGCTTGTGAACGCGACCTCGCCGACAGGCGCTCCGATCGTGAAGGGCCGCAAGGTCACCAGCATCACGAACGAGGAAGAGAAAGCGGTCGGCCTGACCGATGTCGTGCCATTCCTGCTCGAAGACGTGCTGAAGGAACAGGGCGGCGACTTTTCCGAGGGCGGCGTGTTCGAACCGCATGTGTAGTGCAGGACGGATTACTGATCACCGGCCAGCCCCCCCCGTCGAGCGAAGCGGCCGCCGAAAAGCTGCTCGAAGCGCTTGCCGGCGCGGAATGATCTACCCGGCTATGAGCGGCTATGAATTCGACGTTTGCCAAATGCCTGTTTCGACGGCCCACAGCCTCAGAAGCGGACGGTCCGCTACCGGCCCACAATCATACGTTTCTTACCTCGGCTGCGGACGGTGTACCACTTGCGTACGGCATGCTGGGTCAAGCCCATTCTCAACTGCGTGTCAGTGACCAGTTAATTCTCCCGTCTGAATATCGGAGAAAATGCTTTCGTTTCAGTACCGAAGCGCAGCACAACGCCGCAGCGAGGGACGGAATTTTTCAGTCGCGAACGAGATATCTGCCCGCGATTTTCCTGAAATGTTCCGGAATGGGGACCAAATAGCCAACATCTGCGGCCAAGGTGCTCGTTCGATCAAAACCGAAGGCAGGCGAGCAAAATGTATTGCCGATTGCGAGCAATCGTCATGCTCAATGATCTGATCTTGGTAGTAGGGATTGGAGACCCGTTGTCACCCCATCTCTCGCACTGTTCCATCACCAACCTCATCCCTGTGAGCAAGAAAAGGGGCAGGAACCGTTCCCGGTCCCTGCCCTGCATGTCCGGTCAGAACTCATCGAGCATTGCCCCATGCACCGTATGCACCACGCGCGCCGCAAGGTGCGCCGGCAGTGCATTGTAGTCACCCTCGTCCAAGGCAAAATATCCCAAGCGCCTGTCCTCAACGATGTGCTGATCGAAGAAGCTGTGCAACGCCCGACGCTCTGCCACAGCCAGCGCGGCGAAGTAGCGTTCCGAGTTTGAATTGATCCGAGCAATTGAAGCCATCGTATCCTCCTAATGTCTGCCGTTGACGGCAGGAGCAGGACAGGTGGGCGTGCGGCCGGCGGGTCAGGGATCGCCAGAATGGGCGACCGCGAAGCGGCGGTAGGGGTAACGATTTTGTCGGACCGTAGCGTAGCGAAGGGGAGGCAAAATGGTGGGACCCTGCCGTCCTTGACGCGCCGGTTGCGCGACCATCAGAATGGAACAATCGTGAGCCAGCCCCCCTCCCCCACCAGAGGTTTTGAACAACGCAAGAAGGGGCGCCGTCCGGTTTGGACAGCGCCCCTTTTCGAGGGGAGATCGACGGGAGAGTTCAGTCGATCTCGGGAGCATCCTGGTTGTCGTTCTCGTCACCCGAGCCGTTGCCGCGGGAGAGGAAGTCGACCTTGTCGGCGAGGATCTCGGTGCCGTAGCGCGTGACCCCGTCCTTGTCTTCCCACTGGGTATAGTGGATGCGGCCCTGGACGCTGACCAGCTGGCCCTTGGTGCAGTACTGGCCGACGGTCTTGGCGAGGCCGTTGAAGCAGGTCACCCGGTGGAACTCGCTTTCCTTGGCGGTGTAACCGTTCTCGTCCTTGTAGGTCTTGCCGTCCTTGTCCCGAGCGGGGCGATCGGTGACGACGGTGATCCCAGTGACGTTGGTGCCGCCCTTGGTCTCGCGGGTTTCCGGATCGCGGGCGATGCGGCCGGTGAGGATTGCGATATTGGTCATGGTGATATTCCTTCAGTTCCTCAAACCGGAGACCATCTCCGGCTTGCGAACATCTGAAAGAAGCAGGGCATGGGAGGACTGCACCGGAGGCCTGAAGGGCCGAAGGGAAACCTGTTCATGACGGGTGGTGCGGGCAGGCGCGCGAAGCGCGACAACACGGCCGTCAAAGGAACGGGTTGCGGCTCCTCAGCTGACCTGGTTCAGGACTGTTCGCGAAGAAAGCCGGATGGGTATCGGGTGCGGGTCTGAAGGGTCACATGATCCCGCTGCAATCAGCTTTCGCCGTCGCTTTCCGATGCTGCCAGGAGATCCATCAAGTTGCGGGCTGCTTCCCGGTCTTCCTCGTTCTCGAACACCACATCGAGGTCGGGGGCAGACCCGAACATGTGCAGGAACGACCACAGTGCAAAGCGCTTGCCCCGATCTTGCTCGAGGCCGTGCAAGGGTCCGCTTTGCGCCTCAACATAAGTCATTCGAGAGGTTGCGATGTTTACCCGAAAGCTGCTGTTAAATCTGGATAGCGGCGATAGCAGGTACGCGCCACAACAGCGGTCATTTCACCCACCGGTGAATCTCGCCAAATCCAATCATCTGGAAAAGATGATATCGCTTTCAAGACGGCATCTAGGTTTTGCGAGCTCAACGCAGCACCAGAGATACCTCTGGCCTTTAATCTTCGGGTGGCGATTTCTGCGCGACTTCTGAAAAAGCGACCCCGGCA
Organism: Pseudomonadota bacterium; assembly: GCA_023418595.1. GTDB lineage: Bacteria > Pseudomonadota > Alphaproteobacteria > Sphingomonadales > Sphingomonadaceae > Sphingomonas. Next base: position 10,718 of record JAEZZI010000006.1, read on the forward strand.
TGCAGCGCTGCCATCACGAAATCGAGCGCCTGGTCCAGTTGCACATCTTCTACGCGGCTGACTTCGGGAAACATGCCACCGAGCATTTCGTGATGGGGCAGCGAGATCAGAAAATAGAACACGATTTCCGCCACTCTCGGGAAGTCGGAAGATGCAATCTCGCCTTTCGCATGCGGCTCTTCCAGTATCTGTCTGACGACTCCGGTGGCATCAGCCATCGTCTTGCTTCTGATATTTTCTCTCAGATCGGGCCGGTGACGGGCAACCCAGGTCACCAGTGACCGTATTCCCAGGCCCTCGCGAGTTAGCGAGGCAGCAAGGAGTTCGTGAACCGCCACAGCCAGGCGCTCGCGCACAGGACCCTGGGCGGGAAGCGCGCGCACAGGACGGATGTGCTTGGCGACGCCATAGTTGAGCGCTGCGGTCACCAACTCGTCCTTGGAAGCGTAGCGCGCATAAAGTGTTCGCTTCGAAATGCGGGCCGACGTGGCGATCCTGTCCATACGCGCCGCCTCAAAGCCGTTGGTTACGAATTCCTGCAGCGCCTGTTGCAAAATGTGTTCGTGGAGCTGCGCCGCCTCTTCCTTAGTGGGTCGACCGGTCCGGGGGCTTCTTCGGGGAAGCGATGGCAATCCTCTCTCCTTTGCGCTACGTCAGCCAGGGTCATAGCACGGTGCGCGGTTCCAATGCCTCTGCGTCATGACGTCGCAAAGCCAGGGCAAGGCAAGGCAAGGCAAGTCAGTGTCGCGGGTTTATGCCCGTTAATTCAACCGATTTTTCCCACAGCTTCCGCGCCACCTCAGCGTCTCGTGCCGGTTCGGTCACGACCGCGCGGCCAGACGTTTTCCCGCGCATCTCCATCAATCCCCAAGGGCCAAAATATACGCCGCCTTCCGCTTGTGGATCGGTCGCGGCCTGCAAAGCGGGCAGAGCGCCATGCTCGGCATCGTTGAACACCGTTCTGAAGACTGGCTTCAACATTTGCAACGGGCCAAGGTGCCGCAACAGTTCGGTCGCCGCCACGCCAGGATGGCTGGCGAGCGAGGCCACGGGCGAGTTCGCGGCACGCAGCCGACGATCGAGTTCGAGCGCGAAGAGCAGGATGGCAAGCTTGCTCTGCGCGTAAAACTTGCGGCGCTCATAACCCTGATGTGCATCCAGATTGTCGAAATCGATCTTGCCGCGGCAATGGTCGTTGCTCGACTGGCAGACTACGCGCCCGCCGCCATCCGCGGCCAGTTTGCCGAGCAGCAGGCCGGTCAGCGCGAAGTGGCCCAGATAGTTGACCGAGAATTGTAGCTCTGTCCCCGCAATCCCGCGGCCGAGCGGCGGCATGGACAGGCCGGCGTTATTCACCAGCAGATCGAGCTGCCTCTCTTCCCCAATCGCCCGCGCGGCAAAGTGCACGCTTTCAAGATTGGCGAGGTCGAGTTCGACCATCGACAAGTCCGCACCCGGGGCATCCCACGCGATGCGGTCGAGCGCCTCGCCACCCTTCTCGGTATCGCGACAGGCCAGCAGCACGCGCGCACCCTTCAGGGCCAAATGGCGCGCAATCTGGAAACCGATCCCGCTATTGGCACCAGTGACGACGGCGACCCGCCCCGTCTGATCGGGAATGTCGGAAAAGGCGAAGCTCACTCGGTATCTCCTGTTGAGGGCGGCGCCTGGTCGCGCCGAGCGGAGGGTGGACTATCCTGCCATGCCTGTGCCCGGCCTCGCTCCACGCCATAGTCGAACAGCGTTCGCATGAAGTCCTGCTCGAACAGATCGTGCTCGCCCGCGTCGAAGTCCTGCTCGATAAAGGTCAGGTGATATCCGGTGCCGGTCGCCTTTGCCCAGATATAGGCGGAAGCCACGCGATCCTGGAGGCTGGAGAAGAGCATCACTTCGAGCGTCCGCTTGGCGATACTTGGCAGGCCGGCCTCGATCAATTCGAACTCGCCTGCCATCTTGCCGTTGACCAGCAGATACAGCTCCGTTGGGGACTGGCTATCCCGCAGGATCTGATCGTTCGCGACCGGCGGAGCGGCTATCAGGGTCGCGATGGCACCGCCGTCGACATGGAGTTCGCTGATGCGCTCACCGTGCGCTTCCATCTCGATCAGCACCGGGGGGAACTGTACCGGGACCGAGCTGCTGGCGAGCAGGATCCGCCGGAACAGGGCATGGCGGCCTGGCGCATCTCCGGCCGCGATCGCGCCCATGTCCCAGATCGCATTGCCCGGTCGGTCGAGGCTGACGGTGCCAACGAACAGGCGCCGGCCCTTGCGGTGCTCTTCGCCGATGGCATCGATCACCGCATCTGTGGCGAAGCGGGCGATGAGTTCCTCAAGCGGCCCGGTCGTCGCGACGCTGGTCGAGAACGGGATCGCCAGCGCGAAGCGGTCCTTGTAAATGTCGTCGGGCGTTATCTCGGTATAGGCGCGTTTCAACTCGTCGTCGTAGTCCGACCCGAGCAGCGCAAAGGGGGCGATGAGCGCCCCGGTGCTGACTCCAGTGACCACCGCAAATTGAGGTCGCTCGCCAGTTTGCGACCATCCATTAAGGAAGCCCGCGCCATAGGCGCCGTCATCCCCGCCGCCCGACAGCGCGAGGACACGCAACGGCTCGCCCGAGGGAGGCGGGGGGATGGCGATCCGCTGCAACAGATCGGGCGAATCCGCCCAGTGGCGGACTGGTGGCAAGTTCGGCGCATGCGCGGCTTCGATCTGCGCGGCGACCAATGGCTGCCGGTCGAGGCTGGCACAGCCGCCGAGAAGAAGGGCTGGGCCGAGCAAGCCCAGGACGAGGGTTCGCATCAGGTCGATGGCCTGTCTCGGCACCACGGTCAGTCGCATTTCGTTATGGGTTCGCATTGCCATCCTTCTCGGAAATCACCTGGGGGGCAGCCTCCAACTCGTTCCAGCTGCCGCCGAGCGCCAAATTGAGCGTGACGAACTGCTCGCGTTCCATGCGCTCGATCGTCGCCAGGTCGCTGCGGGCCGTGATGGCCTGCTGCCGGATCTGAAGCACGTCTAGCAGGCTGCTCTCGCCGATCCTGTACCTTAGATCCTCTATTCTCAGCGCTTCCTCGATCTCGCGCACGCGGATGGCGGCAGCGTCCCGGCGGCGGCGCAGTACCACGCCGCTGTCGAGCGCGGTCTCCACATCCTCGAAAGCGGCCAGCGCGGCGCCGGCATATTGCGCGATCGCCGCGCGCAGTTCGGCATCGGCAACGTCTTCGCCGGCAGCCAGCGCACCACCCTGGTAGATCGGCGCCGCTAGATTACCGCCGATGCTGAACAGGGTCGCGGTAGGATCGAAGATATTTTCAAGGGCGTCCGACACCGCGCCCGCCAGCCCCGTGAGCGAAAGGCGCGGAAGGCGCGCCTTGCCGGCCTGGTCCTCGGCATGCATCGCGGCGGCCACGCGCCGCTCGGCCGCGACCAGATCGGGCCGCCGCTCGAGCAGCGTCGAAGGCAGGCCGGCGGGCGGCGGCGGTGGCATGCGCGGCAAATCGATTCCCGAGGTGAACTCGGCTGCGGGATAGCGACCGACCAGCAATTCGAGCGCGCGAATCGCTTCGCGCCGCCCGCCCTGTGCCCGTGCGAGAGCCTCGCGCGCCTGCTCCAGATTGGCCCGCGTGAGAGCCAGATCGCCGTCCATCGCAACTCCTTCGCGGACTTGCAGACCCACTAGGCGATGCAAATGTTCGAGCGTATCAACCGCTTCTTCGGCCAGCGCCACCTGCTGTGACGCTTCGATCGAGACCAGATATGCGCGCGTCACGCCCGCAGCGATCGATTGTTGGGCCGCGAGATAGTCGGCCCGGGCCGCATCTTCGTTCTCGAGCGCGGCATACCAGCCATCGCTGATCCGGCCCCACAGGTCGATTTCCCAGCTAGCCTGCACCAGCCCCAGAACGCTGGTGCTGTCATATTCGATGCTCGAGGGCACCGGCAGTCCGGCCTGCCCGCCGATTTCGATATCTTCGATCTCGATATGGCTACGCGAACCCAGGCCGACCGCCTGCACCGCCGGACGCAAGCCCGACCTCGCCTGGCGGGCTAGCGCCGCTGCGCGCTGGACCTGCGCAGCGGCAGCCTGCAGGTCGCTGTTGTTCTCCTGTGCCTCCGCAACGAGGGCGGCGAGACGCGGGTCACCGAAGGCGGCGACCCATCCGTCCGCGACCGGCCCCGCAGCAACGGCAACCGCCTGCCAGCGTTCCGGCAGCGGCGGCAGGGCGGCGCGGGCTGGCCCGACGGCACCATCGCCGACCCTGTCAGGATGCGAGCAGCCCGAGACCAGCATCAGGCCGAGCAACATGGCGGTGAATGGGAGGATGCGCATCGTTCAGACTGCTCTCTGCGGCTCGGCCGCGGTCTCGTCAGGAGCGACCCTGAAGAAAATCGCATAAAGGACCGGCACCACGAACAGGGTCAGCACCGTTCCGAAGGCGAGCCCGAAAGCCAGGACCACCGCCATCGCCTTGAAGAAGGCGTCAAAGAGCAGCGGGATGACGCCGAGCACGGTCGTCAGCGAACTCAGGATGACAGGGCGCGCGCGATCGTATGCGGCCTCGATGATGGCATCGAAACGCGGCTTGCCCGCGCCGATCTCGATATCCATCTGATCGACCAGCACGATCGCGTTCTTGATGAGCAGGCCAGAGAGCGAGAGCACGCCGAGAATGGCGATGAACTCCATCGCTATGCCGGTCAGCAGAAGACCGATAGTGACGCCGATAATCGCCAGCGGCACGATCATGAAGATGATAACCGGCTGACGCACCGCGTTGAACAGCACAATTACCACCAGCACCATGCCGATGACGCCGAGCGGGACAACGCCGATCAGCGAATCGATTGCCTCGGTGCTCGTTCCTTCCTGGCCGTCCCACTCGAAATCGTAACCCACCGGCAGTTCGATCGCCTCGACATCCGCGCGCACGCGGTCGAGCAGCCGGTTGGCGGTTTCGCCCGGCGCGGGATCGGCCTGGGCATTGATGGTCCAGCGTTGATCGATGCGCTGGATCTGCGAATGGCGCCAGCGGGTTTCGAACCCGTCGATCACTTCCTGCAGCGGAAGCGAGGCGCCGCTGGCGCTGAACACCTGGATCGCCTCCATGTTCTGGGCCTCGCGTGTCTCGCTCTCGGGAGAGCGGGCAATGATCGGAATCAGATCGTCGCCTTCGCGGAATACGCCGACGGGGCGACCGGAGAACGCGCCCTGCAAGGCCTCGGCCACGTCCTCGCGGCTTACGCCCAGGCGGCGCGCGCGCGATTCCGAATAGAGCGGGTGGATTACCGGCACCTGCTCGCGCCAGTCATCCTTCACCAAAATGGCGGCGTCGTCTTCGGCGAATACGTCCTTGGCCTTTTGCGCCAGGTCCTGAAGCACCGCCGGGTCGGGACCGGAAAACTGCGCCTCGATCTTCGAGCCGCCACCGGGACCCAGCTCGAACAGCCAGACCTTGGTCCGCGCTTCGGGGGCGTTCGTCTGGAGATAGGCATGCACATCAGCCTGCAGCCGCTCTAGCGTTGATGCATCCTCGACGCGCAGGATCATCTGGCCGAAAGAGGGAGTCGGCGCCTCGGGCTGATAGACCAGCTTGTAGCGCAAGGTGCCGGCGCCAACGATGGTCTGAACGTCGGTGACGCCGTCCATCTTCGCCAAGTCCTGCTCGATCTCCTCCAGGTCGGCACTGGTGCGCTCGATATCGGTCCCTGCCGGCAGCCAGTAATCGACCAGCAGATGCGGCGTGGTGGAGGCGGGAAAGAAACCCTGTTCCACGAACGCGAAGCCGACGAGAGAAACCGCGAACAATCCACCGGTCAGGCCCATGGTGCGCCAGCGATGGCGCAACGCGCGCGCAAGCCATTCGCGATAGGCGGTGCCGATCCGACCGGCTTCGCGTTGCGGGGCCGCCTCTTTCTCGGAACCGCCTGGGCTGGCATCGGAATCCGTATCTCGATCGGTGCCGGAAGCGGCAGCGTCTTCTTCCTTCTCGAAAAGCCAATTGGCGAGAAAGGGCACCACGGTGATCGCGAAGAACCACGAGAACATGAGCGAGATCATCACCACCCAGAACAGGTGATTGGTGTATTCGGCCACCTGTCCGGGGGCGAGACCGATCGGCGCGAAGGCGATGATGCCGACCAGCGTCCCGCCCAGCAGCGGCCACAGCATCTGGCCCACGATCGCGCGCGCCGCCTCAAGCCTGCTCTTGCCCTGCTGAATGCCGACGAGCATCCCCTCGACCACGACGATGGCATTGTCCACCATCATCCCCAGCGCGATGATAAGCGCACCGAGCGAGATCCGGTGCATCGGAATCTCTCCCGCATTCATCCCGGCCAGCGTCGCCGCGACGGTGAGCATGAGCACGGCGCCGATCACCACTGCGGAGCGCCAGCCCATGAAGATCAGCAGCGTGACCACCACGATGACGAGCGCCGTCGCGACATTGATCACGAAATCGCCGATGGCATCCGAAACCACTTTGCCCTGATGATAAAATTCGTGAATCTCGATGCCGATCGGGCGGTCGCCCTCGGTAGCGCGCAGCTTGGCTTCGATCGCTTCACCCACTTCGACCACATTGGTGCCGGTGGCATTCGAGATGCCCATGCCCACTGCCGACCTGCCATTGTAGCGCAGGATCTGCATCGGCGGATCGACGTAGCCGCGAGTGACGCGGGCCAGATCGCCCAGCCTCACGACCGCGCCTTCCTGCCCGGTCATCACTGGCAGGTCGCGCAATTCCTCGACCGAATCGATCTCGCCGGTGGGGACGATTTCCAGGCGCTGCTCACCGACGCGCACGCTGCCCGCCGCGACGACGGAATTCTGCTGTGCGAGATCCTGATAGACGCTCTGCACCGACAGCCCCAGCGCCGCGACCCGCTCGCGCATGATCTCGACATAGAAGGCCTCGCGCTGTTCGCCCGTCAGCACCACCTTGCCGATGCCCTCCACACCGCTCAGGTCGGTGCGCAGCGTCTCGGCATAGTCGTAGAGCTCGGCCGGCGAATAGCCGTCGGCGGTGAGCATGTAGAAGATGCCGAACACATCGCCGAAATCATCGTTGACGATCGAGGGGCCGGCCCCGGGCGGAAGCAGCCGGGCGGCATCGGCCACGCGGTTGCGCAGCTTGGTCCACACGATCTGGAGCTGTTCCTTGTTGCGGCCGAACTCGTATTTGATCTCGATCTCGATGCGTGACTGGCCCGCCTCGGAGGTCGAGACGATCTCCTTCACCTCCTGCATCTGCCCGATCTCGCGCTCGAGCCGCTGCGTGACCTCGGTCGCGACATCCATCGGCGATCCGCCGGGATAGGGCGTTACCACGACAGCGCGGCGGATGGTGAACTCGGGATCCTCGAAGCGCGGCAGCGACCCATAGGCCGCCATCCCGGCAACGATCGTACCGATGATGACGAGCAGGATGAGCAGGCGATTCCTGATCGAGAATTCGGCGGGATTGAACGACATGGCTCAGTCCCGCTCGTAGGGGCGGACTTTCATGCCCTCTTCGAGATTGGGCACGCCTGCGGCCACGATCAGGTCTCCGCGGCCGATGCCGGCCGTCACGGGCAGCATGCCGCCTGCACCCTTGCCCACCGTCACCTGGCGCTGGGCGATGACCCCGGTTCTGCGGTCAACGCGCCAAACGAAAGTCTTCTCGTCACGCCCAACGATTGCCTCCAGCGGAACGGTCAGCGTGTCGGCATCGTCGGTTTCGAGCTCGACATGCAATGTTCCCGTCATGCCCGGCAGGATCAGCGCGCTGGAGGGCGGATCGAACAGGAACGTCGCCTCGTAGGTCAGCGATTGGCGCGTTGCGTCAGTGGCAAAAGAACCGAACCTGGCGGCGAACCGCCTCTCCGGAAGGCTGTCGAGCGCGATCGCCGCGTTGATCGGAGCCTGTTGCCCGGCATTGGCAACGATGGCCGAGGGAACCTGAACCACCGCCTTGGCGGAACCGGCAGTCTGTAAGGTCACGACCGGCTGCTGCGGCGAGACATATTCGAACGGCTCGGTCAGTCGCCTGGCCACGCGGCCCGAAAAGGGGGCCCGCAAGACGGTCTTCTCCAATTGCTCGCGCGCATTGTCGAGTTCGGCTCGCGCCGTGTCGCGCTGCGTTTCGCGCTGAACGTGCACTGCGCGAGGGATCGCCCCCTCTCCGACCAGTGCATCGGCGCGCAGGAATGCGTCCTGCGCAGCCTCGTACTGTTCGCGCGCCTGAACCAATTGGTTGCGCGCGATGGTCTGGTCGAGCTGCGCGATCACCGTGCCGGCTCTGACGAAATCGCCCTGATCCACCGTCAGCCGGACGATCTTACCTGGCACGTCGAAGGTTAGATCCGAAGATGTCGTCGCTTCGATGATCGCGGGAAACTCATAGGTCCTAGCCTGCCCGCCTGCCATCACGGTGTAGAGTTTGACCGGACGCCGATCGGCCTCCTCAGGAACGGAAGGCTCAGCACAGCTTGCCACGAGGCATGCCAGAAGCAGCGAAACGAAAATGCGAGACATAGGTGTTTCGGACCTGACGATCAAACAGCATGAATGTCGATAAACGGCGAGCATTTAATGGAACTCGTTCGTTTACATATCACGCTAATATGTGATGTGAAGCGCAAAATGCGAAGGTAAGAATGGTGGGCGAACGCAGGCAAACAAGCGCAGCGTGGTGTCGCGAGCGGAAACTCGCGGCTTGATCAAAAAAATTCTCATCGATGAATAGCGCAGAAAAGTCGTCACTTCGCGAGCAAGAGTGACTCCGCGGGAAGCGCGGCGACCCTTTTACTCGCTCTGACCAGCTTCGTGGCAATGATCACTTCATCCCCGGGTGTATCCCTGTCATTTCAAACGACGGCAAGGGCTCGAATCTCTCATCGGTCACCGCAAGCTGGGATACGCCCGCCAGATTGTACCCACCCAACGTGGGCTCCTCGTCAAATCTGCGGCTCCTCTCTGCATTGAAAGCGGCAAAAAAGAGCGAGCGCTTGCGGACGAGAACTTGGTGGGGCGACAGCCGCAGTGCGCCACCATTGAACGTCGCATGGATTGTTCGACAGTTGCTGATTGTTTCTCCGAGAAGTTCCATTTTTTTCGCCTGAATCTGCGGGTCTTTGCGCATCACAGCAATCTGCGCCCGGCGGGTATGAAATTGAGTCGCTGCGGTAGAGCTCGTTGGTCAGCTTTTGAACTTTTCATTCCTGCGACCGGACCGACAGCAACCGGCCCAAATTCAGCCCGCCCGTTCGTAGGCCTCGCTAACCCACGCTTTCACCTCGCCGTCAAAGTCCGACGTGGTTTCAAGACGGACCCTATGGCTGCACATGGCATTGTAAGTTTCGAGGCGGCCTCCGGCCGGATCGCCTTTCAATGCCAGACCAAGATCTATGCGGGTCTTCATCGCGGGAGTGACCAGTGCAAACTGCTTCTTGCGACGCAGGCTGACGCTGGCCTTTTTCGGCGCGATCTCGACGTCGCCACCCAGCGATTGCGCGAATGCGACGATATCTTCGTAGATAGGCCTGAGCGAAGCCTTTGCACCAGAGTATTGTTCGGCGACCGGGTGGGACGGCTGCTCGGTCTCAAGCGCCTTGCTCGCGATTAGATTGGCGTAACCATGGCCGACATCGTGCGCAGACTTAAGCAATTTCACCATCGGGCCGTGTTTCGCCAGATCGGTTTTCGCGAGCAAGGCGAGCCATTGCTCCAAAGTCTTGCCCGTCTTTTCAGGCATGTTCGCCACCATCGATGCGACTTGTTCTTCAGGGGAAGCCATCGTGCATTTCCTCTCTGCTCATTCGTTCTGCGGATGCGACTTTGAAAGTTTGCTCAATCTCGAAGGTCGATGGGTATTCTTTCGCCTGTCAAAGGCTCGGCCTCGGCAAGAAGGTCTCCTCGCCAACCTGCAATTCGACGAGCTCGATACGAATTGCGTTTGTATCGAGCGCGCGGACCCCGCCTCGCCCACCAAGCGCATGTCCAAGAAGCGTGAGCCCAATGCTGGCCGGATCGGGATCGAGGGCCTCGACCGCATAGGTACGCGCGCGTTCTGCGACGTATCTATCTGAGACGCTGCTGCCGATCTGCACGCGTTCGGTCCTGAACCCATCGAGGGCGATCGTGATCTCTCCGCCCAAGCTTCTCAACAAGGGGAGGGAGCACGGCGTCCGACAGCTTTGGCCATGTCCATTGGACGCGATCGCTGAAGAGGGAAGGGTAGCGACATGAACCGCTTCGGCAGGAGCCAGCGCATTACCTTTCACCCCTTGCATCTTCGCGCACCCGCCAAGGGCAAGAGCCATTCCAAATGCCGCGAGGCTCATGGCAAGTTTCATGATGCGGCTCCATCACGCTCGAACTGCATGGACCAAAGGGGGCGCCAGCCCTCGGACGTTTCCTGCTCGGTTGTCATGGAATAGCTGCCATCGCCGGTCCGGCGCATTATACTGCGCATAACGATCGTTTGTCCCTCGGCTGTCGTGTGGGTCTCGCCGGGAAACTCGATGCGGTCGTCAAGCACGAGGACGCGACCCTCGCTGATCCCGCCGAGCGAGTTGTAATAGGTGTAGCCGAGATGCCCGCTTGCCGGATCGACACCGTATATTGTCTCACCTGAGTAGGGTTGTTCGCGCCCTTCCACCACGTGGACATCGCGGATGAATGCATCCCCAAGCATCTCATCCCAGCAATGCGTATCGGTCGCCCCGCCGTCCGGGAAAGTCGCTGTCCAGCAGCTGCCTGCGAGAAAACGCAGCGCTTCGAGATCGTTTGACCGGTTGGCTTCCTCTGCGAGAGAGCTCGCCGCGCCGCAAGCGAGAGCCAAAGCCAAACCGAGTTTTGCGGTTTTCATATGCGTTACCCCATGAGACCGAAGATGAGACCGAACAGCGCGAACTGAAGTGTCGCGTAGCCGCCATTGATCAACCAGTGGCCGAGTGGGCGCTGTTCAAACAGGTAGATGATCCCGAGCGTAGCGGCGACCCAAGCCAGCCCCGCTGAAACGCCAGCACCGATCGCGAAGCTTAAATCAGGTTGCGGTCCTAGGAACTCGCCGAAGATGAACGCAGCAACAAGTGCAAGGAGGAACGCGAGGCTGAATATCTTCGCCTGGTTCTGCGATTCTAGCTGCTCGTCCGTGATCCCGGCTCGCGTTTGCCAGGCCTTTGCGAAGATCAGGCCGTACCATAGGCCGCCTAGGAAAAACGCCGAGACCGCCGCCGCGAGCACAGCCCAGATATTTGCTTCAACCATTCAACTACCCCCTTTTTACGTCGTGAATTAGCTGTCCTGCATCGCACGCTGCTTCATCAGCAGGTCGAGATGTTCGCGCAAAACCTCGATGTTGCGATCGAACAGACCGATGTCCTGCGCCGTTCGCGCCTGCATGATCGCACCTTCCATGATTGTCAGGATAAACTCGGCGAGTGCCGTTCGATCGAGGTCGCGCGGGAAACGGTTCGCTGCATCGGTCAGGCAACCCTCGACGGCACCGACCCAGTTGCGAAAGTTGCGATCAATGAGTTCACGCACGCGCGGATCAGGCTCGTGCAGTTCCAGTGCCAGACTGCCGATCGGACAGCCATACTGGTAGTCCGTTGTCAGAAGATGCGTGCGATATCCGTTCAGCAGCGCGAAAATCTTCTCGATCGGGTCCTCGACCCCTTCCCACGCGTGATCGAGCAGGCCGACATCGATCTCATCGCGATAGGTCTCAAGCACCGCGATGAGCACGTCCTGCTTACCCGGAAAGAAGTGATAAAGACTTCCCGAGTGGACCTGCGTTCTGCTGAGAATGTCCGAGATCGAGGTCGAATTGTATCCTTTGACCCAGAACAGATCCATGGCCGCGCGGATGATCTTGTCGCGTGTTGCGCTGTTCATAATGCCTCCATAGCTAACTTGATTGATTGTTCAACCAATTATTTGATTGAGCGATCAACTCACTCGCGTTTGTACGAGGTTTCATCTAGTAAGGTCCAAACGTCACGGTTGCCTCACCGGCACGTTCGTCAATTCTCGAATGTCAGGTTTTTCGGGCCTCCCGATCACAAGCGGACAGACCGCTTTCGGCCCAATTTCAGCCATTTCGTGCGCGTTCACATCGGATGACAATTTTTGGGCCGCTTTCGGACCGGCCGCTTCCAGAACACCAATCGGCATAGCCGACCTCCGATGCTAGGTGGAGGTTGCTTGCGGTCGCTCATTGAGCTTGGTTCTTGCTTGTTGCTGAAGGACGAGGTATCTCGTTGCCAACAACAAGATTGATGGTGATGGTGCCGGTAAACTACACCCCTGGTCAGCTTCGACATGCAGTCGGTATCAGCCAAGAAACCTATCGTCATTGGAAGAAGACGCTTGGTCCCTTGCGACGCGAGGCGGGGCATAGCCCCTGCTTCACGGCTGGAGACTTAGTCGCCACCGCAGTCGTAAAGATTCTCGTGGCTGACTATGGTATACGCGTCAGCACGCTCTCTTCAGTTGCCGAGGGCGTGTTTGGTGAATGCAATTCCCGTTCGTGGCCTATGCTCGAACGTAGTTTGCTGATGCTTAATATCGCGGGCGACAGCGTGTCGATCCAATCCGAGTGCGGCGGGCTAATGTTCGATGGCCCCGCGATGGTTGTGCCGCTCGGGACATTGATCGCGAGCCTTCGCCGCACCCTACTTGCAGGCGATGGCGATGGCCAAGAGGCACTTCGCTTCCCGCCAGTCGTCCAGCCGACGAATCCTTTACAGCGAAGGGCGGGCCAGGCGTGATTCCTTTCGATCTTTTCGCTCAAGCTGCGGAAGCTACAGGCTACCGGCGGGAAGCGCTGGTGCGCGACTATGCGTTCGCCGATGTGCTCGCTACCGAAGTCGGCACTCGCAGAGTGCCATTTGCCGCCTTCACGCAGACCCCACCCTCCTACCGATCAGCAGCGCTCGCCGTGGTCGAACGGGGATCGGAGAGCGACATTGAAACTGTGGAGGCGTATCGCTCGCTGGGCGCCCCCCTATTGTTCGTGATCGCTGACAAAGACGTCTCTGTGTGGCAGGTCCGTGCTGGGGGAGCACCACGTCGGCTCGATCATGTCAGTCTGAGCGACGTTCCCGCGCTTTTCGAGCGAAACCGCGACGATTGGCAGCCTGACGTAATCCACCGCGCCAAGTCGATCGGTTCGATCGACCGCGCTTATCAGCGTGATTTTGTCGATCTTGGGCTACTGGCAGCAGTCGAGGGCGAGATTCACGTCAAGCTCGATCAGCTGCTTATCGACACGATGCAGGCGGCGCACCAAGTTGCGGGCGACGCGCTGAACGATCCCAGGCAGTTGTTCCGCATCGTCTTCCGGTTGCTCGCGGCCAAGGTGCTGCAGGATCGCGAGCACACTTACGCTACGTCTTGGGATCCAACCGACCTTCTCTCAGTGCTTCGCGCGATCGAGTCCTATTATTCGCTGCCGGCAGTGCTGGCCGGCAAAGGCGCGGCTGAGCTGGCCCCTTATGCCGCCGCATGGGCAATCCTGCGCGAGGGCATCAGCTTCTCGAACATTTCTTCGGAGGATCTTGCCTTCGTCTACGAGAACACATTCGTCACACCCGAAATTCGTCGACAACTCGGCACCCACAGTACGCCACGTCAACTTGCGGAATATGCGGTATCCCGGCTAGAGTTGCATCGGTTCGCACCCGAGACATTGACGATCTACGAGCCATTCACGGGTGCCGGCGTCTTCCTCGTCTCCGCCCTGCGCCATCTGCGCGACCTCCTCCCAGGCGAATGGAGCGACCAGGAGCGTCACCAGTTCCTCGTGCAACGTTTAGCTGGCGACGAATATGATCCATTCGCCTGCGAGGTGGCGACGCTCTCCCTAATTCTCGCTGACTATCCAAACCAAAACGGCTGGCACATCAACGAGCGCGACTTATTCGCTGATGGGGTGCTGGCCGAAAGGTTACGCGACCAAGCGGTGATCCTGTGCAATCCGCCATTCGAGGCGTTTAATCAGGACGATCGCGATACCTATGCATTGGCGAGTCAGACCTATTCGAAGCCAGTCGCGGTACTAGACGCCGCGCTTGCTGCGCGACCACGCGCGCTCGCTTTCGTGCTGCCGCGGCCGTTCATCCAAGATCGGCAGTTTGCCGAGCAGCGCCGACAAATCGAGGCGCTCTATGGATCGATTGAGTTGGTCGAACTGCCCGACCGGATCTTCGGGGCAGCGGTTATCGAATCGGCGCTCCTGATCGCCCGTGACCTGCGGCCGGTGCAAACGAAGACAATCGCTCTCCTGTCGACAGAGGTCGCCGATCGAGACCGCCTTGCCTTCCTCAAGACAGGCAAGGTGACGGTGCAGCGCACTCTAGAACGCCAGGTCAGCGAGCCGGCCCAAGGCGACCTGTGGATTCCGCCGCTGCATACGCTGTGGTCGCACCTTGCCCCCAATCCAACGCTTGGGGAGAGACTTAAAGTTCATCGCGGCATTGAGTGGAATTACGCCCAAGATCAAGCTTGGAGCCGTGACGAGCAGCCGGGCTATCGACGCGGTTTCGCCAATGCACGCGGCTTGAAGCAATTTGTGCTGCCGCAATCGGTTTGGCTTGATTGCCGTCCAGAGTTGCTACGGGGCAAAGCGATCGATCATCCTTGGGACAAACCGAAACTGATGGCCAATGCCGGACGCCTCAGCCGAGGCCCTTGGCGGATCGCCGCAACTCCCGATCACTGCGGTCTCGTCGGCTCGCAGCAATGGTTTGGCATGTGGCCTCACGGGAACGCAAATGACGGCGATCTCGCCGCACTCGCTGCGATCATAAACGGGCCGGTCGCCAATGCCTATCTCGCGGTACATTCGCCGGCGAAGGGTATCCGTATTTCGGCGGTTAACGCGATCCCAATGCCCGCAGCGCTCCCCAACGTCGCCGAGCTGATTGCCGATTATCGGCGGCTTCTGACGGGCGCTGAACTGTTGAGTGATCGTGACAGTCGTTTGAGTGAGTTGCTAGTCGAGATCGATGCGCGGGTTCTCGAAGCCTATGACCTGCCGCCCCGGCTTGAGCGCGATCTGCTCGACTATTTTGGCGGCGCAGAGCGACCGGTGCTGCATGACTGGAGCAACTGGAATCTGCTCTATCCGACGCCTGGCCTGACACTCGCCGAGCGGCTGTCCGGCAAATTCCGACCGGGCAGGAATTGGATTGGCAAGCTGTTCAAGCCGTTGCCGCCGAAGGAAGCTGAGTTGCTGCGAGCCTATGGGGTCTGAGTGTGGCCGGCTATATTTATGACACATCGGTCCTGTCGGCGTTGCTCGATGACGCGCATCAGCGCCACGCCGACATTGCGCGCGCAGTTGCATCGGCGCCCGAGCGAGCGAGCCATTTCGTGTCTGCGGTGTCGCTTGCTGAGTTAACGTTCGGGGTGCGGATGAGCGAGGCATTCGCGCCAAGCCGCCTTCCCGCGCTTGAACAAATGTTGATCGAAGTGCGAGGCTATGGAGTGCTCGAGGTCGGACACCATACCGCGGCGGCCTATGCCGAGCTTAAGACCAACCTCGCCAAGCGCTATCTTCGCAAGGCGAACCGCCGCGATCGCCCTCGCTGGCTCGAAGAATGGCCGCTCAACAATCGCGGGCAACGCCTGCAAGTCGACGAGAACGACTTGTGGCTATGTGCCCAAGCTAAGGAAAGATCTTTGACCCTGATCACGGCAGATGGCGGCATTCAACGGATTGCTGATGCCGATCCAGAGGTAATTCTGCTACTGATTTAATCTAGAACAAAATCCGCGACGCGAGTAGCAACCGCCGCTTTTTGCGATAGTGCAGTCGCGGTGGCGAATGGGCTGTCTTGGAAGCTGCTGGTGAGCTCGGTGCTTCGAATTACTCGTTGATCTTGACGCGACATGCGTGAGGCGCGTCCGCTTCCGACTTTTGGAAACTCGCTCGTGAATGCCTCGTATTATGGGGCGCAAAGCGGACCTTCCGGCTATGCACTCCATCTGGCACGCAGCCAGTCCGTGGTCGCAGGCAATATCCGGCTTGCTCAATTCAGTAAGCCCTCAAGTGCATTACCAATCTGCTGCACGGCCTCTATGAGATGACCGTCATCGAGGTGAGCATACCGGGCGGTGGTCTGAACATTGGCATGACCGAGCAGACGCCCGATCATTGGAAGGGTTTCCTTGTTCATCGCCGCATGGCTGGCGAATGTATGCCTAAGGTCATGGATGCGAACGCCGGGTAGTGCTGCTTGGTCTCTGAGCCTTCGCCAGAAAGCATTCACGCACCGCAGCGGTTTGCGGTAGCGGTGGTTCCAAAACGGATATGGTATCCTTTCGAAGCGCGGTAGCGCGGTGATCACTTCGCGAGCTGCAGAGCCAAGCCAGACCGTTCGCGGCCCGGTCTTGCTGTCGCGAAGGTGCAGCCGGTTGCCCTTGATGTCGCTCCATTCGAGCGTGAGGATCTCGCTCTTCCGACAACCTGTCAGCAGCAGGAGGGTGATGGCTGCACCCGCGCATTGCTTCGTGCGATCATCTGATGATCGCAACTTCGCCAACTCGGCACCCAGACAGGCCAGTTCATCATTGGAAAGGAAGCGCTCGCACTGGCGCTTGCGGTTGGGCCGGACGGAGCGGCACGGGTTGGTGTTTTCAAGCCGGTAGCCCCATTCCTCAGCCTTGTTCAGCATATGCTTGAGGATTTCGAAGGTCCGGTTCGATGCTCCCGGCCCGGTTCGATTGTTGAGGTCCGCAAACCAGCTCGTGACGTGCCCCTCGTTCAGTTCGTCGATGTAGACGCCAGCAAAGGCGTCATCGAGGTAGCGGCGGCGGTAGCCGGTGTGCGTTTCCAGCGTCGATGCTTTCCAGCGAGGCGCCCAGCGATCCCAATACTCGGCCACGAAATCGGCGAAGCTCGGCGCGGACCGGATGCGCTGGCGCTCGGTCGCTGGATCGCGACCGACCTGTGCGTAAGCGATGACGCGGCGCGCGACCATCTGCGCCTGGTAACGAGTAAGGACCGATGCGGGCCCGATTGTCACCGTGCGCATACGTCCAGCCATGCGGGTCTGGACGATGTAGACGTTGCGACCGCTCGGATAGTGGCGAATGCCAAAACCGTGCTCGACACCAAGCCAGGTCGTGGTGCGCGCCTTGCCTTTGGGAACGAGCTTGAAGTTAACGCTTGCCCCAACCTCGGCAAGCGCCTCTTCGACGATCTTCTTGAGACTGGCGGCAGTCATGGCCTGAGACCAATCGCTTGGGCCAGCGAGCCTGATACACGCTCGGCGGCTTCGCCGATCACGTCATCGGACAGGTGGGCATATTTCGCGGTCGTCTCGACAAGCTTGTGGCCAAGCAGCTTGCCGATGGTCGATAGCGGTACATTGTCCATGATCGCGGTTGATGCGAAGCTGTGGCGCAGATCGTGGATGCGAACGTCAGGCAAAGCGCATCGCCGCCGGAAACTATACCACCACCTCTCGAAATTGACCGGGCGCTTGCCGGTCTGGTTCGGAAACACCAGCTCGTTGTCTTCGCGCCGCTCGATCCGGGCCAGTATACCCTGCGCCTGCGTGTTGAGCCAAATCACCTTGGGACCGGTCTTGCTGTCAGGGAGCATCAGTCGAGGCGGTTTCACCCAGCCCCAGCGGAGATTTGTAATCTCACCGACGCGCGCGCCAGTGAACAAGAGCAGGCGAGCGATTGCGACCTGGGCCGGTTTGTCCGCCTCAGCCTCACGTAATGCCGCTCCGATCCGGCGATACTCGGCTGGTGTCAGATAGCGCTCAACGCTTTGCCGCTTGTATCGCGGCATCCCTCGGCAGGGGTTCGAACCCGGGCGACGCATCTTGAGCGCTTCGGCATATTTGAACAGCGCGGACAACACTGGCACGGCGCGGTTGAACTTCACCTCGCTCTCTCCCGCGCATCCATCGCGCCAGCGGTGGATGTCTGGTGGGAGGATGTCCGCTACGCGCGTGTCGCCAAATGTGGGCTTGATGGTGAGCCGCCATGCAGCCCAGTTGCGCTTCGTAGTAGATGGCTTCCAGACGCGGGAAAGATCATCCCAATAAGCCTCGACGAAATCGTTCATCGTCGGGGTAGCCTTCACCACCGCGCGCTTGGGCAAACCATCGAGCGCAGCTTCTGCAAGAATGCGGCGAGCCTGCGCCCTTGCCAGCCCCGCCTCAAGCTCATCAGTTCTACCAAGGGTGATGCGGCGATGCTTGCCGCGATGGCGCAAGCGAACGAACCAGAAGTAGTTGCCGCTCGGCCTTACACGCAATCCGAAGCCCGCAAGCTCGGTGTCCCAGATGCAGTATTCGCGCTCGCGCAGCGGCAGTTTGCGGCGGGCAAAATTGCCATCGAGAAATGCTCTACGAGCTGACCTTCGACGTTTGGGGACCATATGGCATTCGCCCTCATGCAAACTGCCCCCAGAACCCTTGGAAATACTGTCATTTGCGGGGACCGGGCGGCATTCAACAGCGCCCTCTCTGCCGAGCACCTTGCGCGTTTCACGCACTGATTTTATTGCACTTTTTCCCAAAACACAGCAGTGCTACTGCGTACGGCATGCACCTACCGGCATTGAGACCGCAAAGGTTTCGGACCGACAAGCGCAACTCGTATCTGACCAAACGCCACCGACCGACGGCAGAAACGAATAAATGGGCTGGACAGAGCCGCTTAGCGAACTTGGCGTCGTAACCAGCCACGCTCTTCCCAGGCGCGCTTAATCTTGTCCACATCGCTCGATGGCGGATATAGCCCTGGCGCTGAGCTAAGCCACTCGAGATAAATCAGCACATTCGCCCGATTTTTGGAATCGAAGTGGCGCAGTTCGCCGACATTGAACCCTGTATGAGGCAATCTGTCGTTGTAACTATTAAGCAGGATTGCACCCGCTGCTCGAGCTGTGTCCGTGCGGTGGACGAGCGCGTGGTCCAACAAACCACGATAAGCAGCTAGCTGGCCAGGATTCATGTGCATTGAGATTCTCCGAGGTTCGAAACGAACCTTGGCTGATCGCTTCGGTTTAGCCCTCGAAAGGCAGATACGACGCTGCCCGAGCGCCAAATCCATGACTTCGCCAAGTCTGCCATCCCGCATCTCAACCCGTGTGACACGGCACACCGGACGGCTTCATGCAGCGCCAAAGCTGGCGGGGATGGTCACGATATTTGTAGGAGCTATCCCGATGTCAAGCAGCGGTCGTCCTGAGCGAGGTTCGGCAACGTCGACACCATGGAAACGTTCGACACAGTCACAACCTTTGTTTCGTTTCCGGCCCATTACCAGTCGTCTCGTTTACACCGGAAGGGTAGGTGGTTCGAACATCCGCTTCATCCGGATCGTGAAGCGTTAACCGCCAGTTCGCAGGCAGCCCATAACAATTTCCACGCAATTTGACTGAAGTACACTATGTGGAAGAGCATCGAACCGATCCTACTGCCTGAAGGTGCCCCCATTACGTAACACTGAGATCCTTTACTTCTCTTATGGTTCAACCCCTGACGTGCTATTTGCGGTATCGCCGTTGACGGTAGAGGAACGCCATGAGAATCTGGCTCAAAGGAACGGGTTTATGATTGATTTGGGCAGATATTGGGCACGCGACATTTCGCGCACAACTAACTTGTTGAAGAACAAGGTGCATTTCCACAAACACTCCCGCATTGACATCGCAGGGGTCGCAAGTTCAATCCTTGCCGCGCCCACCACAAACCCAGCCAGACCACCCGGTCCGGCTGGGTTTTTGTTTTATGGCGTGAGCACAATGTTCCGACGTGCGATGCTCTGAGATCGGGTTAGCGACACACTTGCACTCGATCATGCTCAACAGGGCAACATCCCGTCATGCTTAATCCGAGGACCGCAAACGACCCCATTGCGGACATTCAGCTTATCACCTGATTGGGGCTCGATTGAAGGCGAGCCAGACCAAGGCGCTCAAGGCACCACAGGCCATCGGAAGGGTCGGTAAGCCAACGCCGCCGATACTTATTGGCACCATCAACAGGGCGCCGATAGCCGATCCTGCTATTGCTAGCAGGAATGGATACAGCAGCGTCGGTAGAGGTCGTCTCAACAAGGCTAAGCCTAGCGGCAACAGTAAAACCACGCCCACTGCTTCAAAGAGCAGAATGAAGGGCCAAACGTGAGCTACATCAGAGATGTGTAGCGCCCACCGATTGTCTGCCGCCATCGTCCAAACGAACAGAAGGGCCGTGGAAACGATGCTCCCGACAAAGACGGGGCCAAGTATGCGGCGGGCTAACCAATTCACGACGCAGGGATAAGCTGCGAACATCCCGTCCGCAATGTCCGGTTTCCACCCACAACCAGTCGAACCGCAAATGCCGTGGCTGCCCTAACTTAGGCCTGCCCCTCCTTCGGCATCGCCGCATCATCTTTCGCGCTTGCCGCCTTGTATGCCGCGCGGTCCGACAGCCGCGCCGCATAGGCCGCGAAAGCGTCGCGCTTGGGCAGCGACCCGAATTGCGTGCCCCACATCACATGGCTGCCGACATAGACGTCCGCCGCGGTGAAGCGGTCGCCGGCGATATAGGGGTGTGCCGACACCGCGGCCTCCAGCACATCCACCACCCGGTCGTAATCGCCGTAACCGACCATCATCTTCTGCTCGTCGGTCGGCTCGACCTTGAGCGAGCGATTGGTGATCGCGGCCTCGACCGGGCCGGCGGCAAAGAACATCCAGCGATAATAATCGGCGCGCTCGTCCGCGGTCGGGGCGAGGCCGGCATCGGGATATGCTTCTGCCAGATAGGCGCAGATCGCCGCGCATTCGGTGACGATACGGTCGCCGTGGCGGATCGCGGGCACCTTGCCCATCGGATTGATCGCCAGATAATCGGCGTCCTTCATCGTCCCGCCATAGCCGAGCAGCACGGTTTCATAGGGCGCGCCGGTTTCCTCGATCACCCAGCGCGCGATCCGTCCGCGCGACATCGGGTTGGTGTAGAGAATCAGTTGGTCGGCCACGCCTCGCATCCTCCTCGATCATGAGAACGAATTAGGAACGATAGCGCTGTTGGCGTCAAGAGGACGCGCGGAGATCGAGGCGCTCAGGTGATGTGGGTCAGGGAGGGGACAGGGGCCAACACCACCGAGCGCGCTCGATACGTCCGACATCGCAATCCATCAGGGATTGCCAGAGGGGCCCGGTCCGCACTCATTAGATAGCGAAACGGGCGCCCTCTTCAAGAGGACGCCCGCCGCATTTTCGAACCATGCAGATATGCGCTCAGCGCTTGAACGGGTCTTCCCATCCGGCGGGCAGGCCTGGCGTGCGCGCAGTCTCGCCCGCGTCCGCATCGGCGGCATGCTCCGCCTCGTGCGCAGCGCGTTCGCGTTCGGCGCGCAGTTCGGTGATCAGCGCCTCGCGGTCGCCCTCAAGCCGGGTATCGACGGGCGCTTCGATCCCCGCCGCCTTCGCCGCCTTGGCCACCAGCGCGTCGAGTTCGCGCTGCGAGCACAGGCCCAGCGTCACCGGATCCTTGGGCGTGATGTTGGCGATGTTCCAGTGGGTGCGGTCGCGGATCGCGTCGATCGTCGTGCGCGTCGTGCCGATCAGCTTGCCGATCGCGCCGTTCGACACTTCGGGGTGATTGCGGATGATCCAGGCGATGCCGTCGGGCTTGTCCTGGCGCTTCGACACCGGGGTATAGCGCGGGCCTTTGGTACGGCGGACCTGTTCGGGGCCTTTCGACATGACCAGCCGGTAATCGGGGTCCTTCTGACCCTTTTCGATTTCGTCCATCGTCAATTCGTGCGCGCGCACCGGATCGCGGCCGGTCAGCTTGGTCGCGGCGGTATCGTCGGCGATCGCCTGCACTTCGAGGATGTGGAGGCCGCAGAATTCGGCGATCTGCTCGAACGAGAGCGCGGTGTTGTCGACCAGCCAGGAAGCGGTCGCGTGGGGCATCAGCGGCTGGGCCACGATAAAATCTCCGTGAAACAATAAGGGCCGCCCCTACCCGGAGCGGCCGCCTCGTGTGACCCTCGATTTAGTCGCTGCGGCGGCGAAGGGCAAGGAGGATCGCACGCGATTACGCGGCGAGCGCCAATCCCGGCAGCGGCGACAGCGCCTCGACGAATTGCGCGGCGCTCGCTTCCCAGGTGAAGCCGCGCCCATAGTCCGCGCAGGCCCGCCGGTCGCGAGTCAGCGCCGCGGCGATCGCGCGGTCGAGATCGGCGTCCATCGCGCCGGTCGCGGGCGTCAACACATCCACCGGCCCGGTAACCGGATAGGCCGCGACCGGCGTCCCGCAGGCCAGCGCCTCGATCATCACCAGCCCGAACGTGTCGGTGCGGCTGGGAAAGACGAACACGTCGGCGGCGGCATAGATGCTCGCCAGTTCGCCGCCGAAGCGCGCGCCCATGAAGATCGCCTGCGGGTGACGCGCCGACAGCTTGTCGCGCGCAGGACCGTCGCCGACGACGATCTTCGTCCCCGGATGCCAACTTGCCAGAAACGCCTCGATATTCTTCTCGATCGCGACCCGTCCGACATAGAGCTGCAATGGGCGCGGCAGGTGCAGCAGGTTGGGATGCGGGCGGACCCGGTCGTGGAAATGCGTCAGATCGACGCCGCGCCCCCAATGCCGCACCTGGTCCAGCCCGTGTTCGACCAGCGTTGCGCGGATCGACGGGGTGGACGCGAGGATCGCCTGGGCCGGCCGGTGGAACCACTGGATATATCGCCACACCCATTCCGCAGGCACGCCCGAGCGTGCCGACACATAATCGGGGAACTGCGTGTGATACGCGGTGGTGAACGGCAGCTTTCGCCGCAGGCACCAGCGCCGCGCCGCAACGCAGAGCGGCCCTTCGGTCGCGAGGTGGATCGCATCGGGCGCGAACATCGCCAGCATGTCGCCCACCCGCCCGCTCCCCGCCAGCGCGAGGCGAATTTCGGGATAGGTCGGGCACGGCACCGAACGGAACAAGTCGGGGGAGATGACCAGCACCTCATGCCCCTGCCCCTCCAGCACCGCGCGGACGGCTTGCAACGTGCGGACGACTCCGTTCACTTGAGGCACCCACGCATCGGTGACGATTGCGATTTTCACGCCCCGCCTCCAGAATCCGTTCGTCCCGAGCGTAGTCGAGGGGCTTTGCCGAGCGAAGCCGAGGCTCTGCGCTCCCCAATTCTCGCTACGCTCGAAAATGCCCCTCGACTTCGCTCGGGACGAACGGTGGAGGTTAGCCCGGAACTCACGCCGCCACCCGCTCGACCAGCACCACCGGCGCATCGCGCTTCGCGACCTCATCCGCCCAGTGCAGAATCTCCATGCGGCCGTCGAAATGCTCGACCAGCGCGGTGCAGCCCTCGACCCAGTCGCCGTCATTATAATATTGGACGCCGTCGATCGTCCGCATTTCGGCGGTATGGATGTGCCCCGCAACCACCCCGTCGACGCCGCGCGATCCGGCCTCCTTCGCGACGATGCCCTCGAAATCCGAAATGAACTCGACCGCGTTCTTGACCTTGTGCTTGGCATGCTTCGACAGCGACCAATAGGGCAGGTCGAGCTTGCGCCGCCAGAAATTGACCCAGCCGCTCAGCACCATCATCGCGTGGTACGCCGCGTCGCCCAGATAGGCGAGCCAGCGATGCGACAGCATGATCGCGTCGAATTCGTCGCCGTGCAGCACCAGCAGTCGTCGCCCGTCGGCGGTGGTGTGCACCGCTTGCCGCCGGATTTGCACGCCGCCGAAATTGAGGCCGGTAAACTGCCGGAACATCTCGTCGTGATTGCCGGGGATATAGGTGATCTTCGTTCCCCGCTTCGCCCGCTTCAACACGCGCCAGACGATGTCGTTGTGCGACGCGGGCCAGTAGAATTTCTTCTTGAGCCGCCAGCCGTCGATGATGTCGCCGACCAGATAGAGTTGCTCGCTGTCGACATGATCCAGAAAGTCGATCAGCAATTCGGCATTGCAGCCGCGCGTGCCGAGATGAACGTCCGAAATCCAGATCGTCCGAAACCGCCGCCGCTCGGTAATCGTCTTTTCCGGGATCGACGGTTCATTCGGGAATTCGACCTGCGACAGATCGAACGGTAACCGTGTGACGGTCGCCATATGCGGGTGCTCCCCAGCCCTTGCCTGGGGAGGCTATGCCAGCCTTATGTGACGATTTGACCGAAGCGAGGTTACGGTTTTGCGGCAACATCCAGCACGATCTTGCCGATATGGTTGCCCGCATCCATGCGGGCGTGCGCGTCGGCGGCGCGTTCGAGCGGGAACCTCTTGTCCATCACCGGGCGCAACTGGCCCGACTGGACGAAGGGCCAGACGTTGCGCGCCAACTCATCTGCGACTAGCGACTTGAACGCGTTGTCGCGCGCGCGGAGCGTCGAGCCGGTCAGGACCAGGCGTTTGCGCATGATTTCGAACAGCGGGACGTTCGCGATCGCGCCGCCCTGCACCGCGATCGACACATGACGACCTTCTTCGGTCAGGCATTGCAGGTTGCGGGGCACATAATCGCCGCCGACCATGTCGAGCACGGCATCGACGCCGCGGTTGCCGGTGATCCGCGAGACTTCAGCGACGAAATCCTGCGTCTTGTAATTGATCGCATGGGTTGCCCCGTGCGCCTTTGCCGCCGCGACCTTGTCGTCCGAACCGCAGGTGACGACGATTCGTATCCCGAACAACCGGCACAGGCTGATCGCCATCGTGCCGATGCCGCTGGTCCCGCCATGCACCAGCACCCAGTCGCCTTCGGTCGCATAGGCCCGCTCGAACAAATTGGTCCAAACGGTGAAGAGCGTCTCGGGGAGCGCCGCCGCCTCCGCCATCGACAGGCCGTCGGGCACGGTCAGGCACGATCCCACCGGCGCAACCGCATATTCCGCGTAACCGCCGCCCGCGATCAGCGCGCAGACCGGCTGGCCGATCATGTCGCGCTCCACGC
Organism: Pseudomonadota bacterium; assembly: GCA_023418595.1. Taxonomy (GTDB): domain Bacteria; phylum Pseudomonadota; class Alphaproteobacteria; order Sphingomonadales; family Sphingomonadaceae; genus Sphingomonas. Next base: position 35,649 of record JAEZZI010000006.1, read on the forward strand.
CCTCGCCCAGCGCAACGATCTCGCCTGCGATCTCCAGGCCGGGAATGGTGGGTGCGCCCGGCGGCGGTGGGTACAGCCCCTTGCGCTGCATCACATCGGGACGGTTGACGCCTGCCGCGGCGACGCGGATCAGCACCTCGCCCGGCCCTGCTTGCGGCACCGGCCGATCCACGCATTCCAGCACTTCCGGCCCGCCCGGCGTGTCCGGGTCGATGGCGCGCATCGTCGTCGGTAAGGTCATGTCTGCGTGCAGCCCCCAAAGCGAACCAGTCTCTCTTTGGCACGAACCTGCGAGCCGCGCCAAGAGTCCGTCAAGGGAGCGAATGATATGGAATTACCTGCCCGTCTCGCCATCCCCTCCACCCGTTCGTTTCGAGCGAAGTCGAGAAACGCGTGCTTGACGCTTCGGTCACGTTTCTCGACTTCGCTCAAAACGAACGGATTTTGTGGGGTTGGATGATGGCTAGCCGTTGACACGCGCGCCAATGCGGCCGAACCTTTCGTCATGACCCCCGACGACGACCTTCCGACGCGCAAGGACGATCCGGTGTCGCTGCTCGCGCGACAGGATCTCGATCCGATGTCGGTCGCCGAGCTGGAAGCGCGCATCGCCGCGCTTGAGGGAGAAATCGCGCGATGTCGGCAGAAGATTGAAGCCGCCTTTAACCATCGCGCAAGTGCCGACGCGTTATTCAGGCGATGAGCGTGGACGCACCGGACCGGGGCACATCGCCCGACAAGATCCGGCGCACGGCCACCATGCTTGATGCGGGGCCACCGACTTCCGACATAATGGATGTGGGCCGCGCGTTCCCTGCGGCCCGAACGGAGACGTATTTCAATGCCTAGCTTTGCCTCCGCGCTCGAATCCACGCTTCACAAGGCGCTGGAAGCCGCGTCCGCGCGCCGCCACGAATATGCGACGCTGGAGCACCTGTTGCTCGCGCTGGTCGATGACGAGCATGCCGCGCGGGTGATGAGCGCCTGCGGGGTCGAACTCGACGATCTGCGCAGCACCGTCGCGCATTATCTCGACACCGAACTCGACGCGCTGAAGGTGGAGGTCGCGACCGACCCCTCCCCCACCAGCGGGTTCCAGCGCGTCGTCCAGCGCGCGATCCTGCATGTCCAGTCCTCGGGCCGTGACGAAGTGACCGGCGCCAACGTGCTGGTCGCTTTGTTCAGCGAACGCGACAGCTATGCCGTCTATTTCCTGCAACAACAGGACATGAGCCGCCTCGATGCGGTCAGCTATATCTCGCACGGCGTCGGCAAGGGCGGCACGCCCACCGAAACCCGCGAAGTGAAGGGCGCCGAGGAGGAAAAACCGGCGAACGGCGAGGCGAAGGGCAAGGGCGAAAGCGCGCTCAAGCAGTTCACCGTCGACCTCAACGAAAAGGCAAAGGCCGGCAAGGTCGATCCGCTGATCGGGCGTGGGCCGGAGGTCGACCGGACGGTTCAGATCCTGTGCCGCCGCTCGAAGAACAACCCGCTCTATGTCGGTGATCCCGGCGTCGGCAAGACCGCGATCGCCGAAGGGCTGGCGCGCAAGATCGTCGAAGGCGACGTGCCCGAGGTGCTCAAGCCCGCCGTCATCTATTCGCTCGACATGGGCGCGCTGCTTGCGGGCACCCGCTATCGCGGCGATTTCGAGGAGCGGCTGAAACAGGTCGTGACCGAGCTTGAAAAACTGCCGCACGCGGTATTGTTCATCGACGAAATTCACACCGTGATCGGCGCGGGCGCGACCAGCGGCGGGGCGATGGATGCGTCGAACCTGCTGAAACCGGCTCTGTCGGGCGGCACGATCCGCTGCATTGGCTCCACCACCTACAAGGAATTCCGCAACCATTTCGAAAAGGACCGCGCGCTGCTGCGCCGGTTCCAGAAGATCGACGTCAACGAACCGACGGTCGAGGATACGATCAAGATCCTCGCGGGGCTGCGCTCGGCGTTCGAGGAGCATCATTCGGTCAAATACACGCCTGACGCGATCAAATCGGCGGTTGAACTCTCCGCACGCTACATCAACGACCGCAAACTGCCCGACAAGGCGATCGACGTGATCGACGAGGTCGGCGCGATGCAGATGCTGGTCGCCCCGTCGAAGCGCAAGAAGACGATCACGCCCAAGGAGATCGAAGCGGTCATCGCGACGATGGCGCGCATCCCTCCGAAAACCGTATCGTCCGACGACACCCGCGTGCTGGCGAACCTCCAGACCGACCTGAAACGCGTGGTGTTCGGCCAGGACGAGGCGATCAACGTCCTGTCGTCGGCGATCAAGCTAAGCCGTGCGGGCCTGCGCGATCCCGACAAGCCGATCGGCAATTATCTGTTCTCCGGCCCCACCGGCGTCGGCAAGACCGAGGTTGCGCGTCAGCTTGCCGAGATCATGGGCATTCCGCTCCAGCGGTTCGACATGTCCGAATATATGGAACGCCACAGCGTGTCGCGGCTGATCGGGGCACCTCCGGGCTATGTCGGTTACGACCAGGGCGGCTTGCTGACCGATGCGGTCGACCAGAATCCGCACAGCGTGCTGCTGCTCGACGAGATCGAAAAGGCACATCCCGACCTGTTCAATATCTTGCTTCAGGTGATGGACAACGGGAAGCTGACCGACCATCACGGCAAGACCGTCGATTTCCGCAACACCATCCTCATCATGACCACCAATGCCGGTGCGTCGGACATGGCCAAGGAATCGATCGGTTTCGGCCAGATGACGCGCGAGGATGTGCAGGAAGAGGCGGTGAAGAAGCTCTTCACGCCGGAATTCCGCAACCGCCTCGATGCGATTGTGCCGTTCGGCTATCTGCCGCCCGAAGTCGTGGCGCGGGTGGTGGAGAAATTCATCCTCCAGCTCGAACTGCAACTTGCCGATCGCGGCGTCCACATCAGCCTGGACGAGGAAGCCAAGGCTTGGCTGACCGAGCGCGGTTACGACAAGCTCTACGGCGCGCGCCCGATGGGTCGGTTGATGCAAGAAAAGGTCAAACAGCCGCTCGCCGAGGAACTGCTGTTCGGCAAGCTGCTCCATGGCGGCGAAGTCACGGTCAAGCTGAAGGACGGTGCGCTGGCGTTCGAAATCATCCCCGCTCCGCCGAAAAAAGGCGGCAAGAAGGGTGGCAAGCGAACCGTGACCGCCAAGGCCTGACGTCAAGACGCCAAGCAATCAAGGGGGTCGGAAGCGAAACTTCCGGCCCCTTTTGCTTTCGCTCTCGCAATTTACCGATTATTTCCATCCCGCGCTCTAGCGTGCGCCGCATGTGGGGTCGTGTCTTCCGGGGGCTATGGCTGGCGATGGTCGCGAGTGCGATCGCGCTCGGCCTCGCTGCGCCGGCCGCCGCGCAAAGCCGTCATATCGGGGACAAGGTCGAAGTCTGCGTGCGCCCGGCCGATGCGCCGGGTCTCGATGCGCATCGGCTGATCGCGGAAGCCGCCAGCTTCGACTGCACATCGCCGCAACGCAATTTCGGACCCGGCAATTACTGGGTGATCTCCAAACCGCTGTCCGCACAAGTCGGCGAAGACGGCCCGCTGCGCGTCCGCTCGAGCAGCCTGATTCAGCAGGCTACCACGCTCGACATCGTCTATGCCGATGGTGCGGTGGTCCGTCACCGCGCCGACCAACGGCAGATTTCCGCGCGCATCCAGCTCGGCGCGATTTTCCAGTTCGACGTACCCACCCGAGATGCGCCCGTCACGCGGCTGGTGTGGCGGATCGATGATGCGGCGAACATCCACGGCATCCTGCTGGGCGCGCGGATCGCCACGACCGACGAAGCCGCTAGCGCCAATCTGGGTCTCGGCGCGCTATATGCCGGATTTGCTGGTCTGGCGATCGCGCTGATCACTTACAATCTGGCGCTGTGGGTGGTGCTTCGCCAGCGGTTCCAGCTGGCCTATTGCGTCATGGCGGCACTGCTGCTCGCCTATTGCTTCACGTCATCGGCGGCGATGGCCTGGGTCTGGCCCGACATGTCCAATAACGTTCGCATACGCCTGAATTATGCGCTGCTGGGCGGCGCGGCGGCGTCCGCGCTCGTCTTTGCACGCAGTTTCTTCGAGCGAGAGGTGTTTTTCGGCTGGATGGGCCGCTTCACCAGCGTCGCGACGGTCGCGGTCGCGGCGGGTGGGCTGGTATTTCTGCTCGCGCCCGACGCCTATATCGCCGTTGCCGACAGCATTTTCGCCTGGGGCTTCGTCGCGGTGCTGGCGGTGATCGGGCCGATGCTGTGGCGCGCATGGAAGGTGAAGAGCAATTATATCTGGCTGTTCGCCTTTGCCTGGGCAGCGCCGGTGGTAATGGCGGGCATGCGCTTTTCCCAGCATCTGGGGCTGATCCCGTGGCGATTCTGGATCGACAATTCGACGATCTTCGCGCTCGCCTTCGAAGCGTTGCTGTCGTCGGTCGCGATCGCCTATCGCATCCGGCTGTTGTCGAAGGAACGCGACTTCGCGGTCGCGCAGGAAGCGGTGCAGCGCAGATTGGCCGATACCGATCCGCTGACCGGCCTGCTCAACCGCCGCGCGTTCCTGCACCAGGCGATCGGACGGCCGGGCATGCAGCAATTGCTGCTGATCGACATCGATCATTTCAAGGCGGTCAACGAAACGCTGGGTCATGACGGCGGCGACGAAGTGCTGCGCGTGTTCGCGCGCGTCATGCGTCAGGTCGCGCCAGAGGGCGGGCTGGTCGCGCGGTTGGGCGGCGAGGAGTTCGCCCTGCTGTCGCCACCCGGCTCCGAAATCGATCCCGATGGCCTGCTCGCGCGGCTGCGCGCGGCGCGGATGCCGTTCGACCTGGACGTCACCGCATCGATCGGGGTGTGCCGCGGCGGCATCGCGCGCGAGGGCGACTGGAAATCGCTCTATCGCGCCGCCGATCGCGCGTTGTTCGATGCCAAGGCGGCGGGCCGCGACCGCGTCCGGCGCAGCGAAACGCTGCTGGCGGAGGCTGCCTGATTTTCTTGCGGCGGGCTGCGATCTCGCGTATCAATCCGCCCCTTGAGGGAGTGGTTCGATGCAATCGCTGGACAAGCGCAAGGTGGGATTGGTCGCGGGCAGTGCGCTTGTCATCGCGCTCGCGTGGCAGACGCCGACCGCCAGCCTCGAAATCCAGACGCACGATGTGACCGACGTCGCCCCCAAGAAGATGGAAGCTGCGCTCGATCTCGGCATCGCCGCCTTTTCGCTGCTCATCACCTGGACCCAGCGCTGACGTCCCCGCACTGATGGGATCGACTTGACGCCATCTACTTGACGAGCGCGTAAAGAGGGTTGCGTTTGCTGCAACCCTGCTTACACTTGTGTCAATGACTGATCCGGCACAGATCTGGCGCGAACATTATCTTCATCCGGGTCCGTGGGACCGCCCGTTCCCGCCGATGTCGCTGGTCGATCTGTTCGAGACGAGCGCCGCAAACCGCGGATCGGCGCCGCTGATCGATTTCATGGGCCGCAAATACAGCTATGCTGAAACGCTCGACGGCGCCAACCGCGTCGCGTGCGGGCTGAAGGCGTTTGGATACGGCCCCGGCGACCGGATCGGGTTGTTCCTGCCGAACGTTCCCCATTATCTCGCCGCCTACTACGGCATCCTCAAACTCGGCGCGACGGTGGTCAATTTCTCGCCGCTCTACACGGTCCAGGAACTGTCCGATCAGGTCGCGGATTCGGGGACGAAATTGCTGTTCACCCTTTCGGCGACCGCCTTGCTGCCGACCGCGGTCAAGGTGCTGGAGGCGAGCAACCTCGAACGGCTGGTCGTCGGTTCGGTCGCGGGTGCGCTGCCGCCTGCCAAATCCGTCCTCTATCGCCTGTTCAAGCGCAAGGAGGTCGCCGCCCGTCCCGACGATCCGCGCATCACCGCCTTTTCCGCGCTGATCGCCAATGATGGCGGCTGCGCGACGCCCGACATCGATCCCGCGACGCATCTGGCGCTGATCCAATATACCGGCGGCACCACCGGCACGCCCAAGGGCGCGATGCTGACGCACCAGAACCTGTCGGCCAACGCGCGGCAGGTCGCGCAGCTCGACCCCGAAGTGGCGACCCGGCACGACAGGATATTGGGCGTGTTGCCGATGTTTCACGTCTTCGCCAACACCTGCGTCCTCAACCGCACGGTGGCGGTCGGCGGAGAGATCGTGATGCTGCCCCGGTTCGAGGCGGGGCAGGTGCTGGTCGCGATCGACGCGACCAAGCCGACCGCGCTGCCGGGCGTGCCGACCATGTATCAGGCGCTGCTCGACCATCCAAAATTCGCGACCACCGATTTCTCTTCGCTGGAATTCTGCATTTCCGGCGGCGCGCCGCTTGCCGCCGAATTGAAGGCCAAGTTCGAGGCCGCGTCCGGCGCGCGCGTGATCGAGGGCTATGGCCTGTCCGAAAGCTCGGGCGTGGTGTCATGCAATCCCTATGAAGCGGAAAACAGGACCGGCACGATCGGCCAGCCGATCGCGGCGACGCGCATCCGCTTGGTCGACAAGGAAGACCCCAGCCGCCCACCGCCCCAAGGTGAGCCGGGAGAGATCACCGTGTCGGGCCCACAGATCATGGCCGGATACTGGAACCGGCCCGATGCCGACGCAGAGGTATTCCTGACCGACCCCGACGGCACGCGCTGGCTGCGCACCGGCGATGTCGGACATATCGACGCGGACGGCTTCATCCGCATCGTCGACCGGCTGAAGGACATGATCGCGGTCGCCGGGTTCAAGGTGTTTCCCAGCCAGGTCGAAGCCGTCCTATATCGCCATCCCGCGGTCAGGGAGACGTTGGTGATCGGCATCCCCGACACCTATCGCGGCGAAGTCCCCCGCGCCTATGTCACGCTGAACGAAGGCCAGGAGGTGAGCGGCGACGAACTGAAATCGTGGCTCAATCCGCAACTCGGCAAGCATGAGAAAGTGGATGAGGTCGTGGTGCGCCTTACCATGCCAAAGACGATGATCGGCAAGTTGAGCCGCAAGGATCTGATCGCCGAGGTAATGGGTTCCTCGCAAACCAGCTAAACGATTCTTCCCGCTCGTCGTCATTGCGAGCGTAACGAAGCAATCCAGAACGACCTTCGCGGTAAGCTGGACTGCTTCGCTGCGCTCGCAATGACGATTGGCGGTCGCGAAATCCGTTTACTTGGCCATTACCGCCTTCAGGTTCATGAACTCGTGCAGCCCCCACGGCCCCAGTTCGCGGCCATGCCCCGACAGCTTGATCCCCCCGAACGGTGCCTCGGGTGACGATGCGAGCATCTGGTTGACCGCGGTCATCCCGGCCTCCACCTCGCGTTCGAAGCGATCGCGCTCTTGGGCGTCGCTGGTCCAGACGCTCGACCCCAGACCGTAGGGGATGTCGTTGGCCAGCGATATCGCATCGTCAATGTCATTGGCGCGGAACAGCATCGCGACAGGGCCGAACAACTCCTCTTGCGCGATGTCGCTGTCGCGCGGCACGTCGGTCAGGATGCCCGGCTTCATCCACGCGCCGGCGCGGTCGATCTTCTCACCCCCGCGAAGCGTGGCACCGACTGCCTCGGCGCGCGCCAACTGCTCCAGCACGGTATCGCGCTGCTCCTCGCTCGACAGCGGCCCCATATCGACTTCGCCCATTGGATCGCCGATCGTCACCGCGTCCATCGCCGCTGCGAATTTGTCGGCAAAGGCATCGTAAACCTGCGTATGGACGATCATTCGCTTGGCACAGATACACGATTGCCCGGCATTCTGGATGCGCGCCTTGACCGCGACCTGTGCCGCTTCGTCGATATCGGCGGACGGCATGACGATGAACGGGTCCGACCCGCCGAGTTCGAGCACGACCTTTTTCAAATGCCTGCCCGCCGCCTCGGCGACCTTGGCGCCTGCGCCTTCGCTGCCCGTCAGCGTCACGGCAACGATGCGCTTGTCCGCGATCAGCCCGGCCACCTTGCCGGATTTGATGGCGAGATTCTGGAACAACCCCTTCGGCGCGCCGCTTGCCAGCACCATTTCCTCGATCAGCGCGGCGCACCCTTGCGTCAGCGATGCGTGCTTCAACAGCCCGACATTCCCGGCCATGATCGTGGGCGCGAGGAATCGCACCACCTGCCAATAGGGGAAGTTCCACGGCATGATCGCCAGCACCACCCCGGTCGGGAGCCAGATCGCCTTGGCATCGCCAGGCGCGCCCTCAACCGCCACTGGCTCGAGCAGCGACGGGCCATTATCGGCATAATAGCGGAATCCGGCGACGCATTTCTCGATTTCGGCAATCGCCGATTTCAGCGTCTTGCCCATTTCGCGAGTCGCGACTTCCGCCAGCCGCCGTTTGTTCGCCTCGAAGCTGTCGGCGATCGCCGACAACAGCTTGGTCCGTTCGGCCAGCGGAGAACCGCGCCATGTCCGAAACGTCTCCGCCGCCAGCGCCACGCGGCGTTCGACTTCCGCATCGTCGTGGATGGCGTGGGTTTCGCCTGCCGCTCCGGTCGCGGGATTGATGCTCGTGAACATGAAAAACGCTCCTGATCGCTCGATTGATCTTCCCAATGCGCGGTCCCTGGTCCGGGTTGCATAACCGCCCCGCCCTGCCGCATAGCGACATTCATGACCGAAGAAACCGGAATCGCCGAACTCAGCTTCGAAGACGCGTTGAAGGAGCTGGAGGCGATCGTCGCCCGGCTGGAAAGCGGCGAAGCGCCGCTGCAACAGGCCATCGACCTGTATGAACGGGGCGATGCGTTGCGCCGCCAGTGCGCCGCCCGGCTGGACGCCGCACAGGCCCGGATCGAGGCGATCCGTACCGATGCGGGCGGCAAGGCCGTCGGCACCACCAGCTTCGCCGCGAACTGACCGCGATGGCGGGGGCATCGATCGCGCTGCAATCGGCGCTCAACCAGATTGCGGCCGATATGGACCGCCAGTTCGATCTGTTGCTGGCTGTCCCCGACGATCCGCGCGCCAAACTCTATCAGGCGATGCGCCATGCCGCGATCGGCGGCGGCAAGCGCCTGCGGCCCTTGCTGGTCCATGCCACCGCACAGATTTTCAACGTCGATCGCGCCGCGACATTGCGCGTCGCCGCCGCGCTCGAATGCATCCATGTCTATAGCCTGGTGCATGACGACCTGCCCGCGATGGACGATGACGACATGCGTCGCGGCAAGCCGACGGTGCACAAAGCGTTCGGCGAAGCGACCGCGATTCTGGCCGGCGACTGCCTTCACGCGCTGGCGTTCGAAATCCTGAGCGACGAGGCGACCCATCCCGACCCGTTCGTTCGCATCGAACTGGTGTCCTGTCTGGCGCGCTCGTCCGGCCCGTCGGGCATGGGTGGGGGCCAGATGATGGATCTGGAGGCGGAAAAGGCCAGCTTCGACCTGGCGACCGTCACCCGTCTGCAAGCGATGAAGACCGGCGCGCTGATCGCCTGTGCGGTCGAAACGGGCGCGATTCTGGGCAAGGTGCCGGTTGAGGGTCGCACCGGTCTGCGCGGATACGCCCGCGACATCGGCCTCGCCTTCCAGATTGCCGACGACATCCTCGATGTCGAGGGCGACGAGGAGCTGGCGGGGAAGAAACTGCGCAAGGACGGCGATGCGGGCAAGGAAACCTTTCTCTCGCTGCTCGGCCTGGACCGCGCGCGCGAACAGGCGCGAATGCTGGTGGATCAGGCGATCGACCATCTGCGCGGCTATGGCAGCGAAGCCGACCTGCTCCGCGACATCGCCCGCTACACGTTGGAACGGGATCGATAGGGGCTCAACCGCATGACCATCCGCACCGGCGTCTATCCCGGCACGTTCGACCCGATCACGCTCGGCCATATGGACATCATCCGGCGCGGCGCAAAGCTGGTCGATCGGCTGGTCATCGGCGTGACCACCAATCCGTCGAAAAACCCGATGTTCGACCTCGACGAGCGCATGGCGATGGTCCGGCGCGAGGTGGAGGGGATCGAGGGCGAAATCCACGTCGTCAGCTTCGATTCGCTGCTGATGGACTTTGCCGAGCGCGAAGGCGCCAGCGTCATCGTCCGGGGCCTGCGCGCCGTCGCCGATTTCGAATATGAGTATCAGATGGCGGGCATGAACCAGCAGATCAATCCGCGGATCGAGACGGTTTTCCTGATGGCAGATGTTTCGCTTCAGCCCATTGCGTCGCGGCTGGTGAAGGAAATCGCGATGTTTGGCGGCGCCATCCACAAATTCGTCACGCCGTCGGTGTGCGACGAGGTGGTGGCCCGGGTCGAAAAGATCGGTCGCAAGGGCAGCTGATCCTATTCAGTTTGGCGCAAGGACCGATTTGGTCTAAGCACCCGCCCAACGCTTAAACACCGGGATTCTGGCACATAGTCATGCGTAAGATCGGATATTTCCTCGCTGTCGCGGCGGCATTCGCAGCCGCACCGGCAACCGCCCAGATCATGGAGCCCACGGTCAAGGATCGCCCGGCGCCCCCCGCGCTGACCGACACCGAAAACCACTGGATCCTCGACCTGTCGACCGGCGGGCGCGTCACCATCGCGCTGCGCCCCGATGTCGCGCCCAAGCATGTCGAGCGGATCAAGACCCTGACCCGCCAGAAATTCTACGACGGCCTGTCGTTCCACCGCGTGCTCGATACCGGCGTGCCGATGGCGCAAGGCGGCGACCCCAAGGGCGACGGCACCGGGGAATCGTCGCTTCCCGACCTGGAGGCGGAATTCAACTGGATGCCGCACGTTCGCGGCGCGGTGTCCGCCGCGCGCTCGGGCGCCCCCGATGGTGCGCCGGAAGAGGTCGTAAAGGCGGCGGAAAACTCGGCCAACAGCCAGTTCTTCATCATGTTCCAGCCGATGTTGTCGCTCGACAAGAAATATACCGTGTTCGGACGGGTGATCAGCGGGATGCAATATGTCGATGCGATTCCGCGCGGCGAGCCGCCCGCAAACCCGGCGCGGATCGTGCGCGCTTATATCGGTTCGGACAATCCACCCGCCTATGTCGCGCCCACCCCCAACGCCCCGGTGCTGCCCGCGGGCGAACAGGAAGTGACGCTGCCAGGGACCTAACCGGCAGCGCGTGGATCTGGCCTCGACACCCTTCGACAAGCGGAACGCGAGCGCGTAGGGGCAGCACCATGCGCGTCGACGATTTCGATTTCGAACTGCCCGCAGAGGCGATTGCCCTGCGCCCCGCTTCCCCGCGCGACTCCGCGCGGATGCTGGTCGCCGAGGGCGAGCGACTGAGCGATCGTATCGTTCGCGACTTGCCCAAGGCGCTAACGCCCGGCGATTTGCTGGTATTCAACGACACCCGCGTCATCCCCGCCCAGCTCGAAGGCGTGCGCGGAGAGGCAAAGATCGGCGCGACGCTCCACAAGCGCGAAGGGCCTCGCCGCTGGCGCGCCTTCATCCGCAACGCCCGGCGGGTGCGCGAGGGCGAGACGATCGATTTCGGCAATGGCGTTGCCGCCACCGCGCTCGATCGCGCCGAGGACGGCAGCCTCGCGCTTGATTTCCACGGCGACGAGCCGGTCGAACTGCTGCTCGAGCGCGCCGGGCGTATGCCGCTCCCCCCCTATATCGCCGCGCGTCGTCCGACGGATGCGCAGGATGCCAGCGATTACCAGACGATGTTCGCGCGGGAAGAGGGCGCGGTCGCCGCACCGACAGCCGCGCTGCATTTCACCCCCGAACTGATGGCCGCGCTGGATGCCGCCGGGATCGGTCACACCACGCTGACGCTGCATGTCGGCGCGGGCACGTTCCTGCCGGTCAAGGTTGACGACACCGACGATCACAAGATGCACGCCGAATGGGGCCGCATCGACGCCGCGACTGCCGACCGGTTGAACGAGACGCGGGCAAAGGGAGGCCGTGTGATCACGGTCGGCACCACCAGCCTGCGCCTGATCGAAAGCGCGAGCGGCGAGGACGATATCGTCCGCCCGTTCGAAGGCGACACGTCGATCTTCATCACGCCGGGATATCGGTTCCGCGGGGTGGACGGGCTGGTCACCAATTTCCACCTGCCGCGATCGACGCTGTTCATGCTGGTGAGCGCGCTGATGGGGGTGGAGACGATGCGCCGCGTCTATGCCCATGCGATTGCGGGCGGCTATCGCTTCTACAGCTATGGCGACGCGTCGCTGTTGCTGCCGGAGCGCAGTTTGTAGCGTCGCCAACCTGTGTTGCATTCCCACTATGCAGCCCGCCCCCCGCCCCGCTATCCAATGCAAGTGAGCGCGCACCATCACACCCATGACCACGCGCATGGCGGCCACGGCCATTCCCACGCGCCCAGGGATTTCGGACGCGCCTTTGCCATCGGAATCACGCTCAATATCGTTTTCGTCATCGTCGAGGGCGCGGCGGGCATCCTTTACGACTCGATGGCGCTGCTGGCGGATGCGGGCCACAATCTGTCGGATGTGCTTGGCTTGCTGATCGCTTGGGCAGGCGCGACATTGGCCAAGCGTGCGCCGTCGAAGCGCTTCACCTATGGTCTGCGGTCCTCCTCGATCCTCGCCGCGCTCGCCAACGCGCTGCTGTTGCTGGTCGCGGTCGGCGCGATCGCCTGGGAAGCGGTGCGCCGCATCGGCGATCCGCCGGTGGTCGAGGGCACGGCAGTGATGATCGTCGCCGGGATCGGTATCGTCATCAATCTGGCGACCGCATTGCTGTTCTTCTCAGGCCGTCAGCACGACATCAACATCCGCGGCGCCTATCTCCACATGGCGGCGGACGCGGCGGTGTCGGCAGGCGTCGTCGTCGCAGGCGCGCTGATCCTGTTCACCGGATCGGTTTGGATCGATCCCATCGTCAGCCTGGCGATCGTCGCGGTGATCCTGTTCGGTACCTGGGGGCTGCTCGCGCAGTCGGTGACGATGGCGCTTCATGCCGTCCCCGATCGGATCGATTCCGACAAAGTGGAAGCCGCACTCGCCGCGCGGCCCGGCGTGGCGCGGGTCCATCATCTCCACATCTGGCCGACCAGCACGACGGAAGTCGCGCTGACCGCGCATCTGGTGGTGCCTGGCGGCCATCCCGGCGACGGTTTTCTGCAGGATACCGCGCATATGCTCGATCATGATTTCGGAATCGGCCATGCGACTCTTCAGGTGGAGATCGACGACGGCGCGCCGTGCCCGGATGGGGATTGCTGACGCGCGTCCAAAACAACCACGTGCTTCTGCGAAGGCAGGAGCGTTGGAAATTGTAAGCCTCCGACCGCCAACGCTCCTGCTTTCGCAGGAGTACATGGGAGTTGGGAGTAAGGACACCTTCCCCCCATCGACAATCCCGCCAGCCAATGCCAATCGCATCCAAATGACTCCCCGTTTCGAATTCACCATCCACGCCACCGACGGCAAGGCGCGCACCGGCACCATCGCCATGCAACGCGGCGACATTCGCACCCCCGCCTTCATGCCCGTCGGCACCGCTGCGACGGTGAAGGCGATGAAGCCCGCCGATGTTCGCGGCAGCGGCGCCGACATCATCCTCGGCAACACCTATCACCTGATGCTGCGCCCCGGCGCGGAGCGGGTCGCAAGGCTGGGCGGCCTGCACGGCTTCATGGGCTGGGACCGCCCGATCCTGACCGACAGCGGCGGCTATCAGGTCATGAGCCTGGCCGACCTGACCAAGCGGTCGGAGGAAGGCGTCAGCTTCAAATCGCATCTCGACGGCACGCGGCATCTGCTCAGCCCCGAACGCTCGATCGAAATCCAGCGATTGCTCGACAGCGACATCATCATGGCGTTCGACGAATTGGTCCCGACCACCTCGACCCGCGAGGTGCAGGCTGCGGCGATGGAACGCTCGATGCGCTGGGCGAAACGCAGCCGCGCGGCGTTCGACGGCGGCGGCGACCATGCGGAGCGCGCCGCGATCTTCGGTATCCAGCAGGGCGCGCTCGACGAATCCTTACGCAAATCCTCGGCGGATGCGTTGCTCGATATCAGTTTCGACGGCTATGCGGTCGGCGGACTCGCGGTCGGCGAGGGCCAGGAGGCGATGTTCGGCGTGCTCGACTATGCGCCCGGCCAGCTCGATCCCGCCAAGCCGCGCTACCTGATGGGCGTCGGCAAGCCCGACGACATTGTCGGCGCGGTCGAGCGGGGAATTGACATGTTCGACTGCGTGCTGCCGACGCGATCGGGCCGCACCGGCCAGGCGTTTACCCGGGGTGGCCCGATCAACATTCGCAACGCCAGATTTGCCGAGGATCAGGGTTCGCTCGACCCGGCCTGCGCCTGCCCGGTATGCGGCAACTGGAGCCGCGCCTATCTCCACCATCTCGTTCGGTCGGGGGAGATTTTGGGCGCGATGCTGATGACCGAGCATAATATCTGGTTCTACCAGTCACTGATGGCCGATCTGCGCGCCGCCATCGGCGAAGCGCGGCTGACCGATTTCGCAAACGACTTTCGCACCAACTATAATAGCAAGTGACGCCAGGCGTCCGACGACCCACGGAGAGACTGTTGAGCACCATCGACGACCAGCCCGAAACCAACGAAATCCTGGCAGCCGCGCAGGACGCCAAGGCCGCACGCGAACGCGCCACCGCGCCCGAGCCAGCAGCAAAAGGCAAGCTGCCGCTCGCCAAGATCGGCGTCGCCGCAGGATTGGGATCGGCGGCGCTGGCGGCTGCGGTGCTGTTCGCGCAGCGCCGCAAGAAGGACTGATCGCCAATCCTGTCCTCCTGCGAAAGCAGGAGTGTTGGCCGCAAGCGCTTTCCATATCGCCAGCACTCCTGCTTTCGCAGGCGTACACCCGATAGCGTAATCCTCCCCTAACACACCCTTGCGGTCGCCCCCGAAATCGCGCAGGTTCGCGCCCATCAACGAGCGCGGGACCAGCGCGCCGTCTTTCTTCGGGGGAAATCGAACATGCGCCTAGGCCGGACCGCTCTTTTGCTCGGGGCACCGCTCCTCACCCTCCCCGCCCACGCACAAACCACGCCCCCCGCCCCGTCCGCTCAGGTTCAGCCGATCGCGTTCATCGAACGGACTTTGCCCAATGGGCTGAAGGTTTACGCGATCCGCGACACCAACACTGCGAACGTCGCGGTGCATGTCTGGTACGACGTCGGGTCGAAAGCCGATCCCGACGGGCGTTCCGGCTTTTCGCACATGTTCGAACATCTGATGTTCAAATCGACCCGCAACCTGGTCGACGAACAGATGGATCGGCTGACCGAGGATGTCGGCGGGTTCAACAACGCGTCCAACGCCGACGACTACACCAATTATTTCCAGGTCGTCCCCGCCAATCACCTAGAGCGCATCCTGTTCGCCGAGGCCGACCGGATGGGATCGCTGGTGATCGATCCCAAGGTGTTCGCGTCCGAGCGCGAGGTGGTGAAGGAGGAACTGCGCAGCCGCGTGCTCGCCCAGCCTTACGGCAAGCTGTTCTACCTCTATCTGCCGATGGTGTCCTATACCAACCATCCCTATGCCCGCCCCGGCATCGGCAGCATCGAGGATCTGGACGCCGCCACGATCGAGGATATTCGCGCCTTCCACGCGACCTATTACCGGCCCGACAATGCGGTGCTGGTGGTCGCGGGCAATTTCGATCCCGCGCAGCTCGACCGCTGGGTCGACCAGTATTTCAGCAAGATTTCGCGCCCGAACCGGCCGATTCCGCGCGTCGATGTGACCGAGCCCGTCCGCACCGCCGCGACGCGCTACACCGTTTACGAACCCAACACGCCGCTGCCTGCGGTGCTGCTCAGCTATCAGGGGCCATCCTCCGGCCACCGCGATGTGGCCGCGCTCAAGCTGATGGAGGCGATCCTGTCGCGCGGCGACAATTCGCGGCTCTATCAGAGCCTCGTCTATCGCGACCGCACCGCCGTTCAGGCGAGCACCTTCTTTTCCGCGCCGCAGGGGCCGGGCACGCTCGCCCTCTATGCCATCCTGTCGGGCGGACAGACGGCGGAGGCCGGAGAGCCAGGCCTGCGCCGCGAACTCGCCCGGTTCCGCGACAGCCCCGTCACCGCCGCCGAACTGGCAGAGGCGAAGAACGAGATCGTCACCGCCGCGCTTGGCGAGCGCGAGACCGCCGCGGGCAAGGCGTTCGCCGTCGCCAACGGCGTGATCGTCGATCGCGACGCGCGCGCCGCCGACCGCGAACTGGCGGCGCTGCAAGCCGTGACCGCTGCCGATATCCAGCGCGTCGCGCGCGAATGGCTGCGCGACGAACGCAGCGCGGTGATCCATTATCTGCCGATCGAATCGAAACCCGCCGATGCGCCTGCGGGCACCATCACGGTGCCCGAAACCGTGGTCGCGCGGAAACTGGAAACGCCGCCCAACATCGTCATTCACGAACGCGCCACCGGCGATGCGCGCATCCTGCCGCCCGAGCCGGGCGCGCCGGTCGCCGCCGTCATCCCGACCCCGGTCGAAGTGAAACTCGCCAACGGTCTGCGCGTCATCACCGTGCAGAAAAGCGACGTGCCGATCGTCAGCGCGACATTGCTCGCCGATGGCGGCGCGGCACTCGATCCGCAGGGCAAAGCCGGGCTGGCGTCGATGGCGGCGGAGTTGCTGACCAAGGGCACAACGAGCCGCTCCGCCACCCAGATCGCTGCCGCGATCGAATCGCTCGGCGGGTCGATCGACAGCGGCGCGGGCGCGGATTCGGCCGCGATCTCGCTGTCGGTCAAATCGGACCAGCTTTCGCCCGCGATGGACCTGCTTGCCGATGTCGCGCGCAACCCCGCTTTCGCACAGGAAGAACTCGACCGCGCACGCGCCCAGTCGATCGACGGCATCAACGTCCAGATGAAGGATCCCGCAGCACTTGCGGGCATGGTCGCCAGCCGCGCGGTGTTCGGCACCACGCCCTATGGCGGCGTCACCACCGAAGCATCGCTGAAGGCGGTGACGCGCGACGACCTGACCAGCGCCTATCGCGCCAGCTGGCGGCCGGAGACGGCGACATTGGTGCTGGTCGGCGACATTACCCCCGACCGCGCGCGTTCGGAGGCCGAGCGGCTGTTCGCCGACTGGCGGGGCAGCGGCGCGGCCGCGCCCGCGCCCACCGCCGCCGCGCTCCCCGCGCCGCGCGTGATCGTCGTCGATCTGCCCGAGGCGGGACAGGCGGGCGTGGTGCTGGGGCGTAGCGGGCTGGAACGGCGATCGCCCGATTTCTATGCCACTTCGGTCGCCAATGCGGTGCTGGGCGTCGGTTTCTCGTCGCGGCTCAACCAGGAAATCCGCATCAAGCGCGGGCTGGCTTATGGCGCGGGCAGCAGCATCGACGGTCGCCGGATGGCGGGGCCGGTGACCGCGCGCACCCAGACCAAGAATGAATCCGCCGCCGAGGTCGTCGCGCTGGTGCGCGCCGAAATCGACCGGCTGGCCAGCGAACCCGCACCCGCAGCCGAACTCGACACGCGCAAAGCGGTTTTGATCGGCGGCTTCGGACGATCGGTGGAAACCACGTCGGGCATCGCCAGCGTCATCGCCGATTATGCCACCGACCGCGTGCCGCTGAGCGAGCTTCAACGCTATGTCGGCCAGGTGCAGGGCGTCTCGCCCCAGGCGGCACAGGCCGCCGCCGCACGCTATCTCGCGACCGACAAAGCCAGCATCGTCGTGGTCGGCAATTCGAAACTGTTCATCGACGATCTGCGCAAGGTCTATCCGCAGGTCGAGGTGATTCCGGCCGCGTCGCTCAACCTCAACAGCGCCACGCTTAAATAGCGCCGTCCGATAACCCCGCCCCGTTCATGCTGAGTAGCGCCGAAGGCGCGTATCGAAGCATTGTCCTTCTTGGCACGAAGAAAGAACAGTGGTTGGCTACGCCGCCCTTCGGGTCGACAAGCTCAGCACGAACGGTTGGAAGCGTTACGTTAACCACAAGCCGTGCCAGCCGGGGACACCCAGGAAAAGCGGGCAGATCGGGTAACGAATCTGCGCTAGAGGGGCGGCGATGTCCGTGCGCCGCCCTGCCCCGTTCGCCGCCAGCACCCGGTTGACCGACCGGCGCGCCAAGCGGTTGCGCGTCGTCGGTGCGGCAATGCTCGCCTCGTTGGTCGGACTGGGATTCACCGCGCACGCAGCGTTCGACCGCGACGCACCCGTCGCCGTGGTTGGCGATGTCGGCATTTCGTCGGTCGTCGCGGAAAACCCGCCCGCCCCGGAATACGCCGCCAGCCTGCCCGGCATGACCGGCACCGCCGCGCTTCCCGAAGAACCCGTCGACTATATCCCCACCGCCGATCCGACGCTGGTCGCCGCACCGCCCTTCGCCTTTCGCGGTTCCGCCCTCGACCGCGCCCGTGCGCTCGAATGCCTGACCACCGCCATCTATTACGAAGCGGCAAGCGAACCCGATGACGGACAGGCGGCGGTCGCGCAGGTGATCCTGAACCGCGTCCGCCACCCGACCTTTCCGAACACCGTCTGCGGCGTCATCTATCAGGGGTCGGACCGCAAGGGCTGCCAGTTCAGCTATGCCTGCGACGGCGCGATGGCGCGCAAGCCTTCCGCAAGCGGATGGAACCGCGCCCGCCGCGCCGCCGACCTCGCGCTGTCGGGCCGGGTGTTCGCACCCGTCGGCATGGCGACGCACTACCACACCTATACGGTCACGCCTTACTGGAACAAAAGTCTGGTGATGACCGGGGTTTACGGCGCGCACTTCTTCCATCGCTGGAAGGGGTACTGGGGCACGCCGCGCGCCTTCACCGCCCACTATATGGGTGGGGAGCCGCTGCCCGGTCCGCTCGGTCGTCGCGATGTGGCGGCCGATGTCGCCGACGCGCTGACGGGCCGCGCGCCGAGTGTCGTCGAACCCGTGACGCTGGCCGCATCGGTATCGGCGCCGGTCACCGACATCGCCCAGATTCAACCCAATCACCGCGAAACCGCGACGGCGCCCGACACCCTTCCGCAATCCACCATCCTTGAAAAATGGGCGGACAGCGGCAAGGCGCGGTAGCGTTTCGCGCTTCCAGACCCTCTCCGTTCGTTTCGAGCGAAGTCGAGAAACGTGGACAGGCGACGCGATAGCGTTTCTCGACTTCGCTCGAAACGAACGGGGTGTGAAGACAGGAAAAGGCCCCGCCGGTTTCCCGACGGGGCCATCGCTGGGGACCTGAATCCGCTGTCGCTTAGCGGCGATAACCGGGGCGCCGGTTGTCCTGCATCGCCACGCGGATATTGTAGCTCAGCCGCGCGATCCGCTGGTCGAGATCGCGCAGTTCCTGCCGGGTCAGGCCCGGACGGCTGCGTTCATAACGCACGCGCAACTGGCGGATCTGGTTCGACTGCTGTTGCAGCGAGCGCGCTTCCTGACGGTCGATGCGACCCTGGCGGATGCCCTGGCTGATCTGGGTGTCGGCGCGGGCGTGATTGTTGATGACGCTGCGCGCGGTCTGGGCGCTGGCGGTCGCGGGCAAAGCGGTGGCGGCAATGCCAAGGCCTGCGACGAGCATGGTGATCTTTTTCATGACACTTCCTCCTTCGAAACGGGTCGCCGGGGAGTTTCCCGACGTTTCGAAGATGGCGCGCGCCTGTCGCAGGCCTGTGCCGGCAACTGCGCTTTTGTGTCGCCACTTGTCGCGATCGGGCACCGATCGTTCAGCTTTACGGGGGAACCCTGCCCGGACTAGGCTGTTGGTTCGTTCGCGGCGCTGTTCATGCGTCTTCGCCTCGGGGAGAGTTCGTACCATGCCGGCCCTTTCGTGACCGACAGCAGCGCGTCGCTTGTCCCCGCCAGACCGCTTTCTCCTGCGACAGAACTCGGCCGTCCGCGCCAGACGTTGGGCGTCGCCGATGTGCTGGCGATCACCGTCGGCATCGTCATCGGGGCGGGAATCTTCCGCACCCCCGCGCTGGTTGCCGGGGCTGCCGGGGGTGACGAGATATTGTTGCTGGCGGTCTGGGCGCTTGGCGGGCTGCTCTCGATCATCGGCGCGCTTTGCTATGCCGAGCTGGCATCGGCCTATCCCAATATGGGCGGCGACTATCATTTCCTGGGTCGCGCTTACGGCCAGCGCACGGCGTTCTTCTATGCCTGGGCGCGGCTGGCGGTGATCCAGACCGGCAGCCTGGCGCTGCTCGCCTATGTCTTTGCCGATTACATGGTCGCGATCCTGCCTGCATCCGGGCCACCCGTGCTATGGGCGGCGATCGCAGTGATCGGCGTCAGCGCGCTCAACTGGTTGGGCGTGCGTCAGGGGGCGGCGGCACAGAAATGGCTGACCGTCGCGGAAGTCGTCGGGCTGGTCGTGGTGATCGTCGCCGGACTGCTGCTTGCGCCCGAAGGTGCCGCGCCGCGGCCGGTGACGGGCGAAAGCGCGATCGGGATGATGATGATCTTCGTCCTCCTCACCTATGGCGGCTGGAACGAGGCGGTTTATGTCTCCGCCGAAATGAAGAACGCCCCGCGTCGCATCGCGCCGGTGATGGTCGCGGGCCTGCTGATCGTGACCGTCCTCTATCTGCTCGCCAACATGGCGTTTTTGCGGGTGCTGGGAATCGGCGGCATGGCGGAAACCGATGCGGTCGCGGCGGGCGTGATGAACGCCGCGATGGGCGATGCGGGGGCCGCGATATTGAGCCTGATCATCGCGGTCGCTGCGCTCACCTCCGCCAACGCTACCGCGCTGACCGGCGCGCGGACGACCTGCGCGCTGGGGCGGCGGTTCAGCCTGCTTTCCTGGCTCGGCAAATGGGACGTGAAGCGCGACACGCCGGGCAATGCGATGATCGCGCAAGGCGCGATCGCGCTGCTGCTGGTGCTGGCGGGCGCGTTCGCGCGCAACGGATTCCAGCTCGCGGTCGATTATACCGCGCCGGTATTCTGGCTGTTCCTGCTGCTGACCGGCCTGTCGCTTTTCGTGCTGCGCGCGAAGGAACCGGGCCGGCCCCGCCCGTTCCGCGTGCCGCTCTATCCGATCACGCCTGCGATTTTCTGCGCGACCACGGCTTATCTCTTGTGGTCCAGCGTCACCTATACCGGCTGGGGCGCCTTCGCGGGCGTCGCGGTGCTGGTGGTCGGCGGCGCGATCCTGATGTTCATGACCCCGAATGACGACGACCCTGAGGAGATGGCCCTGTGAAGACGATGATGACCGCCGCGATCCTGACGCTCGCGGCCTGCACCAGTGCGCCCGCGCTGTCGAACGGCGCGAATGCCGAACAGGCGACGACCGCCACCCAGCAAGCCGAATCGCGCCGCCCCGACGTGATCTACGTCCCCACCCCGCCCGAAGTCGTCGAGGCGATGCTGGAAATGGCCGATGTCAGGGACGGCGACGTGCTCTACGACCTCGGCTCCGGCGACGGCCGCATCCCGATCGCGGCGGTCAAGCGCGCGAACCTGAAAAAAGCCGTCGGCATCGACATCGACCCGCAGCGCATCCAGGAAGCGAACGACAATGCGCGCGCGCAAGGCGTGACCGGCAAGGTCGAGTTCCGCCAGGCCGATCTGTTCGCGAGCGATTTCTCGGACGCCAGCGTCATCACGCTCTATCTGCTCGATTCGCTGAACGAAAAACTGCGCCCAAAGCTGCTTGCCGAACTGAAGCCCGGCACGCGCATCGTCAGCCACGCCTTTCGCATGGGCGACTGGGAGCCGGAAGAATCGAAGATGGTCGGCAGTTCGATGATCTATCGCTGGACCGTGCCCGCACGCGGGGCTTCCACGGCCAAATAACCTATGACGTGGGGTGACGAATTTCTGTCACCCCATACCGTTCGTTTCGAGCGACGTCGAGAAACGCGTTGCAGGCACCAATCAGCGTGTCTCAACTTTGCTCGAAACGAACTGGTGTCGGGCGTCATGCCGTCTCCAGCAACCGATCGGCCTGCGCCCTTGCCTCATCGGTCACCGTCGCGCCCGACAGCATCCGCGCGATTTCCTCGCGCCGTGCGGCCTCGCCCAATGGTGTAACGCCGGTGCGGGTGACGGTCCCTTCGTGGCTCTTGGCGATCAGCAGATGGCGCGCGCCCCGCGCCGCGACTTGCGGGCTGTGGGTCACCACCAGCACCTGCGACTTGCCCGCCAGCCGCGACAGGCGCTCGCCGATCGCGCTCGCCACCGCACCGCCGACGCCGCGATCAATTTCGTCGAAGATCAGCGTCGCCGCTCCGCCTTCCTCCGCCAGCGCGACTTTCAACGCGAGGATGAAGCGCGAGAGTTCGCCGCCTGATGCGATCTTGATGAGCGGCGCGAACGGCGCGCCGGGGTTGGTGGACACGAGAAATTCCACCCGGTCCGCGCCGTGCGACGACCATTGATCGGGCGCCAGCGGCTCCACCGACGTCCGGAAGCGCGCCGCATCCAGCTTCAGCGGCGCGAGTTCGGTCGCGACCGCCACATCCAGCCGCTCGGCGGCAGCGACGCGCCGGGCGGTGATCGCCTCGGCCTCGGGCCGATACGCGGCCTCGGCGTCGGCAACCGCCGCCTGCAGACGCGCGACCGCGGCCTCGCCCCCCTCGATCAGCGCCAGCTTCGCCTCCAGATCGGCAGCCAACGCGGGGAGATCGTCCGGCTGGACCCGATGCTTGCGTGCGGCAGCCCTGAGGGCGAACAGCCGCGTTTCGTCCGCCTCCAGCGCCGCGGGATCGAACGCCAGTGCCTCTGCGGCCTCGGCGAGTTTGTCCTCGGCCATGCTCGCTTCGATGATGGCGCGGTCGATCGCCGCCAGTGCTTCGGCCAGCGCGGGGTGATCCTCCGCCACCCGGTCGAGCACCCGCGCGCCCTGACGCAGCCGCGCCAGTCCGCCATCCGATCCGTCGAGCAGGTCGGAAATCGCCTGAAGGTCGCCCGCGATCTTTTCGCCGCGCTGCATCGACGCGCGGCGATCGGCCAGCGCCTCTTCCTCGCCCGCTTCGGGGGCCAGCGCACGGAGTTCGGCGACGGCGTGTTCCAGCCATTCGCGGTCGCGCTCCGCCGCGTCGCACTGTTCCAGCGCCGCAGCAAGCGCATCGTGCGCGTCCCGCCACGCCCGGTGCAGCCGTGCCAGTCCCCCCGTGTCGATGCCCCCGAAACTGTCGAGCAAGGCCCGGTGGCCGCGCGGGTTCAGCAGTCCGCGATCATCATGCTGGCCGTGAATTTCCACGAGGAAGCCACTGAGTTCGCGTAATAGTCCCACCGATGCGGGCTGATCGTTGACGAAGGCGCGGCTGCCGCCATCGGCCTTGACCAGCCGCCGGATCATCAGCGGCTCGCCGGGTTCGACGTCGATCCCCTGTTCACCCAGCCGCTCGGCCAGCGCGGGCGGCATTTCCGGCAGGTCGAAACTGGCGCTCACAACGGCCTGTGCCGCGCCCTGACGCACCAGCGACGCATCGCCGCGCATCCCCAGCGTCAGCCCCAGCGCGTCGAGCAGGATCGATTTGCCCGCGCCCGTCTCGCCGGTCAGCACGCCAAGGCCGGGTGCGAAGTCGAGGTCCAGCGCCTCGATCAGCACCACGTCGCGGATCGAGAGCGCAGTCAGCACGGTGAAGGTTCGCCTCGTTCGAAGGGAATCAGCTGCCCGTCACCGCCGCGACTTCGGTGTTGGGCGCGTGGCGCTGCATCAACTGATAGGCGCGCTCATACCATTCGGTTTCGGGATAGTTGCGACCCAGCACTGCTGCCGATTTCTTCGCTTCCTCCGGCACGCCCAGCGCCAGATAGGCTTCGGTCAGGCGCATCAGCGCTTCGGGCGCGTGGGTCGTCGTCTGATACTGGTCGATTACCGTGCGGAACCGCATCGACGCCGCCAGCCACTGGCCGCGGACGGCATAGAAGCGGCCGACTTCCATTTCCTTGCCCGCCAGATGGTCGTTGACCAGATCGATCTTCAACCGCGCGTCGGCAGCATAGCGGGTGTTGGGGTAACGCCGCGTCAATTCACCAAGTGCGGCAAGCGCTTGCTGGGTGATCTTCTGATCGCGGGTCACATCGCTGACCTGCTCGTAATAGCTGAGCGCGATCAGATAATAGGCATAGGGCGCATCGCGGTTGCCCGGATGGATCGACAGGAAGCGCTGCGCCGACTGAATCGAATTGGTGTATTCGCGGTCCATATAATGGCTGAACGCGCCCATCAGCATCGCCCGGCGCGCCCATACCGAATAGGGGTGCTGGCGCTCCACCTCGTCGAACAACGCCGCGGCCAGCTTGTACTGGCGCCGGTCGAGCCGGTCCTTGGCCGCCGAATACAGCGTCCCCACGTCGCGCGCGACATAGGGCGTGTCGGTTCGGGCATTGTTGGTGCCGGCACAGGCCGAAAGCAGAACGGCGCCGGAAATCGCGAGCGCGAGCGAACGGGGGGTCGGGATACGCATGGGATTGGCTATTAGACCAGCCGCGGCATTCCTAACAATGTATTTTCGCGCTTGCGGATTTCGGTTGATAGCGGATGGAGCACCGCTCGATGCGAAGCGTTGGAACCGACACGATCCCCTGGCCTACGGAGCGACCATGACCGTCACGCTGTTAGAAACCCACCGCGTCGAAAAGCCCTGGGGTCGGCACAAGCTGTGGCCGGGATTCGCCGATCCGCCTGCGGACGGGGAGGCGATCGGTGAGATCTGGTACAAAACGCCCGGCGACGACACGCCCGACCTGTTGGTCAAATATCTGTTCACCAGCGAAAAATTGTCGGTTCAGGTTCATCCCGACGACGATCAGGCGCACGCGCGGGGATTGCCGCGGGGCAAGGACGAATGCTGGCTGGTGCTCGACGCCGAACCCGGTTCGACCATCGCGATCGGGACGCACGCGGTGGTGGACGCCGACACGCTGCGTGCCGCTGCGCTCGACGGATCGATCGAGCAATTGCTCGACTGGAAACCGGTCAAGGCGGGCGACTTCTTCTACGCCGCATCGGGCACGGTCCATGCGATCGGTGCCGGGATCACGCTGATCGAGATCCAGCAGAACAGCGAAACCACCTACCGCCTCTACGATTACGGCCGCCCGCGCGAACTGCATCTGGATGACGGGGTTGCGGTGTCGGACGCTCGCCCGTTCGTCGCGCCACCCGCGCCAGGCAGAATCGAAGAAGGCCGTACCCTGCTGGTCGAGGGGCCGAAATTCACGGTCGAACGCTGGTCGGGCGGAGAGCGCGAAGTCGCCATGCCCGACGGGACGACCGGATGGCTGGTGCCGGTAACCGGATCGGGCAGGCTGGGCGATGTCGCGTTCAAGACCGGCGATTGCCTGACGATGAAGGGCAGCGCCCGGCTGACCGCCAGTGACGACGCCGACCTGCTGTTCGCCTATCCGCTCGACCACCGCGTTTAGATAACCCCTACCGTTCGCACTGAGCTTGTCGAAGTGCTGTCCTTTTCTTCGTGCCAAGAAGGACAGTGCTTCGACAAGCTGAGCACGAACGGAATAGGGCGTACTCAAGGAGCAAAAACCTGTCGCGCCCGTGAACGCGAGGTAGTTTTCGGTTCACGCAACCCCTTCCCCTTGCAAGCCGTTTTACCCGCACTGCAATCGGATGGAGTCGTTTTCGATGCGCACCCATATTCTTGCCGCCATGATCGCGGCTGTTTCGATCCCTGTCATGGCCGCCCCGGCCGACGCGCAAAGCAATCGCCACGTGCGCTAATATAATCGCGAGGTGCGCGACGCCCAGCGCGACTATCGACGCGATCTGCGTCAGGCAGACAGCCGCCGCGACGTACGCGATGCCCGTCGCGAATATAATCGCGAAATGCGCGATGCACGCCGCGACCTGCGCCGGGACACGCGCGACTGGCGGCGCTATCGCAACTATGACTATGACCGGTTCGAACCGGGTCAGCGCTTTTACTATGCCGACCGCTATTATCGCGACGGCCGTTATTACCAGACCCGTCGTCTGGGCCGTAACGACCGGATCTACGTCGGCAGCAACGGGCGCTATTACTGCCGCCGTTCGGACGGCACGACCGGTCTGATCGTCGGCGGCATCGGCGGCGGCGTGCTTGGCAAC
Source organism: Pseudomonadota bacterium (assembly GCA_023418595.1). Taxonomy (GTDB): domain Bacteria; phylum Pseudomonadota; class Alphaproteobacteria; order Sphingomonadales; family Sphingomonadaceae; genus Sphingomonas. The sequence goes on from JAEZZI010000006.1 coordinate 61,558, forward strand.
GTCCTTTCGAACGGACGCTCGGCGACCCTGGGCACCCTGCTGGGTGCAGGCGTCGGCGCGGTTCTCGGCAGTGCCGTCGATCGCGGGCAGGTCACCTGCCGCTAAGACTTCTCACGCCTGTTAGCGTGCGAAAGGGAGCAATGGGGTCCGGTATCGCAAGATGCCGGGCCTCATTCGCGATGCGTCAGAAAATACCGCCACCCAGCATCAGGCGAAGCGCGCCGATCGCCAGCAGCACCAGGTTGAAATTTCGCCCCGTGTTGCTGCTCGACAGCGCACCGACCGCCGCGCCGACCACGGGCAGCAGCAGCAACAGCCACAGCGACCAGCCGAGGAACGGCATGAAGCCGATGAGGAGCAGCGGCAGCGAGACGATGCCGATCAGGATCGAGATGATGTTCATGCTCCCAACATGGGGTAGCGGGGGCGGTGTGGCAATAGACCAAGACACCGGAGCGACGATGAGGGCGAGCGAGACGCTTTCTTAACGGCCCGGCGTGCATAAGCGCCGACATGCGCGCCCTTCTCGCCCTCCCCCTGCTGCTTGCCGGTTGCGTCGAACCGCCCGCCGACGATCCGCTCGCCGCGCTGGAAGCCGAACTTGCCGCCGATGTCAGCGACCCGGCGGTCGCCGCCGCGCTCGCCGATCCGATCATGACCGATCCGGCGCTGGTCTCGCGTGCCGACAGCAATGCGGTCCGCCCCGCGCCCGCACCCTATGCCGCGCCGATCCCCGCGTCCGACGTCGCCGCGCGGGGCAGCACCGCCGACTCGATCGCGCGGGAGAAGCTCGACGCCGCGCCCGCGTCCTCCGGCGACTGCGCCGACTGCGCGACCGCGCGCGCGGCGACCACGCTTGCCACGCTGGCGACTCCATTCGCGGGCCAGTGCGCGGCCCGGCTCATTTATTCGCACGGCTGGTCGACGCGTCTCCCGGATGCCGTGCCGCTTGCGCCCGCCGCTCGTGTGGTCGAGGCGGCAGGAAACTCGACCCCCGCCTGCGACGTGCGCGTCGTTCGATATTGGAGCGACCTTGATTCCGCGCGACTGATCGACTGGGCGTTCACCCGCGCCAAGGCAGGCGGTTACGCTTCCGAACGCCATGCCGATGCCCTCGGCGAACGCCTGTCGGGCCGTCATCCGGACGGCAATCGCTACGCACTCCATGTCGATCCGCGAGAGGGCGGCGGATCGGACGTGGTGCTGCTCGTCCGCGGCCGCTGACGCACGCCCTTCCGGCCCGCGCCGATTCGCGCTAGGCGCACGGGCATGAACAGTCTTTTTCTGGTGATGGCCGGCGGCGCACTAGGTGCGGGCGCCCGGCATCTGGTGGGCCGCGCCAGCATGGCGATCTTCGGTCCCGGCTATCCGTGGGGGACGCTCGTGGTCAACATTCTCGGTAGCCTGGCGATGGGCGTGCTGGCGGGGCTGGTCGCGCGGGGACTGGTCGCGGGTGGCGAGACGACGCGGTTGCTGGTCGGCGTCGGCATCCTCGGCGGGTTCACGACCTTTTCGGCCTTTTCGCTCGACGCCGTGCTGATGGCGGAGCGCGGCGGATGGATCGCCGCCCTGCCCTATATCCTCGCCTCGGTCATCGGGTCGATCGCAGCCCTTGTCGCAGGACTGCAACTCGTCCGCGCGGTCACGGCATGAGCGACAAGGAAGCATCCGGCATCCGCCAGTTCACGGTCGATCCCGACGACGACGGCATCCGCCTCGACCGCTGGTTCAAACGCCACCTGCCTGACGCCAACTTCAACACCGTGTCGCGCTGGGCGCGCACGGGTCAGCTCCGCGTCGACGGCGCGCGCGCCAATCCGGGTGACCGGGTCCAAGCGGGACAGACGCTGCGCGTGCCCCCGGCCGAACCCGACAAGCCCAACGCCAAACCCAAAATTCACCGCGAACCGCTGTCGGACGAACAGACCGAATTCGCGCAAAGCCTGGTCGTCCACCGCGACAAGCAGGCGATCGTGCTCAACAAGCCGCCCGGCCTGGCGACGCAAGGCGGGACCAAGACGACCGAGCATGTCGACGGCCTGCTCGACGCGCTGATCTTCGACGGCGACAGTCGCCCGAAACTGATCCACCGGCTCGACAAGGATACCAGCGGCGCGCTGCTGATCGCGCGAACCGCGCGCGCCGCGGCGACCTTCGCCAGGAATTTCTCCAGCCGCACCGCGCGCAAGATCTATTGGGCGCTGGTGGTCGGCGTGCCCAGTATCGACGACGGCTTCATCGACCTGCCGCTCGCCAAGCAGCCGGGCACCGGCGGCGAGAAGATGCACGTCGACGAAAAGGAAGGGCTGCCCGCGCGCACCCGTTACCGTGTCGTCGAACGGGCGGGCAATCGCGCCGCCTGGGTCTTGCTGATGCCCTATACCGGGCGCACGCATCAGCTGCGCGTGCATATGGCGGCGATCGGCCATCCGATCGTCGGCGACGGCAAATATGGCGCGCAGGAAGCATTCCTGACTGGCGGGATCAGCCGCAAGATGCACCTCCACGCCCGCCGCATCCGCGTCGATCATCCCGATGGCGGCAAGATCGACGTCACCGCCGAACTGCCGCCGCATTTCGCCGAATCGCTTCACACCCTCGGCTTCGACCCGGCGCTGGGTGACGCGCTGGAACCCGACGACAACCCGCCCCCCGCCACCCGCGAAGAGCAAAAGGCCAAAGCGCGCCAGCACGCCAAGCAGGTGCGCAAGGAACGCCGCGGCGAGCGGCGCGGTCGCGCGGGCGGCGAAGCCCCGGTGAGGGCACCCAATACCCGCTCGGCCAAGCCGGGGGCGAAAAAGCCGGGTCCGGCGAAACCCGGCCCACGGAAACCGGGCGCATCGCGACCGAGCGCCGGACGCCCATCGCCCACCAAGCGCGGCTGATGCATCCCCATCCGGCCTTTCACTGGCAGGACCGCGACGCGATGCGCGCCTTCGTGCGCGACAAGGCGTTCGGCGCGCTGTTCGCATCGACCCCCGACGGGCCGCGCGTGGCGCATATCCCCGTGACCTGGGATGGCGACGAGCGCGTGACCTTTCACCTGTCGCGCAGCAACGCCCTTGCGCCGCACCTGAACGGCGCGACGGCGCTGTTCGTCGTCCACGGTCCCGACGCCTATGTCAGCCCGGATTGGTATGACGAGGGACCGGCGCAGGTGCCGACGTGGAATTACGTCGCGGTCGAACTCGAAGGCCGGGTGTCGGCGCTGCCCCATGACGCGCTGGTGGCGCAGATCGATGCGCTCGCTGCCGAGCACGAAACGCGGCTTTTGCCTAAACCGGTCTGGACCCGCGCGAAGATGGACTCCGACCGCTTCGACACGATGACCCGCGCGATCCGGGGCTTTGCGCTGGACGTGACGGAATGGCGCGGTACCCGCAAACTCGCACAGACCAAATCGCAGACCGCCCGGCTGGCGGCAGCCGACGCGCTCGACCGCTGCGGAGACGGCGAAATGGCCCGCTGGATGCGCGACGCATGAACCGCCTCGCCCTGTTCGATTGCGACGGCACGCTGGTCGACAGCCAAGCCAATATCTGTCGCGCGATGGAAGAGGCGTTCGCGCAAGCCCGGCTCGACGTGCCCGATCGCGCCGCGATCCGCCGGATTGTCGGATTGAGTCTGGTCGAGGCGGTCGCCGGGTTGATTCCCGACGCCGAGCCGGACCTCCATATCCATCTGGCGCAATGCTACCGCGACCGCTTCATCGAAATGCGGCGATCGGGCGGGCTTGCCGCCGAACCGCTCTATGACGGCATCGCCGAGACGATCGAGGCGTTGGACGCGCGCGGCTGGGTGCTGGGGATCGCCACCGGCAAATCCGATCGCGGGCTGAACCTGTTGCTCGACCATCATGGGCTTCGGCACCGGTTCGTCACGCTCCAGACCGCCGACCGCCATCCGTCGAAGCCGCATCCCTCGATGATCGAAACCGCGATGGCGGAGGCAGGTGCCGCGCCGGCCACGACGGTCATGATCGGCGACACCAGTTACGACATGGCGATGGCGGTCGCTGCGGGCGCGCATCCGCTGGGGGTCAGCTGGGGCTATCACGACGCCGACGAACTGGTCGCGGCGGGCGCGGTGCAGGTGCTGGACCATGCGAGCGGAATCGCCGATTATCTGGAGCGGACATGACCGAGGAAGAACAGACCGCGCGCAACCGATATTTCCTGATCGTGCTCGCGCGCATCGTCCCGACCGCAGGCGCAATCTTCGGCATCGTGCTGCTGGGCCGCGCGATCAGCCTGGAACAGAAGATCATCGGCGTCGGCATCGTCGTCACCGCGCTCGCCGTCATGGCGACGCTGCCGCGCTCGCTCGCGCACAAATGGCGGACGCCCGAACAGTCGTGAAGCGGTTCTGGAAAGCGGTTGCGGTCGAACCGACCGATGGGGCTTGGGAAATCCGCCTGGACGGACGCCCGGTGCGCACCCCCGGTCGCGCGCCGCTGGCGCTGCCGACGCGGGCGATGGCCGATGCGATTGCCGACGAATGGCGCGCCGTCGCCGAGGATATCGACCCGCGCGCGATGCCGCTCACCGGCCTCGCCAACGCCGCGATCGACCGGATCGCGCCCGATACCGAAGCCTTCGCAGAGGGTCTGGCCAAATATGGCGAGAGCGACCTGCTTTGCTACCGCAGCGACCACCCCGCCCTGCTGCGCGAGCGTCAGGACCGGCTGTGGGACGCACCGCTCGACTGGGCGCGCGGGCGGTATGACGTGCATTTCGAGATCGTGACCGGCATCATGCACCGCGCCCAGCCGGCGGCGACGCTGGCGCAGCTGGGGGATGCGATCGCGGCGCGGGACGCGTTCGAACTGGCGGCGCTCAATCAGGTGGTGACGATCACCGGTTCGCTGGTGCTGGCGCTGGCGCTGGCGGAGCGCGCAATGGATGCCGATGCGGTGTGGCAGGCCGCCAATCTGGATGAGGACTGGCAGATCGAGCAATGGGGCGAGGACAGCTTCGCCACCCAGGCGCGCGCGGTGCGCCAAGCGGATTACGATGCGGCGGTGCGGTTTCTGGGGCTGTGCGGAAGCGAGTCCGACCAGCCTCCCATATAGCCTCCCGTCATTCCCGCGAAGGCGGGAATCCATAAACACTGACATGGGTTCTGGATTCCCGCCTTCTGCCTTTGGCAGAAGTTTATCCTGAGCGCCTGCCTTGCAGGCAGTCGAAGGGCGGGAATGACGGGATACATGCGGGCAGTTCGGCAGCCTGCCCCCTCAATCCACCAGCTTCAACAACCGCCGCTCGACCGGCGCCAGCACCGGCGCCAGTTCATGCCCGCGCTTCAGAATCGCCCCGCTTTCGGCGACCAGCGCCCACATGCCCTGCCGGTTCCGAAGCGACGGGCGCTTTTCGATCCGCACTTCCGGGTTCTCCGCCGTCCGCCGGAACGCGGCGAACACCGCCACGTCGCGGTCGAGCAGGATCGCATAATCGCGCCAATGCCCGGCGGCGACCATCCGACCGTAAAGATCGAGGATGCGGGTAAGCTCGATCCGCTCGAACCCGACCTGACCGGGTGCTACACCAGACGGAAACGGCGTCACCGTCCCCATCAGGCGCGGTCACGCCGTTGCACCGCATCGCGCTCGGCCAGCAGTTCGTCGACACGCTTGCGCATCGTCTCCAGCTCGCAGCGCATGATTTCCAGCTTCTGCGTCGCGGGATCGAACATCTCGCTGCACGGCGTGCCATAGGGAACGAACTGGCCCGCCGATCCGCCGCCCTCGACCATCGTCGCGCGCGCGGGGATGCCGACCATCACCGCGCCTTCCGGCACATCCTTGGTCACCACCGCATTGGCGCCGACCCGCGCGCGCTGCCCGACGGTAATCGGCCCCAGCACCTGCGCGCCCGAGCCGATGATCGCACCGTCCGAAATCGTCGGATGCCGCTTGCCCGCAACGCCGTTGTCGGGGCTGGTCCCGCCCAGCGTCACACATTGATAGATGGTGACGTTGTCGCCGATCTCCGCCGTTTCGCCGATCACGGTGAAGCCGTGGTCGATGAAGAAATTGCGCCCGATCTTGGCTCCGGGATGGATGTCGATCGCGGTCAGGAAGCGTGCCCAGTGATTGACCAGCCGCGCAAGAAAGAACAGCCGGGCGCGGAACAGCCGGTGCGCGATGCGGTGATGCGCCAGCGCCCAGACGCCGGGATAAAGCAGGATTTCGGCACGCGACCGCGGCGCGGGATCGCGCGCCTTGATCGCATCGAGATAGGCTAGGATGCCTCGCATCCGCATTCCCCTTTTGGTCAGCCGCACAATTTAGTGCGTCGGGCCTGTGATTTCCAGCCATGCGAAGCCACGCTATCGCGACATCAATACGGGATTGGATTGCCGGCCCGATCGGTTGCGATCACGGTGCGCCGACTGTAACGCGCCGATGGAGCCGCTGTCCCATGTTCGAAGGCATCGGTTTGGCCGAAATCCTGCCTTTCATCGCGATCGGGTTCGCGGCGCAGATCGTCGACGGCGCCCTGGGCATGGCATTCGGCGTCATCACCAGCACATTGCTGATCAGCGTGCTGGGCGTACCGCCCGCCGCCGCATCGGCCAGCGTCCATCTGGTCGAATGCTTCACCACCGGCGTGTCGGGCGTCAGCCACGCGATCCACCGCAACATCAACTGGCGGCTGTTCACGCGCATCGCCATTCCCGGCGTGATCGGCGGCATGGCGGGTGCCTATCTGCTCAGCACGATCGATGCCGCAGTGACGCGTCCCTATGTCATGGCCTATCTGGCGGCGATCGGCGCTTACCTGCTGATCCGTGGCCTTCGCTTCCCGCCCAGGTCCCACCGCGAACCCAAGATCGTCGAGCCGCTGGGGCTGACGGGCGGTTTCCTCGATGCTGCGGGCGGCGGCGGATGGGGGCCGATCGTTACCAGCAACCTGTTGGTGCAGGGTGCGCAACCGCGCACGACGATCGGCACGGTCAACAGCGCGGAATTCGTCCTGACGCTGGCGATTTCGACCACCTTCCTGCTGTCGCTGGGAATCGAGGCGTTCACGACCGCGGTCATCGGGCTGTTGATCGGCGGCGTCGCCGCCGCACCGTTTGGCGCGATCATCGCCAAGCGCGTGCCGGCAAAGGGATTGCTGATCATGGTCGGTGTCGTGCTGACCATCACCAGCGCCTATGCGCTGATTCAGGCGGTGACCGGCTGATCCTCCCACGCGCGGACCTCGACGCGCGACCGGTCGGCGGCGGCCGCTGCCTGCATCACCGCCGCGATCCGCACCGCGGCCTGAATTTCGCTCGCCGATACCCGCGCGCGCTTCAGCACCTGCTCGTGCGCGTCGATGCACATGCCGCAGCCATTGATCGCGCTGACCGCCAGCCCGAACATCTCGAAATCGGCCTTGTCGATCCCCGGACAGCCGATCGCGTTCATGCGCAGCTTCACCGGCATCGCGCCATATTCCTTGTTGGAAGCAAGGTGGACGAACCGGTAATAAACGTTGTTCATCGTCATCACCGACGCCGCTGCCCGCGCGGCATTCGCGGCCTCCGGCGTCAATTTGTCGGCGACCTCGTCCTCGGTCGCGCGGATCAGCGGGCGGTGTCCGGTGACGTGCGCGCAGGCGAGCATGGTGCCGAATTTTCGTTGATCGTCGAGCACCTGTTCGTCCAGCAACGCTTCCAGATTGACGCGGATGTCGCGGGCGAAGGTGGGCAGACCGGCGGCAAATTCAGTGAGTGACATATCGCTCTCCCGTCGTGCGCGTCTGGACACGCCATCGACATAGAGTGCCCCGTTTCGATGCTTTCGATCAAGATCGGTGAATGCTGCATCGCGAAAGTTTCAATCGGCTGCGACAACAACGAACCTGGTTTCGTTTCGGATGTGTTTCGTACCAGCTTTTCACAGAGCCTTAGTGGTGGATTGAGTGAAAATCCCGATCACAGCCGATCATCCTTCCCATTTCAAACTCGTCCATCGGCTCCATATATGCTGCAAGGCACAATGAGTTTTCATACCCAAGGAGCATTTAGATGGCCAAGATTGGCGACACGCTGAAGCCGTTCACGACCCAGGCGTACAAGCAGGGCAAATTCGTCGAGGTCACCGACCGCGACGTCACCGGCAAATGGGCGGTATTCTTCTTCTATCCGGCCGATTTCACCTTCGTCTGCCCGACCGAACTCGAAGATCTGGCCGATATCTATCCGACGCTGCAGAAGATGGGCGTTGAGGTGTTCTCGGTTTCGACCGACACGCATTTCAGCCACAAGGCCTGGCACGACACCTCGCCCGCGATCGGCAAGATCGACTATTACATGCTCGGCGACCAGAACCACAGCATCTCGAACAATTTCGACGTGCTGCGCGAAGGTCAGGGCCTGGCCGACCGCGCCACCTTCGTGATCGATCCGCAAGGCGTGATCCAGATCATGGAAATCACCTCGGAAGGCGTCGGCCGCAACGCGACCGAACTGCTGCGCAAGGTGAAGGCGGCTCAATATATCGCCGCGCATCCGGGCGAAGTCTGCCCCGCAAAGTGGGAAGAGGGCGAAGAAACGCTCGCGCCTTCGCTCGACCTGGTCGGCAAGATCTAAGTCGTCAGGGCCGCGCGCGCGTCTTCGGATGCAGCATGCGGCCCGACAGCGATCCGGGCGCGGGCGTCCCCTCCCTCTAGCCCGCGTCCGGATCGCACCTTTTTCGAAACTCAAGGAGAATACTCCATGCTCGACGCCAATCTGACGCAGCAACTGAAGGGCTATCTCGCGAACATCCGCGAGCCCATCGAACTCGTCGCCTCGCTGGGCGATGACGCGAAGTCGCGCGAGCTGGGCGAACTCCTCGATGAAATCGCCGCGCTTTCAGACCAGATCACGGTCACGCGGGGCGATGACGCGCGCCGCCCGAGCTTCCTGATCGCCCGCGCCAGCGACCCACAAGTCGCGGTGCGCTTTGCCGGCATCCCGCTCGGCCATGAATTCACGTCGCTGGTGCTTGCACTGCTTCAGGTCGGCGGGCACCCGTCAAAGGCCGCACCCGCGCTGATCGAGCAGATTCGCGATCTCGACGGCGACTTCGCGTTCGAAACCTATTTCTCTTTGTCGTGCCAGAACTGCCCCGATGTTGTGCAGGCGTTGAACCTGATGGCGGTGCTCAACCCGCGCATCACCCACACCTCGATCGACGGCGGGCTGTTCAAGGACGAGGTCGAGGATCGCAAGATCATGGCGGTCCCTACCGTGTTCCTGAACGGCGAGAATTTCGGTCAGGGCCGCATGGAACTCGAACAGATCGTCGCCCGGATCGATAGCGGCGCGGAAGCCAAGGCAGCCAAGGCGATCGCCGACAAGGACGCGTTCGACGTGCTGGTCATCGGCGGCGGGCCTGCGGGCGCGTCGGCGGCGATCTATGCCGCGCGCAAGGGCATCCGAACCGGCATCGCTGCCGAACGCTTCGGCGGGCAGGTGCTCGACACGATGGCGATCGAGAATTTCATCTCGGTCAAGGAAACCGAGGGGCCGAAGCTGGTCGCCGCGCTCGAAGGCCATGTCCGCGACTATGACGTGGACATCATGAATCTTCAGACCGCCGACGCGCTGATCCCCGCGTCGCACGAAGGCGGGCTGCACGAAGTCCGGCTGAAGAACGGCGCCTCGCTCAAGGCGCGCACCGTCATCCTGTCGACCGGCGCGCGCTGGCGCCAGATGAACGTGCCGGGCGAGGACGAATATCGTAACAAGGGCGTCGCCTATTGCCCGCATTGCGACGGGCCGTTGTTCAAGGGCAAGCGGGTGGCGGTCATCGGCGGTGGCAATTCGGGCGTCGAGGCGGCAATCGACCTGGCGGGCCTCGTCGCGCACGTCACCCTGATCGAATATGCCGCCGATCTGCGCGCCGACGCCGTGCTCCAGCGCAAGCTCGCCAGCCTGCCGAACGTCTCGGTCATCACCTCGGCCATGACCACCGAGGTCCGTGGCAATGGCGAACGCGTGATCGGCCTGACCTACAAGGACCGCAATTCGGGGGAGAGCCACGAGGTCGCACTCGAAGGCATTTTCGTCCAGATCGGTCTGGTGCCGAACACCGAATGGCTGAAGGGCGCGGTCGCGCTGACCCAGCATGGCGAGATCGAGATCGACCATCGCGGGGAGACTTCGCAGCCCGGCATTTTCGCGGCGGGCGACGCGACAACGGTGCCCTACAAGCAGATCGTGATCGCGATGGGCGCGGGTTCCACCGCGGCATTGTCGGCGTTCGATTATCTGATCCGCCTGCCCGCCGAGCAGCTGAGCGAAGCGGCATAACCCTGCCCTATCTCCGTTCGTGCTGAGCTTGTCGAAGCACTGTCTTTTTTTCCAAGGAGAAAATGAACAGCATTTCGACAAGCTCAATGCGAACGGATTTGGGCGTGGTTGGCGGAATATTGCCGACACAGCTTGCCGCGCCCCTAGCCTGATCGCCGAAAGTGCTTATCTCTCGTTTCGCAATCGACGGAGACGATCACCGGTGACCACCTATCTGCCCACGCTCAAGCAGTTGCAGTATTTGGTGGCGCTGCGCGATGCGGGCCATTTCGGGCGCGCGGCGGAGAGTTGTTACGTCACCCAGTCGACGCTGTCCGCTGGCATCCGCGAACTCGAAACGCTGATCGGGGTGACGCTGGTTGAGCGCACCCGCCGCGTCGTCCGCTTCACCCCGCTCGGCGAATCGATCGTCGACAAGGCGCGCAAGGTGCTGCGCGAAGCCGACGAGCTGGGCGACATGGCGCGCGCCGCCGGGCGTCCGCTGTCGGGCGAAATGCGGATGAGCGTCATTCCGACCATCGCGCCGTTCATGCTCCCGCGCATCCTGCCGCGCCTGCGCAAGGATTACCCCGAACTCAAACTGTTCCTGCGCGAAGAACCGAGCGCCGCGGCCTGCGAAGCACTGCATCACGGGCGCGCCGACTGCGTGCTGCTTGCGCTTCCCTATGCGTGTGGCGATGTCGAGATAGAGCCGCTGTTCGACGACCGGCTGTTCGTCGCCTTTCCCGAAGACGAGGCGAAGCGCGGTTCCGGCCCGGTCGTCGCCGACGACATCGACGAGGCGCGGCTGCTGCTGCTCGAGGACGGGCATTGCCTGAAGGATCACGCGCTGTCGGCGTGCAACCACCCGGAATTGCGCGGCCAGGCGACGATGCTCGGCACCTCGCTCCACACCATCGTTCAGATGGTCGATAACGGGCTGGGCGTCACGATGCTGCCCGAAATGGCGATCGACGCCGGGATTCTCGACAACACCACGATCGACGCACGCTCGCTCGACGCCGAAAATGCCAAGCGCAAAATCGCGCTGGTGTGGCGCAAGGCCAGTCCGCGAGAGCGCGATTTCCGGCTGTTGGCAAGCGTATTGGCCGGGACGCAGCGCGCGTAGTCGATCAAGCCTAATCGTGTCGCCGATGAAACCATCTCGCGATTGAGTCGTAACTAAGGCACGCGGGCCTCCCAGCCGCGCAACACCGTTTCGACAATCATCGTGGAGAAATCGCCGATGTCTCGCATTTCCAAATTGCCGCTTGCCCTGTCGCTGATGGCGGGCGCCGCCGCGCTCGCGGCCTGTTCCGAAACCATGGCGGACGGCGATATGTCGTCGGCCTCGACGACATCGACAAGCGCCCAGACCATGACGCCCGCGCCGTCGCCGGCACCGACCCCCGCGCCCGCCGCATCGGCAGGTGCTTCGGCATCGACCAGCGTGATGGTCGGCGGCGCACCGATGGTGGCGACCCAGACGATCGTCCAGAACGCGGCCAAGGCGAACAACCTGACCACTTTGGTCCGCGCGGTTCAGGCCGCCGGGCTTGACGGCACGCTGTCGGGCACGGGTCCGTTCACGGTGTTCGCACCGACCGATCAGGCATTTTCCGCCCTCCCGGCAGGCACCGTCGATACGCTTCTCCAGCCCGCGGCCAAGCAGCAGCTGACGACGCTTCTGACGCACCATGTGGTGTCGGGTCGTCTCGACGCCGCGGCGATCCAGAGCCAGATCGAGGCCGGCGGCGGCACTGCCCAGCTTTCGACCGTCAGCGGACAGCCGCTGACGGCGACGATCGTCAACGGCAACGTCCAGCTGCGCTCGTCGGGCGGCAGCGTTGGTTTCGTCGATCAGGCCGACGTGCCCGCATCGAACGGGGTGGTGCACATCGTCAACGGCGTGCTGATCCCCAATCTGAACCAGGGCGCCGCCCCGGCGCAATAAGCGTCCGGGTCAATTCCCGGCCGGGTGTTCGCGCCACCGCGCGAGCGCCCGGTCGTCGCTTTGGCGCGGCTCGACCCATGCCCCCGCCTCGCCCCGCCATTCGCGCTTCCAGAACGGCGTTTCGCTTTTCAAAAGGTCGATCAGGAACGCGCACGCCTCCAGCGCTTCATGGCGATGCGGTGCGACGGTCACGACCAGCACGACGGTCTCTCCCGGCACCATCCGACCGACGCGGTGGACAACCCGCACCGACAGCAGCGACCAGCGTTTGGCGGCTTCCTCCGCCAGCGCCTGCATCACGCTCTCGGTCATTGCTGGATAATGTTCGAGTTCTAGCGCGGTCACCCCGTCGTCGTCGCGAACGATTCCGCTGAACGTCGCGATCGCACCCGCGCCCTCGGCCTGCGCGTCGGCGATGACCGCCACGACGTCGATCGGCTCTGCCTGCAACGCCGCGCGGATCATCCGCCGGTCACCGGGGGAAAGATCGCGATTTCATGGGCGTTCGCAACCGACGCATCCATGCCGACAAAGCGCTGATCGACCGCAAATCGCAACCGCTCGCGATCGGCAAGGGCCGTTTCGTAACGGGGGCCTTGCTTGCTCAGCCAGTCGATCAGGTCGGCCACGGTCGCAACGGCATCAGGCAGCGCGACCCGCTCCTCCCCCGTGCCGATCGCTTCGCGAACCCATGCGAAATAGAGGATGGTCGTCACCGGCAGATCACGTATCCATGTGCTTCAAACCGACGCGCAGATAATCCCAGCCGGTAATCAGCGTCAGGATCGCCGCGCCCCACAGCGAAGCGAGGCCGACCGACTTCACCCACCAGATGTTGGGCAACGCCCCCGCCAGGATCAGCGCGCCCAGCGCCACCAGCTGCAGCGTCGTCTTCCACTTGGCGAGCTTCGACACCGGCAGCGACACGCGCAGTCCGGCGAGAAATTCGCGCAGGCCCGACACCGCGATCTCGCGCAGCAGAATGATGAGCGCGGCGATGATGTGAATGCCGGTGATGATCGCGACATCGTGCCGCGTGCCGACCAGCATCAGGATGACGGCGGCGACCATGATCTTGTCGGCAATGGGATCGAGGAACACGCCCAGTTTGGACACCGTCGCCTGTGCGCGCGCCAGATAGCCGTCGAAATAATCGGTAATGCCCATCAGGCAGTAGAGGACGAACGCGACCCCGTATCCGAACCGCCATTCGGGCCACCACAGGAAGCCGACCAGCAGGGGAAGCGCCAGGATGCGCGACATGGACAGGATGTTCGGCAGCGACCGCATGTTCAACGCTCTATCGCGGTGCGCGCGCGGCTGCCAGTGTTTTGGTACCGACCGTCACGACGCCGCCGCCCCGCTCGTCTCAAGCGAAGTCGAGGAACGCTCGCGGACGCTCGACCCACGTTTCTCGACTTTGCTCGAAACGAATGGAATGGAGCGCAGGGGTTCATCACAAACCGGTTGGAGCCCTCCCCCCGCTCGGCTATTGCACCCGCAATCGCCACGGACGGGGCAGTTGATTTTTCCATGAAGAATGCGTTCGGGCTATTGCGGCAACGCCGCTTCGCGCCCTTGTTCGTCACCCAGTTTCTGGGGGCCTTCAACGACAATCTGTACAAACAGGCGGTGGTGCTATTCGCCACCTATCAGATTTTCAACGATGCCCAGGCCGAACAGAATTTCAACGCGATCGCCACGGGCCTCGCGATGCTGCCCTTCTTCGTGCTGTCGGCATTGTCGGGGCAGTTGGCGGACACGTTCGACAAGGCGCGGATCATCCGGCTGGTGAAGACCGCCGAAATCTTCATCATGTTGCTCGGCGCAGGCGGCATCTTCATCGCGCGTGCCGGATACATCAATATCGGCCTGGCGATCATGCTGGGATCGGTGCTGCTGCTCGGCGTCCATTCGACCTTTTTCGGGCCGATCAAATACGCGATCCTGCCCCAGCATCTGGAGGATGACGAGGTGCTGGGCGGCACCGGCATGGTGGAGGCCGCGACCTATCTGTCGATCCTGACCGGCACCGTCGTTGCCGGGTGGATCCCGGTCGAGGCCGCGGCGATCCTGACACTGGTGGTCGCTGCCATCGGCTGGATCACCGGACGCATGGTGCCGCCTGCGCCGCGCATGGGGACGAAGCTGAAGGTTAATTTCAACCCCGTCACCTCGTCCTGGCGGCTGGTGTCAGCGACGATGCATATCCCGCGGCTGTTTCTGGCCATCTGCGCGATCAGCTTTTTCTGGACGATCGGATCGGTGCTGATCGTCATCTTCCCGCCGCTGGTAAAGAATGTGCTGACCGCCGACGAGCGCGTCGCCAGCCTGACCATCGCCGTGTTTTCGGTCGGGGTCGCGATCGGATCGATGATTATCAACCAGATGCTCAAGGGCAAGGTGTCGGCGAAATATTCGCCCGCGTCGGTGATCGCGATGGGCGCGGTGGTGGTGGCGCTAGCCGCGCAAGCCTGGTTCTGGGTGCCCGCCGCGCCGGGTGCGCTTTACGGTTTCGGCGATTTCATCGCCCAGCCCCAGGCGTGGCTGCTGCTCGCCACGCTGCTCGCGATCGCCATCACCGGCGGGATGTTCGTTGTCCCGCTCTACGCGTTCCTGACGACGACGGTGACCAAGGACCAGACCGCGCGCACAGTCGCGGCCAACAACATCGTCAATGCCGGCGCGATGACGGTCGGCGCGGTAACGGTGACGATCATCAGCACGATGGGCGTCGGCCCGACCGCGCTGTTGCTGCTGGTCGCGGGCATGTGCCTGATCTCAGCCTGGATCGCGCAGAAGCTGCATCTGGCCTGCGACTAGATCGAGCCCGTAAGTCGTCATTGCGAGCACAGCGAAGCAATCCAGAGTCTCGCTTGCCCTGGATTGCTTCGCTGCGCTCGTAATGACGGATGGGGTTGGTCAGATCAAAAAGGTGTAGAAGCACACGAAGAACGCCGTGTAGCTCAGCACGAACAGCTTGATGTCGTTATCCTCACGGCTATCGCGCGCGCGCTTGCGAATATCGGCGCGGCGTTCGCGCAAATGGAGCGCGGTGCGCAGCGGGTGGCCGCGGGACTCGGTGAAGGTCGCTTTCATCATGACGCAGTAAACGCGCCATTAACGAATTGGGCCACCATCAATATTGGTTAACCGCCGTTCGATTGCGGGACGATCGGCGAGCCGCTCGAATCAAGCACGAAAAAGGGCGCGTCGGCCAATGCCTGCGCGCCCTTTTCGATTGGCTACGCGCCAGGATGGATCGGCATTCAGCTCAGGCCGAGGCGAGAATGGGGATTTTGGAACACCGGAGCGCAGCGTACTTCCAGTACGTGAGCACCGGAGCGCAGCAAATCGCCTTTCGCAGCCCGGCATGGGCTGGATCACGATCCGTCCTGGAGGATGGTGGAGCCGAGGGGGATCGAACCCCTGACCTCTGCAATGCCATTGCAGCGCTCTCCCAGCTGAGCTACGGCCCCATCCGCTGGCAAGGCGTTGCCCACTAAGCGGGCGTCGCCGGTTTGGCAAGCGGGCTTTCGCGCCGCTTGCCATATTTCGAAAAAATCAGTTGTTGTCGTCGTCGTCGTCGGACGTGTCGACGCCCAGATCGTCGTCCCCGCCCAGATCGACATCGTCGTCGGCCGAGGGTTCCTCGTCCTCGTTGATGTCCAGATCCTCGTCACCGAGGTCCGAATCCTTTTCCTTGACCTTGTCGTCCTGTTCCTTGGCCGCTTCGAACGGCAGTGGCTGTTTCGACTTCAGGATAGGCTCGGGGATCCACTGGTTGCCGCATTCGATGCAGACAACGGGATCGTCCTTGCCCAGATCGTAGAATCGCGTTCCGCATTTCGGGCAGCCGCGCTTCGTGCCCCATTCCGGCTTCACCATGTGTCGCCTCTGACCTTTCGAAGAGAATGTAAAATCGGTGGATACGCGCCAAAGCAGGCCTTGGCAGCGCGAAAGTCGGCGCGCCTTGCCATAGCCGGGGGCCGCTGTCAAAGACGCGCCACCCATGCACAGCCCCCTGCCCCAACCCCGCACCATCGCCCGCGCCGCGCGCCTGTCGGGCACCGTGCGCGTGCCCGGCGACAAGTCGATCAGCCACCGGTCGCTGATGCTCGGCAGTCTGGCGGTCGGCACGACGCGGATCACCGGGTTGCTGGAGGGTGAGGACGTGCTGTCGACCGCTGCGGCGATGCAGGCGATGGGCGCGTCGGTCGAGCGGCTGGGCGACGGAACATGGGTGGTGGACGGCGTCGGCGTCGGCGGGCTGCTCCAGCCGCGATCCGCGCTCGACATGGGCAATTCGGGCACTTCGACACGCCTGCTGATAGGATTGATTGCGAGCCATGCGATTACCGCGACCTTCACCGGCGATGCGTCGCTGTCGTCGCGTCCGATGGGCCGGGTGATCGAGCCTTTGTCGCTGATGGGCGCCGACATCACCGCATCGCCGGGGGGCCGCCTGCCGCTGATGGTGCGCGGGCTGACGCCAGCGGTGCCGATCGACTATCGCCTGCCGGTCGCCTCCGCGCAGGTGAAGTCGGCGATCCTGCTCGCCGGGCTCAACACGCCGGGGATCACCCGCGTCATCGAACCCGTGCCGACCCGTGATCACAGCGAAAGGATGCTCGCAGGGTTCGGCGCGGAAATCACCAGCGAAGCCGGTCCCGATGGCCGCATCATCTCAATCCGCGGAGAGGCCGAGCTTCGCCCGCAGGACATTACCGTGCCCGGCGATCCGTCGTCGGCGGGATTCTGGATGGTTGCCGGGTCGATCGTGCCGGGCGCGGATATCCGCATCGAGAATGTCGGCATGAACCCGACGCGCACCGGCCTGCTCACCGCACTTCTGGCGATGGGCGCTAATATCGAATCGCTGAACGAGCGTATTGTCGGCGGCGAGCCGGTCGCCGACCTGCATGTCCGTCACGCGGCGCTCACCGCGATCGACGTGCCGCACGACCTCGCGCCGTCGTTGATCGACGAATATCCGGTGCTGTTCGTCGCCGCCGCCTTTGCATCTGGTCGCACGGTCGCGCGCGGCGCGCACGAGTTGCGGGTCAAGGAATCGGACCGGATCGCGACGATGCGCGCGGCGCTGGAGGCCTGCGGAGTGGCGTGCGAGGAGTATGAGGACGGGCTGGCGGTCGTCGGCACGGGTGGCGACCCGATCCCCGGCGGTGCACAGGTCGCCTCGAAACTCGATCACCGTATCGCAATGTCGATGGTGGTGGCTGGACTCCACGCCAAAGCCGCGATTGGCATCGACGACATATCGCCGGTCGCGACCAGCTACCCCGACTTCCTCTCCACCCTTGACGCCCTCGTCTCCTGAGTAGTTGTATCCAGAGCCATGATTATCGCCGTCGACGGACCCGCCGCATCGGGCAAGGGCACCATCGCCCGCGCGCTCGCCCGCCATTACGGTCTGCCGCATCTCGACACCGGCCTGCTCTATCGCGCGGTGGCAGCCAGCGTGCTGCGCAACGACCTGACGGCTGAGCGGGAGGCCGATGCCGTCGCCTGTTGCGATTTCGACGATGCGCTGCTGGACGATCCCTGGCTGCGTTCGGACGAGGTCGGGCGGGTCGCTTCGGTCGTCTCCGCCCACCCGCTGGTCCGCTCGTCGCTGTTCCAGCGCCAGCGTCGATTCGCCCAGCAGCCCGGCGGCGCGGTGCTCGACGGACGCGACATCGGCACGGTCATCGCGCCCGATGCCGACGCGAAACTGTTCGTGAAAGCGACGCCAGCCATCCGCGCGCGCCGCCGTCATACCGATCTGCGGGCGCAAGGCAGCCTTGCCAGCTACGACAAGGTGCTGGCCGACATTCGCGCCCGCGACGATCGCGATTCGCGGCGCGGCGTCGCACCGCTGACCCAGGCGCCCGATGCCGCCTTGCTCGACACCAGCTTTCTCTCTATAGACGCCGCCGTCCAGCGGGCGATCGCGCTCGTGGAGGCTCGGACGGCGGCCAAGGCGATTACGGCCTAGCCACTGACAGGCGCGCGGCGGATCGGCGAAGGGCCGGCCCTGCCGACGCGCCCGTTTGCATTGTCACGTTCCTCACGCGAAGGCCTTTGCCCGAAGGATGCTGCGTTCGTATTCGGCGGGCGCGGCACATCGGCCAAAAGACCGCCGGAGACAACCGGCTGGCCGGAAATGACGTGACAGGAACCACCACCAACATGGCCACCACGGCAACCCCCTCGCGCGACGATTTCGCCGCGCTTCTCGATCAGACCTTTGGCGATGCAGACGGCTTTGAAGGCCGTGTCGTCATCGGCACCGTCACCGGCATCGAAAACGACCTCGCCATCATCGACGTCGGCCTGAAGAGCGAAGGCCGCGTGCCGCTGCGCGAATTCGCAGCCCCCGGCCAGCCCGCAGAGCTGAAGGTCGGCGACGAAGTCGAAGTCTATGTCGATCGCGTCGAAAACGCGAACGGCGAAGCGATGCTCAGCCGCGACCGCGCCCGCCGCGAAGCCGCCTGGGACAAGCTGGAAACCGAATTTGCCAAGACCGCCCGCGTCGAAGGCGTCATCTTCGGCCGCGTGAAGGGTGGCTTCACCGTCGACCTGAACGGCGCCGTGGCCTTCCTGCCCGGTTCGCAGGTCGATATCCGTCCGGTGCGCGACGTGCAGCCGCTGATGGACATCCCGCAGCCGTTCCAGATCCTCAAGATGGACCGCAAGCGCGGCAACATCGTCGTGTCGCGTCGTGCGATCCTGGAAGAAACCCGCGCCGAACAGCGTTCGGGCCTGATCCTGAGCCTGGCGGAAGGGCAGATCATCGACGGCGTCGTCAAGAACATCACCGATTACGGTGCGTTCGTCGACCTGGGCGGCATCGACGGCCTGCTCCACGTCACCGATCTCAGCTACAAGCGGGTCAACCACCCGTCGGAAATGCTGAACATCGGCGACACCGTGAAGGTGCAGATCATCCGCATCAACAAGGACACGCAGCGCATCTCGCTCGGCATGAAGCAGCTTGAGAGCGATCCGTGGGATGGCGCGACCAGCAAGTATCCGGTCGGCGCAAAGCTCAACGGCCGCGTGACCAACATCACCGAATATGGCGCGTTCGTCGAGCTGGAACCCGGCATCGAGGGGCTGGTCCACGTCTCCGAAATGAGCTGGACCAAGAAGAACGTCCATCCCGGCAAGATCGTATCGACCAGCCAGGAAGTCGAAGTCGTCGTCCTCGAGGTCGATCAGGAAAAGCGCCGCATTTCGCTGGGCCTCAAGCAGGCGCAGGACAATCCGTGGGATGCGTTCGCCGCAGCCCATCCGGTCGGCACCGAAGTCGAAGGCGAAGTCAAGAATGCCACCGAATTCGGCCTGTTCATCGGTCTGGACGGCGATGTGGACGGCATGGTCCACATGTCGGACATCGCCTGGGGCATCTCGGGCGAAGACGCGCTCAACCTGCACCGCAAGGGCGAGATGGTGAAGGCCGTCGTCCTCGCGGTCGAGCCGGACAAGGAGCGTATCTCGCTCGGCATGAAGCAGCTTGAGCGTGGCGGCCCGGTGGCAGCCGGCGCGGGCGACAAGCTGAGCAAGAACCAGGTCGTCACCGTCACCGTCCTCGAAGTCCGCGATGCGGGCCTCGAAGTGCAGGCGGGCGACGATGGCGCGACCGGCTTCATCAAGCGTACCGATCTGGGACGCGACCGCGACGAACAGCGCCCCGAGCGCTTCCAGGTCGGCCAGAAGTTCGACGCGCTGGTGTCGGGCTTCGACCGTTCGAAGAAGCCGACCTTCTCGATCAAGGCGATGCAGATCGCCGAAGAGAAGCAGGCGGTTGCCCAGTACGGTTCGTCGGATTCGGGTGCGTCGCTCGGCGACATCCTCGGCGAAGCGCTAAAGGCGCGCGAAGAAAAGAAATAAGTGGTATAAGTCGGGCGCGGCGCGGATTTTTCCGCCCGCGCCCTTTCTTTATCCGGATCAGTGGTTATTGATCCAGATCAAGTGGGTCGGCGTAGGTGACCTTGGGCTTCAAACCGGGTTGTCGTCATAGGCCGGACGGCATCCTTTGATTGAGGAGAGCCGTATGATTCGTTCCGAACTCGTGCAGCTCCTGATGCGCGACAATCCCGATCTGTCGGCACGCGATGTCGAACGGATCGTCACCGTATTCTTCGACGAGATCACCAGCCGCCTGTCCGCCGACGGTCGCGTCGAACTGCGCGGTTTCGGCGCCTTTTCGACCCGCGCCCGCGACGCCCGCACCGGTCGCAACCCGCGCACGGGCGAAGCGGTCGAGGTGGAGGCCAAGCGCGTCCCCTATTTCAAACCCGGCAAAGAAATGCGCATCCGCCTGAACGTGTGAAGCTGATCCAACCGCGCGGCTACGCGTCGATTTTCACGCGCTGTCGCTACACCTGATCCGCGTTCCGATGATTTCTACGAGAGCCCGGTCTTGGGCGTCCGCAATGATCGTGGCTTCGCCTTTCCGGGTTTTGACGCGGAATTCGAGCGGACCCTGAATATTGCAGAGTGCGCCCTTCGCGGTCGAATCGCAGCTTTCGTCGAGCCGGTCGAGTTCGGCTTGCGTGATTTCGCCGACAGGACGCACCGAAAATGCCATTGTGCTAGTGCCGCCGAACAGCGCAGGCCCAAGCCCCCCGAGCGTCTGCAACTGCCAGACACCCGCATCCTTGGTCGGTTTCATCTCCATCGCTTCGGCCATGCGCGCGCAGAAGCTGTCGGCAGGAGCCGGTTGCATTGCCGATAGGGCCACACCAAGAAATACGACTAATCCTGCCATTATCAGCCCTTTCACCCATCCATACCTCGATCCAGCATAACTGCGGATCGCGTGGCATCAAGCACCGTCCCCTGCTTGACGCCGGGAACACAATACGCTTCGAGCATCGGCACGGATCGGTTGGATTTCGGCCTGGGGCGTGGCGAAAACGTCGTCTTTCGAGAACCGGAGCGCAGGGTGCTTATGGCACCTGAGCACCGGAAGCGCAGAAAGATGGCGTTTGCAGCCCGCTTCAGGCCGAAAGCCGACCGATCCCAAAGCGGACGTGGCGGAATGGTAGACGCTGGGGACTTAAAATCCTCTTCCCACAAAGGAGTGCGGGTTCGAGTCCCGCCGTCCGCACCACTGGATTGACGGCGCCGGGTTGCGCCGCGCCTCTCCCCTCCGCTATCGCGCGCAGACGCCTTCGCCGCCGTCATAGGCGGCGGTCATCCCGCAACGAGTGGATCAGGCTTGGAAAGCATCTTCCTCGAACATCGCGAACGGCTGCTGCGCTTCCTGCGGGCGCGCGGCGCTGGCGACGATGCGGAGGACGTGCTGCATGACGTGTGGCAGCGCATCGCCAATGCGCCCGACGGGCCGATCGCCGAGCCGCTCTCCTATCTGTTTCGCGCCAGCGAAAACGCGATGCGCGACCGCCACCGCGCGGCGCATGCGCGCGTCAATCGCGAGACCAACTGGGCCGATTCGGGCCATGCGCCGGAGCCGCCCCCCGGTGGCGAGCGGGTGCTGATCGCACGCGAGCGGCTGGCGCAGGTCAATGCGGTGCTGGCGGCATTGCCCCCTGCCCCGCGCGTCGAGACGATCTTTCGCCGGTTCCGGCTGGAAGGCATGGGCCAGGCCGAGATCGCCCGCGAACTCGGCGTCAGCCTGAGCACGGTCGAGAAGGATCTGCAAAAGGCCTATCGCGCGCTTGCCGAACTTCAGGAGCGGTTCGATGCGGAATAGTGCCAACGCCTTCGTCTTGGGGTCAGGATGCCGATGACCAGCGCCTTTACCCCCGAAATGATGGATGCAGGCCGCGGTTGGGCGATCCGCGTGCGCGACCCTGCGTTCGCCGACTGGGACGGCTTTACCGGCTGGCTCGAAGCCGACCCGCGTCATGCGGCGGCCTATGACGCCGCGTGCGATGCCGATGCGGCGGTGGTCGCGCTGTTTTCGACGCCTGCGCCCATTGCGATGCCCAGCACCCGCCCCGCCCCCAACCGTTTGTCGCGTCGCTGGATCGCGGGCGGCGGCGCGATGGCGGCGGCGCTGGCACTGGCGTTTGTCTATACCGGCAGCGACCCTGCCAGCGCGCCCTATACGATCGCGACGCGGGCGGGCGTCAGCCAGACGATCGACCTGGAACCGGGCACGCAGATCGTGCTCAACGGCGACAGCCGCGTGACGCTCGACCGCGAACGCCCGCGTTATGCCTCGCTCGATCGCGGCGAGGCGCTGTTCGTGGTGCGGCACGACGATGCCCGCCCCTTCACCGTCGATGTCGGCGCGGCGAAACTGGTCGATCTGGGCACCGTGTTCAACGTCGCGCGCACCGACGATGCGACGCGCGTCGCCGTTTCCGAAGGTGTGGTGATGTACAATCCCGACAGCGATGCGGTCCGGATCGACGCCGGAAAGTCGCTGGAGATCGCCGACGGTCGCCTGACCATGCGTTCGGTGTCGTCGGACGCGGTGGGCAGCTGGCGCGATGGGACGTTGGTTTATGACAATGCGGCTTTGCCGCAGGTGGCGGGCGATCTGTCTCGCAGCCTGGGGGTGGCAGTCACATTATCGCCCGATCTCAACGCCCGGCGCTTCACCGGAACGCTGGCCGTCCGGGGTGCGCCCGCCGATGTCCTTCCCCGCGTCGCGCCGTTGCTCGGCGGGATCGCATCCCCTAACGATGGCGGCTGGACAGTAAGCAGCCGTGCCCAACCCTAGCCTTTTCTTCGCGCCCCTTCTGATCGTCGCGCCGGTCGCTGCGCAAGCGCAGGTCGCCGAGCTGAGGATCGACGAACGTCGCCTGGATCGCGCGGTCGAAGCTTTGGGGCGTCAGGCAGGCGTCAGCATCGCCATCAGCGACCCGAAACTGGCGGGCATCGGCGTGCGTAGCGTGCGCGGGCGGATGACCGCGCACGCTGCGCTGGCGCGGATGCTCGCGGGCAAGCCGCTGCGCGCACGGCGGATCAACGACAGCGCCTATATCATCGAGCAGGTTGCCCCGCCTGCCCAGGTTGCCCGGTCGTCGCCGCCGCCCCCGCCACCGGTCGTCGATCCCGCCACCGAACCGGTGGCCGAGGAAGCGATCGTCGTCACCGCGTCGAAACGCGATACGCTGCTTGCCGACTATCCGGGCGCGGCAACCATCGTTTCGGGTGGCGATTTCGCGCTGTCGCAAGCCGCGCGTGGCACCGACGCCATCGCCGAGCGCGCCGCCGCGCTCACATCGACGCATCTGGGGCCGGGCCGAAACAAACTGTTCATTCGCGGCATCGCCGATTCCAGTTTCACCGGGCCGACCCAGGCCACGGTCGGCCAATATTGGGGCAATACCCGCCTCACCTATTCCGCGCCCGATCCGGGGTTGAAGCTGTACGACGTGGCGACGGTCGAACTGCTCGAAGGACCGCAAGGCACTCTTTATGGCGCGGGCGCGCTGGGCGGGATCATCCGCATCGTGCCGCAGGCGCCGGTGCTGGGTGCGGTCGGATCGGCGGCGTGGGGCGGCGTTCAACTGACCCAGCATGGCGACCCCGGCGGTGATGCCGGCGCAGTGCTGAACCTGCCGATCGCGACCGACCGGCTGGCGTTTCGCGGGCTGATCTATGGTGGGATCGATGGCGGCTATATCGACGACCGGCTGCGCGGATTGCGCGACGTCAACCGGGTCGAAAGCTGGGGCGGTCGCGGCGCTCTGCGCTTCGCCCCCGACGCGGTGTGGACCATCGACCTGACGGGCACCTATCAGTCGATCGCGGGGCGCGACGCGCAATATGCCGACGGTGCGAAAGACGGCCTGTCGCGCGAGAGCGCGCTTGCCCAACCCTATGCCAACGCCATCGCACTCGGCGAATTGTCGATCACCGGCGATTTCGGCGCGACGCGGCTGGTCACCACGCTCGGCATCGTCGATCAGTATGTGGACGAGCGGTTCGACGCGACCACCGCCACCCAGCCGCGCTATTTCGACCAGGCCAGTCGCGTCCGCCTCATCACCAGCGAGACGCGGCTGGCGGGGCACATCCCCGGCGGCGGCTGGCTGGTCGGGCTGAACCTGCTCCGCAACGATACCCGCATCAATCGCCAAGTCGGCTTTCGCGCACTTGCCCGCCCCGAAACCGGCGTCACCAACCGGGTCGAGGAAGCGACGCTCTATGGCGAGGCAACGGTTTCGCCGATCGACGCGCTCGCGCTGACCGCGGGCGCGCGGCTGACCCATTCGCGCCTTTCGGGAAGTGCGGAGGATGCGCCGGTGATGCTGGCGTTCCGCAACGATCCCGGCGCCCGCGCCAGCCGAGAGGAAACCCGGCTGCTGCCCGCGATCGCCGCGCACTATCGGTTAAGCGGCCGGTTCAGCCTGTTCGCCCGCTATCAGGAGGGGTATCGCCCCGGCGGCCTGGCGGTGCGAAGCGATTTCATCCAGCGGTTCGAACCCGATCGCGTGGCAACGACCGAAGCAGGCCTGCGATACCGCGATCCCGGCGGACAGGTCGCGCTGCAAGTGACGCTGGCGACCACCGATTGGCGCGACATTCAGGCCGACATCATCGATGGCATCGGGTTCCCGACGACCGCCAATATCGGCGACGGACGGGTGCATTCGGCAGGTGCCAGCGCGCGCTGGTCGCCGGTTCCCGAACTGACGTTCGACGCCGCGCTCTACTGGAACGACAGCAAGGTGACGACGCCTGCCCCCGCGTTGTTGTCGGCGCTGGCAGGGGCACGACAGACGCCGAGCGATGCGCTGCCCAATGTCGCCGACCTGTCGGCACGCGCAGGCGTCGATTATCGCGCAGACCTGGCGAACGGAGAGCGGCTGCATATCCGCGGCCACGCTCGCTATATGGGACAATCCACGCTGGGCATCGGGCCGATGCTGGGCAAGCCGCAGGGCGATTATGTCGATACCGCCATCGACGCGCGGCTGGGCGACGCGCGGCGGGGCATTTCGCTGTCGCTCACCAACCTCTTCGACGCGCGGGGCAACCGCTTTGCGCTCGGCAGCCCGTTCCAGCTGCGCGACGAAAGCCATGTAACGCCGCTGCGCCCGCGCACGATCCGGCTGGGTTTCGACCTTTCGTTCTGATTCGCGGTTACGGAACCGACGCTGCGGCTTCGTCCCCTCCCCAAAACCAAATTCGGGGAGCATCATGCGTAGCCTGCTTTGTACCACCAGCCTGTCGTCGATCCTGATCCTGTCGGCCCCCGCCGCCGCCCAGACCGTCGTCACCGTCAGCGATGCGCGGACCACCGCGATCGCCACCTCCACCGCGAACAACGGCGCGCCCGCCGACATCACCATTGCCGCCGCCGGATCGATCAAGCCGGCCAGCGGCCCGGTGGCCGTCACGCTCGACAGCGACAATGACGTGAAGAACGACGGCACGATCCAGATCACCGACCGCAACGACGTGGTCGGGATCGACGTGACCGCGGGCGGCACGGGGACGATCACCAACAACGGCAAGATCATTCTCGACGAGACCTATGAGGCGAAGGACGGCGACAATGACGGCGATCTGGACGGCCCGTTTTCGCAAGGGTCGAACAAAGTCGGCATCCGCACGAGCACACCGTTCACCGGGTCAATCGTCAACGCCGGGGAAGTCACGGTCGAGGGGAATGATTCGGCAGGCATCCGGCTGGGCGGCGCGCTCAACGGATCGCTGACCAGCAGCGGCGCGATCAGCGTGACCGGCAACAACGGCGTCGGCATCCAGACGGGCGATGTGACCGGCAACGTTGCGGTTCGCGGCACGGTCAGCGCGGTCGGCGCAAACGCGGTCGGCGTCGCGATCGACGGCGATGTCGGCGGCGCGCTGACGATCCAGGGGACGGTGGGCGCGACCGGATACCGCTATGTTCAGCGGCCCGCCGATCCCAGCAAGCTCGACGCCGACGATCTGCTCCAGGGCGGCCCCGCCGTCCGCGTTTCGGGCAATGTCGCCGGCGGCATCCTGCTCGACCGCCCGCCGGCCAATGCCGATGAAGACGAGGATGATGAAGACGGTGACGGCATTCCCGATGCACAGGAGGGGAGCGCGAACCTGATCAGCTATGGCGCGGCGCCCGCGCTTCAAATCGGATCGGCGACCGAAGACCTGACGATCGGCGCGGTCGGCACGACCGGCCACGGGCTGGTGGTGCGTGGCAGCGTGCAGGGTGCAGGCGTCTATGACGGCGTCAATGCGATCGGCATCGCCATTGGCGGACAAGGCGGCAGCGTCGATATGGCGGGCGGGATCACGCTCGATGGCGCGGTGTCGGCGGCTGCACGGGCGGATGCGACCGCGCTGTTGCTCGGCAGCGGCACGTCCGCCCCGACGATCGTCAATTCGGGCAATGTCTCGGCGACCGGCGGCGCGGCGGCAGACCATCTGGCGCGCGCGATCGTCATCGATACCGGCGCATCGGTCGATCGCATCACCAACAGCGGCACGATCAGCGCGACGACCAATTCGGACGGCACCGCGATCGCGATCCACGATGTCGCGGGCACGGTCGGCGTGGTCGAGAACGCAGGCTTGATCCGCGCGACCGGCGCCACGGCGGATTCGAACCGCGCCATCGCGATCGATTTGTCGGCGAATAATGGCGGCACCGAAATCCGTCAGCTTGTCGCAGGCGAGGGCAAGGCAGCCCCTTCGATCGAAGGCAATGTCCGCTTCGGCGGCGGCAACGACCTGTTCGACGTGCGCGACGGGCGCGTGGTAGGCAATGTCGCATTCGGCGGCGGCGACAATCGCTACGCGCTGTCGGGCGACGCGATCCAGGCGGGCAACATCGCGTTCGGCGCGGGCAGCGACCGGCTGGAGCTGACCGGCACGTCGCGGATGCAGGGCAATGTCGATTTCGGCGGCGGTGCCGATGTGCTGAGCCTTGCGGCCGGAACCGGGTTCGTCGGCAACCTGACCAATAGCGCGGGCGTGGCGGCGAGCGTGGCGGGCACGCTCGACATATCGAGCGCAACGAAGGTGTCGCTCGCCTCGCTCGACATGGCATCGACCGGCGTGATCGGCGTGACCATCGACGGCGAAACCGATATGGCGACGCGCTATGACATTGCGGGCGCGGCGAACTTCGCCGACGGCGCGACCGTCAGCGTACGGCTGAACGGGATCGCATCGTCGCTGGGGGACTATGTCATCGTCGATGCGGGCACGCTGACCGGCGGCGACACGCTCGCCACCGCCGATGTCGCGCTCCCCTTCCTGTTCAAAAGCGAGCTGGCGAGTGATGCGGGCGCAGGCACCGTCACCCTGTCGGTCGATCGCAAGACTGCGGGCGAGCTGGGTCTGAACGGTTCGGAAAGCGCAGCCTATGACGCGATCTTCAACGTGCTCGACCGCGACGAGCAACTGACCGGCCTGTTCCTGGCGATCGACGATCAGGAAAGCCTGCGCAACCGGTTCGGCGCCTTCCTGCCCGAACATGCAGGCGGCAGTTTCGATTCGCTGACGCTGGCGGCGCGCAACGGTGCCCGGTTCCTGGGCGACTATGCCCCCGAACAGGCGGAAGCCGATGGCTGGACGGTGTTCGGCCAGCAGATCGCCTGGGGCGGATCGAAGGATATCGGCGATACCCAGGCCTATGACATCGGCGGATGGGGCGCGATCGGCGGCGCGGAACGCGCGCTGGGCGGCCTCGGCCATCTCGGCCTGTCTTTGTCCTACGCATCCGGGCGCAATTCGAACGGCGACAATGACAATGAAACGCTGATCAGCCAGTACGAACTTGGCGCACATTGGCGCGGGCGCTTCGGCGGGTTCGCGGCCTATGCGCGCGGCGCCATCGCCAAGGTCGATTTCGACGGCCAGCGTCGCCTCTATGCCGACGATTTCAATCGCGTCGCCAAGGCAAGCTGGGGCGGCACGTTGATGTCGGCGCAAGCGGGCCTGTCCTACGACCTGGCGCTGGGATCGCGGCTGCGCGTGCGCCCGCAAGCCGGGATCGAGTATTTCCGGCTGGACGAAGACGGCTGGAGCGATGCGGGCGGCGGCGAAGGGTTCGACCTGACCGTCGAAGAACGCGTCAGCGACGAGGTTGCGGCAAACGCCCTGCTCGCGCTCGGCTATGAACTCGGCAGCCTGGAGCCGGACGGCACCTGGATGCGGCTGGAGCTGGAAGGCGGACGGCGCGAGATCGTCGGCGGCCGGATCGGCGATACCATCGCCTATTTCGAAGGCGGCGATGCATTCACCCTTTCGCCCGATGCCCGCAACAGCGGCTGGCTGGGTCGCCTGCGGCTGTCGGGCGGGGTCGATCAGTTCATGGTCGTGGGCGAAGCGGGTGCCGAGGAACAGCAGCACATGACCGCGTTCACCGCGCGTCTGGGCATCCGCGTCGGCTGGTAAGCACAGCGCATCGGCGGACGCCGATAGAGAGCGTCCGCCGATGCTTAACCGATTCGCAAAGCGCCTTTGCTAACCCCTTCCAATCGCAACAAAAGGGAGGGGAGCAATGGACCGCGATCCCGAGCCGAAGTTCGAAGACCGTCGCGAACGAAACGACCGCCGCCAGGCGCAGGATCCCCATTATTCGGGCATGGAACGGCGCAAGGGCGATCGGCGCAGCGAGCCTCGCTGAGCCATAAATTCGCGCCGAAACTACTCAGTCGCGCGCGGCTTTGCCCTTCGACTTGGGCGCCTCTTCGGCTTCGTCGAACAGGGGAATCCCGCGTTTACGCTTGTCGACGAATTCCCCGATGCTCGCGCTGGTCGCATTGAGCAGCGGGTAGCTGCGCGACTGGGTCATCCATTCGGGACGCATCCGCGGGCCGCCGTTCCAGGTGTCGAGCAACAGGACTGCCAGCATGAACGCCAAGCTGGCGATGATGAGCGCCTTGACCGCGCCGAATCCCAGCCCGAGCACCCGATCGATCGGGCCCAGGATCGAATTGCGCGTGCGGCTGCCGATGCCGTTCGCGATCAGTCGTCCGATCGCATAGGTGCCGCCCGCGACCAGCACGAACGCAAGCGTCGCTGCGCCGGAACTGGTGCCGACATAATCGCGCAAAATTCCGGTTGCGGGCAGGTGCAACAGACGAACCGCAAGCACGACGAGAACGAAAGCGAATAACGCCAGCACCTCGAACACGAAACCGCGCATCCAGCCGAGCACGGCAGCGCCCCCGACCAGAACCAGCATCAGGATGTCGAGCGCCGTAAGTCCCATTGGCAAAGCGCTAGCCGCGCCCCAACATATGGTCAACGAAGGACGCAAGGCTGGCGAAGGACGACAGCTTGATCGACGCGCCGTCCGCTGGCTGGGCTCCGGGCACCAGCGCCCGCCCGAACCCCAGCTTCGCCGATTCGCGAAGCCGCAGCGCGCCATGCGCGACCGGGCGGATTTCACCCGACAGCGCGATTTCGCCGAATGCCACCGAATCGCTGGCGACCGGCCGTTCGCTGAGCGCCGAGATCAGCGCGGCGGCGACCGCCATGTCGGCGGCGGGATCGGATACGCGGTAGCCGCCCGCGATGTTCAGATAGACTTCGCTCGTCGAAAAGCTCAGCCCGCAGCGTGCTTCCAGCACCGCCAGGATCATCGCCAGCCGTCCACTGTCCCAGCCGACCACGGCGCGCCTGGGCGTCGCCCCGCTTGCAAGCCGGACCACCAGCGCCTGGATCTCGACCAGCACCGGCCGCGTCCCTTCCAGTGCGGGGAACACCACGGTTCCGGTCACGCTTTCGTCGCGGCTGGTCAGGAACAGGCTGGAGGGGTTGGATACCTCGGTCAGTCCTTCGGTCGCCATTGCGAACACGCCGATTTCGTCGGTGCCGCCAAAGCGGTTCTTGGTCGCGCGCAGGATGCGATACTGGTGGCTGCGCTCGCCCTCGAACGCCAGCACCGTGTCCACCATGTGCTCCAGCACGCGCGGCCCGGCGATCGTCCCGTCCTTGGTGACATGGCCGACCAGCACCAGCGCGGTGCCGCGTTCCTTGGCGAAGCGGATCAGTTCCTGTGCGGATGCGCGCACCTGGCTGACCGTGCCCGGCGCGCCTTCGATCAGGTCGCTGTGCATCGTCTGGATCGAATCGATCACCAGCAGGTCGGGCGCGCTCGCCCCGCCCAGCGTCGTCAATATGTCGCGCACCGAGGTCGCCGCCGCCAATTGCACCGGCGCGTTGCCCAGCCCCAGCCGCCGCGCGCGCAACCGCACCTGATCCGCCGCTTCCTCGCCGGAGACATAGGCGACGCCCCTGCCCGCCAGCGCCAGCTTCGCCGCCGCTTGCAGGAGGAGCGTCGACTTGCCGATCCCCGGATCGCCGCCGATCAGCGTCGCCGATCCCTCGACGAACCCGCCGCCCAATGCGCGGTCGAGTTCGGCAATCCCGGTCGCCATCCGGTCGGGCAGCGGAATGTCCGAATCGAGCCCCGACATCAGGATCGCGCGCCCGCCCGATTGCAGGTTATGCTTGGCCTGGAACGGCGTCACCACTGCGCCCGCATCCTCGACCAGCGTATTCCATTCGCCGCAATCGCCGCATTGCCCCGCCCATTTGGACGCGACCGACCCACATTGCTGGCAGACATAACGCTTCTGGAGTTTGGCCATGTGCGCTGGCGTAGCGCGTGCGGAACGAAAAGGGAATATCCAACCGCGGTTGCGTTCGCCCGGCGCTTGCGGCATCGGCCAGAACGGCAGTCACGAAGGAAAAAAGGGATGGCGACCAGCGCCGCCACCGCAAGACCGAAAAAGCCGCGTCGCATCCGGCGGCGATTGGTCGGCTGGGTGCTGAAACTGATCCTGTTCTTCGTGATCGGCTCGCTGCTGTGGGTCGTCGCCTACCGTTTCATCAACCCGCCCGTGACCTTCACGATGATGGGCGACTGGTTCGAAGGCCGCAGCATCACCAAGCAATGGATGCCGCTGGACGAGATCGACCCGGCGATGGCGCGCGCGGCGATCGCGGCGGAGGATTCGGATTTCTGTTCGCATTCGGGTTTCGATTATGCTGCGATCGCCTCCGCCGCCGTACGCAACGCACAGGGCGGGCGGATTCGCGGCGGATCGACCATCTCGCAACAGACCGCCAAGAACGCGTTTCTGTGGCAGGGCGGCGGGTTCTTCCGCAAAGGGCTGGAAGCGTGGTTCACCGTCCTGATCAAGCTGGTCTGGGGCAAGCAGCGGATCATGGAAGTCTATTTGAACATCGCGGAAACCGGCATCGGCACCTACGGCGTCAATGCCGGATCTCAGCGTTATTTCGGGCACGGCGCGGCGAGCATGACAAGCCGCGAGGCGGCACAGATCGCCGCCGTCCTGCCGCTGCCCAAGAAACGCGCGGGCAAGTCGCCCACCGGCTTTACCGCGCGCTACGCCAGCACGATCCAGCGGCGGATTTCAGTGGTGTCGAATGAGGGGCTCGACGACTGCCTCTAAGGCCGAGCGACGCCAGCCATATTCGTAATTGCGAGCGCAGCGACGCAATGAGGTGGGCACGAAACGAAGTCGGTCCAGACTAACGGTCGGCTGCGACCAGCGGCGGGCAGATGCTGTCCACCATCGGCACCAGTCCGGGTTCGTTCGCTCCGCTCAGAAACAGCGTTTTCTGATCCGCCACCGCGATGTCGCGTCCATTGCGCCAGCCGCCCAGTTCGCGCCCCGGCCGCCCACACGGATTGCCGAGCCGGGCGATGATCCTGCGGAAAAACTGGCCATCGCCGGGCGCCGCAGCGATCTCCACTGCCCGGCGACCGGGCGACGGGCGACACGCCGTGCCCAGATCGACGGCAACGCATCTGCCGCCATTCGCTTCGATCCGGGCGATCAGCGCATCAAGGTCGATCGGTGTCGCAATCGCCGAGCCGGTCCCGCCGACCCGTCCCCAATCGACGCTGCGCCGGATATAGCGTTCGACCGCAGCGCTCCTGCCCTGGCGGTAACGCTCCAGATGCAGGTTGCACGCGCGCTCGTCGAGCACGCCGCTGCCGCTCGATTGCGACACCCCGCACGATATCGCACGACCGCTGCGGCCGATGGTCAGTTCGATGCGGGTCACGCCGCCGACCGCCTTTGCCGGATAGCCGGGCGGAATGTCGGACGCGCTCGCCAGCGTGTCCGGCGTCGCGCATCCGGACCCGACCATCGCGACGCCCGCGCACAGCAACACCCGCACCGCGCCGAATTGCCGTCGGCGGCGATGCGGGCGTCCTTCATTCATCGGGTTCGAACGGATTATTCGACCGCCTTCTTCGCGGCGTCGCCGACCTTTTCGGCACCGTCTCCGACACTCTGCGCGGCTTCAGTGATCGCGCTGGTCTGAGCGTCCTCGTTGTTCGCGCGGTTCATCAGGAAAAATGCGACGACGATCACGCCGATCAGCAGCGCCAGCCCGATCAGGATGCCGCCGCCCCCGCCGCGCTTTTCGACGACGGTGGTATGGGTATGCGCCGGCTGCACGCCGTCGGTGGTGGTCGTGGTGGTGCGTTCGTCGGTCATCTGGTCCCTCCTTTTACTCGACTGAGGGGGCAAACGAGCGCTCCGATGCTATTGTTCCCGAAGCGAAATGGTTAGCGGGGGCGCCATCAGAAGGGCAGCTTGAAGCCCGGCGGCAGCGGAATGCCCGACGACAGCTTCGACATTTCCGCCTGCGACGCCGCATCGGCCTTTGCCCGCGTATCGTTGATCGCCGCGGTAATCAGATCCTCCAGCATCTGCTTTTCGCTCGGCTGGAGCAGCGAATCGTCGATCTGGATGCCGATGATGCGGCCCTTGGCCGACGCGCGCACCTTGACCAGCCCGCCGCCCGCCGCGCCCTCGACCTCGATCGCGTCGAGATTGGCCTGCGCCTTTTCGAGTTCGCTCTGGACGTTCTGGGCCATCGCCATGATGTCTTCGAGGCTTTTCATGATAGTCTCCGTGCCGGTTTGGCCGGCTGGATCAGCTCGGCCTCTGGAAAATGTTCGATCGCGGCTGCGACCACGGGGGAACGCAGCGCGGCTTCATAGGTATCCGCCTTCGCCGCTTCGGCCTGTTCGCGCAGAGACGGCTGGGCATTGCCTTCGCCGACGCGAATCCGCCACGCCGTGCCGGTCAGATCGCGCAGGACCGCGGCAAGTTCCTTGAGCAATTCCGCATCGACCGGCCCGGTTTCGATATCGGGCGGGGTCATCGAAATGACGCGCAGGTTGAGCCGGACCTTGTTCGCCAGCAGTTCCTTGCCGTGGCTCGACAGCAGTTCGAACAGCTCGCCGACATTGGTGGGCAAGGCAGCCGCAGCCTGTGGGGTCGGAGCCGGTGAGCGGGCTGGCGGTGCCGCTGCGGGCGCCGCCCCGACTGGCGCCCCCTCGGCGATCTGCCGCGCCAGATCGCCGGGATCGGGAAGCTGCGACGCATGGATGACGCGCAGCAACGCCATTTCCGCCGCCTCGATCGGCAGCGCCGCGCGAACCACCTCGTCATGGCCCTTCAGCAAGAGCTGCCACAGCCGGTGCAGCACCGCGTTGGACAGCTTGCCCGCCCAATCGCCCAGCGCCCTGCGTTCATCCGCGGACCGCGCCAGATCGGGTGCCGCGCCGACACGCTCCAGCGTGATCGCGTGAACCGTCTCCATCAACCCGGCGAACACCCCCGCCGGGTCGATGCCCAGATCATATTGCGCGCGCAGATCGGCGAGCGTCCCTGCGGCATCGCCCGCGACGAGCTTTCCGAACAACGCCCGCACCGCGCCGCGATCCGACAGACCCAGCATCGCGCGCACCGCGTCCGCCTGAACCCCTGCCCCGTCCAGATCGGCATGGGCGATCGCCTGGTCGAGGATCGACAGACCGTCGCGCACCGATCCTTCGGCCGCCGTCGCGATCAGCCGCAGCGCCTCGCCCTCGGCGGCGACGCCTTCCGCCTCGACCACCCGCGCGAAATGCGCCTCCAGCGTCTCGACCGGAACCCGGCGCAGATCGAACCGCTGGCAGCGCGACAGCACCGTGATCGGCACCTTGTTGACCTCGGTCGTCGCCAGGATGAACTTTACGTGCTCGGGCGGCTCCTCGAGCGTCTTGAGCAACGCGTTGAACGCGCTCTTCGACAGCATGTGCACTTCGTCGATGATGTAGATTTTGTAGCGCGCTCCGAACGCCGCCAGCCGCGCGGCATCGATCACCCCGCGCATGTCATCGACCCCGGTATGCGAGGCGGCGTCCATTTCGATCACGTCGATGTTGCGCCCTTCGGCGATCGACACGCACGGCTCGCACACGCCGCAGGGGGAAATGGTCGGCCCGCCCTGTCCGTCAGGCCCGATGCAATTGAGCGCCTTCGCGATCAGCCGCGCGGTCGATGTCTTCCCCACCCCGCGCACGCCGGTCATCAGGAAGGCGTGGGCCAGCCGCTCGCGTTTGATCGCATTGCCCAGCGTCGTCACCATCGCGTCCTGACCGATCAACTCGGCAAAGGTCTGCGGACGATATTTGCGCGCAAGCACGCGATACGCTTCGGGCTTTACCGGCTGGGGCGGTTCGCCAAGGTCGAGGGAATCGGACATCGCCTGACGGATTAGCGCGCGGGTGTCCCCATGTCGAAGCCGAAGCGATCAATCGGGGGCAGAAGGTGGGAGCCGGAACGACCCGCGGCGAAATCGTTGTGGCTGCTTCCTTCCGGACCTGACCAAGTTGGCGACGACCACGTCCGCCCGACTCCCGCCGCGCAGATAGGCGCGCCGGCTGCGGATTGCAATGTCAGGCGAAGCGCCGCGCGATCAATGCCCCGACTGCGGCGTGGGCGGCGTTCGCCAGCTTGGGATCGAGACCCGGCGCATCGAGGTAACAGGCGACCAGGATCGGCGCGCGCTCCGGGGGGCACAGGATGGCTATGTCGTTGAAATAGCCCTCCCCGCTGGTGCCGGTCTTGTCGCCTGCGCGCCAGTCGGCAGGCAGGCGCGCGCGCAGGCGTTCGCGGCCGGTGGGGGACGCGACCATCCAGCCGATCAGCCGGTCGCGCGATGCTGGCGCCAGCGCGTCTCCGGTCAGAAAGGCGCGCATCAGGCCGACCATCGCGCGCGGCGTGGTCGTGTCGCGCACGTCGCCGCCGCGCACGATGTTGAGTTCGGGCTCGATCCGGTCGAGCCGCG
Source organism: Pseudomonadota bacterium (assembly GCA_023418595.1). Classification (GTDB taxonomy): domain Bacteria; phylum Pseudomonadota; class Alphaproteobacteria; order Sphingomonadales; family Sphingomonadaceae; genus Sphingomonas. The sequence goes on from JAEZZI010000006.1 coordinate 96,827, forward strand.
TGGTCGCGTCGCCCTGCGCGCGCGCAAACCGGGTGAAGCCAGCCGGGCCGCCGATCAGCGGCAGGAGCAGGTTGGCGGCGACATTGTCGCTGACCTCGACCGTGCCCTTGCACAGCGCCTCGACGCTCAACGCGCCGCGATCGAGCGCGGCTTCGACGACCGGCGCGTAAGGCACGAGATCGGCGCGGGTGAAGCGAACCGGCTGGTCGAGCCGCAGACGCCCGGCATCCACCGCCGCCAGAATCGCGGCGGCGAGCGGCACCTTGAACGTCGAACACATGGCGTAGCGCGCATCGGCGTCCAGCCCGATCGTCGCGCCGGTTGCGGTGTCGAGCGCAAAGACGCCCAGCCGCCCGCCGCTCTCGGCACGGATCGCCGCAAGTTCGGCATCGTCAGAAGTCACCCCGCGCGGCATCGCGCAGGCGGTCACAGCGCTCGCGCCCAGCGCGGCCAGCAATGTGCGGCGGTTCATGCTCACCTCCCCTGCATGTCGCGATGCTCGGGCGGCATCCGCACGGTCAGCCCGTCGAGCGACGCGTCGAGCATGATCTGGCACGCCAGCCGACTGGTCCGCGTCGCGCCCGCCGCCAGGTCGAGCATATCCTCCTCTTCCTCGCTCGCGCGCGGCAGCCGGTCGAAATCCTCCGCCGCAACGATGACGTGACAGGTTGAACACGCCATCTGCCCTTCGCAGGTGCCCTCAAGCGGCTGTCCGTCATTTTGCGCGACTTCGAGCAGGCGCGCGCCTTGCTCGGCCTGCACGTCGCGCGTGGTCGCGCCGTCGGCGCTGACGAAATGCACGGTAATCACGCGCGCTGCGCCCGTGCAGCGGCGTCGATCCGGTCCAGCGCGTCCAGCAATTCATCCTCCTTCGTATAGCGTCCGAAGCCGAGACGGATGCTCGACCGCGCTTGCGCATCCGACAGCCCGATCGCGCGCAGCACATGGCTCGGCCGACCCGATCCGCTGGCGCAGGCCGAGCCAGCCGAAAACGCAATCTGGCGCAATTCCGACATCAGCCGCGCCACGTCGAGCCCGTCGCGCCGCAGGTTGAGGTTCCCCCGATAGCGGTGCTCGACCGAACCGTTGACCCGCCAGTCTGCCAGCCGCTGAGTCGCAAGTGCGAACAGGCGCCCGACATGCGCCGAATCCGACTCGGCCCGCTCGCGCATCAGCCGCGCCGCAACCCCGAAACCCACGCATAGAGCGGGACTGAGCGTTCCCGACCGACCCGCCGCTTCCTGTCCGCCGCCATGCATCAGCGGCGACAGCGACACATTGTCGCGGAGCCAGAGCGCGCCGATGCCTTTCGGCCCGTGTATCTTGTGCGCCGACAGCGCGACCAGATCGACGCCCTCGGGGATGGCGATGCGACCATAGCCCTGCACCGCGTCGCACAGCATCCGCGCACCCACCGACCGCGCCATCGCCGCGAGTTCGCCGACCGGCTGGGTCACCCCTATCTCGTTATTGACCAGCATCGCCGCGACCAGCCCCGTCCCAGGCACGATCGCGGCACGGGCGACGCTGAGATCGACCAAGCCATTGCGGCCCACCGGCACGATCGTCACCGCCCTGCCCTTCGCACGTTCCGCCTCGACCGCGTCGAGCACCGCGGCATGTTCGGTGGCGATGGTGACGATGCCGCCGGTCGTGCCCTTGATCGCCCAGTTCAGCGCCTCGGTCGCGCCGCTGGTGAAGGCGAGCGTGCCGCCGCCCGGCAACAGCGACGCCACATCGGCGCGCGCCGCCTCGACCGCCGCCCTGGCCTTGCGTGCCGCCGTGTGCGCCGAATGCGGGTTGGCGAAATTGTCGCGCAGCCACGGCAGCATGGCGTCGAACGCCTCCGGCGCAAGCGGGGTCGTCGCCTGATAATCGAGATAGGTCATGCGGCGCGGTGCTTCGCTTCCGCGGCCATCGCCGTCCAGGCGTCCGCAAAGGCGTCGATCTCGGCGCGCGTCGTCGTCTGGCCGAAACTGACGCGCACCACCTGCCCGGCCTCCTCCGGGTCCATGCGCAGGGCCGCCATCACGGCACTCGCCTTCAGCGTGCCCGAAGAGCAGGCGCTGCCCGCCGACACCGCGAATCCCGCAAGGTCGAAGCGCACGAGCTGCGCCGCCGACTGCATCCCCGGCATCAGATAGGTCGCGACCAGCGGGCTGCGCAGCGACGGGCCGCAGATCGCAACGCCCCCCGCTTCTTCCACCGCCGCGTCGAGCCGGAAGCGATTGGCGATGTGCGCGCGCGCCCAGTCGGCCATCCCCTCGGTGCGCGGCCCGATCGCGTCGAGCGCGGCCGCGAAACCCAGCACGCCCGGCAAATTCTCGGTCCCGCCGCGATAGCCGCGCTCCTGTCCCCCGCTGGGATGAAGCATCGCCGGATCGCGCACCAGCAGCGCGCCGACGCCGGGCGGTCCGCCAAGCTTGTGCGCGGACACCGCGATCAGATCGGCGTCGGGCAGCGCCAGCCTTCCTGCTGACTGCGCGCAATCGCAGAACAGAACGCCGCCCGCTGCCCGCACCGCGACGACGATCTCGCCGATCGGCTGAACCACGCCGGTTTCGGAATTGACGTGCTGGACCGCGACCACCGGGCGGTCCCCTGCCCGGCGCAGTGCGGGGCCGAACGCCTCGGGATCGACTCGCCCGTCGGATAGCACCGGCACCCGCGCCGCATCGGGCGCGGCACGCATCACCGAATCATGTTCGACGGCAGACAAGATCCGCTGGCCGCCCTGCACCCGCCCCAAGGCGATGGCGATCGATTCGCTCGCTCCGCTGGTGAAGATCAGCTCGCCATCCCAGCCCAGCGCCGCCTTGACCCGCGCGCGCGCCTCCTCCAGCGCGGCGCGAGCGGCGCGCCCCTCGGCGTGGGGGCTCGACGGATTGGCCCAGCGGCGCATGCCCTCCGCCACGGCTTCGATCGCTTCCGGCAGCATGGGCGTCGTCGCGGCATGGTCGAGATAGATGCGTTGCGCCAAGTCGTTAACCCGATCCGATGATTGCGTGATAAGGTGCCGGGCCTATATAGCCCTCACCCGTTTGCGCGCCAGCCGCGCGACCCCGCTCATGTCAAGTCAGGTGCCATGCCCGAAGTCATTTTCCCCGGTCCCGAAGGCCGTCTCGAAGGCCGTTTCTCCCCCGCGCCCAAACCGCGCGCGCCGGTGGCGATGATCCTCCACCCGCACCCGTCGTCGGGCGGGACGATGAACAACCATATCGTCCAGGAACTCTACAAGACGTTCCAGCGGCGCGGCTTCGCGACGCTGCGCTTCAATTTTCGCGGCGTGGGCAAGAGCCAGGGCACGTTCGACAACGGCATCGGCGAGTTGTCGGACGCGGCGAGCGCGCTCGACTGGGTGCAGAGCTTTCACCCCGAAGCCTCGACGACCTGGATCGCGGGCGTCAGCTTCGGTGCGTGGATCGGAATGCAGCTGCTGATGCGCCGCCCCGAAATCCGCGGCTTCATCTCGATCGCGCCGCCTGCGAACATGTACGACTTCACCTTCCTCGCGCCCTGCCCCTCGTCGGGGATCATCATCCAGGGCGAGGCCGACGAAGTCGTGACGCCGGGCGCGGTGCAGAAGCTGGTCGACAAGCTGCGCACGCAAAAGCACATCACCATCCACCACGACACGATTCCGGGTGCGAATCATTTCTTCCAGAACGAAATGAAGCAGCTGATGGGCAGCGTGGACAATTATCTCGACATGCGGCTGGACCCCAACTCGCCGATCAAGTGACGTTGTCGTTCGTCATTCCCGCGAAGGCGGGAATGACGAGAGGGATTTCTCGAGCGCGTGGTTTTCCTCAAAGCGTCATGATGAACACGTTGGCGAGGATCACCACCGCCAGCACCAGCATCAGCGCCGCTTTCTTGCGATTCTCGCCGCGCAGCAACATGCGGAACCCGAAGATCAGCAATGCGAACACCGCGATCATGGCGATGGCGGGTGCGGCGACGGCGATCAGCTGGGCGAAGTCGGACATGAGCGCGGTCTAGCGCGGGTTTCGGGCGAGCGCATCCGAATTTGTGGTGCCCCCTGACCACCAGATCATCCGTCACCCCGGACTTGTTCCGGGGTCCACCGGACGGCACACCCCCAGGTTGATCCTGAAGCGAAACGCAAGCGACTTGGTGGACCCCGGAACAAGTCCGGGGTGACGAAGTGGCCGGGGCAAAGTCAGCCGCTCCCCGCCAGCACCCGCGCGAACGCCTCGGGATCGACATTCCCGCCGGACAGGATCACCAGCATCCCCTCCTCGACCTCGACCTTGCCGCTCAACACCGCGGCCAGCGCGACCGCACCGCCCGGCTCGATAATCAGGTTCAGCTTCGCCGCCGCCCAGCGTTGCGCATCGCGGATGTCGCGCTCGCTGACCGCGACTCCGGTCGCGCCCCTGCGCGCCAGCACCTCGAACGTGCGCGGGGAGACCTTCATCGTCTGGAGTGCATCGCACGCGGTTGGCGGCGCGTCCGGCCCGACCGGTTCGATCCACCCAGCCTCCAGGCTGCGGCGCATATCGTCCCAGCCCTCGGGTTCGACCACGGTGATTCGCGAATCGGGCAGCGCCAGCGCGGACCCCGCGGCCAGGCCGCCGCCGCCGCACGGAACGACGATATGGACAGGTTCGTCCAGCCCCAGATCCTCCATCTGCATCGCCGCCTCCAGCGCGGCGCTGCCCTGCCCCTCGATCACCCAGGGATCGTCGAAGCTCGGCACCAGCACCGCGCCGCGCGCGTGCGCCAGATGCGCGGCGATCTTTTCGCGATTCTCAACCTTGCGGTCGTAACTGACGATTTCCGCACCCATCGCCAGCGTCGCGTCGCGCTTCGTGCGCGGCGCGTCGGACGGCATCACGATCGTCGCGGGCATCCCCAGCCGCTGCGCCGCCCAGGCGATCCCTTGTGCATGATTGCCGGACGAAAAGGCGACCACGCCCTTCTGACGCGCCTCGTCGTCGAGCACAGTCAGCCGGTGCCACGCGCCGCGCAGTTTGAACGCCCCCATCGGTTGCAGCGATTCGGCCTTGAACGCCACATCGACGCCGCGGATGGCGCGCACGAACAACGGCGTTTCGGGCAGGATGTCCGCAATCTTGGCCGCCGCGTCGCGCACGCCGGCGCGGGTGGGCTGTCGTACGATGGTCACGTCCCGACCCTTGCGCGGAACCATGTCGGCGACAAGACTTTACATGGGGGTAAGCCGCCCCTATGTGACGCCTCCGCTGCCCCAAGGGACTTCCACCGCAAGGCAGTGAATGTCGATTTTAAGACCAGGGCCTGCCCTGGCATCGGAGGTCCCTTGAATTGCACCATCATCATAGCACGCTCGGGCTAGCGACCGCCCATCGCAAGGTCGACACCGCCCTTGCCATCGCAACCGACGCACCGGTCCAGCCGGTCACGCTCGTCCGTCCGCACGCCGCGACGCGGGCGGCGCGGTTCTTCGTCGAAAAATTCCCCGGCAAGACGCTCTATGCGGTGAAGGCCAATCCTTCGCCCGACCTGGTGCGGATCCTGTGGGATGCGGGCGTGACGCATTACGACGTCGCCTCGATCGCCGAGGTGCGCATGGTCGCGCGCACGCTGCCGGAGGCGACCTTGTGCTTCATGCACCCGGTCAAGGCCGAGGAGGCGATTTTCGAGGCGTATCACACGCATGGCGTGCGCACCTTCTCGCTCGACACGATGGAAGAGCTTGAGAAGATTCTGCGCGCCACTGGCAACGCCACCGACCTGACGCTCTGCGTCCGGCTGCGCGTGTCGTCGGACCATTCGAAGCTCAGCCTCGCGTCCAAGTTCGGGGTCACCCCGCACGAGGCGAAGGAGCTGCTGTTCGCGGCGCGCCAGGCAGCCGACGCGCTCGGCATCTGCTTCCATGTGGGTTCGCAGGCCATGTCGCCCGACGCCTATGCCGAGGCGATGGAGCGCGTCCGCGCGGCGATCGTCGAAGCAGCGGTGACGGTCGACGTGATCGATGTCGGCGGCGGGTTCCCGTCGAGCTATCCCGGCATGGAGCCGCCTGCGCTCGAGGCTTATTTCGAAACCATCCACCGCGCGTTCGAATCGCTGCCGATCAGCTATTCGGCCGAACTCTGGGCGGAACCAGGCCGTGCGCTTTGCGCGGAATATTCGTCGGTCGTCGTCCGCGTCGAAAAGCGTCGCGGGTCGGAACTGTACATCAATGACGGCGCCTATGGCGCGCTGTTCGATGCCGCGCATATCGGCTGGCGCTTCCCCGTCCGCCTGCTGCGCGAACCCGATTCGGACGCGAAGGACATGCCGTTCAGCTTCTACGGCCCGACCTGCGACGATCTGGACCATATGGCCGGGCCGTTCGACCTGCCAGCGGACATCCGCGCGGGCGATTATATCGAGATCGGGATGCTGGGCGCCTATGGCTCTGCGATGCGCACCGCGTTCAACGGCTTCGGATCGGACGAGATCGTCGAAGTCGCGGACGAGCCGATGGCCTCGCTCTATCTCGACGACGAAGGCGAGACGCGGGTCGCATCGAACGTCTTCACGCTGTAACAGGCTGCCATCCATAACCGTCACCCCTGCGAAAGCAGGGGTCTCATGCCGCATGAGACTCCTGCTTTCGCAGGAGTGACGTCTTGTTTCACGGGTCCGCGCGTCCCCGAATGACGCCGCATTTGGGTCATGGAGGAATCATTGACCGACACCATCAACGACACCCGCAAGGCCGAACTGCTCTCGAAGCAGGTCAAGCATATCGACATCAAGAGCTTCGACGCGCGTCCCATCGTCGACGCGATGAGCGACATGAGCTTCACCAGCCGCGACCTGGGCCGCGCGACCAAGATCTATAACGACATGCTCGCCGACAAGGATTGCACCGTGTGTCTGGTGATCGCCGGATCGACCAGCGCGGGCGGCTGCATGGACCTCTATGCCGAGCTGGTGCGCAACAACATGGTCGACGTGATCGTCGCCACGGGTGCCACCATCGTCGACATGGATTTCTTCGAAGGGCTGGGCCACAAACACTATCAGGCGCTCGAAGTGCCCGACGACGATACGCTGCGCTCGCTCTACATCGACCGCATCTACGACACGTACATTGACGAGGAGCAGCTTCAGGACTGCGACTTCACGATCAACAAGATCGCGAACGGCCTCGAGCCGCGCCCCTATTCGAGCCGCGAATTCATCCGCGAGATGGGCAAATATCTGGTCGAGCACGGCAAGAAGGAAAACAGCCTCGTCAAGCTCGCCTACGAGCATGACGTGCCGATCTTCTGCCCGGCCTTCGTCGATTCGTCGGCGGGCTTCGGCCTCGTCAAGCATCAGGTCGATGCGGCAAAGGAAGGCAAGCCGTACATGGTGCTCGACGCCATCGCCGACTTCCGCGAGCTGACCGAAATCAAGATCAAGGCGGGGGAGACCGGCCTGCTGATGATCGGCGGCGGCGTGCCCAAGAACTTCATCCAGGACACCGTCGTCTGCGCCGAAATTCTGGGCCACGAGGATGTCGCGGTCCACAAATATGCCGTGCAGATCACCGTCGCCGACGTGCGCGACGGCGCGTGTTCGTCCTCGACGCTGCAGGAAGCGGCGAGCTGGGGCAAGGTATCGACCGCCATCGAACAGATGGTGTTCGCCGAGGCCGGATCGGTCATACCGCTGCTGGCGTCCGACGCCTATCATCGGGGGCATTGGAAGAACCGGCCGAAGCGCGCCTGGGCGAGAATTTTTTCGTAAGACCTCTCGTTATTGCGAGCGTCAGCGCAGCAATCCAGCGAGGCGGGTCACGCCCTGGATTGCTTCGTCTTGCTCGCAATGACGCGCCGGGGATGACGCCCCCCCAACCAAACCCGTTGCGCTTCGCAACCCATTGATGCAGCCTCCCCCGACACATCCTCGGGGGAGGCTTTTCACATGATGCACGCACCGATTCTCCAGCCCGTCGTCGTCCTGCTCGGCTGGACGCTGGTCATGATGGTCTGGATGATGGCCACTCGCCTGCCCGCGATGCGAAAAAGCGGGATCGATCTCGGCAAATTGCGCGGCACCAAGGCCGCCGACGCCGATCTCGCGCTTCCCCCCGCCATCCAGTGGAAGGCGCATAACTACAACCACCTGATGGAACAGCCGACCTTGTTCTACGCGGTCGCGCTGGTGCTGGCGATGATCGGCCAGGGCGATGGGTTCAACCTGATCCTCGCCTGGGCCTATGTGGCGTTCCGGATCGTGCACAGCATCGTTCAGGCGGTATGGAACAAGGTGTCGGTGCGGTTTCTGTTCTTCGTGCTGTCGTCACTTGCGCTGGTCGGAATGGTGCTGCACGCGGGGATCGCGCTGTTCCACTGACTTCGGGACACGCCTGCGAACGGAATTGACGGAGTAACTGCGTATCATGACGATCGACCGCCGCACGCTGATCGGAACAGGAATTGCACTTACCGCCACCGCCGGGATCGCCAATCCCGCGATCGGTCAATCCAGCCCCGATCCGCTGACCTGGCCCGCGCGGCAGACGCTGAACCTCTGGCCCAAGGCGCCTCCCGGCACCCCGCGCACCCGTCCTGCGACCCGCAAGGGCGTCGATATGCCCACGCTGTCGGTCTATCGCGCGGCAAGGCCCGATGGGCGCGCGGTGCTGTCGATTCCCGGCGGCGGCTATGCGGGCGTGTCGGTCGAGAATGAAGGTTCGAACATCGCCCGCGCACTGACGCCGCATGGGATCAGCGTATTCGTGCTCAACTATCGCCTGCCGATCGACGGGTGGGAACCGCGCGCCCACGCTCCGGTACAGGACGCACAGCGCGCGATCCGCATGATCCGCTCGCACGCCAAGAGCTTCGGCATCGACCCGAATAAGGTCGGCATCGTCGGATTTTCGGCGGGCGGCCATCTCGGCGGGGTGCTGGCGACCGCCTATAACGACCGCGTCTATGCACCCGTCGACCGCGCCGACGAACTGCCTGCGCGGCCCGATTTCGCCGGACTGATCTACCCGGTATCCACGCTCGCCGCGCGCGCGACGCACAGCATTTCGGCGCAGAACCTGCTGGGACCGAAACCGGACGCCGCGACCGTCGCGCGGCTGTCGCCCGATGTCCGCGTCAATCCCGACACGCCGCCGCTGTTCCTGGTCCACGCCATGGACGACCCCATCGTGCCGGTGGACATGAGCCTGATGCTGATCGCCGCCGCGCGCGCTGCCGGCATCCCGGTAGAGGCGCATCTCTATGAAAAGGGCGGCCACGGCTTCGGCGTCGGCAATGGCGACAACCACCCCGCCTTCGGCTGGACCGACCGCTTCGCTGCATGGTCGGCCATGCACGTCTGACGGTTGCGATTCGCCGCCCACGGGGCCATAGTCGACCCGACCCGATCACCCCAAGCCGGAAGCCGCCGCCCATGAAAGTCCGCGTCCTCGTCTCTCTCAAGAACGGCGTGCTCGATCCTCAAGGCAAGGCGATCGAACATGCGCTGGGATCGCTGGGCTTCGACGGCGTCGGCGATGTGCGCGTCGGCAAGACCATCGACCTCGAACTCGCCGACGGGACCAGCGACGAAGCCATCGAAGCGATGTGCCGCAAGCTGCTCGCCAACACCGTGATTGAGAATTACCGGGTGGAGCGCGCATGAAGACCGCGGTCATCGTCTTTCCCGGATCGAACTGCGACCGCGACATGGCCGTCGCGCTGGAGGCGGTCACCGGCGCGAAGCCCGCAATGGTATGGCATGGCGACAGCGAATTGCCCGCGGGCACCGACCTGATCGCCCTGCCCGGCGGTTTTTCCTACGGCGACTATCTCCGCTGCGGCGCGATCGCCGCCAGGTCGCCGATCGTCCGCGCGGTGGCCGATGCGGCGGAGCGTGGCGTGCCGGTGCTGGGCGTGTGCAACGGGTTTCAGGTGCTGACCGAAATCGGCCTGCTGCCCGGCGCGCTGATGCGCAATGCGGGCCTCAATTTCGTTTGCCGCGACGTCAAACTCTCGGTCGCCAACGCCCGCTCGGCATTCACCCGCGGCTATGAGCATGGCGAGGTCATCACCGTCCCCGTCGCGCATCACGACGGCAATTATTTCGCCGACGAAGACACGCTCGACAGACTCGAGGACGATGATCGCGTCGCGTTCCGCTATGCCGAACACGTCAACGGCGCGGCACGCCACATTGCGGGCGTGCTCAACGCGCGCGGCAATGTGCTGGGCATGATGCCCCACCCCGAACGCGCGATCGAAGCCGCACACGGCAATGACGACGGACGGCGGTTGTTCGAAGGATTGCTAAGAACTTTGGCTTAAACCTTAATCCCGTTCGTGCTGAGCTTGTCGAAGCATTGTCCTTCTTGCCAAGAAGAACAGCACTTCGATACGCCGCTGCGCGGCTACTCAGCGCGAACGGGTTTTTAGAGGAATAGAGACTAAACCCGCGTCCTGAACGGGGTGAAGTCGGTCCCTTCATCGAACACATCGACGCCCTCCCGCCGCTTCAGCCAGCCCACCACCGCATAGGTCACCGGGGTCAGCACCACTTCCCACAGCACCTTGAGCGCCCAATTGGTCGCCATTACCGTCAGCACCTGACTGGTCGACCACACGCCCAGAAAGGCGAGCGGATAGAAGATCAGACTGTCCACCCCCTGCCCGACCACCGTCGATCCGATCGTCCGGGTCCACAGCATCCGCCCCCGCGTCCAAAGCTTCATCCGCGCAAGGACATAGGAATTGACGAACTCACCCGCCCAGAAGGCGACGATCGACGCCGCGACGATCCGCGGCACCGCGCCGAACACGGCTTCGTACGCTTCCTGTCCTTCCCAGCCCTCGGCGGGCGGCATGGCGACGACGATCCAGCTCATCACCGCCATGAAGATCATCGCCGCGAACCCCGCCCAGATGATCCGCCGCGCGCGGGCATAGCCGTATACCTCGGTCATCACGTCGCCGATGACATAGGATAGCGGGAAGAACAGGATTCCTGCGCCGAACACGAACGGCCAGCCGCCGACCTCGACCGCCGCGACCTTGCCCGCGCCGATCACGTTCGACAGCAGCAGCACCGCGACGAACGCCGCCATCACGAAATCGACATAGCGAAATCCGCGCGTGGCCATCTGCGACGCCGCCACATCCTGCACGGTTGCGCGATTCGACATGGCAAAGCCCCCCAGCCTTCGTTGCCGCGCGGTTATGAAGACGGTTTGCGGCCCGCGCAATTGCCGCTATCGAGGCCGCGTGCGCGCCCGTAGCTCAGCTGGATAGAGCAAGGAGCTTCTACCTCCTCGGTCGGGGGTTCGACTCCCTCCGGGCGCGCCATCACCCGAACTTCGCGGCGAACGCATATCGCAGCACGTCGGACAGGCTGCGGGCTTCGAACTTGTGCATGATGTTGGCGCGGTACACCTCGACCGTGCGGGGGCTGATGCCCAAGTCGTAGGCGATGGTCTTGTTGGGCAGCCCCGCGACCAGGCCGCGCAGCACCTCGGTCTCGCGACGCGTGAGCAGCGACAGGCAGCGATAGGCGTGGCGGACTTCGTCATTGTCATCGATTTCGGCCAGAAGACGCGCGGCGTCGCGGATCGCACGGTTCAGCGACATGCGGTCGACCGGCGCCTCGATCACCGTATGCGCCCCCGATTTGAGCACCTCGATGGTGGCCGGCACATCGCCCTTGCTGACGATGCCGACGACCGGCCAGTTGAGCCCCGCGCCGCGGATCGAATCCTGCACCGACATGCCCATCCGATCGGGCTTTCGCACATCGACCAGCACACATCCCGGCGCCATCTTGGGAGCGGCGCGGACGAATGCTGCCGCCCGGTGCCAGAACCGCGCGAGAAAACCCGCATCGATCAGGATCGTCATGACCGAATTGCGCAGATCGCCGCCGACGATCACATCGACGCTGGGCTGACCACGATCGATGGCCAGTTGCGCTTCGGTCCCCGGCATCGATCCGCCGGACAGGATCTCGATCGCCGCCTCGGGCGAATCGTTCGCCGCCGGCGGCTGGGCTGGAAGTTTGTCGCCAACCCGCCGCCCGCGATCATCGGTGCGGCGCGAGTGTGAAGAATCGGGTTTCTTCACCGCGCGGATCAGCAGAGAGTTACCGGCGTCGTCGGACGCGCTGGTCATGCTGGCCATGTTCGCTTTCCCCTGGGGATGCTCACGCCATGACTCAAACTTGGTGTCGCGCCATTGCGCGATCGCAAACGCATACGCCGAAAAACGACACGCGACCCTGCACAAGCGATCAACCGTGGCCGGCCCGTCCGGACCTTTTCCGGCTCTGTTCCGGCACGGGGCGCCCTCAGTTCACCAGAAGAAACTAAGGATCTTTACGGATACATATCATGGTCGCCGCCCTCTATGTAAGGGGGAGGCAGGGGGTCTTCAGGGCCGCGATCCTTCGACCGGCGTCAAAGCCGGATGCCATTCGACCATCGTCTTGGACGAGCAGGGGCAAAGGCATGGATTTCGATCGCCACGGAGGCGCGCGATTGGGCGCGCGACGTCATTTCGCGCGTGAAGCCACCATATTCCGTCAGGGCGATGTCGCGCATGGCTGGCACGAGGTCGTCGAGGGGATGGCGCGCGTCTGCAAGTTTCGCAGCGATGGGCGGCGCCAGGTTCTGGCATTCGCGGTGCCCGGCGACGTCATCGGCCTCGAATATGGCCGCCGCGACGCCTGCGCCGAGGCGCTGACGCCGATGACTTTGGTCTATCATCCCTTCGACGCGGACGATGCCCGGAACGGGCTGCCCTGGGATCGCGTGCTGCGCGACAATCACCATTGCCTGACGTTGATGGGCCTGCCGACCGCGATCGAGCGTGTTGCCGCGTTCATCCTGTCGATCAGCCGTCGGCTGGGCGGTGCCCGCGCATTCGATCTGCCGATGCCGCGCGTGGACATCGCGGATCATCTGGGGCTGACGATGCACACCGTCAGTCGCACGCTGTGCGATCTGGCGCGACGCAGTGTGCTACGCATCGACGCGCACCACCATTTCCAGCTGATCGATCCGACAGGGCTGGCGACGATCGCCGGTATCGACCCGGACGAGTTTTATTTCGACGAAGAGCAACTGGTGGCCTGATCCGGCGAACAGGCCCCACGCAATTGTGGGAGGTGGACATGCGCGTTCGTTTCCGTAGCATCCCTTCAGCGACGGTCGCTTTGACGGCCTTGCTATTGTGCAGCGCGGCCCCGCCCGCGCTGGCGCAGGACGCGGAGGTCGCCAGCGATATCCGACGGCTGGAGGCCATGATCCGCGAACAGCAGACGCGCATCGACGCGCAACAGACGGAGATCGAGGCGCTGCGCAAGATCGTCAGCGCCGACGAACTCGTCACCTATCGCGGCATGGGCTATCCGGGCGGCAACCGCTTTTCGTCGATCCAGAATGTGCCCCCGCCGCCGCCATCGGCCGGACAGGACGTGGCGTTGCCCGATACGCCCGTCGGCGAACAGCGCGAGGTCGAACCCGACACGAGGATACAGGCCGCCGCCGTCCCGCAGGAACAGGGCGTGCTGACGCCGCGCGGTCGGCTCGTTTTCGACCCCACGCTCGAATATACCCAGTCGGCGACCGACCGGCTGGTGTTCCGCGGATTCGAGCTGATCCCCGGAATCCAGGTCGGCCTGATCGAGGCAAGCAAGGCGCGACGCGACACGTTCGTCAGCACGCTCGCCGCGCGATACGGACTGACATCGCGGCTGGAACTCGAGGTCCGCGTGCCCTTCGTCCATCGCTATGACCGGATCGAGGTCGCCCAGCAGCGCGACGAGGGGATCGTGCGGTCGATCAGCCTCGACGGCAACGACATCGGCGATGTCGAATTCGGCGCCCGCTATCAGATCAATCGCCAGCGGGGCCAGAACCCGATCTTCATCGCCGGGCTGCGCGTAAAGAGCGACACCGGGCCGGGACCGTTTTCGATCGACTATGACGAATTCGGCGTCGCGACCAGCCTGGCGACGGGATCGGGATTCTGGGGAATCCAGCCGTCGATCAACATGCTGCTGCCGTCCGATCCGGTGGTGATTTTCGGCAGCGCGGGTTATCTCGCGCACCTGCAGCGGGATGTGAACCGGACGGTCGGCGGCGCACCGATCGGACGCGTCGATCCCGGCGATGCGATCAGCGGCAGCCTGGGGTTCGGCTTCGCGCTCAACCCGCGCTTTTCCTATTCGATGGGGTATCGCCACAGCTATATCTTTGCGACGAAGACCGAGATTGCGGGATCGATCGAACGGTCCCGCCCCTTGCAGGTCGGATCGCTTACCCTGGGCATGTCCTATCGACTGAACCCCAAATCGGCGCTCAACGTCGCGTTCGAGGTGGGCGTGACGCAGGACGCGCCCGACATCGGTATTACCGTGCGCGCGCCATACGCATTCTGAGCGCCACGCGCGCGCACGAAAAGCCCGCGGACTCAGGGGGGTGAATCCGCGGGCGCCCGGGCACTCTTCCAAGTCAGGGGAGCGTCGATAGTGCCGCCTGGTCGATCGCGTCGTTCATTCCCGCCAGCCGCATCGCATCGCCGATCGCGGTTCCGAATGCCGAATAGCCGGCCACGTCGAGCGTGATGTCGGCTTCCTGACGGATATTGGTATTGCTGGCGGTGTTGATGACCATGTTCTGCAAGCCGCCATCGGTGCGGTGGACCAGCGCGGTGCGATTGTCGTTGGCCAGATAGACGCTCTGGTCGCCGACCCGCATCGTGATGCCGTTCCCCGACAGCACGCCGTCGCGCAATTGTTCGGCCGTCGCCTGGCTGATCGCCGCCGACGCCCATTCCTCGCGCGTCATCCCTTCGGGGCGCCAGCTGACGGTGGTTCTGAGCACCAGTTCGCCCTCCAGAAACGTTCGAAACTCGGCACCCAGCGACACCGTCATGCCGTTCATCGTGAACCCGCCGCGTTGTTCGGCAAGCAGCGACTCGTCGAGCGCCTCGAGCGTGGCGAGGTCCAGTTCGCCGTCGTCCGAAGGCGGCGGGCTGCCGTTCGCGGCGAGCATCAGCCCCAGCGGTACGACCAACAGGGACAGAAAGGCGGATCGCATGACACCACTCCTCAATTCACCGTGCCGACGCGCACATCGAGCAGCATGGTCGGCGATAGCTGGTAATCGGGCGGCAGATAGGTCGTCAGGTCGCCGATCCCGTACTGGTTCGCCGCCTCGTCGCCCAGAGGCGCCCGCGCCCACGGATTCCAGTCGGACGCCAGGTTATAGACGGGGCGTTCGCGAACCGGCCCGGACAGGATCGCCAGCACGATTCCGTTCCAGTATCGCTCGAAATCCCTGGCATCGTATTTGACGATGCCCAGCATCGGATCGCCGGTCATCACCTGACCGTCCTGCATGCCCTTGATCACCACGAAATGCTTGAACCCTTCCAGGTCCATCAGCACGATCACCGGCCGTCGCAATTTCGACAACTGGTCCATCGTCAGCTTGAATCCTTCGGCGCGATATCCTTCCGCATTCAGGAAGGACCGCATGTCGGCGAGCGAAAATCCGACCTTCTTGATCGCTTCGCGATCACCGACGCGCCACATCGCGGCAAAGCTCTGCCGTTCGTCCATCGGGTGATGGTAATGATAGTTCAGCAGGGTCGCGATCGCCGCCGATCCGCAGCTGAAATCATATTGCTGGCGCACCACCGAACGAAACGGGATCTGCCACCAGCTCATCACATAGGTTTCGGAATTGCCGCCCGCATCCGGCCCCAGCCGCACCTGCGCGGACACTGGCGCTGTCAGTAAGACACACGCCGCAGCGCAGCCCATCAGGACGCGCATTCGGCGCCTGGCAAAGCCATCCATCATCCATCCCCCGATCAGTCGGAGACGTTCACCGTCAGGATCATCGCGGTTTGCAGATTGTTCTGCGCGCCGGTGTTGATGGTGAAATTCCCGACACCTGCGAAATTGGCAAAGGCATCGTCGCTGAAGCTGACATCGCCCGCGACGTAATCGCCGCCGATGACATTGCCCGACGTGATCGCCTTCAGCGTCTGATTGTTGATGATGATCGTCTGACCGCCGCGCGTTTCCGCCAGTTCGGACTCGGAAAGCAGGATCGGCAGCGCGTCGGTCGTCGCGGGCGGCTGTGCGCCCGCCTGGACCTGTTGCGCGGCCGCTGGCGTCGCAAGGACGAGCAGCGGTCCGGCCAGCCCGGTCAGCAACCGTGTCATGTCATCCACTCCCGTCATACCCGTGAAAAATGGGGTCGGACCGCGAACGATCCGACCCGCCGGGGAAAGCGTCAGTCGCCGCCGCTGCCGCCGCCGCCACCTGCCCCGCCGGACACGCCGAAATTGACCGTGCCCTGGGCAGCGATGTTGGTTGCCGCCTGGGTGTTGGCATTCAGCCCGGTATTCCATGCATTGTTTGAAATGCCGGCAAACGCTGCGAACGCATTGTCGTTGATGGAATTGTTGCCGCTGTTGTAGCCGACGGCGGTTTCGGACCCGTCTTCACCATCGAAATCTGCGACTTCGTCGAGATATTGGTTGGTGTTGATTGCGGTCAGCACCTGGGTGGCCACAACATTGGTATCCGCGCTGCTGTAGGACGAGGTTTTCGACAGGCTCCAGTTCGAGCTGGAGGTATAGCTGTCGGCGGCATTGTCGACAGCGAAATAATCCAGCAGGTCGTTGACCAGAATGTTGCGATCGCTGTCATTGTCGATCGTGCTTGGCCCTCCGGTCGTTTGTGCCAGCGCGGGGCCAGCCATCAGCAGGCCGGCCGCAGTCGCGCCAGCCAGGAATACGGATTTCACACGCATCGTCTTCTCCTGTTCGCTGTGCCGTCGCATCGCGTGCGGTGCGGATCGGCTCCACCCCCCTCAATGGAGGCAGGAACAGAGATATTCGGGAAGCTGGCCGCGCGGCGTGCGCGGGGGCAACCATCCGATTGGTAAATCACCGGAGAAGCATGTGTCGAAACGCAAAGTTGCTGATCGTCGCACCCGTTCGAGGAATAAACGACGCTGTCCGACCGGGCCTCAGGGCAGCGGCTGAGCCACCACTTCGTTCGGCGCATAGACCGGCTGACCGGGACTCGGGGCCAGTCGTTTGTCGGCGGTCACGAACGCGAACCGCTCGCTTTCATACTGATCGGGAGAAACCGTCAACCTCGGCGGTGGCGGCGGCGGTCCGGCATCCTGCGGCATCCGCTGGTCGGTCACCAGCACCCGCCCGCCCATCGCGGTCAGCGAAAACAGCCGCTTGGCGAACGCGACGGGCATCCGAATGCAGCCATGCGACGCGGGATAGCCGGGCAGGTCGCCACCATGCAGCGCGATCCCGTCCCAGGTCAGCCGCTGCATGAACGGCATGGGCGCGTTCGAATAGAGGTTCGACCGGTGAAATTCGCGCTTTTGCAGGATTTCGAACAGCCCCAGCGGCGTCGCCTTGCCCTTCTTGCCGGTCGAAACCGTCGTCGCGCCGATCATCCGACCGTCGCGAAAGATATAAGCCATCTGCGCGGGGACGGAGATCACCATCTCCACCTCGCCGCCCTCGGTCGCGGCAAGCGCCCGGTCGTCCCAGCCGAACTGGCCGTTCTTCAGATCGACCGCGCGCGGATCGTCGGCGATCCGCACCAACTGCGCGCTCGCCATCGGCGCCGTCATCAGGGCGGCGGAAACCAGAAACGCGGCAGCGAAAGGCCGGATCGAACCCATGGCGAATCCCCTTTGGCAGACAGGCTGTCGTCCCGATATTGCACGCGCAACGCCTGAAAAGGCAAATCGGCACCGTCATCGTCCCGATCCGGGAATGCCACATATCGGCCATGATTGCGCGGCGAACCGCGCTGCGCGTGCGGTCGCTCGCGGATGGGAATTGCCTTGCGTTACCGACCGCTAACCCAATTCATGATATATGGGGCGCATGGTAGAGAGCGTTGGGGAACAAAGAGCCCGGCTGGCGAGCGAATCGCATTCCCGCCGGGCATTCGTCAAAACCGCACTGGTCGCCGGTGGCGCGCTGGCGATACCGGGGTGCGTCAGCGCGCCCGGCGGCCCGCCGCAGAGTGCCGCGGTTGCCCCCCCGCCTCCCCTGCCCGCGCCCGTTCCGGCTCAGGCAAAGCGCGTCCATGCGACGCCGCCGGGCGTGCGTCACCAACTGTTCCAGCGCGCCATCGCATCGCTCGAGCGGCATGATCGCCGGTTCCGCTATCACGATCGCATCGCGCTCGCCGATTTCACGCCCTTTTCCGCCAAGCCGCGCCTCCAACTGATCGACCTGCACGCCGGCACGGTGCGCAACATGCTCGTTACCCACGGCATCGGATCGGACCGCGAGCATTCGGGCTTCCTCAAAAGCTTTTCCAACGTCCCCAATTCGGAAGCGACGTCGGAAGGCGCCTATGCAACCGCCAATTATTATTACGGCCAGCACGATCATTCGCAGCGGCTGCTGGGGCTCGATCACACCAACAACAACGCGCTCGACCGTGCGATCGTGATCCACGCCGCCTGGTATGCCAATGCCGACATGATTCAGAAGCACGGCATGATCGGTCGCAGCCAGGGCTGTTTCGCGGTCGGCCAGAGCGAACTGGCGGGCCTGTTCGCATGGCTGGGCGAAGGCCGGTTGCTGTACGCCGGGCGGGTGTAAGAACGGCTTCCCCCGTTTCCTTTCTCTCCTATCCGGTCGCTCCTCTATCCCGTTCGTTTCGAGCGAAGTCGAGAAACGCGCCGATGCCTACGGCACGTTTCTCGACTTCGCTCGAAACGAACGGGACCAGGAACCGAAGCGCAATCCGCCTTTCAGTAGCGCCCCCGCCATTTCGCGCTTAGGTCTGCGCGCATGACCACGAAGCCCTTTCATTCGATCCATACCCACGGCCTGGTCCGCGTCGGCGCGTGTACGCCGATGGGCACCGTCGGCGACCCCGCCGCCAATGCCGACGCCGCGATCACTTTGGCACGACAGGGGCATGATGCGGGTGCGGACCTGCTGGTGTTCCCCGAACTCAACCTGACCAGCTATGCGATCGACGACCTGCATGTGCAGGACACGATCCTCGATGCGACCGAGGCGGCGCTGGCAACGCTGGTCGAAGCAAGCGCGAAGCTGTCCCCCGTACTGTGCGTCGGCGCCGCGCTCCGCCGCAACCACCGCCTTTATAATTGCGCGGTCGCGGTGCATCGTGGGCGCATCCTGGGCGTGATCCCCAAGATTTTCCTGCCCAATTACCGCGAATATTATGAAAAGCGCTGGTTCGCATCGGGCATGGGGCTGACCGGGCTGGAAATCGGCGTAGCGGGCCAGGTCGCGCCGTTCGGAACCGACCTGATCTTCGCAGCCGAGGATTATCCCGACTTCGTCTTCCACATGGAAATCTGCGAGGATTTCTGGGCGCCGACGCCGCCCTCCACCGCGGCGGCGCTGGCGGGTGCGGCGATCCTGACCAATTTGTCGGCATCCAACATCGTCATCGGCAAGGCCCGCGAACGCGCGATGCTGTGCGCGGCGCAATCGTCGCGGGCGAGCGCCGCCTATGTCTATTCGGCGACCGGTCCGGGTGAGAGCACGACCGACGTGTCGTGGGACGGACAGGGCATGATCTACGAAGTGGGCGAGGAGATCGCCCAGTCCGAGCGCTTCGACCTCGCCACCGAAATCGTGCTGGCGGATGTCGATGTCGCGCGCATCCGGCTCGAGCGCGCACGCATGGGGACGTTCAACGACGCGGCGCGCGCATCGGGCGATCCCGAGACGCGCTTCCGCCGCATCGGCTTCGCGCACGGAAGCGCGCACCGCGACATCGGCCTGATCCGACCGCTGCGCCGCTATCCATTCGTGCCGAACACCGAACATGCCCTCGACGAGGATTGCTACGAAGCTTTCAACATCCAGGTCGAGGCACTACGCAAGCGGATGAGCGCCACCGGCACCAAGAGGCTGGTGATCGGCGTGTCGGGCGGGCTGGATTCGACCCACGCCTTGCTGGTCGCGGCCAAGGCATTCGACCGCATGGGCCGGCCGCGCGCCGACATATTGGGCTTCACCATGCCCGGCTTCGCGACCAGCGGCGCGACCAAGGCTCAGGCCTGGGATCTGATGAACGCGCTGCGGATCACCGGCGCCGAAATCGACATCACGCCTGCCGCGCGCCAGATGCTCGGCGACATGGACCACCCCTTTGCCAGCGGCGAGCCGGTCCATGACGTGACGTTCGAAAATGTCCAGGCGGGCCTGCGCACCGATTATCTGTTCCGCCTCGCCAATCAGCGCGAGGGGATGGTGCTGGGCACCGGCGACCTGTCTGAACTCGCGCTTGGCTGGTGCACCTACGGCGTCGGCGACCAGATGAGCCATTATGCGGTCAATGCGGGCGTGCCCAAGACGCTGATCCAGCACCTGATCCGCTGGGAAGTCCGTACCGGCCAGTACGACGCCGCGACCGCCAGGGTGCTGGAGCGCATCCTGTCGACCGAAATCTCGCCTGAACTGGTGCCGCCGGGCAACGATGGGGCGATCCAGAGCACCGAGTCGATCATCGGTCCCTATGCACTGCACGATTTCTTCCTCCACCACATCGCGCGCGGCGGACAGAAACCGTCAAAGGTCGCATTCCTGGCGATGCACGCCTGGGCCGACGCATCACGCGGGGAGTGGCCGGCCGGTATGCCCGACGACGCGCGCGGCGCCTATGACCTACCGACCATCGCCCATTGGCTGGCAAAGTTCCTCGACCGTTTCTTCCGCACCAGCCAGTTCAAGCGTTCGGCGATCCCCAACGGCCCGAAAGTATCCGGCTTCGGTGCGCTCAGTCCCCGAGGTGATTGGCGCGCCCCCTCGGACGGCACCTCGCGTCCGTGGCTTGACGAACTGCGTGCGGGACTGCCGCCGGGAACTGTGGACAAGAGCTGAAGCACAATACCCACCTCCGTTCGCATTGAGCTTGTCGACCCGAAGGTCGGCGTCAGCCAAATGCTGTCCTTCTTAGCAGCGAGAAAAGGACAGCGCTGCGACAAGCTCGGCACGAACGGGGGTGAATTAGAAACCCGCAGCCTCAAAACCCGCAGCCTCAATAAGTCCGCTGCTTGCCGAACTCGGTATCGAGCGCCGACACCAGTTTCGAGACTGCCTCGCGCGTCGCCGTGCCGACATCGCGACCGGTGGCCGACACGGTGACTGGTTTGCCGTTGTTGGGTCGCGCCTCGACATTGGCGCGAATATCGTCGCTGCCGCCGCGCGGGCCATTCTGGTCGGCGACGTGTATCTCGACCCGGCTCAGCCGTTCGGAAAAGCGCGACAGCCGCTCGCCGAACAGGGTTTCCACATCGGACGCGACGCCGTCATGGCCGTCGATCCGGTTATCGCTGTTGAAGATAATCTGCATGTCCGACCAACGAGCCGTCCCGCCCGCCGTTCCGCCACGCCGTCAAATTCCGCTCGGCAACCGTCCCCGGTTCCGAATTGCATCGACGCTGAATGCGCCTGGCCCGGCAAACACGAAATAGAGAAAGACGAAGCAATAGAGGATCGCCGCATCCCCGCCATTGTTGATCGGCCAGAAATTCTGCGGCGCGTGCGCTATGAAATAGGCCGCCGCCATCGTTCCCGATGCCAGAAACGCCGAGGGCCGCGTGAACAGCCCCAGCGCGATCAGCACGCCCGTCACCAGTTCGATCAACCCGGCGACCGCCCCCGGATTATCCAGCACGAGTCCGCTCCCGGCACGTTCGCCGCCGGGAAAGGACAGGAATTTCTGGGTGCCGTGCGCCAGGAACAACAGCCCCGACATGATCCGAAGGAGGCCATGTGCTGCGGGTGCATATCCGGCAAGTCGCGCGCTGTTCATGCGATACCCTTCTCATGATGGGCTGGACGCGCAACCTAGCGGCCTGGAAATTCTGCACAACCCTGCGAGGATGGCGCGAAAAACCGGACGCAAACGAGGGGCGCTGCGTCCGGTCCCTGGTGCGACCCAGTAGCCGCGCTGAGGCGCCGCTGGACGCGTGAATGATCCGGTCACCAAACCGCCGCAAGCGACTTGCGATCGCGAGCGGCGTGGATCGGATCAACCGTCCGTCGCATCTTGCCAGCGCATCCCAGCCCTCCCAAGATCAGCGCGAATTGGGGAGGGATACGGAATGAACGGACCATTGACGGGCCTTCGCATCGTCGAATTTGCTAGCATCGGCCCCGCCCCGTTCGGTGCGATGCTGCTCTCCGACCTCGGCGCGGAAATCCTCAGGATCGACCGTGCCGATGCGCCGTGGCCTCATATGCCGATCGTGTCGCGCGGGCGCGCGGGCCTGACCCTCGACCTCAAATCGGATGAAGGTCGCGCACGGGCGATGGCGGCGATGGATGCCGCGGACATCGCGATCGAGGGGCTGCGACCCGGCGTGATGGAGCGGCTGGGGCTTGGTCCCGATTCCGCCTGTGAACGCAACGACCGGCTGATCTATGCGCGAATGACGGGATGGGGACAGGACGGTCCGCGCGCGCAACAGGCGGGGCACGACATCAATTATATCGGCCTCACCGGCCTGCTGGCGATGCTCAATCCCCCCGGACAAGCCCCCCGGCCCCCGCTCAACCTGCTCGGCGATTACGCCGCGGGGTCGCTCTATCTGGTAATCGGCATCCTCGCCGCCCTCGCCGAGCGCAGCCGGTCGGGAAAGGGCCAGGTGGTGGACGCCGCGATCGTCGATGGCAGTGTGTCGCTGATGGCGCCGATCCTGGGCATGATCGCAGGCGGCTTCATGCCCGGCGATCCCAGCAAGGGCGTGCTGGCGGGGAATGCCCCCTATTATCGCAGCTATCTGTGCGCCGACGGCCTCGCCATCGCTGTCGGCCCGCTGGAGCCGCAATTCAGGCGCACGTTGACGGACGCAATGGGTCTGGCGCCCGATGCGCTGAACGGCGATCCGAACGCGGCGGCGGAAATGCTGGCCGCGCTATTCGCGACCCAGCCGCGCGATCACTGGCTGGCGAAACTCGATCCCGTCGATGCCTGCGCGACGCCCGTGCATGGCTGGCAGGAAGCGCGATCCGATCCGCATCTGGCGGCGCGCGGCGTGTTTCGCGGCGACGGCCCGGTGCCCAATCCCGCGGTCGCGCCCCGCTTTTCACGCACGCCGGGCGCGGCGCAGCCGAACGGCGACGGCGCCGCGTTGCTCGAACGCTGGATCGGTCAATCGCGATAAAGGTGGTGCGGGCGGTGGGAATCGAACCCACACTCCTTGCGGAACCGGATTTTGAGTCCGGCGCGTCTACCAATTCCACCACGCCCGCATCCGCGCGCCAAAGCATCGCGAAGGCGTGGCTGCTAACCGATCCGCTCGCGATCGGCAAGCCACCCTGCGTTCAATTCACTGGCGCGCGCCGCCGATAGCTGAGCGCCTCCGCGACATGTACGCGCGTAACCGTGTCGCTGGCTGCAAGATCGGCGATGGTCCGTGCAACGCGCAGCACCCGTATATAGCCGCGCGCGGTCAGGCGCATCGCGGCGGCGGCCTCCGCCAACAGCTTCGTACCCCCCTCATCGGGCTGCGCGGCGTCGAGCGCATCACCATCCGCCTCGGCATTGGTCCGCGCGGGCGTGTCGGCATAGCGCGCAGACTGACGCGCACGGGCGGCGGCGACGCGGGCGGAGACGGTCGCGCTGTCCTCGCCGGTCGATGGCAGGATGAGGTCAGCGGCGCTGACCGGCTCTACCTCAATATGCAGGTCGATGCGGTCGAGCAAAGGGCCCGATACCTTGGCCTGATAATCCGCCGCACAGCGCGGCGCGCGGCTGCACGCCAGTGCGGGATCGCCCAGATGGCCGCAGCGACACGGGTTCATCGCCGCGATCAACTGAACCCGCGCCGGAAAGGTGACATGGGCATTGGCGCGCGCGACGCTGACCGTGCCGGTTTCCAGCGGTTGCCGCAGCGAATCGAGTACCGGGCGCTGGAATTCGGGCAGTTCGTCGAGGAACAATACGCCCA
Source organism: Pseudomonadota bacterium (assembly GCA_023418595.1). Classification (GTDB taxonomy): domain Bacteria; phylum Pseudomonadota; class Alphaproteobacteria; order Sphingomonadales; family Sphingomonadaceae; genus Sphingomonas. The sequence continues at coordinate 120,774 of JAEZZI010000006.1, forward strand.
GATGCGCGAGGCTGACCTCGCCGGGTTTCACTTTCAGTCCGCCGCCGACCAAAGCCGCCATTGATGCCGAGTGATGCGGGCTGCGATAGGGCCGCATGCGCGTCATTCGCCCGTCGGCCAGCGTGCCCGCGACCGAGGCGACCATCGACGCCTCCAGGGCCTCGCCCGCGTCGAGCGGAGGCAGGATGCCGGGCAGGCACGACGCCAGCAGCGACTTGCCCGCGCCCGGCGGCCCGACCATCAGCATGTTGTGGCCGCCCGCGGCGGCGATTTCCAGCGCCCGACGGGCTGTTTCCTGGCCCTTCACCTGGCTGAGGCAGGGGCCGTGCACCACGGCTTCCGCCTCGCCGGGGCGCGGGGCGGACAGCAGTTGATGCCCTTTGAAATGGTTCATCAGCGCGATCAGGTCGGGCGCTGCCAGCACCTCGATGTCACCCGCCCAACTCGCTTCCGACCCTTGCGCGGCGGGGCAGACCAGCCCCCTGCCCGTCTCCGACGCCAGCAATGCCGCGAGCAATACGCCCGGCGACGCCGCAATCCGGCCATCGAGACTCAATTCGCCCACGACGACGTAACCGCTCAGCGTCTCGGCATCCACGATCCCCATCGCGCCGAGCAGCCCGAGCGCAATCGGCAGGTCGTAATGCGATCCCTCCTTGGGCAGATCGGCAGGCGACAGGTTGACCGTGATCCGCTTGGGCGGCAGCGCGAGGCCGATCGCGGCGATGGCGGCGCGCACCCGTTCGCGGCTTTCGGCCACCGCCTTGTCGGGCAGCCCGACCACGACGAAGGCGGGAACGCCGGGCGCCACCTGCACCTGGACCTCGACGCTCCGCGCTTCCAGTCCCAGATAGGCGGCCGTCGCCACGGTCGCGACCATTCAGTTCCCCCCAATCGGCCCCAAAAACCTTCCACCAGCGCTCAGGCTGAGCCTGTCGAAGCCGGGTGAATGCCAACACCCTTTGTCAGGCTCAGCCTGAGCGCTGGAGAAAAGACTTGTTCGTAACGAAGCTTAGCGGCTTTTCGCGGCTATGGAACCGTTCATCGCGTCCAGCACTTGTTCACCCGAGACACGTCATCAACTGGAACATCATGACGCAGAACGAACGCCCCCCGATCCGCCGCATGGTCGAACTCGTCACCGGGTTTGCGCTGATTGCGCTGTCGCCCATCATCGGCGTCATTCCGGGGCCGGGCGGCATTTTCGTGTTCGCCGCCGGGCTGTGGCTGGTGCTGCGCAATTCGTGCAAGGCACGGCGGCTGTTCGTCCGGCACAAGCGACGCTGGCCGCGAGTCGAGGCGTTCGTCGACAAGGCGTTGCAGCGCAAGAGCGCGATGCGTCGTCGTCGGCTCGAAAGGACGCAGGCCGAAAGCGGGGTTCCGCAACCCGCACGTTGACTTGGGCGACCGGTTCGCATAAGCGCACCCTTCACATGGCCGCCGCTTATGGCGGCCTTTTGGTTTTACGAATACCTTTAGGGAATGACCGATGAAGCGGACCTTTCAGCCGAGCAACCTGGTGCGCGCACGCCGTCACGGCTTCCGCTCGCGCATGGCGACTCCGGGCGGCCGCAACGTGATCCGGGCGCGCCGCGCACGCGGCCGCAAAAAGCTGTCGGCCTGATCCAGCTGACGCGGCGGGGGGATTTCCTCGCCGCAAACAGCGGGCGGCGGGCGCCGATGCCCGGATTTGTTCTGCTGGTGCGGCCACGCGCCGACGATTCGCCGACGATGCGGATCGGTTACACGGTTTCAAAAAAAGTGGGCAACGCGGTGACGCGCAACCGGATGAAACGCCGGTTGCGTGAACTTGCGCGTGAGGTTCTGCCGGTCGAAGGCGTGCCAGGCGCGGATCATGTGCTGATCGGGCGCGCCAGCGGCATCGAGCGGGACTTTGCCGAGCTGCGGGCGGAATTGTCCAAGGCGCTGAAGAAGGTGCGGCGGTGATTCGCCTCCGCCCATTCGTCACCCCGGCCAAAGCGCCGGGGTCCCCTAAGCCGATTGCGATGAGCAAGGGCCTCGTGGGAAGCCCAATGCCGCCTGGTGGACCCCGGCACTTCGGCCGGGGTAACGGGTTGGTTGGGGAGCCCGCCCCATGATCGCAAAGCTCCTCATTCTCATCGCGCGCGCCTGGCAGCTCGGCCCCTCGGTCATTCTGCCGCCGTCATGCCGCTATTCGCCGTCCTGTTCGGCCTATGCAATCGAGGCACTTCGCCGCTATGGGGCTGTCAAAGGCGGCTGGCTCACGCTTCGGCGGATCGGGCGCTGTCATCCCTGGGGCGGATCGGGCCACGATCCCGTTCCTTAGGCCGGTGCTGTAAGGCGCGACCTGTTTTCTGAGGACTATCGGTGAAAGAAGACCAGAAGAATTTCCTGATCTTCGCGGTGATTGCCGCGATCATCCTGTTCGCCTGGGAGCCGATCGTCGGTCGCTTCTTCCCGACGCCGCCCCCGCCGGTGACGATCGAAGGCGGCAAGACCGTTGCCCAGCCCGATCCGCGCGCCGTCACGACGCCGGAAACCCCCGCGACGATGCGCGACCGCGCGGCGGTGCTCGCCGAATCCCCGCGCATCGCGATCGAGACGCCGCGCGTTCGCGGCTCGCTCAACCTGCGCGGCGCGCGCATCGACGATCTGGTGCTGCTGCGCCATGCCGAAACCATTGCCGAGAACAGCGATCCCATCCGCCTGTTGTCGCCATCGGGTGCCGAAAACGCCTATTTCGCCAGTTTTGGCTGGTCGGGCGACGGGCTGACCGCCCCCGGTCCGGATACCGTCTGGACCGCCAGCGGCGACCGGCTGACGCCCGCGACCCCGGTGACGCTGACTAGCGTCAGCAATGGCCGCACCTTCCGCATGCAGATCTCGGTCGACGAAGGCTATATGTTCACCGTGCGCCAGGTCGCGGCGAACACCGGCACCCAGGCGGTCAGCGCCGCGCCCTATGCCTATCTGAACCGGCATCACGAATCCGCCGATACCGATACCTGGACCATTCATGCCGGGCCGATCGTTTCGCATGGCGGGCGCGTCGATTACACCAACGATTACGACGATCTCGATGCCTCGCCGCTCAGCTTCGCCAGCCGTGGCGGCTGGGTCGGATTTACCGACATTTACTGGCTCGCAGCACTGGTCCCCGATCAGGGATCGCAGGTCGATCTGCGCTTCCGCCCGACCGGAAACGGCAATTACCAGGCCTTTTATCAGGCCAATCAGGCGCGCGTGATCCAGCCGGGCCAGGCGCTCGTCTCCACCTCGCGCTTCTTTGCGGGCGCAAAGGAAGTCGACCTGCTCGACCAGTATGAGGCCGAAGGCATTCCGCTGTTCGGCAAGGCGATCGACTGGGGCTGGTTCGAAATCGTCGAAAAACCGATCTTCCATTATCTCGACTGGCTGTTCCGTCTGGTCGGCAATTTCGGTCTCGCGATCATCCTGCTAACCTTCACCATCCGCCTGATCATGTTCCCGATCGCGCAGAAGCAGTTTGCGTCCTTCGCCTCGATGCGGGCGATCCAGCCCAAGATGAAGGCGCTTCAGGAACGCTACAAGGAAGACAAGCCGCGTCTCCAGCAGGAGATGATGAAGCTGTACAAGGACGAAAAGGTCAATCCGCTCGCGGGCTGCCTGCCGACCTTGCTCCAGATTCCGATCTTCTATGCGCTGTACAAGGTGCTGATGCTGACCATCGAAATGCGGCATCAGCCGTTCGTTCTGTGGATTCAGGATCTGTCCGCGCCCGATCCGCTGACCCCGCTCAACCTGTTCGGGCTGCTCGCCTTCACCCCGCCCAGCTTCCTGCACATCGGTGTCTTCCCGATCCTGCTCGGCATTTCGATGTGGGCGCAGTTCAAGCTCAACCCCGCGCCGATGGACGAAATCCAGAAGCAGGTATTCGCGCTGATGCCATGGGTGCTGATGTTCGTCATGGCGCCGTTCGCGGTCGGCTTGCAGGTCTACTGGATCACCAGCAACCTGCTGACCATCGCGCAGCAAAAGTGGCTCTATTCGCGGCATCCCGCGCTCAAGGCCGCCGAAGCGAAGCCGAAATGAGCACCTTCGACGAGGAAGCGATCGAGTCCGCGCGAAAGACCTTCGCCGGGCCGATCGCCTTCCTGAAATCGGCGCCCAGCCTGCAATTCATCCCCGATGCGGATGTGCCGGAGGTGGCGTTTGCGGGCCGGTCGAATGTCGGCAAATCCTCGCTGCTCAACGCGCTGACCGGGCGCAACGGCCTCGCCCGCACGTCGAACACGCCGGGCCGCACGCAAGAGCTGAACTTTTTCGACGTGGGCGAGCCGCTCAATTTCCGGCTGGTCGACATGCCAGGATACGGATTTGCCAAGGCGCCCAAGGATATCGTCAAGAAATGGCGCTTTCTGGTGAACGACTATCTGCGCGGGCGTCAGGCGCTGAAACGCGCGCTGGTGCTGATCGACAGCCGCCACGGCATCAAGGACGTCGATCGCGAAATCCTGGACATGCTCGACAAGGCGGCGGTCAGCTACCGGCTGGTGTTGACCAAGGCCGACAAGATCAAGGCGAGCGAGCTGGAAGCGGTGACGAAGGCGACCGCGGACGAAGCCCGCAAGCGTCCGGCAGCGCATCCCGACATTCTCCAGACGTCGAGCGAAAAGGGCATGGGCATCGCCGAACTCCGCGCGGCGGTGATCGAGGCGATCGGCTGACAATCAAACTCCGTGCTCCCGCCTGCGCGGGAGCACCGCATTTCCTCGCGACAAATCACTGCCCCAGCAACGCAACCGCTGCGAACCCCAGCGCCGCGACCGACGCGGCCATCGCCACCGCCATCAGCGCCCCGTCCCTGACCAGCAGCGCCAGCCCGAACGCGGCGATCGCCGCCATCGGCGCGGTGCTGGCAAACGGGATCAATTCCAGCGGCGGGACGGTCGCGCACAACAATATGCACATCGCCGCCGCGATCCGGTCGAACGGCGGACCGGTCAGCCATTTCAGCCGCCCCTGGAACCAGCGATCCATCCACCTGCCGACCCCAGCCAGCTTGTCGGCGGCCTTTACCACCTTGTCGCCCTTCACATGGCGGCGTTCGAGAAAGCCGGGCAGCCAGACATGGTCGCGACCGAACAATATCTGCGCCGCCGACAGCGCGATGATGATCGCAAGCAATGTCGGCACGGCGGGAATTCCGCCGATCGGCGATACCTCGATCAGGGCGGGCACCAGCAGGAACGGCCCGACGCTGCGCTTGCCGAACGCTTCGACCGCTTCGCCCAGTTCGACGGGATCGCGGTGCGCGTTCGCGCCCATGTTGCGCAGACGATCCAGAATTTCGCTAACGCTGTGAGGATCGCCGGCCATCATTCCGCCAACGAAATGGAGCGACGACGGTTCCTCACGCTCGACAGCCGCAGTCCTGCGCGGCTATCCCCTCCGCCATGCTAAAGCTCATCATCGGCAACAAGGCCTATTCATCCTGGTCGCTGCGCGGCTGGCTCGCGGCGAAGCAATCGGGACTGAAGTTCGACGAAGTCGTCGTCCCCTTGTACGACGCCGAATGGGACAAGCGCCGTGAAGGCGACGAATTCGCGCCCGGCGGCGGCAAGGTGCCGATCCTTTGGGACGGCGACGTCGTCGTATGGGACAGCCTGGCGATCGTCGAATATCTCAACGAGAAATCCGGCGGCGACAAATTCTGGCCCGCCAACGAAGGCGCACGTGCGATGGCGCGGTCGATGGCCGCGGAAATGCATTCGGGCTTCGCCGCGCTGCGCCGCAAATGCCCGATGAATATCCGCCAGGTCTATGAGCCGAAACGTCCCGACGAGGACGTGATGGCCGATATCCAGCGGATCATGGAAATCTGGGCACAGGCCCGCGCGCGCTATGGCGGCGGCGGCGATTTCCTGTTCGGCGAATTCGGCGCTGCGGACATCATGTATGCGCCCGTCGTGACCCGCCTCGTCACCTATTCGCTACCGGTCGCGCGTTTCGCGCCCGGTTACATGCAGGCGGTGCTCGCGCATTCATTCATGCAGGACTGGATCGCATCGGCGCAGGAAGAGGAATGGGTGCTCGAACAATATGAGCAAACCGCGGATTAGGGTCCGATTCCGTCCGTCCGACCGGGGAACCACCTTGCCTTCAAACGGTTAACTTCGGGTCGATCTGCGACGAAGGGGGCATCGACTCTTGCGTTCGCCCCGGATAATCGTTCGTCGGGTCGCGTTGTGATATCGCGTAAAGGGGGGCAATCCCATGCCTGCTGTTCGTTTGATTCTGGGCGGCGACCATGCCCGTTTCCTGGATACCGTCGAATTGAGCCGCCTGCCTGAGATCGGCGGTCGTCTGGCGCTGGAGCGCGAAGGACGCGCTTTCGACCTGGAAGTCGTCGCGGTCGAAACGATGCAATCGGGCGGCGGACTATTCGGCGCGAGCGAGCCCTTCGCCATCTGTCGCGACGTTCTGGAACGTCAGCACTAATTTAGAACTCGCTGCCGTCCTTGCGGTGGACTCCCCGCCCCTACCCGGCGTGCGGATAGCCGGAAGCGTTGGTCTGCGGGATTGTGTCGAGCGACAGCTTGGGCAATGCATCCTCCGATGACCGACCCAGCCTTTATGCCCGACCTGATCGAACTCACCAAGGCGCTGATCGACACCGAAAGCGTCACGCCCGCGCGCGGTGAGGTGTTCGACGTGATGGAAGCGGCACTGGTCGCGCAAGGGTTCGAGGTCGACCGCTTCGTCGCCGGGGAAGCGCCGGACGGGCCGGTCGAAAACCTGCTCGCGGTGCGGGGGGTCGGCGGACCGCATTTCGCGTTTGCCGGGCATCTCGACGTGGTGCCGCCCGGCAGCGGCTGGGCAAGCGATCCCTTTGCCGCAGAGGTGCGCGGCGACTTGCTCTACGGGCGCGGCGCGGTGGACATGAAGGGGGCGATCGCCGCCTTTACCCATGCCGCCGCGCAGCACCGCGATCATCCTGGCACGGTCAGCCTAATCATCACCGGCGACGAGGAAGGTCCGGCGATCTTCGGCACCCGCGCGCTCATCGACCGGATGGCGGCGCGTAACCTCTCCCCTGACCTGTGCCTGGTGGGCGAGCCCACATCGGCGCACCGGCTGGGCGACACGATCAAGATCGGGCGGCGCGGATCGGTCAACATCTGGATCACGGTCGAAGGGCGTCAGGGCCATGTCGCCTATCCGCATCTGGCCGACAATCCGATCCCCCGGCTGGTCGCGGCACTTGCCGAAATCGACGCCATCGTGCTGGACGAAGGCACCGACTGGTTCCAGCCATCGAATATCGAGGTGACCGACCTGAATGTCGGCAACCCCGCGACCAACGTCATCCCAGCGCGTGCCGCCGCCCGGCTGTCGATTCGCTTCAACGACCTGCACCGCGGCGACGATCTGGGCGCGCGGATCACCGAGATCGTCCAGCGCCATGCCCCCGGCGCGGCGGTTGAGGTCAAGATCAGCGGCGAGGCGTTCCTGACCGAGCCCGGCGCGCTGTCGTCGCTGGTCGCTGACGCGGTGGAGGCTCGCACCGGCATCCGTCCCGAACTGTCGACCAGCGGCGGGACGTCGGATGCGCGGTTCCTGTCGAAGCTCTGCCCCGTGGTGGAATTCGGTTTGCTAAACGCGACGATGCACAAGCTGGACGAGGCGGTCGCGGTCGCCGATCTGCACGCGTTATCCGATATTTACGGGGACATCCTGACTCGGGCGCTCAATTCGAATCTGTAATTTGGCTCAATCCTAAATCCCGCTCGTGCTAAGCCTGTCGAAGCACTGTCGTTTCTTCGTGCCAAGAAGGACAGCATTTCGATACGCAGCCATCGCGGCTACTCAATGCGAACGGGATGAGGTGATTCTGATTTAACGCTGCGGGCACTCACGCCCGAATCGCGCGATCGCGTTCCTCGCGAATCCAGTCGAGGAACGCGACCTCCGCCATTGGCTGGGCGATGGCATAACCCTGAAGCACGTCGCAGCCGATCACGCGCAGCACATCGGCCTGCTCGACCGATTCGATCCCCTCCGCCACCGCTTCGCAATTGAGCCCGTGGATCAGGCCGATGACGGCTTGCGCGATGGTGCGTGCTTCGTGACGCACGACGACATTTTCGACCAGGCTGCGGTCGAGCTTCACCCGGTCCACCGGCAGATCGCGCAGGCGGGCCAAGTTCGAATAGCCGGTGCCGAAATCATCGATCGCGACCGAAGCCCCTTCGGCGCGCAATTCGGCGATCGCGTCGATCACGTCGTCCGAACAATGCATCGCCAGCGATTCGGTGATCTCCAGCTCGAGCAGGCGCGCAGGCGCGTTCGCCCGGCGAAGCGCATCATGGAGCCGCCGGAAAAACGTCGCATGGTCGAGCTGACGCGGACTGATATTGACCGCGAGGCGCTGCTCGACGCCCAGATCGGCCCAGCGCGAGATGGTCGCCGCGACCGAACCCACCACCCATTCGCCGATTTCGACGATCAGGCCGGTTTCCTCGGCACGCTGGATGAAATTGGCGGGGAAGCGCACGCCGTCGCGGTGATGCCAGCGCAGCAACGCTTCCGCCCCGACGATCCGCCCGGTGCGCGATGCGACCTGCGGCTGGAAGGCGAGTTCGAATTCGCCGTTCTGGATCGCGGTGCGCAATTCGCTTTCCAGGCGGACCCGCGCGATCAGTCGCGACGCCAGATGGTCGGAGAAATACTCGGCCCGGCCGCGCCCATTGGCCTTTGCGTGATACATGGCCGCGTCGGCGGCGCGCATCAGTTCGGTCAGGCTGGGGCCGTGATGCTGGCGGAATGCGACGCCGATCGACGCGCCGATCGACACCTGCTGGTCGGCAAGGTCGAAAGGACGGTTGAGCGCCGCCAATACGCCATCGGCGACCCGGTCGGCCTGCGCCGGATCAGACAGATGCGGAATCAGGATCGTGAATTCGTCGCCCGACAGGCGCCCGATCAGGGGCCGGTGCTCGCCCATATGGTCGACCGCCCGATCGGCGACCGCGCGCAGCCGTTCGGCAACCATCGCGAGCAACGCATCGCCTACGGCATGGCCCAGATTGTCGTTCACCGCCTTGAACCGGTCGAGATCGATGAAGAACAGCGCGGCGTCGGCAGACGGCGGCAGCAAGTCGATCACGCTTTCGGCCGAACGACGGAAATTGGTGCGGTTGGCCAGCCCGGTGACCGGATCGAACAGCGCGAGGCGCTGGACGCTTGCGAGGTTGTTGTGAAGCTGGCCGAACAGATCCTCCATCGCGGTCGCCAGCGGCGGGACGCAACGCGCGACATCGTCGGGAATGGGGCTTTCGAGGTCACCTTTCGCGGCCTGGGCCATGCGATCGATCGCGGCATCGACGGCACCGGCGGTGGAGGCGATGCTGCGCTCGGCAGAAGCCCAGCAGAACACCCCGCAGATGATCGCGGCGACCACGGCATAGGCGGCGCTGTCGGCATCGACGCGCCCGTTGGATGTCGCGAACAGCGCCAGGATGAACGACACCGCGCCTGCACACAGGGCAAAGACGATCGCGCGCGATTTGAGCGAGAAATCGTCCATTGCCGCTGTCGTCGCCCCTTTCCCGGCCCAGTCCGGGCATTCCACGTCCAGCCCTGAACGCTAGCGGATAAGGGTTAAGAATCCTTGATCCTTGCGAACAAATCTCAACGCGAACGCCGCAGAATGACGTAAAGCGCACCCGCGCCGCCGTGTCGCGGATGCGCCGCGCGGACGGCGGCGATGCGGCTGGCATGGCGTGATCCCGCCAGCCAGTCGGCGATGCTCGCGCGGATCGCGCCGCGCGCATGCGGACGTTCGGAGTCGGCTCGGGGCGGCTTGCCGGTGACGAGCAGAATCACGCGGTCGCCGCAGGATACGGCGTCGCCGATTTCGGCTTCGAGCACGGCATGCGCCATCGCCAGCGAATATCCGTGCAGGTCGACCGTGCGGTCGGGGACGATGCTGCCCCGCGACAGCCTCTTGTCCCAACCGCCGTCGAGCGTGTTGGCGGAACGGCTGGCTTGCGTCTGAGTGGCGGTCGGCGCAGGAGCGGGCGTCGTCAGCGGCGCAGGCACCCTGCCCTTCACCCGCTTTGCCGGTTTCAGATCGACGGCGAGCAGATCGGCCATGCTGGCGTCGGCGACGATGCGCCGTTCGATCGGGCGGACGCTGGATCGAACGCGCTGCCACAGCGCGGCCTCGTCCGGGGTCAGTCGCCGCCCGGCCACCTCACCGGACGCCGAGCCGCGCGAGCGTGCCGCGCGGCACGAACACCCACGACGTACCGCGCGCCGACATGCCGCCCGCAATCGCCCGTGCCTCGTCGCCTGCACCCCAGAAGGTGTCGAAGCGATTGGTGCCCTTGATCGCGCCGCCGGTATCCTGCGCCACCCACAGGCCGGTTGCATCCTGGCGGTCCATCGACAGGAACACCGGCGCGCCCAGCGGCACGAAGCGCGGATCGGTCGCGACGGTGGCATGGCCGGTAACCGGCAGCCCCATCGCGCCGAGCGGGCCGGGACCGGTCAGTTCCTGAAAGAACACCCAGCTCTTGTTCTCGCGCATGATCGCGCGGCCTTCCGCCGGGTTGGCGCGCAGATACGCCATGATCCCTTGCATCGACGTCTGGCCGGGGCCGAGCAGCCCGCGTTCCTTCATCAGCGCGCCGATGCCGGTATAGTCGCGCCCGTTCTGGCTGGCATAGCCGATCCGCATCACCGACCCGTCGGGCAGCCTCAGCCGTCCCGACCCCTGAATCTGGAGGAAGAACAGCTCGACCGGATCGGCCGCCCAGGCGATTTCCAGCCCGCGCCCGGCCAGCGCGCCCTCCTCGATCTGCGTGCGGTCGTAATAGGGGACGAACTTGTCGCCATCCACGCGGCCGCGAATCCGCCTGCCCTTCAGGTCGTTCGCGAACAGCCCCAGATCAACCTCGACCAGATCGGCGGGCTTGGCATAGACCGGCGCTTCATAGCCGCGCCTGCGCTCGCGCGATCCGCGGATTTCGGGTTCGTAGTAGCCGGTCGCAAAAGCACGCCCATCGGCGACCTGCACGGTTTCGAACTGGGTTTCGAAGAATCGCCGGGCGTCACCACCCCGCGCCATAGACGCCGCCGAACAGGCCGCCGCCCAGTCGCTGCCGCGCGTCAGTCCGGTGGCGTCGGTGCGACGCTGGAGCGACGGGCAACTGATCCTGAACGCATCGAGCGCGCGCCCCGCCATGTCGTTGTCGAAGGGAAGCGAGGCAATGGGCGGTCCGGCGCGCAAGCCCGCCTGAACCGCGCTGCCCGCCGCCGCATCGGCAGCGGGCGCGGCCACCGCCGCCATTGGCGTCGCCGCCGTCGGTTGGCGCACGGGCACCGGGCGATCGACAGGTCCCGAAGCGCCCCCCGCGCCCGGTCGATCAACCGGCGCGCCGGAGCCCGCATGGGGCGGCACGATGCCGCCCGAACATGCCGCCAGCGCCGTCGCCAGCGCCACCACCCCCCAGTGTCGCATCGGACTCAGGCCTCGTCGGTTTCGGAAAGTTTCCAGTTGGGATCGTCGCTCTTCAGCGTGCGGGCGAAGGTCCAGACGTCGTGCGTATCGACTGCATCGGTCAGCGATCCGGCAATGACGTTGCCGTCGGCATCGCGCGTCACCGCCGCGATGTCGGCATCGAAGCGCACGGTGATACGCGCCACGCCGCCCGATACTTCCGCATCCGAAATGACGGCGCGTTCGATGGTGACCAGCCGGTTGTCGAGGACATGGCCAGCCTCTTCGCGCGCGACGATCGCGTCGCTGAACGCGTCGCACACCTCATCCTCGACCAGCCATTCGAGCGTGTCACGGTCGCCTTTCCAAAACGCCTCCAGGATCATCTTGTAGGCCGATTTGGCCCCGTCCAGGAACTGCGCCGCATCGAATGCACCGTCGGCGGCGACGATCTGACGTAGACCGGCCTCGGCACCCGGGTCGATCGACGGGTTGCGCGCGTCCTTGACCTCGGCGGGCATGTCAACCGTGCGCGGCAGCGGCGTCACGGTGCGATCCTCGGCGGGTTTGGGCAAGGGTTGCTCATGCCCGGTGCGCTTGCCGAGCACCGAATAGAGTCGCAGCGCCAGAAATGCCGCGATCATGGCGAGAAGAACAACGTAGAACACCGAGCCTCCGGGGATTTGCTAGTCCGCTACATAGGCTCAACGCGCGCTCGATTCAAATGTTGCGCCCGTTGAATCGCCTGTCCGCCCCTGCTAGGCGCGGCGCTCAACGGCACGACCCGGCCATGCGGGCGCGCGCCACGACTTTTCACGGGGTAACGAACAGATGGCTGAACAGGATGGCGCGATGGACGCCGCAACCGCGACCGGCAATGGCGAAGACACCGCGCCGATGGCCAATGTCATCACGCAATATGTGAAGGATTATTCGTTCGAAAATCCCAATTCGCCCGGCGTTTACCAAACGCAGAGCGCGCCTGCGGTCGATGTCCAGTTCAACATCGCGGCAAGCCAGGTCGGCGACGACGTGCACGAAGTCGTGCTGCGGATCGAGGTAAAGGCCGAAATGGACGGCAAGACCGCGTTTCTGGTCGATCTGTCCTATGGCGGTCTGTTCGGGCTGCGCAACATTCCCGCCGAACATCTCCAGCCCTTCCTGCTGGGCGAAGCGCCGCGCCTGCTCTTCCCGTTCGCACGCCGCATCCTCGCCGATGCCGTGCGGGACGGCGGCTTCCCGCCGCTGATGCTTGAGCCCATCGATTTTTCGGGTCTCTATTACCAGCAGCAGATGCAGGCCGCACAGGCTGGCGGCAACGTGTCGGGCGAGATCGACGGCACCGTCGGCAACGCCTGAGCCGCGACACGAAATGCTCGACAGCCCTTTCGCGCTCAGGCCGAGCCTGTCGATGCCTCATTCTTTGATCGGCTCCCGCGACGGCGGGAGCCTGGAGCCTCAAACGGTGGCCCGTTGTGCCCTGGGCTCCCGCCTGCGCGGGAGCGCGGATCAATGAGGATGGGCGCATGAAACTCGCCCGCGCGCTGGGATCGGTCGGCGGACTGACGCTCGCCAGCCGGGTCCTCGCGCTCGGCCGCGATTCGCTTCAGGCGACCTTCGTCGGCGCGAGTTTCGCGTCCGACGCGTTTCTCGTCGCGTTCCGCCTGCCCAACATGTTCCGCGCGCTGTTCGCGGAAGGCGCTTTCAATGCGGCCTTCATCCCGATGTTCAACCGCAAGGTCGGCGAAGCGGGCGGCGAGGTGAATGCCGGGCTGATATTCGCCGAACGCGCGCTGGCAGTGCTACTGCCGGTGCTGATCGTCTTCACCGGCGTCATGCTGGTCGCGGCATGGCCGGTGACGTGGCTGCTGTCGGGCGGGTTCAACGACCCGACACCCAGCCAGTTCGCCTATGCCGTCACGCTGTCGCGGATCACCATCCCCTATCTGCTGCTGATTTCGCTGGTGTCGCTGCTGGGGGGCATCCTCAATTCGCTGGGGCGCTATTGGGTCAACGCCGCAGCACCCATCCTGCTGAACATTTCGATGATTGCGGCCTTGTGGTTCTTCCGCGGCGGCAACGCCTATGACACGGCGATGGCGCAGGCGGTGGCGGTCACTGTCGGCGGCGTGCTGCAATTGCTGTGGCTGATGATCGGGTGCCGCGCAGCAGGCGTGAAACTGCGGCTCAAAATGCCCAGGATCGACGCCGATGTGAAACGGCTGATGGCGCTGATCGTGCCCGCTGCGGCAGGCGCGGGCGCGACGCAGATCAACCTGCTCGTCTCCACCGCGATGGCCGGGAGCCTGCTGCCCGCGGGTTCGATTTCTTATATTTACTATGCCGACCGGCTGAACCAGTTGCCGCTGGGCCTGATCGGCATCGGCCTCGCCACCATCCTGCTTCCCACCATCTCCCGCCAACTGGGTGCGGGCGACGACCGCGCCGCGATGGACACCCAGAATCGCGGCATCGAACTCGCGCTGTTCCTGACGCTGCCTGCAACGATCGCCTTCCTCGTCTGTGCCGAGCCGATCATTCGCGGCATTTTCCAGCACGGCGCCTTCACCCCCGCCGACACGCAAGCAACCGGCATGGCGCTCAGCATGTTCGCGATCGGCCTACCCGCCTACATCCTCATCAAGGTGCTGACCCCCGGTTTTTATGCCCGCGAGGACACGCGGACGCCGGTGCGGTTCGCGATGATCTCGGTCGCGGTCAATCTGGTGCTCAACATCGCGCTGATCCCGACGATCGGCCATATCGGCCCGCCGCTTGCCACCGCGATCGCGGCGATCGTCAACGTCGCCTTGCTATACTGGACGCTCAGAAAGCGCGGCCATTTCGAGGCAGATGCGCGGTTGAAGCGCCGCCTGCCCCGGCTCGCCATCGCCGCGCTGCTGATGGGCGCGGCCCTGTTCTTCGCCGATCGGCTGCTGATCGACTACACCACCGGCACGCTGTGGATGCGCGCGCTTGGCCTTTCGCTGCTGGTCGGCAGCGGCGGCGCGCTCTATGGCATCGCCTGTTTCGCGACGCGGGCGTTCACGCCTGCCGACCTCAGGGCGCTTGTTCGCCGCAAGCCTGCCCCCCCCATGGAGACCAACTGATGCGTGTCGTCTCGGGCATCCAGCCCACCGGAAACCTGCACCTCGGCAATTATCTGGGCGCGATCAAGCAATGGGTGGCGATGCAGGACGCGCTGGGCGACGGCGACGACGCGCTGTTCTTCCTGGCGGACCTCCACGCGCTGACCCAGCCGGTGGTGCCCGCCGAACTGGCGCGCAACACGGTCGAGATGGCCGCCGCGCTGATTGCATCGGGCATCGATCCCGACCGCTCGATCCTGTTCAACCAGGCGCGCGTGCCCGCGCACAGCGAGTTGGCCTGGATCCTGAACGGCACCGCCCGCATCGGCTGGCTCAACAAGATGACCCAGTTCAAGGACAAGGCGGGCAAGAACCGCGAAGGCGCCAGCGTGGGCTTGTACGCCTATCCGGTGCTGATGGCCGCCGACGTGCTGGCATATCGGACGACGCATGTGCCCGTCGGCGAGGACCAGAAACAGCATCTGGAGCTGGCGCGCGATGTCGCGATCAAGTTCAACAACGACTTCGCCTGCGACGTTTTCCTGCCGCCCGAGCCTTTGATCAGCAAGGCCGCGCCCCGGATCATGAGCCTTCGCGATGGCACCAAGAAAATGTCGAAGTCCGAGGAATCGGATATGTCGCGGATCAATCTGGCCGACGGCGACGACCTGATCGCTCAAAAGGTGAAAAAAGCAAAGACCGATCCCGGCACGCTGCCCGAAACGGTCGGCGAACTCGCCGACCGACCCGAAGCGCGTAATCTCGTGACCATTTATGCCGCGCTGTCCGACACCACGCCGGATGCCGTGCTGGGCGAATTCGCCGGACAGGGCTTCGGCGCGTTCAAGCCTGCGCTCGCGGACCTGGCGGTCGCCAGGCTCGGCCCGATCCGCGACCGAATGAACGCGCTGCTACAAGACAGCGGCGAACTTTCGAAGCGGCTGGCGGCAGGCGCGTCGAAAGCCAGCGCGCTCGCGGCGCCGACCTTGCGCGCCGCACAGGATGCGGTCGGATTGCAGGTCTGATCTGATAAATTCCTACCCCACCGGGGGAGGGGGACCATCCGCAGGATGGTGGAGGGGGTTCACCGCGAGCGATGCCCTGCATGGCGCCCCCTCCGTCAGTCGCGTGCGCGACTGCCACCTCCCCCGATGGGGGAGGGCTTTCAGGCTTCCAACTGCCGCGTCAGCGTCCGCACCGCGGCATCAATATCGCCGTCCTTGGCCCGCAGATCCTCGATCCGGCGCACCGCATGGATGACGGTCGAATGGTCGCGATTCCCGAACTTGCGGCCGATTTCCGGCAACGAGCGCGTCGTCAGGCGTTTCGCCAGATACATCGCGATCTGGCGCGGACGCGCGATCGCGACCGCGCGGCGTTCGGAGATCAGGTCGATCTGCTTGACGTCGAAATGGCTGGAGACCGCGCGCTGGATTTCATCGATCGTCACCCGGCGCAGGCTGCCGCGCAGCAATTCGCCCAGCGTCTGTTCGGCGAATTCGACCGTCACCGTCTCGCCGATCAGCTGCGCGTAGGCGACGAGCCGGTTGAGCGCGCCTTCTAGTTCGCGAACGCTCGACGTGATCCGGCTCGCCAGCATGTCGAGCACGTCGGCAGGTACTTTAGCGTCCATCTCGGCGAGCTTGGCGTTCAGGATCGCTCGGCGCAATTCGGGTTCGGGCGGGCGGATGTCGGCGACGAGGCCCGCGCTCAGCCGTCCGACCAGCCGCGGCTCGACCCCGTCCAGCGCCTGTGGGCAGCGATCGGCGGCAATCACCAGCCGCTTGCCCGCATTCATGAACTCGTTGACCGTGTGGAAGAATTCTTCCTGCGTCGAATCCTTGCCCGCGATGAATTGCAGGTCGTCGATCATCAGCAAATCGACGCCGCGCAGCCGCGCCTTGAACGCAAACGTATCGCGCGCGCGCATCGCCTGGACGAATTCGAACATGAAGCGCTCGGCAGGCATATAGATCGCCGAGGCGTCGGGCGAGGCTTCGAGAAACGCGCGACCGATCGCGTGCATCAGGTGGGTCTTGCCCTGCCCCGTCACCGAATGAATGAACAGCGGCGAGAAGCGCGGCACCCCCGGCTCGGCCAGCGCCTTGGCCGCGTTGAACGCGACCTGATTCGAAGCCGCGGTGACGAAACGGTCGAAGCTGAATCGTTCGTCGAAAACCGGGCGCTCGCCCCTGGGCTTGGTCGGCGCGGCGGTGACGGTCGCCAGGCGCGGTGCGGTCGGTGCTGCGGTCGCGGCGTCGGGCACGGCATCGGCCGCCAGCTTGCGGGGCGCGCTCACCTTTTGCGTCTCGACCGTGACCGAACGGACTTCCGGGATGAAGGCCCGGAACTCAAGCAGCAGCCGGTCGGAATAATGATTCTTGACCCAGTTGGTCATGAACGCCGACGGCAGCGCGAGACGGATGCGCTCGGCGCCTTCCTCCGCATCCTCGATCAGCGTCATCGGCTTCAGCCACTGGTCGAACAACCGCTGCCCGGCCGATGCACGCAGATTGGTGCGCACGCGTGCCCAGGCATCGCCGATCCGATCCAATTTCACCTGGCCAGCCGATACCGTCACTCGTTCACGCCCCCATTCCCAAACCCGTGACTGCCGAGCGAGCCCCCGCCCCCGGCCTTACGCCAGACACAACCATCCCCTCAGCCGGAAGCGGTATCCGCCTGTCGATGCGATGATCTCGAAGTCCCGGACTCGAAATCGCGTCCGGAGGGACTGTGTAGAAAGGTCTGGGAGATTCGATCAAGGGCGGGGGCTGCAAAGAATCTGAAATAATCGGGATTGACACCCATCCGCCCGCAGAAACGCGTCGAATAATTGCGTTTATCTATGTTTTTCAGATACTTGCACAGGTTCAAAGTCGACTACGCGTTCCGACTCGTCAGGAATCCTTACACCTGTTTAACGCCATGATTCGGCGCAGGGTTTGCGAACACGCAAAAACGCCCGCCGGGACATGCCGGGCGGGCGTTCGAGCTTCGACCTTGGTCGAACGCGCTGGTTCAGGCGAGTGCCATGACCGCCTTGTTGAGACGCGAGAACTTCCGCGACGCGGTGTTCTTGTGCAGCACGCCCTTGGCAACGCCGCGCGCCAGTTCGGGCTGAACCGCGGTCAGCGCCAGCGCCGCTGCGTCCTTGTCGCCCGATGCGATGGCCGCTTCGACCTTCTTCACCTGGGTGCGGATGCGGCTCACGCGCGCACCGTTGATTTCCGCGCGGCGATCGTTGCGACGGATGCGCTTCTTGGCTTGCGGCGTGTTCGCCATGTGTCTTCGAATCCCGTTCGTTGCTGATGGGGGCGATGCGGCCATGCCGACGCCCGGAAAGGGGGTGCGCTTAGCGAAGGATGCGATTCGGGTCAAGGAGAGCTGGGCGCAATTCCTCAGGCTCCCCGCCCCCGCCCCGTTCGTTTCGAGCGAAGTCGAGAAACGCGTACGAACGCCTGGCTCGCGTTTCTCGACTTCGAACCCTTGGCTCGAAGTTTATCCTGAGCGCCTGCCTTGGCAGGCAGTCGAAGGGCTCGAAAAGAACGGGAGGAGGGTGCGGTTGTGATTCCGCTACCGCTGGCAACGCCTGCACCAGAAGGTCGATCGCCCACCATCGACTCGCCGCTCGACCACGCCTCCGCACGGGCACTGCTCGCCTTCGCGGCCATAGACCCGCCATTGCTTCGAAAAGTAACCGAGTTCGCCGTCCGGCCGCGCATAATCGCGCAAGGACGATCCCCCCGCCTCGATCGCGGACGCGAGCACCGCGCGAATCGCATCGACCAGCGGCCCCAGCCGCCTCAAAACGACGCGCCCGGCGGCGCGCTGCGGCGCGATCCCGGCCATGTTGAGCGCCTCGCAGACATAGATGTTGCCCAGCCCAGCGACGACCCGCTGGTCGAGCAGCATCGCCTTGATCGACGCCACCCGGCCCCTGAACGCGCGCGCCAGATGATCGGCGGTGAAATCCGGCCCCAGCGGCTCCGGCCCCAGCGCGATGAAGGGCGGCCACTCGGCAATCGCCCCGGTCGGCCACAGATCGACCGAACCGAAACGCCGCGGGTCGTTGAGCGCCAGGCTGCGCCCCGCGCCCGTCTCCAGCAGCAGATGGTCGTGCGCCAGCGGTTCGGACGGATCGACTCGCCAGCGGCCCGACATGCCCAGGTGAAAGATCATCGTGTCGCCGCGGTCCGTGTCGATCAGCCCGTATTTGGCCCGTCGCCCCAGCCCGGTGACGGTCGCCCCCGTCAGCCGCTGCCCCAGATCGACGGGCATCGCGCGGCGCAGGTCGGCACGGTTCAGGATCACGCGGTCGATCCGCTCGCCCTCAAGAACGGGGCGCAGACCGCGGACGGTGGTTTCGACTTCGGGAAGTTCGGGCATATCGCCGCCCAAGATCGGACGCGCGCGTCCGGTACGCAATCCTTTGCGTAGGACGGGCGCGCCCGCTAGAGCGCTTCACCATGACCGACACCGTTTCCTTTGGCTATGAAGACATCCCCGCCGGCGAAAAGACCGCCCGCGTCGGCGCCGTCTTTTCCAACGTCGCCACCAGCTACGACCGGATGAACGACGCGATGTCGGCGGGCATGCACCGGCTGTGGAAGGACCGCTTCGTCCGGCACGTAAGGCCGAAAAAAGGCGAGGCGATTCTCGACATGGCCGGCGGCACCGGCGACATCGCATTCCGCATGGTCGATAGCGGCGCGCAGATCACCGTCGCCGACATCAATCCCGACATGCTCGCCTGCGGCATGGAACGCGCGGCGGAACGCGGCATCGACGGACTGGTCTGGACCGAAGCGAATGCGGAAACGCTGCAATTCCCCGACCAGTTCTTCGACGCCTATACGATCGCCTTCGGCATTCGCAACGTGACCGACATTCCGGCGGCGCTGCGCGAAGCGCACCGCGTCCTGCGGCGCGGCGGGCGATTCTATTGCCTGGAATTCTCGACGACGGTGTGGCCGGGGTTTTCGGACGTGTACGACGCCTATTCGCATCACGTCGTGCCCAAACTCGGCAAGCTGATCGCGAATGACGAGGACAGCTATCGCTATTTGATCGAATCGATCCGCCGTTTCCCCGACATGCCGACCTTCGAGGCGATGATCGCCGAGGCGGGATTTGTCCAGACGCGGGTCGAGCCGATGCTCGGCGGATTGGTCGCGATCCACAGCGGCTGGAAGATTTGAGCATGCGGCAGCGCGCTCAAACCCCGGCGCAGGCCGGGGTTCAGAACGAACGTTCATGACCGCGACCGTCACCCATCTCTGGCGCCTGCTCAAATGGGGCCGCACGCTCGCACGCCACGGCGCGCTGCGCGGGATCGAGCGCGATCCGAACACGCCCGCCCCCGTCCGCCGCCTCGCCCGCATCGCCCGCTTCGGCGCGCGCGTGCCCAAGCAGCCCGCCTATGCCGACGCGTTCCAGGCAATCGGCCCCGCCGCGATCAAGCTGGGCCAGACGCTCGCCACCCGTCCCGACATCGTCGGCGAGGTCGCGGCGCACGACCTGCTCCGTCTTCAGGATGCGCTGCCGCCGCTCCCCTTCTCGGTCATCCGCGAGGCGATGGAGCGCAGCTTCGAACGCCCGCTGGAAGAACTCTTCACCTCGATCGACGAAGTGCCGATCGGCGCCGCCTCGATCGCGCAGGTCCATGCCGCGATCACCACCGACGGGCGCAAGGTCGCGGTCAAGGTGCTGCGCCCCGGCGTCGAGGCCGAATTCGCGCGCGCGATCGAAACCTATGAATGGGCCGCGGCCCAGGTCGAGGGCATGGGCGGCGAGGCCCAACGCCTGCGCCCGCGCCTCGTCATCGAAACCTTCAAACGCTGGACCGCGCGCGAACTCGACCTGCGGCGCGAAGGCGCGTCGGCGTCCGAACTCGCCGAGGGGATGAAGGCTGAGCCCGATTTCCTGGTCCCCCAAATCGATTGGGCACGGACCACGGGCAAGATCCTGACGCTCGAATGGATCGACGGGATCAAGTTGAGCGACCGCCAGGCGCTGATCGCCGCGGGCCATGATTTGCCCACGCTCGCACAGAAACTGGTCCGCGCTTTCCTGCGTCAGGCGATCGCGGAGGGCTTCTTCCACGCCGACATGCATCAGGGAAACCTGTTCGCACTCGCCGACGGGCGCATCGTCGCGATCGATTTCGGCATCATGGGCCGGATCGACCGGCGCGCGCGCGTCTGGCTCGCCGAGATTCTCTACGGCCTGATTACCGGCAACTATAAACGCGTCGCCGAGATTCACTTCGAGGCGGGCTATGTCCCCCCCCACCATAATGTCGCCGAGTTCGCGACCGCCCTGCGCGCGGTGGGCGAGCCGATGCGCGGGCTGGCGGTCAAGGACATGTCGATCGGCATGATGCTCGATTCGCTGTTCAACATCACCCGCGATTTCGACATGCAGACCCAGCCGCATCTGCTGCTGCTGCAAAAGACGATGGTGATGGTCGAAGGGGTGGCGACCGCGCTCGATCCCGATGTGAACCTTTGGGAAACCGCATCGCCCTTCGTCAGCGAATGGATTCGCACCGAACTCGGCCCCGAAGCCTTTGTCGCCGACCGGCTGATCGAGGATTTCCGCACGCTCGCCCGCTTGCCCCAGCTGATCCGCAACATCGAGTTGCGCTATCCGACGCCGGGCGGCGCGCCGCCTGCGCCGCCCTTGCGCGAGATCGAGGTGATCCGGGTCGGCGGCGGCTGGCGCTATATCGCGGTCGCCTTGCTTGCCGCAGGCGCGGGCGTCGCGGCGACGCTCTTGCTGATCTGACATGGCGCGCGTGCGGCCGCCCGTCTGGACCGCGCTGCCCAGCCGCTTTGCGGGCGCGCCGAAACCGCGCGCGATCGCCGCGATCGCGGTTGCTTTGCTGCTGATTCTGGGTGGCCTCGTCGCCCTGTGGCGCGGCGCCTTGCTCGCCCCCGATGCGCTGTTCGGCGAAGCGGCGCTGCGACGCGGCCTGATCGAAGGGGTGCGCGCAGGCGGCGATTATTATTCGGTCGCCGAAAGCGTGTTTCGCGTCGATCCCGCCGCGATTCAGGGCTGGGGCGACGTGCCGCTGCCCGCGCTCGCCATCCTGACCGGCGCGCTGTCCCCCTTCATGGCGTTCGCGCTGCAAGCGCTGCTGGTGCTGGCGGTGTTCGTCGCCTGGTTCCTGCGGCTGCGTCACGTCTTCGCGCGGATCGCCGGGATGATGGCGGTCGGGTTCCTGCTCGCAGGGGGGCTGGTCGTGGCGATCGATCCGCTGCTGGGGAGCCTGAACAGCCTGTGGGCGGGGCTGCTCGTCGCATTGTCGCTGGCCCTGTGGCGGCCGGGGCGATGGATCGAGGCCGCGACGGTCGCGCTCATCGCCTGCGCGTTCGACGAGGCTGCCTTGCTCTATGTCGTGCTGATGGCCGGGTTCGCGCTGGTCGAGCGGCTACGGCGCGAGGCGATGGGCTGGGCATCGGTCGCCGCGCTCCTGCTCGCGCTGTTCGTCGCGCATGG
Source organism: Pseudomonadota bacterium (assembly GCA_023418595.1). Classification (GTDB taxonomy): domain Bacteria; phylum Pseudomonadota; class Alphaproteobacteria; order Sphingomonadales; family Sphingomonadaceae; genus Sphingomonas. Next base: position 142,833 of record JAEZZI010000006.1, read on the forward strand.
CGCAGCGGTCGGCGATCTGGTCGCGACCGCTGGCCCGATCGCGGTCGAGGCGCATGGCGGCGGTTACGCCCAGTTCGTCCAGAGCCTCGCGCTTGCCAGCGTGCTGCAACTCCTGCCGCTGCCGCTGGCGGTGGTGCTGATCGGCATTGCACTGGTCGGCTGGGCATCCTGGGCGAACCCTGCGGGCGTGCGCGTGCTGGCGACGATCACAGTCTATGCGCTGACCATCGCGCTGTTCGCCCCGCCGAACGCCGCGCACTGGGCGTTCCTGGTGTCGCCGGTGCTGCTGGTCGGCCTCGCCTTCGCGCCCGACGCTGCGCGCGATCTGGCGGCGGCGCTACTCGACAGGCGGCGCGTCCGGGTGCAGAGGATTTCGCGATGAAGCGCGTGCTACTCATCGTCGGCGGGGGGATTGCCGCCTACAAGGCCTGCGAGCTGATCCGCCTGCTCCGCAAGGGCGGCTATGGCGTGCGCTGCGTGCTGACCGATGGCGGCGCGCAGTTCGTGACGCCGATGACCTTGGCCGCGCTGAGCGAGAACCCCGTCCACACCAGCCTGTGGGATCTGAAGGACGAGGCCGAGATGGGCCATATCCAGCTCAGCCGAGAGGCCGATCTGGTGGTCGTCGCGCCCGCCACCGCCGACCTGATGGCCAAGATGGCGGCGGGCATCGCCGACGATCTGGCGACCACACTGCTGCTGGCGACCGACAAGCCGGTGCTGGCCGCCCCTGCGATGAACGTGCGGATGTGGGCGCACGCGGCGACCCAGCGCAACGTCGCGCGGTTGCGGAACGATGGCGTGACCGTGCTGGAGCCCGACGAAGGCCCGATGGCCTGCGGCGAATACGGGCCGGGGCGTCTCCCCGAACCCGAGGCAATCTTTGCAGCGATCGAGCGCCACCTAACTCCTCCCCCATCGGGGGAGGTGGCAGCGCAAAGCGCTGACGGAGGGGAAGCGCCACGAAGCGCAGCACTTGCGGCAAACCCCCTCCACCAGCCTGCGGCTGGTCCCCCTCCCCCGATGGGGGAGGAATTGGAAGCGCCGCGCCTCTCCAACAAACACATCATCGTCACCGCCGGTCCCACCCACGAACCGATCGACCCGGTGCGCTACATCGCCAACCGCTCCTCGGGCCGTCAGGGCTTCGCCATCGCGGGCGCGCTCGCGAAGCTCGGCGCACGGGTAACGCTCGTCACCGGCCCGGTCGCGATTCCCACCCCGGCGGGCGTCGACCGGATCGACGTCGAAACCGCGCAACAGATGGCCGACGCCGTCGATGCCGCCCTCCCTGCCGACGCCGCCGTCATGGTTGCCGCCGTCGCCGACTGGCGCGTCGATCCGGCCTCGCAAAAGATCAAGAAATCGGGCGACGCTGCACCGGGGCTATCGCTCATCGAGAATCCCGACATTCTTGCCAATCTGGCTGCGCACGCCGACCGGCCAAAACTGGTGATCGGCTTTGCAGCGGAAACCGAGCGTGTCGTCGATCACGCCACTGCCAAGCGTTTGAAAAAGGGCGCGGACTGGATCGTCGCCAACGACGTGTCGGGCGACGTGATGGGCGGCGATGCCAACACCGTCCATATTGTCACCGCAAACGGGGTCGATCATTGGGACCGGATGCCGAAGGAACTGGTGGCGAGCCGCCTCGCCGAAAGGATTGCCGATGCGCTGTAACGCGCTGATGCTCGCGCCCGTGCTGCTGATCGCAGCGGGTTGTTCGAACCGCGCGGTGGAGGCCCCGCGCGCGCCGCTGCCGGTCAGCCCGCTGGTCAGCAATTTCTATGGCGACAACCGCCCGCGCGACGTCCGCACCCTGGTCGTCGTGCTGCACGCCGATCAGGATTCGGCACGATTGGGCGCGCAGGATGCTTTCGCGCGCGCCGCCGTCGCCGCAATCCCCAATTCGGCCGCCGTAGCGATTCTGCGTCCCGGCTATGCCGACGCCAGTGGTCGCCAGTCGCCCGGCGATCGCGGCACCAGTACCGGCGACACCTATACCCCCGAACATGTTGGAGAGATCGCGACCGCGATCGACGCCGCCCGCGCGCGCTATCCGGGCGCGCGCACCATGCTGGTCGGCGACAATGGCGGGGCTGCGATCGCCGCCAATCTTGCCGGCCTGCGCCCCGACCTGATGGACGCGATGGTGCTCGTATCCTGCCCCTGCACGCTTCCCGAATGGCGCGCGCACATGGCCAGGCAGGACCGCACCGCGCCGTGGAAAGTGCCGGTCCGCAGCCTCGATCCGCTGCAAACCGCAGGCGGCGTGCGCCCCGCGCTCAAGGCCGCGATTCTGGTGGGCAGCGACAACAGGCGCACCCTGCCCAAATTCTCGCGCGAATATGCCGAAGCCCTCGCGCTGCGCGGCATCGCCACCGATTTCCGCGTGCTCCCGGGCAAGGCCGACGACATCCTGCTCGATCCCCAGGTGATTGAGGCGACCACCCGGATCGCCTCCAGCCTGCCGCTGCAACAACGGGCCGAACGCCGATGAGCCTCGCCCCTATCCGCATCGCATTGAAACGCCTGCCGCACGGAGAGGGCCTGCCCCCGCCGGCCTATGCCACCGACGGCGCCGCAGGCATGGACGTGGTCGCCGCCGAGGATGTGACGCTGGCCCCCGGCGCGCGCCATGCGGTCGCGACTGGGTTTTCGATGGCGATCCCCGCCGGGTATGAGGTTCAGGTGCGCCCGCGATCGGGCCTCGCGCTCAAACACGGCATCACCTGTCTCAACACCCCCGGCACGATCGATTCGGATTATCGCGGCGAGGTGAAGGTGATCCTCGCCAATTTCGGCAGCGACCCGTTCGAGGTGAAGCGCGGCGAACGCATCGCCCAGCTCATCCCCGCCCCCGTTCAGCACGCGACCCTCGATCTGGTCGACGATCTCGACGCCACGGCGCGGGGTGCGGGCGGCTTCGGATCGACCGGTCGATGAATCTGCTGATCGCCCTGACGCTGCTCGGCGCGCAGACCGATCCGCCGCAGCAGATCGTCCCGGTCGCGCCGCCGCGCCTCAGCTTCCCGATCGCCTGGGACGCGATGCCGATGCTCCCCTATCGCACGCCGCCGCCGATTTCCCCGGCGATGAGCCGCTGGGTCGCGGGCGAACTGGTGCGCGGCAAATGCCCGGTGCCGCGGCCCGTCAACGGCCGCCGCAGCCTGCGCGTCGATGTCGCGGTGCTGATCTCGTCGGAAAGCACGGTGCGCGCATCGATCCCGCGCGCGATCGACTGCCCCACGGTCGAACAATATGCCGCGGGCATGGTGTCGAGCTTCGCGCGCAACAATTTGCTGGCGCGCGCGGGCGACGGCAGCGGCTGGTTCCGTGCCAGCGTGACCTTCGACTGGCCCGCGTGAGCGAACTGACCGACGCCGAACTGGAGCGCTACGCGCGCCATATCGTGCTCAGGGAAATCGGCGGCGCGGGACAAATGCAGCTGAAATCGGCGCATGTCACCGTCATCGGCGCGGGCGGAATCGGATCGCCCGCGCTCCAGTATCTGGCAGCGGCGGGCGTCGGACGGCTGACGGTGATCGACGACGACAAGGTCGATCTGTCGAACCTTCAGCGTCAGACGCTGTTCGGCGACGCCGATATCGCCGCGCCCAAGGTCGATGCCGCGGCCCGCGCGCTGCACCGGCTGAACCCGCATGTCACGGTCATGCCGGTCGAGGCCCGGATCGATCCAGCCAACGCCGCCAAGCTGCTGGCGGGCGCCGACGTGATCCTCGACGGCTGCGACAATTTCGCGACGCGCCTCGCGGTATCCGACGCGGCACGGGCCTTGCGCATACCGCTCGTCTCCGCTGCGGTCGGGCAATTCGAGGGGCAGTTGGCGGTGTTCCGCGGCTGGGAAGCCGACAAGCCCTGCTACCGTTGCCTTGTCGGCGGCGATCCCGACCGCGCCGAGGCGAGCTGTGCGGAGGCGGGCGTGATGGGCGCGCTGACCGGCACGATCGGCAGCCTCGCCGCGCTCGAAGTCATCCGCGCGCTCGTCCCCTTCGGCAGCGATCCGGCGGGCAGATTGCTGATCGCCGACACGCTCGATTGGCGATTCCGCACCCTGACCCTCACCAAGGATCCGGCCTGTTCATGCGCGGGCTGACCATTCTGATCCCCACCCCCGACCGCGTGCGCTTCCGCGCCGCGCTGTCGCTGGCCTGCGCACAAGGGGCGTTGGGGGCGCGCGTCCGGCTGTTCTGTCAGGAAGAGGCCGTGTCGCTGCTGATCGACCGGCCCGACCCCGATCATGCGGAGCTGGTCGAACGCGGTCTGCCCGCCATTCCCGACCTGATCGCGGCGGCGCGCGACATCGGCGTGGCGCTGTTGGTGTGCCAGACCGGCCTGTCGGCGGCGTCGCTCGGCCCCGAAGACCTTTATCCGGGCGTCGAGACCGGCGGCGTGGTCGGCATCCTCGCGACGCTTGACGACGATCGGCTGCTCGTCGCGTGACCGCCAGGAAGAAAGCATCCGTCGTACTTTACCTTATGTGCGGGTTTCGCACGCTATAGCGCCCGCACAACCGGGCGACGCAACCCGATTTTCTTGAGGACAATCGATGACCGATCTGGCCAATCGCCGCATTCTCGTCACCGGATCGGCGGGCTTCATCGGTTTCCACGTCGCCCGCGCGCTGCTCGAACGCGGCGCACAGGTGCTGGGGATCGACGATTTCACTCCCTATTACGACCCGAAGCTGAAGGAAGCACGCAACGCACAGCTCGAAAACCATGCCGGCTTCACGCTCGCCCGGCTGTCGATCGCCGATGCGGAAAGTTTCGGCGCGGCATGGCGCGAATTCCGGCCGCAAGTGGTCATCCACCTCGCAGCACAGGCCGGGGTCCGCTATTCGATCGACCATCCGCAAAGCTATATCGACGCCAACATCACCGGCACATTCAACCTGCTCGAATTGGCGCGGCACAACCGCCTCGACCATCTGCTCGCCGCCTCGACCAGTTCGGTGTACGGCGCGAACACCGACATGCCCTTTGCCGAAACGCAGCGGACGCAAACCCCGGTCAGCCTCTATGCCGCGACCAAGGGCGCGACCGAGCTGATCGGACACAGCTATGCCCATCTGTTCGGCATCCCCAGCACCTTTTTCCGCTTCTTCACCGTCTATGGCCCGTGGGGACGGCCCGACATGGCGCCCATTAAATTCGCGCGCGCAATCCTGAGCGGCGAGCCGATCGACGTGTACAACCACGGCGACATGGTGCGGGATTTCACCTTCGTCGACGACCTTGCCGCCGCGATCCTCGACCTGATCGGCGCGGTGCCGGGGACGCAAGCGGTGCCGGGCGACAGCCTGTCGCCAGTCGCACCGTTTCGCACCGTCAATATCGGCGGCGGCAATCCGGTGAAGCTGGGCGATTTCATCGACGCGCTGGAACGCGCGATCGGACGACCCGCGGTCCGCAACCTGCTGCCGATGCAGCCCGGCGACATGCACAAAACCTATGCCGATATCGGCTTGCTGGAAGCGCTCACCGGAAGGCGTACGCCGACTCCGCTCGACCAGGGAATCGCGAAATTCGTCGATTGGTATCGCGGCTATAACGCGGCTTAGCCGCTGATCGCCCGCGCGAAGTCGCGTACTGCCGCGCCAATGTCCTCACGCTCGACCGCGACCGCGATATTCGCCTGGAGAAATCCGGCCTTGTCGCCGCAATCATAGCGGACGCCGTCGAACGTCACCCCGTGGAACGGCTGGTCGCCGATCATCCGCGCCATCGCGTCGGTCAGCTGGATTTCGCCGCCCGCCCCCGCTTCCTGGGTTTCGAGCACGCGCATCACTTCGGGTTGCAGGACATAGCGGCCGATCACCGCCAGGTTCGACGGAGACGTGCCCGGTTTGGGCTTTTCGACCAGCCCCCGCACTTCCGTCAACAAACCGTCGCGGCTGCCGGGGGTGATGACGCCATATTTGTCGGTCTGATCGTCCGCGACCTCCTGCGCACAGATCAGATTGCCGCCGACCTTGTTATACGCCTCGACCATCTGTTTCAGGCAGCCGGGCTTGCCGACCATGAAATCGTCGGCAAGCAGCACCGCGAACGGCTCGTTGCCGACAATGTCGCGCGCGCACCACACCGCATGGCCCAGCCCCATCGGCTCCTGCTGGCGGACATAGGCGATCGCGCCGGGCTTCAACCGGGTGGCATCGAGCACTTCCAGCGACTTGCCGCGCTCGGACATGGTCGATTCGAGTTCGTAGGCGATGTCGAAATGATCCTCGATCGCCGATTTGCCGCGCCCGGTGACGAAGATCATCTGTTCGATGCCCGCCTCCATCGCTTCCTCAACCGCGTACTGGATCAGCGGGCGATCGACGACGGGTAGCATTTCCTTGGGCATCGCCTTGGTCGCGGGGAGGAAACGCGTGCCGAGCCCGCCCACGGGAAACACGGCCTTGCGAAGCGGCTTGAACGACATGATTTTCTCCCTGTTGCCCCGCATCTAGGGTCGAGGCCAACCCACGGCAATGTCTGGAGCGCAATGCACTCAGGATTGACCGTCCGGTTTCAGCAGGCGCTGCCAATCGCCGTCGAGCGGCTGGTTGCGGCGCTGTACGAAGGCTTGCGCGAGCGCAGCGCCCTGCCCCGCCGCGATCCTGGCGGCTTCCAGATCACTCCGCGCGGCGCGGTCGCGCCAGCCGGGATGGGTGCGGCTGGCCAGGAAACCCGCCGACGCACTCGGCCCGTAATCGCGCCAGAATCGCCCGGCGAGCAACGGATCGTAACCGGCATTGGCCAGCAGATGCACCGCCAGGATATCCGCCTCGATCTCGGTCTGGCGGAAATAGCGGACGTTGCGGCCGAACCCGGCCAGAATGCCGCGGCTGACGCCCTGCTCGTTCAACCGGGCGCGGTGACGCAGGATGTTGTGCGACAATTCATGCGCAACGACCACGGCGACCAGTTCATCGGGATAGCGATCGAAGAATCCGGCATGGAGTTTCACCAGCCGACCATCAGCTTCTGCATCGAGTCCGCGGGCGAAATCGACTTCGAACCGCGATCGGCACGCCGGGACGGGCGTGACCGAAATCTCCCGTCGCTCGCTCCCCCGAACGACATCGAACGTCATCGGCGCTCGCGCATCGACAATCGCCAGATCGTCATAAAGCCGGTTGATCAGCGCGGTCGGATCGCGCGGACGGTCCTCCGGATCGAACAAGGCCGGTATGGTCTGATCGCCGATGCGGGCGAGCGAATCATTCTGGACGATGCCCGCCACGGCGGCGGGGCTGTTCGCAACCACGCCGCCCACCGCGACGCGCGTTGCAAACCCGAAACTCGCCTGCAGCCGCGCGCGATCGACGCCGGGATATTGATCGACGCTGTGTAATTGCACGCCGGTCGCGGGCTCGAGATCGGCGCAGAGATGCGCATTGGTGGTCGCGATCCGATAGCCGATGCTGGCCAGACGCATGTCGAGCGCGCGCACCCGCTCGAGTGTCGCATCGGGTTGGGTGGCGCTTCGCGTCGCCGCCTGCGGTGCGCTCGCGATCGTCATGGCCGCGACAAGCAGCAGGGCGATCGCACCGGAACGACGGCGGGGTGTGGATGGTTGTTTCGGCAAGACCTTAACCTTATAGGCCGCTCGCGATAGGGCACTCAACACCATGTTAAAGCGTTTCTTCAACCGCGGCACGCCTCGCCGCGCCACCCCGCCGCGCTTGCCCGATGGCCTGCGCGTCTATGCGATCGGGGACATTCACGGCTGCGACGCGCAGCTCGCGACGCTGCTTGAGCAAATCGAAGCCGACGACCGCGCACGGGGCGGACCGCCGGCCACGCTCATCTTTCTGGGCGATCTGGTCGATCGCGGCCCCGATTCGGCCGGCGTCGTCACGCGCCTGCTCGATCTGGCGCAGCATCGCGGCGATTGCCGGTTCCTGATGGGCAATCACGAGGAAGTGTTCCTGAAAGCACTGTCGGGCGACGTGAGGGCGCTTCGATTTTTCGTGCGGATCGGCGGCGTCGAGACGCTGGCGAGCTACGGCATTTCGGGCGAAACCTATCGCGATGCCGATTTCGACGAGCTGATGGCGTTGGCGCAGGCAAAGGTCCCCGAAGCGCATCTTTGCTTCATCCGGGGGTTCGAGGACATGATCGAGCTGGGCGATTACGTGTTCGTTCATGCCGGCATACGCCCCGATGTCGCCCTGGCTGATCAGCGTCCATCCGATCTCCGCTGGATTCGGGAAGAGTTTCTCGGCGCGGACCTGCGCGATTCCGTCAGGGTCGTGGTCCACGGTCACACGATCAGCGATAGCGTGCCGCTCGGCGGCCACCGGCTTGGCGTCGATACCGGCGCCTATACCGGCGGCCCGTTGACCGCGGTCGGGCTGGAAGCCGGCGATCAGTGGCTGTTGCAAACTTAGGTCAGCCAACGAGAAAAACCGAGGGGATCCTCGCGGAACCTGTTGTGCCCAATGAAGGTTTGGACTAGTCCGGCGGGTGCGCCAACGAAACTTTCTTTGGTGGCCCGCGCCGTTTCGGTCGCATGGTGACGTTTTTTTGTCGCAGTGCACCATCGAATCGGTCGGAAGCTGGATTTCGGGACCCGGTAATGGGTTGCGGGCCGGCACAACTTGTGTAATAGCGCCTGCGGGTGCGACGACACGAGATTAATAAGGGAGTGTAAAATGCGCTTGTCCAAGTTGCTTTCCGCTGCCGCAGCTGCATCGCTCGTCGCGATGCCGGTTGCTGCATCGGCATCGACGGCTTCGAAGCTGTCGGTCGCGAACAGCTCGACTGTTCGTGCAGCCACCTCGGCTGAAGAATCGAACGAACTCGCCGGTGGTGCGATCGTTGGTGTCCTCGCTGCAGCAGCAGTGATCGCCGGCATCATCATCATCGCCGACGGCGACGACGAACCGACCAGCCCGTAAATCGGTCTGGCTCAGTTTTGAGTTAGAGAAAGTGGCGGCCCTCGGGTCGCCACTTTTTTTGTGCGTGTTTATGGTGGCGGGGTAACTGCGAGACTGCCGAGGGCGCCGGACCGCATCGTCCCAAAGCCGTCACCCCTTCAACCAGAACCGGATCACCATCGCGACCGCGCCCAGCACGGCCAGGCTCATCGCCCAGATGGCAACCAGCCAGGCGATCCGTTTCCACCACGGGCCGACATCCTCACCCTCGCCCATCAATGATAGCCGTCCTCGGCGACTTTCCCGCGGAACACCCAATAGGAAAAGGCGGTGTAGGCCAGGATGATCGGGATCATCACGCCTGCCCCCACCAGCATGAACCACTGACTCGACGCCGGCGCGGCCGCCTCCCAGATCGTCAGGCTGTCGGGGACGATATAGGGGAACATGCTGATCCCCAGCCCGATGAAGCTCATTAGGAACAGCGCGAGCGCAAGGAAGAAGGGCCGCGCCTCTCTCCGTTTGCGGATCGAGCGATAAAAGGCAAAGGCGATGATCGCGGTGAGCAGCGGCACCTGCGCGGTCAGCAGGATTGCCGGATAGCTCAGCCATTTCGCGCGATACTGATAATCCAGCCCCAGCGTCGCGAGGCTGACCGCTCCGATCGCAACCAGCGTCGCGATGCCGAACCGTCCCGCCAGGCGGAACGCATGGGCTTGCGTGCCGCCATCGGTTTTCCAGATCAGCCAGGTCGCGCCGAGCAGCGCATAACCGCACACCACGCTGACCCCCGTGAGCACGCTGAACGGGCTGAGCCAGTCGAGCCATCCGCCGGCATAGGCGCGCCCCTCGATCGTCACACCCTGGAGCAACGCGCCCAGGATCACGCCTTGCGAAAAGGCCGCGACGATCGAACCGCCGGTGAAGGCCACGTCCCACCAGCGCCGGTGGCCGGGATCGCGCCAGCGCGCCTCGAACGCGACGCCGCGGAACACCAGCCCCAGCAGCATCGCGATGATCGGCGGATAAAGCGCCGTCATCACCACACCGTAAGCGAGCGGAAATGCGGCGAACAATCCGCCTCCACCCAGCACCAGCCAGGTTTCGTTGCCATCCCACACCGGCGCGATCGAATTCATCGCCTTGTCGCGCTCCGGCCCGACTTCGAACACCGGGAACAGCACGCCGATCCCCAGATCGAACCCGTCCATCACGATATAGGCGAACACGGCGAAGGCGATGATGAACGCCCAGACGGTGGCGAGGTCGAAATCGACGCCGGTCATCACTGGCCCTCCACATTCTGCGCGGGGCCGGGCGTGATCCCGGCGGTGCGGATCGGCGCGTTGTCGGCGATGTCGTGCTCGCCCGGATGCGCTCCCTTGCCCATCAATTTGAGGATGTACCAGGTGCCGAAGCCGAACACCGCGAAATAGACGACCACGAACGCGATCAGCGACGCGCCCACCGCCGGTGCGGCCAGCGGCGACGCGCTGTCTGCGGTGCGGAGCAGGCCATAGACGGTGAAGGGCTGGCGCCCGACTTCGGTCGTGATCCACCCCGCCAGCACCGCGACCAGGCCCGACGGTCCCATGACCAAGGCCGCCCGGTGGAATAGCGGCCAATCGTAGAATTTGCCGCGAAACCGCGCGTAGAGGCTCCACGCCCCCAGGCCCAGCATCAGAAATCCGATGCCTACCATCACCCGGAACGACCAGAAGACGATGCCGACCGGCGGCTGATCCTCCTCGGGTATCGTGTCCAGCCCGGCGAGCGGCGCGTTCAGGTCATGTTTCAGGATCAGCGACGAAGCCTTGGGGATTTCCACCGCATGATCGACGCGCTTTTCCGCCGAGTTGGGGATACCGAACAGGATCAGCGGCGCGCCGTCGGGGTGGCTGTCATAATGCCCCTCCATCGCCATCACCTTGGCGGGCTGGTGCTCCAACGTATTGAGGCCATGCAGGTCGCCCGCGACGATCTGAACCGGCGCGACGATCGCCGCCATCCACATCGCCATCGAAAACATCTTGCGCGCGTGCGGGTCGGTCTTGTCCTTCAGCAGATGCCACGCCCCCACCGCACCGACAATGAACGCGGTCGTGAGGTAGGTCGCGATCAGCGTGTGGGCGAGGCGATAGGGAAAGCTGGGATTGAACACGATCGGCCACCAGCTGTCGCCGGGGACGAACTGGCCGACTTCGTTGATCTCGAACCCCTGGGGCGTCTGCATCCAGCTATTCACCGACAGGATCCAGAAGGCCGAGATGAAGGTGCCGACCGCCACCGCGAGCGTCGAGGCGAAGTGCAGCCCCTTGCCGACCTTGTTCATCCCGAACAGCATCACGCCCAGGAACCCAGCTTCTAGGAAGAAGGCGGTCAGCACCTCATAGGCCATCAGCGGCCCGATCACCGGCCCGGCCTTGTCGGAGAATACCGCCCAGTTGGTCCCGAATTGGTAGGACATGACGATCCCCGACACGACGCCCATCGCGAACGTCACCGCAAAGATCTTCACCCAGTATTTGAACAGGTCGAGGTACAGCTGCTTGCCGGTTTTGAGCCACAACGCCTCCAGCACCGCCAGATAGCTGGCCAGCCCGATCGAAAAGGCCGGAAAGATGAAATGGAAACTGACGGTGAAGGCGAACTGGATACGCGCAAGCAGGATAGGATCGAATCCGTCGAACATGGTTGGACTCCGCTAACGGTCGCGCTCTTTCGAGCATCCCCGCGCAAGTCCGGCCTTTCTATTCCGCGCTATCGATCGCGCCCCGCTGCCGGCTGCACGCCGCGCATATGGGACGTATTCGCATGGGGCTCAAGGGGAAATCCTCCCCAGCATGGGGAGGTGGCAGCGCAAAGCGCTGACGGAGGGGGAGCGCCACGAAACGCAACCTTGCGGCCTGCCCCCTCCACCATCCTGCGGATGGTCCCCCTCCCCGTGCGGGGGAGGAACAAGTTACTCGCCCTGCGGCGCTCCCGGAGGCGGGCCACCCGGTCCGCCCGGCGCGCCGCCGCCCTGCATCATCTGTTGCATCTGCATCTGTTGCTGGAGCACGGCGGCGGGGATGAAATCGACCAGTTCCACGTCGAAAATCAGCGTCGATCCATTGGGGATCGTTGAAGGATCAGGCGATGCGTTGCCGTAACCCTGCTTGGCGGGAATCCAAATGCGGTATTTACCGCCCTTAGACATCGCCTGAAGCCCTTCGGAAAAACCCGGCACGACGCCCGTGACAGGAAATGGCGTCGGCTGTTGCGATGCGTCGAACACCGTGCCGTCGCGCAGGCTGCCGGTATAATTGATCAGCACCACGTCTTCGGTGGTCGGCTTCTCGTCGCTCTCGGGCGCTTCGAGTTGCAGCACCTGCACGCCCGAGGCGGTCGTCGTCACACCCGACTGGCGCGCATTATAGGCGAGGAACTGTTCCTCGGTCCCCGACGTCGCAACCGCGCCGCGCGTCCCGAAATAGGCAAGCGCCAGCGCTGCCAGCAACGCCGCGGCCACCCCCACCCAGAGCCAGGCGAGCACCGAACGCTTGGTCGGCGGAATCGGAACGGCGGTGACGGACATGGCTACCCCTTCGGGACCGATTCGGTGATAACGGTGGGTTGAGGGACCAGCGGGCAGGCGCATTCGTAGCGCCCTGCCCGCCCGGTCAGGCGCGCTTAACGGACGCCGTCGCGCTCCATGCGCTTGCGCTCCATCTTGCGGGCGCGGCGCACGGCAGCCGCACGCTCGCGAGCACGCTTTTCGCTGGGCTTTTCGTAATGACGGCGCAGCTTCATTTCGCGATAGACGCCTTCGCGCTGCAGCTTCTTCTTGAGCGCGCGCAGCGCTTGGTCGACATTGTTGTCGCGAACCATGATTTGCATAAAGCCGTACTGCTCCAGTCTTTTTCGTAGATCGAACGAATCAAATAGAAATGGGGTCGGCGCGAACGCAGGTCCGCGACGTTGGCCGCGCCCTATCAGCAGGTTGCCGGGATTTCAAGCGCGGAAGGGTCCGATCCTCAGCCGATTATCCCGTCGTCGCCCGCACGACGCGCAAGGATGCGTCCGATCGCGTCGAACAACTGGTCCATCGCGACCGGTTTGAACAACACCTCGTCCGCGCCCAGTTTCAGGCAGCGCTCCTTGAGGTCGACCGCCGCATCCGCCGTTACCACGACGATCGGGATTCCCGCTTTCGAATCGGTGCGCGCGCGAATGCGGCCGATCGCTTCGAACCCGTCCATCCCCGGCATCCGCAGATCGACGAGCACGAAATCGAAATCCTGGGCGTCGATCTGCGCCAGCCCCTCTTCGGCGCTCGCAGCCTCGGCCATCGAAGCGCCGGCCACATCCAGCATGTCGCGAACGACACGGCGGTTCATCGGGTCATCTTCGATGAACAGGATATTCAACGCCTGAGCCTTCCGTAGGTGCGTCGCCGATGCGCCGCGAAGCATAGCACCGCTTCGCCTATCGCTCTATGCCGCTTGCGAAACAAGAGGCGGTTTTCCGTTTGCGCCGAACAGTGCGTCGGCCATCGCCGCGCCCGCGACGGGCTTTGCGATGACGATGTCGAGTGCGGTTTCCCGCAATCGCGACCGATCCTCGTCGCTCGGCGCTTTCCATAGCACCGCGCTGCGTGCCCCGGCATTGGCGGCGGCCGCCGTCACCTTGCCGATCAGCGCGATCGGGTCGGCCTGTCCGCCGCGCACGCTGCCATCATCGATCAGCATATGGCTGACCCCGCCGCCCATCAGGATGCGAACCGCGTCATCGACGTCGTTTGCAAAGCGGACATGTCCCGCGCGCGGCTCCAGCAGGGTGCGCAGCATCGACCGGTTGATCGGGTTGCGATCGAAGATCAGCAGCACGCCGCCCTCGACCTCCTGTTCGACGCCGTCGGGCGCGACCGCCGGACGAAGGGGGATGTCGAGGGTGAAGGTCGAGCCTTCGCCTTCGATGCTGTCCACGGTTATGTCGCCGCCCAGCGCGCGCGCCAGATTGCGACAGATGGCCAGGCCAAGTCCCGTCCCGCCATATTTGCGCGTCGTGCCCGAATCAACCTGTCTGAACGATTCGAAAATATCGCCCTGCTTGTCTGCCGCGATCCCGATACCGGTGTCACGGACCGCCATCAGCAGCCGCGCGTCATCGCCCTCGCCACGCTGCTTGACGCGCATGGTGATGCCACCGCTCTCGGTGAATTTCAGCGCGTTGGCGAGCAGGTTGAACGCGATCTGGCGCAAACGACCGGGATCGGTTTCGATCCAGCGCGGCGCGCCGCTCGAATCGAGCAGGAACGCCAACCCCTTGGCGTGGGCCTGTTCCTCCCACATCCGCGTCACCTCGCCGAGCGTCGCGTGCAGATCGGTCGGCTCCATCGATACGGACAGGTGCCCGGTCTCCATCTTGGCCACGTCGAGAATATCGTCGACCAGCGCCTTCATCGTCAGCCCGGCGCCATGGACGATATCGATCCGGTCCTTCAGGCGCCCCGACACCGACCCGTCGGCGAGCATCACCTGCGTCATGCCGAGAATGCCGTTCAATGGCGTGCGGATTTCGTGGCTGGTCGTCGCCAGGAATTCGGTCTTGGCGGCCAGCGCCTTTTCGAGGCGGAGGTTGGTCTGTTCCAGTTCGGCATTCGCGGCGCGGATGTCGTTCCGGCTGCGGCGCGTCACGTACAGATTGTATCCGAGCAACCCGAACACCAGCAGCGTGCCCAAGGCCGCAACCGCAAAGACCGTCTGTTGAAGCCGGGTCCGCGACCGTTCGAACGCGACATTGCGCCGCAATTCCTCGGCCTTCAGATTGGCGATCCGCAGTTCCTGATTGGCAAAATCGAACCGCGCACTCATCAAGGCGGCACTGGTCGAGGTCGCGATGCGATTGGTCTGATCGTCCAGGCGGCGCAAGGCTTCAAGATGCGCTAGAGCGCGAGCGCTATTTCCGCTGCGTGCATAAACGGTATAGGCGATGCGGTGAGCAGGACGGACACCGAGAGTGGTCGCCGCCAGATCGACGCCTGCGAACCGCCGCTCGATATGCATCCGTGCAGCCGCGACATCTCCGGCCTGCAGCGCCACCAGCGCCTCGACGACCCGCAAATCGTCGAGGGCGCGTTCACCACCCGGTCGCGCCGCCTGTTGCATGCCTTGCGAAATCGATGTGCGGGCACCGTCAAGGTCACCGGCAAACGCCTGAGAGCGCGCGAGATTGGCAAGGATGTGCGCGCGCCAGTAATTATTCTCGACCTGTTCGGCGTGTCGGAGCGCCACGCGATATTCGGCGACGGCCTCATCAAACCGTTGCATATCGTTGAGCAAATTCGCGCGATTGTTCACCAGCGACACCGTGAATACTGGGTCGCCCTGATAGGCGTCATAAGCCCGCTGATAGTAGCGCAGCGCCGATTCGAAATCGCTGCCTTGTTTGAACAGGTCTGCGATGACAATCAGTGTGATCGCCTGCTTGCGCGGGTTTTCCGATGACTGGAACAGCCGATAGGCTTGTTGATAATGTTTCAGGGCATCCGCAATCCGGCCGGTTTCGACGTCTATGCCACCCCGGGTCAGTAGGACATTTGCCTTCAGTTCGGCTTCTGCATCGTCGCGGCTAAGCAATTCGGACGCGCGAACAATCCGCGACAATCCTTCCCCAGCACGTTTGAGACGAAGCAGCGATTCCGCCTGCAACCAGAGCGCAGTCGCCCGTTGATTGCCGTTCGTCGCCAATCTTTCGGCGGCTGTGCTGGCTTCGAACGCGATGTTCGGGTCGGCGACCATATTCTGATTTGCAGTCGAAACGACGGCATCGAAGGAAGATCTACCGCCCCTTTGCGCCGACGCCGGATGCGCGAAAAGCGCCAGCCAGAGGCTGACGACGATCAGTTTCGCAAAGGAGATCCGGTGCTGCATCCGGTCCCAACTTATCCGACAAGCGTTAAGCCCGCCCTAAAGCCAGAGGTTCAGGCGCGCTTCCAGAATGTTTCGGGACGGTGGAACGATGGCCTGCCGCTCGCGACCGCGCTCAGATGACGTTCGTCGGCCAGATATTGCCGGAACGCCTCCAGCCCCACCGGGCGCCCGAGCAGATAGCCTTGGACCATGTCGCACCCCATGACGCTGAGCAGCGCCAGCGCGGCGGGAGTCTCGACGCCCTCGGCAGTCACTTCCATATCGAGCGCATGCGCCAGGTCGATGGTCGATCGCACGATCAGGGGATCGCGGTTGCTGCTGGTCAATTGCAGCACGAATCCCTTGTCGATCTTGAGTTCGCTGGCGGGAAGCTTCTTCAGATAGGCGAGGCTCGACAACCCGGCGCCATAATCGTCGATCGCGATCTGAACCCCCATCTGCGCCAGCATCTCGAGATGCTCGATCGCCTTTTCGGGTTCCTTGATGACCGCGGTCTCGGTGATCTCGAACCCCAGCCGCGCGCCGCTCTCGCGGATCATGCGGCACGCCGCATCGACGAACCCGCGATCGGCGAGCAGCACGCCCGATATGTTGAGGAACACGGTCAGGATGTGCCCGTCCGCCGCCATGATCCGCTGGTCGGCAATCGCCTGGGCCAGTGTCCAGCGGGTAAGGTCGTCGATCAGTCCGGCCTGTTCGGCGACCTGGATGAAATCGCCGGGCAGGATCAGTCCGCGATCGGGATGCTGCCAGCGCACCAGCGCCTCGACGCTTGCCACTTCCTGACGGCGGACATGCACCTTGGGCTGATATTGCAGGAACATCTGTCCCGACCGGATCGCCCCCGACAACTCGCGCATCAGGGTCAGCGAATCGAAACTGCCCGATTCGAGCGTCAGGTCGCGAATCACATCGGTGCCGTCATATTCGGCCTGGCGCAGCGCCGCTTCGGCGCCCTCGGCCAGTCGGACTTCCTCGCGGTCGTGCCCGGTGACGGCTGCACCGCCGAAGCGCAGGTCGAGCGGATAGGATTCGCCGTCGATGTCGAACGGTTCGGCAAAGCGGCAGCGCAACGCCGCGACCAGCGTTTCGCACCAGTCGAAACTGTCGGCTTCGAACGCGATTTCGAGCACGGCGCGTCCTGCCGCCGACAACCGAACGCCGGGGGCGACCGACATGACGTGCTCGGCGATGTCGCCGAGCAGCGCGTCCGCTCTCGGCAATCCGATATGACGGCGAAGGGTTTGGAAGTTGTTGAGTTCGCACAGGATCAGTGCGCGCCAGGTGCGCCGCGGAACGATCAGCCGCGGAGCACCCGACGACTTGTCGCGGTGCATCTCGAACCGCTCTGCGCGTCGCGGGTCGGCGGATAACGCCGCGCGCGCCGCCCGCTCGCCCCGATCGACTTCGTCGTGCGATTTGCCAAGCCGTTTGCCGACTGCACCGGTTGCATCTCTGGCGACCATGAACGGCAATCTAGAGGTCCGCGCTGAAGGAAGGGTTAAGTTTCACCATGTCGCGTTCCCCTGCGGGACACGAACCGCCGACGTAACGATTGTCCGATGGTAAAAATTTCATTAAACAATGCCCTGCGCGACAAGCGCGCTTGGGAGAAAAAATATGTTGTCGATCTTCTTCCGGGAATACAGCGACGATCTGCGTCCCTGGTAACCCGACTGCGTCCGGCCTGACGGCTCAGCGATCGTGACGATCGTCGGCCGGCGGGTCGGGCGCCCTAAACCTTCTGAAAACGGACGCGAAGCCGGCCTCTGGTTCGGCTTTTCCTTTGCGCGAAGCAGCGCCCCGCTTGCCTAGCCGCAAGCGTCGCGGATAAGGCGTGGCGCGCAATCCCGGCGCGAACGCCACAATGAAGGAATATCCATGCGTATCGTGATGATCGGTTCGGGCTATGTCGGCCTGGTGTCGGGCGCGTGCTTTGCCGATTTCGGGCATGACGTGGTGTGCGTCGACAAGGATTCGACCAAAGTCGACAAGCTGAACGCGGGCGGGATTCCGATCTACGAGCCGGGGCTGGACGAACTGGTCGCGCGCAATGTTGCGGCGGGGCGGCTGTCGTTCACGACCGAGCTGGCCGGGCCGGTGAGCGAAGCCGAGGTGGTGTTCATCGGCGTTGGCACCCCGGCGAGGCGCGGCGATGGCCATGCCGACCTCTCCTATGTCTATGCCGCCGCGCGCGAGATCGGTGCAGCGCTGAAGGGCTTCACCGTCGTCGTCACCAAATCGACCGTGCCGGTTGGCACCGGCGACGAGGTCGAGCGGATCATCGCCGAGGAAAACCCCGACGCGGACTTCGCGGTCGCCTCCAACCCCGAATTCCTGCGCGAAGGGGCCGCGATCGAGGACTTCAAGCGCCCCGACCGCATCGTGGTGGGGATCGAGGACGACCGGGCGCGCGGACCGATGACCGAGGTGTATCGCCCGCTGTTCCTCAACCAGTCGCCGCTGCTGTTCACGCGCCGCCGGACCAGCGAACTGATCAAATATGCCGCCAACGCATTCCTTGCGATGAAGATCACCTTCATCAACGAAATCGCGGATCTGTGCGAAAAGGTCGGCGCCGACGTCCAGGACGTGTCGCGCGGCATCGGGCTGGACAACCGCATTGGGTCCAAGTTCCTCCACGCAGGGCCGGGCTATGGCGGATCGTGCTTCCCCAAAGATACCCTCGCGCTGGTCAAGACCGCCGAGGATAATGGCGCGCCCATCCGCCTGATCGAGACCACGGTCGCGGTCAACGACACCCGCAAGCGGGCGATGGCGCGCAAGGTGATCGCCGCGGCCGGCGGCGACGTGCGCGGCAAGACCATCGGCGTGCTCGGCCTCACCTTCAAACCGAACACCGATGACATGCGCGATTCGCCTGCCATCGCCATCGTACAGGCGTTGCAGGACGCGGGGGCCGTCGTGCGCGGTTACGATCCCGAAGGCATGGAAGCGGCCAGGGCAGTGATGCCCGACATCACCTATTGCGATCATGCCTATGACGTCGCCGAGGGCGCGTCGGCGGTGGTGATCGTGACCGAATGGAACGCCTTCCGCGCGCTCGACCTGTCGCGGTTGAAGGCGAAGATGGAACAGCCGGTGCTGGTCGATCTGCGCAACATCTATCGCGAGGACGAAGTGACGCGCGCGGGCTTCGCCTATTCGAGCGTTGGGCGGGGAACTACTGGCGATCCGGTGGCACCGACCGCGGATTGATCGCCCCTACCCCGTTCGTTTCGAGCGGAATTGAGCGCGCTGAACTAACCGATCTTTGACGCGCCAAAGTTTTTGCGGCTTTGGCGCGCGCGGGCGATATGCTCTTGGACGCGGGTGGCAATCACGCCTGCGAACCGGAGCATCCCTTGGCCGCCCAGCCGACGCATCTCGACGATCTCGAAGCCGAAAGCATCCACATCCTGCGCGAGGTGGTGGCCGAGGCGACGCGTCCGGTGATGCTCTATTCGGTCGGCAAGGATTCGGCGGTGATGCTGCACCTGGCCAAGAAGGCATTCTATCCGGCCTCCCCGCCCTTCCCGCTGATGCACGTCGATACGACCTGGAAGTTCCGCGATATGTATCGCTTGCGCGACAAGGCGGCGGCGGATGCGGGCATGGAACTCATCGTCCACCAGAATCCCGAAGCAATCGAGCGCGGCATCAACCCGTTTGATCATGGCAGCCTCCACACGGATCTGTGGAAAACCGAGGGGCTGAAACAGGCGCTCGACAAATACGGTTTCGACGCGGCGTTCGGCGGCGCGCGGCGCGACGAGGAAAAGAGCCGGGCAAAGGAGCGCATCTTCTCATTCCGATCAGCCAGCCATCGCTGGGACCCCAAGGCGCAGCGGCCCGAACTCTGGCATCTCTACAATGCGCACAAGGCCAAGGGGGAAAGCATCCGCGTGTTCCCGCTGTCCAACTGGACCGAACTCGACATCTGGCAGTATATCCTGCGCGAAGGGATCGAGATCGTGCCCCTGTATTTTGCCGCCCCGCGCCCGACCGTCGAGCGCGACGGGATGCTGCTGATGGTCGACGACGATCGGTTCCGGCTGGCGCCCGGCGAGGTGCCAGTGGAGCGTTCGATCCGATTCCGCACGCTGGGCTGCTATCCGCTGACCGGCGCGGTCGAGAGCGAGGCGTCTACACTCGGCCAGGTGATCCAGGAAATGCTGCTGACCACGACCTCCGAACGCCAGGGCCGCGCGATCGATCGCGATGCGGGCGACGGGTCGATGGAGAAAAAGAAGCAGGAGGGGTATTTTTGATGGGTGCGTCCTGTTCATTCCTTCCCCATCGGGGGAAGGCGACCATGCGCAGCATGGTGGAGGGGGTTAGCCGCAAGCGCCGTCCTTCGTGGCTCGCCCCCTCCGTCAGCGCTTTGCGCTGCCACCTCCCTCGATGGGGGAAGGGTTGATGACTGCCTATCGTCCCGACGCGCTCATCGCGTCCGACATCGACGCCTATCTCGCCCAACATTCGCGCAAATCGCTGCTGCGCTTCATCACCTGCGGATCGGTCGATGACGGCAAATCGACGCTGATCGGGCGGCTGCTCTACGATTCGAAGCAGATCTTCGAAGACCAGTTGTCTGCGCTCGAAGCCGATAGCAAACGCGTCGGCACCCAAGGCCAGGCGATCGATTTCGCGCTGCTGGTCGATGGCCTGACCGCCGAGCGCGAACAAGGCATCACCATCGACGTCGCCTACCGCTTCTTCGCGACCGAAAAGCGCAAGTTCATCGTCGCCGACACGCCGGGGCACGAACAATATACGCGCAACATGGTGACCGGCGCGTCGGGCGCAGACCTTGCCGTCATCCTGATCGATGCGCGCAAGGGTGTGCTGACCCAAACGAGGCGGCACAGCTATCTCGCGCACCTGATCGGAATCCGCAACATCGTGCTGGCGGTGAACAAGATGGATCTGGTCGGCTATGACCAGGCGCGCTTCGACGCGATCGTCGCGGATTACCGTGTCTTTGCCGCGAGCATCGGCATCGCCGATTTCACCGCGATTCCGATTTCCGGGCTTGGCGGCGACAACATTACCGCCAAATCCGATGCCACCCCCTGGTACACCGGTCCCGCACTGCTCGACCACCTCGAGTGCGTCGAGGTCGCGCGCGATGCGGCACGCGCGGGACCGTTTCGGATGCCGGTGCAATGGGTCAATCGTCCCAATCTCGATTTTCGCGGGTTTGCCGGGCTGATCGCCAGCGGCACCGTCAAGCCCCGCGACGCGATCCGCGTGCTGCCGTCGGGGCGCACGTCGACGATCGATCGCGTCGTCACCTTCGACGGCGATCTGCCGGAGGCCAGCGCGGGCCAGTCGGTAACCCTCACCCTGACCGACGAGATCGACTGTTCGCGCGGCGACGTGATCGCGACCGCCGGCGATCCGCCGCAAGTCGCCGACCAGTTCGAAGCGACGATCGTGTGGATGGCCGACGACGCGCTGCTGCCGGGCCGCGCATACTGGCTGAAATCGGGGACGCGCACCGTCAGCGCGACGATCCAGCCGCCAAAGCATGTCATGTGCGTCAACACGATGGCGACGCTGTCGGCCAAGACGCTCGAATTGAACGATATCGGGGTAGCCGAAGTCTATACCGACCGCCCGATCCCGTTCGCGCCCTATGCCGAGAACCGCGATCTGGGCGGGTTCATCCTGATCGACAAGCTGACCAATTCGACGGTCGCCGCAGGGCTCATCAATTTCGCGCTCCGTCGCGCACAGAACGTCCATTGGCAGGCCGTCGAAATCGACCGCGCCGCCCACGCGTCGCAGAAAGGCCAGACGCCCGCGCTGCTGTGGTTCACCGGCCTGTCGGGTTCCGGCAAATCGACCATCGCCAATCTGGTCGAAAAGAAGCTGCACGCGCTGGGCAAGCATACGTTCCTGCTCGACGGCGACAATATCCGCCACGGCCTCAACCGCGATCTGGGCTTCACCGACGCCGACCGGGTCGAAAACATCCGGCGCGTCGGCGAGGTTGCCAAGCTGATGGCGGATGCCGGGCTGATCGTGCTGACGGCGTTCATTTCGCCATTCAGGGCAGAGCGCGACATGGTCCGCGCCATGCTCCCCGAAGGCGAGTTTCTGGAAATCTTCGTCGATACGCCATTGGAAGAGGCGGAACGCCGCGACGTGAAGGGGCTGTACCGGAAAGCGCGTGCAGGCGAGTTGAAGAACTTCACCGGCATCGACAGTCCGTATGAAACCCCCGAGCACCCCGATATCCGCATCGACACGACGCGAACCACGCCCGAGGATGCAGCCGAGATGATCGTCGAGCGGCTGGTCGGCGCCTGGGTGCCCAGCCTGTGACCGACGCGCGGCTGGCGGCGGCGATCGCGGAGGAAGCGGGGAAGCTGCTCATCGCCATCCAGCGTGACGGCGGCCCGGACGCGGGTGCCCGCGGCGATGCCGAAGCGAACCGCCTGATCCTCGACCGGCTGCACGATGCCCGTCCCGACGATGCCCTTCTGTCGGAAGAATCCGCTGATGATCTGACCCGGTTAAGCGCGCGGCGCGTATGGATCATCGACCCGCTCGACGGCACGCGCGAGTTCGCCGAAGGCCGCGACGACTGGGCGGTGCATGTCGCGCTCGCGATCGACGGCGCGCCCTCCATCGGCGCGGTGGCGTTGCCCGCGCGCGGAATCGTGTTGGCGAGCGACGTGCCGCCCGCCCTGCCCGCGCCCGCTACCACCCCGCGCATGCTGGTCAGCCGCAGCCGCCCCAGCCAGCTTTGTGCTTCGGTTCGCGACATGATCGGCGCGGAGACGATCGGTATGGGATCGGCAGGCGCAAAGGCGATGGCGGTGGTGTTGGGAGAGGCCGAGATTTACCTCCATTCGGGCGGGCAGCACCAATGGGACAATTGCGCCCCCGCCGCGGTGGCGCTTGCCGCCGGACTGCACGCCTCGCGGATCGACGGGTCGCCGCTCGCTTATAATGCGCGCTCGACCAGCGTGCCGGATTTGCTGATCTGTCGAAAGGAATGGGCGGACCGGGTCCTCGCGGCGGTCGGGGATTGCGCCGACTGACGCCCCCCCCGTCACCCCACGCTTGTTCCGGGGTCCACTACGCCGCTTGCGCTACCTTCCCGACGCCCCGAGACGCCCGCCGCCCGGTGGACCCCGGAACAAGTCCGGGGTGACGAGAGAGATGCGAACGCGCTCACTCCCCCGCAAAGAGCTTCCGCAGAAACACTGTCTCAACTTCGCGGCGCAAGTCGTTGTTTTCCTTCTTCTGAAACCCGTGCCCTTCGTCGGAGAACAGCACATACCAGGTCTCGATTCCGTTCGCGCGAAGCTTGGCCACCACCTGATCGCTTTCGAATTGCGGCACTCGCGGATCGGTCGCGCCCTGCATCACCAGCATCGGCTTGGTGATCTTCGCGATGTTGGCCATCGGCGCGATGCGGGCGAAGACCTTGCGCATTTCGGGATCGCGCTCGTCGCCATATTCGGCGCGGCGATTGTCGCGGCGATAGGCTTCGGTGCGTTCCAGAAACGTCACGAAATCGCTGATGCCATAGCGATTGACGCCGCCGACCAGCCGGTCCGAATAATGGGTCATGACCGCCAGGCTCATATAGCCGCCATAGGATTGGCCATAGACCGCGACCTTCGACGCATCGAGATCGGGCTGCGCCCCGATCCAGTCGAGCAGCGCGCCGATATCCCTGACCGAATCCTCGCGCTTCTCCGCATTGTCGAGGTTGAGATAGCGTTTGCCGTAGCCGTCCGACCCGCGGACATTGGGAAGGATCACGGTCGCGCCCAGCGTGTCGGCGAAATATTGCGCGCCGTAATTCCAGCTGGGCAATGTCTGCGCCTCCGGCCCGCCGTGAATGTCCATGATGACCGGGGTTTTCTGACCCGCAGGCACGTTCTTCGGTCGATAGACGAAGGCGGGGACCGACAGGCCGTCGAAGGATTTGAAGCGGATCAGTTCGGGCTCGGCCAGGTCCGCCGGATCGAGATCGCCGAGTTCGGAGGTGGTCCAGCGCGTCAGGCCCCCGCCCGCGACATCCCATGCCCAGACATCGCCCGCCGACGTCGCCGAGGACAGGCCGATCGCGAGCCGATCGCCCTCCGGCGAGAATTTGAGGGCCGAGACGACGCCTCGCGGCAATTCGGGCTGGGGCAGCGCACGCCGGGTAATGCGGTCCTGCACGACGACGCGCGAAAAGCCGTCCTCGTTGACGACATAGGCGAGCACGCGCCCGCCCTTCGACAAATCATACCCCTCGACATTCCATCTGAGGTCGGGAGTCAGCACGCGCTCGCGCCCCGACGCGATGTCGATTTCGACCAGGCGGCGCACATCGCTGTCGCGGTCGGAAATGGCGAGGATGGTCTTGCCGTCGGCCAGGAAACGCGGGCTGTCATAGCGCGCGGGCGGCGCGTCGGGCGCGATCCGCGTCGCCCGTCCGGTCGCGGTGTCGAGCACGAACATCTGGCTTTCGCGGTTCGACAGGCTGCGGGTGAACAGCACGCGGCGTTTGTCGGCGGACAGGTCGCTCGCGCCGATCGCGCCGTCGGATTTGTAGACCGCACGCGGGACCGGCTGGGCCGAGGTCAGGTCGGCGGCGTTGAGCGTATAGGCCGCGCTGCCCTTGGTCGCGGTGGTCCACACCAGCATCCGCCCGTCTTCGCTGACCACCGGCGACCCATTGCGCGTACCCGGCTCGGTTAGTTGGATGGAATCCCCCGTCAGCCCGCGAACATGGAGCTGGAACCACTCGTCGCCATCGGTGTCGCGCGTCATCACGAAGCGCTGGGTGCCCGGAATAGCGGTCGCGCCCGCGACGGGGCTGGCGAAGAAGGTCAGTTGCTGGCGGCTCGCGCCCGGTGCGGCGACATGATGAAGCTGGTTCGACGTGCCGAACCGCGTGCGGATCAGCATCGTGCCATCGGCCAGCCAATCCTCGAACTCGGCCGAACGGCTGTTCTGATAGCGCTGGACGGCCTCGCGCACATCGGCGGGGATTTCGGGGACGTTTTCCAGCCGCGCGGTGCCGACCTGGCGAACCTCTGGCGCGGGGGTCTGCTGCGCCATCACCGGGCTCACCAGCATCGCGCCCGCCAGCACCGCGAGTTTCAAACGCTTCATCCTCTTATCCCCTCGTTTCGATTTGCGCCCGTTTTAGGGGGGGCCGGCGATGGCACAACCCCCGGCCTACGATCGTTCACGCCGGGGCAAGCGAGGATTTGCCATCGCTTCGCCCAGCACAGGATGATGGAGCAGGACGATGGAACGGTTGGACGATGTGCGGCACGACCGCCGCCGGTTGATGGCTTTGGCTGCGATGATGCCGATCATTGGCCTCACCGCCTGCGCGACGCCGATGGGCGGCTATACGCTCGACGAAGGCGTGCGGCGGCTGATGATCCTGTCGAGCCAGCGCGCGTTCCAGCGGCTGATCCAGCCGGGCGGCTTCTATGACGACCAGTTGACGCGGATCGAAATCCCGGAGTTCGAGGGCGACCGCTCGGGCGCGGTGCTCGCCGCCGTGCTTCGGACCAATGCGGTGCGCCGCCAGATCGCGATCGCGCTCAACGATGTCGCGGTCGATGCCGCCGACCGCGCCGCGCCGATCGTGCTCGATTCGGTGCGACGGATGACGATCGCCGATGCGGTATCGGTGCTGCGCGGCGGGCCGACCGCGGCGACCGATCTGCTCGAACGCCAGACAGGCGGCGCGCTGGTCCAAGCGATGTTCCCGGAGTTTTCGGGTGGGCTGAGGTCCGACGCATTCGAGATCATGAGCGCCGCGCTGGGCGCGCAGACCGGCTTCGATTATCGCTGGCTGGCCGACAGCGCGGCGCGGTCGGCGAGCAGCGCGATCTTCCGTGCGATCGGGCGCGAGGAAGCGGCCATCCGCGCCAATCCCCGCGCCACCCGCGATCCGGTGCTGATCGCGCTGCTCGGCGCTCAGTAAGCCACAATCTTCACCCGCTCGCCTGCGCGCAGGGGGGCATTCGCCGTCAGCCGGTTGAGCACCAGAAACCGCTCCAGCTGGTTGTCGGGATAGGCCATGCGCTGCGCCAGGCTGCGGACAGTGTCGCCGCTGCCCACCGTTACAACGCGGACGTAGCGCGGGCGGATCGCCGACGCTTCGCTGGCGGTCATCCGCCGGAACGACTGCGCCATCGGCGCGAGCGCGCCCGCGCCCTGCCCGGCGGCGGTGACGATCACGAAATGATAGGCCTGGGTGCCGCTGACCGCATAGGCGACCACGGACGCGTCGATCGGTGTCTGTCCGCTCGATGCCCGGACGGTGGCGGTGGCCGCCGGGATGCCGTTGATCGTCGTGCGCTGCACCTCGATCTGGGGCGCCGCGCCGCCGCTCGTCAGCCCGGAAAAGACACTGCGAACATAAGTGTCGATATTGCCCGAATAGCTGCCGGTCGCGAACTGCGCCTGCGCGCCCTGCCCGCTGATGGTCACCGCGCGCGCGCCATTCTGCATCGTGTAGCCCTGCGGCACGGTGAAGGCGACGCGGCCGGTCGGATACAGGAAATCGCGCCCGTCGATCACGCCCTGCGCCGGATCGTCGCCATACATCATGCCGTCGATCGCGGTCAGAAACGCATCGCGGTTGCGCGTGCCGGCCGCGCCGGTGGCCGCCGCCTGATTGGCCGCACGCTGGATGCGCGATGCGGGATCTGGATGAGTGCTCGCCCATTCGGGCAAGGTCCGCGCATTGCCCGCCAGCCGCTGGTCGAGGCTGTTCTGCGCGGCCAGGCTTTCAAGCATGGTGGACAGCGCCGCCGGATCATAGCCTGCGCGCACCAGATACTGGATGCCCAGATCGTCCGACTGCGTTTCCTGCCCGCGCGAATAACCGAGCGTCGCCAGTTGCGCGCCGGTGCCGATGCCGCGCCCGAGCAGTCCCGCCAGCCCCGAATCGCCACCAACCGCGCCGACGATCGCCTGGCCCAGCGCGCCGAGTATCGAGTTGCGCTGGGTGACGGACTGGCGCCGCTGGCTGTGGCGCGCCGCGACATGCGCGACTTCGTGGCCCAGCACCGCGGCCAGTTCGGCCTCGTCGTTCATCAGCGCGACGAGCTGGCGCGTGGCATAGATATAGCCGCCGGGCACCGCAAAGGCGTTGTTCACCGGGCTGTTGAGCAGCGTCACGTCGAACGCGTTGGCATCCGGCGACAACCCCGACTGCACCGCCGCGCGCCGTCCGATCCGCTCGACATAGGCGGCTTGAGGCCCGCTATAGGCGCCGCCGAATTCGGCGATCAGCCCAGCATTGGCCTGTGCGCCCTGCTGGCGTTCGGCTGCCGTGATCGGTGCCGCCTGTCCGGCAGCAAGCGGCGCGGTATCGGCCATTCCCATTGCACAGCCCGCGAGCGCGAGCGGCGCTGCCGCGAGTAGCCAGAATGATCGGTTCATCTTGTCCTCCCTTTGCAGGGAAAACACCAAGCCGTCTGGCCGGTTCCGGGAACCGATACGCGATCGAAATTACAGCAAGGTGGCTACCCCAACCCTGTTCGTTTCAAGCGAAGGGGGCTCTGGCTTTCGCGCTATTCCACCGTCACGCTCTTGGCCAGGTTGCGCGGCTGGTCGACGTCCGTGCCCTTCGCCACCGCGACGTGATAGGCGAGCAATTGCACCGGCACCGCATAGACGATCGGCGCGATTAGCGGGTGGACCTTGGGCATCTCGATCGTTGCGACCGCGTCGTCGCCGGCCTGCGCCAGCCCTTCGGCGTCGGAGATCAGGACGACCTGCGCGCCGCGGGCCTGCGCTTCCTGCATGTTCGACACGGTCTTGTCGAACAGCGGGCCCGACGGCGCGATGACGATCAACGGCACCTGCTCGTCGATCAGCGCGATCGGGCCGTGCTTCATTTCACCCGACGCGTAACCTTCGGCGTGGATGTAACTGATTTCCTTCAGTTTCAATGCGCCTTCCAGCGCCAGCGGATAGTCCGGACCGCGCCCAAGATACAGCACGTCGCGCGCCACCGCGATGGTGTGCGCCATCGCCTCGATATCGGCGTCATGGCCCAGCGCGGCGTTGATCGCGGCGGGCACTTCGGTCAGGTGCTCGACGATGTCGCGCTCGTCATCGGCGGACAATTTGCCCTTGGCGCGGGCGAGGTTGACCGCGAGGGCGGCCATCACCGCGAGCTGGCAAGTGAACGCCTTGGTCGAAGCGACGCCGATTTCCGGCCCGGCATGAGTCGGCATCAGCAGATCGACTTCGCGCGCCATCGAACTGGTGGGGACGTTGATGATCCCCGCGGTCGTGACGCCACCATTCTTCATGTGGCGCAGCGCCGCCAGCGTATCGGCGGTTTCGCCCGACTGGCTGACGACGACGCCCAGCGTGTTGGGCAGCAACACCGGATCGCGGTAACGATATTCGGAGGCGACATCGACCTCGACCGGCAGCCGCGCGAACTGCTCGATCCAGTATTTGCCGATCATCCCGACATAACTCGCCGTGCCGCACGCGACGATCACCACGCGCTCGACCGTGGACAGGTCGAATTCCATGTCGGGCAGCGCGACCTGCGCCTCCAGCGGGCGGAGGTACGAACGCAGCGTCTGGGCGACGACGACCGGTTGTTCGTAGATTTCCTTCTGCATGAAATGGCGGTGATTGCCCTTGTCGATCAGAGCGCCGGTGATGCCCGACAGCGTGATCGGGCGATCGACAGGATTGTTCTCGACGTCATAGACCTGCGTCTCGCCGGGGCGGATCACGACCCAGTCGCCTTCATCGAGATAGGCGATCTTCTGAGTCAGTGGCGCCAGCGCCAGCGCGTCCGAACCAAGATAGCTTTCGCCCTCGCCCTGCCCGACCACCAACGGCGACCCCAGCCGCGCACCGATCAGCAATTCGGGGTGATCCTCGAACAGGATCGCCAGCGCGAACGCGCCATGCAGACGCGGCAGCACGTCGCGAACCGCTGCCACCGGGTCGCCGGTTTCGACGTAAGCGCGGTCGATCAGATGGGCGACGACTTCGGTGTCGGTCTGGCTGCCGAATTCGCGACCATCGGCGACAAGTTCGTCGCGCAAGGGTTTGAAATTCTCGATAATTCCGTTGTGGACGACGGTCACGCGCCCGGCCTGGTGCGGATGGGCATTGTCCTCGGTCGGCGCGCCGTGGGTCGCCCAGCGGGTATGCGCGATGCCGATGGTGCCGGGCAGCGGCTCCTCGGACAGCTTCTTGGCGAGATTGGCGAGTTTGCCCTGCGCGCGGCGGCGTTCGATCCGGCCGTCATGGATCGTCGCGATCCCGGCCGAATCATAACCGCGATATTCGAGCCGCTTCAGCCCTTCGAGCAGGCGATCGGCAACGTATTCGCGCCCCAAAATACCAACGATGCCGCACATAAGTCAGCTACCCTTTTTCTTCGCGGTCATCGCGTCGCGGAACCGCATTGCCCAGCCGGGCTTCGATTTCTGTTCGGGACGGACGAGCGCGAGCGCGTCGGCCTCCACATCTTTGGTCAGCACCGATCCGGCGGCGACGATCGCGCCTGCGCCGACATGGACGGGCGCGATCAGCGCCGAATTGGACCCGATGAACGCGCCGTCGCCAATTACCGTCCGGTATTTGAAGAAGCCGTCATAATTGCAGGTGATCGTGCCCGCACCGATATTCGCGCCCGCGCCGACCTCAGCATCGCCGATATAGCTCAGGTGATTGGCCTTGGCGCCCTTGCCCAGCATAGCCTTCTTCATCTCGACGAAATTGCCGACTTTCGATTTCTCACCCAGCACCGCGCCGGGGCGCAGGCGGGCATAGGGACCGACTTCGGCATTCGCGCCGACATTTGCGCCTTCGAGATGCGAGAAGGCGCGGATGGTCGCGCCATCGGCCACGCTCACGCCGGGGCCGAAGACGACATTGGGTTCGATCACCACGTCGCGGCCGACCACCGTATCATGCGCGAACCATACGGTATCGGGCGCGACAAGGGTTGCGCCCTCGGCCATGGCTCTAGCGCGGCGGGCCGCCTGCCATTCGCCCTCCAGCGCGGCAAGTTCGCTGCGGCTGTTGACGCCGGTGACTTCGGTCGCGTGCGTTTCGATGACGGCAGCATGGCGCCCCGCTTCACCCGCGAGCATGACGATGTCGGGCAGATAATATTCACCCGCCGCATTGTCGTTGCCGACCTTGCCAAGCAATGCGAACAGATCGCACGAAGCCACTGCCATCAAACCGGAATTGCACAGTGTTTCCGCGCGTTCGGCGTCCGACGCGTCCTTGTATTCGACCATCCGCGCGATGCGATCTGAACCGGGATCGACGATCACCCGGCCATAGGCGCCGGGTTCTGCCGGACGAAAACCCAGCACCACTGCGGCGGGCGCGTCGTCGCCGTGCAGCCGGTCGAGCATCCGCCGCATCGTGTCCGCCGAAACCAGCGGCACGTCGCCATAGAGGATCAGCACATCGCCTTCGAAGCCGGCCAGCGCGGCTTCCGCCTGCGCGACCGCGTGACCGGTGCCGAGCTGCTCCGCCTGATGCGCGGTCAACACGCCGTGCGGGGCGACTGCCGCCTCCACCTGCTCGTGCCGCGCGCCGACGACAACGACGGTCCGCTCGGGCGATAGCGACGCTACGCTGTCCACCAGATGCAACAGCATCGGTCGTCCGGCGATCGGGTGCAGCACCTTGTGCAGATCGGACTTCATCCGCGTGCCCATGCCGGCGGCAAGGATGATGGCGGCGACTGGACGCGTGGACACTGATTCCTCCCTCAACGGGTTCGCGCCCTGCCACGTTTGTTCGGGCATTTCCATAGCTTCCGGCGGCGGGTCGCTCAGCCTTGGGGACGATGGCCCCTGCGCCATTTGGTCCACAGGTGTCGCGCGAGCATCGCCGGCGGCATCCGCAACCAATGCGAGCGGAGATAGAAGGCCAGTTCGGTCAGCTTGCGCGTCTGCCGCCCCCAGCCATCGCGAGCGATGAGGCGGCGCAGGAAGATGCGGTCGGCACCGGTCAATTTCCCGCCCCCGCCATAGAGTGCTTCTCGGAGCCTAAACGCCCGACCCACCTCTCGCTCCAGCCCATGCAACCGCGCCCGCTCCGTCAACTTCGCCTCGAACCCCTCGCCCGCAAATTCGTCGAGCAGGCAGTGGATGTCCCACAGATTGCGCAATCCCCCCGCCAGATCGCCATCGGCGAATAGATGCGCGACAGAATGGCAGATCATGTCCTCCGGGTTCAGCACCCTAAGCCCGTTCTCAAGCATCACGCTGTCGGCGATCAGCGCTTCCGCATCGGGGGTGATCCGCGCGGTCAGCGGCAGGATCGTGTGATGCACGTCGATCATCCGGTCGCGCTCGCGGTGGATCAGCGGCGGCAATTCGTGCATCCATTGCCGGTAATAGGCGTCGTCATAGGGATCAGGCTTCACCCATTCCCACCCCGCCGCCAGCAACGCCGCCTCGACCGCCTCGATCGCATCACGCGGCACCAAAATATCGAGATCGCCGATCGACCGCCCCTGCCCGGCCTTCAGCCCGGCGGCGACATAGGCGGTGCCCTTGAGCAGCAAGACCGGCACGCCCAGCGGCGCCAGCGCGCGGCGGGCCATTTCGGCTTCCCACAAGGCAGCGGTGCGACCTTGGGCGGCAGACGCGCGATGATCGGCGAGGATGCGCGCGGCGCTGGCGGGCATCGCCAGGCCGTCGAGCCGATGTGCGAGCGTGCCAACGATCTGCTCGGCGCGCGCGGCGGCGATGAGGGCGGACCAGCCCTCGGGATCGAGATGTTCGGCGAGCGACGGGTCGCGCAGGACTTGGATGAGGAGCAGGCCGCTCATTCCGGCAACCATCCGTCGCCCCGGACTTGTTCCGGGGTCCACGGTGCAACAACGGACCACTTCTCGAAAGGATGTGTGGACCCCGCAACAAGCCCGTCCTGAGCAACGTCGCAGGGTCCGGGGCGACGGAACAGATGAAGCCTCACGCCCGCGCCTCCCACAGTCGCTCGACCAGCGCAACCGCCGCATCGGTATCGGGATAATCGATCGCCCGCGCAGGCACGCTTTGCACCAGTGTCGTCAGCGCGTCGAACCCGCGCTCTGCCATCGCGACATAGTTGGTTGACGCCTGGGTCAACCGCACGAAAATCTCGCTCGGCAGCACCGGCCGGTCCTCGCTGGCAAAACCGAAGCGCGGGAACAGGATCAGCGCCGGTTTTGCAGGCGCATCCATCGCCGCGATCGCCCGCGCATCGGGCACGACGTGGCGAATGTCGCCCTTGGGCGTCCCCGGCAGCAGCGGCCCGAACCGCGCATCAGGCATCAGGCGTTCGACCACGCCGACGCTCTCGTTCTTCAGGCTGACGAGTCGGGGAAACCCGTGAATCAGCCCGGTATCCGGTTCGAGCAGCGCGAATTCGTCGCCCATAAAGCGCCAGCCGCGCGCCATCAGCAAGGTCGCCAGCGTCGACTTCCCCGCGCCCGACACGCCCGTCATCACCAGCGCCTTGCCGTCGCGCTCCACCGCCGAGGCGTGGAGTAGCAAATAACGCCGCTGCGCCAGCGCCATCTGGAGATTCATCCCCATTTCCGCCGCCAGCAGGCCCAGCCGAAGCGGCAGCGGCAACGCATCGGGAATGGTGTAATCGCCGCCGATCATCACCGCAGGCCGCACGAACCGCCGCCACGGCCGGGCCGCGAACAGCCGCACGTTGAAATCGGCGATGCCGTCGACGGGCCTGGGATAATCGCGGTACAGCCGGTCGAGTTGCTCGATCGGCGCGCGCCAGTCCGAACCCACGCGAAACCCGACAGGTCCGATCCGCAGTCGCGTCGAATATCTCATACCCGCACGACCAGACCGACATCGGCCAGTTCGTCGAGCCGCGCCGCCAACGCTGCCGCATCGGGATCGCCCAGATCGAATTGCTCGCCCAGCCGCGCGAGCAAGGTCGCCACATCGCAGGGCGTTTCGTCCAGCACCTCGATCAGTTCCGGCACCGGCGACGCCACTACATGCGTTTGCCCCGACGCCCGGTGATAGATCAGCGTCATGGCGTCGAGCGGCACGATCCGCAGCGTCGACAGGGGCACGCGCGCATATCGATTCCGCTGATCCCCATTCGTCACACGCTTGCCCTATCCCACTTCAACCCAAGCTAACTACCCGCAACTCATGTGCAACTCGTTTAGGAAACAACCGTCATTGCGAGCGCAGCGAAGCAATCCATTATCTTGAGGACTGGATTGCTTCGCTGCGCTCGCAATGACGACCGGAAACAACCCGATCACGCAACGGCCTGAGATTTGAGATCGCTCGCCAATTCGGGTAGCGCGCGGCCATGCGTGAGGCGTATCAATATTACAGCAACTGGATCGGCGACGGCACCGGCTTGCCCGACACCATCCTGCATCTTCACGCCGGGATGGCGATATTCCTTATCGTGCGCGTCATCAGCGGACGTTCGCTGGGCAGCTGGCTGCCGATCACGATCGTATTGATCGCCGCACTCGGCAAGGAAGTCGCTGACCGGATCGTCTATGAATCATGGCGCTGGCACGACACGCCCTATGACGTGCTGGCGACGATGTTCTGGCCGACAATGCTGTGGCTAGGCATTCGCATCCGCCCGCTGATCCAACGAGCGCATGAGCGGATACACCCGCACCCTTCCGAGGAAATAGACGAAGCCTAGCCGCGCGGCATCTGGAGCGAGGCGTAGCAGGTGAAGCCGCTCGTCCCCGACTGAAGCCGCCGGATGTAGTTGGTATAGGCGCGGCTGCGTTCGTAATCGGTGCCGGGAAGCGTCCCGCCGTTCAGCGCCGCGCGCACTTCCTCGCCCTTGAACGCGCGGCCGGCCGGCGGCACCGCGCCGGGCGTGCCGGGGGCAACCAGCGTGCCGTCGGCGGCGATGTAATTGCCCGCACGCCCCGGATCGGGAACCGGAATCTCGCAGGTCGAAACCGATGCGGCGGTCTGCGCCAGCGCGGGGCGGATCGACACCACCGCCGACGCGCTGACCGCGCCCAGCATCAATGCGCGGCGGTCCAGTTGCGGCGCGCCGCCGTTGGGTTCGGTTTGATCGGGCTGGATTTCGCTCATGCTGCCTATGTTCATCGCCGATCCTGGTTGAGCAACCGTAAATCGTGGTTACCGCCACTCCGCATCCCCCTACCCCCGCACCGCTCGACAGGATAACGAAAGGCGCATGAAGCAATTGTTCGGCCTGCGCGCGGTCATCGCGCTGCTGCTTGTGGGGGTAAGTTCGGCGGCGGGGCTGTTGCTCGGCGCGCATGTCGATTCGGTGCTGATCGCGCTGGTGGGCGGCGCGGCGGCGGTGCTGCTGGCGGCGGGCACTCGCGGCGACGAAGAGGAAGCCGCGCCGCCCCCCGCTCCCCCGCGCCCTGCGCGTACCGCCGACGAACCGCGCATCGCCGACGCGATCGAGGCGATCGGCGAACCCGTGCTGATCGTCGGCGACAACCGCGTGCTGGCCGCCAACGCGCCGGCGCGCGCATTGCTGGGCGGCCATGTCATCGGTGAGGATGTGCGCCTCGCCATCCGTCACCCGGCGGCGGCCGAACGGCTGATCACCGCGCTCGACGGTCAGGATGATATCTCGGTCCATCTGGTCGGGCTGGGCACCCGCGACCAGCGCTGGGAAATGCGGATGCGCGCGCTCCCCGGCGGGCGGCGGATCGTCCACCTGTCGGACAAGACCGGCGCGCATGCGACCGACAAGATCCGCATCGATTTCGTCGCCAATGCCAGCCACGAGCTGCGTACGCCGCTCGCGTCGCTGCTCGGCTTCATCGAGACATTGGGCGACGAAGCGGGCGACGATCCCGAAACCCGAGCGCGGTTCCTGAAGGTGATGCACGACGAAGCCGTCCGCATGCAGCGGCTGGTCGACGATCTGATGAGCCTGTCGCGGATCGAGGCGGAGAAATATCGCGAGCCCGACCAGGCAGTCGATCTGGGCGCGATGATCGCGGCCCTCGCCACCGAATATGCCGCGACCCAGGGGCAACGCGGCGGCGAAGTCGTCACCCGGCTCGACGCGGTGCCGCCGGTGAAGGGCGATTACCCCCGCCTGTCGCAATTACTCCACAACATCGTGGGCAATGCGCTGAAATATGGTCGCCCCGGAACCCCGGTGACGATTCGCCTGACCCGGGACGGCCAGATGGCGCGCCTGTCGGTCAGCGACGAAGGCGAAGGAATCGCACCCGAACATCTCCCCCGCCTGACCGAGCGGTTCTATCGTGTCGATTCGGGGCGCAGCCGCGCGCTGGGCGGCACCGGCCTCGGCCTGTCGATCGTCAAGCACATCGTCGAACGGCATCGCGGGCGGATGGATATCCATTCGATTCCGGGCAAGGGAACGACGGTAACGATCCTGCTGCCGCTGGATCCGACCGCGCGTTAGGGCGCGGAGCCGTCGTCCTTCTTTCCGTCATTGCGAGCGCAGCGAAGC
The DNA here is from genome assembly GCA_023418595.1 of Pseudomonadota bacterium. GTDB lineage: Bacteria > Pseudomonadota > Alphaproteobacteria > Sphingomonadales > Sphingomonadaceae > Sphingomonas. The sequence goes on from JAEZZI010000006.1 coordinate 178,098, forward strand.
AATCCAGGGCGGCAAACGCGTCTCTGGATTGCTTCGCTGCGCTCGCAATGACGACCCCGATGTCCCGAACTTTGGCTCTGAAAGGGCCGACCCTTGGCCCCCACCCGGACCCACTGTCATCAAGACGTAACCTGATTGAAACAGAGGGGCGCCGGATGGGATGCCACAGCGCATTCCGACGTTTCGAGTCCCACCGCTCCCCGATCAGGAGATCGCTTCGATGTTCCGACCGCTGGCATTTGCCGCCCTCGCCACGCTGACCCTCACCGCTTGCGGCGGCGGCAGCGGTAATCAGGCTTCGCGCGATCAGTTGAAGATCGTCGGCTCGTCGACCGTCTATCCCTTCACCACCGCGGTCGCCGAACAATTCGTCAATTCGCGCGGGCTGAAGGCGCCGGTGATCGAATCGACCGGAACCGGCGGCGGCTTCCGCTTCTTCTGCGCAGGCGTCGGACCCCAGCATCCCGACATGACCAACGCATCGCGCCGCATGACGCCCAGCGAGTTCGACCTGTGCGCGCAGAACGGCGTGACCGAGATCATGGAAGTCCAGGTCGGTCTGGACGGCATCGCGCTGGCCAACGCGACCGGTGGCCCGGCATTCAGCCTGACTCGCGCCGAAGTCTATCGTGCGCTCGCCGCCCAGCCGATGGGCCAGCCCAACACGGCAAGGCTGTGGTCGGACATCAATCCGTCGCTCCCCGCCATTCCGATCTCGGTGATGGGGCCGCCCTCGACCAGCGGCACGCGCGATTCGCTTGCCGAACTCATCATGCATCCGGGCTGCGAAGAGGCGTATCCCGAAGTGCTCGAGATCGAAAAGACCGACAAGGACCGCGCAGAGGAACTCTGCACCCGCGTCCGTGACGACGGCGTCTATGTTGATTCGGGCGAGAACGACAATCTGATCGTTCAGAAACTGGTCGCCAACCCGAACGCGGTCGGCGTGTTCGGCTATTCCTATCTCGAGGAAAATGCCAGCCGCCTGAAGGGCGTCGCCATCGACGGTGTGGAGCCGACCTATCAGACCATCGCCGGCGGCCAATATCCCGGCGCGCGTCCGATGTTCCTCTACGTCAAGAAACAGCATATGAAGGCGGTGCCCGGCATCCCCGAATTCCTGGCCGATTATGCCAGCGCCTGGGGCGATGACGGCCCGCTGACGCGGCGCGGCATGATTGCCAGCGGCGCCGAGGCGCGCCAGCGTTCGCAAGGCATCATCGATGCGCAGACCGTGATTACCAAGGCCGATCTGGAACAGTAAGGCGCGCCACCGCCCCTGCCCCGACGCATCGTTAAAAGGCTCCGGTCCGAACCCGTGAATATCTTCGCCCTTCTTTTCATGATCCTGGGCCTGGGCCTGATCGCATGGCTGACGGCGCGGGCGCGCGCCGCCCGCTTCACGCGCGTCGGCAATACCAGGCGGCTGCATTCGCTGCCGGGTCAGCATGGCTGGTACGTCGCGACCTGGGCGGTGGTCCCGGCGCTGATCTTCCTCGTCGTCTGGGGATCGCTCAACCCGTCGCTGGTCACCGAACAGGTGCTCCAGTCGCCCGCCGCCGCGCAGCTTCCCGCGTTCGGCTTCGAGCGCGACACCATCCTCGCCGAAGCGCGCAGCATCGCCGAGGGACGCAGCTTCGGTGCCTTCTACCCCGAATCCGAAGCGCTCGCGCCTGCCTATGACGCCGCAATCTCGCGCTACAACTGGATGGGCACGGGGATCGCGCTGATCCTGTCCTTCGCGTTCGGCCTGTTCGCCTTTACCCGCGTGAAACCCGATTTCCGTGCCCGCACCCGGTTCGAACGCGCGGTGATGATCCTGCTGCTGGTCGCCTCGCTGATCGCGATCCTGACGACGCTCGGCATCTTCCTGAGCTTGGTGTTCGAGAGTTTCCGCTTCTTTCAGATGGTGCCGATCACCGACTTCCTGTTCGGGACGAACTGGTCCCCACAGGTGATCCGCGCCGACGATCCGGGCGAGACATTGGGGGCGGTGCCGCTGTTCTGGGGCACCTTCTTCATCGGTGCGGTGATCGCCATGCTGGTGGCGATCCCGTTCGGGCTGATGAGCGCGATCTATCTGACGCAATATGCGCCGCCGCGCGTCCGCACCTGGATGAAGCCGATCCTCGAGATCCTCGCGGGCGTGCCGACCGTCGTCTATGGCTATTTCGCCGCGCTGACCGTCGCGCCGTTCATCCGAGATCTCGCCGTGTCGCTCGGCTATACCTATGCGTCGAGCGAAAGCGCGCTGGCCGCGGGCATCGTCATGGGCATCATGATCATCCCGTTCGTGTCCTCGATGGCCGACGATTCGATCGCCGCCGTCCCTACCGCGATGCGCGACGGCAGCCTGGCGATGGGGGCGACGACATCGGAGACGATCAAGAAGGTGCTGCTTCCCGCCGCCCTTCCCGGCGTCGTCGCGGGCGTCCTGCTCGCAGTCAGCCGCGCGATCGGCGAGACGATGATCGTCGTCATGGCCGCATCGGGCGCGGCGACCATTTCGCTCAACCCGATGGAGAGCGCGACCACCGTCACCAAGCAGATCGTCGATCTGCTGACCGGCGAAACCGCGTTCGATAGCCCCAAGACGCTGGCAGCCTTTGCGCTCGGCCTGACGCTATTCGCCATCACCTTCGTCCTCAACATCGTCGCGCTGCGCGTCGTCAAAAAATATCGTGAAGCTTATGAGTGAGAGTCTGGTCCCCGAGCTTCCCATTGGCCCCCAGGAACCGGCGGCGCGCGCCCCCACCAACTGGAAGACCGACGTCATGCAGAAGCGCATTCGTGCGCGCTATGCCAAGGAACGCCGCTTCCGCCTGTGGGGTTTGGCCGCGGTCGTCGGATCGGCCGGATTCCTCGCCTTCCTGCTCGTCACCATGTTGTGGCAGGGGATCGGCGGGTTCCAGCGTGCCGAAGTCGCGCTGCCGATCGATTTCCCGGCGCTCGCGCTCGAAGTCAGCCCCGACCAGCTCGACGATGCAGGCGCCGATCTGGCGCTGGCGAGCGCGGGGTTGCAGGAACAGGTGACGGTCGCCGCCATCGCCGCGTTCGGCGAGGACGGCGCGAACTATATCTCCGACAGCGCGTGGATCGCGGTGCGTTCGGCGATCAAGTCCGACCCGTCGATCCTGGGCAAGCGCGTGTCGATCGACGTGCCCGCCTCGTCACGCATCGCGCTCGCGGCAAAGGGCGACGGCAACGACCCCGACGCCACCAGCGCCGCCGCGCGGCTGAAAGCGAACGGCGTGCTGTCGAACGGGTTCAACATGGATTTCCTGACCGGTTCGGACGCCACCGATCCGACCGCGGTGGGCATATGGGGCGCGCTCAAGGGTTCGCTCCTGACGATGCTCATCACGCTGTTGATCGCGTTTCCGATCGGCGTGTTCTCGGCGATATATCTAGAGGAATATGCGCCCAAGAACCGCTGGACCGACCTGATCGAGGTGTCGATCAACAATCTGGCGGCGGTGCCCTCGATCATCTTCGGCTTGCTGGGGCTTGCCGTATTCCTGTCGTTCATGAACCTGCCGCGATCCGCGCCGCTGGTCGGCGGCATGACGCTGGCGCTGATGATCATGCCCGTCATCGTTATCGCCGGGCGCAACGCGATCAAGGCGGTGCCGCCGTCGATCCGCGACGCCGCACTCGGCGTCGGCGCCAGCCGTATCCAGGTCGTATTTCACCACGTCCTGCCGCTCGCGCTTCCCGGAATCCTGACCGGCACGATCATCGGCATGGCGCGCGCGCTGGGCGAAACCGCACCGCTGCTCATGATCGGCATGCGCGCCTTCATCGCGACCCCGCCGGGCGGGGTGTTCGACCCTGCGACCGTGCTGCCGGTGCAGATCTTCCTCTGGTCGGATCAGGTCAGCCGCGGCTTCGTCGAAAAGACCTCCGCCGCGATCATCGTGCTCCTGGTGTTCCTGCTGGCGATGAACGCCGTCGCCATCTATCTCCGCAACCGTTTCGAGACCCGCTGGTAATGAATGAAATGACTCACAACCCGCCGGCCGCAGAAGCGCCCCAGCCGGTGACGCATCCCAAGATGCAGGCGCGCGGCGTCAACGTCTTCTACGGCGACAAGCGCGCGATTCGGGACGTCTCGATCGACGTCGACATGGACAATGTCGTCGCCTTCATCGGCCCGTCGGGCTGCGGCAAATCGACCTTTCTGCGCACGCTGAACCGGATGAACGACACCATCCCGATCGCGCGGGTGGAGGGCGAAATCACGCTCGACGGTGAGGATATCTATTCGCGCGACATGGACGTGGTGCAGCTTCGCGCGCGTGTCGGCATGGTGTTTCAGAAGCCCAACCCCTTCCCAAAATCGATCTTCGAAAACGTCGCCTATGGCCCGCGCATCCACGGGCTGGCGGGATCGAAGGGCGATCTGGAGGCGATCGTCGAACGCTCGCTGAAGCGCGCGGGGCTGTGGGACGAGGTCAAGGATCGCCTGCACGACAGCGGCACCGCCTTGTCGGGCGGTCAGCAACAGCGGCTGTGCATCGCCCGCGCCATCGCGGTCGATCCCGAAGTCATCCTGATGGACGAACCCTGTTCGGCACTCGACCCGATCGCCACCGCCAAGATCGAGGAACTGATCCACGAACTGCGCGGCAAATATGCGATCGTGATCGTGACGCACAACATGCAGCAGGCCGCCCGCGTCAGCCAGAAGACCGCGTTCTTCCACCTCGGCCATCTGGTCGAATATGGCGACACGTCAGAGATTTTCACCAATCCGCGCCAGGAACGCACCAAAGATTACATCACAGGCCGTTACGGCTGAGGACGAGCATATGAACGAGCATACGGTAAAGGCGTTCGACGAGGATATCGGCCATCTGCGTGGGCTTCTCGCGCAAATGGGCGGGCTTGCCGAAGAGGCGATCGACAATGCGATGGACGCGCTGAAGCGGCACGATCTCGACGCAGCGGCGGAAGTCGTCGCGGGCGACAAGCGGATCGACGCGCTGGAGGCAGAGGTCGAGCGGCTCGCCGTCCGCCTCATCGCGCTGCGTGCGCCGATGGCCGACGACCTGCGCGAAGTCGTCGCCGCGCTTAAGATCGCCAGCGTCCTTGAGCGCATCGGCGACTATGCCAAGAACATCGCCAAGCGGGTGAAGGCGATCGACGGCAAGAACGTGATCGAGCCGCTGTCGCTGCTGCCTGCAATGGCGACGATGGCCAACGATATGGTGCGCGACGTGCTCAACGCCTTTGCCGCGCGCGACGCGGACGCTGCACGCCGGGTTTGCGAACAGGACCGCGCGGTCGACGATTTCTACAATTCGATTTTCCGCACGCTGGTTACCTTCATGATGGAGAACCCCGCCTCGATCAGCCAGGCGGCGCACATGCTGTTCATCGCCAAGAATCTGGAACGTGTCGGCGACCACGCCACCAACGTCGCCGAGATGGTCTATTACACCGCGACCGGCGAGCATCTGGGCGACCGCGACCAGGGCGACGTCATCGACCCGTTGAAGGAATAAACCATCATGCAGGCGAGAATGTTGCTGGTCGAGGATGACGCGGCACTCGCCGAACTCCTCACCTATCATTTCAAGCGCGAGGAATTCGCGGTCACCCACACCCCCGATGGCGAGGAAGCCTTGCTGCTCGCCAAGGAAGCGACGCCCGACATCGTGCTCCTCGACTGGATGGTCGAGGGGCTGTCGGGGATCGAGGTCTGCCGCCGCCTGCGCCGCGCGCCCGAAACTGCCAACGTGCCGATCATCATGCTGACCGCGCGCGGCGAGGAAGAGGACCGCGTGCGGGGGCTGGAAACCGGCGCCGACGACTACGTCACCAAGCCGTTCTCGCCGCGCGAACTGGTCGCGCGCGTCCAGGCCGTGCTCCGCCGCGTCCGCCCCGCATTGGCGGGCGAAGGGCTTAACTATGCCGACATCGAAATGGACACCGTCGGGCACAAGGTGAAACGCGCCGGCAAGACGCTGCAACTCGGCCCCACCGAGTTTCGGCTGCTCAAGCATTTCCTCGAACATCCCGGCTGGGTATTCTCGCGCGAACGGCTGCTCGATGCGGTCTGGGGCCATGGCTCGGACATCGAGCTTCGCACGGTGGACGTGCATATCCGCCGCCTGCGAAAGGGCATCAACATCGACGGCACGCGCGACATCATCCGTACCGTGCGATCCGCCGGATACGCGCTCGACGCGGGGGATTGAGCGCTGGCGGCGACCAGCCGTTACGGGAGTGAGGGATAGATTCGCGGCTCCGCTCGTTGAGAGGGCCAGCGCAACTGCGTTGACCCCGTAACGAGTCCAGGAGTTACGCCATGAAATTGATCGCTTTGGCCGCCGTGCTGGCAATGGGCACCCCTGCAATCGCCCAGGACATGCCCGAACAGGATACGATGACCGAACAGCCGGCAGGGACCACGACAAATCCCGCTCCCGGTCAGGACGCCCCGCCGCCGCCCATGTCGCAGCAGGCGCCCACCGGCGCTCCGATGCCCGCGCAGACGACACCGCCGGCGTCGCAGCCGATGCAGCAGCCCGCGCAACAGCCGATGGCGAATGCGCCCGCAGGCGATCCCACTGGCGGTTATCAGCCCTCTGCCCCGCCGCTGTCGGGCAGCCCGATGGCCGGACAGCAGGTGATCTTTCAGCCCGGACCGTCACCCGACCAAGCCTATCCCGCCCCCGCCCCGCTCGCCGAATATCCGGTGTGCAAGCGCGGTCAGACCGACAAGTGCCGCAATCCCGGCGGTCGTTGATCTGAACATCCCGTATTCCCGCGCAGGCGGGAATTCAGGGTAGCAAGCGACATCGTTTGAGCCACCGGGCTCCCGCCTTCGCGGGAGCACGGGCAACGAAATAAGGCGGGGTGCCCATCAGCGGCACCCCGCTTTTTTTGTGCGCCGAACTCCCCTAGGAAGCGCCGAAACATTCACTGGGGAGCGCAAATCCATGTCCATCCGTTTCGACAACCGCGTCGCGATCGTCACCGGCGCAGGCGGTGGGCTGGGCCGCAGCTATGCGCTCGAGCTCGCGCGCCGCGGAGCGAAAGTCGTGGTGAATGACCTTGGCGGATCGCGCGACGGTACTGGTCAGTCGGACGCCGCACTCACGGTCGTCGAGGAAATCGAGGCGATGGGCGGCGAGGCGATGGCGAACGGCGGCAGCGTCACTGATTATGCCCAGATGGTCGAAATGGTCGCCAAGGCCAAGGAACGCTTCGGCAGCGTCCATATCCTCATCAACAATGCCGGCGTCCTGCGCGACAAGAGCTTCGCCAAGATGGAGCCCGAGGATTTCAAATTCGTTGTCGATGTCCATCTGAACGGATCGGCGAACTGCACCAAGGCAGTGTGGGACACGATGCGCGACCAGAATTACGGCCGCATCCTGATGACCGCATCCTCGACCGGCCTGTTCGGCAATTTCGGCCAGGCGAATTACGGCGCGGCCAAGCTTGGCCTCGCGGGGCTCACCAAGACGCTCTATCTCGAGGGCGCGAAATACGATGTTCGGGTCAACACCATCGCTCCGGTCGCGGGCACCCGCATGACCGAGGACATTTTCCCCGAAGCCGCCTTCGCGCTGTTCAAACCCGAGGCTGTGGCTCCGGCCGCGCTCTATCTGGTTTCGCAGGACGCGCCTTCGAACGCGATCGTCGGCGCGGGCGCGGGCGTGTTCCACGCCAGCTATGTGACGATGACCAAGGGCGTGCGCTTGCAGGGCGACGACCTGACTCCCGAGGGGATCGCCGCACATTGGGACGCCATCACCGACCGGTCGGGCGAGATCGTGCCGCAATCCGGCGGCGAGCAGGCGCAGGTGATCTTCGAACATTTGCAGGGTTAACGCAGACCACACGCCGTCATTGCGAGCGCAGCGAAGCAATCCAGTGGTTTCCGTGCCGCGGCTGGATTGCTTCGCTACGCGCGCAATGACGAAGCGGCGCCCGCAACCTGACCGACTTCTTGGGGGTGTATTGCCCGTATAAATCACCCCTGCTATACCGGCCCTCCACAGGGAGGACATCATGTATAGCGAAAGCGATCTGAATGCAGCGGTGGAGGCCGGGGTGATCCCCGCCGCGACTGCCGATGCGTTCCGCAACCATGTCGCCGCATCGCGCAGCACGCCTGCGGTGGATGAGGAGCATTTCAAGCTGCTGACCGGGTTCAACGACATCTTCGTCGCGGTGGCGCTTGCGCTCGTGCTGTTCGCGATCGCGCAGGTTGGCGGATCGATCACCGAAGCGCTCGCGGGGGCAGGCGTTGCGGGGGCAAGCTGGTTCCTGGCGGAATATTTCACGCGGAAACGCCGGATGGCGCTGCCATCGATCCTGTTGCTGCTCGGCTTTGTCGGCGGGGTCGCGGCGACGATGGTCGGGGCGATGGTCGCGATCAATCCGCAATTTTCGGACCGGGTCGATGCGATCATCGTCGCGGGGATCGCGCTCGTCACCGCAGGGGCTGCGTGGCTGCACTGGACGCGGTTCATGGTGCCGATCACAGTCGCCGCGGGCGCCGCCGCATTGGTCGGGGTGCTGGTCGGGCTGGTCAATTTCGCGGTGCCCGGACTGGACGAGGGCAATTGGCCGATCATTCTGGTCGGCGGGCTGGGCGTGTTCGCGCTCGCGATGCGCTGGGACCTGTCCGATCGCGAACGGCGCACGCGGCGGTCGGACGTCGCCTTCTGGCTGCATCTGGCGGCTGCTCCGATGATCGCGCACCCGATCTTTCAGATGCTGGGCGTGTTCGACGGGACGATCGGCGGCGGGATCGCGGTGCTGGTGCTTGCGCTCTATGTGTTCTTCGCCTTCGTCGCGCTGGCGATCGACCGGCGGGCGCTGCTCGTCTCCAGCCTCGCCTATGTCCTCTATGCGATGTACGCGCTGTTCCAGCAGGCGGGCGCGCTTGAACTGGGCGCGGCGTTTACCGGCCTGGTCATCGGGTCGGCGCTGCTGATGCTGTCGGCGCTGTGGCAGACCATCCGTCGCGCGGTCGTCGGGATGCTGGGGAACATCGGCACCCGCCTGCCGCCCGTCGCGCAGGCGGTCTGAGAATACCCGATTCCATTCGTGCTGAGCTTGTCGAAGCACCGTCCTTCTAAGTACCCAGAAGAACAGTGCTTCGATACGCGCCTGCGGCGCTACTCAGCACGAACGGGTTCGGAGTAAGCTTTCAGCTCTTGAGCATGGTCCGAATGAACCCGATCAGCCCGGTCTGGCGCGACCGCTTCAACCGTTCGGCGGACAGGATGGTCTTCACCTTCTCGAAGCATTGCTCGACATCGTCGTTGACGAGGACATAGTCATAGCCGTCCCAGTGGCTGACCTCATTCGCCGCACGCGCCATGCGTGCCTCGATCACGGCTTGCGAATCGGTGGCGCGTTTTTCGAGCCGTTCGCGCAGGATCGGCATCGACGGCGGCAGGATGAACACGCGGACGACGTCGCCGCCCTTCAGCTGGAACAGCTGCTGCGCGCCCTGCCAGTCTATGTCGAACAGCACGTCCTGGCCCGCGGCCAGCATCTCCTCCACCTGCGCGCGCGGCGTGCCATACCGGTGGTCGAAGACATGCGCCCATTCGAGGAACTCGTGATTGGCGACCGATTCGCGGAACGTCTCCAGATCGACGAAGTGGTAATCCCTGCCATCGACTTCGCCGGGGCGCATCGGCCGCGTCGTCGCCGACACCGACATGCCCAGCGTCGGGTCCGACGCCAGCAGCTTGCGCGCGATGGTCGATTTGCCTGCGCCCGATGGCGAGGACAGGATGAACAGCACTCCACGGCGCTTGAATCCGTGCGGGTCGGTTTCTGGGTTGGCGGCCATGCGCGCTAGTGGCGCGACCAGACCCCCCGCGTCAAGCGCGAGGGGCCAGGCACGTTACCGATAAGCGATGTTTGTGCGCTCAGACGCGCGGTGCGCGCTTCTTCGCTTGATGCCGGTCATAGGCCTTTTTCGCGACATATCCCCCGCCGAGGATCAGGCCCAGCGGTCCCATGCGGCGCATCGCGCTGCCCGCGACCCAGCCCATCGCCGCGCCCTTGGCACCGCCCGATCCGTCGCGACGATCGATTTCGCGCCCGACCAATGCACCGATGATCCGTCCGAACATGCTCGTTTCCCTTTCAGAATGACTTGGATTGCGTAGCGCGCGGACGGGGTGAAAGTTCCAACCGCTCCCCCAACCCCGTTAATCCTGAGTAGCCATCGATTAGCGGCGAAGCCGCGTATCGAGAGGGCGTATCGAAGGATGGCTTCTCGCGCGCCACCGTACTTCGATACGAGCCTTCGATACGAGCCCTCGATACGCGCCGTCGGCGCTACTCGGTCTCTACTCAGCACGAACGGAAGCTTGGGGCAGCAGCGCTAATTCCGCGTCGCCCAGCCCTTCACCCGGCTCTCGACCACCGCCAGCGGCGCCGATCCCCCCAGCAGCACCGCATCATGGAAGTCCTTGAGCACGAAGCGCGCACCCATCGACGCCTTTGCCTGTTCGCGCATCCGGGCAATCTCGGTGTGGCCAAGCTTGTAGCTGGTCGCCTGACCCGGCCAGACGATGTAGCGGTCGATTTCCCGCTCGGTCTCGCCCAGCGCCTGGCCGGTGACGTCGATCATGTAGTCGATCGCCTGTTGCCGTCCCCAGCCCTTGGCATGGAGACCGGTATCGACGACGATCCGCGCCGCGCGCCACAGGAACGCCTGGAGATAGCCGATCCTGCCCAGGGGGTCGTCGGCATATTCGCCGATCTCGTCGCCGAGCTGCTCCGCATAGAGCGCCCAACCCTCATTATAGGCGGAAAAGCCCATCAGCGTGAACAACAGCGGCGTCGATCCGCCCGACTGTTCCTGCACGATCGCGCCCGCGAGCAGATGCCCCGGCACGCCTTCGTGATGCGTCAGCGTCGGCAGGCTCCATTTGGGCCAGTTGTTCATGTCCGCCAGATTGATGAAATAGGTGCCGGGCGTGAACCCGTCGATCCGGCCTGCGCGCGCATAGGCCCCCGGCGCGCCGAGTTCGGTCTCAACCGGCACGCGCTCGACCGTCATCGCCGATCTGGGCGGGCGGTTGAACACTTCCCCCATGCGGCCGCGCAGATGCGTCATGCGCGCGCGAATATCACTGAGGCATTGCTGCCGCCCGGCGTCGGTATTGGGATAGAGGTGCTGCGGGTCTTTCCCCAGCGCCATCAACCGCGCGCCGACGCTGCCCTGAGTCATTCCCTGCGCCTTCAACAGCGCGTCGGCCTGCGCGCTGAGTTCGGCAACCTGTTCGAGGCCGACCGCGTGTGCCGACTCCGCATCGAGCGAGGTCGTCGTGTGCCACGCCAGACAATCGTCGTAGAAGCGCGCGCCATCGGGGAGTGTGGACACGCCCGTCCCGCCCGGCTTCGCCTTGAGCGCGACGAGCAATTCGCTTTGCCGGGCCAGCGCCCGCATCAGCCGTCCGTCGACGATTGCCGCAGCGCGGGCACCCCAGTCGCCGGTCAATCCGGCTGCGGTGGTCTTTTCGACCAGCGCCTGGACAAGCCGCGACCGGTCGCCGCGTTGCTCCGCCAGACTGCGGGTCTGGGCAATCGTCTTGTCGAGGATGAAGTCGGGCGGCGCCACGCCCATCCCGGCATCGCCCGCGATCCGGTCGCATTCCTGCTCGACCAGTCGCGCGAAACCATCCAGCCGCGCAAGATAGGCCTCCGCATCGGCACCGGTCGCGACGGTATGCGAATCGATCAGCGTGTTGGGAACCGACTGATAAGCGCCGGTGAGCTGGCTGACGACATAGGGGACCGGATAGCCGAACCCGCCATAGCCGCCATAACGGTTGCGGACGAGGCGCGCGGCGACATCGGTGGTCCACTGCACGGTCTGCAGATGCTCGCGCGCCACAGGATCAAGGCCAACGGTGTCGAACCCGGCGAATTTGGGCTGCGCCTCGGCAAAGACCCTGAGAATGTTGAAGCGGGCGGCGGGCGACCCGTCGGCGATCCGCGATTTGAGCGCGGCGCGCGCGCCGGTGTCCAGCCCCCGCCCCGTCGCGCCCTGCGGATTGATCGACAAAATCTGTTCGGCCAGCACCGCGAACTGCGCCTCCAGCGACCCCTGCGCGCCGCGCGCGACCGCGCGCACGGGAAGCGTCGACAGCGCCGTCGCGCTCAGGGTGGATGCGATGAACTGCCTGCGGTCGAACAAGAAAAAACCTCCCGAAATGCGGTGATTGCGGGAGGGTAGAGGGCGGGCGTCCGCGACGCAATCACTCGTCGCGCGCAGGCCTCGGCTCGCCGCCGCCGGTCACCGCGTCACCCAGCCGGTCGGCGCCTTCACTGATCCCTTTCAGCACCAGCCAGCCCACCGCGTAGGTAAAGGCGATCGGTGCCACGACCTTGATGAGGCCGCCAATGACAGCGCCCTTGATCGCCCCGTCCAAGGGCGAATCGTCGCCGCTCGATGCATCCAGAGCGCCGCCCAGCAGCGCGCCCCATTTGATTCCGACCATGTGAAGCTCCCCAATTCGGTTAGGCGTTACTAACGTTCAACCAAGAGCGTGTGCTCCTGCGAAAGCAGGCGCTGTGGTCGCTAGCGAATTGCCCGCCTCCAACGCTCCTGCTTTCGCAGGAGCACCACCCTTGCGAGTGTCGTGAAGCGCAGCGCGGGCCGCTTAGTTCCCGACCATATGCTCCGGGCGCACCAGCCGATCGAAGGTCGCCTCGTCCACCAGCCCCAATTCCAGCCCCGCCTGTTTAAGCGTCAGCCCCTTGTCGTGGGCGTGCTTGGCGATCTTCGCGGCATTGTCATAGCCGATCTCTGGCGCGAGCGCGGTGACCAGCATCAGCGAGCGATCGACCAGTTCGGCGATGCGGGCGCGGTTCGGCTCGATCCCCTCGACGCAGCGCTCGGCAAAGCTCTCCATCCCGATCGACAGAAGTTCGATCGAGCGCAGGACATTCGCGCCGATCAGCGGCTTGAACACGTTGAGTTCCAGATGGCCCTGCAACCCGCCGATGGTGACTGCCTGATGGTTGCCCATCACCTGGGCGGCGACCATCGTCAGCATCTCGCACTGGGTGGGATTGACCTTGCCCGGCATGATCGAGCTGCCGGGCTCGTTGGCGGGCAAGTCGATCTCGCCCAGCCCCGAGCGCGGTCCCGATCCCAGCAGACGGATGTCGTTGGCGATCTTGGTCAGCGCGACGGCCAGCGTGTTGAGCGTGCCCGACAGGTGAACCAGCGGGTCGTTCGACGCCAGCGCCTCGAAACTGTTTTCGGCGGGGATGAAGCCGATGCCGGTGATCGCGCGCAGTTCGGCGCAGAAATCCTGCGCGAATCCGACGGGCGCGTTCAGCCCGGTGCCGACTGCCGTCCCGCCCTGTGCCAGTCGGTTGGTGCCATGTTCGATCGCCGGTTCGATCCGCCGCCGCGCGCGATGGATCTGGTTGGCATAGCCCGAAAATTCCTGCCCCAGCGTCAGTGGGGTCGCGTCCTGCAAATGGGTGCGCCCGATCTTGACGATGTCGCCCCATGCTTCGGCTTTGGCATCAAGCGCATCGTGCAGGCGTTCGAGCGCGGGGAACAGCCGCGTGGTCGCGGCCATCGACGCGGCGATGTGTATTGCGGTGGGGAAGCTGTCGTTCGACGACTGGCTGCGGTTCACATCGTCATTGGGATGCACCGGCGATTTGCCGCCGCGCCTGCCGGTCAGGATTTCGTTCGCCCTGCCCGCAATCACCTCGTTCAGATTCATGTTGGTCTGGGTGCCGCTGCCCGTCTGCCAGATGACGAGCGGGAACTGGTCGTCGAGCTTGCCGCCCGCCACCTCCGCCGCCGCTTGTTCGACCGCATCGGCCTTTTCCGCGGCCAGTCCGTGCCGCCGGTTCACCCGCGCCGCCGCCTGCTTCACCAGCGCCAGGCCGTGGACGATGCCGATCGGCATGCGCTCGTGCGCCGGAAAAGGGAAATTGGCGATCGACCGCTGGGTCTGCGCGCCCCAATAGGCGTCGGCGGGGACGTCGACGCGTCCGATCGAGTCGGTTTCGGTGCGGGTGGTCATGCGCAATAGATGGGGCGGGCCGTCACGGGAGTAAATCCCGTGACGTCGGTCGCGGCGATGCCGCGCCGGCCGGCGTTCGCGCCGCTGCGCGACCGGCGATTAGCGGACGCTAATCGCCTCGCTTCCGTTTGAAATCCACCGCCACCACGTTCGAGCCGTCCTCGGTCTTCACCACAGGCTCGTCATTTTCCGCCGGGTCGTGGTGCGGTTCCTCGACCGCGTCGTTCGCCTGAAAGCGCAGTTCGAAATTGACCGCCGGGTCGTGGAAGCCGGTAATCGCCGAAAACGGGATGGTGAGCATCGACGGCACCTGGTTGAAGCTGAGGCCGACGGAGAATTTCGATTCCTCCACCTTCAGATCCCAATAGCGGTGCTGGATGACGATCGTCATTTCGTCGGGGAATCGCTCGATCAGGCGGTCGGGGATATCGACGCCTGCGGCCTGGGTCTTGAACGTGATGTAGAAATGATGCGTGCCGGGCAGCGCGCCCGACGATTCGACCTGGCGCAGCACGCGGCCCACCACCGCGCGCAATGCCTCCTGAACGATTTTGTCATAGGGAATCAGGCTGTCGGGCGGGGTGTCGGTCATGCCCCCGTTGCTAAAGATTGGAGCCTGCGCGTCAAGCTGTGCAGATGCCTTATGCCTGGCAGCAAACGGCACCGGCCCGCTCCCCCACCCGACCTCCCATTCAGCATATTCTGTGGGAGGTCGGGTGGGGGAGCGGGCCGGTGCCGCCGGAATGCGCCTCGGCGCATTCTCAAATGAATCTCACCGAAGCAGGCCTACGTTGCGCCGCGCCGCCGCCACGCTATGTGGGTGCCCATGCGCACCGCCACCGTCACCCGCAACACCGCCGAAACCGCGATCGACGTCTCCGTCAACATCGACGGGACGGGCCAATATTCGGTGTCCACCGGCATCGGCTTCCTCGATCACATGGTCGAGCAATTGTCGCGCCACTCGCTGATCGACATCGACATGACGGTGAAGGGCGATCTGCACATCGACCAGCACCACACGGTCGAGGATTCGGCGCTGGCGCTGGGCGAAGCGGTGGCCAAGGCGCTGGGCGACAAGCGCGGCATCCGTCGTTACGGCGACGCGCTATCCCCGATGGACGAAACGCTGACTCGCGTCGCGCTCGACATTTCGGGGCGGCCTTATCTGGTGTTCGACGTCGAATTCTCCCAGCCGCGCCTGGGCGAAATGGATACCGAGATGTTCGAACACTGGTTCCACAGTTTCGCGCAGACCGCCGGGCTGACGCTGCACGTCGAGACGCTTCACGGCAGCAACAACCATCATATCGCCGAGGCGGCGTACAAGGGCCTCGCCCGGTCGCTGCGCGCGGCGGTGGAGATCGACCCGCGCAAGACCGATGCGATTCCGTCGACCAAGGGGGTGTTGTAATGGCGATCCGGCCGATGGCGCCCTGCACGCTCGTCCTGCTGACCTATGTCAGGCCGATCGAGGAAATCGACCGGCTGCGTCCCGCCCATGTCGAATGGATCGAGCGCGCGATGGAGCAGGGCGTGATGCTGCTTGCCGGACGGCGCACCTCCGCGACCGGCGGCGTGCTGCTGTTCCGCGGGACGCCCGACATGGTCGAGCCGGTAGCCAAGTCCGATCCGTTCGTGACCGAGGGCGCGGCGACGATGGAACTGGTGTCGTTCACCGCCAGCGTTGCCGCCGATGCGATGGACGGGCTGTTCGCTTGACCCTGGCGCTGATCGATTATGGCGCGGGCAATCTCCATTCGGTCCACAACGCGCTGAAGGCCGCCGGCGGCGAGGCGACGATCACCGCCGACGCCGATGCGGTGCGCCGCGCCGACCGGATCGTCCTGCCTGGCGTTGGTGCGTTCGGCGCGTGCATGGCCGGGCTGACGGCGATCCCCGGCATGGTGGAGGCGTTGCGCGCGCGCGTGCTCGCGGACGGCGTGCCGTTTCTGGGGGTGTGCGTGGGGATGCAGTTGCTCGCCGACGAAGGACATGAGCATGGCGTCACGCCGGGACTTGGCTGGGTGCCCGGAAAGGTCGTCGCGCTGACCCCCGCCGACCCGACCGTGCGCGTGCCGCATATGGGCTGGAACGACGTGCTGCCCACCGCCCCGCACCCGCTGGTGGAGGCGGGAGAGGCCTATTTCCTGCACAGCTACAAGTTCGACGCCGCCGATCCGGCGCAGGTGATCGCGACGACCGAACATGGCGGCCCGGTGGTCGCCGCGGTCGGGCGCGACAACGTGCTTGGCGTCCAGTTTCACCCCGAAAAAAGCCAGCGCTACGGCATTGCGCTGCTGGAAAGGTTCCTCGCATGGCGGCGCTGACGATTTTCCCCGCGATCGACCTGAAAGGCGGCCAGGTCGTGCGGCTGGCCGAAGGCGATATGGGCCGCGCCACCGTCTATGGCGACGATGCGGCGGCGCAGGCGGCGGCGTTCGCACAGGCAGGGGCGGACCATCTTCATGTGGTCGATCTCGACGGGGCGTTTGCCGGGCAGTCGGTCAATGGCGATGCGGTCGCCGCCGCCATCCGCGCCTTTCCGGGGCGTATCCAGGTCGGCGGCGGCATCCGCAACCGCGCACAGGTCGAACGCTGGCTGGCGCTGGGCGTCGCGCGCGTGGTGATCGGTACGGCGGCGCTGACCGATCCCGATTTCGTGCGCGAAGCCGCCGCCGCGCATCCCGGCGCGATCGTCGTCGCGGTCGATGCGCGCGACGGCTTCGTCGCGACGCAAGGCTGGGCCGATGTGTCGGACGTGTCGGCGGTCGAACTGGCCAAACGGTTCGAGGATGTGGGGGTCGCCGCCTTGCTGTTCACCGATGTCGGGCGCGATGGACTTCTCAAGGGCTGCAATGTCGAGGCCACGGTGGCGCTGGCGCGCGCGGTGTCGATCCCGGTGATCGCCAGCGGCGGAGTCGCGGGGATCAAGGATATCCACGCGCTCGTCCCGCATGTGGCGGACGGGGTGGAAGGGGTGATTACGGGCCGTGCGCTCTACGACGGGCGGCTGGATCTGGGCGAAGCGGTACGGGTGGCGCGAGGGTGACTGTCCGCGCTCGCGTCATCCCCTGTCTCGACGTCGCCGATGGCCGCGTGGTCAAGGGCGTCAATTTCGTCAATCTGCGCGATGCGGGCGATCCGGTGGAAATCGCGCGCGCCTATGACGCAGCCGGCGCCGATGAGCTCTGCTTCCTCGACATTTCCGCCAGCCATGAAGGGCGCGGGACGCTGATCGACCTGGTGCGGCGCACGGCGGAGGTATGCTTCATGCCGCTGACCGTCGGCGGCGGGGTGCGCACGGTGGACGACGCCCGTGCGCTGCTGCTGGCGGGCGCGGACAAGGTCGCGGTCAATTCCGCCGCGGTCTCCAACCCGCAGGTCGTCGCCGACATCGCGAACCGCATGGGGAGCCAGTGTATCGTCGCTTCGATCGATGCGCGGCAAACGGCCCCTGGCAAATGGGGAATCTTTACCCACGGCGGCAGGCGGGCGACCGGCATCGATGCCATCGACCACGCGCTCAACCTGACCGAACTGGGCGCGGGCGAATTGCTTGTCACTTCGATGGACCGCGACGGCACCCGCGACGGATACGACCTCGCGCTCGTCCGCACGATCGCCGACCGGGTGAGCGTGCCGGTGATCGCCAGCGGCGGCGTCGGCAAGCTGTCGCATCTGGTCGAGGGGGTTCGCGACGGCCATGCCAGCGCGGTTCTGGCCGCCTCGATCTTCCATTTCGGCGAAGCGACCGTGGCCGATGCCCATGCCGCGCTCGCCGACGCGGGGATACCGGTGCGTCGGACGGGGTGATCTTACCCTAACCTTTCCGCAACTCCTTCACGCTTAAAGGTTGGGACATGTTCCGCCCGCCTGTCCTGGCCGCCATCGCCCTGGTCGTCGCGCCCGTCCATGCGAGCGCGCCGCATGTCATCGAACGCAGCGGGTTCGAACTGTCGGACCTCGCCATGTTCATGGTCGCCGCAGGCGGCGTCTGGTTCGCCCGCGCGGCGATGCGTCGCCGGAAGCGCAAGTCGAAGGATTGACGCGCGCCGCGGTCCGCGCCACGCACCGCGTCATGTCCGATCCGCTCGACCGCCTCGAAGCCACGATCCGCGACCGCCTGAACGGCGATCCGGCATCCTCCTATGTCGCGCGGTTGGCGTCGAAAGGCACCGCGCAGATCGCGCAGAAGGTCGGCGAGGAAGCGACCGAGACGGTGATCGCAGCACTTGCAGCACCCGACAAGCTGGCCTCCGAGGCCGCCGACCTGATTTTTCACCTGCTCGTGCTGCTTGCCGAACGCGGGCTTTCGCTGGACGATGTGCGGGCCGAACTTGCGCGGCGTGAGGGTGTGTCGGGGATCGAGGAAAAGGCCGGGCGGGCCGGCACTTAGGCACTATACCCCGGCTTTCCTCCATCGTCATTCCAGCGAAGGGGGGAATCCATAGTCAATGTCAGCGGCAATTGATTCCCGCCTTCGCGGGAATGAAGGCCAAAATCCCTTAAAGGATCGGCGCTGGAATCTCAGGCCGCACACGTTAGGCTGACCCCGCCTGATACCCCAGCTTTCGCCGGGGTGACGGAGACTGTTCAAGGGGAAGCCCATGCCGATCGACGCCACCCAGCCCTATGACGACGACAATATCTTTGCGAAGATCCTCCGCGACGAAATCCCGTCGAAGCGCGTCTATGAGGATGATTATGCCGTCGCGTTTCACGACATCAACGCCCAGGCGCCGACGCACATCCTGGTCATTCCGCGCGGACGTTACGTGTCCTGGGACGACTTCACCGCCAACGCATCCGACGCCGAAATCTCGGGATTTATCCGCGCGGTAGGCCATGTCGCGCGCGAAGCGGGGCTGGTCGAGCCTGGCTACCGCCTGCTCGCCAATACCGGCATCGACGCGCACCAGGAGGTGCCGCATCTGCACGTCCACATCCTTGCGGGCCGCAAATTGGGGCCGATGCTCGCACGATGAAGGGTTGCGCCCACGACTTTTCGCACTAGGCTCGCGCGCTTCTGACCAAGGCGGCCGGAAGCGCCGCCAATCGGGGGAAGTTTTGTCATGATATTCGGGCGCGTAAAGCCTCTGGACGCCATCCTGGCGACCGCAAGGAAGAAATCACTCGAACGAACGCTGGGCTGGTTCCAGCTGACCCTGTTCGGCATCGGCTGCGTCATCGGCACCGGCATTTTCGTGCTGACATCGGCGGGCGCGCAAAAGGCCGGACCCGGCCTGATGCTGTCGTTTGCGGTTGCAGGCGCGATCTGCATCGTCGCGGCACTCTGCTACGCGGAAATCGCCGCGATGATCCCGGTCGCGGGTTCCGCCTATACCTATACCTATTCGGTCATGGGCGAAGTGCTCGCCTGGTCGGTCGGCTGGGCCCTTGTCCTCGAATATGCGGTGGCTGCCTCAGCCGTGTCGGTCGGGTGGTCCGGCTATTTCTCAGGCACGATATTGAACGAGTTTTTCGGGATACAATTGCCCGCATTTCTCGCCGCGGGACCGCTGGCGCTGGGCGGCGCCGAAGGTGGTTTCATCAACCTTCCCGCAGTCGTCATCGCCGGTCTCGTCACCTGGCTGCTGGTGATCGGCACCAGCGAATCGGCGAAGGTCAACGCGATCCTGGTCGTCATCAAGGTGACGGCTCTCACCGCGTTCATCATCCTGACCATGCCACAGGTCGAAATGGAGCGGTTCAACCCGTTCCTGCCCGCAGGCGTGTTCGGCGGATTCGGATCGGGGGTCGGCGTGCTGGGCGCGGCGGCGACGATCTTCTTTGCCTATGTCGGCTTCGACGCGGTTTCCACCGCGGCTGAAGAAACCAGGAATCCGCAGCGCAACGTGCCGATCGGCCTGATCGGGTCGCTGCTGTTCTGCACCATTTTCTACATCCTGGTCGCAGCAGGCGCGGTCGGCACCATCGGCGGCCAGCCGATCATGGGTCCGAACGGCATTCCGTTCCCGGCGGGCTCGGCCGAACTGGCGCGTCAGTGCGGCCTTCCCGAATATTCGGAAATGCTGGTCTGTTCCAACGAGGCACTGGCGCACGTCCTGCGTCAGATCGGCTTCTCGGGCGTCGGCAACATGCTGGGCATCGCTGCGTTCGTTGCGTTGCCGTCGGTCATCCTGATCCTGCTGTTCGGCCAGACCCGCATCTTCTTCGTGATGGCGCGCGACGGCCTGCTTCCCGAAAAGCTGTCGGCAATCCACCCCAAGTGGAAGACGCCCTATGTCGTGACGCTCATCACCGGTTCGGTGGTCGCGGTGGCGGCGGCGTTCCTGCCGGTCGGCCAGCTTGCCGACATCGCCAATGCGGGCACGCTCTATGCGTTCTTCATGGTGGCGATCGCGGTCATGCTGCTCCGCAAGCGCGAGCCCAATCGCGAGCGTCCGTTCAAGACGCCGTTGCTGTGGCTGGTCGGTCCGGCGACCGCGGTCGGCTGTCTGTTCCTGTTCTTCAACCTGCCGTTCGAAGCGATGATCGTGCTGCCGGTGTGGAGCGTGATCGGCCTGGTGATCTATTACGCCTATGGCTATCGCCACAGCCATCTCGGCCAGGGTCGGGTCGAAGTTCACGAACTGGACGAAACCGAACCCGAAGTTCCCGGCGCGCATTAAGCGCCGGGGCCACGGGCCACGAAAAAGGGGCCGGGAGAGCGATCTCCCGGCCCCTTTTGCTTTTCCGTTCGACGGGTCAGCCCAGCTTACTGGCGACCAGCGCCTTCAAATCCGCTTCGGGCCGTGCGCCGTAATGCGAGATGACTTCGGCGGCGCAGATCGCGCCCATGCGCAGCGAATCGGCGACGCTGCGTCCCACTGCCTGGCCGTGGAGGAACCCGGCGGCGAACAGGTCGCCCGCGCCGGTGGTGTCGACCACCGCGTCGACCGGCTCGGCCGGGCATTCGACGCGCTCGCCCTCGCACACCGCGATCGCGCCATGTTCGGAACGGGTGACGACCAGCACCGGCACCTTCGCCGCCGCGTCGGCGACCGCGGCTTCGAAATCCTCGGTCTGGCACAGCGCCAGCAGTTCGTTCTCATTGGCGAACAGGATGTCGATCAGCCCATCAGCCATCAGCGCGCGGAAATCGTCGCCGTGACGCGAGATGCAGAAGATGTCCGACAGGGTGAAGGCGACCTTTCGCCCCGCCTCGCGCGCCACGTCGATCGCCTGGCGCATCGCCGCGCGCGGCTCTTCCGGATCCCAGAGATAGCCTTCGAGATAGAGGATCGCGCCGTCGCGGATCAGGTCGAGGTCGAGCGCGGACGTCGGCAGGAACTGCGATGCGCCCAGAAAGGTGTTCATCGTCCGCTGGCCATCGGGGGTGACGAAGATCAGGCAGCGCGCGGTGGTGGGATCGCCCTTGCGCACCTCGGTGGTGAAGGTGATGCCGCCTGCGCGAATGTCATGCGCGAACACCTGGCCCAGCTGGTCGTCGGCGACCTGGCCGATGAAGCCGCACTTGCCGCCCAGCGCCGCGATCCCCGCAACGGTGTTCGCCGCCGATCCGCCCGACACTTCACGGCCCGGACCCATCTTGGCGTAGAGCGCGTCGGCTTCCTCGGGCGAGAAGATCAGCTGCATCGACCCCTTGGTCATGCCCTGTTCGGCGATGAAGGCGTCGTCGGTCTTGGCAAGGATATCGACGATGGCATTGCCGATCGCGACGACATGATGGGTGGGTGCAGTCACTGGGGTCTCCGAAATGCGTGAATTGCTGGCGCGCGTAGAGGGGTGCGGGTGGCGATGCAAGTTGCGTGGAATGGACGAGCGCCCTGTTACCTCCGTCACCCCGGACTTGTTCCGGGGTCCACCAAGCCGCTTGCGCAGTTCGGGAACCTCTCTCGCTTCCGTGGGCCGCCCGGTGGACCCCGGAACAAGTCCGGGGTGACGGCTGGATAGCGCAGCCCTTCGTCGCATCCCCTGTTGACCCCCCGCCCCCCAACCGGGCACCACAGCGAGCGATGCTGCGCGCGTTCCTCCTATCGATTCAGCAATTGGGCGACCGCGCGGTGCTCGCCGTGCTCGCCAAGTCGCTGCTGCTGACGGTCGCGATCTTCGCGGCGCTTGCGGCCGCGCTCGTGTTCGGCGTCCGCGCGCTGGCCGGAAGCTGGTTCGGGCTGAGCGGCGGCAGCGCCGATCTGGCGGGTGCCGCGGCATTGCTGGTCGCGTTCATCGGCATGTGGTTGCTGTTCCGCGCGGTGGCGGTCGCGGTGATCGGCATCTTTGCCGACGATGTGGTCGCAGCGGTCGAGGCGAAACATTATCCGCAGGCAGTCGCCACCGCGCGCGCCGTGCCGCTCAGCCGCTCGATGGCGATGGGGCTGCGCTCGGCAAGCCGCGCGATTCTGGTCAACCTCCTGCTGCTGCCGCTCTATCTGATCCTGCTGGTCACCGGCGTGGGGACGGCGGCGTTGTTCTTCATCGCCAATGGCTGGCTGCTGGGACGCGACCTGTCGGACATGGTCGCGGCGCGGCACATGGACGATGCGAACATGAAGGCCGCGCGCAACCGCGGGCGCGGCGAGCGCATGGCGCTGGGCCTGGGCGGCACCGGGCTGCTGGTCGTGCCGGGCGTCAATTTCGTGGCACCGGTGCTGGGCGCAGCCATGGCGACGCACCTCCATCATCACAAGAAAGCGAAGATCGCATGAGACACTGGTTGGCAGCAGGACTGGGCGGCGTGGCGCTGACGGCATGCGTCGCGGCGCCGCAAACCACGCCGGGCGTCGCCCTCCCCGCGCCCGTTTCCTATGGCACGGCGGGACTGGAGCGGGTGATGGGCGAGGACGCCGCGACCCTTACCCGTCTGCTCGGCAAGCCCGACGCCGACCTGATCGAGGGGACGGGCCGCAAACTGCAATTCGGCAGCGGCATCTGCGTGCTCGACGCCTATCTCTATCCCCCGGCGAACAACCCGCGCGCGACGGCGGTGGTCACCCATGTCGATGCCCGCCAGCCCGACGGCCGCCCCATCGACCGCGCCAGTTGCGTGGCGGCGCTGACGAGACGCGAGGGCGGGCGTTAGCGATCAGACGGGCAATCGCCTGATCGCCCATTCCGCCGCATCGCGCACCACCGGGTCGGGGTCGTCGAGCAAAGCGCGCACTGGCCCTGCAAGCGCACCATCCCCGCTATTTCCGGCTGCGATCAGACAGTTACGGATCATTCGGTCGCGGCCGATGCGTTTGATCGGGGAGCCTGCGAACACTTGCCGGAATCCCGTATCGTCGAGCGCGAGCAGGTCGGCGAGTGCGGGCGCGGTGAGTTCGGCGCGGGGGGCGAAGGCCTTGTGGGCGGCGGCGGTCTGGGCGAACTTGTTCCACGGGCAGACCGCCAGGCAATCGTCGCAGCCATAGATGCGGTTGCCGATGGCGGCGCGAAATTCGTGCGGGATCGGGCCTTTATGTTCGATCGTGAGATAGGAGATGCAGCGCCGCGCATCGAGCGTGTAGGGCGCGGGGAAGGCGTCGGTGGGGCACGCCCGCTGGCAGGCGTCGCACGACCCGCAAGCGTCGCGGCCCGGCGTGTCGGACACCAGATCGAGCGTGGTGTAGATCGCGCCCAGGAACAGCCAGCTGCCGTGATCGCGGCTGACCAGATTGGTGTGCTTGCCCTGCCAGCCCAGCCCCGCCGCCTCTGCGAGCGGTTTTTCCATGACGGGGGCGGTGTCGACGAAGACCTTGAGATCGCAGCCCGCTTCCTGCGCGAGCCAGCGGCCGAGGGCTTTCAGCGCCTTTTTCACGACATCGTGATAGTCGCTGCCTTGCGCATAGACCGAGATGCGGCCGCGGTCCCCCTGCCCCTCAAGCGCCAGCGGATCATGGCCGGGCGCATAGCTCATGCCCAGCGCGATCACCGAGCGAACCTCTGGCCACAGCCCGGCGGGCGAGACGCGGTGGTGGGCGCGCTCCTCCATCCAGATCATGTCGCCGTGCCGCCCGTCGGCCAGCCACTCGCGCAACCGCTCGCCCGCACGCGGGGCGGCGTCGGCGCGCGCGAAACCGACTGCGGCAAAGCCCAGTTCGGTCGCTTTGTCGCGGATTCGCGTCTCGAGTGTCTTGTGTTCGTGCACCACCACCCGCTACCACGCATCAACGCGTTTTGCATCGGGGGTCGTTTGACACAGGAATATGCGCTGAAGGCCCAAGGGCTGGTCAAGCTGTACGGCGGAAAGCGCGTGGTCGACGGCGTCGACATCGCGGTGCCGACGGGTTCGATCTATGGCGTGCTCGGCCCCAACGGCGCGGGCAAGACCACGACGCTGCGCATGTTGCTGGGGATCATCGAGCCGGACGAGGGATCGCGCGAATTGCTGGGCCGCAGGTCTCCGCGCGACGCCAGCGATCTGGTCGGCTACCTCCCCGAGGAACGCGGCCTCTATCCCAGCATGAAGGCCAAGGAAGCGATCGCGTTCATGGGCGCGCTACGGGGCCTGGACTGGAAAACGGGCCGTGCGCGGGCGGTCGAATTGCTGGAAGGCGCCGGGCTTGGCCACGCGGCGGACGAGAAAATCCGCAAGCTGTCCAAGGGTATGGCGCAGCTTGTTCAGTTGCTGGGTTCGGTCGTGCATCAGCCCAAATTCCTGGTGCTGGACGAGCCGTTTTCCGGCCTCGACCCGGTCAATCAGGAGCGGCTGGAAAAGCTGATCCTGGCCGAGCGCGACCGCGGCGCGACGGTGCTGTTTTCGACGCATGTCATGGCCCATGCCGAGCGGCTGTGCGACCGGCTGGCGATCATCGCCAAGGGCAAGCGCCGGTTCGAAGGAACGGTCGCCGATGCGCGCGCCACCCTGCCCTATACCGCCCATTATGTGCCGCATTTTCCCAATGACGACATTGCCGCATCCCTCCCCGCCGATGCGCGGCGTGAAGGCGATGGCTGGCGCTTCACCATGCCCGAGGGGGGAATCGAGGATCTGCTGTTGAAGCTCATCAACGCCGGTTACGGCATTTCCGGCCTGTCGATCGAACGGCCCGGCCTGCACGACGCGTTCGTCCGCATCGTCGGCGAAGCGGCGCTCAAAAAGGACGCGGCATGAGCAATTTCCGTCGCACCGTCCGCCAGACCATGACCGTCGCGCGCCGCGATTTCGTGGCGACGGTGTTTACCCCGACCTTCCTCATCTTCCTGCTCGCGCCGCTCATCATGCTGGGGTTCGGCGCGATCGGCGGGATGGGTGCGGCCAGCATGGCCGATTCGAGCGACAAGCAGGTGCGGATCGTCGCGATCGCGGGCGACGCCGATCGCGATGCGCTGATCGCGGCCGACAAGCGCGTCCGCACCGTGTTTCGCGAGATCGACGCGCCGCCGCCCTTGCGAGTCGATGTGCCCGCAGGCGAAGGCGACGCACAGGCTCGCAGCCTGATCGACGGCGACGAGATCGACGTATCGGCGGTGATGTACGGGCCGCTGGAGAAGCCGACCATCCTTTACGGCCCGCGCGGCGACCGCACCGCCGACTATCTGGCGACGCTGGCGAGCGACGTGCTGCGCGACCGCGCGGCGGGATCGCCGGGACCGTTGAGCAGCGCGACCAAGAAGCCGTTCGAGCGCGCCGGATCGTCGATCGGCGGGCGCGGCCAGGCAGCGTTCTTCACGGTATTCGGACTGTTCTTCCTGACGCTGCTGCTCGCCGGACAGGCCGTGGGCACGATGGCGGAGGAACGGTCGAACAAGGTGATCGAAATTCTCGCCGCCGCCGTCCCGCTGGAAAGCGTGTTCCTGGGCAAGCTGATCGGGATGTTCGGTGTCGCTTTGCTGTTCATCGCCTTCTGGGGCGGGATCGCGCTCAAATTCACCACCGTCCTGCCCGCCGATTTCGCCGCCGCCTTTGCCGAAATCGGACCGGCAGTAGGGCTCGGCACCTTCGCGCTCTTGTTCCTCGCCTATTTCACCATGGCCTATATGCTGCTCGGCGCGGTGTTCCTCGGCATCGGCGCACAGGCATCGACGCCGCGGGAAATCCAGATGCTGTCGCTGCCCATCACCATTTTTCAGGTGGCGATGTTCGGTCTTTCGGCGGCAGCGGCGGCGAGCCCCGACAGCTGGTTTGCGACCTTTGCCGAGGTGTTTCCCTTCTCGTCGCCCTTCGCAATGGGGGCGAAAGCGGCAAACGACCCGACGCTGTGGCCGCATTTCGCGGCGCTGGCGTGGCAATTGCTGTGGGTCGCGATCACCGTTTCGATCGGCGCGCGGCTGTTCCGGCGGGGGGTGCTGCAATCGGCGGGGCCGAAGTTTCGCTGGGCGTCACTGATCGGTCGGTAAGTCCTCCCCGCCGACGGGGATGATTACTTATTGACACGCCTGTCAGCTAAGGCATTCTCTCCGGACTTAGGGAGAGATGTGATGGCGACGCTCGCAACCGACACGGCAATCGAACCGGCGGTCGATCCGCTCGACGTGACGCGGGCGGCGCTCTACCGCGACGATGTGTGGCACGCGCCGTTCCGCGAACTGCGCGCCAAGGGCGGCGTGCACTATACCGAGCATTCCGACTTCGGCCCCTATTGGTCGATCGCCAGCTACAAGCCGCTGGTCCATGTCGAATCGCTGCCCGAATTGTTCTCGTCCGGAGCGGGCGGGATCACCGTCGCCGATCGACAGCCCGACGATGTCGCGATGCCGATGTTCATCGCGATGGACCGCCCCAAACATACCGGCCAGCGGCGGACGGTCGCCCCCGCCTTCACGCCCAGCGAAATGGTGCGGATGACCGAAAATATCCGCACGCGCACGTCGGAAATCCTCGATTCGCTGCCGGTCGGCCAGACCTTCGACTGGGTGGACACGGTGTCGGTCGAACTGACCACCCAGATGCTCGCCATCCTGTTCGATTTTCCGTGGGAAGACCGGCGCAAGCTGACTTTCTGGTCCGACTGGGCGGGCGATATCGAAATCGCCAAGGATCCGGTGAAGAAGCAGGAACGGCTGAAGCATCTGTTCGAATGCGCCGCCTATTTCCAGCAATTGTGGAACGGCAAGGTCGGCAAGGAACCGACCCCCGACCTGATTTCGATGATGATCCATTCCGACGCCATGGCACAGATGGAGCCGCACGAATTTCTCGGCAATCTGATCCTGCTGATCGTCGGCGGCAACGACACCACGCGCAATTCGATGTCGGCCTATGCCTGGGGCCTGAACCAGTTCCCCGACGAGCGCGCAAAGCTGGAGGCAGACCCGTCGCTGATCCCCAATGCGGTGCAGGAAATCATCCGATGGCAGACGCCGCTCAGCCATATGCGTCGCACCGCGACCGCCGATGCGGAGGTCGAGGGGCACCGGATCCGCGCCGGCGACAAGCTCGCCCTGTGGTACGTCTCCGCCAATCGCGACGAGAGCGTGTTCGAGGATGCCGACAGCATCCGCGTCGATCGTCCCAATGCCAGGCGGCATCTGGCGTTCGGCCACGGCATCCACCGCTGCGTCGGCGCGCGGCTGGCCGAATTGCAGATCGGCATCCTGCTTGAGGAAATGGGCAAGCGCCGCCTGCGTGTGAACCCGACAGGCGAGGTCGAGCGGGTCGCGGCCTGTTTCGTCCACGGTTACAAGAAAATGCCGGTGGAGTTGTCGCGCTACTAACAACCCCGTTCGCATTGAGCTTGTCGACCCGAAGGGCGGCGTAAGCCAAATGCTGTCCTTCTTGGAAACGAAGAAAGGACAGTGCCCTTCGACTGCCTGCCGAGGCAGGCGCTCAGGAGAGCCTTCGACAAGCTCGGCACGAACGGGGATAGGGTTGGTCCGATCGCATCCAAACCCTTATATTCGTCGTAGTTCCTGCAAAAGGAGTTGCCGATGACCCCCGACCGCCGCCAGTTCATGGCGCTATCCGCAGGCGGATTGTTTGCGCTGACGATCGGTTGTTCGAGCGAGAGCGAAGCCGCACAACGGTTTGAGGTGCGGATGACCGAAGCGGAGTGGCGCAAGAAGCTGTCGCCCGACGCGTTTCAGGTGCTGCGCAAGGAAGGGACCGAGCGGCCCTTCTCCAGCCCGCTCGACGCCGAGAAACGCGCGGGCATCTTTGCGTGCAAGGGTTGCGGACTGCCGCTGTTTTCGTCGCGGACCAAGTTCGACAGCAAGACCGGATGGCCGAGCTTCTACGCGCCTCTCGCGAATGCGGTGGGAACCAAGACCGATTACAAGATCGGCCTGCCCCGGACCGAGGTGCATTGTCGGCGCTGCGGCGGCCATCTGGGCCATGTGTTCGACGATGGGCCGAAGCCGACTGGCAAGCGTTACTGCATGAACGGGGTGGCGATGGTGTTCCGGCCGGGGCGGGCATAGACTCACTAGCCGCTCTCATTACTCGTCACCCCGGACTTGTTCCGGGGTCCACTAAGCCGCTTGGGCTAACCTCAACAAACTCCAGAAAATCGCTTGCCGCGCGGTGGACCCCGGCACGTTGGCCGGGGTGACGGTTGGTTTGTGGCGAAGGATCAGTTCGTCAGTAACCGGACCGAGCTTTGCGGGATGTTCATCCCTGCGATGATGACCGGACCGAACGCGCCGTCGTCGCCGCCGACCGCAACCGGCGCTTCGTCGGCATAGATGAAGCCGTTGGCGGCATTCGCCGAGGTGCCGAGGTCGCCCAGCGGACCCCACCAGATGCGGACCTGGCTCCAGTCGCCCTTCTCCGACACATCGATCGCGCGAACGTCGCGCTCGATGCCGCCGCGGCGCGACCAGTTGGCGTGGGTCAGCAGCACTTCGCGGTCGTTGACGACTTTCGACACCATCGCGACATGGCCGAGCGGCATCCGGCGACTGGATTTGAGCGAGAGGACCGCGCCCTGTTTCGGGGTCGATCCGCGTTCGTACTTACCGGCGGCCTGACCCCACCAGGTATGGGCATTGCCGAAGATCTGCACGCCGGAGATTTCGCGGGCATAGGGCACGCATTGCCAGAAGCGCGCTTGCGCGGGAGCGGCAAAGCTCAGGCAACACGCCACCACCAGCGCGAAACGCGCTGCAAATCCCTGGAATTTCATGCGACCCCCTGGCCCGGAACTCTTTGCTGCAATGGTGCTGGCAGGGTTCGGTTAACAAAAAAAGGGGCCGAACACATGGTCCGGCCCCTTTTCCGATGAAGCGTTTGATCGCAGCGGTGGCTAGCTGGAACCCGCCTGATACGCGACGATCGGATCGACCGTCCCGGTGGTTACCGAGTGATAACCGGGCCGCGCGACGCGATAGATGCGCTTGGCCAGCGTCTGGCCCCAACTGCCCTGCTCCATCAGTATCTGGAACAGTGGCTGGACGAATTTGCGCCGCCCCATGCTGGTCAGAAACTGTTCGGCGGAGCGGGTCGCGGGCGCATACTGGTTGGCGAGCGCGAGTTTGAGCCAGGCGAAGCGGATTTCGCTGTTGCCCGCCGCGTTCAACGAAAAACGCTGGTCGAGCGCAGCCAATTGCTGATCGGTCATCTCGCGTGGCAACTGATCGAGAAAGCGGACCATTTCCCAGGTCGTGCCCCAGTTCGGAACGGCCGCCGCCTGACCACCCGCCGCGAAATTCTTCGCCGCGGCATCCACCGCCGGGAAGGCAGGCGACTGGATATGCACCGCATTGGCGGGCAAGCCAGGCTGATAGACCCAGGCGTCGAGTCCGATCGTCTGGGCCGTCTCTGGATCGTTCGCGAACAGATGCTGGCGGATATCGGCCAGGAAGCCCGCACTGGTCATCGGCTGAAACGCATGGCGCGCGAAATAGCCTTTCAGATAGGCGTCGAACCGCTGACGCCCGACCGCACGCTCGATCGTGCGCAGGAAGGTCGCGCCCTTGTCATAGGCGATCTGGGTCATGCCTTCGTCGGGATCGCGTTCCGCGCCCAGATTGAGCTGAAGCTGGGTGTCGGCGGACCCCAGCCCGCCGACGTCAGTAATCGCCTCCTGCATCGCGGTCCAGGCGAGATCGGCCTCCATCGCCGCGCGCTCGCGGCCATAGATCGCCTCCATGATCCGGTTTTCGAAATAGCTGGTGAAGCCTTCGTTCAGCCAGAAATCGTTCCACGTCGCATTGGTGACGAGATTTCCCGACCAGCTATGCGCCAGTTCGTGCGCGACCAGGCTGGTCAGGCTCTTGTCGCCCGCGACCACGGTCGGCGTGGCAAAGGTCAGCAGCGGGTTTTCCATGCCGCCGAACGGGAAGCTGGGCGGCAGCACGAGGATATCGTAGCGTCCCCATTCATAGGGGCCGTACAACCCCTCGGCGGCCTTTATCATTGCCTCGGTCTCGCTGAACTCGTTGGCGACCCGGTCGAGCTGCGAAGGTTCGGCCCATACGCCCGAACGCGGGCCGGTCGGCTTGAACGCGATATCGCCCGCCGCGATCGCGATCAGATAGGGCGCGACCGGCTTGTCCATGCGAAACGAAAAGGCGCGCTTGCCCTCGCCCGCCGGTTCGCCGCGCGCGGCGGCGCCGTTCACCACATTCCCCTCGCCGCTCATCGTCGCCATGATGCCTTCGGGCACGACGATCCGCGCGTCCCAGGTCTGGCGGATGCCGGGGCTATCCTGCGTCGGAATCCAGGTGCGGTTGAGGATCGCCTGACCCTGGCTGAACAGGAAGGGCTGGCGCTTGTCCGCCGTCTGTTCGGGGCTGAGCCATTGCAGCGCGGCGGCACCGGGGGCGCTGGCATAGTTGACCTTCACCTGTTTCGCGCCGTTCAGCCGCACGATCAGCGGCGCACCGTGGAGTGCGTCGCGCGCTTCGCCCAATTGCCATTGCAGCGGCTGTCCTGCGGCGGTGGTGACCGATGCGATGTTGAGGTCGCGGGTGTCGAGCACGACCTGCTGCGCACCCTCCGCCGCCAGTATGTCGAGCGTCGCGGAGCCGCGCATCACCTTGCTCGCGAAATCGGCCTCCAGGTCGAGCGAAACGTGCGTCACCCGCGCCTCTGCGGGCACGGCATAGCTGTGCACGTCGCGCGCATCGGGGGTCAGCAGGACGTTGGCGACAATGCGCTCGGGTGCGGCCTCGGCTGCGGCTTGGTTGTTGGCGGCGGGTTCGCTGGAACAGGCGGCGAGGCCCAGCGCGGCAAGGCCGAGCGCGGCAAGGCCGAGCGCAGCGGATAATCGGATGCTCATGGACGGGATACTCTTCGATACCTGAGATGGAATGGCGGCGAACGTAACGGCACCTGCGCAAATGGCAAATGAACGGGATGGTCTTTGCGTCGCGCGGCGGTTAGCCTTGTCCGCATGCGAATTTGGCCCATCCTGCTCATCTTTCCGCTTGCCGCCTGCGATGGGCGCGCGCCGCTCGATACGGAAAATTCGGCTGCACCGCCGGTTGCGGCCAATATGGCCGCGCCGGACAGCGTAGCGCCCAGCGCCCGGCCCGTGCGGATCGGAGAGGCGGGGCCGAACTTTGCCGCGTGCGCGACGCGCGGGACGGTGGTTAACACCGGCGGCGAGCCGCTGTTGCCGGTCCGCGCCGCGCCCTTTGCCGATGGCGAGCGGCTGGGCGACGGACTGGCCGAGGGGAGCCGCGTGATCGTCTGCACCCAGACCATCGACCAGCGCTGGATGGGCGTGATCGTGCCCCCCGCCGACGCGCCGGACAGCGATTGCGGGGTCGGTGTACGGGTTTCGTCGCCGCGGGCCTATGAGGGGCCGTGCGTGGCCGGCTGGGTGAACACCGCGTTCGTGCGGACCAGCGCGCGTTAAGCAGATTAGAATTTACCCCTCTTCGTTCGTCCCGAGCGAAGTCGAGGGGCATTTTCGAGCGAAGCGAGAAGCCTCGGCGTCGCTCGGCAGCGATTCTCGACTTCGCTCGAATAGATCGGGGTCTGAATCGTCCGATGTTTCAAAACCGTGCTCCCGCGCAGGCGGGAGCCCAGGGACACAAGCGCAGCGCTGAACTACCCTGGGCTCCCGCCTGCGCGGGAGTACGAATCTTTGGGTTACTCCGCCGCCTTCGCTAGTTCGGGGGCTTTCCACACCAAAACAGGTTTGCGAGCCGCCAAGGTTTCGTCCAGCCGCCGCCGCGGGGCGAAATGGGGAGCGGATTTCAACGCCAGGTCGCCAGCCTTTGCACGCTCCGCGACGCTGCGCAGCGCGCCGATGAACTGATCCAGCGCCGCCTTGCTCTCGGTCTCGGTCGGCTCGACCAGCATCGCGCCGTGGACGACCAGCGGGAAATATACCGTCATCGGGTGATAGCCCTCGTCGATCAGCCCCTTGGCCACGTCGAGCGTCGAGAAGCCATCGGCCAGATTGCGGTCGCTGAACAAAGCCTCGTGCATGCACGGCCCCGAAGCCGCGAACGGCGCGTCGAGCACGCCTTCCAGGCTGCGCAGCACGTAATTGGCGTTGAGCACCGCATCCTCGGCGACCTGCTTCAGGCCGTCGGCACCGTGGCTGAGGATATAGGTCAGCGCGCGGGTGAACATACCCATCTGGCCATGGAAGGCGGTCATCCGTCCGAAGGTATCGGGATGGTCGTCGCCCGCGGTTTCCTCCTCGATCAACTGGATATGCCCATCGGCCATCCGCGCGGTGAAGGGGAGCGGGCCGAACGGCGCGAGCGCTTTCGACAGCACCACCGGGCCGGAGCCGGGTCCCCCGCCGCCATGCGGGGTGGAGAAGGTCTTGTGGAGGTTGATGTGCATCGCATCGACGCCGAGATCGCCGGGGCGGACGCGCCCGACGATCGCGTTGAAGTTCGCGCCGTCGCAATAGACGTATCCGCCCGCCGCGTGCACCGCGTCCGAAATCGCCTTCATGTCGCGTTCGAACAGGCCGCAGGTATTGGGGTTGGTGATCATCACCCCCGCAACGTCGGGACCGAGCCGGGCTTTCAGCGCGTCGAGATCGACGCGGCCTTGTGCCGTGGCCGGAATATCCTCGACCGTGAAGCCCGCGAACGCCGCGGTCGCCGGGTTGGTGCCGTGCGCGCTGGTCGGGCAGAGTATGACCTTGCGGTCGCCTTCACCGCGCGCCTCGAGCGCCGCCTTGATGCACAGGATGCCGCACAGCTCGCCATGCGCGCCCGCCTTGGGGCTCATCGCGACGCCGTGCATTCCGGTCAGGTCGATCAGCCAGAAGGCGAGTTCGTTGATGACGCCGAGTGCGCCCTGAACGGTGTCGACCGGCTGCAGGGGGTGCACGTCGGCAAAGCCGGGCAGCCGCGCCATCCGTTCGTTGAGGCGCGGATTGTGCTTCATCGTGCAACTGCCGAGCGGGAACAGGCCGAGGTCGATGGCGTAGTTCTGACGCGACAGGCGGGTGTAGTGGCGCACGGTTTCCGGCTCGGACAGGCCGGGGAGACCAATGGGTGCGGTACGCGCGAGGTTGCCGAGGCGGCTTGGGGTCGCGGGCGCTTCGGCGAAATCCACGCCCGTCGTGTCGGTCGATCCGATCTCGAAGATCAGCGCTTCTTCCAGCATCAGCGCGCGGTTGCCGGTGAAGGTCTTCGCCTCGCTCGCGCCTGCGTCGCCCATTTCGGGGCGCCAGCCGCTCTGATTGACCGCGTTCATGCCAGTGCCTCCTCAAGCGCCGTCGCCAGCGCTTCGATATCCTCATCGGTGACGGTTTCGGTAACCGCGACGACCAGCCCGTTTTCGAGTGCCTCGACGCCAGGATAGAGCCGACCGAGCGATACGCCTGCCAGCACGCCCTTGTCGGCCAGATCGCGGACGATCGGGCGGGCTTCCTTCGACAGCTTGACGGTGAATTCGTTGAAGAATGCGCCCGTGACGATCTCGACCCCCGGTACCTTTGCCAGCCGGTCGGCGGTCGCACAGGCCTTGGCATGGTTGATCGCCGCCAGATCGCGCAGACCGCGCTCACCCAGCAAGGTCATGTGGATCGAGAACGCCAGCGCGCACAGGCCGCTGTTGGTGCAGATGTTCGAGGTCGCCTTTTCGCGGCGGATATGCTGTTCGCGGGTCGAGAGTGTCAGGACGAAGCCGCGCTTTCCTTCCGCGTCCACCGTCTCCCCGCACAACCGACCCGGCATCTGGCGAACATATTTCTCCTTGCAGCCGAACAGGCCGACATAAGGCCCGCCGAATTGCAGGCCGACGCCGATCGACTGGCCTTCGCCGACGACGATGTCCGCGCCCATTTCGCCGGGCGACTTGATCGCGCCCAGCGCGACGGGCTCGGTGACGACCACGATCAGCAGCGCCTTGTTCGCCTGGCACGCGGTGGCGAGTTCGGAGAGGTCGCCGATCCGACCCAATATGTCGGGATACTGGACGACCACGCACGAGGTATCGCCGTCGATCGCGCCGATCAGGTCGGCGGTATCAGGCTCGGCGGAAAGCGTCGGCAGGCGCGTCTCGACCGCGTCGCCGGTATATTTGGCCATCGTCGTCGCGACCGAGACGTAATGTGGATGCACCCCGCCGGAGAAGATCGCCTTGGCACGCTTGGTCACGCGGCGGGCCATCGTCACGGCCTCCCAGCAGGCGGTCGAGCCGTCGTACATCGATGCGTTGGCGACGTCGGTGCCGAGCAAACGCGCGACCTGCGTCTGGAACTCGAACAGCATCTGCAGCGTGCCCTGCGCGATTTCGGGCTGATACGGCGTGTAGGCGGTCAGGAACTCGCCGCGCTGGATCAGATGATCGACCGACGCCGGGACGTGATGGCGATACGCACCGCAGCCGAGGAAGAACGGCACCTCGCCCGCGACCACGTTCTGACGGGCCAGCTTCGTCATGTGGCGCTCGACGGCGAGTTCGCTCGCATGGTTCGGCAGGCCGTGGATCGGGCCGTCGAGGCGGGCGGCGTCGGGAACGTCCACGAACAGGTCGTCGATGGATGCCGCGCCGATGGTGGCGAGCATCGCCGTGCGGTCGGCGTCGGTCAGGGGCAGATAGCGCATTGCGGTCTTTCCAGGGGATCGTCACCCCAGCGAAAGCTGGGGTCTCAGGCGGCGCGAGAGACGGTCATTAAGGTCGCTCTTGCGGCACGAGATGCCAGCTTGCGCTGGCATGACGACTGATTTTCAAAGCTTGCTGACGAAATCCGCGTATTTCGCTTCATCCATCAATTCGTCGAGTTCGCTCTTGTCGCTGATCGTCAATTTGAAGAACCAGCCTTCGCCTTCGGCGTCCTCGTTGACGAGACCCGAATTGTCCTCAAGCGCCGAATTGCCCTCAAGCACGGTGCCAGACACCGGGGTATAGACGTCGGACGCGGCCTTGACCGATTCGACCACGGCGGCTTCGTCGCCTTTGGTCAGCGCCTTGCCTTCTTCGGGCACCTCGACGAACACGATGTCGCCGAGCTGGCCCTGCGCATAGTCGGTGATGCCGACCGTGCCGATATCGCCATCGACATCGACCCATTCATGGTCTTCGGTGAAATAACGGCTCATTTCGAAGCTCCTGCACGAACATAACGATGGGGGATGAAGGGCATGGCGGTGACGGTCGCACTGTGGACCTTGCCGCGCTGCGCGAGTTTGACGATGGTGCCGGGGACGGCGGACGCGGCGGGAACGTAGGCCATCGCGATCGGCTGGCCGACCGAAGGGGCGAAGCCGCCACTCGTCACCTTGCCGACTTCGCTGCCTTCGTCGTCGACGACCATTGCTCCTTCGCGAACCGGCTGGCGCCCTTCGACGATCAGACCGACGCGCTTGGCGACCGGACCTTGCTCGCGCTCCATCAGGATGCGTTCCGCACCCATGAACCCGCCTTCCTCGCGGCGGCGCTTCGACAGCGCGAAGCCCAGATCGGCCATCACCGGCGTCGTTTCATCGTCCAGATCGTGGCCGTAAAGCGGCAACCCCGCCTCCAGACGCAGCGAATCACGTGCGCCAAGACCGATCGGCTTGACCTCAGGCTGGTCGATCAGCGCGTCGGCAAGCGCCTCGACCGCCGATGCATCCACCGAAATCTCGAACCCGTCCTCGCCGGTATAGCCCGAGCGGCTGATCCACAGCGCATGCCCCTGCCAGTCGAACGCGCCTGCGGTCATGAAGGTCAGCGCGGCGACACCGGGAACGATGCGATGGAGCGCATCGACCGCCTTCGGCCCCTGAAGCGCCAGCAACGCGCGATCATCCAGATGGTTGATCGTGATCTCGTCCGCGAGATGCTCGCGCAAATAGCCGAGATCGTCCCATTTGGTCGCGCCGTTGACGACCATGTACAGATCGCCCTCGCCCGCTTCGAACGGGTTGGCGGCGGTCAGGTTGGAGATCATCAGATCGTCGAGGATGCCGCCATTGTCGGCGAGCAGCAGCGAGTAGCGCATCTTTGCAGGTTTCAGCCCGGTAATGTCGCCGGGAAGTAGTGCTTCCAGCGCTTTCGCGGCGCCCTCGCCCGAAAAAACGAGCTGGCCCATGTGGCTGACATCGAACAGTCCCGCCGAGTCGCGCACCCAGAGATGCTCGGCCATAATGCCTTCATACTGGACCGGCATTTCATAGCCCGCGAACGGGACCATGCGACCGCCTTTGGTCCGGTGCCAGGTGTCGAGCGGCAGCGCGTCGAGGGATTCCGGTTCGGTCGTATCGGTTTCGGTATCGCTCAAAATCACGGACTCCCGGCATGGACGAGGGCAGTATCGACGAAGGACCGACGCGCACGCGCCGCTGGTCCATCGCCCCCTCTGTCACGGGAACCTGAGAGCTTTGACCGGAGCTTGGGAGATCCGGCTTACCCCTTCGGTGGCCGCTGCTTCCGCAGTGGCGCTTTCCAGAGCGTCATGACCCGCGCGGTCCTTTTGCCTGAGAGATTCCGGGGCGGTTGCTCCTTCGGCGGCGAGTAACCTTTTTGCTCCAATCGAACCGCTGGCAAACCAGCTACGATTGGAGAGGACCCACCCTCTCCCGCGCGACTCCGGGCAAGCGAGCCTGCCCGATGACTGGAACGAGCCTTGGCGGCGCGCTGTCACCTAGTCAATCGCTATACGACGCTCGATGCAAGAATCAGCGTGTCGCGTTATATTTCAACTGCTCATCGGTAAGCTGAAACCCGACCAGCGCCTCGAACGTCGCGCGCTGCACGGCTTCGCGGACGGCGGGGATGGTCAGCGGATCGACCGCGGCATCGGTATCGCCCGCGCGGCGGCGACGGGTGAGCTGTTCGCGGATGTCGGCGGGGATCGTCGCGGCTGCGCGGCTGACCGTCGCGGTGCCGCCGCCGCGCGTCTGCGCGCGATCGGCACCGGCTGCGAAATCGAGCGCGACGCGGCTGTTGCGCTTTGCGGTCACCACGGTCCCGCCCTGAACCACGGTCACGAAATAGGGGAGCACGACCTGGCGCGCCTGTGCAGTCTGGGTTCGGCGCGCGAGCACGTCGAACGTGATTTCGGTGACGATATCCGTCTCGGTTTCCGTGCAGGTCGCGCGGACATTGGTGATCGTCGCGGTCACGTCGATCGCGTTCGCGGTCTGCTGCGGACCCGAAAACAGCGTGATGTCGCCCAGATATTGCGGCACGCCGACGATCGGGCAGGCGCTGCGCACTGCCGAGATGCCGACTCCGCCTTCGAGGTTGAGGTCGCCTTCGCGTGCGCAACCGGCAAGCACGGCAAGGGCGATGGCGGGGGCGGCGATACGGGTCAGCTTCACGAGGCACTCAACCTTTCGATACGGGTCCGGCGCGCAGGCGCGGGCGCGGTGGACTTCATAGGAACCGGCTTTCGCACAAGCAAGCAATCGCGTAAGTGGCCGCACATGAGCCAGTCCGAAAAGCCGTGCCTCGAACTGCTGATCGCCGCGCCGCGCGGTTTCTGCGCCGGGGTGGACCGCGCGATCCAGATCGTCGAGGTCGCATTGGAGCGCCACGGCGCGCCGGTCTATGTCCGGCACGAAATCGTCCACAACAAATATGTCGTCGACAGCCTGCGCGCGAAGGGCGCGATCTTCGTCGACGAACTGGATCAGGTGCCCGATGGAGTTCCGGTCGTGTTTTCCGCGCACGGCGTGCCAAAATCGGTGCCTGCCGAGGCGATCGACCGCGGCCTCGCCTATCTCGACGCGACCTGCCCTTTGGTATCGAAAGTGCATCGCCAGTCCGAACGGCTGGTCGCATCGGGTCATCACATCCTGTTCGTCGGCCATGAGGGTCATCCCGAGGTTATCGGCACCTTCGGCCAGGTGCCCGACGGCAGCATGACCCTGATCGAAACGGTCGAGGATGCCCAAGCCGTCACGGTCGCCGATCCCGAAAAGCTCGCCTTTCTGACCCAGACCACCCTGTCGGTGGACGACACGGCGGCGATTCTCGACGTGCTGAACCGCCGCTTCCCCAGCATCGTCGCGCCCAAGGCGGATGACATCTGCTACGCGACGTCCAACCGTCAGGAAGCGGTCAAGGCGATGGCGTCGTCCTGCGATCTGGTGCTGGTGATCGGCGCGCCCAATTCATCCAATTCGCTGCGCCTGGTCGAGGTGGCGAAGCGCGAGGGGACGGACGCGCACCTGATCCAGCGGGGCGAGGAACTCGACTGGGAATGGCTGGCGGGCGTCGGCACGCTGGGGATCACCGCCGGCGCCTCCGCTCCCGAGGCGCTGGTGCGCGAAGTCGTCAATCATATCGCCACCCGGTTCGACGTGCACGAACGCGAGGTGAAGACTGCGGAAGAGAATATCGTGTTCAAACTCCCGCGCGGACTGGAAGCGGCTTAATCCGCGATCAGTGCTCCCGCGAAGGCGGGAGCCCAGGGTTATAAAGCGTTCCGTGAACCACCCTAGGCTCCCGCCTCCGCGGGAGCACGGCCAGTCTTGGCAGCGCGATAGAAAACCCGCCTTCGACAGCGATTGCGCGATTGGCTAGTCCACGTTCATGGCCGTCTACACCCAAGTCTCCGCCGAAGCCTTGAGCGCGTTCCTCGCGAAATTCGATGTCGGCGCCCTCGTCTCCGCAAAGGGCATCGCGGAAGGGGTCGAGAACAGCAATTACCTGGTCGAGACGACCCGCGACCGCTTCATCCTGACGCTTTACGAAAAGCGCGTCGCGGCGGACGACCTGCCCTATTTCATGGCGTTGCTCGGCCACGCGGCGGCGGCAGGCCAGCCGGTGCCCTGCGCGATCCCGGACCGGACGGGGGCGCTGATCCACGAACTTGAAGGCCGTCCGGCGTGCCTGATCGAATTTCTCCCCGGCGTATCGCTGTCGCGGCCCAATCCCGCACAGGCGCTGAACGGCGGCAGGGCGCTGGGCGGGCTGCATGGCGCGCTCGCCGATTTCGCCGGCGTGCGTGCCAACAGCCTGGGGGTCGGTGCGTGGCGGCCGCTGCTCGACCGATGCGGCCATGCGATGGACGACATCGCACCCGGATTGTTTCGGCGGGTGTCTGTCGCACTCGACCGGGTGGAGCGCGACTGGCCGCGTAGCCTTCCCACCGCGCCGATCCATGCCGATCTGTTTCCCGACAATATGCTGATGCTCGGCGACCGGGTGACGGGACTGATCGACTTCTATTTCGCCTGCACCGACATCCGCGCCTATGACGTGGCGGTGATGCACACATCCTGGGCGTTCGACGCGCAGGGAGCGCCGCTCGCCCCCGGCGTCGGGCGCGGGATTGTCGATGGCTATGCGGCAAGCTTCGGGCTGAGCGATGCGGAGCGCGCCGCGCTGCCGGTGCTGGCGGAGGGCGCGTGCATCCGCTTCCTGCTGACGCGCGCCTGGGACTGGCTGAACACGCCCGCCGACGCGATGGTGACGCGCAAGGATCCGCTCGCCTATCTCAAGCGGCTCGACTGGTACGGCGAAAACGGCCACAGCGCGTTCGCATGAGCGAACTGACCCATGTCGAAATTGCCACCGACGGCGCGTGCAAGGGCAATCCGGGACGCGGTGGATGGGGCGCGGTGATCCGGTCCGGCGCCCACGAAAAGGAACTGTCGGGCAGCGAGCCGCACACCACCAACAACCGCATGGAAATGACGGCCGTGATCCGCGCGCTCGAGGCGTTGAAGCGGCCCTGCCACGTCACCCTGTCCACCGACAGCCGCTATGTGATGGACGGCATGACCAAATGGATGCACGGCTGGCTGAAGAACAGCTGGCGGACGGCGGACAAGAAGCCGGTCAAGAATGCCGATCTATGGCAGGCATTGTGGGCAGCGGCCAAACCGCACCGCATCGACTGGGTCTGGGTGAAGGGTCATGCCGG
Source organism: Pseudomonadota bacterium (assembly GCA_023418595.1). Taxonomy (GTDB): domain Bacteria; phylum Pseudomonadota; class Alphaproteobacteria; order Sphingomonadales; family Sphingomonadaceae; genus Sphingomonas. The sequence goes on from JAEZZI010000006.1 coordinate 218,245, forward strand.
GCACCCCGACAACGAGCGCGCCGACAAACTGGCGAGCGACGCGGCGGTGGCACAATAGCCCGCCCCTTGCCGCCGCGCAGCGCCAGCCCTAGATAGCGGCGCGTGAGGCCACGTCCTCCCCCTTCATGGGTATCAAGTCCGGGACGGCCCGGCCCTTTTGCGAAAGGAGGGCCGATCGTCATGGCCTGGATTGCATTGTTTGTCGCCGGACTGTTCGAAGTCCTGTGGGCCTATTCGATGAAATTGTCCGAAGGCTTCACCCGACCGACGCCGACGCTGATTACCTTTGCCGCGATGTTTGTCAGTTTCGGGCTGCTCGCCTGGGCGATGCGGAGCCTGCCGCTCGGCACCAGCTACATGGTGTGGACCGGCATCGGCGCGGTTGGCGCGTTCGTCGTCGGCATCGCGTTTCTGGGTGAAGCGGCGACGCCGATGCGGATCATCGCCGCACTGCTGATCGCCAGCGGCATCGTGTTGATGAAAGTGTCGAGCAACTAGACGAAGCGTGCGGGCGAATAGCGTGCCGGGTCGATCCCCGCGACCGCGGGGGCCGGCGCGCGTCCCAGCAACAGGCTCGCGCCGATCATCGCGGCGGCGGGAGCGGTCTGGATGCCGAAGCCGCCCTGGCCCGCGAACCAGAAGAAGCCTGGCGTGTCCCCCGCAAGACCATAGACCGGCAGGCGGTCGGGCGCGAAGCTGCGCAGGCCCGCCCATTTGCGCTCGACGCCCATGATCCGCCAGTCGACGGCATGTTCGAGCCGGTCGATGGCGATCGCGACGTCGAGTTCCTCGGGCTGCGCGTCACACGGGTCGGTCGGAATTTCGTCGTGCGGGCTGAGCCACAATTTCCCGCCCGCCTCCGGCTTCCAGTAAAAGCTGCCGTCGATCGCGGCGACGTGCGGCATCGCAGGCGTGGTCGGCGGGTCAGTGCGGAGCTGCACGAGCGTGCGGCGATAGGCGGCGATACCGATCGGGGCCGCGCCAACCATGCGCGCCACATCGTCGGCCCAAGCGCCCGCCGCGTTCACGATGATATCGGCTTCGACCGCACCGTCTCCGGTGGCGATCCGCCAGCGTCCGCCGGCGCGCTCCGCCTGACGCAGCGCGGCGCGGGTGCGCAGTTCGCCGCCCGCTCTGCGCATCCGAGACAGGCAGTCGGCGTGGAGCGCGGCGACGTCGATATAGGCGCAACTCGGCTCCCAGATGCCGAGCGTCCAGTCGGGTCGCAATCCGGCGACGTGCACCTGCGGATCGACCGGCTTCAGCGCGATCGGCGTGTTCGCGAACTCGGCGAGAAAGGCGTCATAGGCGGCGCGGTCGACGTCGCGCCCGATGTGGAGCGAGCCGAGCGGTTCGAGGAAACCGCCATCGCGTAGCGCCGCACCCGACGCCGTCGTCAGCGGCTGAACCCCGGCCCCGCCATAGGTTTCGGACCAGAAGGCCGCCGAACGCCCGGTGGCGTGATACCCGGCCTGATCCTCCGCCTCCAGCAGCACGACGCGCGCAAGGGGTGCGACCTCCGCCGCCAGGCTCGCGCCCGCGATCCCGGCGCCGACAATCGCAATGTCGTAGGTCATTTTGCGGGCGCTCGCGCATCCAGAAAAGCGTCGATCGCGGCAATGGCGCGGTCGCGGATAGGATCGGCCTCTCGCAGGATTTCATGCGCCGACTCTGACCCGAAGCGGGTCACTTGCGCATCGGGCAATTCCGATAGCTGAGAAAGCGCCGCTTGCGGATCGACCAGCCCATCGGCGTCGGCGACCAGCCCCAGCACGGGAACACGCACGCCCGACAGCGTGCCGCCATGCCCCAGTTCGCGAGTCGACCGAAACGCATTCAGCACCCATCGCCAGCTCGGCGGACCGGTGACGATCTCCGGCTTTGCCTCGTGCCAGAACAGTTCGTCGGCGTAGCGCGAGGCATCGTGAGTCAGCAGCTTTTGCCGCGATTGCAGCGTGTGCGGACGCTCATTACCTTTCCAGGCGGGCCGCGTGACCGGGCCGAAGCGCGCCATGAGTCTTGCCAGTGCTTCGCCGACCCGCGGACCGCCCGGCCCTTTCAGTCCCAGCATCGGCGCGACCAGCACTGCGGCATCTGGCACGAACGCGCCCTCCGCCATTGCGCGGAGCAGCAGGTGCCCGCCCATCGAATGGCCGATCGCGACATGCGGCCCCGGCCCGCTCGCCAGCCATTCGCCGCCGAATCCGCGCAGATCGTCGATGAACATCGCGAAATCGGGAATGTCGCCGCAACGCGCGCGATCGGTGGTCCGCCCCGACCCCGCCTGCCCGCGCCAGTCGATGCTGGTGATCGCCCAGCCGGCTTCGTGCCAATGCGCGAAACTTTCCAGATATTTCTCGAAGATATCGCCGCGCCCGCCCTGAAACAGCATCGCCCCGCGCGCCATGCCCGCAGGGGCGGCCCAGTCGAACCGGCGCAGCCGCCAGCCATCGGGCGCGGTCCAGGTTGAAACCACCGCCCCATCGGGCAGCGCGCGGCGAATGGGTGCGGGCGACAACATCCCGGTCTGGTTACGGTTTCGTAAGGCGCGCCGTCTAGGCTTAACCCGACATGGGGGATGTTTTCGCCACGATTCTGCTGGTCGCGCTCGGCCTGTTGCTGGTTTCCGCCGGTATCGAGGACGCGCGCAAACGGACCATCGCCAATTGGAAGAACGCCGCCATCGCGTGCCTCGCGCCGCTGTGGTGGATCGCGACCGGGCTCAGCCCCTGGCCCGACATGGCGCTGCTCGCGCTGTCGGGCGTCGTCGTGTTCGCGCTGTTCGCGCTTGCCTTTCATTTCGGGATGATGGGCGGCGGCGATGTGAAGATGCTCGGCGCGCTCGCTTTGTGGCTGCCGCTGCAACCGCTCGTCTGGCTGCTGATCCTGATGTCGCTGATCGGCGGGGCGCTGACGATCGTCATGCTGATCGAGCATCGCTGGAAGAAGTCGGAAACCCCGCTTGAGATACCCTACGGCGTCGCGATCGCGATCGCCGCTATCGTCGTGTTTTACCAACCGAACCTTAACCATTTTGGGTGATGACGGGGAATTGAGAAGAACCCGGCGTCCGAAAGGCCAGATGCGTCATGGATGGAAAGAAGATCATTTTGCTGGTGGGCGCGCTGATCGTCGCCGCCGTCACCGCGTTCATGGCGCGGAGCATGATCATGGGTGCGTCGGCCCCGGTGGCGGACGCCAATGTCGCGGGCAGCAATGTGCCCGTCAACGGTCCGCAAGTGCTGGTCGCGACCAAGGCGCTGCCGGTCGGCACCATCCTGACCGCCGATTCGCTCCGCTTCCAGCCCTGGCCTCAGGAACTGGTCGAGGGAGCCTATTATCTCAAAGAGAGCACCGACATGGCGTCGCTGGTCGGCACGGTGGTCCGCTTTGCGATCCCGGCAGGTCAGCCGCTGACCCAGGGATCGCTGGTAAAGCCCGGCGACCGCGGGTTTCTGGCGGCGGCGCTTGCCCCCGGCATGCGCGCGGTGACGGTGCCGGTATCGGCGCAGTCGTCTGTTGCGGGTTTCGTCTTTCCGGGTGACCGTGTCGACCTGATCCTGACGCAGGAAGTCGCAGGCGGCGGCGATGGCCCTCCGCTCAAGGCATCGGAGACGATCCTGCGCAACCTGCGCGTGCTGGCCACCGATCAGCGGACCGACAAGAAAACCGACGAACAGGGCAATACCGAAGTCGTCACCTTCTCCACCGTCACGATCGAAGCCACGCCGACCATCGCCGAACAGATCGCGGTCGCCCAGACCGTGGGTTCGCTGTCGCTGTCGCTGCGTTCGATCGCCGACAATGCGGGCGAGCTGGAAGAGGCGATCGCATCGGGCAACCTGGAAGTCAGCGACGACCCGAATGCGGAGCGCGCCATGCTGGCGGGCGCATCGACCCGTCCCGTGGTCGGGGCGACCAGCGTATCCACCGGCGCGGACGTGTCGCGCTATCAGCGCCGCACGGTGCCCGGCAAGCCTGCCGAAACCAATATGGGGCCGATGATGGCTGCGGCACAGGCGCCTGGCGGCAATTATCCGGGGGGTGCCGCGCCCGTCGTCCAGGGGCCGGTCGTGCGCGTCGCACGCGGCAATACCGTGACCGATGTCGCGGTTGGGGGGAAGAACTGAAATGCGCATGAAGCATGACATCCGCCGCGCGCTCGCCGCGACGGTCGCGACGGCGGTAGCGCTGTCGGTGCCTGGGATCGCCCCAGCACAAAACGCGCCCCGCGCCCGCGTCGGCGAACCGGCAGGCGCCCAGCGCCCGACGCAGGAAGTCCTGCTGTCGGTCGGCCAAGGCGAACTGGTGACGCTGCCCGCGACGGTGACGAGCGTTTGGACCTCCAATCCGGGTGTCGCCGACGTCTATGTCGCCAACCCGCGCCAGATCCATCTGTTCGGCAAGGAATTCGGCGAAGCGACGATCTTTGCGACCAATGCCGCAGGCACGGTCGTTTATTCGTCGAACGTCCGCGTCAGCCAGAACCTGACCTCGATCGACCGGATGATGCGCGCGGCAATGCCCGAAGCGGACGTAAAGGTGACGACGGTCGGCCAGCTCGCCGTGCTGAATGGCGTCGTGGCATCGCCCGAAGCGTCGGCCGAGGCCGAGCGTCTCGCGACCATGCTGCTGAACCCCGGTGTCAACGTCAACGACCCCGAAGCCTCGCTTAAAATCGGCGTGGTCAACAGGCTACGAATCGCGACGCCGCTTCAGGTCAATCTGCATGTGCGGATCGCCGAGGTCAGCCGCAGCTTCGTCAAGAACATCGGCGTCAATCTGACGACGCGGGATACCACCGGCGGGTTCAATTTCGGCCTGTTCCAGGGTCGGCAAAGCGGCACCATCTCCGGCCCTCCCGGCGCACCGGTCTTCTCCTATCCGCCGGCGCCCGAAATCGGATCGACGATCGGCGCTGCCGGTCGCCTGCTCGGGCTCGACCTGCTCGGTTCGCTCGATTTGGGCGAAACCCAGGGTCAGGTCTCCACGCTCGCCAACCCGACGCTGACCGCGCTTTCGGGCGAAACCGCGACCTTCCTGGCGGGCGGCGAAATTCCGATCCTGATTTCCCAGGGACTGGGCGCGGTATCGGTCGAATACAAGCAATATGGCGTCAGCCTGGCCTATACGCCGACCGTGCTGGCCGACGGTCGTATCTCGTTGCGCGTTCGTCCCGAGGTGTCGCAATTGTCGGCGGCAGGCTCGGTCACGCTGGGCAACAACACCATTCCCGGTCTGGTAACGCGCCGCGCGGAAACGACAGTCGAGCTGGGATCGGGCGAAAGCCTGGTGATTGGCGGCCTGCTTCAGAACAATCACGACAATTCGATCACCAAGACGCCCGGTCTGGGCGACGTGCCGATCCTGGGATCGCTGTTCCGCTCCAACGGGTTCAAGCGCAACGAGACCGAGCTGGTGATCGTGGTCACCCCGTATCTGGTGAAGCCGGTCAACGCGAACCAGATCGTGCTGCCGACCGACGGTTATCTGGCACCCACCGATCTTGGCCGTGTGTTCATGGGTCAGCTTCAGTCGGGCGACGCCAAGGATCGGCCGAAGCCGAGCGTCATGGCGCCGAATGCCGCGCCCGGCGTGACCGGTTCCACGCTGCCGCTGCCTGCTGGTCCGACACTGCCGCCCGCGCGTCAGGAAGCCCGCGCCAATCCGAACCGCCCGGCCGCCGCGCCCGGTTTCAGCAATTAAGGGGTCGAGGGAAATGAAGATGACGAAACGTTATCCCGTCCTTGCCATCGCCGTGCCGATGCTGGCGCTTGCCGCCTGCGGTCCGGTCACGTCCAACCGCGGTCTGGAGACGGTGCATCAACCCGTCGTCCAGCGGACGGATTATTCGATCGACCTGGCGACCGCAGGCGACCGACTGGCGCCGGGCGAATCAAACCGGCTCGCCGGGTGGATGGAGGCACTGCGCGTCGCCTATGGCGACCGTATCAGCGTCGATGATCCCAGCGGCTACGCTGCCGGCGCGCGCGCCGATGTCGCGTCCGAAGCCGCACGCTACGGCCTGCTGCTGGCCGACACCGCACCCGTCACGCAGGGGCGTATGCAGCCCGGCACGGTTCGGGTCGTGCTGAGCCGTTCGAGCGCGAGCGTGCCGAGCTGCCCCGATTATTCCGATACCTATGCCGCCAATTTCTCCGGCCGCACCACCGCCAATTACGGCTGTGCGACCAATTCGAACCTGGCGGCGATGATCGCCAACCCGGACGATCTGGTGCGCGGCCAGCCCGGTGCCGCGGGCAGCGATCCGGGCACATCGACCAGGGCGATCGGCAGCTATTGGCGCACCGCGCCAACCGGTTCGCAGGGTCTGAAAACCGAATCGACGGGGAACAAGTGATATGAACGCACCCTGGACCCCCGCCCGCGCCTCCGTGCGTGAGCCGTTCGTCGCCTTCGTCTGCGACGAAACCACGGCAGAGGCGCTGCGCCCGATCGCCGTCGAAATGGGATGGGCACCCGAAAAGGTGAACAAGGGCGGGCTGCGCAATGCCGTGCAGACGCTGTCGGTATCGGCCAGCCCCAACATCCTGTTCGTCGACCTGTCCGAAAGCGGCGATCCGCTGAACGACATCAACGCGCTGGCCGAGGTCTGCGAACCCGGCACGGTGGTGATCGCCGCAGGCCAGGTCAACGACGTGCGCCTGTACCGCGATCTGGTCGCAAGCGGCATTCAGGATTACCTGCTCAAACCGCTGAACCCCGACGTGATGCGCGAAGCATTTGCAAGCGCGCAGGCGATGCTGAGCGCGCCCAAGAATGTCGAGGCTTCGCCCGATCGCCCGCATTGCGGCGTCGCCGTCATCGGCACGCGCGGCGGCGTCGGCGCCTCGACGCTCGCCACCTCGATTGCGTGGCTGCTGTCGGAAAAGAACGCGCGATCGACCGCGCTGCTCGACCTCGACGTGCATTTCGGGACTGGCGCGCTGGGCCTGGACTTGGAGCCAGGCCGTGGCCTGACGGATGCCATCGAAAATCCGAGCCGCATCGACGGACTGTTCATCGAGCGCGCGATGGTGCGCGCGTCCGAACGGCTGGCGGTGCTGTCGGCAGAGGCACCGATCCATTCGCCGATCGTCACCGATGGCTCGGCGTTCTTCCAGTTGCAGGAAGAGATGCGCGGTGCGTTCGAATGCACTGTCATCGACATGCCGCGCGCGATGCTTGTTCAGCATCCGCACCTGATCACCGACGTTCAGACGGCGGTGATTACGGTCGAATTCACGCTGGCGGCGGCGCGCGACGCGATCCGCATCCTGTCGTGGTTCAAATCGAACGCGCCGCAAAGCCGCGTAATCGTCGTCGCGAACCGCGTCCATCCTGCGGCGCAGCAGGAAATCAGCCGCAAGGATTTCGAAGGCTCGATCGAACGCAAGGTCGATTACCTGATCCCCTATGACGCCAAGCTGACCGCGCAGGCCGCCAAGCTGGGCAAGCCGATCGCAGAGGCCGGCAAGGGGTCGAAGACGGTCGCGCCGCTTGCCGAACTGGTGCTCGACATCCTCGATGCCAGCGATTCGTCGAACGAGGATCGCGCAGCGAAGAAGGGCAGGGCAGCCGCCACCGGCGGATCGCTGCTGGGCAAGCTGTCGGGCCTGACCGCCAAGCTGCCGGGCAAGGCCGCGAAAAAATAAACGCCGCGCGCCGCGAACCGGCGGCGCGCAAGGATTAGGAAGGCAGGACGCGCGTGAACCTGATGCCGATGATCATGCTGCTAGGCGGTGCTTCGCTCGTGATGGTGCTGATGCTGCTCGCGCTGTCGGGACCGTCGGCGGCCAAGACCAGCCTACGCCGGTTGAGCGATGTTCGCGTGCGCCATTCGGGTACGGCCAGCACCGCGTCGATGGAAGCGCAGATCCGCAAGGTATCCGCCAACCGCGCGACCCGCATGGACCTGGCTGCCGCCCGCTTCCTACCCAATCCCGCGCAACTCAAAAAGCGCCTGTCGATGACCGGCAAGGACGATTGGACGGTTGGCCGTTACGGCATTGCCACCGTCACGATCTTTGCGATCGTCACCGTGGCAATGATGATCCAGGGCATGCCGCTGCTGTTTGCACTGTTCGTAGCCCTGTTTGTCGGCGCGGGGTTGCCGCACCTGATTGTCGGCATGACGATCAAGCGGCGCGTGGGCAAGTTCAACGCCAAGTTTCCCGACGCCATCGAGCTTCTGGTCCGCGGCCTTCGTTCCGGTCTTCCCATCACCGAGACGATGGGCGTGGTCGGACAGGAGGTCGACGGGCCGGTCGGTGTCGAATTCCGCGCCGTGTCCGACAAGATGAAGATCGGCAAGACGCTGGACCAGGCGCTTCAGGAAACCGCCGAGCGGTTGGGCACGCCCGAGTTTCAGTTCTTCGTCATCACCATCGCCATTCAGCGCGAAACCGGCGGCAACCTGGCCGAGACGCTCGCGAACCTTGCCGATGTGCTGCGCAAGCGCATGCAGATGAAGCTGAAGATCAAGGCGATGTCGTCGGAGTCGAAGGCATCGGCCTATATCGTGGGATCGCTGCCGTTCATCGTGTTCGGGCTGATCACCATGATCAATCCCAGTTACATGGGTGAATTCTTCGTCGACCAGCGGCTGATCGTCGCCGGGATCGGCGGGCTGATCTGGATGTCGCTGGGCGCGTTCATCATGGCCAAGATGGTCAGTTTCGAGATTTAAGGGGGCATCAGACCATGCAATCCACCCCCACCCTGCTCGGCGTCGACGTCATCTGGGTCGGCACGATCCTGTCGGGTATCGCCGCGCTTGCGGTGATGATCGCGATCTATGCCGCGCTCAGCGTGCGTGATCCAATGGCCAAGCGCGTCAAGGCGCTGAACGATCGCCGCGAACAGCTGAAGGCCGGGATCACCGCATCGACCAGCAAGCGCCGCGCGAAACTGGTCCAGAAACACGCCACCGCCGATCGCATCCGCGGAATGCTGTCGTCGATGAAGATCCTTCAGGACGATCAGCTCAAGATTGCGCAGATCAAGTTGCTTCAGGCCGGCATCCGGTCGAAGGAATGGGCGCCGGCGGTGATCTTCGGTCGGCTGGTGCTGCCGATCGTGATCGGCCTGCCGATCCTTTACTGGGTGTATGGCACCGACGGCTTCGCCGACTGGGGTCCGCTGAAGAAATACGGGCTGGTCGCCGGGGCGCTGATCCTGTCGTACAAGGCGCCCGACATCTGGCTGAAAAACAAGATCACCAAGCGTTCTGCCGAAATTCGCAAGGGCCTTCCCGACGCGCTCGACCTGCTGGTCATCTGCGCCGAGGCCGGTCTGACCGTCGATGCCGCGTTCCACCGCGTTGCGAAGGAACTGGGCCGCGCCTATCCGGAACTGGGAGAGGAATTCTCGCTCACCGCGATCGAGCTGGGTTTCCTGACCGACCGGCGCCAGGCGTTCGAGAATCTGGCGATGCGCACCGACCTCGATTCGATCAAGGGCGTGGTGACGACGATGATCCAGACCGAGAAATACGGCACGCCGCTCGCCTCCGCGCTGCGCGTGCTGTCGGCCGAATTCCGCAACGAACGCATGATGCGCGCCGAGGAAAAGGCCGCACGCCTGCCCGCGATCATGACGATCCCGCTGATCTGTTTCATCCTGCCGGTGCTGTTCATCGTCATCCTTGGCCCCGCGGCCTGCTCGATCAGCGACTCGCTCATCAAATGAGCGCGCATCGCCCCATTGCAGTGCCGCTGGTGTCGGCCCCGACAGAGCGCCGGGTCAGGGTGGCGATTGCCCAGTTGCTCATCGCCAGCCGCCTGAACCCGCGCACGGAACGCGAAGCCCATATCGGTCGTTGAACTCCCGAAATCTTCGGGAGAAAATGGAAATGCTGTTCGAAACGCCGACGCAATTCGCGGTGCTGGCGCTCGCGCTGATCGCGGGCTGGTTCTTCGGATTGGCCAGCCATCCGGGCGGCAAGAAGTGGAAGCAGAAATATCGCGACGAAAAAGCCGCACACGAAGCGGTGATGAAGGAACGCGAAGGCGTGTTCACCGAACGCGAAGCGCGCGTGAAGGAACTTGAGGCCGAGAATGCGCGCTTGACGCGCGAACTCGACCGGGCGCGTCCGCACGGGAACGCGACGACGGCGGCGGTTGCCGGTACTGCCGGGGTGGCGGCGGGCACGGTGGCGACGTCCCACAAGAGCGGCGGCATCCGAGGGTTCTTCGGATGGGACCGCGACAATCTGTCGCGAATCAACGGCGTGGATGAGGCCACCGAAAAGGCGCTGGTTGCCGACGGGATCAAGAGCTTCGAACAGATCGCGAATTTGAGCGACACAGAAGCCCATGCGCTTGAGGACAAGCTGGGATTCGGTCGCGACCGGATCGAGCAGCAGCAATGGCGCGAACAGGCACGGTTGATGATGGAAAATCACGACCGCGATCAAGGGATTGCGCGGGCGTAACGCCAACCGTCCTTCCCAAAAAAAGTCATGCCTGCGCGAGCAGGCATGTCAGGCCGTATCGCAATGCGGCTTGATACCCCAGCTTTCGCTGGGGTGGCGCTGTTGGGGGTGGGTTAGCCCCGTGCTTTCAACGCCGCTTGCGCCGCCGCCAGACGCGCGATCGGCACACGATAGGGCGAGGCCGAGACGTAATCGAGGCCGGTCTTCTCGCAGAAACCGATCGAGGCCGGGTCGCCGCCATGTTCGCCGCAGATGCCGAGCTTGATGTCATCGCGAGTCTTGCGGCCCCGTTCGGCTGCGATCTCGATCAGCTCGCCGACGCCCTCGATATCGATCGAGACGAACGGGTCACGGTCGTAAATGCCCTTTTCGACATAGGCTTGCAGGAAGCGCCCCGCATCGTCCCGGCTGACGCCGAGCGCGGTTTGGGTAAGGTCATTGGTGCCGAACGAGAAGAATTCCGCGGCCTCGGCAATGTCCCCGGCCCTGAGTGCGGCGCGCGGGAGTTCGATCATCGTACCGACGAGATAGTCGATGATGCGGCCCTTTTCTTCGAATACCGCCTTTGCCGCCTTGTCGACGACGGCCTTCATCAACTCCAGCTCGCGCTTGGTCGCGACGAGCGGGATCATGACTTCGGGGATCGGCGCTTCGCCCGATGAGGCCGCGACATCGCACGCCGCTTCGAAGATCGCGCGCGCCTGCATTTCGTAGATTTCGGGATAGGTGACGCCCAGACGGCACCCGCGATGGCCGAGCATCGGGTTGAACTCGTGCAGTTCGCCCGCGCGGTGCTTAAGGGTTTCGACCTCGACGCCGGTCGCCTTCGCCACCTCCGCAAACTCGGCATCCTCATGCGGCAGAAACTCGTGCAGCGGGGGATCGAGCAGGCGGATCGTGCAGGGCAGCCCCGCCATCACCTCAAAAATCTCGGTGAAGTCCTTGCGCTGTTCGGGTAGCAGCTTGTCGAGCGCAGCGCGCCTTCCGCTCTCGTCCTCGGCCAGGATCATCTGGCGGACCGAGGTAATGCGGGCTGAGTCGAAGAACATGTGCTCGGTGCGACACAGCCCAATCCCCTCCGCGCCGAATTCGCGCGCGGTGCGGCAGTCGGCGGGGGTCTCCGCATTGGTGCGGACGCGGAGACGCCGGACCTTGTCGGCCCATTCCATCAGCACGCCGAAATCGCCCGCCAGTTCGGGCTGCACGGTCGGCACCGCGCCGACCATGACTTCACCGGTCGAACCATCGATGGTCAGGATGTCGCCCGCGCGCACCTCGCGCGAACCGACGCGCATCACGCCCTCCGCCGCCTTGATCGACAGCGTGCCCGCGCCCGAGACGCAGGGGCGCCCCATGCCGCGCGCGACGACCGCGGCGTGGCTGGTCATGCCGCCGCGAGCGGTCAGGATGCCCTTCGCTGCGTGCATCCCGTGAATGTCCTCGGGGCTGGTTTCGACGCGGACCAGGATCACGTCCTCGCCGTTCGCCGCAGCCTTTTCCGCCGCGTCGGCGTCGAACACCACCTTGCCCGAAGCAGCACCCGGCGACGCGGGAAGCCCCTTGGTCAGCACGTCGCGCGGCGCGCTGGGATCGAGCGTCGGGTGAAGCAGCTGGTCGAGCGCGGCTGCATCGACGCGGGCTACCGCTTCTTCTTGCGAGATCAGGCCTTCGTTCGCCATATCGACCGCCATCTTGAGCGCGGCCTTGGCCGTGCGCTTGCCGCTGCGGGTCTGGAGCATCCACAGCTTGCCGCGTTCGACGGTAAATTCAATGTCCTGCATGTCGCGGTAATGGCGTTCCAGCAGGTCGAACACGTCGGCGAGTTCGGCGTACACTTCTGGCATCGCCTCTTCCATCGACAGCGGCTTGGCCCCTGCCGCCTCGCGCGCCGCGCGGGTCAGATATTGCGGGGTGCGGATGCCCGCGACCACGTCTTCGCCCTGCGCGTTGATGAGGAATTCGCCGTAATAGGCGCGGTCGCCCTTCGACGGGTCGCGGGTGAACGCGACGCCGGTGGCCGATGTGTCGCCCATATTGCCGAACACCATCGCCTGGACGTTGACCGCGGTGCCCCAGTCGCCGGGGATGTCGTTCAGGCGGCGATAGACCTTGGCGCGTTCGGACTGCCACGATCCGAAGACGGCGCCGATCGCGCCCCAGAGCTGGTCGTGGACATCCTGAGGAAAGGGCTTGCCCCACAGTTCCTGGACCAATGACTTATATTCGGAAACCAGCGCCTGAAGGTCGGTGGCGCTGAGTTCGGTGTCGAGATGGAAGCCGCGATCTTCCTTCGCGATCTCGAGCGCTTCCTCGAACCGGTCATGGTCGAGGGCGAGCACCACGTCCGAATACATCTGGATGAAGCGGCGATAGCTGTCCCAGGCGAAGCGATCGTCGCCCGACTTGGCGGCAAGACCCGCAACGGTCTCGTCATTGAGGCCGAGGTTGAGAACCGTGTCCATCATGCCGGGCATCGACACCCGCGCGCCTGAGCGGACCGAGACAAGCAGCGGGTCGGATGCGTCGCCGAATTTCTTGCCCGTCACCCCCTCGATATGCGCGATGCCGCCCGCGACTTCGGCGCGGACGCTGTCGGGGAAGGTTTCGCCTTCGTCGTAATAGCGGGTGCACATTTCCGTGCTGATCGTGAAGCCGGGGGGGACGGGCAGGCCGATAGAGGCCATGCCGTCGAGGTTCGCGCCCTTGCCGCCCAATAGGTTCTTGTTCCCCTCTCCGCCGTCGGAGACACCGCCGCCGAACCGATAGACATAGCGTGTCATGGGCAAACCCCTTCATCATGCGCGGCCTGTCGAGCGGCCTTTGCGATGCGCCCTACCGCAGGTGCGAACAGGGGGAAAGGGGAGTCTGGGTTTGCGTGCCGCGTGCTTTTGTTTTGTGCGGGGGTCGGGGCGGAAGGTTAGCCGAAGGTTAGTCCAATGGGATGGTCCCATTCTCGCCCCCTCCCCGTTCGTTTCGAGCGAAGTCGAGAAACGTGATTCAGGCGCCTGGATCACGTTTCTCGACTTCGCTCGAAACGAACGTAAGGGGTGGGAGAGAGCGAAAACGGGAAGCGAATGGCGGGCGGAGGCTCGCCCCCTAACCCTCGATCTTCGAGAAATCCGCCACCCGATGCACCGCCGCGCGCATCCGGGCAAGGAGGGCGAGGCGGGCTTCGCGCTTGGCCGCATCCGCGTCGTTGACCGTCACCTTGTCAAAGAACGCATCGATCGGCGCGCGGAGGCTTGCAAGGGCCGCCATCGCGCCTTCGAACTCCTCCGCTTCGATCGCTGCCGCAGCCTTGGGCTCGGCAGCGTCGAGCGCGGCGATGAGGGCAGCTTCCTCGGTTTCGGGCGCGTAGGAAAGCGGTTTTTGCCCGGAGCCGCTCTCCCCACCCACATCGTCACCCCGGACTTGTTCCGGGGTCCACTGACCCTCCGGCGACGGCGTTTGTGGGTCGGTGGACCCCGGCACTTCGGCCGGGGTGACGGTTGTGGAGGTCCGCGCGTAACCCTCCTTCTTCAAAATATTCGCAGCCCGCTTGTACCCGGCGAGCAGGTTCGCGCCGTCGGGGGTGCCGACAAAGGCTTGCAGCGCATGAACGCGCGCGAGCAGGCGGACGAGATCATCCTCACCCCCCAACGCGAACACCGCGTCGATCAGGTCATGCCGAAGGCCCGCTTCGCGCTGCTGGACTTTGAGGCGGTCGGCGAAGAAGGGCGCCAGCAAAGGCAATCCAATCAACACGTTAGTACGAAAGTACGCACCGGGGCCCATAACCTCATTTTGGTTTTTGAGCCAAGGTTCGCGGCTATGGAATCCGTGCATCACCAATTCATTTGGATCGTACGCAGACCGGTATGGCTCCTCCAAGAGTTGGTCGAGTACAGGCTCAACCGCACGAACCATTGCTCCCCCCAGCGATAATCGAAGCTGGTTGATCTGGACTAATCGCAATGCTGCTAAAGCCGCGCGACGAATTGCGAATGGGTCTTTCGATCCGGTAGGCTGCTCACCGGCCGCAAAAAAGCTAACAATCGTATCCAGCTTATCCGCCAGCGAAACCGCCACCGTAACCGGCGCAGTCGGCACCTCATCCCCCTGCCCGACCGGTTTGTAATGGTCGCGGACCGCTTCCCAGACTTCGCGGGGTTCGCCTTGGGCGGCGGCGTAATAGCCGCCCATCAGGCCCTGGAGTTCGGGGAATTCGCCGACCATGCCGGTGACGAGATCGGCCTTTGCCAGACGCGCGGCGCGTTCGGCCATGTCGGCGAGTTGGGCCTTGCTTAACCCCTCCCCTTCAGGGGAGGGGTTGGGGTGGGGCGTAGCCGCTGGCGATGGCGCTGTTGAAGAGGCCCCACCCCCAACCCCTCCCCTGAAGGGGAGGGGCTTGATGATCCCCTCTTCGACCAGCCAGCGGGCCAGTTTGGCGACGCGGTCGACCTTGTCCGCCACCGTGCCGAGCTTTTCGTGGAAGACGATCTTTTCGAGCTTCTTCGCCTGTTCCTCGAGCGGCACCTTGAGGTCGGTGTCGTAGAAGAATCGCGCATCGCTCAGCCGTGCGGCGAGCACCTTGCGGTTGCCCTCGACGATTTTGTCGCCCCCGTCCTCGGCGTCGATATTCGCGACGCAAATGAAGGCGTTAGCGAGTTTTCCGTCGGTATCGTTGCAGACGAAATATTTCTGGTTCACCCGCGCGGTGAGCTGGATCACCTCGGGGGGCACGCTCAGAAAATCGGCGTCGAAGCGGCCGAGCAGCGGCACCGGCCATTCGGTGAGGCCGGCATTTTCGATGAGCAGGCCATCGTCCTCGATCAGCGTCAGCCCGGCACCCTGCGCGGCCATCTTGGCGCCCAGCGCGATGATGCCGCGGCGTTCGCCCTGATCGACGATGACATGGGCCTCGCGCAGTTTGTCGATATAGTCGTGCGCGCCGCCGATGGTGATCGCGCCCGGATGGTGGAAACGGTGGCCGACGGTGGCATAGCCGATTTGTATGCCCGCGATTTCGCACGGCACGAGTTCGTCGCCGAGGATCGCGACGATGCCCTGTAGCGGGCGGACCCAGCGCTGGCTTTCGGGGCTGAGCGACGCTGCGCCCCAGCGCATCGATTTGGGCCAGGGGAAGCCGCGGATGATGGCCGGGATCGCCGCCGCGAGCACATCGGCGGTCGCGCGGCCGGGCTTGTCGATCACCGCGAACAGCGTGGCGCGACCCTTCACCTCGCGGGTTTCGAGCGCGTCGCGGGTCAGGCCTGCCTTACGCAGAAATCCGTCGATCGCGGCGTCGGGGGCGTCGGCGGGCGGGCCTTTCAGTTCCTCGCTGACGGCTTGGGTAGCAGTCGGCAGTCCCTTTGCGATCAGCGCGAGGCGGCGCGGGGTCGCGTAGGTGACGATGCTCTCGGCCTTGAGCCCAGCGGTCGCGAGTTGTTCGGTGAACAGGCGTTCGAGATCGGCCCGCGCCTTGTCCTGCATCCGCGCGGGGATTTCTTCGGAGCGGAGTTCGAGGAGGAAGTCGGTCATCAAATATCCTCCCCGTTCACGGGGAGGGGGACCGCGCCGAAGGCGGGGTGGAGGGGGCTCGCCGCGTGCGACACGATCGCGTCTGCCACCGCATCGACATCCCGAAGCACGTCCACAGCCGAAATCCGCAAAACCCGGTATCCTGATTGTTCTAGGGACGCCTCGCGAAGCGCATCTCGCTGAGGGCGATCGCCCATGTCGTGCGCTATGCCGTCGACCTCGATCACCAGTCGCGCTGCCGCGCAGTAAAAGTCAGCGCGATAGTTGCCGATGGGATGTTGCTTGCGGAAGCGGATGCCGTTTGGCGCACCTTTCAGGCGTTGCCAAAGCAGCGCTTCTGGCAGGCTCAGTTCGCGGCGCGCGCGGCGCGCTTCGTACACCTCGGGGCGGCGGAGCGAGGGCGAGCCCCCTCCACCACCGCGCTTCGCGCGGCGGTCCCCCTCCCCGTCCCGGGGAGGATTTGCGGCGGCCATCACGCCGTCCATCCCGGATAGGCGGCCTGCCATTTGGGCGTCTGCGTTTCGATCCACTTCTCGCAAGACGCCTTCGCCAGGTCGCGGACGCGGCCGATATAGGCCTGGCGCTCGGCGACCGAAATCACGCCGCGGGCTTGCAGCAGGTTGAAGACGTGGCTCGCCTCGATCGCCTGTTCGTACGCCGCCAGCGGCACGTCGGCGGCAAGGCTGTTCTCGCATTCGGCGGCAGCCTTTTTGAACTGGTCGAACAGGGTTTCGGTGTCGGCGACCTCGAAATTCCATTTCGACATCTGGCGCTCGTTCTCGATGAACACGTCGCCATAGGACACACCCGCGTCGTTGAACGCCAAGTCGTACACGCTGTCGACGTTCTGGATGTACATCGCCAGGCGTTCGAGACCGTAAGTCAATTCGCCCGCGACCGGTTTGCAGTCGAAGCCGCCCATCTGCTGGAAATAGGTGAACTGGGTGACTTCCATCCCGTCGCACCAGACTTCCCAGCCTAAGCCCCATGCGCCCAAAGTCGGTGATTCCCAGTCGTCCTCGACGAAGCGGATATCGTGGACGCTGGTGTCGATGCCGATCGCGCTCAGCGAGCCGAGATACAGCTCCTGCAAATCGGGCGGGCTGGGCTTCAGGATCACCTGATACTGGTAATAATGCTGGAGCCGGTTGGGGTTTTCGCCATAACGGCCATCGGTCGGACGACGACAGGGCTGGACGAACGCCGCGTTCCAGGGTTCCGGCCCCAGCGCGCGCAGCGTGGTCGCGGGGTGAAACGTGCCCGCGCCCATCCGCATGTCATAGGGCTGGAGGATGACGCAGCCCCGCTCGCTCCAGTAATCGTGGAGCGTCAGGATCATGCGCTGGAAGCTGAGCGGCGTGCCCCTGGTCACTGGTCGGACTGCTCGCCTTTTTCGGGTTCAGCGTCAGCGCCGGTTTCTTCGCCCGCGTCGCGGTAAAAGGCTTGCGTCTCGCCGGTCAGCTTGATGGTCAGCGGCTGGCCGTGGCGGTCGACCTTCTTGCCCAGCGCGACGCGGATCCAGCCTTCGGAGACCGAATACTCCTCGACATCGTTGCGCTCGGCGCCCTTGAAGTTGATGCCGACGCCGCGTTCAAGGGCGGCTTGGTCGAAATGCGGGCTGCGCGGGTTGATCGACAGCCGGTCGGGGGGAGTATCGCTCATGCCTGCGCCCTTGGCGCAAAACGGGGGCGATTTCCAGAGCGGACATGAAAAGCGGCGCGGCTCCGCTAAAGGAACCGCGCCGCGCAGCCTTGAGTATGCGCTGCCGGGAGCTTTAACGGCAGTGGCGGACCCGAACGTAGCGCCGCTCCCAATGATCCCACACGCGCTGCGTGCGGCAATGCTGGCGGTAACTGTAGCGCGGCTGATAATAGTTGTAGCGCGGCGCATAATTGTAGCGCGGGCCGCGGTCGTAATAATAGCGGTTGTCGTAATAGCGGTCATTGCTGCTCGACGCGATGGCCGCGCCGATGGCGAGACCGGCGATGCCGGCGACGATCGCGGTCCCGGCATCGCTGCCGCGGTCGCGGTGATAATAACGCTGCGCTTCGGCGGGCGCGGCGACGGTCAGCGACGTGGCGGCGAGTGCGACGCCCAGCCCGACCTTGGTCAGAACATTGGTCATGACGAACCTCCTCAGATAATCCAGCGCCAAAATTATTTCGCGTGACGCGAGTCGTGCGCTTGAGGGTCAAATTACGCCCAAGCGGCTGAACAGGCGCGGAATTGGGCGTTTAGCTGTGGTTCAGTTGAGCAGGGCGCGGATGACACTGGCTCCGTTCGTTTCGAGCGAAGTCGAGAAACGTGATCCGGGCGCGCCCAAGCGTTTCTCGACTTCGCTCGAAACGAACGGGTATGGGGGCGCAAGATTTTGCGCTTTCCAACGGAGATTCACGAGATGGCCTATTGGCTGATGCGGTCCGAACCCGATGTCTATGGCTGGGACGATCTGGTCCGCGATGGCAGCACCGAATGGGACGGGGTGCGCAATTACACTGCGCGCAATTTCCTGAAGGACATGGCGGTCGGCGACCTTGCGATCTTCTACCATTCGAACAAGGAAAAGGCCGCGGTCGGGATGATGGAAATCACCCGCGCCTGGCAACCCGACGGCGAGGACGGCAAATGGGCGAGCGTCCGCGTCGAGCCGCGCGACAAGCTCGCCAATGCGGTGCCGCTGGCCGATATAAAGGCGGAGAAAAGGCTGGAAAAGCTGGAAATGGTGCGTCAGTCGCGGCTTTCGGTGACGCCGGTGCGGGACGCGGAGTGGAAGGTGCTGATGGAGATGGCGAAGGGCTGAGCGCCTTCGCGCCCAGCCCCTGCCTTAACTCCCACCAACCTGATCAGCGAGGCGGATATCGTCAGGAAGGCGCCGCCGCCGGTCCCTGAGGCGCAGCCGAAGGGGTCACGCGCCAGATCGTGCTCGACAGGTCATCGGCGATGTAGAGCGCCCTCGTCGGCGCGTGGAACGTCACCCCCACCGGACGGCCGCGCGCCTTGCCATCCACCAGGAAGCCGGTGACAAAGTCCTGCTGGGCACCCGAGGGACGGCCATTGGCGAACGGCACCCAGCTAACCTTGTAGCCCGACAGATCGGAGCGGTTCCAGCTGCCGTGCTGGCCGATGAACGCGCCATCACCATAGCCCTGACCCAATGCGCCGTTGCCGACGAAGGTCAGGCCGAGTGCGGCGACATGCGCGCCGAGCGCATAATCGGGCGCGATCGCGCGGGCGATCATGTCCGGGCGTTCGGGCCGCGGGCGGGGATCGACATTCTTGCCCCAATAGCTCCATGGCCATCCGTAAAAGGCGCCCGGCTGGACCGAGGTCAGATAGTCAGGGACCAGATTGGGACCGATCTCATCGCGTTCGTTGACCACCGCCCACAAGCCGTTTGTCCACGGATTGATCGCGAGTGCGGTCGGGTTGCGAATGCCGCTGGCATAGGTTTTCCGCGCGCCGGTCGCCCGGTCGATTTCCCAGACGACCGCGCGTTCTTCCTCGATCGCCATGCCGCGTTCGCCGACATTGCTGTTCGATCCGATGCCGACATACAGCTTGGTACCATCGGCGCTGGCCGCGAGCGATTTGGTCCAGTGGTGGTTGACCTGCGAAGGGAGTTTGGTGACCTCGACTCCGGTCGAGCGCGGGATCGCGGTCTGTCCGTCGGTGTAGGGGAAGCGTAACAACGCATCCTGATTGGCGACATAAAGCGCGCCATCGACGAAGGCGAGGCCGTAAGGCGCGTCGAGCCCGTCGATGAAGACGGTGCGAACCTCCGGCGTGCCGTCGCCGTCGGCGTCGCGCAGCAGGGTCAGGCGATCGCCGCCCTCGACCTGGGTCGTGCCGAGCGCCTTGATATAACCGGCGATGACGTCCTTGGGACGCAGCTTCGGCGCGTTGCCGCCGCGTCCCTCGGCCACCAGCAGGTCACCATTGGGGAGCACGAGCATCTGGCGCGGGATGCGGAGGTCGGTTGCGAGCGGGACGATCGTGAACCCGTCGGGGACGGTCGGCAACGCGCCCTCCCACCCGGCGGGCGATGCGATCTTGATGGTCGGGACCAGGCTTTGCTGGATGGCGGGCAATTCCGGGTTCGGCCCGGTGTCGCGAACGGCATCGGAGCCTCCGCAGGCGGCGAGCGGCAGCGCCAGCGCGGTGGCGGCGGTCCAGCGGAGCGCGATCATGCGGGTTCTCCCGCAGCGACGGTGGTTCGCCCGGCATCGGCATGCGCGATCCAGGCAGCCGCCAGCGCCAGCGCGGTGCACAGGATCGACAGCAGCAAGCCGGTGGTGCCGACCGAACTCCATGCGTCCTGGCTGTGCTTGAACGCGTTGATGAGGCCCAGCACCCACATTGCCGCGACCAGCACGAAATAGAGCATCGGTCCGCGATGCAGACTGCGATCACGGCTGCGAAGCGCGTCGATCGCCGCCCAGATCGCCACGATAGCGCCGAAGATCAGCGCGCCCGTGATCGCCCATTGCGACAGGTTCGACCACTGGATTTCGGCACTGTTGAGATAGGCGATGTCGGAGGCAAGACCCGCCGGGAACAAGGACACCGGAAAGGACAACAGGATCGCATGGACCGGATGCAGACCGGTACGGAGGGTGCGAGGGGGCAAAAACAGTCTCCCGTGAGGTGCCGGACGGGCCAGGATATATGATGTCCAATGTGCGACGAGCCGGATGGTTGCAGCCACGCAACGGTTTTCGGGCCATAGTTCCGCCGGTGCCCTGGTTGAAGGTCGATGTGGAGACTTTGATCGCAATGGGCGGGATGGCTCGGGCGGCACCGGCTGCTATATCCAAGTCACATAGTTCCCGGACCGGGCATTGAGGTGGAAGAAACCGAAAATCATGCCGAAAGCCAGTACGATGCCACTGTCATTCAAGCGCATCCCCTCCCCTGTCGGCGAACTGACGCTGGTGGCGAGCGATGCGCAGCTGGTCTCGGTGCTCTGGGAGCATGACGATTTCGACCGGGTGAGACTGGGCGAGATGGTCGAGGTCAACGATCATCCGGTATTGATCGCCACCGCCGAACAATTGGACGAGTATTTCGCGGGCAAGCGCACCGCGTTCGACCTGCCGCTCGATTTTCGCGGCACCGAGTTCCAGAAAAGCGTCTGGGCGGCGCTGCTGACGATCCCGTTCGGCGAGACGCGGAGCTATGGCGAGATCGCGCGGGCGATCGGGCAACCGACGGCATCGCGCGCCGTGGGTGCGGCGAACGGGCGCAACCCGATCTCGATCATCGCGCCGTGCCATCGGGTAATCGGCGCAAACGGTGCGCTGACGGGCTTTGCGGGCGGGATCGAGGCGAAACGGCTGTTGCTTGGACTGGAAAGGCCGACATTGGTTTGACCATCCGTCACCCCGGACTTGTTCCGGGGTCCACCGGGCGGCCAAACCCAACGCCAAAATTCGAATAACGCGCAAGCGGCTTGGTGGACCCCGGAACAAGTCCGGGGTGACGGGGCGTGTGATTTGGCTGCTTGGGCAAGAAAAGGGCCGCCGATTGCTCGGCAGCCCCTTCCATGGTCCAGCAGGTCCCGGCGCGGCGGAGCCGCGTCGTCGGTCGGCGCTCGCAGCGCCGCCGGCCGCGCCGGGCTGGTGCGCTTGTGGGCAGCATGGCTGCCCACGTCGTCGCCCGGCCTTACGCCGCCGCTTTCGCGCGGCTTGCCTTCTTGCGCTCGTGCGGGTCGAGGTGGCGCTTGCGCAGGCGGATCGTCTTCGGCGTGACTTCGACCATTTCGTCGTCGTCGATATAGGCGATCGCCTGTTCCAGCGTCATCTTCTTGGGCGGGGTCAGGCGGATGGCGTCGTCCTTGCCGCCGCTCGCGCGGAAATTGGTCAGCTGTTTCGCCTTCATCGGGTTAACCTCGAGGTCTTCCGTCTTGGCGTTTTCGCCGATGATCATGCCTTCGTAGAGCGTCTCGCCATGGCCGACGAACAGGATGCCGCGATCCTCGAGCGGGCCGAGCGCATAGCCCTGTGCCTCGCCCGCGCCGTTCGAGATCAGCACGCCGTTCTTACGGCCTTCGATATTGCCCTTGTGAGGCCCGTATTTCTCGAACAGCCGGTTCATGATGCCGGTGCCGCGCGTGTCGGACAGGAATTCGCCGTGATAGCCGATCATGCCGCGCGACGGGGCCGAGAAGGTGATGCGGGTCTTGCCGCCACCACTCGGGCGCATGTCGGTCATTTCCGCCTTACGCAGGTTCATCTTTTCGACGACCGTGCCCGAATATTCCTCGTCCACGTCGATGATGACGGTTTCATAGGGCTCGGTCTTGTTGCCGTTTTCGTCCTCGCCGAACAGCACGCGCGGGCGGCTGATGCCGAGTTCGAAGCCTTCGCGGCGCATCGTTTCGATGAGCACGCCAAGCTGCAATTCGCCGCGACCGGCGACTTCGTAGCTGTCCCGGTCGGCGGCTTCGGTCACGCGGATCGCAACGTTCGATTCGGCTTCGCGGAACAGCCTGTCGCGGATCATGCGGCTGGTGACCTTCGACCCCTCACGCCCAGCCATCGGCGAATCGTTGACGGCAAAGCGCATCGACAACGTCGGCGGATCGATCGGCTGGGCGTGGAGCGGTTCGGTGACCGAGGTGTCGGCGATGGTGTTCGAGACCGTTGCGACAGCGAGGCCCGCCATCGAGATGATGTCGCCCGCGCGCGCTTCGTCCACCGGCACGCGTTCCAGCCCGCGAAACGCCATGATCTTCGACGCGCGGCCGGTTTCGACCACCTTGCCGTCGTTATCGAGCGCGTGGATCGGCTGGTTGAGCTTCACCACGCCCGAATTGACGCGACCGGTGAGGATGCGACCGAGGAAATTGTCGCGGTCGAGCAATGTTACCAGGAAGGTGAACGGCGCGTCCTGATCGAGTGCGGGCGGCGGCACGTGATTGACGATCGTCTCGAACATCGGGGTCAGCGTGCCTTCGCGCGCGTCCATGTCGGTCGAGGCATAGCCGTTGCGACCCGAGGCATAGAGCACGGGGAAATCGAGCTGTTCGTCCGACGCCTCCAGGCTGACGAACAGGTCGAACACTTCGTCCAGCACTTCCTGAATGCGCGCGTCGGAGCGGTCGACCTTGTTCACCACCACGATCGGACGCAGGCCGAGGGCCAGCGCCTTGCCGGTCACGAACTTGGTCTGCGGCATCGCCCCTTCGGCCGAATCGACCAGCAGGATCACGCCATCGACCATCGACAGGATGCGTTCGACTTCGCCGCCGAAATCGGCGTGGCCGGGAGTGTCGACGATGTTGATGCGCACGGGCTCCGCGCCTTCGGGCGCCCATTCGATCGAGGTCGGCTTGGCCAGGATGGTGATGCCGCGCTCCTTTTCGAGATCGTTCGAGTCCATCGCGCGTTCCTCGACGCGCTGATTGTCGCGGAACGTGCCCGACTGGCGGAAAAGCTGGTCGACGAGCGTGGTCTTGCCGTGATCGACGTGGGCGATGATCGCCACGTTGCGAAGGTTCATTACATTTTCCCAGGGAATAGGTGTTCGGGCGGGCGCATAGCGCAATTGCTGCGCCCGCGAAAGGGGCGAGTCGTCGGCGCCGGTGTATTATTTTGACGATACACTTGATTGGCAGCGGCAAGCCCTGCATCTATCATCCACGACCAAAAAGGGCTAATACGCATGGCGACGACCACCACCACCGCGACGGAAGAACCCGTCATCAAGCTGGACGCGCCCGAGCCGGTGCCCGTCGTCGCGGCGGAAAAGGCAGCGGGGCTGGTGCCCGTCGATGCCGAGAAGAAATCGAAGCTCGAGGAAAAGGTCGACGGCTTCATCACCGATCTGGTCGCGCAGGACGTGAATTCGCCCGAATTCGGCAAGCGCGTCGATCAGATCACGGCGATGGGGCAAAAGGAAATCCGAGACGCGGCAGGCCAGTCCAACCGGTTCCTAGACCGCCCGGTAAAGGCGATGGACAAGGATTCGAGCGTCGGCACCGACCTGGCCGAACTTCGCCGCACGATCGAGGATCTCGATCCCGGCAAGCAGGGCAATCTGATGCAGCCCAAGAAGCTGTTCGGGATCATCCCGTTCGGCAACAAACTGCGCAATTATTTCGACGGCTATAAATCCGCGCAGGGCCACATCGCCTCGATCCTCAAACGGCTGCAATCCGGCAAGGACGAGCTGTTGATGGACAATGCTGCGATCGACGTCGAGCGGCAGAATCTGTGGGCGGCGATGGGTCGGCTCGAACAGATGATCCATATCTCCAAGACGATGGACCAGCGGCTGGAGGACAAGGCCAACGAACTGGATCACAGCGACCCGGCAAAGGCCAAGGCGATCCGAGAAACCGCGCTGTTCTACGCGCGCCAGCGGACGCAGGATCTGCTGACCCAGATGGCGGTGACCGTGCAGGGCTATCTGGCGCTCGATCTCGTGAAGAAGAACAACGTCGAGTTGGTCAAGGGCGTCGATCGCGCGTCGACCACCACCGTCGGCGCGCTCAGGACCGCAGTCACCGTGGCGCAGGCGCTGGGCGCGCAAAAGCTTGTGCTCGAACAGATCACCGCGCTCAACACGACCACCGCCAACATGATCGATTCGACCGGCAAGCTGCTCAAGACGCAGACCGCGACGATCCACGAACAGGCGGCGTCCTCGACCATTCCGGTGGAAACGCTCCAGCGCGCGTTCCAGAATGTCTATGACACGATGGACGCGATCGACACGTTCAAGCTGAAGGCGCTCGACAGCATGAAGACGACGGTCAACACGCTGTCGAACGAGGTCGAGAAATCGCGAGGCTATATCGCGCGGGCGGAAGGCGCTTCGCAGAACCGCGTGTCGGGGCCGTCGGGCAACGACGCCTTCAAGCTGGAGGCGCTGTAAGTCGCCGTGATGAGCGAAGTCGACCAGACGATTGCGCGGGCGCAGGGGACGCTCGACCGGATGCGCGAGCGCAGCGGCGAGCGCGCGCATCGGTCGCGCAAACGCCGCCAGCAACAGATCGGCAAGCGCATCGTGCGGATCGCGATTGCCGACACCGCGATCATCATCGCGGCGATCGTTATCGGCTGGATCGTGCCGCTGGGGATGTTCGGCGCGCTCGCGGTGATGGCGGCGCTGATCGCGGCGACATTGTTCTTCGCGATCTTTCCTTTGGAGCCTGAGGTTCGGCCTGAGAAATTCCACGAAACCCCGGTCAAATATCTGCCGCGCCAGACCGAGGCGTGGCTGGAACGCCAGCGCCCTGCCCTGCCCGCGCCTGCCGCCAATCTGATCGATTCGATCGGTGCGCGGCTGGATACGCTGGGGATGCAGATCGCCAATCTCGACGAGCGCGAGCCCGCGGCGGCGGAAATCCGCAAGCTGGTGGGCGAGGAACTGCCCAAACTCATCAACGGATACCAGCGCGTGCCGGAGCCGCTACGCCGGGTCGATCGGCATGGGGTGACGCCCGACGCGCAACTGGTTCAGGGGTTGAAGCTGATCGAGGAAGAAATCGGCCAGATGACCGCGCAACTGGCGCAGGGCGATCTGGACCTGCTGGCGACGCGGGGGCGGTATCTGCAGATCCGCTATCGCGGGGACGACGAGATTGGCGGGGCTGCCTGACGCCAGTCGTCACCCCGGACTTGTTCCGGGGTCCACCAAGCCGCTTGCGTTGCTCCCCACATTCTTACGGCATGACTCGCCACACGGTGGACCCCGGAACAAGTCCGGGGTGACGGGAAGGGCTTAACGCCGCCCCAACGCCGCCACCGCCCGATTCCGCAACCGCATCACAGCCGCATCATGAATGCCCGGCGCCGTCGCCAGCACGCCGAACGCCTGTCCGCGCGGGGTGTTGAAACGCAGCGGCTTGCCGAGCGCATCGGTGACCACCGCGCCCGCTTCGCATGCGATCAGCGTGGCGGCGGCGATGTCCCATTCGTTGCCCCAGCGGATCGTCGCAAGCAGATCGGCTTCGCCCGCGGCGACCATCGCGATCCTGAGCGCGATCGAATTGGGCTTGCACAC
Organism: Pseudomonadota bacterium; assembly: GCA_023418595.1. Classification (GTDB taxonomy): domain Bacteria; phylum Pseudomonadota; class Alphaproteobacteria; order Sphingomonadales; family Sphingomonadaceae; genus Sphingomonas. The sequence goes on from JAEZZI010000006.1 coordinate 244,208, forward strand.
GGTCACCATGTCGCGGTCGGCACGCGGCAGCGCGTCGGCGGGGGTGCGCGCACCCGCGAGCGTGGCGAGGTCGCTTGCCCGCAGCGCCGCGCCGTCCCGCCACGCCCCCTGCCCCGCAATCGCAGTCCAGTGTTCGCCGCGCGCGGGTGCGTCGAGCACCGCGATCACCGGACGCGCGCGTTCGACCAGCGCGATCGACACCGCCCAGCCTTCGCGCCCGCGCAGATAATCGCGAGTGCCGTCGATGGGATCGACCACCCATATCCGGTCGTGCGCCAGCCGGTGTTCGTTATCGACCGTCTCCTCCGACAGCCAGCCGGCATCGGGGACGAGCGCGCTCAGCCGTTCGTGGAGCAGTTCGTTGACTGCCAGATCGACTTCGCAGACGAAATTGCCCGGCGACTTTTCCCACTTGTCGACCTCAGTCCGAAATTTCGCGAGCGCCAGCTGCCCGCCCTCGCGCGCGATCTCGCCGACCGCGAGGGCGAGTTGAGCGTCAGAGCGGCGTCCGGTCATGTCGGATTGTCGGCACGGCGGCGCGTGTGGTTCGTCGCAAGGCGCAAGGAGGACGCGATGCAGACGCATCGTGACCGACGAGCAACGCTGCGACGGGCCGCGCGCGCGCCGCCGCGAAGCGGTCGCCCAACGGGCGATGACGATGATGCGACATGACCGGACGCCGCTCTAGTCACCCGCCACCGTCATGCCATCGACGCGGAGTGTCGGCGCGTTGGTCGCGAAACGGAATTCCAGGTCGTTGGCGGGTGTCATGCCCAGGAACATCGCCTTCAGATTGCCCGCCAGCGTGATCCCCGCGACGGGTCGCGTCAGTTCACCGCCCTCGATCAGGAAGCCCGACGCGCCGCGGCTGTAATCGCCGGTCACCGGGTTGACGCCGTGGCCGATCAGTTCGGTGACATAGACGCCGTGGTCGACGCCGCCGATCAGCGTTTCGGGCGGCTCGGTGCCGGGGGCCATATAGAGATTCGATCCGGTGGTGCCGCCGCCGCCCGAGGCGTGGCCGGTCGGCGTCATCCCCAGTTGCCGCGCAGACGCGCTGTCGAGCATCCAGGTTTCGAGCATGCCCCTGTCGACGAGCAAGGTCGGCGATACCGGCAGCCCTTCGCCGTCGAATGGCCGCGAGCCCAGCCCGCGCGGGCGGTGCGGATCGTCGTGGATCGACACGGTGCGCGCGAATACCTGCTTGCCGAGCATGTCTTGGAGGAAGCTGGTCTTCTTGGCGATACGGCTTCCCGAAATCGCGCCGATGAACGCGCCGAGCAAATGTCCGGCGACGCGCGGCGCGAACACGATCGGCATCGCGCCCGATGCGACGCGCGCGGGATTGAGCCGCGCCACCGCGCGTTCCCCGGCGAGCCGCCCGATTGCCTCTGCATCCTCAAGCGCCGCGAAATGCCGCGCCGAATGCCAGGCATAATCGCGCTGCATCGCATCGCCCTCGCCCGCGAGCACGCTGGCCGAGATAGAATAACCGCTGGCAGAGGTCGCACCCGCAAAGCCGTGGCTGGTCGCGAGTGCGGAAACGCCGCGCCGCGCCGCTGCTTCGCCGCCTTCGCTGTTGGTCACGCCGGACACGTCGCGCGCGGCTTCCTCTGCGGCGAGCGCGAGGTCACGCAGGTGCTGCGGATCGGGATCGCCATGATCGTCGAGGTCGAGATCGGGCGCAGCGCCCTTCATCAACCGGTCGGCAGGCGCGAGGCCAGACCATTTGTCCTCGGGCGCAGCGCGCGCCATCGCCACCGCGCGCGCCGCGGCTTCGGTCAGCGCGGCGGGGGTGAAATCGGAAGTGTTGATGCTCGCCGACCGCTGGCCGACGAAGACGCGAAGCGACAGGTCGGCATCCTCGGACCGTCCGACATCCTCCAGCTTGCCGAGCCGCACGGACACGCCCAGCGCCGCGCTGTCCGAAAAACGGGCATCGGCGGCGTCCGCCCCGGCCCTGGTCGCGGCATCCACCGCCGCTTGCGCCTGTTCGAGCGCCTGTTCGACTGTTCGCATCCCCGCCACTTAGGAAGCGTCGGGGCGCGAGACCAGTCCCTCAGGCGGTCGCCACCACGAAACACGCGGCGAACATCAGGAACCCCAGATCGCGGTTCGACCGGAAGCGGGCGAGCGCGCTGTCACCATTGTCGACCTTCAGTGTCGCGACCTGCCAGCCGAGGTGCAGCGCGGCGGGGGCCAGGGCGGCGAGCGCCAGCCAGTCGGGCCGGACGCTCCAGATCGCCCCTGCCCAAAACAGGGTCGCGGCGAGATAGAAGACCGCGACGCCGGACCTTACGCGGCTGCCCAATGCCCGCGCCGACGACCGCACGCCCACCAGCGCGTCGTCCTCGCGGTCCTGCAACGCATAGATGGTGTCGTATCCGACCACCCAGGCGATGCAGCCCGCATAGAGCAGCAGCATCGGCGCGACGATTACCTCGCCCCACCCCGCCCATCCGGTGATGGCGGCCCAGCCGGTCGGCGCGGCCCAGGAAAAGACCAGGCCGAGCCATGCCTGCGGCCACCAAGTGATGCGCTTCATGAACGGATAGGCGGCGACGAGCGCCAGGCTGCCAAGCGCGATGATCCCGGCGATCCAGTTGAGCTGGACCAGCACCACCAGCCCGATCAGGCAGAGCAGCACCAGCCATGCCCACGCGGCCTTTAACGATATCGCCCCGCTCGCCAGCGGTCGGCCGGCGGTGCGCGCGACCTGCCTGTCGAGATCGCGATCGACGATGTCGTTATAGACGCACCCCGCGCCGCGCATCGCCACGCTTCCGAGCAAGAACCACGCGATCAGATCCCAACGCTCGACCGCGCCGCCCGCCAGCGCGATCGCCCAGGCGCCAGGCCAGAACAATAGCCACCAGCCGATCGGCCGGTCGAACCGCGCCAGCAACGCGAATGCGCGCAACGTCGGCGGCAAGCGACCGACCAGGCCGCGATGTTCGGTGTCGGGGACGATTTCCATAAGCGTGCTGCTGCCACAGCCGGGCGGGCGAAGGACAGGGGTTTCTTGCCCGGGGGTGTGCGGTTTGGGTGCGCTGGCAATCATCCTTTCTTCCACCTAAACCGAATAACCTCCTCCGTTCGTTTCGAGCGAAGTCGAGAAACGCTCACGCACGCCAGCCAAGCGTTTCTCGACTTCGCTCGAAACGAACGGGATTGGTTAAGTCCGATCGGAGCCTGAACATGCCCCCTGCCCCGCTTCGCATCGGTATCGTCGGCTTCGGCTTCGCCGCGCAGACCTTCCATCTTCCGCTGATCCGCGCGGTCGAGGGGCTTGAGATCGTCGCCGTGGCCTCTTCGGATGCCGCGAAGGTTGCGGCCTTTCTCCCCGATGCGCGCGTGCATTCGTCGCCGGACGGCCTGATCGCGGACCAAGCCATCGACCTCATCGTGATCGCCTCCCCCAATGAAACCCACGCCCCGGTTGCGCGCGCGGCGCTGTCGGCGGGCAAGCATGTGGTGGTCGACAAGCCATTCACCGTGACGCTGGACCAGGCGCGCGAATTGATCGCGCTCGCCGACCAGCGCCAACGCGTGCTGAGCGTGTTCCACAACCGCCGCTTCGACAGCGATTTCCTGTCGGTAACGCGCGCGATCAGCGATGGCCGGATCGGCGCGCCCGTCCATTTCGAATCGCATTTCGACCGCTTCCGCCCACAAGTCCGCGACCGATGGCGCGAGCGGGCGGTGGCGGGCGGCGGCATCTGGTTCGATCTCGGCCCGCATCTGGTCGATCAGGCTTTGTGCCTGTTCGGCCTTCCCGATGCGGTCAGCGGCGATCTAGCGGTTCAGCGCAGCAGCGGACAGATCGACGACTGGGCGCATGTCCTGCTGCATCTCGGATCCGTGCGCGCGGTGCTCCACGCATCAATGCTGGTCGCGGGCGGGAGCAATCGCTTTACCGTGCATGGTGGCAGGGGATCGCTGGTCAAGGCGCGGATCGATCAGCAGGAGGCGCAATTGCTGAGCGGCGTCGCGCCCGGCAGCAGCGGCTGGGGCGTGGACGACGACCCGCTGGTGGTGATCGACAGCGAAGGCGCGGCGCGTAGCGAGCCTGCCGAGTGCGGCGACCAGACGCGCTATTATGCAGGCGTGCGCGATGCGATCCTTGGACGTGGCCCCAACCCGGTCGCGCCGATCGAGGCGCTGGCGGTGATGGCGGTGATCGAGGCGGCGGCACAGTCGTCGCGCGAGGGCCGCGTGGTCGCGCTGGCGCTCGGCGATGACGAGCGCGCAGCCTATGCCGACGCGCGGCGGCACTCGACTTGAGCGTGCCCAGGCGGCAGACGGGGACGATGATCGCTACCCCCGCCCGGCCGCCGCAATCGACCCCGCGCCTGTTCGTCGAGACGCCGCTGAGCGCGGGCGCGATGCTGCGGCTGGATGGCCCGCAGGCGCATTATCTCGGCTCGGTCATGCGGATGAAGGTCGGCGACCCGGTCAAGCTGTGCGACGATGTGTCGGGCGAATGGCTGGGCGTTGCGCGCGATGTCGGCAAGCGGGCGATCGACGTCGAGGTGACCGAGCAACTCCGCCCGCGCGAGACCGTGCCCGACCTGTGGCTGTGCGCCGCGCCGATCAAGAAAGGGCGGATCGACTGGGTGATCGAGAAGGCGTGCGAACTGGGCGTCGATCGGATCGTGCCGGTGTTCACCCGCCGAGCGGTGGTCGATCGGTTGAACCTAGACCGGTTGCGCGCGCACGCAATCGAGGCGGCGGAACAATGTGGCCGCACCGCCCTGCCCCAACTGGCCGAGCCGGTGAAGCTGGCGGCGCTACTGCGCGACTGGCCGGACGAGCGGGCGTTGTTCTTTGCGGACGAAACGGGTGGCGTGAATGCGCTAGAGGCGATGCGCGCCCATTCTGGCCCCGCGGCGATCCTGGTAGGTCCCGAAGGCGGTTTCGACGCCGAGGAGCGCGATGCGATCCAGGCATTACCCCAAGCGGTGGGCATTGCGCTCGGGCCGCGAATCCTGCGGGCGGAAACGGCGGCGGTGGCGGCGGTGGGTCTGTGGATGGCGGCGCGCGGGGATTGGTGATCCAATCCTCCCCATTCATGGGGAGGTGGCAGCACGAAGTGCTGACGGAGGGGGCGTGCCGCGCAGCGCAGCGTCGGTGGCTCGCCCCCTCCACCGCTCTTCGAGCGGTCCCCCTCCCCGTGCCGGGGAGGATTTCGTTGCGATTGCCACCCTCCCCACTCCGGCGTAAGGCGCGGAAATGAGCACCAAGACCGCCTCGACCACCGATGCGCCCGCGATCGAAAGCCGCGCGCAACTGATCGACTATTTCGCGTCCGGGGAAAAGCCCAAGGACCGCTGGCGGATCGGCACCGAGCACGAGAAGTTCGTCTATTCCACCGCCGACTGCCATGCGCCCAGCTATGACGAACCCGGCGGCATCCGCGACCTGTTGATGGCGCTGACCGAGTTCGGCTGGACCCCGGTCGAGGAAGGCGGCAACGTCATTGCGCTGTCGGGACCGGACGGCACGATCAGCCTGGAGCCTGCTGGGCAACTCGAACTGTCGGGTGCGCCGCTCGAAAATCTGCACCAGACCTGTGCCGAGACCGGGCGCCATCTGGAACAGGTGAAGGCGGTCGGCGAACGGCTCGGTCTCGGTTTCTTGGGCTTGGGCATGTGGCCCGACAAGGCACGCCAAGACCTGTCGATCATGCCCAAGGGCCGCTATGGCATCATGCTCAACCACATGCCGCGCGTCGGGTCGCTCGGACTCGACATGATGCTGCGCACCTGCACCATTCAGGTTAATCTGGATTACGCATCCGAAGCCGATATGGTGAAGAAGTTCCGCGTCGGGCTGGCGCTGCAACCGCTGGCGACCGCGCTGTTCGCCAATTCGCCTTTTACCGAGAAGAAGCCCAACGGCTTCCTCTCCTATCGCAGCCATATCTGGTCCGACACCGACCCGCACCGCACCGGCATGTTGCCCTTCGTGTTCGAGGATGGGTTCGGATACGAACGCTATGCCGACTATGCGCTCGATGTGCCGATGTATTTCGTCTATCGCGACGGCCGCTATATCGACGCCGCGGGACTCAGCTTCCGCGATTTCCTGCGCGGCGAATTGTCGGTGTTGCCGGGCGAAAAGCCGACGATGGACGACTGGGCCGATCACCTGTCCACCGCCTTTCCCGAAGTGCGGCTGAAGACGTTCCTCGAAATGCGCGGCGCCGATGGCGGCCCGTGGGGCCGCATCTGCGCGCTGCCTGCACTGTGGGTCGGGTTGCTCTACGACGATGGCGCGCTGGATGCGGCGTGGGATCTGGTCAAGGGCTGGTCGATGGACGAGCGCGAGGCGCTGCGGAACGCGGTGCCCAAACTAGCGCTCGACGCACCGCTGCCGGGCGGCGGCAAGTTGCGCGACATCGCGGGCGAAGTGCTCGACATCGCAGGCGCGGGGCTGAATGCGCGCGCGCGGACCAATGCGTCGGGGGATAATGAGAGCGGCTTCCTCGACCCGCTGCGCGAGATCGTGCGCACCGGCAAGGCGCCTGCGCAGCTGCTGCTCGATCGCTATGCGGGCGACTGGGACGGCGACGTGTGCAATCTCTACGAAGGCTCGCGATTCTAGGCGGAGGCGGCGACCCGCTTTTCCCCCCTGATCCACGCGAACAGGCGCGGCACCGGGCCGTTGCGCGCCATCCATTCGGCATAGTCGCGGTAAGCCGGGTCCGCGCCCAGATGTCGTTCCTCGGTCCGGGCGCGCCAGTAATAGATGCCCGACACCGCCGCCATCAGCACGCAGTTGCGCGCGGCATCGGCGATCGATCCGGTGGTCGCGAAGATCGGCACCGTCGCCACCCACCAGAACAGGTTCTTGGCGAGATAGGCGGGATGCTTCGACCAGGCATAGGGGCCGTGGGTCAGGATGCCGCGATGGGTGAGGTTGGAAAAGCGCAGCCCGAACGCGACCGTCGCCCAGGCATAGATGCCGGTCAGCACCACCAGCAACGCGCCGATGCTCCACAGCAATACCGGATAGCCCGCGAACCAGATCGACCATCCCGCGTCGCCGTGGGTGCCGGGGTGATAATCGAGCGGCCCCGCCATCAGCGCGAAGGGCGGATAGCAGGCGAGCGCCGCCAGCCAGCCCGCGGCATAGGGATTGGCAGTGCGGATATGCGCGTCGAGAGGCTTCATCGTCAGCGTGTAGCCGACGGTTGCAAAGGCGATATCGACCACGAACATGAAGGTGATTAGCCACATCGCCAGTGCCACCGGATCGCTTGCAATTCCGCTCACATCCCAGCGCACGAACATCCCGAACGCGCCGGGCACGATCGACAGCATGAAGGCGAGGAAGAATCCCTTCACCGCCCAGGCGCGCAGATGGTGGAAAATGTCTTCGCGGTCGTATTCGCCTTCGAGGCTGAGCAGCCAGGTACCGAGCGCCCAGGCGCCGTCCTTCGGCTGAACCAGATAGCGGTCGAGCAACATCACATAGGGGACCGACAGCACCACCACGACCGGCGCGGCGACCGTCAGGCACCACATCGCGAATTGATAATTGCCCTGCCAATAGAAGCGGCACACCGCATAGACCGCGGCGATCCCCGCCCAGGTCGCCCATAGCCCGGCCAGCTTGACCAGGCTGGTGTCGAGCGTCGCCTTGAGCGGCTTCGGGTTCGACCAGTCGATCCCGGTCGAGGGATTGCGGTGCACCTTGTCCACCAGCAGCGACCAGGCGATCATCGGCAATCCGCACGCGAGCACCGCGACCAGCGCCGCATAGGGACCGTCCATGCCATAGCTGCGCGCGACGGCGATCCATGCGATCAACCCAACCATCCCGACCGCGCCGCATGCGCCCGAGACGGCGGATTTGGGCCGCGGATCGGCGGCGCGGCGTTTGGACAGGCGGGCGTCGTGATACATGCGGCCTGCTGTAGCGCGGCAATGGTAAGCAAGCGGTGAAGCATGGATGCGGTCGAATCGCGTTCACCCGCTCCGTTCGTGGATAGGGCATCCATTTGCCACCCCGCCGCGCTTCCCCCATCGACTAATGTGCTGCATTGCACTATCCGCCCGCCATCCACCCGGCGCGCGCGCCGTTCAACAACAGGAATCCTTGAGCCAATGCGTATCGACATGGTGCCGGTCGGCAAGAACCCGCCTGAAGACCTGAACGTCATCATCGAAGTCCCGACCGGCGGCGAACCGGTGAAATACGAATTCGACAAGGCATCGGGCGCGCTGTTCGTCGATCGCATCCTGCACACGCCGATGCGCTATCCGGCGAATTACGGCTTCGTCCCCCATACATTGTCGCCCGATGGCGATCCGCTGGATGCGCTGGTCGTGTCGCGCTCTCCCTTCATTCCCGGCTGCGTCGTGCGTGCGCGCCCGATCGCGGTGCTGAACCTAGAAGACGAAGCGGGCGGCGACGAAAAGCTGGTGTGCGTGCCGGTCAACGACACCTTCCCCTATTATTCCAAGGTAGAGGGCAAGGACGATCTGCCGCCGATCGTGTTCGAACAGATCGAACATTTCTTCACCCATTACAAAGACCTGGAAAAGCAGAAATGGGTGCGGATCGGCACCTGGGGCGACGCCAACGAAGCGCGCCAGATCACCATCGAAGCGATCGAACGCTATGACGCCGCCAAGGCGCAGGGCGAAGAACCGATGAACCACGAGGTCGCAGGCCGCGAGGACTGAGGCTGTCGGTCGAGACTATTGGAAACCCCGTCGATGCGAAGGTTTCGGCGGGGTTTTCTATATCTTCGACCGTCACCCCGGACTGGTTCCGGGGTCCACCGGGCGGCACCCGCAGCGCCAATCTCTCTTGCACAGCGCAAGCGGCTTAGTGGACCCCGGAACCAGTCCGGGGTGACGATAAAATTTAAGCCACCGCACTCTCCACCACCGGCTCCGCAATCGGCGGCTTCGCGCGCGCGGCCAGGATGCAGCCAGCGACGATCAGCGCGGTGCCCGCCAGCGTGGTCCACGTCACCGCCTCGTCGAACACCAGCCAGCCGAGCACCGCCGCCCACACGAACGCGGTATATTCGACCGGGATCAGCAACTGCGCCTCTGCCCGCGCATAGGCCCAGCCCATCGCGATCAGCGAGACGACCGCCAGCACCCCCGCGCCGACGATCGCGGGCCAGTCGGTGTCGCGCGGCATGTCGAGGAACCACGGCGCGGCGAGCGCCAGCGTGGTGAGCACGGTCAGCGTCTGGAAAAATCCGATCTCCAGCGGCTTGGCGATCAACGCCTGCCTCCGCGCGAGGATCAGGTTATAGGCGAACAGCACCGCGGATATGAGCACTGCGACGACGCCCAGCACCGCGCGCTCGTCATACTCGCCCGACAGCCGTCCGGCGAGGATCACGCCGACCCCGGCCAGCCCGATCAGCGAAGAGGCGATCGCCGCGCGCCCGATCTTCTCCCCCAGCAGGATGGCGGCGAGGTACAGCGCGATCAGCGGCGCGATGAACGACAGCGCGATCGCCTCCGCAATCGGCAGAACGGCGATCGAATAGAAGAACAGCAGCGACATGAAGGTGACGACCACCCCGCGCCACAGATGCAGCCGAAGCGCCGCCCGGCTGGGCAGGCTCGGCCGCGACAGGCCCCACAGCGTCCCCGCAACCACCGCCCCCGCCAGATTGCGCCACGCCACCGCCGAATAGACGCCGATGCCCAGCACCAGCCCCTTCATCACCACGTCCATGACCGAATACATCGCCACGCCCAGACACGCGACGAGGAAGGCGGCGATGGCGGGCGTCGGGCGGGACATGAGCCGCGCTTAGCGGGGGTTTGGGCGGGGGGCTAGCGTGTCGAGGCAATAGCCGTCATCTGACGGACTCGACTTATCCCGGACCGACCGTAAGGATAATGATTTGGACGTGCTATCGACATCGCTGATCGGGCGCGGCGCCTGGCTGCTGCGCAAATGGAGCCGCCAGATCTGGGTGCGGGCCAGCCTGTTCAGCCTGGCAGCGGTCGGAATCGCGCTGTTTTCGGCACTGGCGGCGCCGTATATTCCCGCCGAACTGGAAATCGAACTGGCGTCGGATTCGGTCGGCGACATCCTCAACATTCTGGCATCGAGCATGTTGGCGGTGACGACCTTTTCGCTGTCGATCATGGTGTCGGCCTATTCATCAGCCACGTCCAACGTCACCCCGCATTCGACCAAGCTGTTGCTGAGCGATTCGGTGGCACAGAATACGCTGGCGACGTTCATCGGCAGTTTCCTGTTCAGCATCGTCGGCATCATCGGGCTGGCGGCCGGAGTCTACTCCGATTCGGGGCGGATTATCCTGTTTTTCGCGACGCTGGTGGTGATCCTGATCATCACTGCCGCCTTGCTGCGCTGGATCGAGCAGTTGGGAAAATTCGGGCGCGTCGGCGACACGATCGACCGGGTCGAGGCGGCAACCACGCCGCCGATGTGCCAATGGGGCCACACGCACCGGCTGGGTGCGCAGTCTGCGGTGCCGATTCCCGATACGGCACGCGCCATAACCGCAAAGACCGTCGGCCATATCCAGCATATCGACATGGAGAAGCTGGCCAAAATCGCTAACGCACACGACCTGACCATCCACATCGTCGCGCTGCCCGGCTCCTACATTCATGCGCGACGCCCGATGGCGTTTGTCGAGGGGCATGTCGATGATGAACGGTGCGACGCAGTCAGGGCGTGTTTTTCGACCGGCACCGACCGCGAATATGATCAGGATCCCCGATTCGGACTGATCGTGCTATCCGAAATCGCGTCGCGCGCGCTGTCACCTGCGGTCAACGATCCGGGGACCGCGATCGAGGTCATCGGTGCCGGACTGCGCGCCTTCTTGGCCTATGCCGGGGCACGCGATGAGCGTGCCGAAAACCATTTCGACCGTCTGCATGGCCCCGACCTCCACGTCGATGATCTGTTCGACGCGTTCTTCAATCCGATCGCGCGCGATGGCGCGGCATTGATCGAAGTGCAGATGCGCATCCAGTTCGCGCTCGAGGCGCTGGCCGAGACCGCGCCAAACCTGTTCGCAGATGCCGCGCGGCGACAATCGGAAAGGGCGGTCAGCCGCGCCAACCAGGCGTTGACGATCGATCATGATCGTCAGGTTCTGGCGGAACGTGCCGAATGGGCTGGGACCGCATGACGGCCTGGATGCCGCAACCGGTTTATGCCGCCGCCGCAGCCTTCGCCGCTTCCCCCGCCTCGATTTCCGCAGCCTTGGCCTCAACCAGGCGGACGATGTGGTCGACCATGGCTTCGTCCTGGACATGGTGGTCGGTGACGCCCGAGAGATAGACCATGTGTTTGCCGTTGCCGCCACCGGTGATGCCGATATCGGTTTCGCGCGCTTCGCCGGGGCCGTTGACGACGCAGCCGAGCACCGAGAGGCTCATCGGCGTGCGGATATGCTGGAGGCGTTCTTCGAGCGTCTGGACGGTGCGGATCACGTCGAAGCCCTGGCGCGCGCAGGACGGGCACGAGACGACACGAACGCCGCGGTTGCGGATGCCCAGCGCCTTCAGGATTTCGAAGCCGACGCGGACCTCTTCTTCCGGCTCCGCCGAAAGCGATACGCGGATCGTGTCGCCGATGCCGTACCAGAGCAGGCTGCCGATGCCGATGGCGCTCTTGACCGTGCCGCCGACGAAACCACCTGCCTCGGTAATGCCCAGATGCAGCGGGCAATCGACGGTCTCGGCGAGCTGCTGATAGGCGGCGACCGCAAGGAACAGGTCGGACGCCTTCACCGCGACCTTATATTCGTGAAAATCGTGATCCTGGAGCAGCTTGATATGGTCGAGCGCGGATTCGACCAGCGCCTCGGGACAGGGCTCGCCATATTTTTCGAGCAGGTCTTTCTCGAGGCTTCCTGCGTTCACGCCGATGCGGATCGCGCAGCCATTGGCCTTGGCGGCGTTCACCACCTCGCGCACGCGCTCTGCCGAGCCGATATTGCCGGGGTTGATGCGCAGGCAGGCCGCACCCGCGTCCGCCGCCTCCAGCGCACGTTTGTAATGGAAATGGATGTCGGCGACGATCGGCACGCGGCTCGCACGCACGATCTGTTTGAGCGCGGCGGTCGACTCCACGTCGGGGCACGACACGCGGATGATGTCGACGCCCGCTTCCTCGCAGCGGCGGATCTGGTCGATCGTCGCCACCGGGTCGCTGGTCGGCGTGTTGGTCATCGTCTGGACGGTAACCGGCGCATCGCCGCCGACGGGGACATTGCCGACCATGATCTGGCGGCTGTGGCGGCGCGTGATGTCGCGCCAGGGACGAAGGGACATGGGGAAACTCGCGTGGTTCGGTCGTTATCTAACCCATCGGCCGCGCCGCTTCCAGTGTGGCGGAGTGCGAATGGCTGGGCTAGGTAACAATCTTTCTCAACCGGGAGCAGCCCGATGCGCCTGACTCTTGCCATGATTGCCGGAGCCTTTGCGATGACCGCCCCCGCCCCCGCCGACGCCCAGACCACTGCCAAGCCGCAATGGACGCTGGTGATCCACGGCGGCGCGGGCGTGCTGGAGCGCGAAAATATGACACCCGAGCGCGAAAAGGCGGCACGCGAGGGGCTCGACCGGGCGCTCGCGGCGGGCGAGGCGATCCTGGCCAAGGGCGGCAGCGCATTGGATGCCGTACAGGCGGCGGTGACGGTGCTGGAGGAAGACCCCAATTTCAACGCCGGGCGCGGCGCGGTGTTCACTTATGAAGGCACCAACGAACTCGACGCCTCGATCATGGACGGACGCACGCGCGCGGCGGGCGCGGTGGCGGGCGTGACTCATACCAAGAGCCCGATCGCGCTGGCGCGGCGGGTGATGGAGGACAGCCCCCATGTCTTCCTGGCGGGCGAAGGCGCCAACATCTTTTCCAGGGAAAAGGGGCTGGAACAGGTCGATCCCAGCTGGTTCGCCACCCCCGAACGCCGCGAGCAGCTGGAACGGATGAAGGCCAATCAGGGCGGCTCGGCCAGCTGGTTCGATGTCGACATGAAATATGGGACGGTCGGCGCGGCGGCGCTCGATGCGAACGGCCATGTCGCCGCCGCGACCTCGACCGGCGGCGTCACCGGCAAGCGCTGGAGCCGGATTGGCGATTCGCCGATCATAGGTGCAGGCACCTATGCCGACGACCGTGCCTGCGCGGTGTCGGCCACCGGCGCGGGCGAATATTTCATCCGCGCAGGCGTCACCCACGAAATCTGCGCGCGCGTGCGGATGAAAGGCGAAACGCTCCAAGCCGCTGCCGACGCGGTGATGGCCGAGGTCAAGCAGCTGGGTGGCACCGGCGGCGTCATCCTGACCGGTCCCACGGGTGAGATGGCGTGGAGCTACAATACCTCCGGCATGTACCGCGGCAAGGTGTCGGCAGGCGGCAAGCGCGTGACCGCAATTTACGGGGACGAGGATTGAGGCACGGTGCCGATGTGACAACAGTGGTAGTGGCAGCGCCCGCTGGCGAAAATCCCGGCCTTCAAGCGGTGCTGCCTTGCCACAAACCCGGTGGTCAAAACCTACACCTGAGCCAACTTCGTTCGTTCTGAGCTGCGCCGAGAAGCGCTACCGATCAACCAGGGTCGGAACCCATAAGTGGGATTGAGATCGCGTCTGGAAGCCGATTCAGGCTCTCCAACATCGGAAGCGAGGATTTGAGCGCGTTCCGGTTGAATGAAACGCGCGACGAAGGGGCTCAAAGCCCCTCCCAACTCACCTTGTCGCCCACCGCGATCCCGTGCTCCGCAGCCTTGCCCGCCTTCAACTCCAGCACCGCCGCGACCGGTTCGTAGGACCGCACATTGGTCTCGTCGAACGGCACCGTGTTCTCCGCGATCCGCGCGATCGTCTGATCCTCACGGATGAAGATGATGTCGAGCGAGGTCGGCGTGTTCTTCATCCAGAAGCTTGCTTCGCGCGGGGGACCGCCTTCGGCCGGATAGGGGTAGAAGATCATGCCCCCGTCCTCGGGGATTTCGGTGCGGAACATGAGGCCACGGTCCTGTTCCTCGCGGGTGCGGGCGACTTCGACCCGGAACGTCTTCGGACCCGCCTGGGTCTGGACGGTCACGGCAACCAGCCGGTCCTGCGTCGTCGCATTGGAGGCGGCGGTCCCGCTTTCGCTCGTGCATCCGCCGACCAGAGGCATCATCGTCGCGGCAAGCGCCGCGCCCACAATCTTTACCGACAACATAAGCGTCAAACTTCCCTATCGACGGCCACCGCCAGTGGCCCCTTGTCGCCTTCGACGATGCGCGCTTGCAAGCGGTCGTCGGGCTCGACCGTCTCGACCCCGGCACGGCGCAGCGTTTCCATGTGCACGAACACGTCGCCATCGACCGAATCGCGGACCAGAAAGCCATAGCCCTTCAGCCGGTTGAACCATTTGACCGTCACGCCTTCGAACGGTCCCGCTTCCTCGACCAGCCTCAGCCTTTCCGGCCGGTCGCCCTGGCGCTCGCGCGGCGCCTCGACCGCATTGGACAAGTCGATTGCGACGATCTCTCGCGCCTGCATCCCCCGGTTGCGCTGGATCGCGATGCAATCGACGCGCGCGCCTTCGGGCAGGCTGCGTCGGCCATGCGGCTGGAGCACGGAAAAGTGGACGAGCACATCGCCATGATCAGGATCGTCGGACACGACGAAGCCGAAGCCGCGCGTAACGTCGAACCACTTCACCACGCCCGACACCGGCACCCCGGCGGGTTCGCTTCGCTCGGAACTGGAATGCACGGCCGCGTCATAATCATGCGGCGCGTGGCTCATTTCGGCACGCATATTGTTCATACCCCCGCCACGCTATTATCATGCGTGTTCGCAAAAGGCGAAAAAACTTTATTCACCCCGTTTCGAAAAGAAACGCAACGTCCGCACCCGGCCCCAGCCGCACGATCCGTCGGGCGAGATCTGGGGCATGACCCGCGCGGACCATCGCGCCGACCTGCTTCTCCTGAACCGGGCGATCGACCTCGCCACTGCCGAACGGCCCGAATCGCCGACGCTTTGCGAATTTCAACGCGGTATCGACGGCGGCTTCGGCGACTTCGGGAAGGATGTCTTCACGCTCCTTGCCCGGCACGCCTGCCTGGGCCAGCGCCATCGCTACCCGCCGCGTCCCCAGCCCCCGCCTAGTCAACGAGCGCGCCCGCGCCTCTCCGAAGGCGCGATCGTCGATATAGCCCAGTTCGGCAAAGCGATCCGCCAGCGCCACGGGGTCAGGCGAATCGCCCTCCCACCCCCGCTCGCGTATTTTGCGGTTGAGATACTGCACCAATTTCGCCCTTGTCGTGGCGAAGCGTTCGACATAGCGCAGCGCCAGACGTTCGAGCGCGGCGGTGTCCAGCGGTCGTGCGGGGCGGTCGGATCGGGCCATCGGCCATGATTGTGCCACAGTGGCAACCGAATTTGAACGATGGCGTGGTGCATCGCGCCGCCGCTTTCGTCCGTAGCTGCGGATGAACGGCGCGAACGATGGGCCGCAACACGGGGCGCAAGGGTTACGAATGAACGATAGCGAAACGGTAAAGACGGACGATGCACGGGCCGCGCTCAAGCCGACGCCCACGCAGGATTCGATTCCACGCCGCTGGGCGGACTTCGAAACGCTGGGTGCCGCGCTGGATTATGCCGCGACCGGAGAGCGCGGGCTGAACTTCCACGACGCGCGCGGGACGCTCACGCGTCCCTATCCGTTTTCGGAGATGCGCGACGACGCGCTGGCGCAGGCCCGCCGCCTGATCGCGGCGGGCGTGAAGCCCGAGGACCGCATCGCGCTGATCGCCGAAACCGGCCCGGAATTCGCGTCGCTGTTCTTCGGCGTCGTCTATGCCGGCGCCTGGCCGGTGCCGCTGCCGCTGCCCACCAGCTTTGGCGGCAGCCAGCATTATATCGACCAATTGTCGGTCCAGCTCGACAGCTGCGATCCGAAAATGCTGTTCTACCCGGCCGAACTCGCTGCGATGGCGGGCGAAGCGGCGCGGGCAAAGGGTGTCGAGGGGATCGACTGGGAAAGTTTCGCGGCCCGCGACGCCCCCGACGTGGCACTGCCTCAGGCCAAGGGCGACGACATCGCCTATCTGCAATATTCCAGCGGCTCGACCCGCTTCCCACACGGCGTCGCGATCACCCATCATGCGCTGCTCAACAACCTGTCGGCGCACAGCCACGGGATGATGCTGGAGCCGACCGACCGCTGCATTTCCTGGCTGCCCTGGTATCACGACATGGGGCTGGTCGGATGCTTCCTGTCGCCGATCGCCAATCAGGTTTCGACCGATTATCTGAAGACCGAGGATTTCGCGCGGCGTCCGCTGGCGTGGCTCGACCTCATCAGCCGTAACGAAGGCACCACCCTCTCCTACTCGCCGACCTTCGGCTACGACATCTGCGCGCGCCGCATGTCGAGCCAGACCAAGGCAAGCGAGCGCTTCGACCTGTCGCGCTGGCGGGTCGCGGGCAACGGCGCGGACATGATCCGCCCCGACGTGATGCAGTCGTTCGTCGATGCGTTCGCCAATGCGGGGTTCAAGGCGTCGGCCTTCCTCCCCAGCTACGGCCTCGCCGAAGCGACGCTCGCGGTCTCGATCATGCCGCCGGGCGAAGGGATCATCGTCGAACTGGTCGAGGAAACCGAGCTGTCGGGGATGGAAGCGCATGGCGACCGCCCGCAACGCTACCGCGCGATCGTCAACTGCGGAAAACCGGTCAAGGACATGACCGTCGAAATCCGCGAAACGGACGGCACCGTGCTGCCCGAACGCGCGATCGGCAAGGTCTGGTGCAAGGGACCAAGCGTCATGGTCGGCTATTTCCGCGACCAGGAGGCGACCGATGCCTGCATGGCGGACGGCTGGCTCGACACCGGCGACATGGGTTATCTGTCCGACGGCTATGTCTATATCGTCGGCCGGGCCAAGGACATGATCATCGTCAACGGCAAGAATCACTGGCCGCAGGACATCGAATGGGCGGTCGAACAGCTGCCGGGGTTCAAGGCGGGCGACATCGCGGCGTTTGCGATCACCACGCCGGGCGGTGAGGAAACCCCCGCTGTCCTCGTCCAGTGCCGCACCTCGGACGAGGTCGAGCGCAAGAAACTGCATGACGAGATCAAGGAACGCGTGCGCTCGGTCACCGGCATGAACTGCGTTGTCGAACTCGTCCCCCCGCGCACCCTGCCCCGCACCTCGTCAGGCAAGCTCAGCCGGGCAAAGGCGCGCAACCTCTATCTGAACGGCGAGATCAAACCCTATTCGATGGCGGCGTAAGGGCGGGCCGCGTGGCTCGGCCGCGATCACACGCGCCCTATTCGCAGTGCTCGCGTGGATGACGCTGAATGGAAGGACGACGGGTTAAACCAAGAAAAAGGGCGCCGCCGGTTGCCCGGCGACGCCCCCTCAACTGCAAGTGTGCGACCCGCAGCGGATACGAGAATTATTGAATAACGACGGTCACGGCGCGGCGATTCTGTGCCCAGCTGCTTTCGTCCGAGCCCATTGCGATCGGGCGTTCCTTGCCATAGCTGACGGTAGTGATCCGGGTCGCAGACACGCCGCGCGCGGACAGATAGTTCGACACCGAATTGGCGCGACGATCGCCCAGCGCGAGGTTGTATTCGCGGGTGCCGCGCTCATCCGCATGACCCTCGATCGAAACACGGACGTTCGGGTTCTGGCTCAGCCACTGCGCCTGGCGATCGAGGATCGCGCGGGCGGTGCCGTCCACGTCATAGCGATCGAGCGCAAAATTGACCGTGTCGTTGCCGACGGCCTGACGAAACTGGTCCTGAAGCCCGCCCATGCCCGCGTTCGGATCGGTGTAGCCGCCATCGCCGGGCATCGCGCCCGTATCGCCGGCAGCAGGCGGCAGCACATCGGGGCGCTTCTTTGCGCAACCGGTGACCGCAACGGCGGCGGCGACCACCAGCACGAACTTCTTGTTGACCATCATCGTGTCTCCTCAGGTTCTGGGGGCCGCCAAGGCGCGCGACCCCGATACAACGCCGCAAGGGGCGAAAAGGTTCAGGGGCGTAACGGTCCCCAGTGCGGATCAGAGCCGTCGATCGGCGTCGGGATGCGGCGCGAGGCCTGACCCGTCAGGTCCACCGCCCACAATTCGGCGCGGCCCGAGCCCTGCGCTGCACGGAAATAGGTGAGCACGCGGCCATTGGGCGCCCAGCTCGGTCCTTCGTCACCCCAGGCATTGGTCAGCAGCCGTTCGCCGCCGCCATTCGGGTTCATGATGCCGATGCGGAACGCGCCGCCGCCCATGCGGGTGAACGCGATCAGGTCGCCGCGCGGGCTCCACACCGGCGTCGCATAGCGCCCGCCGCCGAAGCTGATGCGGCGCTGGTTCGAACCGTCCGCGCCCATCACGTAAAGCTGTTGCTGGCCCGAACGATCACTTTCGAACACGATCTGGTTGCCGTCGGGCGAATAGCTGGCGCCGGTGTCGATGCCGGGTGCGTTGGTCAGCCGCGTCGGCTGGCCTCCGCTCGCGGCGACACGATAGATGTCGGTGTTCCCGGCATTGGCCATCGAAAACAGGATCCAGCGGCCATCGGGCGAAAAGCGCGGCGCAAACGCCAGGCTGACATTCTGCACCAGCGCGCGCTGCGACCCGTTGTTGAGGTCGTACACATAGAGCGCAGGTCGGTTATTCTGATAGCTCATATAGGCGATGCGCCGCTCGTCGGGCGACATGCGCGGGGTCAGCACGATTGACTGGCCGTTGGTCAGGAACCGGTGATTGGCGCCGTCCTGATCCATGATCGCCAGCCGCTTGATGCGCCGCGCCTTGGGTCCGGTCTCCGAGACATAGACGATGCGGCTGTCGAAATAGGCGCCTTCGCCGGTCAGCCGCGTATAGACGGTATCGGCGCATTTGTGCGCGCCGCGCCGCCAGTCGCTGGGCTGCACGACGAAGCCCTGCCGCGTCAATTCGGTGCGTGCGAAGGTGTCGTAAAGGTAACAGCCGATCGTCAGCGTGCCGTTGGCATTGGCCTGGACGAAGCCCTGAACAAGCGTCGCGGCACCGGTGCCGGTCCAGTATCCGTAGTCGGGCGCCTGAACCTGCGCCATCGTCGGCGCGGAAATGCCGGTCGGCCCGACCGGTTTGAACAGCCCCGAATTGCGCAGATTGTTGGCGACGATCTCCGCGACCTGACGCCCCAGCGCGTCGGTCGCGCCAGCAGGCGTGCCCTGCGCATTCGGGGTCGGCATGACCGGAATGGCGATCGGTGCGGGATCGTTGATGCCGCCGACGATATCGACCTCGACCTGGGCGAGTACAGGCGTCGCGCTCAGCACCGCAAAGGGCGCGGCGATGGCGATGGCGAGCCGGGTTATGATGCTGGGCATGGGTTTCCTTCTCATCTGCGTCAGCCGGGCAGTCGGTAATTGATGATGATGTCCTGCCAGCCGCCTTCATAAAGTTCGGCGGGCAATTCATAGGGCGCACACTGGATCACCGCCGCACGCGCGAGTTCGCCGACGCGCTCGGCATAGCGGCGATTGTCGTCGTCCACGCCGGTTTGCCCTCGAATTTCGGGGCGCGCGGCAAGCGATCCGTTGCGCTGCATCTGCATCCGCAGCCGCGTCCTGATCTGGTTCGCGCCGGGACCGGGGCTGGCGATGCGATTGGCGCAGGGTTGGACCTGGCGCGCGATCGCATCGGCGAGGCCAGCGACCGCCGCACCGCTCACCGCCTGGGCGCGCGGCGTCTGCGCCTTGCCATTGCTTTCGTTGGCAACCACGCCTTTCAGGAAATCGTCGCCCAGCCGCGAGCTGCGCGGGCGGGTCTTGGCCGTGGTGCTTTCACCCGCGGCTTTCGATTTCTCGGCAGTGCGTGTCGGCGTTTTCGGCGCGGCTTCGCGTTTCGGGGTCGCCTTGGGCGCGGCCTTTTCGGGCGCTGGCGCAGGCCGCTTCGGAGCGGCCTTGGGTGCAGCCTTGGGCAGCGGCGCAGGCGCGGGTTCGGGCTGTGGTGCGGGCGGTTGCGGCTCTGGTGCAGGCTCGGGCGCAGGCGCGGGCGGCGCGGCATCCTCCAGCGGGCCGGGATCGGGCGCCATCGATTCCGCGGGTGCCTCGACCGACGCGGGTGCCGCCGCCTCGAACGCGACTTCGTCCACCAGAGAAATATCGATCGGCTGCGATTTCAGTTCATTGGCGTTGGGCGTCGCGAGGAAGCCGACCGACAGCACGCCGAACAGCACGGCATGGCCGATGATCGCGACCGCAAGCCCGGTGCCTTCGCCCCGGTTCATGGACGCGCGTCCTGCATCACTGGCCCTGCGCGTCTGTCACAAGCGCGACGCGGTTCAGCCCGGCGCGGTTCAGTTCGCCCATCACCCGCATCACGCGGCCGTAGTCGAGGCCGCGGTCGGCGCGCAGGAAGATCTGCGGCGGGGTTTCTCCGCCATCGGCAGCGATCCGCGCGAGTTCGTCGGGCAGTCCCGCCTCGGTGACCTGCTGCTCACCGATGAAAATCTGGCCGCCATCATCCAGCGACACCTGTATCGGCTCCTGCTCCTGGTCGAGCGGCTTCGCGCGGCTGTCGGGCAGGTTTACCGGCACTCCTGCGGTCAGCAGCGGCGCGGTGACCATGAAGATGATGAGCAGCACCAGCATCACATCGACGAACGGCGTGACGTTGATTTCCGCCATCGGCGCCGCGCGCTTGCGCCCCTTGGCCGAGGGAAGTTGCATCCCCATTGCGCTTAGCGCCCCGCGACGTCGAGCTGGCGGCTCAGCGTCGAGTGGAACCCGTCGGCAAAGCGGTTGAGGCGCGATTCGATGCGGTTGATCGAATGGCCGAAGCGATTGTAGGCGATGACCGCCGGGATCGCCGCGAACAGGCCGATGGCGGTCGCGAACAGCGCCTCCGCCAGGCCGGGTGCTACAACCGCGAGCGACGAATTCTGCTCGGCCGCAATCGCGGTGAAGCTGCGCATGATGCCCCAGACGGTGCCGAACAGCCCGACGAAGGGCGCGACCGAACCGACCGTAGCCAGCACGTTCAGACGATCCGACAGGTTATCGACTTCGTTGGCGACCGCCGATCCCATCGTTGTCGCCAGCCGGTCGCGCACGCCGTCGCGATCGATCGGCTTGGTGGTGGTCGAACGTCGCCATTCGGCAACCCCCGCGGTGAAAACGCGCGCGATAGCCAGGTCGCTGTTCGCGTGCATCCGGTGAAACGCATCGACATCGTCGGCGCGGTTGAAATCATCCTCGAACTTGACGATCGACTTCTTGACCCCGCCCAGCCGCCGCCAGAAACTGACGATGATCGCCCAGGTCCAGATGCTGGCCGCGAGCAGCCCGATCATCACCGCCTTCACCACCCAGTCGGCCTGAAGAAACAGTCCGAGCGGCGACAGCGTCGTCGCGTCGGTATTGACCATGAAATCCATTGCGGATCAGTTCCCCTTCCAGATCAGCGGCTGAAACGCCTGGACCCAGGCAGCCGGTTGTCGTTTTGGCCGCCCGGATGCGGAGACGAAGGCCGCCTCCACATTCGCGTCGGTCAATATCGTATCTCCGCGCATGACTCTCTGATGAATGAGCACGCTGGCGGCACGAATTTTCATCACCCGGCTGACGACGAGCAGTTCTTCGTCAAGCCGCGCGGAGGCGTTGTAACGGATGGCAAGGTCGCGCACGGCATAGACGCCCTCGCCCGCCTCATGCGTCTCGCGCTGGTCGACCCCCAGCACCCGCAGGAAATCGGATCGCGCGCGTTCCATGTAGCGCAGATAATTGGCGTGATAGACGATGCCCGACAGGTCGGTATCCTCGAAGAACACCCGTACCGGAAAGCGATGCTCGCCGTCCGCGACGCGGCCCGATTGCGGGCGATCGAGAAGGTTGTCTGCTGTCACACCTTACCATTCAAAATCACAACCCAACCCCGTTCGTGCTGAGCTTGTCGACCCGAAGGGCGGGACGAAGTCCCAACCACTGTCCTTTCTTCGTTTCCAGGAAGGACAGCATTTCGACAAGTTCAATGCGAACGGGTTTAGGTGCGGGTAAAGCGGTCACATGGCGGAAGGAAGGCATTCCGTAGCGTCCCGCTCATTTTCTTCAGTCGAACAGCCCGTCCTGCACGGTGGATGGCGGCTCGATCCCCAGATGCCTCCACGCCGCGCCGTTCAGGCAGCGCCCCCTCGCCGTTCGCGCGATCAGGCCGATCTGGATAAGGTAAGGCTCGATCACTTCCTCGACCGTGTCGCGTGGTTCGCTCAGCCCAGCCGCCAACGTCTCCACCCCCACCGGGCCACCACGATAGATGTCGGCGATCATCGTCAGGTAGCGTCGATCCATCGCGTCCAGCCCCAAACCGTCGACTTCCAACCGGTTGAGCGCCGCGTCCGCCGTCCTCGCATCGACGATGCTCGCCCCCGCGACATTGGCGAAATCGCGCACCCGGCGCAGCAACCGCCCGGCGATCCGCGGCGTCCCTCGCGCGCGCCGGGCAATCTCCTCGGCACCATCGGGCGCGATGGGGAGATCGAGTAGCCCCGCCGCCCGCTCGATCACCCGGCGCAACTCGTCCACGGTGTAGAATTGCAGACGAACCGGGATACCGAAGCGATCGCGCAGCGGCGTCGTCAGCAACCCCTGCCGCGTCGTCGCGCCCACCAGGGTAAAGCGCGGCAGATCGATCCGCACCGACCGCGCCGACGGTCCCTCGCCGATCATCAGGTCGAGCGCACGGTCCTCCATCGCCGGATACAGCACCTCCTCGACCGCAGGCGCGAGCCGGTGAATCTCGTCGATGAACAGCACATCGCCATCCTCGAGATTGGTCAGCAACGCCGCCAGATCGCCCGACTTGGCGATGACCGGCCCGGATGTGGCCCGAAACCCCACCCCCATTTCGCGCGCGACGATCTGCGCCAGCGTGGTCTTGCCAAGACCGGGCGGCCCGAAGAACAGCACATGATCCAGCGCCTCGCCCCGACCCCGCGCCGCCTCGATGAACACCCGCAGATTTTCGCGCGCCGCCCGCTGTCCGACGAATTCGTCGAGTTGCTTGGGCCGCAACGCGGCGTCGATATCCTCGGCCTTGCGGACGGGCGCGATGATGCGATCGGTGTCGGTCACTTCGCCATCACCTTCTCCAGCCGCCGCCACAACTCCGCGACCGCCTCGACCGGCATTGCCGAGCGCCCCATCAGCGCCCCCACCGGCGCGCGTTTCTCGCTCATCCGTTCATAGGCGCTGGCCATCGGGATCACCGGCCAGCCGGGGTGTCTTTCCAGTTCGGCGCGGTGCAGCGCGCGCCTGCGATCGACCATCGAGAAAACGGGGGCAAGGTAAACCTTCGGCCCTTTCTTTCCCGTAACATGGTCCGCGATCACGTCGAGCGCCCGGCGCGACAATGCGGCGGGGATGACGGGGACGACCACCAGATCGGCGGCGCGCAAAATCTGGTCCGACGTGTCGGTCAGGCCCGGCGGGCAATCGATCAGGATGCGGTCGTAATCCTTCGACAGCTTTTCGGCGATCTTGGCCAACCGCTTGCGCTTGCCCAGGCCGTGAAACGTCACGTCGAGATCGCGCAGCGATTCGTCGGCGGGCAACAGGTCTAGCCGATCATAGTCAGTGGGGCGGATCAACTTCGCCGGATCGCGGTCGCCGGTGATGCCGTCCTCCGCCTTCGCACCCTTGGGATCGTGCCCCAGCAAGAAGGTCGCCGCCCCCTGCCCGTCCAGATCCCACAGCAAGGTCCGCCGCGACGACAAGGTCGCGCTGGCCCAGGCGAGATTCACCGCCAGCGTCGTCTTTCCGACCCCGCCCTTCATCGAATAGACCGCAACGATCATTTCGCCGCCTTTCGAAGCGCAAGCCTTACCAGCGCATCAAGCCCCGCGCCTGCGCCAAGCTCGTCGCTCGCCGCGCCGACCGCGGCGCTGGCTTCGGCGGGTTTGAACCCCAGGTTGAGCAGTGCCGACACGGCGTCCGCCGCGGCGCCCGTCGCGGGGGCCGCGCCCGGACTTGCGCCGCCCAGCGCGATGCCGCTCGCCTTGTCCTTCAATTCGCGCACGATGCGCTCGGCGAGCTTGGGGCCGACGCCGTTGGCGCGCGCGACCATCGCCTTGTCCTGACGCGCGACAGCGGTATTGAGTTCGTCGGGCGACAGGACCGACTGGATCGCCAGCGCGACCCGCGCGCCGACGCCCTGAACGCTGGTCAACAGGCGGAACCAGTCGCGTTCCTCTGCGGTCGCGAAACCGACGAGGCGGATGAAATCCTCCGCCACCAGCATCTCGGTATGAATGGTGACGGGATCGCCGGTGATGCCGAGCGTATCGAGCGTCTTTGCCGACGCGCCGACCAGATACCCCACCCCGCCGACATCGATCACCGCATGGTCGGACGCGGTGGATGCGAGGATGCCTTTGAGGTGCGCGATCATGGAACGGACTTAGAACAGAACCGCGCGCGGGGGGAAGGGGTTACGCAGCCTGGAGCCAATCTCCCCGTCACCCCGGACTTGTTTCGGGGTCCACCAAGCCGCTCGCGCAGCACTTCACTTCCACACGCTGCGCAAGCAGCACAGTGGCGCCCGGAACAAGTCCGGGGTGACGTAGTATTTGGGACCGGTTACCGCATCCCCATCCGCGCACTCGCCGCGTGATGCGCATGGCAGATCGCGACCGCGAGCGCGTCTGCGGCGTCAGGGCCGTCGATCTTTACGCCCGGCAGCAACCGCGCGACCATCGCATGGACTTGCGACTTGTCGGCATTGCCCACGCCGACCACCGATTTCTTGACCAGCCGCGCGGCATATTCGCCGACCTCTATACCGATGCGTGCCGCCGCGCACAGGACGACGCCGCGCGCCTGGCCCAGCTTCAGCGTCGATTGCGGGTTGGCATTGACGAACACTTCCTCGACCGCCGCGGCCTGAGGCGCGTGATCGGCTATCAGCGCCGACAGCATGGTGTCGAGATGCGCGAGGCGGCGCGGGAGCGGCGCCTGGGCGTCGGTTTTCAATCGCCCGTTGGCGATGTGCGTCAGCCGATTGCCCTCGGCGCGAATAAGTCCCCAGCCGGTGGTGCCCAGACCGGGGTCGAGGCCGAGGATGATCACGCCAAACTCCTCCCCCGCCGGGGGAGGAATAAGCTCACCCCAATTTCTCCATCACCTCGTCGGACACATCGTAATTGCCCCATACCGTCTGCACATCGTCGTCGTCGTCGAGCACGTCGATCAGCTTGAACAGGGTCGCGGCGTCGCCTTCACCCACCGATACCATCAGTTGCGGCCGCCAGGCGAGTTTCGCGCCCTCCGCTTCGCCCAGCACCGGCTCCAGCGCCTTGGCGACTTCATGCAGCGATTCGACCGCTGTCCAGATTTCGTGGCCGTCCTCCGACGACGAAACGTCCTCCGCACCTGCTTCCAGCGCCGCTTCGAACACCTTGTCGCCGTTGCCGACGCTGGCGGGATAGGTAATCAGCCCCATCCGGTCGAACCCGTGGCTGACCGAATTGGGCGCGCCCAGATTGCCGCCATTCTTCGCCATCGCGGTGCGGACATTGGTCACCGTGCGATTGCGATTGTCGGTCAGCGTCTCGATGATCAGCGAGACGCCGCCGGGACCGAAGCCCTCATAGCGGATTTCCTCGTAATTCTCGGTATCGCCACCCGATGCCTTGTCGACCGCGCGCTGGATGTTGTCCTTGGGCATCGACTGCGCCTTCGCCGCGTTGATGGCGGCACGCAGGCGCGGGTTCATGTCCGGGTCTGGCATCCCCATCTTGGCCGCCACGGTGATTTCGCGGCTGAGCTTGGAAAAGAGCGACGAACGCTTTTTATCCTGCGCACCCTTGCGGTGCATGATGTTCTTGAACTTGGAATGGCCTGCCATGGGTCTCTCGCGAAATCGGGCGGCTCAGGCGATGCCGAGCGCGGCCTTGTAGGTTTCGAGCAACATTTCGGCTTCTTCGCGATGATGTTTTTCCATCTTCCGCAAACGGATGATGGTGCGCATCGTCTTGGTGTCGAAACCGGTTGCCTTGGCTTCGCCGTACACGTCCTTGATGTCGTCGGCGATGCCCTTCTTTTCTTCCTCGAGCCGCTCGATGCGCTCAATCAGCAGGCGCAACTGGTCGGCGGCGATCACTTCGCTCATGCGAAAACTCCAAATGAATAGCGTTGAGGCGCGCGTCTAGGGCAAGCCGCGCGCTTTTCGCAACCGCATGTCGCGCGGTTTATCGCACGTCCTTGTGGACAACCCCGTGCCGCATGACGAAATCGACGCGCTCGAGCCGCCGGACATCGTCGAGCGGGCTACCCGTCACCGCGATGATGTCCGCTGCCCGGCCCGGCGCGATCACGCCCAGCGAATCGCTCATACCCAGCGCATCGGCGGCATCGACGGTCGCGGCACGGATCGCGCGCGCGGGCGTCATTCCGGCTTCCACCATCAGCGCGAATTCCTGCGCGTTCTCGCCGTGCGGCGACACGCCGGCATCGGTGCCGAACGCGATCTTCACGCCACTCGCGATCGCGCGCCGATGGCTTTCGATCGCGGCGGCGGCGGCTGCCTCGGCCTTGGGAATGGTCGCGGGCGGCAACTGCCCGGCCCGCGCCTGCGCCAGCGCCGCGCGCGGTGCAAGCATGGTCGGGACCAGCCATGTCCCCTTCGCCTTCATCGCGTTGATCGTCGCGGCGTCGAGGAACGTGCCGTGATCGATCGTGTCGACGCCGGCCTCGACGGCTGCACGGGTGCCCTCCGCCGCATGGCTGTGCGCCGCGACCTTGCGGCCAAGGCCATGCGCGGTGTCGATGATCGCCTTCATCTCGTCGGGCTCCATCGCGCGGCCCAGCCCGCCCGAGACGTTCGACAGCACCCCGCCGGTCGCCATGAACTTGATGACCTGCGCCCCGAGCCCGACCTGCTGGCGGACGGCGCGACGGCAGTCCTCGACCCCGTCACAGGTATTGATCTGGTGCTGGTGCACCATGTCGGCGATGTCGGCGCGCAGGCCGTTGGTGCCGTCGCCATGCCCGCCGGTCACCGAAATGCCGGACCTGGCCTGAACGATGGTCGGCCCGACCACGTCGCCGCGCGCGATCCCGTCGCGCAGCGCGCGCATCCCCCTCGCATGCCCGCCCAGATCGCGGACGGCGGTGAAGCCGGCCATCAGCGTGTCGCGCGCATTGCCGGTGGCATAGATCAGGTCGTCGACATCCTCGCGGTTCATCGCCGTTGCGCGCCGCTGGAGCGGTTCGCCGCGAAAGCCCCAAAGATGGACGTGCATGTCGATCAGCCCCGGCAGCACGAACTTGTCGGAGAGGTCGACCAGGGTCGCTCCGCCATCGGGCGCGACATGCCCGTCGCGAATTTCAACGACGCGCCCGTCGCGGACGATGATGGTGGAGGCGCCACGCGGGCGCTCGCCCGGCCGGTCGAGCAACTGCCCGGCATGGATATAGCTGACCGTCGTCGTCGCAACAGCGGGCGGCGGGGTCTGGCCCCGAGTCGCGCCCGCAAGCAGCGTCCCCATCGCGGCCCCGGCCCCCACGAACAACGCCATTTTTAAGCGCGAGCAACGCGTCCCCGTCCCTGTCGTCATGTGATCCTGCCCCTGTTGTCGGGGCGGAGTAAGGCGCAAAAGCCGGGCGCGCGCAAGCGCCGGCAAGGGGCAGGCTGACCCCATACTGAAACATCGATTATATTTGCGCGGTGCAACAGAAAATAACGTCGCGTCCATGCGGCTCTTGACGATTCCCTTCGCGTGCGCGAAGCAGCCCCCCGCTATGCACAAAACCTCCCTTTCGATTTTCGCCGCGACGGCGATGCTGTCGCTTGCCGCTTGCGGCTCCAACGAACCCGAAGTGATCGACGGCCGCGCGCCGGATCCGCTCGCGTCGCAGATCGCGAACGCGCCTGCGGTCGAACTGCCGCCCGCAATCGCCGCGCGCACGACGCTGCGCTGTAGCGACAACAGCCTGATCTATGTAGACTTCTTCCAGGGTGACGAACTCGTCAATTTCCGCGCGGAAGAAGGTGACACGCCGACCCAGCTGCGCGCAGAGGCCGCTGGCCAGCCCTATACCAACGGTGAAATCACCGTAGAAGGCAATGCGCAGCAGGTCAGCGTGACCCGCGACGGATCGACGCTGAACTGCAAGGCCTGATCGGGTCCAGATTTACTGACGTTATGCAAGGGTCGGCGGAGTAATTCGTCGGCCCTTTTCATTTTCACCGGGTTGAAGCCAGGACACGCGCCGCGCGGGCGATTCCGTTATTGAACGGGAACCGGAACCGGCGTGATTTCGGTCGTGGGCGCAGCGCTGTTCGCCGTGCTGGGCGACACGCCAAGCTCTGCAAGCGGTTCTTCGGTCTTGGGCGTGGCGGCAGGCGACTGTGCCGGCGCTGCGGTCAGGTCAGCGACGACATTGGGGCGCGGCGCACCAATGGCGGTCACCGGCTCCTCGTTCGAGGCCGATGTATAGATGGCACTTCCGACACCGATCAACAGCACCACCGCCGCCAACCCCGTCATGCCCACGCGGATGCGTTGCATCGCCTGCGTGCTATCGTGCGAACCCGACTGCATAAGCGTGGCATCCGGGTAACACCGGAATTGAAAACTGTCCAGTTTTGCCGTCAGGCGCCACTCAGCCGCGGGTCGGCAACCCCTTTTGGGCAAGCCATTCATCATTATAGAGCGTCGACAGATACCGGAATCCGGTATCGCACAGGATCGTCGCGATCCGCTTGCCCGGCCCCAGATCGCGCGCCAGACGCACCGCACCCGCGACGTTGATCCCCGACGACAGCCCCAGGCACAGCCCCTCTTCGTCAAGCAACCGGCGGGTCCATTCCAGCCCTTCCGCGTCCGAAATCCGGTATTGGGTGTCGATCGGCGCGCCGTCCAGATTGGCGGTGATGCGCCCCTGCCCGATTCCCTCAGCGACCGAATTGCCCTCGGCCTTCAACTCGCCATGCGCGTAATATTCGTAGAGCGCAGCGCCATGCGGGTCACTCAATGCGATGGTGACGGATTCGTCGAATTCCTTGAGGCCGAGCCCGACGCCAGCGAGCGTGCCGCCGGTGCCGACCGCGCAGGTGAAGCCGTCCACCCGCCCTTCCATCTGTTCCCAGATCTCGCGCGCGGTGCCGACGATGTGCGCCCGCCGGTTGGCGATATTGTCGAACTGATTGGCCCAGACCGCATTTTCCGTCTCCTCCGCGATCCGGCGGCTGGTGTGGACGAAATGGCCGGGGTTCGAATAGGGCGCGGCGGGAACCAGCACCAGTTCGGCGCCCAGCGCGCGCAGCGTGTCCATCTTTTCGCGGCTCTGCGTTTCGGGCATGACGATGATCGTCCTGTACCCCTTGGCATTGGCGACCAGCGCCAGCCCGATGCCGGTATTGCCCGCCGTCCCCTCGACGATCGTGCCGCCAGGCTGGATCGCCCCGCGCTCCTCGGCATCCTGGACGATGAACAGCGCCGCGCGATCCTTCACGGATGCGCCGGGATTGGCATATTCGCACTTGCCAAAGATATCGCATCCGGTCGCTTCGCTCGGCCCTTTCAGGCGCACGAGTGGGGTGTTGCCGATCAGGTCGAGCGTGGCGTTGGCGGTCGTCATGCGCGCCTAGATGCCGCGACTGCGCAGCGGGAGCAAGCAAGGTTGGTTTCGATCGTTACAAACGCGGGTTGTCCGCCACCCCCGCCGCCTTCAGATGCGGCCCCAGCCGCCCGGTCAGCCACAGGAAGAACATGCGGTAGTCGCTGACCAGCGACCAGAGCGGGTGGGTGAAAGTCGCAGGCCGGTTCCGCTCAACGCGGAAATGCCCGAACCAGGCGAACCCATATCCCGCCAGCGGCACCGCCAGCCACCACCAGCCGCCCGACAGGATCGCGATTCCCAGAAAAACGAAGGTCAGCGCGGTCCCGGCATAATGAAGGTTGCGCGTCTCCGCCCGCGAATGTTCGCGCAGATAATGGGGCCAGAACGCCCCGTAGCTTTGGATGCGGTTCGACATGGTGTCAGGCTAACGCGAAATCGCGAAGGCGTCACGCGGTACGCGCGAGCCGTCCCACATCGTCCAGACCATCGGCGAACAGCCAGGTTTCCGCCGACGCGACATCCTCGAAGCATTTCGCCTCGCGACCGTTCAGCGCGCGCATCAACTGGCTGCGCGCCAGCGTCGGTGCGGCGACGAACGCCAGCTTGCGCGATTGATAGACCGGATCGGCGAGCATCTCTCGAAATGCGACAACGCTTTGTTGCGGCTGGATTTTCATGTTGCGCAGATCGGTGAGGGTCAGGTGCCGGTTCGGACCGCAGGTCAGGCGGCGGTGCGCAACCGTGCGTTCGCGCAGGAACCGATGAATGTCC
Source organism: Pseudomonadota bacterium (assembly GCA_023418595.1). Taxonomy (GTDB): domain Bacteria; phylum Pseudomonadota; class Alphaproteobacteria; order Sphingomonadales; family Sphingomonadaceae; genus Sphingomonas. The sequence continues at coordinate 274,575 of JAEZZI010000006.1, forward strand.
TCGGGTTCGAACAACCCGCGCATTTCGATTCGCACCAGATCGCGGGCGGGATCGACTTCAATCGCAAACGCTGCACTCATGGGAGGAATTCTACCGATGGCCGCGCTACCAAAATGCTAACGGTGCCACCGCGATGACACCGTCAGCCATAACTTCAATTCATGCCCTGCGGCCCGCCGCCCAGCGATCCATCAGTGCCTCCAGCACCGAAATCGGCATCGCGCCCGCGCCAAGCGCCGTATCGTGAAAATCGCGCAGGTCGAACCGGTCGCCCAGCTCCGCCTTCAACCGGTCGCGCAACGCCACCCAGCGGGTTTGCCCGACCATATAGCTGGTCGCCTGACCCGGCCACACCGCATAACGCTCGATCTCGGTCGCCATCGACGCTTCGGGCTGGCCGGTATTCGCGACCATATAGTCGATCGCCTGCTCCCGGCTCCAGCGCTTGGCATGAATGCCGGTGTCGACCACCAGCCGCCCGGCGCGGAACATATAGCTTTGCAGATAGCCGAGCTGCCCCCAGGGGTCGTTCTCATACGCCCCCAGTTCGTCGGCAAGCTGTTCGGCATAAAGCCCCCAGCCCTCGGTATAGACCGAATAATTGGGCAGCTTGCGGATTTCGGGGATCCCCTGCGCTTCCTGCGCCAGCGCGATCTGGTGGTGATGGCCGGGCGTCGCTTCGTGATAGGTCAGCGTCGGCAGCGTCCAGCTCGGATTCTCGGCCGTATCGCGCAGATTGATGTAATAGGCGCCGGGGCGCGATCCATCGAGCGCGGGAAGCTGGTAATAGCCGCCCGGCGCACCCGCCTCGATCTCGGGCGGCACGCGGCGGATTTCGACTCCCGCCTTGGGCATCCGGCCGAACACCGCGGGCAGCCGCTTGTTCATTTCAGCCATCTGGGCGTTGAGGTCGGCGAGCAGCTTCGCCTTGCCCTCGTCGGTATTGGGATAGAGAAAGCGCGGCTCCTTGCCGAGCGCGAGCATCCGTTCGGCGACGGTGCCCGACGTGATCCCCTGTTTGCGGAAGATCGCGTCGGCGCGCGCCGTCAGATGCGCCATCTGGTCGAGGCCCAGCTTGTGGATCTCGTCCGCCGACATGTCCGTCGTCGTCGCATAGCGCAGACCATAGGCGTAATAGGCATCGCCGTCGGGCAGCCGCCACACGCCGGCATCGTGCACGGCCTTGGGGCGCACCGCGCGCAGCACCTCCGCCTGACGCCGCATCGCCGGATAGATGCGGTCGCGCACGATCGCGGAACAGCGCCCGGCCCAGTCGCCGGGGATGTTCTTCGCCTTGGTCTTCGCCGCGAGATTGGTGACGAGGCCGTTGGCTTCGGGCGCGGGCTTCAGGATCGCCTCATATTGCACCAGCGCCTTGTCGATCGCGAAATCGGGCTGGATGACGCCCATCGCATGTTCGGCGCGGGTGCGTTCGGTCTCATGGTCGAGCCCGGCGGCAAAGGCATTGCAGCGCGACAGATACGCCTCGGCATCGGCGGCATTGTTGATCGGATGCTGGTTGATCAGGAAATCGGGCGTCGCGCGATACGAACCGCCCAGCTGGCTGATCGTATAGGGTTCGGGCCAGCTGTGCGTGCCGTATTCGAAGCGGTCGAATGCATCGACCTGATTCTGCCAGGGCGCGCGGAACGTGTCGTAATTGACCCGGTCCATGCCGGTCAGCCGGTCGGCGTCGATCGCCTTCAGCGCCGCCAGCGCCTTGCGATACTCGGCGTGGTTGCGCGCGATCCCCGCAGCCGACTTGTCGTCGAGCCGCGCCCGCGCCGCCGCATTCGCGCCGGTGTCGAGGCCAAGCGCCGTCCTCCCTTCCGGGCTCATGTCGAGCATGGTGTTCCACACCTGCGCCAGCAGCGCGTTGAGCCTGGCAGCCTCGCCGGTCGCGGGCGTCGCGGCTTGCGCGAAAATCCGCGCGGGAAACAGCGACAATGCGCTGAGCGCAGCGGTGGAGCCGATCAATTCGCGGCGTTGCATGTTATTCCCCCTCCGACCAGGTGTGGTGCTTGTCTATAGCACCTGTGGGAGCGGAGGGAAGCGGCTTGTCGCTTTGTATTTCAACCGGCAGAACTTGAAGAACGTGAAAAGGTGGGGCGAACCGAAGCAAGGTTTCAAACCGTCATTCCCGCGAAGGCAAGAATCCATACATCCCGCAGAGGTTATGGATTTCCGCCTTCGCGGGAATGACGGAAAATGAGTGATCTTTGCCGCGTGCCCCCCCGGCTTACGGGGCGACTTCTGCCGCCGCCTGTTTCGGCAGGATCACCTCGACCCGCCGGTTGCGCTGGCGCCCGGCCTCGTCGTCCGACCCGTCGCTATTGGCGTTCGGCGCGACCGGACGCATTTCGCCGAGGCCAATGGTGTTCAGTCGGGCAGCATCGACGCCCTTTTCGACCAGATACGCCTTCACCGCTTCGGCGCGCTGTTCGGACAGCCGCTTGTTATACGCATCGTCACCGCGCGCATCGGTATGACCCTCGATGGCGATCTTCCCCTCGCCACTCGCCGCGATCAGCTGCACCAGCCGATCGAGCGTCGGCTGCGCCCCCGCCTGAATCGTCGCCTTGTCGAAATCGAAGGTCACGTCGCCCGGCAGCGAGACGAGCGTCCCGCGATCGGTATCGACCGCGCCCAGTTCGGAGCGCAATTCCTGGACCGCGCTCAGGCTGCTGGTCGCCTGCCCCGCCGCGCCGAACTGCGATCCGCCGCCGGTCGCCGCACCGAAGCGCCCGGTCGGTGCGGCTTGCATGTTGGACAGCGCGGACGCCTCGGGGATCGAGCCGCCGCGCGATCCGGCCAGCGGCAGCGTCACTTCCAGCCGCGGGTTGCGGGTGTATTGCCCGCCCGAATCATGTTCGTTCAGGATCATCGTCGCAGTGCCCGACGACGGCAGCGCGCCTGCGAATACCAGTTCGCCGTCCATCATCCGCCCCGGCTGCACCGCCAGGTCGGGGTTGGTCGGCGACGGCACCAGCATCAGCTTCTCGCCGCTGTCGGTGACGATGTAGCTCTTGTCGGTCAGCGCATCGAGTTCGATTTCGCGGTCGCGCCCGTTCAGAACGCGGATGCCGACGACGGCGCGCTCGCCCGATGCCCGGACCGACAACACCTGGAGCACGACGCCGCTTTCGTGCGCGATCTGGGCATCGACCGCGGCCCCATCGCCGCCGCCGATCCCCGCCATCCCGCCGTCGCAGCCCGTCAGCGCAATGGCCGCGGCGACCGCCCAGCCCGCGCGCTTCACTGCGCGCCCTCGGTCAGCGGCAGGTCGATGCGGAAGCCGGGGCTGGTCGTATATTGGTTGTCCCCCGATGACTGGTCGTTCAGCACCATGACGCCGGTGCGAACCTGCGGCAGGCGGCCCAGGAACACCAGTTCGCCCTCGAACGTCTGGCCCGCAGGCACCGTCAGCCGCGCATTGCTGGGCGGCGGCGACAGGAACAGCCGCTCGCCGCTTTCGAGCAGCAGGAACCCGTTGCGATTGTTGGGGAAGCGGTTGAGGTCGATTTCCCGATCGCGCCCGTTGATGACGCGGATGCCGACCGCGGTATCGGTCTGGCGCGATTGCAGCGAGGTCACCTGAAGCACGACGCCGTTGGGATGCGCGACCTGCGCGTCCATCGGCTTGACCTGTCCGCCGTTCCACAAGTTCGTCGCGCCCGAGCTGGCGGTCACGCCGCCCGGCGTCGTCGGGTTCTGAACCACGTTGGCGCTCTCATTGCCGCCACCATCGGAATTACAGGCAGCCAGAGCCAGCGCACCCGCGAGCAGGATAACCGCGTTTTTCGAAGTCATGTCCGGCACCACTCCCTTGTTCGTGTCGAGCGGGCAAACGCTTTCGCACCCGAAACGTGCCGCCAAGGGAATGGAAACAGGCGCATTCGTGCGTATCAGAACAGCCCCCACCCGACCAGGCGCCCTAAAGCCGCGATGGCCGGATGGCGTCAGGCCGCGATCTTTTCCAGCACTTCGCTGATTTCCAGCCATTTGGCTTCCAGCGTATCGAGCCGGTCGGCGACCTCGGCGCGCTGCTTCATCAGCTCGGTCATGGTCAGCTTCGCAAGGTCGCCCTGTGCCTGATCGGGCGCGAACATCGCTTCGTCCAGCGCCTTGCGCCGTGCGGTCAGCTTGGCGATCTCGCTTTCAGCGTCCTTGGCGTCCTTGCGCAGTTCGGCCTGTTTCTCGCGCGCTTCCGCCGCGGCCTTCTTCTCCGCCTTGCGATCCGCCTTGGACAACCCGTCGACCTTGCCCGCGTCTCCTTTCAGGATCATCGCGATATAATCGTCCAGGCTGCCGTCATATTCGCGCGCGGTGCCGTCGTCGACCAGTACCAGCCGGTCGGCGGTGAGTTCGACCATGTGGCGATCGTGGCTGACCAGGATCACCGCGCCCGAATAATCGTTTAGCGCCTGCACCAGGGCCTCGCGCGCATCGACGTCGAGATGGTTGGTCGGTTCGTCGAGGATCAGCAGATGCGGCGCGTCACGGGTGATAAGCGCCAGCGCCAGCCGCGCGCGCTCGCCGCCCGACAGCTTGCCCACTTTGGTCGTCGCCTTGTCGCCCGAAAAGCCGAACCGCCCCAGCTGCGCGCGCACCGCGGCGGGCGTCGCGCCTTTCATGCTGTGCGTCATGTGCTCCAGCGGCGTATCCTCGGCATCGAGTTCCTCGACCTGATACTGGGTGAAATAGCCGACCTTCATCTTGGCCGATGCGTTCATCGCCCCGTCCATCGGCGTCAACTGCGCCGCAAGCAGCCGCGCCAGCGTCGTCTTGCCGTTGCCGTTGCGGCCCAGCAGCGCGATCCGGTCGTCGGGGTCGAGCCTCAGGTTCAGCCGCTTGAGGATCGGGGTTTCGCCATAACCGACGCTGGCGAGGTCGAGCGTGATAAGCGGCGGGCGCAACTCGGTCGGGTTGGGGAAACCGAATGACAGCGTGGGATCGTTCGCCATTTCCGCGATCGGCTGCATCTTGGCGAGCAGTTTGATGCGGCTCTGCGCCTGTTTCGCGGTCGATGCGCGGGCGGAATTGCGCGCGACATAATCCTGCAACTTGGCGCGCTGCGCGTCCTGATTGGCCTTGGCCGCGGCCAGCTGCGCCATGCGTTCGGCGCGCTGCTTCTCGAACGAGTCGTAACCGCCGGGGTAAAGCGTGATCTTGCCGCCCTGCAGATGCAGGATGTGATCGACGACATTGTTCAGGAAATCGCGCTCATGGCTGACGACGACGATCGTCGCCTTGTACCCGCGCAGGAAATCCTCAAGCCACATGACGGCTTCGAGGTCGAGATGGTTCGACGGCTCGTCGAGCAGCAACAGGTCGGGCTGCGAGAACAGGAGCGCGGCCAGCGCCACGCGCATTTTCCACCCGCCCGAAAAACTGTCGAGCGGCTGCGCCTGCATCTCCTCGTCGAAGCCCAGCCCCAGCAGGATCTGCGCGGCGCGCGCGGGCGCGGTATAGGCGTCGATCGCGATCAGCCGCTCGTATACATCGCCCAGCCGGTCGGGGTCTTCGCAGGTCTCGCTCTCGATCATCAGCGCCGCGCGCTCGGTATCGGCGGCGAGCACGGTGTCGAACGGGGTCGCGGTACCCGACGGCGCTTCCTGCGCGATATAGCCGATCTTGGCGCCGCGCGGCATCGTCGCCTCGCCGGTGTCCGGCTCCAGCATCCCCGCGATCACCCGCACCAGCGTCGATTTGCCCGCGCCGTTGCGTCCGATCAGCCCGACGCGGCTCCCCGGCGGCAGCGAAGCCGTCGCGCGGTCGAGGATGACACGCCCGCCCAGGCGCACCGTGATGTCGTTCAGGTTGAGCATGATGCGAAGGGCCGTTAGCAGATGCAGCACGAATTGGCGAGTGGGGGTGGATTTCTGCGATGCACCTTCGTCACCCCGGACTTGTTCCGGGGTCCACCGGGCGGCAGACGCAGCGCGAAACTAGCCGATGCTGCGCGTGATGCTTGGTGGACCCGGAACAAGTCCGGGGTGACGTTCGCCGAGAGTAACGGTGCAAGCCCTACTCCCGCCGCTCCAGCCACCAGTCCTGCCGCCAACCGCGCACTTCCGCGATCGGCTGACCATCGGCCCCGCGCGCCGGGCGATAGCGGAACCGCCCCTCGATCAACCGGCACGTCGTCGCATCCAGCTCGGCATTGCCGCTCGATCCCGTCACCATGCATCCCCGCGCCCGACCATCGACACCGACGGTAAAGTGCGCGGTCACACTGCCTTGCGCCCGTGCCCGCCGCGCCGCGCGGGGATAGTCGCTGTCCAGAATCGCACCGCTGGTCTTTTCCGCCCGCACGCCGCCACCACCACCCTGCCCGTCGCCGCCGCGCCCGCTGCCGGTCCCCGTGCCGACCCCGCCGCCGCCCGTCCCCGGTCCGGGCACAAGTGCCGCCCCCGCCGAGCCTTCCGCGCCCGTCCCCGCGAACGGCGCTGCCACCACGGGCGACGGCTGCGGCAGGCGCACCGGCGGCGCGACCACCGGCGTCGCCACCGCCTCCAGCGCAGGCGGCGCGGCAGCCCCTTCCTCGCGCGGATCGGCGGCGGGTTCGGGCGCAGGCGGGATTTCGGCGGGCGGCGGCGGCACGCTCAGGTCGAACGCGGCCAGCGATGCCTGCTCGGGCGCATCGAACCGCACGGCCAGCCCCTGCACCAGCACCAGCGCGATCAGCGCATGGATAGCCGTCACCGCCATCGCGGCAACCACGCGTTCGCGCGGCAAGGTTCGGCCCACCCGTTTCATCTCGCGCCTTCTAACATAACTGCCTGAACGCGACTGGAACATTCGCGCGCAAACGCCCATCTTGGCGCGCATGGAGAGAGCATCATGAGCGTCGCCTTCCGCCGCGAAAGCGACGAGGATCACAAGGAACCCCGGTTCGAACTGCCGCTGCCCCCCGGTCCCAATCTGGTGACCGAACGGGGCCTGGCGATGATGCGCGAGCGTGTCGCGTATTTCACCGCCGCGGTGGATGCCGCCCCCGACGACGATGCGCGCGCGGCGGCAAAGCGCGACCTGCGCTATTGGCAGACGCGCGAGACCAGCGCCGAGATCGCCCCCATTCCCGACCCCGGCGAGGTCGCGTTCGGCACCCGCGTCACCTTCCGCCTCAACGGCCAGACCCGGACGCTCGATCTGGTCGGCGCAGACGAAGCCGATCCCGAGGCCCACCGCATCACCTTCACCGCGCCGCTCGCCCAGGCGATGCTCGATGCCGAGGTCGGTGAGACGGTCGCCTTCAACGGCAACGCGGATGCGATCGAAATCCTGGGCGCCCAACCGATCCCGAAGGACGCCTGATGGCCGACAAGTTCGAACGCCACCGCCAGCCGTGGAAGCCTGACGAATTGCAGAAACTCCACCGCCTCGCGGCCAAGGGCATGGCGATGCGCGCCATCGCCAAGGCGCTCAACCGCAGCGAGGAATCGGTCAAGGACCGCGCCAAACAGGACGGCCTGAAGATCGCCAAGTTGCACTAGGGGCGAGCTCGCCCATTCGTCATTGCGAGCATAGCGAAGCAATCCAGCATAATTCCCGGCGGACGCTGGATTGCTTCGCTCCGCTCGCAATAACGGCATGATGGAACACCAGCCTGCGCACCACCGTTTCCTCCCTTCATCCGAGGAGAGGTCGATTGCGGTTCATCCTGTTGCTTGCCCTGCCGCTGGCCGCGTGCAATTCGTCGCCGGACGAACAGGCGCCGTCCAATGCGACGACCATAGACAATATCGCAATTGAAGGCCCCGCAGCATTGCCGGAACCGTGGCGGCAGCCGACCGAAGACAATGACTATTTCGTCGCGACCAACGAGCCGTTCATCTCTGCCGAGACCAACGGAGACATGCTTATGCTCCGCGCCGTCGGCGAGGGCGACCGCGCGATGCGGATCGTGACACGCACGCCCACCCCGGATGGACAGCGCTTCGTGGCCCGCGATGACCGGGGCGAGGTGATCGTGACCATCAGCGGAGCGGCGTGCGAAGACGACATGTCCGGCGCACGCTACCCCCTTACCGGAGCGATCGCGATCGCTGGCCGTCGCGTCGCGAACGGCTGCGCGCGTCCCGCCTCCGCCCCACCCCCAGGCGAACCCGCACTCGAGGAAAGCGCCGACACCCCGCGCATCCCCGCCGCCTATGTCGGTCGCTGGGGCAAAGACATCGCCGCCTGCCGCAACCCGGCAAGTAGCATCGAAGGCCTGACCATTTCCCCCCGCGAACTGCGCTTCCACGAAAGCCTGGGCATCCCCACTCGCGTCACCCGCCGCGACGCCGACACGATCGCGGTCACCTCGGCCTATGAAGGCGAAGGCATGGAATGGACCGCCACCCAGACGCTGCGCCTGGGCGACGGCGACCGCCTGATCGTCACGACGCGTGGCGAAAGTTTCGAGCGGGTGCGGTGCGGATAAAGCGATCCTGCGCGCACCCGCTTACAGTCGTTTCTGCCGGATGCCGACGCGACTAGCGCACGCGCAAACGACCAAAATTGGTTGGGAAAGGGACTGGCCGCTTGCGATAGGAAATATGACTTTTCCGACTGGTATTCCGTGCTTAGCCTGAAGGCATGGAGCCTGAAGAACGATTGACCAAAATCGACAGCACGATGTTGGCGGAAGCTTTCCCCGTCGAGCACCGTGATCGAGGGCTACCCGCTGGAATGGCCGCCGCCACATTGCTTTCTGAAAGGCAATGGACCGAGCGGTTTTCGGTCAAGGTGAATCAGCAAAACGTGCTGCTCCCCTTCCGGCTGCATTTCGTAGGTCACGATTTGCCGATGGATAGCTGCGACCAAGCTTGGCTCTTCGCTCGTGCATTACAGACCCGCAGCAATGACGGTTACGAGCGTCAGCGCGCCGCCCGCGACTTGCTTGCACAGTTCGATGCGTGGTGCGCGCCATTCATTGTCGCGCTAATTGGAGAGTATCTTGTCGAGATTATGGACGACGTAGCCGCCGCGCTCACGCCCGAGGTAACCGCTGGGTTAGCCGAGTTCATCGCGCAAAATGGCGCGTATTGGGAGACCACCAAGCGGCGCGTTGTTAGTTACTGGAACGTCTATTACCGCCGGGTTTGCGCGAGCGAGACGCGCCGGGTTTACGCAAAGCCCGATTATGTCGGGTTCCGCCTCGTGGACTACCTCGAAAGAGCTGCTAACGGCGACGGGTAGAAGACGCGCTCAAATCGGCAGCGGGGTCGTTTGCCAACAGGCAGCTTCCCCCCAACCTCACCGCCCCGGATCGGCCATCGCGGGCGGATCGCTCGCCGGAAAGCTCTCCTCCAGCGCCTCGTCCAGCGCATCCTCGCGCGCATTGCGAGCGACGCTTTCTTCCATCCGCCGCAACTGGTCCTCGGTCGCGGGCGACTGATGCCGCGCTTTCCACTCCTCGGGCGGCATTCCGTGGATCAGCGTCCGCGCCGCGCGCTTGTCGAGCGGGTGGTCGGTCCCGGCGGACGCTTCTTCCACCCAGTCGGCCAGGCAATTGCGGCAGAACCCCGCCAGCCCCATCAGGTCGATATTCTGAGCGTCGCTGCGGTGGCGCAGGTGTCTGACCAATCGCCGGAAGGCGGCAGCGGCCACGGCGTCGTCCAATTCGTCGAGTTCGGCCATTTTCTTGGCTCCTTCCGGTTGATCCGTCGCAAATAGCGGTTAGACCAGCGACCGCACAAGAAGGCGGAACCCTCCCCATGACCAAATCGATCCAGCCCCGCACCCGCAAGGTCCGCGTTCTCGCCACTCTCGGCCCCGCCAGCTCGACGCCGGAGATGATCGCGGCACTGTTCGACGCCGGTGCCGACGCCTTCCGCGTCAATATGAGCCACGGCGATCAGGGATCGAAGGTGCCGCTGATCCAGGCGATCCGCAGCCTGGAGAAGAAATATGGCCGCCCGACGACGATCCTCGCCGATCTTCAGGGGCCGAAGCTGCGCGTCGGCAAGTTCGAAGGCGGGCGGACGATGCTGGAAACGGGCAAAACCTTCACCCTCGACCGCGACCCGACGCCCGGCGACGCGACCCGCGTCGAGCTTCCCCATCGCGAGATTTTCGCCGCCATCGCGCGCGACGCGCGGCTGCTGCTCGACGACGGCAAGCTGGTGCTGCGTGTCACCGATCACTCGGACGACCGCATCGAAACGGTGGTCGAGGTCGGCGGCGCGTTATCCAATTCCAAAGGCCTGAACGTCCCCGATGTCGTGCTGCCGATGGCCGCGCTCACCGAAAAGGATCGCAGCGACCTGGCCTTCGCGGTCGAGCAGAATGTCGACTGGATCGCGCTCAGCTTCGTCCAGCGCCCCGAGGATCTGGCCGAGGCGCGCAAGCTGATCGGCGGAAAGGCGGCACTGCTCGCCAAGATCGAAAAGCCCTCCGCCGTCGCGCGGCTGGATGAGATCGTCGAGGCGTGCGACGGCGTGATGGTCGCGCGCGGCGACCTCGGCGTCGAACTGCCGCCGCAATCGGTGCCGCCGATGCAGAAGCGCATCGTCGAGACCGCCCGTCGCCTGGGCCGCCCGGTGGTGGTCGCGACGCAGATGCTCGAATCGATGATTACCTCGCCCTCGCCCACCCGCGCGGAGGTGTCCGACGTCGCCACCGCGGTCTATGACGGCGCCGACGCGATCATGCTCTCGGCGGAAAGCGCGGCGGGTCAGTGGCCGGTCGAATCGGTCAGCATGATGAACGCCATCGCCGATGCGGTCGAACGCGACCCCGCGCATGGCGACCGCGTGCATTTCACCGTGATGCGCCCCGATCCGACGACGGCGGACGCGTTGGCCGAAGCGGCAAAGACGATCGCCGCGACGGTATCGGCCAGCGCAATCCTGTGCTTCACCATGTCCGGCTCCACCGCGCGCCGCATCGCGCGAGAACGCCCCGCGGTGCCGATCATGGTGCTGACCCCCAAGCACGAAACCGCCCGTCGCCTCGGCCTGCTCTGGGGCGCGCACGCCGTCCACACCCGCGATGTCGAATCCTTCGAGGAAATGGTCGCCAAGGCCAAGCGCATGGCGCTGCGCCACAATCTGGCAAAGGGCGGCGACCGCATCGTGGTGTGCGCAGGCGTGCCGTTCGGCGTGCCGGGATCGACCAACGTGCTGCACGTCGTTCAGATCATCGGCGACGAGTTGAAGGGGTATAAGGGCGCGAACTGACGGTCGCGTCCGTCCTTTCCTGGCCTCAAACCGCCATCCCAGCGAAAGCTGGGATATCAAGCGGCGGCGCGATACGGCCTGATATTCCGGCCTTCGACGGGATGACATTCGGGCTGCGGGATAATGTTATTGGTGGAAGGTCGCGAACTCGTCGATCCCTACCCGCGGCACCGGCCAGTTGTTCACCGCTGCCTCCACATCGCGATACCCGATCGCCATCCCGGTAAACAGCATCTGGTTCTCTGGCAGCCCCAGGCAATCCCCGATCGTCCTCGGCCACAGCGCCCATGCTTCCTGCGCGCAGCTGTCCAGCCCCGCCTCGACCAGCAACAGCATCAATGTTTGCAGGAACATGCCGCAATCCGACCATTGCGGCGGGCCATGATCGCGCTCGACGGTGCAGAACAGCCCGACCGGCGCGCCGAAGAATCGGAAATTCTCGGCGAACACCACCTGCCGCCGCGCGCGGTCGCCGCGCCCGATCCCCAGAGCATCGTACATCGCCGCACCGACGCCCCTGCGCCGATCGTCGAACCGCTCGGCCATGTCAGGCGGATAGACCGCATATTCCGCACCCTCCCCCATCGGCGCTTCGGCGACGCGGACGGCCATCAATGCTTTCAGCCGCGCCATCGCCTCGCCGGAGACGATGTGGATATGCCACGGCTGGAGATTGCCGCCAGAAGGCGCGCGGCCTGCACGCTCGATCAGGATGCGGAGAAGCGACAGGTCCACCGGCTGGTCGGTGAACGCGCGAATCGAGCGACGCTGCGCGACGGCTTGGGTAACGGAGAGGTACTGTTCTCGATCGGACATCCCTTACCGTACCCCGGCGAAGGCCGGGGTCCAGTTGGAATGTCTCAAGTTACAGAGCGATACGATATCTAATGACTGGTGAATCCCCATCGCCGCCGCGTTATTTCATTGGCTTGAAGCGTTAAGCGGCGACGCTACACCCGTAGAATGATCCGTCGTTATCGTTACTATCCCTGGAAAGCTCCCGGCTATTGGCTGTTCGCGGGGTTCGTGAGCTATCTGAGTGCCGCGCTTGCAGGACCCGGAGCCCCTCATCTGACAATCGGGACCGCCGTCTTAGCGTTGCTCGCTCTGCCCCGATGGCGATCGTTCGTGCTGATCGGGCGGACTGGTATGATCCTTTCTCCCGACCGAATGTATATTCGGGGCATCACAACCCGCTTCGGCATCCGCCGAGAGGACTGCATCATCAGTTCGATCATGCACGTCGGCGCGAAATACCAAATCAACATCTGGAAATTCGAAGATCTAAGGATCCAAAGCCGCCCGAAATATTTCTTCGGCGACGATTTTAATTTCGAAGGTCTCGCCTTGCAAAAATTTTCAAGTTCGCTGGGCCTTCGTCACCATCGAACGAGCGCTACACGACCAAAGAGCTAAAGCAGACCTACCCGCACCAGTTCTGCCCGCAACCTTGCCGCGTCGGTGAACAGCACCGCATGAATCCCCATCGCCGCCGCCGCGTCGATATTCGCCGCATTGTCGTCCACGAACAGCGCCTCTTCCGCGCGCAACCCGAACCGGTCGAGCGCGAGCGCGTAGATCGCGGGATCGGGCTTCACCAGCCGCTCGTCGCCCGACACCACGATATCGCGAAACCGGTCGAACAATACCGCATGCTTGGCGCGGAACGGCGGAAAGAACTCGCCCGAGAAATTGGTGATGCAGAACAAGGGCACGCCCGCCGCATCCAGTTCCTCGACGATGGCGTGCATCCCGGCGATCGCGCCCGGAATCGTCTCGTCGAACCGCGCACCCCATGCCTCGATCAACTCGCGGTGATGCGGGTGCTCGGCAATAAGCTCGGCAGAGGTCTCCGCGAACGGCCGCCCCGCATCATGCTGGAAATGCCATTCATGCGTGACGACATCGCGCAAAAACGCATCAAGCGCCCGATCATCGCTGATCAGGCGCTCATACAGGAACCGCGGGTCCCAATCGAACAACACCCGCCCCACATCGAAAATGACGGCGCTTGGGTGATTTCCGTCGTTCATCTGATCGGTCGGGATTCAGTTCAGGATGAGGCGAAAATGGTAGTTTTCGAGAACCGGCGCGCAGCGTGCTTCAGGCACGTGAGCACCGGAAGCGCAGAAAATCGCCGTTTGCAGCCCATCCTGGGCTGAAGACCGATCGATCAGCCCTGGCGGGCTTTGAAGCGGCGATTGGTCTTGTTGATGACGTAGATGCGGCCACGACGACGGATCACGCGGTTGTCCCGGTGGCGATCCTTGAGCGACTTCAGGGAATTGACGATCTTCATGACCGATTCGTTTCTCAAATGCTGAATGACGGGGAATTTCGAGGCGCCCGCCTACGGACGCGCCCCGCCAAAGTCAAGGCGGCTGGGCCGCTTTTCGCCATGCCCAACCCGTAGCCGTGCTCCTGCGAAAGCAGGAGCGCTGGGAAGCTGGCGAGCGCTTGCGGCCAAGGCTCCTGCTTTCGCAGGAATACGGCTCAGCCTCCCAAACCTGGTGTCGAGGGGCGCAGGCGCGAACGAACCTATCTTTGGCAATGTCGAAGGGTCCGCGGTTGACGGTATTGCCGAATGTCGATCCGTCCTGAGCCGCTTACCCGACGGCACCGCTCGACATCTCGTGCGTTGATGGGCGATGAAGCGTTGGTAAGCCGCGACGGGAGTTCGCACAATGAAGCGTATCGCCAAACCCCTTTTGATCGCCGCGCTCGCGCTCGGCACTTCGGCCTGTATGACGACGCCGCGCGCGGGGCCGACCGATGTCACCCGCTATCATCTGGGCGCAGAGCAAATCCGCCCCGGCAGCTTCGCGGTAGAACCGCTCAGCACCACCGGCACGATGAGCCTGGAATATCAGGCCTATGGCGATGCCGTCGCGGGCGAATTGACTCGGCTCGGCTACACCCGCGTTGGTGAGGGGCTGCCATCCGATTACGTCGCGCAAGTGTCGTTCCGCCGCGCGCCCGCGGGCGTCATCCGCCAGCAATCGCCCTTCTCGATCGGGCTGGGCGGCGGCAGCTTCGGGCGCAATGTCGGCGTCGGTGGCGGGGTCAGCCTGCCCGTCGGCGGCGGGGGCCTGCGCGAAGTCACCGCGTCCGAACTCGCGGTCCAGCTTCGCCGCCGCAGCGATTCGACCGTGGTCTGGGAAGGCCGCGCGGTCGCCCAGTCGGTCGCGGGCACGCCCGATGCCGCCAACGAAGTCATGTCGGCAAAGCTCGCCTCCGCTCTGTTCAGGGGGTTCCCCGGCGACTCAGGGATCACTATCACGGTGAAATGACCATCCACATCTCGTCCGCCTTCGACAGCGGCAATATCCGCCTGGTCGGCCATGACGGCGACCGCATCGATCTGGAAATCGTCGCCGACCACCAGTCGGAATTTTTTCAGTGGTTCCATTTCCGGGCGGCGGGCGCGCGCGGACGCACCGTCACCTTTCGGATCATGAATGCGGGCCAGTCGGCCTATGCGTTCGGCTGGCCCGGTTACCGCACGCGGGTCTCCACCGATCGTCAGGCGTGGCGGACCACCGACACTCATTATGCCGACGGCGTGCTGAGCTTCACTTATGCGTTTGAGGGCGATGCGGCGTGGTTCGCCTATTTCGCGCCCTATTCGATGGAGCGGCATCACGATCTGGTCGCGCGGATCGCGGCTCGACCCGGCGTACGTCATCGCCAGCTCGGCCAGACGCTCGACGGCCAGCCGCTCGACATGCTGACCATCGGCGAAGGGCCGAAATCGGTCTGGCTTTATGCCCGCCAGCATCCGGGCGAAAGCATGGCCGAATGGTGGGCCGAAGGCGCGCTGGAATGGTTGACCGATGCGGGCAATGCCAAGGCAAGCGCGCTGCTCGCCAAAGCCACTGTCCATGTCGTCCCCAACATGAATCCCGACGGATCGCGGCGCGGGCATCTGCGCACCAACGCGGTCGGCGTAAACCTCAACCGCGAATGGCACGCACCGACGATGGACAGATCACCCGAGGTCGCGCTGGTGCTGGCTGCAATGGATGAAACCGGCGTCGATTTCGCGATGGACGTCCATGGCGACGAAGCGATCCCGGCGAATTTCCTCGCCGGCTTTGAAGGCATTCCGTCCTGGACCGACGAACTGGGCCAGAAATTCTACGATTTCGGCACCGCGCTCGAAGCCGAGACCCCGGATTTCCAGACCGAAAAGGGCTATGAAAAATCCGCGCCCGGACAGGCCAATCTGTCGATGTCGACCAATCAGCTCGCCGAACGCTTCGGCGCGGTTTCGATGACCCTCGAAATGCCGTTCAAGGATCACGATCCCAATGCCGACGCGGAATATGCGTGGTCGCCCGAACGGTCGAAGCGGCTCGCGCACGCTTGCCTCAAGGTCCTTGCCGACCGGATCGACCTGATTTGATCGAGATACGCGAAGGCGGGCTGGACCTTCCGCAGGTTCAGGCTTTTCTCGCCGCGCATCTGACCAGCATGCGGGCCAATTCGCCCGCATGCAGCGTCCACGCGCTCGACCTGCCGGGGCTGCGTGCGCCGGGGATCGATTTCTGGACTGCGTGGCAGGGCGATGCGCTGATGGGATGCGGCGCTTTGAAGACGCTCGATCCGACCCACGGCGAAATCAAATCGATGCGCACCGCGCCCGAGCATCTCCGCTCCGGCGTCGGCGCGGCGATCGTCGGGCACATCATCGGCGTCGCGCGCGGCCGGGGGATGAAGCGTCTGAGCCTGGAAACCGGCACCGGCCCGGCATTCGACGCCGCCCATTCACTCTACCGCCGCTTCGGCTTCACCGATTGCGCCGCGTTCGGCGACTATCCGGCCGACGATCCGTTCAGCCGCTTCATGTCGCGCGTGCTTTAGGCTAGGGCCGCGCGCGACACCCAGCAACAACGGGAGGCCCCATGCCCACGCTCGTCCTGATCCGCCACGGCCAGTCGGCC
Source organism: Pseudomonadota bacterium (assembly GCA_023418595.1). Lineage (GTDB taxonomy): Bacteria > Pseudomonadota > Alphaproteobacteria > Sphingomonadales > Sphingomonadaceae > Sphingomonas. The sequence continues at coordinate 290,686 of JAEZZI010000006.1, forward strand.
TGGAATCTCGAAAATCGTTTCACCGGCTGGTGGGACGTCGATCTGACCGAACAGGGTGTGCGCGAGGCATGGGAAGCGGGCGAGTTGATGAAGCAAAAGGGCCTCGATTTCGACCTGACCTTCACCAGCTTCCAGACCCGCGCGATCAAGACGCTCAACCTCGCACTGGAGGCGATGGGCCGCCTCTGGCTGCCCACGGTGAAGGACTGGCGGCTGAACGAGCGGCATTATGGCGGCCTTACCGGTCTCGACAAGGCGGAGACGGCGGCGCGGCACGGCGACGAGCAGGTGCATATCTGGCGTCGCAGCTTCGACATCCCGCCGCCGCTGCCCGAGGAAGGCTCACCCTGGGATCTGGCAAAGGATTTGCGCTACAAGGGCGTACCCATCCCCCAGACCGAAAGCCTGAAGAATACGATCGAACGCGTGCTCCCCTATTGGGAAAGCGCGATCGTGCCCGAACTGAAAGCGGGCAAGCGCGTGCTGATTTCGGCGCACGGCAATTCACTGCGCGCGCTGGTCAAACATCTCTCGGGCATTTCCGACGACGAGATTGCCGCCCTGGAAATCCCGACCGGCAAGCCGTTCGTCTATGAACTCGACGACGCGCTGAACGCAACCGACCGCTATTATCTGCACGAGCGTTGAGGGCGACACCCAAACCCATCCTGTTATGCCGAACTTGTCGAAACATTGCCCGTTCTTCATGCCGACGCCAGCGCGGCGCCAAGAACGGACGGCGCTTGAACACGCTCAATGCGCAGGGTCGGATTCACGATCGTAGGGCCGCGCGCACGATCATTAATAATCGCGCGAAATGCGGACGTTGGCGCTTTGCCGTCCGATCGTCGAAATGGTCGACAGCAGCGACAGCCATCGGGTGATGCGGAATTCGGCGCGGGTGGCCGAATAGCCCTGACCGTCGCTGATGATCTCGACATAGATGCGCCGGGTAATGAACTTGCCCGCCGCGACTGCGGTCCCCTGCCCGGTCTGCGGGTCGGCGGCGATGATCCGCAACCGGTCGAGTCCCGCGGCACGGCGCAGCGCGTTCAGCGGGTTGAGGTCGCCCGACCCATCCTGAAGCGCCGCCACCGCTGCGGCCAGTTGCAACGCCTCTGGCGCGGACAGGTTGGTGATCGAGGTGCCGAACAGCAGCCGCGACAGCAATTCGTCCTCTGGCAGTGCCGGGATCGACGAGAAGCTGATCTGCGGGCGCTCCGCGTTGCCGGTCACCCGGATTTGCGCGTTGATCCCCTGTTCGTCGGCATTGGCGGCGATATCCAGGCTGGGATTGGCGGGGACCGACCCGTCGAAGCGGATGACGCCGCGCTCCAGCTCGAAATCGCGGCCGGCGAATTCGTAATCGCCTTGGATCAGGTCGGCTTGGCCGCGTAATTGCGGGTTGGTCGGCTCACCCGCGATTTCGAGGTTCGCCGACCATTCGCTGTCGAGACCAAGGCCGGTGACGATCATGTTGCCCGGTGCGCGCGCCTTGATTGCCATGCGCCACGGCACGGCCTGGCGCACGGGAGCCTCGTCCAGGTCGCCGCGATTGATCTGGCGAATGTTGAGGCGCGGCAAGGGCGTGGCCGCGACCGCGCGGCCCAGCCGGTAGCGGCTGGCATTGACCACCACGTCGCCCGAAATCAGCCCGCCCGCGCCGTCCGAACGGAAGCGCAAGGGGCCGGTGACGGTCGCGCCGATATCGTCGCGGTTGATGAGTTCGGCATTGTTCGCCTGCAACTGCAAATCCATGCCGAATCCGCGCACGGCGGCCAGGTCGAACAGTCCGGTGCCGGTCACCGTGCCGCTTGCCCGGTCGCGCGCGCTGAACTGGTCGATGCGCAGCCGCGATCCGTTGAAGCGGCCCGTTGCCTGAATGTTGCGCAGGTCGGTGCCGGTCGTCGCGCTCTGGATGCGCGCGCTGTTGGTGCGAACGGTGCCGCGAATTTGCGGATCGGCCAGCCGCCCGCCGACGTCCGCCGCAACTGCAACCGGCCCGGTCAGGTCGAACAATTCGACACCCGTCAGCCGCCACAACGTATCCCCCGGCCCTTCGTAACGAAGCTGCGCGAACAGCGGCGCATTGATGATGCGCTGGACCGCGTTGCCGCCTGCCAGCGGACGAAGCTGCATCTGCGCGCGGCCCACGGTCTTGCCGTCGCTCGCCGCGACGATCCGCGCGCCCAGGCTGTCACGGTTCAACACCGCGGCGACGCCGAGGTCGACCGGACGCGACGACAGCACCAGCCCCGATCGCGACAGGCCGCGGACGGTCATGTTCATGCGGCCGGTCGGCGCACCGTCGCCGCGATCGACGTAGCTGAGCGTGCCGGATGCGACCCCGCCCAACCCCAGCCCCGGATAACCGATGTCGAGCACCGCCAGCGGCATCCGCGTCAGCCCCAGTTCGATCGCATGCTCGCCCTCGGTAAAGCTGCCGCCCACCCGCGCCTCGCCGCCTGCAAAGGTCAGTCGCGTCGGCGCCAGCCGCCAGCCTTCGCCGTCGCGGGTCAGCACCGCGGGCTCGATCAGGCGAAGCGGACGATTGTCGAGCGTCCCCTGCCCGTTCACGCGAATCTGCGTGTCGGTAAATTGCGTCACGGTCTGGATATCGAAGGCGCGGCCCTGATTGCTCGCGATGCTCGCCTTCATTTCGCCTTCCCCGCCGCGCAGCCTGGCGTTGGCGGCAAGGCGCGAGATGCTGAGCGCGCCGCGCTGGAACCCGCGTGCCTGCACCGTCGCCTCGATCGTCGTGCCATCGGGATCGAGCACCACCCCTAATTGCGCGCGGCCCAGCCGGACACGCATATCGGGGCCAAGCTGAGCGTTGCGCGCTTCCACCGTCCCGTCGATCCGCTGAAGCCCGTTGTCGGGACGAAAATCGAGCTTGCCCGACAGGCCGCCGCCGTTGAACGCCATCGCACCCAGGAAGCCGCCCTCGACGATATCGAGCGCACCGTTAGCCCGCGTGCCGCTGACATCCAGCCGCGCGATCTGGATACGCGCGGTGCCGCCCGAGGGGAGCAGGATCGCGCCTTCGCCGTCGAATGCGCCCAGCAGCGATCCACCCTGCGCGGTGAAAGCATACCCATCCGCATTGGGTCGTAGCTGCGCGGTCACGTCGCGCAGGCCCATCGCCTCGTTGGGCGACGCGAACCTCAGATTGAGTGCGGGTCGGCTGATATCGCCATCGAGTTGGAGCGTGACGGGACCGTAGCTGCGCTGCTGCCCCAATCCTTCGAAGCCGAACGTCCCGTCGCGGCGTCGGAAACCGTTGCCGCGCAGGGTCAGGTCGGGCGAGGTGAGCACGAGGTTGCGGAAATAGAGCACGCCGTCCGGCCCGCGCTCCAGCCCGGTGGTGATGCGCGGCAATCCGCCGGTCAATGAGCGGAAGAAGGCATTGTCCAGCCGCACGACCTGCGCCGCGCCGGTGCCGACGACGCGCGTGCCCCGCCCGCCGGGACCGGGCACCACTCTCAAACGGGATTGCACGTCGACCACGCCCAGACCGGGGATCAGGTAGCGACGCAGGCCGCCGGTCAGGCCGACTTCGTACTTGCCGGTGCGCAGGTCGAGCATCAGGCTGATTTGCCCCGACAGCCGGTCGGAGGTGAGAACCAGATTGTCGCCGGTGATGAGCGTCGGCGTAATGCGCAGCGGCCCGTCCACGGTCAGGTTGCGCAAGATACCGCCCGCCACGTCGCCGACCCCGGTCACGCGCGCGGCGGTGAAGCGGACCGGCACGGTGACGGGTGCCGGGGAGAGCCGCCCGCGACCCGATGCGCGCGCTACCTCGAACCCGGTCTGGTCGAAGGCGAAGCGATCGGCGGTCAGGCGATAATCGTAGCGGGCAGTGGCGAATGCGCCGTCGAGGATCACCCGCGCCTCTACATTGCGACCGGTCATGTTGGGGAACAGCGCCTGTGGCTGGAGCAGCCGCGCGCGCACCCGCATCGACCGATAGGCCGAACGCGCCAGATCGACCACGCCCTCCGCCTCGATCGCGACGGCGCGCGACCGGATAGACAGGTTGCCGTCGAGCTGTCGGTTGACGAGCGTGCCCGCGCCGGTGATCGCGACCGAGGGTGCGGTCAGCCGTTGGATTTTCCCTTGCGTCAGCGTGCCGAACGCGAGCCGCCCGCCGAGCGAATAGGTGCCGCTGATGTGCCCCAGCTTCAGGTCGATGACGCGGACGCCATTCGCCTCCGCCAGCGCAACACCTGTCCAGCGTTTCCAGTCGCCTTCGCCGTCGATGCGCAGTTGCAGCGGCTGGACGATGCCCGACAGCCGCGCCAGCACGCCATCGGCGCGGCCCCGCGCCTGCACGTCGACATCGAAGCGGCGTTCTGATTCTTCGATGTCGAGTTTCGCGCGCAGCACGTCGCTGCCTTCGACCAGTGCGACCAGATCGACCATCGCGCGACCCGATCGGATATCGGCGCTGCCCGCGATCCGACCGGTGCGCGCGACGCCGGTGACGGCGGGGCCAATATCGATGCGATCGACGCGCAGCGATCCGATACGGATATCGAAGCCCGGCAGGATCGGCCCCGTGCGCCCAGTCGGCTGCAATGCGGGCAGACGGCTGAGCGTCGCGCGCGGGACATGGAGTTCTTCGATCGACAGCCGGTTGTTCAGCCAGGCAAAGGGCCGCCAGTCGAGCGTCGCCTCAGGCGCGCGAAAGAACTCGCCTTGCGCGTCGGCGAGCGACACGTCGACCAGTCGCGCTTCGGAAAAGATCGATCCTTCGATGCGGCCGATGCGGTAGCGCAGGCCGTTGGCGGGCTCCATCGCGGCGATGCGATCGACGATCCAGCGGTGGCCAATGCTCGAATCGAGGAGCATCAGCGCGGCGGCGAATATACCCAGCAGCAGCGCGAGACTACCCGCAATGCGACGCGGCCAAGGATTGGCGCGACGCACGCGCACATCGGTTACCGTAGGCGTCTCGACGTCGTTCAAAACGCTTGTCCGAGCGAGACATAGACGGCGACGCGCGGATCGCCTTGCTGCGGGTTGAGCGGGGTGCCGACATCGACGCGGATCGGGCCGAAATTCGAATAATAGCGCACACCCAGCCCCGCGCCGTAGCGGAAGCCCGACAGGCGCGGCAGCGGATCGGTGTAGATGTTGCCGCCATCGAGGAACGGCACGACGCCGAAATTGCCGAACGCCTTTACGCGGGCCTCAAGCGAGAATTCGGTCAGCGACCGCCCGCCGATCGGATCGTTGTTCGCGTCGCGCGGCCCGATCCGCTGGAACCCGTAGCCGCGCACCGATGCGCCGCCGCCCGCATAGAAACGCCGCGACGGCGCGATCGCGTCGCGCGGCGCGCCCGCGATGGTGCCTGCGCGCACTCGGCCTGCAATCACGACGCGGTCGTTGACGGGATAATAGCCGCTGGCATCGACCTGAACCCGCGCATAGCCGAAGGTCGCCCCCGACAGCGACACTTCGGGCGACAGCCGCCCGCCGAGGCGGAAGCCGCGCGTCGGGTTGAGCAGGTCGTCGGATCCGTCATAGTTCAGGCTCGTCGGCAGAGCGCCGATGAAATAGGTCCGCCGCCGCGCCTCGCCGGTATCGACGATCACGTCACGCTCGTCGGTCGCGACCAGTTCGGCGCCCAGCGACCAGGTCCAGGTTTTCTGGAAGAAGATATTGGTCTGGCGCTCCAGAGAACCCGAAATCGAAACCGTGTCGGCTTCGTAAGCGTCGCGTTCGAGATGCGCGGCGGTGATCTGGCCGGTCAGAACCCGGTCGCGGCCCTTGAAATTGCTGCGGCGGAAGATGATCCCGGCAAGCTGCTCCTTCGTCCCCAGCACCCCGCGCAGCGTCAGCGCGCCTTCGGGCGGGAACAGGTTGCGATGCGTCCAGCTAACCTCGGCGCGCGCGCCTTCGCCGGTGCCATAGCCCAGCTCGCCAGCGATGGTGCGCGGCGGCGCGGGTTCGAGCGCGACCTGGATGTCGACGGTGCCCGGCTCCGCCCCCTCGACCGGTTCGGCACGCACCGACGAGACGAGCCCGGTCTGGACGATCGCGCGGCGCAGATCGTCGAGCGCGGCTTCATCATAGAGATCGCCGGGTTCGAACCGCGCAAGATCGGCGACGTGATCGGCGCCGAACACGCGGTCATTGTCCTTCAGGATGCGCCCGAAACGCCGCTCGCCGCCGGGATCGACCTGCACCAGCAGGGTCGCGGTCTGCGTCGCGTGATCGATGACGACCTCACTGGGGCGGATTTCGGCGAAGGGAAAGCCTTCGCGCCCGATATTGGCACGCAGCCGCTCCTCCGCCGCCGCGATTTCGTCGGCGTTGAACGGCGTATCGGGCGCGATGCCATAGATGTTGCGCAGGCTGTCGGTGCGAGCGCCCGCCGCTTCCAGTCCCGGCAATTCCACCGCGGCGATACGGTACTGCTCGCCCGGCACGACGTTAAGCGTGACGATCAGCCGGTCGCCTTCGGACGCGACCGACGTGCCGATCCGCGCGGCGTAATAGCCTTCCGCCTCCAGCAACGTGCCCAGTAGATCGGCATCCTCGCGGGCGCGGCGGTCGATCTGCGCGGCATTGGCGGGTTCGTTTTCGTTGGCGCGCAGCACCGAGAGCTCGTTGAATCGCTGACGCAGCAGATCGCCGCCCACACCGTCGATCCCGGTGATGCGGTAGTTGGAGCGATATTCGCTCTGCACGCTGCCGGTCGCAACTGGGGTATCGAGCGGCTGTCCCGCTTCGTCGGTGACCACTGCCTGTTCCTCGGGAAGCGGCGTGCCCAGATCGGGCCAGTCGACGCCGATCTCGGGAAGCGGCGCGAGTGGGGTGTTGGGATCGAGGCCGCCGTCATCCGGCGCCACATCTTCCTGCGCGACCGGCGGCGGCACGTCTTGCGCGCGCGCAAGGGCAGGACAGAAAACGACGGAGAAGACCGCGGCGCAACGCAGATACATTGAGGCCCGGCCGGACTGGCGCGACATGATCCCGTCCTAGCCGAGCTTGGCGCTGCCGCCAATCGCCGAATTTCAGGGACTTTCGCGCGGTCCGATCAGTGTATCGTGCCCACCGCACCGTCCGACGACAGCACGTCGATCAGCCGTTCGACCTGACGCCAGCGCGCGAAATGCAAATGGTTGCCCAGGGTGCGGCTGCGCGCGGCGCGCTCGGACGCTTCCAGCCCCGCCTCGGCGCCGAATTGCTCGATCAGCAGCGCCGCGTCGGACACCATCGATCGGTCGGGAAGATAGGGCAATCGGGGCATAGGGGCGGGTGCGATCCTGTTGGTGCGTCGGCGGCAGGATGTTGCCATAGCCTGCAAGTCTTTGCCGCCGCGTGTCCCGACAGGGTTAACATCGCGTTCGCTTTTTCGCGCGCGACTGGCGCGGACGCCGCACGCATGGCATGGGGCGGCGATGGACCAGCCCCGCCCGCCCGCTCGCAAGCCCAACCCCGCCGCCGGAGGCGCCCCGATCGCGATCACGACGCTGATCGGCGCGATATGGGGCATTTCGCGCGGGGAACCGACGATCGGCGTGCTGGTCGGATTGGGCGTGGGGATCGCGATTGCGGTGGCGATCTGGCTGATTAGCGCTCGGCGGGATTGAGCGGACAAAGCATTCCACCCGTTCGTTTCGAGCGAAGTCGAGAAACGCCCGCCAGCGCCTAATTCACGTTTCTCGACTTCGCTCGAAACGAACGGGTTTGAGGCGCATCGCCTCACAACCCCGCCAGACTCCGCCCGATCCACACCACGCGACCAATCACATCTACTGCGTCAGCCGGGCGAACCACCGTTCCGTAATCGGCATTGTCGCTGACCACTTCCACCTCGCGCCCGATCGCGCGTAGGCGCTTGACCCCCAGCATCCCGTCGAGCCGGATCGCATAGACGCCGCCGCGCGGCGCGATACTGCGGCGGGCGTGATCGACCAGAATAGTGTCGCCATCGATCAAGGTGGGCTGCATCGAATCGCCCTTCACCTCGATCAGCGACGCCGCGTCGCGCCGCACGCCCAGCCCGGCGAGAAACTGCGCGTCGAAGCGAAAGGGCACGCCGCGCTGTTCCTCCCCCACCAGCGCCCCCGGCCCCGCCGACGCGGCAAGCACGTAACGCGGCACCGCGATGCTGTCGTCGCCCGCCGCTTCGACCCCACCCAGCGCCGCGTCGCTCACCCGCAGGAATTTGGCGAGCAGCCGCCGGTCGCCCTCTGCCAGCAAGCGCGGCGTTCCGCGCGTCAGATATTGCTGGAGATAGGCGGCGTTGCGCTTCAGCAACCGTTCTGACAGCCACGTCAGGCTGGTGCCGTCCCGCTCGATCGCGGCCTTCAAGGCCGCCCGCTGATCCTGTCCGTCCATATCCGATCCGTACCAAAAGGATTTTTCCTAGACAAGTAGGATTTGAGAACAAACAATGAACTAGCAGATGACGAATCAGGAGGGCCGACGCCATGCACCTGCTCAGCAGGATCAACCATCATCTCCGCGCGACGGGGATGCCGGAGACGAAATTCGGGCGGCTCGCGGTGCATGATCCGCGCTTCGTGTCGGACCTTCGCAACGGACGCCAGCCGCGCGAGGCGACGGTGGCGCGAGTGGAACGCTATATCGCGCAGACGGAGGCCGGGGCATGAGCCGGGGACCGGATGCCGCGACCCTGCTGGCGCGCGCACTGGATCGCAGCGCGCAGGGTGCGGGCCTGAGCCTCACCATCCGCCATGCCGACTGGCGACGCTGGGCCAGCGCGACCTTTACCGGCGCGCGACACGAATTGACGGTGGAACTGCCCGATGGGGATGGTGCGGAGCGCTGGCTGGCCGCGCTGTCCGAAGCGGAGTTGCCGATCCGTGGTCATCTGGTCGCTGACGCGGTGGTGCTGCGCAGCCATGGCGAAGGAGAGACACGGGTCGCGGCCATCGAAATCCTGACGGTCGAGGATTTCTAGGCGTTTGCCCTCCTCACCCGTTCGTTTCGAGCGAAATCGAGAAACGAGATTCCAGCGCCCAGCTCACGTTTCTCGACTTCGCTCGAAACGAACGGAAAATCGTGAGCTTAGCGCACTCGCGCTTACCCCGCAGCCGCCAGCCTGCGCAGCGAATCGATCGCGATCGACAGGCGAGTGTCGTCCGCGCGCAACGACCCGTCAGTGGTGCGCCGCGCAACCCCGGCCTCCAGGCGTTCGAGCAATGCATGCACGGATACCTCCCGATCGAACCGCGGTTGCGGGCGGGGGGATGCGGGCGTGGACGGCCTTGGCCGGTCGAGGTCGAAGGTTTCGAACCGCTCCCCTGCCGCCAGCATCGCCGGGCGCGGCAGAGGCGCAGGCGCGGCAATCCGGTAATCGGGTTCCTGATCGGACGGCAGCGGCTGGGGCGGATGCGATTCGACGAACGCCTGTGGGTCGTAGTCGGCAAGCGGCGTGTCCAGGTCGCGGGGCAGCGTGCGTTCTTCGTCCGATTCGCCACCGACCGACATCATCGGCGCACCCAGTTCGCGCGTCGCGATCACCGGCGGACGCGGCGGGGCATCGGGATGCGAATCGGCGCGGCGGACGATCGGCGTGCGCTCGACCGCATCGTCCAGTCTGCCGAACCCGATCGTCGCGTTTCCGAAGACGCGGCTCGCGACCAGCAGCACCAGCGCGCCGATCCCCACCGACCCGACAAAGCACAAAAGCGCTCGTGCGGTTGCGCCCAGCGGCGGTTCTGCGGGGCCGAGAATGCGGGGCAATCCGCTGGCGACCACCAACGTCTCGATCAGCGAGAGCGGTGCGAACGCAAAGGCGAGCGCGGCGATCAGCGCCGCTGCGGCGCCAGCGGCTCCGGCGATGGGAAGATTCAGGCGTTTGCGGGTGTACGCGACCATGTTGCATCCGTTCGATTGGCTGCGATCAGCCTTTGGTAAACGGGATCGTAGCCAGAAATGTTTGACGACCAGTTACGCTCGGTCTCGACATAGGCGCGGGCCCGGTCGCGCTGCGCATCCCAGCGCGCACGTTCGGCGAACAGGGCGCCAAGCGAGGCAGCGATCGCGGCCGGATCATCGGGTGCGAACAGGGTTCCGGTGTCGCCGTCGCGGATCAGTTCGCGGTGACCGCCCACATTCGACGCGGCGACGATCCGCCCCTGCGCCATCGCCTCCAGCGGCTTCAGAGGCGTGACGAGGTCGGTCAGCCGCATATGCTTTCGCGGATAGGCGAGAATGTCGATCAAGCCGTAATAACGCTCGACCGCGTCGTGCGGCACGCGCCCGACGAAATGGATGCGATCAGCGACCGGCGACCTTGCGGCCTGTTCACGCAGCGCCGCATCCATCGGACCGCCGCCGACCAGCAACAGCTGCGCGCGCGGCCGCGCCGAGACCAGCGCGGGCATCGCCGCAATCAGGTCGTCCAGTCCTTCATAATCATAGAAACTGCCGATGAAGCCGGTGACGTCTGCATCCGCCAGCCCCAGTTCGCGCGCGAACGCCGTATCATATTCGGGCGGCGTGCCGAACAATTTCATGTCGACGCCGTTGGGCGACACCATGATCTTGCCCGCCGGAATGCCGCGCGCGACCAGATCGGATTTCAGCCCGTCGCAGATGACGGCCAGCGCATCGACGCGCCTGGCCGCGAACGTCTCCGCCGCACGCGTCAGCCGATATTTGACCGATCCTTCCCGCCCGGTGCCGTTGCCCACCGCCGCATCCTCCCAAAAGGCGCGGATTTCGTAGAGGATCGGCACCCCCCGTTCGCGCCGCGCCAGCAATGCGGCAAGCGCGCACAGCACCGGCGAATGGGCGTGGAGGATATCGGGCCGAAATTCGTCGATCGCCGCGACGATGCGCCGGGCGAATGCCGCGACCTCGCGCATCTCGCCCAACGGCGGCGGCAGCGAAGCCGGGGGCGGCGTCCGCAGAAAATCGAGCCCGTCGATCGTCTCGCGCGTCAGGTCGCCGCGGTCGGGATGCCGCGGCCCTGTGACGCCCGCCACGCTCCAGCCATGCACGATCTGCGCCTTCAGGATCGCGCGGGTGCGAAAGGTATAGCCCGAATGCAGCGGCAGGCTGTGGTCGAGGACATGAAGAATCCGCATGACCGCCCCATGCCACGCGACTGTTTAACGGCGCGATAACTCGAAAGCCTGAATTTCCGGGCCTCGCGAGGCCGGTTTTCCAAAAGTTTTCCTGTTCACCTTTTGGCTCCCTCCATTTTCAGGATGGCGGCGGACGCCAGACGGCGGGTCGATCGACGCTTTGCATAGTGCTCGACCATCTGCAGAGATTGCCCGGTGACAGCCGCCGTTTCAGCCGAGCTACAACCCGCCTCCAACAGTGCGTTGACCGCGTTCTTGCGAAGCCCGTGCGGCACAATCTTATACCCGCGATCGGCGGCGAACTTCTGAATGCGCTCGCGCAGGGTATCTGTCGTCAAGGGCCGTCCGTGGCTGTCCGCCAGGATCGTCATCGACGATTTGGGGACGCTCGCCAGCTCAGCTGCAAGCGCGGTGTGCGTTCGCACCTCGAGTTCTTTACCGGTCTTCTGCTGGACGACATAGATCGTGCCATCGCGCACGTCGCTCCACCGGAGCGCACACACATCACCGATGCGCTGCGCGGTGTAGTAGAGCAACGCAACAGGCAGCCGGATATCGCGATCACGCGACGCCAGGGCAGCCGCCAGAAGGTCGTCCGGCCACGGCGGATAGTCCGTCGACTCAAACAGCTCGATACCCTTGCAGGGGTCGATTTCGAGGTACTCGCGCGTGCGCGCCCATCGATAGAGGGCGCGCATCGTTCGGATCATGCCGTTCGCGGCACCGATCCGATCCGCCATGACATCACGCAGCCGCAATACGTCGCGCCGCTCGACCTGGTGCGCGGGGGCGGTGTTAAACGCCGCAGCGATCCTTGACAGGTACACGCCATAGCTTCGCTGCGTCTGGCGCGCGAGCTGGCGGAATTCCGGGCTACGTTCGTACAGTTCGATAAGCTTTGGCACGGTGAGCATCGCGGCGACGTTCGCGCGCTTGGTTCGACCGGCGACCAACGCGGCATAGGTGTCGCCAAACGCGGGATCGGTACGCGCGGGCAGTCGCTTGTAGATCGGCTTGCCAGTCGGGGTTTTCGCGCCGGTATCAAAATACTCATAGCGCCGCCCTTTGGCCGTGACCGGCTTGACGTAGGGGAGCTTAGCCCTCCGCATACAGGTTCGACGTTGCGCGCCAGTCTGGCACCACGGCGCCCGAAAGCCGGTCCAACGCTTCGTCCAGCGCACGGCGATTCCAGCGCTCGCGATTGCCGAGCTGGACCGGCATGGGGAGACGCTGCGCGACCACTTCGCTCTCGAATTCGGAAGCCGTCATGTCGCAATACCGCGCCGCTGTGCCGCGCAGCATCATCGCTGGCCAATCAGGGGCGGTGCTGCGGGCCATCAATCGTCCAGTTCGTAACCGTGGAGCAGGAAAAGCGCGCGATTCCACGCGTTGCGCAGGTCCTGCCCTAGATGAAGGGTCAATTGGGGGACGACATAGCCCGCCAAATCGGCAACATAAGCGCCCGAAGTGTCGGGGTTACGTGTCGGGGTAAAGCCCGAACCGCTGCGCGAGATCAGCAACAGCTTTTGATGGTCGTCGTCGAAAAACAGGCCGACGCGCTTTTCTCCCGAACTCCCCCACGAGTCCGACCGAGCGCCAGCGATCAGCGTCTCGAATTCTGCTTTGATCTCGGCAAAAATCCGGTCCGGATTAAATTCAAAGGCATCGGCGGGAGACCCCGCCCACATCGCTGCACGCAGAGCGACAAGCCGACCCAGCTCGGCAAAGCTATATCGCCGGGTCGATCCTGACTTCACCGGCTCGATCCGAAGCCAGTCGTATCGATTTACCCATCCCGTCACCGTGCTGCGGGTCCGATTGAGAACCTGCGACACTTGGTCAGCTGTGAGTAAGCGAGCATCATAATCGGGCAGTGCGATCTCGGTTTCCATGACAACCCTTTTTAGCTAACCATCTCGAAATAGCTTAAACCTATCCCGATGTCGATAGCTCACTTTGCAAACCGCAGCCGCTCCGCATCCGCACGCAGCAACAGCAGCACATCCGGACACTCACGGCGCATCTCGCCTTCCTCTAAGATCAGGATGCTCAATTTTTCCAGCAACGCCGCAGTATCCGGCGCGGGCGTTCGCACGAGGCGGTCGAACGCATCCCCTTCCGCCTTTCCCAGCGCATCGTCCCGCGCGCATTTGGCGTCATAGTCGGTGGCCGCTTTGAATTCCTCGAATTGTTGCCGCCATGCGCGATAATCGGCCTCCGCCTGGGCATAGACCCGCGTTCCCCGCAAATACCCGCCATCGGGTTCATCGAAATCCGAGTTCCGGAATTCCGCCCACAATGGCTCCCCCGTCGTGATCGACGTCCCGCTTCGATAGGGCTTCCACAGCGGATTGGGCGGCTGCGCCTCCAACACCGCGTCCATATGGTCGCGATAGAATTCGTCAGCAGCGCGTTCCGCCTCGCGCCATTCGGCAAGCCGCGCCGTCCAGATGCTGCGATCGGCCCCCAACTGTTCGGACTGTTCAGCGCGCGCGGCAGGTATAGCGATAATCGGCGCGGCCGCGACCGCAGCGATCAAGGCACGGCGGCTAATGGCGGGCGTCAGGTTCGCGCTCATGCCGCCCTCCGGATCGGTCGATCCATCAACGCGATGACATCGGCCAGCGCATAATCGAAATGGATCATTGCTTCATGCGCTTCCGGTGCATCGGGACCAGCGGCGGCGCACAGACGGACGACCGTTTGCAGAAAGCCAAGTCGCGCCTGCGCGGTTGCGAGGACCTGCCCATCGTCCATCTCCGACATCATGGATGCCAGTGTCGTTCCGATTTGGGGAGCGCCGACGACGAAAACCGGCGTGGAAAAATTCTTGAATTTACCGCCTGACGCGGCGCGTGTGGCGGTGCTATCCGCCTGGTCAGCCTGTTGCATGGGTCACTTCCTTGCAGTGGGTTAGAGCCGGGTGCGAGGTTGCCGCCTTGCCCCGGTTCGCCTTTTCTAATATCGTCTATTTATGGGAACGGCAATAGGCGATATTGAAAAATCAAAACGGGGCCGACCTTCAACAGGTGCGACACCCGTGATGGTTCGCCTTCACCCCGATCAACTGGCGGCGTTGGATGCGTGGATCGCGAAGCAAGACCCGCAACCCTCCCGGCCCGAAGCGATCCGCCGACTTCTGGAAACGTCGTTGAATTGAGTGGCGGACCTTCGCAGCGAAGGAAGAAAGTTAGATGAGCCTGGTTCGTTTTTATGATGGTCCGGTCGCCAAGGGCGTTATCCTGCACGACACCCAAATGCCAGTCGTCCCGCGGATTGGCGAGACCGTGACTTTAAGATTTCCGGACCGTTCCGAGCACCAGTACGAAGTCATAGACGTCGATTACCTGCTTGAACTGCGGAAAGGGATCGAAATTACCGAGGATCTTACGGGCGCTCGCATTGCCCTGTTGCGAGCTTAGGTGACGCTCGGTCTGACGCCGTTCGAAATCGGCACGGCTGCCGAATGGGTATCGGGTATCGGCTCGATCGCCGCCAGCATTGTCGCCCTCTATCTCGCCGGATCGGAACGTCGCGCCCGAAAAATCGCGGAACGGCCGCATATCAATTGCAAGGTCGAATCGGTCGACACCGACTGGGCGGAGCTGCTTGTCTCGTTCGAAAACCCCTCAGCCAAGCTGTGGCGTCTCATTGCAGTTGAAAGTCGCGACCGGCGAGCTGCGGTTGTCGGGAATGACGATTTGATGATCGAGGGCGAATATGGCCCCACCATTTCCCTCGATAGGCGCGCGGAATACGCCAAGCGCGAAATTGCCCTGGTTCGAGATATCATGCCGCTCGGTTCGATATCGCCCAGTTGGGAATCTCATCGTCCGGGCAACAAGGCATTTGCCCGTCTACATTACCGAATTCCGCCATCGGCTCGGACGCTGCGTTTCGACTTGGTGTTTCAATCCGCCGAACCGGTCCCGGAAACTTTCCGCACGAAGGTCGTTCGCGCCATCCGATAGCACTAATCGTTATCCGCCAGGCGAACGATCGGGCGCCCTGCTTCGGCCTCACGCGCCCAGTGCCGCATCTGAAGCGTCATCAACCGACGAATCCCTTCGACGCCTTCACGGTGCTCGCAAAGATCGTCGATCGCGTCGGCGCAATGCCGTGCAAGTTCCGCGCTTGCCGCCATGTCCAGTATGTTCAGCTCGACCAGGCGCGCGCAAATCAGTGTCAGCGCCCGCCCCTGCGCAAGCGCCAGCACTTCAAGGGCTGGCCCTATTTGGACATCATGCTCGACGTTCGACGCCATCACCACGGACGCCCCAGGCGGCGCTGCTGTCTATCGATGAACTCGCTCTGCGCCATCCGACTGCCAGCGGCGGCACCTTGGACAGCGGCTGCCTCCCCGATCGCGTTCATCTGATCGAGCAGGTCTTGAGTGACGACCGCACCCTTGAGGTGAAAATGGACCGATCCGCCGCCCTGGCTGGGACCAGCAGCGTCGCGTTGGCGGGATAGACTTGCTCGCATGATTTGCGATCGGGGTTGCAGATAAACCGTTTCCGGTCCGTTTTCGCCGACGCGGGCCAGTCCGCCCGGAAAGTCATAAGTCCCGGCTGAGTTGCCGGGAGCCATATGTGCACCAGCAGCGATCGTTGCCGGGGAATTCTTTCCGAACGCCGCGTCGAACACGCTTCCGAATGTCGGCAATCCTGCATCGAAAAGCCAATTCTTGATTGGGTTGACCGCCGCCAATCGCCACACATCCTGCATAAGTTCGTTCAGGATCGATTTTCCGGCGTCGCCCCAGTTCCGCCAATTCTGTGGATCGAGTACGCGCGAAACAAATTCGTCGCCAATCCCATGCAGTTCGCGATAGCTTGCTGCCAGTTCGACCGTCCGATTCTCGATCCCGATCAATTCCATTTCGGCCTCGACCATTTTCTTGATCCAGGCTTCAGTCGCATCGGGAAAATCGCGCTTGATCCCCAGGATCAGACGTAGCTTGCGCATCTCAGCATCGCGCAGATTGTCGTTCGCGCCCACCAGCTGCAATTCGCGTTCTGCCAAAGCGACTGCCGATTGCTGATCCGCCAGCGCCCGCGATCGACGCGCCTCGCCCTGTGCTTCGGATTGGCGATACCGATCCATGATCCGCGTTGCGTTGGTCGCAACATCATTCATCCCCGTCAGCCGGAATTCCTCGTTGCGATACGTTCGCTCCGCACCCTCACGCCATTTCGCGGCGGTGGCGCCATCAATGCCCCCTTGTTTCAAAGGCCGCTTCGCCGCGACATCGATCCGATCGAGTTCCTCGCGATATTTACGCGCCGCCGCCGAAAGCGGATCATATCGATCCTCGAGCTGGCGAAGCATGTCGGCATATTCCTTTGCCTGCCGCGTGGCCTCTCGATCGGCCGCATCCGACGCGCGCCGCGGCTTGCCGGTGTCCGGACGGCGCAGCTCGTCCGCCAGGCGACCGCTGTCCAGCGAACGGTCGATCGCGTCGGCAACCTGCCGCTTCGCTTGCGAGGATGCGTAGTCGATGACTGCTTGCTGAAAACCGCCTCGATCGATCCCCGAACCGCTGAAATCGACATCCTCGCTCGACCGCAAAATTTGATCGAACATGGCCGTCCGCTCTGCACCTTCCGGCATCCGCGACGCCGCCCGAGCTTGGCGCGCCAGAGCACGGACGCCACGGTTCCCCGGCTGACCAGCGCCTTCGAATAATGCGAACGGACCGGCACCCATTGCCGACAGCGTGCCGTTGCGGGTGCCAGCTTCGCCGAATGCAGCTCGCGAGGATGCGTCCGCCGCCAGCGCTTCGGCGCGAAGGTTCGCGGCCATCAACCGCGCGTTCAAGATCAGCAGTTCGTTTTGTGATTTGATCTTGCCCGAAGTCAGGTCGAATACATCGCCCAGCGCGCCCTGAGCGGCGGACAGGCCGCTTGCACCCGCCTCCGCTCGCTTGGTGGCTTCCTCGCTTTTCCAAAGCTCCTGAACAAGCATACCGACGATCATCGTCGCGCCCATGAAAACAGCGCCCCACGGCCCCGCCAACAGCGACAGAAGGCGGCTCTTGCCACCGGACATCATGTCGATCGCCTGGACGACTTGTCCGCCCTGCTGCGCGAAAATCACCATCGGATTGACGCCAAGCGCAATCTGCTGGGTGACATCCTGAATTTGGAACGACATCTGCTGACTACCAGCACGCATCTGACCGATCGACGCGATTGACTGATTACGCACCACATTCGCCTGCCTTTCGGCATCGGACTGTTGGCGAACGGCTCGCATATTGGCCTCATAGGCGGGCATCGTGCCCGTGATCGCAGCAAGAGCTTTTGCGCGGGCAGCCGCCATGTCCGCCTCACCAGCAGCAACTTGTTTCGTCAGTTGGTCGTGACGACTTTCACGGTATTTATATGTGTTGACCGCACGCTCAGCAGCCGCCTGTTCTTCGGCACCCATAGCGGCGAACGCGGCTTTAACCTGTTCATCGCCCTCGATGCCCATGCGGTAGAGCAAATCGGCAACAGCGGCCATTATCGATCCTCAATGTGAGGCGTCGGGATGTGACGCGAGCATGTTCAACTCGAGGGCGGTCCCGACGCCCGAAATATCCGCCCTTCGCTTTGGGGTGGCGCGTCGGGATGTACGGGGGGCGATACACCCCAGGGCGGTCCCGACGCCCAGCTATCCGCCCTTCGCTTCCTATTCGGGCTGGCCAGTGTTCTTGAACGCACCGCGGTGATCAATGACGCCAGCGCCGAAGTCCATATACACACGGAATTTCTGGCCGAGCACGTCCCAGCCTTCCTGCATCTCGACATGCGGTCCGCTTGCCCCGTCAAGATATGCGTGCTCCAGGACCGGGGCGAGCGCAGGATCTGCGAACAGATACCAGGCGCGCGGCGACAAACGCGGATCGATCAACGGCGTCAACTTACCGGCGAACGGGTTGGTCGTATCGCTGGTGGTGGCCTGGACGCTCGTCAGCAATTGTTCGACGATGGTTTCGTTCACCTCGCTGGTGAGGATGAATTTCGGCGCTGCCGCCAACGGCGTCACGCCGTCCAAATCCTTTTGCCCGCGCATCGCCATCCGACCGTCGGATAGCGTCGACAAGCTTGGGAGGGCGCCGACCCCTGCGAGGTTGCGGTGGTCGGCATGAAACAGCGGCAAGCCGTCTCCCATCGTCGGATTATTGTTGATCAGGTCCGCGAACAGGGACGCTTCGGTTTCGGCCGCCGCACGCGCCATCACGCGCACCGGATCGCCGAACGCGCCCAGATCGTCATTGATGATCGCTTGTCGGCTCAACGCGAACTGCTTGGCAAAGGTTTTCAGTGCATAGGTCTCTTTGCGCTCGCGGAACGTGCCGTGCTTGATTTCACCCGCTTCCTTTACTTCGGAGAGCGTGCCAAAACCCGACATTTCCAGGCCACTAATTGCGCGGAAGTCGTTAGCGCTACGTTGGCGACTGATGGCCTTGATTGCCGACGCCGCCGCTGCAAACACATCCAGCAAGAACCGTTGCCCTGCTCCCGTGAGAAGACCAGGGAAGTCGCTAGTGGTATGCATCGCTCGTACGTTGTCGTAGGCAGAGGCAAAGCCCATCGATCGAGTAGCTGCCGCGTTCAGAACTTCGCTCGGCTGCATTTGCCGGACGTTGCGGACGCCCCGCCTCTCTAGCATGTCCCCGGCCATCTGGACCATGCTCATGCTCATGAACGCCCGCGCCTGATCGGTCGGTGCCGATCCGCTCAGGCGAGCGTAAAGCGCGTCTTCAATCGCCCGGCAATGGAAACCGGGATTGTCATAGGTGTCATCCATTGAACGCGCATTCGAAACGAACCCGCGTGTCTCTTCGCGCTGGCGATCAGCGCAAAACTTCATGAATGACCGGGTGACTTCCTCCATCGACATTCCCTGCTCGGCCGCCTGCAAAATAAAGTCCGCCCGGTCATCCGCGCTCAGGCTGACGGAGGTGCCCTGCTCGCGGCTCAGGTCGAAATATTCCCGAAGTTGTGCCATCGTCGCCGGGCCTCCTTGCGAACGCCGGATCCTCTGCTGATCGTGGGCAGGGGCAATATTCGCCCGGGTCGTGACAGCGGCCTGCGCCTCGTTCTCATCCATATGGTGCTCCTGTCGTTTGGGGGTGCGGATCACGCACGGGTGTTGATCGGTGGCGCCGCGAACGGTTGCGCCGGTGTCGGCGGGAACGGTGACGAAGCTGACTTCGTACGGCTCCCAATCAATCGCGCGAAATAGGGGGCGCGCGTTTTCGCGCTCTTCCACGTCATAGGTGTGGACCGTGTAGCCGATTGAGATATTGCGAATGATGCCGTTGGCGATATCGCTGACGATCGACGCCAGCTCGGGCCGGTCGGACAGCTTCAGCGTAGCAATCCCGCATCCGTTTTTGATGCGCGCCGTACCCGGCATAACCACACCAATCTGGCTGGTGAGCGCATCTCGCCGATGATTGTCGAGCACCGGCGCTCCGGAATTCAGTCGGTCCAGGCGAACGTTGCCTGGCGACACCGCCAATTCCTCGTCGACAACCGTTTCGCTAGCCCAATCGAAATAAGCACGCCGCGTTCCGACCGCCCAAATGACTTCGATCGTTCGGCTTTCGACATCCCAAGTCGACGGCTGTAGCGAACCAGGGCGCTTGGCGACCGGCGCATTAATGAAACGCGTTTCGCCATCATGTGCGGTCCGGTCACTGTCTGGGCATGTCGTCATGCCTGGAGAATGAGTGCGGCCTGGCGCAGCGTCGATTACCTATAAACGGTCATAAGCGGACATGTGCGGACAAAGGCGGACAATCATCCCTTGATTGCGACCTCAGCAGCAACGCGGCTCGAACGACGAAGCTCTAGCAACTGATCGGTCGAATACCGCACCCGCCCGCCCGGCGTGCGGTAGAATGAAACCTTTCCGTCCTTCCGCCAGCGACGAAGGGTCCGGGCAGTCACGTCCAGAATTCGTGCCGCCTGCTTCTCGTCATATTCGTACAGTCGATCGGCACTCATCTTCTCGCCCTCAGTACACAGGATGAACAGTTCAGTTCACAAGGTTCAAAATCACAAACCGCACTTGAACTGGAAAAGGTCGCGCTTTGCCCCACCGCATGAGCGGCACCCCCCGTGGAAGGACCCATTCAATGGCGGGTTGAGACGGCGCTTTCGTGAGCGATCGACGCGAGCCAGTCGGTAGCGGCCTCGTCCACCATGCTCCGAAGCAAACGGATCGCCTCGTCTGGTCCGAAATCCTGCGACAAGATCGATGCAGCGGCAGTGACCAACGACGTGGCAGCCTCAGCCCTGCTGGCGGCATGATCTAACGCGCTTCCCAACACGATACGCGTCGTTTTCTTCAAACCAGTTTTCATGATGCTTCCTTCGAGCTGGCGTCCGCCTCCGCACGACCCTTCCGGCAATCGGAAGCATCTATATCGACCCTTCCGGCCTGCTTTGCAGCGCAACCGATTGTTTTTAAAATATATTCTATCCCCTCCCGGAAGGGTGGAAGGGTTGGAAAGATTATTGTGTATTTTGTATCGCGCATGCGTGCGCGCCTGCGCCCATGCGGGAAACATGTTGTCGATCCTTCCGACCCTTCCGGACGCGCAGCTATCCTAGGGTTTTCGCTTCCGACTATCCTTCCGAAACATTCCGAACCGGAAGGATTGCTTAGGATCGGCTCCGCCCGGCTCACGGGGCGCGGCCCAACAGCGTCGAGCGAACGGCGCTCAGTTCGGCGATCGCGGCGTCGATGCGGGCTACCAGTCGCTCGTCTCTATCCAGTCGGGCAGCGATGACGTTCGCGTCGTCGATCGGAACGTCGGCCGTGCCAGCGCTCGCGACCACGACGTCCCGATAGGTCGCTCCGTTACTGTAGAAATGACCATGCCCGCGCTCGCGCATCAACCGCCGCAGATCGCGAAAGCCAATGCTGTCGGCTCCGGCCTCCTCGGCCCAAACGTGGTAAGCTTCTAACAGGGCGCTTGATCGTACGCGCGCCTGGGGCAGGCGGCGTAACCTGGACCGGTAGAACTCGGAAAAATGCAGGTCGATACGGGACGCAGGCAGCAAATTTGGAAACAAGGGTGTCATGCCGCCCTCCCCTGCCGAGCGAGGCAGTCCGAAGACCCTTCCGCCCTTCCAGAAAGTTTTCCGCACCGCCGGTAAGCCATTGAAACCATAAGTGCCGGTTTTCCGAACGATTTGCGCGAAAAGCTCGGTAAACGCGGCGTTTCCCGTTTACGGCGCGTCAACTCTGCGGCGCTAGGTCGGTCGGAGAGGAAAGGACGACGACGCGCGCGCATGGTCGATACGATATCATTGCTGATCTCGCATGGGCTGCTGATTCTGGCGGCTTGGCGGCTGCTGTCGCGCCGCGACCTGGACAGCGAGGAAACTGCCGACCTCGATATGCGGGGTCGCAGGCGCGATGCGTGACCTGTTCCTGCTGGCGTTTCTGGGCGCACTGTTCCTGCTCGCCGCGCGGCGGTCGTTCCTGTTCGTGCTAACCTATGTCTATATCGACATCGTCTCGCCCCAACACATCAGCTATTATCTGCTGAACGCGATCCCCGTTTCGATGATCGCGTTCGCCGCCGCCGGGCTGAGCTGGCTGGTATTCGACGACAAGCGCGACAGCCGCTTTGCACCCCGGCAGTTGATGATGCTCGCCTTGCTCGGCTGGTGCTGGTTCACCACATCTCGCGCAGACTTCCCGATCGAGGCCGCGTTCAAATGGGACTGGGTATGGAAGGCGATGGTGTTCGCGATCTTCCTGCCCCTGACGCTGCGGACGAAGTTGCGGATCGAAGCGCTGCTGCTGTTCATCCTGCTGTCGGTCAGCGCGATCGTCATCACCGGCGGGCTGAAGACCGTGCTGTCAGGCGGCGGTTACGGCCAGATGCATTTGCTCGTCTCGAACAATTCGGGGATATTCGAAAGTTCGATAGCCTCAACCGTCGCGATCGCGATGATTCCGATCATCCTGTGGTTCATGAAATTCGGCACCCTCTTTCCGCCCGACTGGCGAGTGAAGCTGTTCGGATCGGCACTGATCTTCGCCTGCCTGATCCTGCCCGTCGGCACCGCGGCGCGCACCGGCCTCATCTGTATTGGGGTGCTGGCGGTGCTGATGCTGAGAGACGCGAAACGGCGTATGCTTTACATCGGTGGCGCGGTAATGGCGCTGTTGCTGGTCATCCCGTTCCTGCCCTCGGCCTATACCGAGCGCATGGGGACGATCCGCAATTATCAGGCGGACGCCAGCGCCTCGACCCGCATCATGGTGTGGAACTGGACGCTCGATTACGTGAAGCAGAAGCCGCTGGGGGGCGGCTTCGACGCCTATCGCCAGAACGAACTGCGCTACGAAACGACGGCAGTGGTCGGCACCGGCCCGAACCAGACGGTCCAGCGGCAACTGGTGGTCGATCAGGCGCGGGCCTATCACAGCGCCTATTTCGAGATGCTGGGCGAGCAGGGCTGGCCGGGCCTGATCCTGTGGCTGGTGATCCACGGACTGGGGTTCCTGCGCATGGAAATCCTGCGCCGCCGTTACCGAAACCCGCGCGAAGGCGAGGAATGGATATCCCCGCTCGCCACCGCGCTCCAGCATTGCCACATCATCTATATGGTCGGCGCGCTGTTCGTCGGGATCGCGCTCAATCCGTTCATCTACCTCATCATCGGCGCGCAGATCGGGCTGGACACCTATCTCGGTCGGCTGCGGCGCGCCGATGCCAAGGCGCCGCTGCGACCCAAGCGTCCGCAACTCGCCCGCGCCGGGGGCTAAGAGCGTGGCGGGGCTGTTCCTGACGCGTGGGCACATGCGCGAAACGGAATCGATCGTCGCGCTGGCGGAGGCGCAATTCGCGGCGTCCGGGCTGAACCAGCCCACCGCATTGACGCTCCCCGGTTGGCAAGTCCGACACTGGCGCTATGCCAAGGGCGGTCCCGACACCTTGCTGGTCGAAGGCGACGATTTCGCCGCCATCGCTGGCACGATAACGGTCGACGGGCTGATGGGCCGCGAGGCACTTGCCCGGCTGATCGCGACGCTCGCTAACGGCACGATCGACTGGCAGCGCGTCGCCGGGCAGTTCGTGGCACTGGTGCGCAGCGCCGGGCGGACCTGGCTGTTCACCGATTTCTTCGCCGCCTTCCAGCTGTTCCGCAGCGAAGGCGACGTCGTGCTCTCCACCTCGCTGCTCGCCGCGCTCGATGCCCTGCCCCGCGTCCGCTTCGACGCGCAGGGTGTGTACGAATTCGCGTTCAACGTGGTGCCGGTCGACGACGATACGGTGTTCGAGGAACTCAAGCTCCTCGGCCCCGGCACGCTGCTCGAACTGGCCGAAGGGGGCACGATCGCGCGCGCGCTCGCCAAGCCGTTGCCGGATCGGACCGACGACCGCCCTCAGGCCGAACGGCTGGCGATCCACCGCGAACTTTTGACGCGAACCGTCGAGGATCATGTCCGCGCATTCGGCGACGCCATCCATTGCCCCCTGTCCGGCGGTCTCGACTCCCGCCTGCTGCTCGGCGCGTTCCGGGCGAGCGGGACGACCCCGCACGTTTATGTCTATGGCCCCGCCGCCAGCGAGGACGTCCGGATCGCCCGCGCCATCGCCGCCGCCGAAGGCTTCGACATCGAATGGATCGACAAGGAAGCCGCCCTCCTGCCCCCGGACGCTTTTGCCGAACAGGTCGCGGCGAATTTCGCCGCGTTCGACGCACTGCCGACCTTCGGCAATATCTTCGACAATGGCGGTCATCTGGCGGCACGCGATCATCGCCATCCCGTCGGCGGGCTGGCGGCGTCGGGCGGCTGCGGAGAGGTGTATCGCGATTTCTTCTACATGGCCGACCGACCGTCGAGCGCGGATGCGGTCGCGCGCACCTTCTTTGCGAGGTTCGTCGCGACCGACGCGACCGATATGTTCGATCCTCAAGCCTTTATCGCACGGATCGCCGCCAAGCTGGGCAAAGCGGCGGGCAGCGCCAACGGCCGCCTGTCGCGCACCCAGGTCGAGCAACTCTATCCCCGCATCCGCTGCCGCTCGCTGTTCGGGCGCGAGATCAGCCTGGAGTCGCGGATGGGTGCGTATTTCATGCCGTTCCTCGACCATCGCATCGTCGCCGAGGCACTGGCGCTGCCGATGCCGATCAAACAAGCGGGACGGTTCGAGGGCGCGTTACTCAACATCGTCGATCCGGCGCTGGCGCGTCATCCCTCGACCTATGGCCACAGTTTCGCACAACCACCCAGCCGCGCCCACCGCTTCGGCGAATGGGCAACCCGCATCCGCCCGACTTGGCTGCGCCGGCAAAGTTATGCGCTGCAACGGCGACGCGGGGCGATGGGGGACGAGCATGGCGGGCTGCTCGAGCCCGACTATATGCGCCGGGTGATCGACCTGGAATTTCCGGCGATGCGGCGGTTCTTCCGGGTGGATGCAATCACCGACAGCGCGGTGTGGCGGCGGGTCGCGTGCCTGGAATATCTCGCCGCGCGATTGGGAAGCAGGCTCGCCTAACCCCCTCGTCACCCCGGACTGGTTCCGGGGTCCACTCATCCGCTTGCGCGACGGCACAACATCGAAGGACAGCGCCCGCCGCGCGGTGGACCCCGGAACCAGTCCGGGGTGACGGGTTTGGGTGAGGGCTCAGTCGCGATCCTCATAGGGCGTGATCCGGTCCGCCAGTTCATTCCCCCGCATCGTCACCGCTTCCCCCGACCAGTTCCCCACGAACGTCGTGCGATGTTCGAACTGGGGCGACAGCCAGGCGCGGTTGTTTTCGATCACCAGCCCCGTGGACGTGTGTTCAACCCCCTCCGGCGCAACGGTAATCAGCGTCCCGTAATTCTGCTTGTTCGGCCCTTGGGCAAAGCTGTTGCCCGCGATGCGTCCGCTCGCGCCATTCGGCAAATCGATCAGGTAATTGGTGTCGTTGCCCTTCGAATCGTCGAAGCTGTTGTCGGTTATCTCGACCGTCGCCGCGCGGCTTTTGAGATAATGCCCGCCCACCCCGCGCTCGAATCGTGAGCGCGTGACCTTCACCGATCCGTATCCGCCGACATAGACCGAGTGCGCGCCGTTGCCGGTCGGATCCTTGCCCAGCCCGGCAAAGGTCGACCGGTCGATCGAAATGCTGCCCGACGGATAGGCCGCGGTCAGGATACCGCTTTGCGAATCGAGGAACATCGCGTTGGCGACCGCCAGATCGCCTTCCTCCAGCCGGATGCCCGCGCCATTGCCGTCATCGACCGCAAGACCGGTGAACACCAGCCCCTCGACCCGCGCGCGCTCCCCGCGCAGTACGAGTGTCGCCTTGTCCTCGCACGCCAGCCCTTCGAAAACCGACTTGCCCGGAACCTCGGCAACGAACGCGACCGCGCCTTCCTCGACCACCGCACAGTCGCGGTAAAGGCCGGGGGCGATGCGGATCGTCCCCGCCCGCGCGCCGATCGAGTCCACCGCCTGCTGGAGCCGCGCGAAGGATTGACCGCTTTCCTCGACTGTGAAAGGCCGCGGATTCGATTGCGAAAGTGCCGGCAACGCAATCAGCGACGCGGCAAGGATCAGAGGCAGGCGGAGGCGCATGTGTTTGTTTCCTTGGACAACCACCCTCTCCGTTCGTTTCGAGCGAAGTCGAGAAACGCTGGCGCGCGCTTGGTGCACGTTTCTCGACTTCGCTCGAAACGAACGGGGAGGGGTTGCCCGACAGCATCATGATTTGGCCTGTCGTGCCACCGAATCCGCGCACGAAAACCCCGCCCGGATGTGCCCTTTCGGGAATCCGGGCGGGGTTAAGCATCTTTCTGGCCCCCACTGCCCCACACCCTCACCCGCTTGTCCCGAATAGCCTTCCAGCTTGTCGAGAAGGCGTATCGAGGGAGGGGTTACTCACGCTGTCTCGATACGGGTTCTCGACAAGCTCGAACCCTGCTCGACGCCAACGGTTTGGAGGGAAAGGTTGAAGGCGCGTCGTTACGCGTCCTCTTCGACCTCCGCGCGTTGTTCGGCCAGCGCCTTGATGATCGCTGTGCTGAATGCGGGAATGTCGTCGGGCTTGCGGCTGGTGATCAAGTTTTCGTCCACGACGACTTCTTCGTCCACCACATCGCCGCCGGCATTTTCGAGGTCGGTGCGCACCGACGGCCAACTCGTCACGCGACGTCCATCGACCACATCGGCCTCGACCAGCAGCCAGGGAGCATGGCAGATGGCGGCGACGATCTTGGCGTCGTCCATGAATTCGCCGACG
Organism: Pseudomonadota bacterium; assembly: GCA_023418595.1. Lineage (GTDB taxonomy): Bacteria > Pseudomonadota > Alphaproteobacteria > Sphingomonadales > Sphingomonadaceae > Sphingomonas. Next base: position 317,015 of record JAEZZI010000006.1, read on the forward strand.
ATCTCGACCGCGCGTTCCTCCATCCGCAGCTTGTCGGGGTTGCCGACGCCGCCGGGCAGCACCAGCGCGTCATATTCGGTGGTCTCGACTTCATCCAGTGTCAGGTCGGGGGTTATTGTCCTGCCCTTCTCGTCATCGTTAACGACACCCTGGATCGCGTCCTTTTCGATCGAGGCCAGCGTGACCTCGGCACCGGCGTCGAGCAACGCCTGACGCGGGTCGAACAGTTCGGATTCCTCGAAGCCATCGGTTGCAAGCATCAGTATTTTGACGCCAGACAGGTCGGTCGTGTTGTCGGTCATGGGAGGTTCCTTCTTGCTTTGGGAGCAATGACCCGAACCACTCGCACTCGCCGCGGTTCCCGGAACGAAGCGACGGGTGGAGCATTCGTCGGGATGAGCGAGAAAGGAACCCGATGCCCCGCCTGATCTTCGTCGAAGACACGATGCCCGGCTATACCCGCAAGAGGGTGAATGGCGGCAAATGGGGCTATTGGGACGAACAGGGTGAGCGGATCACCGACCGTGACGAGATCGACCGGCTGAACGCGATCGGTCTGCCGCCGGCCTATGTCGATGCGTGGTTTTGTCCCAAGCCCAACGGCCATATCCAGGCGACCGGCTATGACGACAAGGGCCGCAAGCAATATCGCTATCACCCCGATTTCCGCGAGCAGCAGGAAAGCGAGAAGTTCGGCCTGTGCGCGACATTCGGCGCGAAGCTGCCCAAACTCCGTGCGCAGGTCGAAAAGGATTTGCGCAAGCGCGCGCTGGCCAAGGAACGCGCGGTCGCCGCCGTCGTCCGCCTGCTCGACCTGGGCAGCGTCCGCGTCGGCAACGAGGCCTATGCGCAGACCAACAAGAGCTACGGTGCCACCACGCTCCGCAAGCGCCACGCCAAGCTGGGCGGATCGACCTTGCGGCTGCAATACAAGGCCAAGTCGGGCAAGTTGCGGGTGCTGACCATCACCGACCGGTCGCTGCTGACCTTCGTGCGCAAATGCCAGGATCTGCCCGGCCAGCACCTGTTTCGCTGGATCGACGACGATGGCGTGGCGCGCCCCGTCACCTCGTCCGACGTCAACGATTATATCCGCGACGCGATGGGCGAGGAATTTACCGCCAAGCATTTCCGCACCTGGTCCGCCAGCGTCATCGCATACCAGACGATGTGCGAGGCCGATGGCGCGATTTCGCTGCGCGACATGCTGGAGCCGGTCGTCGCGGCTTTGGGCAACACGCCGACGATCGCGCGCAAATCCTATGTCCACCCCGCGCTCATCGAAGCGTGCAAATCGGGCGCGGCCGAATTCGTCGGCTGTCGCCTGCCGCGCGGCACGCGCTATCTCAGCCGCGCCGAGAGGGGGTTGATCGCCTACCTCCAGGCCTGCGATAGCGGCACGCCCATCGTCCGCCCCAAGACCAAAGCAGCCTAGAGGCAGAATTTCATGACCACCGCCAACGCGGCGACCGCCGCGCGGGAAGCCGCACAACCCGCCGTCGATCTCGAAGCGCAGACGCGCTATTTCTTCGAATCAAGCGCCGCCTGGTTGCAGACCCACTGGCTGCAAATCCTGATCGCGGTCGGGATCGCCAGCGGCATCGTCCTGCTGCTGACCTTCATCCGCGGCCGCGCGGTAAAGGCGTTCGAAAAGCGCAACAACCACATCACGGGCTGGGGATCGATCCTCGCCAAGGCGGCGTCGAAGACCAACCAGTTCTTCATCGTCATGGTCGCGATCAAACTGGTCGAGGGATACGCCGCGACACCCGACGCGGTGACGACGACGGTCAACTTCCTGTTCACCGTCGCCGTCGTGTTCCAAGGCGCGATCTGGGCGCGCGAGCTGATCCTGGGGGCGGTCGAAAAGCGGACCGGTTCCGAAGGCTATCACGGCGAGACGCTGAACACCGCGATGGGGCTGATCCGCCTGCTGGTGACGATCGCGCTGTTCGCGATCGCGCTGGTCGTGGTGCTCGACAATCTTGGCGTTAACGTGACCGGTCTGGTCGCGGGGCTTGGCGTTGGCGGCATTGCCATCGGTCTGGCGGCGCAAGGCATTTTCGCCGACCTGTTCGCGGCGCTGTCGATCATCTTCGACAAGCCGTTCCGGCGCGGTGACAGCGTATCCTATGACAGCACCAGCGGTTCGATCGAGGCGATCGGGCTGAAATCGACGCGCATCCGCTCGTTCACGGGCGAGGAGCGGGTGATTTCGAACAAGCAATTGCTCGACAAGGAAATCACCAACAACACCCAGCGCGCCCACCGCCGCGCGCAATTCATCATCGGCGTCACCTATCAGACCCCGCCCGAGGTTTGCGCGGCGATCCCCGAGATGCTGAAGGGAATCGTCGAGGAACACGAGGCGATCTTCATCCGCTGCGGCTTTACCGGCTTCGGCGCCTCCAGCCTCGATTTCGAACTGCTGTTCGACACGGCGGGTCCGGATTACGCGCTGTTCTACGAAAAGCGCACCGCGATCGGCATCGCCATTCTGAAGCGGTTCAACGAAGAGGGGATCGACATCGCCTATCCGACGCAAACCAGCTTCACCGCCGCGCCCGACGGGACGATGGTGCTGCCCTATCCCGACGTGCAACAGGTGCTGCCGGTGGCAAAGGGCGAGCGCATCGTGAAGCGCGAAGGCGGGAAGACGGTCGAGGGAACGGCTTAAGCCCCAACTCCGTTCATCCCGAGCGAAGTCGAGGGGCTTTGCCGAGCGAAGTCGAGGCTTTGGATTCTCGCTACGCTCGAAAATGCCCCTCGACTTCGCTCGGGACGAACGGATTCAGGGTAGGGTAGGCTCACCCCGCCCCCTCGTCCAGACTCAGCAAGCTCGCATTGCCCCCGGCACTGGTCGTATCCACCGAAACCGCACGCTCGCCGCAGAAGCGCGGCAGATAGTTCGGACCGCCCGCTTTCGGCCCCGTGCCCGACAGCCCTTCGCCGCCAAAGGGCTGCGATCCGACGACTGCGCCGATCATCGACCGGTTGACATAAAGATTGCCGACCCGCGCGCGCGCCTCGGCGACTTCTGCCGACCGCGCGATGCGGCTGTGCAGGCCCATTGTCAGCCCGTAACGCTTGGCGTTTACCCGGTCGATCGTCTCGGCGAGCTTGCCCGCCTTCCACGTCGTCACATGCACCAGCGGACCGAACCATTCGCGGTTCAGATCCTCGATACTGTCAATGCCGATCATCGTCGGCGGCACGAACAGCCCCTCGGACGGCACATCGACCGTCTTGATCCAGCGCGGCCGCGCGGTTTCGCGATAGGCCATCAACCGGTCATAAGCGTCGCGGTCGATCACCGGGCCGACATCGGTCGCCGGATCGCCCGGATCGCCGATGTTAAGCAAATCCATCGCGCCGGAGATCATCTCGATCACCTGATCGGCAATCTCTTCCTGCAAAATCAGCAGGCGCAGCGCCGAACAACGCTGTCCCGCCGACCGGAACGACGACGTCAGCACGTCCGCCACCACCTGTTCGGGAAGCGCGGTCGAATCGACGATCATCGCATTCACCCCGCCCGTCTCCGCGATCAGCGGGATCAGCGCGCGATCCTCATCAACCAGCAGCGACGAAGCGATGCGCTTGGCGGTCGCGGTCGATCCGGTGAAGGCGACGCCCGCAATCCGAAGGTCGCTGGTCAGTTCCGCACCAACATCGCCGCCACCAGTGACCAGCACATAGGCATCCTCGGGCACGCCAGCCTCATGCGCCAGTTCGACCGCACGGCGTGCGATCAGCGGTGTCTGGGGTGCGGGTTTCGCGACTACGGTATTGCCGGTGACGAGCGCCGCGACATTCTGACCAGTAAAGATCGCCAGCGGGAAATTCCACGGCGCGATCGTCGCCCAGGTGCCCCGCCCCTCCATCCGCAGTTCGTTGCGCTCGCCCGTCGGCCCCGGCAGCACGCGCGGCGCGCACACCCGGCGCGCCTGCATCGCGTAATAGCGGCAGAAATCGGCAGCTTCGCGAATTTCGCCGAGCGAATCGGGAATCGATTTGAACGCTTCCTTGACACAGATCGCCATCAATTCGATCCGGTGTTCCTCGATCAGATCGGCATAGCGTTCGATGATCGCCGCGCGCTCCTCGACCGGGCGGCGGTCCCAGGCCGGATAGGCCGCCTGCGCGCGGGTCACCGCATCATGCACCGCATTGTCGCTGGTGTTCCACGCCTCGATCGCGCGCTTGCCGCGTCCCGACGACCGCTTCGGATCGGCATGGACCGCATCGGTGCCTTCATTGCCCACCGGCACCGCGTCGATCGCCGCGCGCGTCGCTTCCAATGTGTCGCGGTCCATCAGGTCGATGCCCGCCGAATTGCGCCACTCGCCGAAAATGTCCCTGGGCAGCGGGATCGACGGATGCCGCGTGCCCCCCACGGCGGCGATCTTCTCGACCGGATCGGCGAGCAACTGCTCGTCCGACAGATGCTCGTCGGCCAGTTGATGCACGAAGCTCGAATTGGCGCCATTCTCCAGCAACCGCCGGACCAGATAGGCGAGCAGATCGCGGTGCCCGCCGACGGGCGCATAGATGCGGCAGTGATAGCCCTGCTCGCGCACCAGCCTTTCGTACAGCCCCTCGCCCATGCCGTGCAGCCGCTGAAATTCGAAATCGCGGCCATTGCCCGCCCATTCGATGATCGTCGCGACCGTCAGCGCATTGTGGCTGGCAAAGGCGGGGCGCAGGTTCGTCGCCTCCAGCATGTCGCGCGCGCACGCCAGATACGAAACGTCGGTCGCCGCCTTGCGCGTGAACAGCGGATAATCGCTCAGCCCCTCGACCTGCGCGCGCTTGATCTCGGTGTCCCAATAGGCGCCCTTGACCAGCCGGGTATTCATCACCCGACCCAGCCCATCGGCCCATTTCACGACTTCGCGCGCGCGCTTGTTATAGGCCTGGATCGCCATGCCGAACCCGTCCCAGCCCTTCAGTTCGGGCCGCCTGGCAACATCGCCGATGATCGCCAGGCTCATGTCCAGCCGGTCGTCTTCTTCCGCATCGACGGTCAGCGCGATATTCTGCGACGCCGCCTCCGACGCCAGTTGGGCGAGCATGTCGGTCAGTTCGGGGACGCACGTCTCCCATTGCGGCACTTCGTAGCGGGCGTGGAGCGCCGACAGCTTGACCGAGATCGAATGCCCGTCCCGCGGCGCGTTGCCGACCGCACGGATTGCGTCGAAATAGGCTGCGAAATAGCGTTCGGCATCGGCCTTGGTCCGCGCCGCCTCCCCCAGCATGTCGAAGCTGGCGGTAAAGCCCTTATTCTCGGGCTTGCGCATCCGCTTCATCGCTTCGTCGATGGTGCGACCCATCACGAAAATCTCGCCCATCATCCGCATCGCCGCACCGACGCCCTGGCGCACGAACGGCTCGCCCGCACGCGCGATCAGGCGGCGGAGCGGCCCCGCCTCCCCCTCGCCCACCAGCGCCCGCCCGACGACCAGCCCCCAGGTCGCGGAATTGACCAGCGTCGAATTCGACTTGCCCGTATGCGCGCGCCAGTCGGCCTCGCCCAATTTGTCGGAGATCAACAGGTCGGCGGTCTCGGGATCGGGCACGCGCAGAAATGCCTCGGCCAGCGACAGCAGCGCCACGCCTTCGGACGAATTGAGCCGATATTCCTGCAAGAACTGGTTCACCCACCCCGAATTCTGCGCCGCACGCAGGTCCGCGATCAGCCCCGACGCGATCCCCAGCACCCGCCCGCGCGAATCACCCGTCAGCGCGGCACGCGCCAGAAGCGGTTTTAGAACTTCGGGTTCGGCCATGCGGTGCAGCGCGGACATGGATTTCGGGGAAGTGAACGCTACGGAGTTGGTCATTTTCTAGTTTCCGGTTGGGCCGGGCTTGCGGCCATGCCGCTTGCACGCTTAGAGGATGGGGGCGCTATGCGCCGAAACGGTCGCGGAGGGAAAGCCATGCAGTCGATGACGATCCAGGAATATGCCCAACGCACCGGCGAGGAACGCGTTTCGGACTGGGTCGAAGTCAGCCAGGAGATGATCGACAAGTTCGCCGATGCGACCGGCGACCACCAGTTCATCCATGTCGATCCGGCCAAGGCGGCGATGACCCCGTTCGGCGGCACCATCGCGCACGGTTTCCTGACGCTGTCGCTGATGCCGCTTTTGTCGCAGAAAACCGAACAGCCACAGATCGACGGCGTGAAAATGGGCGTCAACTATGGTGGCAACAAGGTCCGCTTCCTGACGCCCGTCCGGTCGGGATCGCGCGTGCGCGGCCGCTTCAAGCTGCTCAAGCTGGTCGAGAAACGCCCCGGTCAGTGGCAGCAGACCAACGAATTCACCGTCGAGATCGAAGGCCAGGACAAGCCCGCGATGATCGCCGAATGGATGAGCCAGATTTTCGTTTGAACCCAACCCCAAACCGTCATGCCAGCGCAGGCTGGCATATCAGGCCGCATTCAAAGACCGCCTGATACCCCAGCTTTCGCTGGGGTGACGCAAACAGAAGCAGGAAAGGCCCCTGATATGCGCTCCGCCGTCATCGTCTCCACCGCCCGCACCCCGATCGGCCGTGCCTATCGCGGGGCATTCAACAATCTGCCGTCGCAGACGCTTGCCAGCCACTCGATCAAGGCCGCGGTCGAACGCGCAAAGATCGACGGCGCCGAAGTCGACGATGTGGTGTTCGGCGCCGCGCTCCAGCAGGGGCATCAGGCCGGCAACATCGCGCGTCAGGCGCTGCTCCGCGCCGGCCTCCCGATCTCCGTTTCCGGTATGTCGGTCGATCGCCAGTGTGCCAGCGGCCTGATGGCGATCGCGACCGCGGCCAAGCAGATCATCACCGACAATATGGACGTGACGATCGGCGGTGGGGTCGATTCGATCTCGATGGTGCAGACGCCGCAGATGCGCGTTGCCGCCGACCCCGAATTGCTGGCGATGCACGGCGACATCTATATGCCGATGCTCCAGACCGCCGAAGTCGTCGCCCAGCGTTACGGCATCAGCCGCGACCGGATGGACGAATATGGCCTGCGCTCGCAACAGCGCACCGCCGCCGCCCAGGAAGCGGGCAAGTTCGACGACGAAATCGTCCCCGTCACCGCGACGATGAACGTGGTGAACAAGGAAACCAAGGAAGTGACCACCAAGGAGGTCACGCTGACCAAGGACGAAGGCAACCGCGCCGACACGACGCTCGAAGGGCTGAAGTCTCTGAAGGCCGTGATCGGCGATCAGGGCACGATCACCGCGGGCAATGCCAGCCAGCTCTCGGACGGTTCATCGTCCGCGGTGCTGATGGAGGAAAAGCTGGCCGAGAAGCGCGGGCTGCAACCGCTGGGTCGCTATGTCGGCATGGCGGTCGCGGGCACCAAGCCCGACGAGATGGGCATCGGCCCCGTTTTCGCCATCCCCAAGCTGCTCGAACGCTTCAACCTGAAAATGGACGATATCGGTCTGTGGGAGCTGAACGAGGCGTTCGCGGTTCAGGTGCTCTATTGCCAGGACAAGCTCGGCATCCCCGACGAACTGCTGAACGTCAACGGCGGCGCGATCTCGATCGGCCACCCCTACGGTATGTCGGGCGCGCGCATGACCGGCCACGCGCTGATCGAAGGCAAGCGTCGCGGCGCCAAATACGTCGTCGTGACGATGTGCGTCGGCGGCGGCATGGGGGCTGCGGGGCTGTTCGAGGTTTTGTAACCCGCACGGATCATCGGAATTCTGACGGGCGCGGGGGAAACTCTCCCGCGCCCGTTTGTTGTCTGGCCGAACCGTAAGGAGAGCCACGATGACCGACCAGCAATCGAACGAAGACCCCGCCGAAGTCCGCAAGCGGATGTGGAAGAAGATGGCCGACAGCCCTTTTCTGATGATCGGCCTGACGAATTCGAACGAACATAGCGAGCCAATGACCGCGCAGCTCGACGAGGACGCGGACAGCGAATTCTGGTTCTACACCCGCAAGGACAACCGCATCGCGCCGGGCGGCCCGGCGATGGCGCAGTTCGTGTCCAAGGATCACAAGGTCTTCGCCTGCATTCGCGGCACGCTGACCGAGGAAACCGACCCTGCCATCATCGACAAATACTGGTCCAACCAGACCGAAGCCTGGTTCGAGGGCGGTCGCAACGATCCCAACCTGAAAATGATGCGCTTCGACTTGTCGGACGCCGAAATCTGGGAAGGCGATCAATCGATCACCGGCCTGTTCAAGATGCTGACCGGCATGAAGATCAAGCCCGAGGAAGCCGGACGCCATACCGAAGTCGCGCTGTAAGGCGACGGCGCTTGACCGGTCCCGCCCTTCGCCCGCAAGGCTGAGCGCATGGCGGGACCGAGCCTCGTTGACCGAATCCGCGTCGAGGCGCATGCCGTCTGGCTCGCCTCGCGCGATCCGCGCACGCCGCTGCGCGCAAAACTGGTCGGGCTGCTGATTGCTGCCTATGCGCTGTCGCCGATCGACCTGATCCCCGATTTCATTCCGATCCTGGGCCTGCTCGACGAAGCAGTGTTGATCCCGGCGGGCGTGTGGCTGTTCGAACGGCTGGTCGCGCCCGCGCAGATGGCCGAACATCGCATAATCGCCGAACGCGCGAGCCAGCGGCCGAAGTCGATCGTCGGCGCGCTGCTGGTGATCGCGGTTTGGGCGGCGGTCGGCTGGTTCCTGTGGTCGATTGCGCGGATGTGGTGGGATTGAACGCGACGCGATTTCTGTCGTCATTGCGAGCGTAGCGAAGCAATCCAGCGATCTGCCTGCCGGCCTGGATTGCTTCGCTACGCTCGCAATGACGAATGAGGGCTGTGAAGCGGGCCGATGGGCCGCACCGTCAACTCCCGTGCGTTTCGATCCACTTCTCCAGCACCGGCGCGATTTTGGTGCGCCATTTCGATCCGTTGAAGATGCCGTAATGTCCGACCCCGGGCGCCATGTGATACTGCTTGGCCTTGTCGGGCAGCCCGGTCGCCAGCGTCAGCGCCGCCCTGGTCTGGCCCAACCCCGAAATATCGTCGCGCTCCCCCTCGACCGCCAGCAGCGCGGTATCCTTGATCGCGCCCGGATCGACCGGGCGACCGCGATGCGTCATCTCGCCCTTGGGCAGCGCATGGGTCTGGAACACCAGATCGACGGTTTGCAGGTAGAAGGCGGCGTCCATGTCGCACACGGCGCGATATTCGTCGTAGAAATCCTTGGTCGCGTCCGCGCTTTCGCCATCGCCATCGACCAGATGGCGGAACATTTCCCAATGCGAGATCATGTGGCTGCCAAGATTCATCGTCATGAACCCGGCGAGTTGCAGGAACCCCGGATAGACGCGGCGTCCGGCGCCCGGATAGGTCATCGGCACGGTGGCGATGACATTCTGTTCGAACCAGGCGTGCGGACGATCGGTGGCTAGCGTGTTGACTGCGGTCGGCGCTTTGCGCGTGTCGATCGGACCGCCCATCATCGTGAGCGTCTTGGGCCGGTTGGGATGCTTGTCCGCCCCCATCAGCGCGACCGCCGCGTAACAGGGCACCGATGGCTGGCAGACGGCAAGCATGTGCGCGCGCGGATCGCCCTCCGCACCGATATGCGCCAGAAACTCGATCACATAATCGATATAGTCGTCGAGGTCGAACTTCCCTTCTGAAAGCGGCACCAGCTTCGCGTCGCGCCAGTCGGTGATGTAGACGTCACAGGTCGGCAGCATCCGTTCGACCGTGCCGCGCAGCAGCGTCGCGAAATGGCCCGACATGGGCGCGACGATCAGCAGCTTCGGACCGCCCTCGACGCCTTCGCGAACGAAATGTTTCAGCTGGCCGAACGGTCTTTGCAGCACGATTTCCTCACGCACCGCCACCGTCTTGCCATCGACTTTGGTCTGATCCAGCCCGAATGCGGGCTTGCCACGCGGCGCGGAGGCGTGCGCGAACACCTCCAGCGCGCTTGCCAGGACCGGGCCGCCGCCGAAATAGGCGAAGGGATTGGCGGGATTGTTCAGCAGGCCTGCACTGAAATTCGCGAACGCGCTGGCACTAGCCAGCATACCGCGCTGCATTTCATAAGCATCGTACAGCATTCAGATCTCCGCCGACGAATGGAGCCCCGGCGTCGGCGACCGGACACGGGGTTATAGCGCAGCGCTGTTGCGGTGCAACGATACTGTAAATTCGAAAACGACAGGGTGAGGTGGCGGTTCCGACCTTGGAAACGGGTGTGACCGCAGACCCGCCACCCCCGTTCGTTTCGAGCGAAGTCGAGAAACGTGATCTAAAGCGCGACCCAAGCGTTTCTCGACTTCGCTCGAAACGAGCGGATAGCGGGGCGATTTTGGCATCCCCCGTGGCATTCCGCGCGCGAACGCGCTAGGCGCGCGGGCATGGCCGAACCCACGCCGCAACCGCGCCCGCCCGAACCCGCGCCCGAAACGCGCAAGCTGTCCAACCTGACGATCGTGTGGGGCTATACCTCGCGCTATCCGGGCCATCTGGCGCTGGCGATCCTGGCGCTGCTCTGTGCGGCGACGGCGACGCTTTACATCCCCTATACCTTCAAACAGGTGATCGATAACGGCTTCGCGCAGGGCGCGGACCTCAGCGCGATCGGGCCGTATTTCTGGCGATTGCTGATGGTGGTCGGCGTGCTCGCCATCGCCACCGCTGCGCGCTTCTATTTCGTGTCGTGGCTGGGCGAGCGCACCGTCGCCGACATGCGCGTCGCGGTTCAGCGCAACCTGTTGCGACTGGCCCCCCAATGGTTCGAGGAGAACCGCCCCTCCGAAATCGCATCGCGCCTTACCGCCGATACCGCGGTCGTCGAACAGATTGTCGGATCGACCGTATCGGTGGCGCTGCGTAATTTCCTGATCGGCATTGGCGGCGTCGTCTACCTGTTCGTGCTCGCGCCAAAGCTGGCCGCATTCCTGCTGCTCGGCATCCCGCTGATCGTCACGCCGATGATGATGCTGGGCGCGCGGCTGCGCAAATATTCGCGCGCCAGCCAGGACCGGATCGCCGATATCGGCAGCATCGCCAACGAAACGCTGGGCGCGATGAAGATCGTCCAGGCCTTTGGGCAGGAGGCCCGCGAAGGCGACCGCTTCCAGGCGGCGGTCGATCGCGGCTTTTCGACCGCGCGGCTGCGCTTTGCGACGCGCGCGGTGATGACCGCGATGGTGATCGCGCTGCTGTTCGGCGCGGTCACGCTGATCCTGTGGGATGCGGTCAGCGACGTGGCATCGGGCAACCTGACCGCGGGCGCGCTTGCCGCGTTCGTGTTCACCGCCGGCCTCGTCACCGGCGCGTTCGGCGCACTGACGGAGGTGTATGGCGACCTGCTGCGCGCATCGGGTGCGGCGGGGCGGCTTGCGGAATTGCTGGCACAGCAACCCGAGATCGCCGCCCCCGCCAACCCCGTCGCCCTGCCCGACCCGGCGCGCGGGTCGATCCAGTTCGATGGCGTGACGTTCCACTATCCCACCCGGCCCGAAGTGTCGGCGCTCCAGGATTTCTCGCTGGCGATCGGTGCGGGGGAAACGGTGGCCGTGGTCGGCCCGTCGGGCGCGGGCAAATCGACGCTCTTCCAGCTCGTCCAACGATTCTACGATCCCGAAATCGGTAAGGTGCTGGTCGACGGCGTCCCGCTGACCAGCGCCGATCCCGCAGCGGTGCGCGCGCGCATCGCGATGGTGCCGCAGGAAACCGTGATCTTCGCCGCATCCGCGCGCGACAATCTGCGCTACGGCCGATGGGACGCGAACGACGACGCGCTCTGGGCCGCAGCGGAGGCCGCCAACGCCGCCGATTTCCTGCGCGCGCTGCCGCAGGGCCTCGACACCTTCCTTGGCGAAGGCGGCGCGCGGCTATCGGGCGGCCAGCGCCAGCGCATCGCGATCGCCCGCGCGTTGCTTCGCGATTCGCCGATCCTGCTGCTTGACGAGGCGACCAGCGCGCTCGACGCCGAAAGCGAACGACTGGTGCAGGACGCGCTGGAGGCGCTGATGGAGGGGCGCACCACGCTGGTCATCGCCCACCGCCTGGCGACGGTGCGTGCGGCGAAGCGGATCATCGTCATGGACGAAGGCCGCATCGTCGAAAGCGGGACGCACGCCGAACTGGCGGCGGCAGGCGGCCTCTATGCCCGGCTCGCGGCGCTGCAGTTCAGCGAAGCGGCATAGCTCCCGCCCCTTCGTCATTGCGAGCGCAGCGAAGCAATCCAGTACGGCGATCTGGGCTGGATTGCTTCGCTGCGCTCGCAATGACGGTTCTCTCTTGCCACTTCGCGCCGTAAGATGATCGAAACGGGAGAGAATACATGGCCACCGATTTCGACATCATCGTCTATGGCGCGACCGGCTTCACGGGCCGTCTGGTGGCGGAGTATCTGAGCGCGAACTACGCCGACGGATCGCTCAAATGGGCGATGGGCGGGCGTTCGCTGACCAAACTCAGCCAAGTCCGCGACGAGATCGGCGCGGCCCCCGACACGCCGCTGGTCACCGCCAACGCCGACGACCCGGCCTCGCTCGACGCGATGGTCGCGCGGACCGACGTCGTGACCTCCACCGTCGGCCCCTATCAGCTTTACGGATCGGACCTGGTCGCGGCCTGCGCGAAGGCGGGCACCGCCTATGTCGATCTGTGCGGCGAGCCCGCCTGGATGCGCCACATGATCGACGCGCATCAGGATGCCGCCAAGGCATCGGGCGCGCGGATCGTGTTTTCCTGCGGCTTCGATTCGATCCCGTTCGACCTCGGCGTGTGGACCCTGCAACAAGCCGCGATCGCCAGGCATGGACGCCCGGCCCCGCGGGTCAAGGGCCGCGTGCGCAAGATGCAGGGCGGCTTTTCGGGCGGCACCGCCGCCAGCCTCAAGGCGACGCTCGCCGCCGCCGCGCGCGACCCCGGCCTCGTCAAGCTGCTGACCAACCCGTTCGCGCTCGCCCCCGGTTTTGCCGGACCGCACCAGCCGACCGGCATGATCCCCGAATATGATCCCGCGGTCGGCGCCTGGGTCGCGCCGTTCATCATGGCGCCGATCAACACCAAGAATGTCCACCGCACCAATTTCCTGACCCAGCACCGCTACGGCACCGATTTCGTCTATGACGAAATGATGATCGCCCCCGGCATCGGCGAGATGGGCAAGGCCGCGGCGGAGGCCATCGCCAAGATCAATCCGCTGGCGGGCGACAAGGGCCCGAAACCCGGCGAAGGCCCATCGAAGGAAGAGCGCGAGGCGGGCTTTTACGACCTGATCTTCATCGGCGAGATGGCGGATGGTGCGCGCGTCGAATGCGTCGTCACCGGCGACCGCGATCCGGGGTACGGCTCGACCTCGAAAATGATCGCCGAATCCGCGATCTGCCTGGTTCGCGACGTCGCGGCGGAGGGCAAGGGCGGCATCTGGACCGCAGGCGCACTGATGGCGGAACCGCTGACAAAGCGGCTGACGGAAAAGGCTGGACTGACCTTCGTCGCAAATTGAAGCTCGCACGGTGGCCACGCGCATACCGTCACCCCCTTCCCACTCGCCCCCAGCCCGGCTAACCTCTCATTCACCGGGGCATCGCGACCTCCCGGTCAGGCGTTTCCTGCGCCCAAGCGTTGCCTTTCCCGAACCGGGTGTTGGCGCCCGGCGCGAAGAGATCTTGCATGGACCGCGCCCTGAATCCCGCCCCGATCGCCACTCCCCTTGTCCGACCCGGCCGCGCCGAACAATGGGCGGTGTTCGGCCGCATCGGCCTGCTCAGCTTCGGCGGGCCTGCGGGCCAGATTGCGCTGATGCATCGGGAACTGGTCGACAAGCGCCGCTGGATCGACGAAGCCGCGTTCCTGCGCGCGCTCAATTTCTGTCATTTTCTGCCCGGCCCCGAGGCGCAACAGCTCGCGACCTATATCGGCTGGCGGATCGGCGGATGGCGAAGCGGCGTCGTTGCCGGAACCTTGTTCGTCGTCCCCGGCGCGCTGGTTATCCTGGCGCTGTCGATTCTCTATGCGCTGGCGGCCAACCTGTCATGGTTCGCGGCGCTGTTCGTCGGGATCAAGGCGGCGGTGCTGGCGATCGTGGTTCAGGCGCTGATCCGCATCGGCGGACGCGCACTCGACAGCGAGTTCAAGCGGCTGCTCGCCTTTGCCGCGTTTGTCGCACTGTTCGTGTTCGCCGCGCCGTTTCCGCTGGTGATCGTCGCCGCCGCGCTTGCCGGGTGGTTCGCCGCAACCGCCCGGCCCGCCTGGCTGGGCAGGGCCGCGCACGCCGCTCCCGATGCGGAAGCGTCCAAAGGCCCGCGCCCGACATTCGCCAGCCTGCGCGCCCTGCTCGTCTGGGGAGCGATCTGGGCCGCGCCGGTGATCGCGGTACTCGCGCTGTTCGGTCCTGACCATGTATTGATGGACCTCGCCAGATTCTTCTCGACACTCGCGGTCGTCACCTTCGGCGGCGCCTATGCCGTGCTCGCCTATATGGCGCAGGAGGCTGTGCAGACCTATGGCTGGCTGAACGCAGGCGAGATGGCCGATGGCCTGGGCCTCGCCGAATCTACCCCCGGCCCACTGATCCTCGTCACGCAATTCGTGGGCTTTCTCGGCGCCTATCGCGACCCCGCGCCGTTCGATCCGATGGTCGCGGGCATCATCGGTGCTGCGCTGACGACCTGGGTCACCTTCGCGCCGTGCTTCCTGTGGATTTTCGCGCTCGCCCCGTGGATCGAGCGGCTGGAACACGCCCGCCGCCTGCAAGGCGCGCTGGCAGCGGTGACGGCGGCAGTGGTCGGGGTGATCGCCAATTTGACCCTGTGGTTCGCCCTCCACGTCCTGTTCGCGCAAGTCGGACGGGTCGAGGCGGGGCCGGTGTCGATGTCGTGGCCGGAGTGGACGACCATCGACCCGGTCGCGCTCGGGCTGGCGGTCGCGGCGCTGGTACTGGCGCTGCGGTTCAAATGGGACGTATTCAGGCTGTTGGGAGCAGGTGCGGCGGCTGGGCTTGTGCTGGCTTTCGTGGGATAGAATAATCCTCAATCCGTTCGTGCTGAGCTTGTCGAAACACTGTCCTTCTTGGCACGAAGAAAGGACAGCATTTCGACAAGCTCAATGCGAACGGAGGTAAGAAAAACGACCTAACCCTCACCCCTCGTAAAAAGTCAGCACGAACGCCGCGAGGACGATCGCCGCAACGATCGCGATCGGCCCTTTGCGCCGTTCCTGCCGCCGCTCCTCGGCATCCAGCCGCGTCATGTCGAGCCAGTAATAGGCGGGCATCGACTGGCGAATGATGTCGGCGCGCCGCAACCGGTCGAACTCCTTGCGCTCGCGCGGGCCGGGCGGGAGATACTCGATCGCATCGTTCGGCGTGATCGCATGATGCGCCATGAAATGCGCCTGCACCCGGTATTTGGCGGTCGACGCCGCTGCGGTGATCGCCTCGGGAATATTGGCGGGTTTCATTTCCGTCGCTTGCCCTGATGTTTGATGTTCGCGGGCCGCCCGCGATGCTTGATGACGCGCTTCGGTCCGCCGCGCCTTCGATCCTCGCGCGCGCCGCCCGCCGATCCCTTGCCGTCGGGCAATTCGAAGCGCAGCGCCCCCGACACCGGGTTGGCCTCGACCAGCCGCAATTGCAGATGCTGGCCGCTGACGAAGCGGTCACCGCTCTCGTCCCCGACCAGCGCCTGCGATTTCTCGTCATAGCGGAAATATTCGCTGCCCAGGTCGCGCGCGGGCACCAGCCCGTCGCCGCCCACGCCGTCCACCGTCGCGAAGAAACCGAAATTGGCGACGCCGGTGATCCGCGCCTCCATCACCTGCCCGACATGCTCGGACAGATAGGCCGCGACATAGCGATCGACCGTCTCGCGCTCGGCCTCCATCGCGCGGCGTTCGAGGGTGGAGATGACTTCGCCCACCCGCTCCATGTTCGCCGCATCGTCCGCCGACAGCCCGCCCTCGCCGAGGCGGTATGCGCTGACCAGCGAACGGTGGACGATCAGGTCGGCATAGCGGCGGATCGGCGAGGTGAAATGCGCATAGCTTCCCAGTGCGAGGCCGAAATGCCCGTGATTGGCGGGGCCGTAATAGGCCTGGGTCTGCGTCCTCAACACCTGTTCCATCACCTGCGGGCGAAAATCGCTCTCGCCGATGCGGGCAAGCACATGATTGAACGTCGCCGGACGCACCACTTGGCCCAACGCGAACGGCACGTCGAACGTCTCCAGATAATCCTTCAGCGCAACCAGCTTCTCGCGGCTCGGCGGCTCATGGATGCGGTACATGACCGGCGCCTTCTTCGCCTCGAGCGCCTTGGCCGCGCAGACGTTCGCGGCGATCATGTAATCCTCGATCAGCCGGTGCGCGTCCAATCGCTCGCGCGGCGCGACCGACAGGATGCGGCCCTTCTCGTCCAGCACGATCCGCCGCTCGGGCAGATCGAGGTCGAGCGGCTCGCGAGCGTCGCGGGCTTTGGAGAGCGCCGCCCAACATTGCCACAGGGGGAGGAGTGCGGAGGTGACCAGTTCGCCATCCACCGCCGTATCCCCGCGAAGGCGGGGATCCAGAGTCTCAGGCGGTATATCCGATAACTCCGGACCCCCGCCTTCGAGGGGGTACGATTCGGAATTGCGCGCATCAATCGCCGCCTGCGCATCTTCATAGGCGATATTCGCCGCCACCCGGATCACCGCTCGCGTGAACCGCCAGTCGGACAGCTTGCCGTCCTTCGACACGCGGAAATGACACGCCATCGCTGCGCGGTCTTGACCCTGTTTCAGCGAACAGACGTCCGCCGACAGAATTTCAGGCAGCATCGGCACGACGCGATCTGGGAAATAGACCGAATTGCCCCGCCGCCGCGCTTCCTTGTCGAGCAACGATCCGGGGCGAACATAGAAGGACACATCTGCAATTGCGACGATCGCGCGCCACCCGCCGGGGTTCGACGGGTCGTCATCGGGCGCAGCCCACACCGCATCGTCATGATCGCGCGCGTCCGCCGGGTCGATCGCGACAATCGGCAAATGCCGCAAATCTTCGCGCTCGCCCAACGGCAGCTTCGCGACCCTTCCCGCTTCCTCGATCAGTTCGTCCGTAAACACATTCGGGATCGAATGCTTGTGAATGGCGATCAGTGAAAAACTGCGCGCCTCGAACGGATCGCCCAGCCGCTGCGTCACCCGCGCCGTCATCCGCGGCGGGCGCCCCGCCTTTTCTGCCAGCACCAGATCGCCGACCGATGCGCCGCCGGTGTCGGACACGGGAAAATCCCGCCGTTCCTTCTTCTCGATCCCCTGCAGCCAAAATTTGCCGCCTTCCTCGTGCAGCACGCCCAGCATCAATTCCTCGCCGCGCGCCAGCTTCTTCATCGGATGCGCGATCCAGCCGTTCCCGGCCTCTTCGGTGCGCGCCAGAATACGGTCGCCGACGCCCAGCGCCGATTTCTTCGACCGTTCGCGCACCCGCAATCGCGGTTCGGGCACGCCTTCGGCTTCCCAGCGTTCGGGAACCGCCAAGATCGTGCCGCTGTCGTCGGCGTCGACGATCCGCAGCACGGTCACCTTGGGCAGCCCGCCCATCTTGTGAAACGCGCGACCGGGGGCCGAGTCGATCAGCCCTTCATCGGCCATGTCCTTCAGCAGGGCTTTCAGCGCGATCTTGTCCTGCGCTGACAGACCGAACGCGCGCGCGATCTCGCGCTTGCCCGCTGGAGTATCGCTGCTTTCGATGAAGTCGAGGATCTGCTGGCGGGTTGGAAGCCCGGCGGGTTTTGGTCTCTTTGCCATGTCGGTGGCGAATGTAGGCAGTCGCAGCGCTTTCCACCACCATTGCTTTGCGCGCTATTCGGCTTCCGCCCAAGGGCTTGTCCCGCCATCGCCGATGAACCGGTCGATGCGCTGCGTCAGCACCGGCAGCGGCACCGACCCCAGCGACAGCACCGTGTCGTGAAAGGCGCGGATGTCGAATTTCGCGCCCAGCGCCTTTTCCGCCCGCGCGCGCTCGCGCTGGATGGCGATCTGGCCGATATAATAGCTGAGCGCCTGGCCGGGCCACCCGATGTAACGGTCGATCTCGGTCGTGACCTCGTGATCCGACAGCGCGGTATTGTCGCGCATGAAGGCGAGTGCCCGGTCGCGGCTCCAACCCTTGGTGTGGATGCCGGTATCGACCACCAGCCGCGCCGCGCGCCACATCTGGTAGCTGAGCATCCCGAAGACTTCGTAGGGCGTGGTGTACATCCCCATTTCCTCGCCCAGCGCCTCGGCATAGAGACCCCAGCCCTCGCCGAACGCCGAGATATAGGTGTAGCGCCGCCATTCGGGCAGCACGTCGTTTTCCGCCGACAGGGTCGCCTGCCAGTGATGCCCCGGATCGGCCTCATGCAGCGTCAGCGCGGGCAACGAATAGAGCGGGCGCGACGGCAGGTCATAGGTATTGACGAGGTATCCGCCCGCGCCGCCGCGCCCGGCGGTGTAGAAAGGCGCGATGTCGTCGGGCACCGGCTTGATCGACACACGCGAGCGCGGCATCCGGCCGAACCAGCGCGAGGCGACATTGTCGAATTTCTGCGAATGCCAGGCGGCCTCCTTCAGCAATTGCTCGGGACTGGTCGCATAGAATTGCGGATCGGTTTTCAAGAAAGTGAGGAAGGCGGCAAGATCCCCCTCGAACCCCGCCTGCGCCTTTACCGTTTCCATGCGCGCGCGGATGCGGGCGACTTCGCTCAGGCCGAGCTGGTGGATCTGGTCCGCGGTCATGTCGGTGGTGGTGAACACGCGGATGCGCGAGGCGTAATATTCCGCGCCGTCCGCATATCCCGTCGCCGCCAAGCCATCGCGCATCTTCGGAAAATAGGTGCCGCGCAGATAGGTCAGCAGCTTCTTGTGTGCCGGGATGACGCTCTGCGTAATCCGTGCGCGCGCCTGATCCTGAAGCTGGCGGCGGGTCGCCTCCGGCATCGACGCGGGAAGCGAGGCGAAGGGCTGCCAATAGACGGTCTGGGTCGGATCGGTCGCGGTGGCGATCGCCTCGACGGCGGCATCACGGCCCTGCATCACGATCTTGGGCGGCGTGAATCCGCGCGCGAGCCCCAGGTTCATGTTGGCGATCTGCTGGTCGAAATGCGCGGGGATATCCTCCAGCATCGACAGATAGGCGCGATAATCCTTCTCGCCGCCCGCAAAACTGCCGCGCGCGGCGAATTGGAGGTTCGACCAGAAGGCGCTGTCGCTGTTCAGCGGCTTTTGCCATTCCAGTGCCCGCTGGTCGTCGATCAGCGCCTCGATCTGCTGACGATAGACGCCGTAATTGACCGCGTCTTCGGTCGACAGCGCCTTCGCATCCACCGCGTCGAGTTGCTTGAGCGTCGTTTCCCATCTGGCGAGGCGGCGCGCCTGTGCGGGGGCAGACACGTCGGGGATGCTGTCGCGCACCGTGCCGGGCGCGCGGCCGCCGATGCCTTCGGATTGCCGCCACGCCCATTCGGCATCGGCAATGGCGCGGAACTGTGCATCGGCGGCGGTCTGGGCAGTGGCGGGAAGCGCGAAGACGAGCGCGGCGAGCGGCAGAGGGCGGATCAGCATGGGTGCTTGGTCGCAAGCCAATTGCGATTGTGCAAGGGGTCGCTACTCCCCGACCGGCGCAGTCGATTCCTTCCGCAACCGGTGCTCGCGCCAGACGATATAAAGCCCGCTGGCGATGATGATCGGGGCGCCGATCCACGTCCATTGACCCGGCAGCACCCCGAACAACAGCCAGCCATAAAGCGTGGCCCATATCAGGCCCGAATAATCCATCGGCACCACCGTCGATACCGGCGCGAAGCGGAGCGCCGCGGTCAGCGCGATCTGGCCCATACCGCCGACGGCGCCGATGCCGACCAGCAAGATCCAGACCCAGGCGTCGTGCGCCCGCGCATCGACCGCGTAGAAGGGCGCGATGACCGGCACCGACAGCAGCGAGAAGTAAAAGACCGTGGTGCCCGCGCTTTCGCTCCGCGTCAGCTGGCGCAGCAGGATCGACACCGCTGCGACCATGAACGCCGCGAACAACCCGACTAGCGCGCCCACCAGCGGGAAATGCCCGCTACCCGGTTGCGCGACGATCACCACCCCGACGAACCCCGCGATCACCGCGCCCCAGCGGTGCCAGCCGGTCGCCTCCTTCAGCCACAGCGCGCCGAGGATCGTCGCAAAGATCGGCGCGGTGAAGGCGATGGTCTGCGCCTCCGCAAGCGGAAGCAGCAGGATCGCGCCGAAATTGGCGACCATGCCGATCAGTCCGACGGCGGTGCGGATAGCGTGGCTCTTGAACCGCGTGGTGCGCAGCGTCGCCAGCCCGTCGCCTGCCGCCACGAACGCGACGACCACGGGGATCGCGGCGAGCTGGCGAAAGAACATGATTTCGGAAAGCGTCGCGCCGCCCGCCTCGGCGAGCTTGATCAGCGCAGCCATCGACGACAGGCACAATATTGCGATCAGGCGCAGGCCAATGCCGGTGAAGAGGCGGTCGGACGACACACCTGTCGCGCTAGGGCGTGCGACCCCGCGTGGCAATGCCCGGCGGGGTCGCCATTTCAAAGATTGGCACGGGCAGCGACTACCGTCACCTCCGCGCCGAGCCTCAGCCGATCGCCATCACCAGCCGGGCTGCGCCGGAATCTGGGGCAGCGCCATCAACTGGTCGCGGGTATATTGGCCGCGCACGTCCCAGTCGTCGCCGTCGGCGACACGCTCCAGACCGTCCACCGGCACGCGCACATAGCGATCGGGATCGGTATCCTCGATCTCGACGATCAGGTGCGTGACCGCACCGCCGGCGTCGCGTTCCAGCGCTTCGACATCGCCCAGATCGCTGCCGTTCCAGTCCTTGAAGTCGGCGTCGAGCAACTGGCGCTCGGTCAATCCAAACGCGACCGCATCGGCCGGGGCGGCGGGTGCCATCATATTGGTGTCGCCGGGCGTGGTGCCCATGCTGGTCTGGGTCGCGACATCGTTGGCGGGTGGCGGCGTCGTGTCGCTGCCGCATGCGGTGACGAGAAAAGCTGCGCCCGTCATGGCGATGGCGCGAAGCGTGAAGGTCGTCATACAAAGCTTCCTGTTTGCTGATTCACCCGGACCAACCCGCAAGCGCACCCAATTGTTGCATGGATGAGCGCGTTCTAAAGCGGCCTCGCCCCCCGCGCACGTCGCGCGATCCATTCGCTCGCGACCAGCGCGCCCAGCGACAGCACCACCGAAATCGCCGCCAGCCGCAGCACCGCCCCCTCCCCGCCCGGCGTCTGGAGCAGCGAATAGATCGCGATCGGCAGCGTCCGCGTCTCGCCCGGCACGTTCGATACGAAAGTGATCGTCGCGCCGAATTCGCCCAGCGCGCGCGCAAAGCCCAGCACCGCGCCCGCGACGATGCCGGGCAGGCTGAGCGGCAGCGTTACGCGCATGAAACTGCGCCAGCGTCCCGCGCCCAGCGTGCGCGCAACCCCCTCCATGCGGACATCGACGCCCTCGATCCCCAGCCGCATCGCGCGCACCATCAGCGGCAGCGCCATCACCCCGGCCGCGATCGCTGCACCCGTCCATCGGAACAGGACGGTGCCGCCGGTCGCCCATTCGATCGCCGTACCCATCGGGCCGTTGGGTGCGAACGCCAGCAACAGCAACCAGCCGGTAACCACCGGCGGCAGCACCAGCGGCAGATGGATCGCGCCGTCGAGCAACAGCTTTCCCGCAAAATCCCGCCGCGCGAGCAGCCATGCCAGCGCATAGGCGAACGGCAATGTCGCGACGACCGCGACCAGCCCGACGCGCAGCGACAGCGCGATCACCACCCATTCGTCGGACGAGATCATGGACGCGCGAAGCCGTGGCGCGCAAAGATCGCCTGCGCCTGACGCCCGAGCAGGAAATCGCGAAAGCCCGTGCCGTCGCGCTCGCCCCGCGCCAGTCGCGCGATCGGATATCGGATCGGCGGATGCAGCGATGCGTCGAACGTGGCGACCACGCGCACCGCATCCGACTGCGCGGCATCGGTCGCATAGACGATGCCGAGCGGCGCGGCCCCGCGTTCGACCAGCGCAAGCGCCGCGCGGACATTTTCGGCGCGTGCGATCTGCGGCGCGATCGCCAACCACAGCCCCAGTCCGGTCAACGCCGCACGGCCATAGCGCCCGGCAGGCACCGCATCGGGATCGGCCATCGCCAGCCTGCCGTCGCCCAGCGCCGTCACGATCGGCGCGCCGGGAGCAAGGTTCAGTGAGACACCGCTGCTGCGCGGTGCGATCAGCACGATCCGGTTGGCGACCAGATCGGCGCGGCTGTCGGCGAGGACTGCGCCCGCATCGACCGCGCGATCCATCCACTCCTGATCGGCGGTAATCAATATGTCGGCGCGTGCCCCTGCGATTGCCTGACGCGCGGTCGCCGACGACGCGGCATAGGAAAGGACGGGCGGCGGATTGCCTTGTGCCGTCCAGGCGGCGGCAGCCTCGTCGAGCGCCCCCTGCATGCTCGCGGCCGCCAGCACCAGCGGACCTTGTGGCGCGGGATCACGGTCGCTCGTCACCCACCAGCCTAGGCCGATGAGCAGCAGGATCACGGCGATAACGATTATTACCCGTCGCATGACGATGTCATGCGCGAAAGCGGTCGGGGGGTAAACGCTCGATCGGGATCATTCAGGCCCAGATACGGCACCCGATACGCAATGAAACAAACCGTCATTCCCGCGAAGGCGGGCATCCATAACCTCTGCCAGACGATATGGATTCCCGCCTTCGCGGGAATGACGGAACCATGAGACCAATTGGAGTAGTCAAACGACTACCCCCGCCCGTCAATCGCGCTTGGTCATCGATCCGATCGCGTTGCGGCCGAAACTGGCGATCAGCTCGCCGATCTCGCGTGCCTGGGCGACCGAGCGGCTGCCCTGTTCGCGCAGATACTCGGCCTGGATGCGCATCACTTCGGTCAGGTCGCTGGCCTGCGCGGCGGCGCGCATCGCTTTGAACGCTTCCTGCGTGTTCGCCTCCGCCTGGTCGAGCATCTTGGTGCCCAATTGCGACGAGCTTTCGGCCATCGCCGATCCGGTCGCCTGCATCCGGTCGGCAGCGGAGCGCATCGTATCGCTCATCGCCTCACCCGATTGCTTCGCCGCGTCGGCCGCCTGTTCGCTGGGCTTTTTCGCCATATCCGCATCCTCTCATATCCCGCTGGTGAAGCGGATCGTGGTTCGAAAGCGTGGACGCTTCGAACCGCGCTTGGTTCCCTTACGACACCGGTCCGACCGGCACGGCGCCGGGGATCGGCCCGAAGACCGATGCGTTCGGCCCCAGCGGCAGGTCGAGCCCGACCCAGACCATCATGATCGCAACACCCGCGCCAAGCAGCCACATCGAATAGGGCAGCATCATCGCCGCCAGGCTGCCCAGCCCGAAGTCCTTGTTCCATCGCTGGCAGAAGATCAGGATCAGCGGGAAATAGACCATCAGCGGGGTGATGATGTTGGTCGCGCTGTCGCCGACGCGATAGGCGGCGGTGGTCGTCTCCGCGCTGATGCCGAGCAGCATCAGCATCGGCACCAGAACCGGCGCCATCAATGCCCATTTCGCGCTGGCCGATCCCACCAGAAGGTTCAGGAAGGCCGAAAACAGCACGATCACCGCCAGCAGGACCGGCGCAGGCAGCGCCAGCGTCCGCAGGCCGTCGGCGCCGTGGACGGCAGTGATGAGCCCCAGGTTCGACCAGTTGAACATGGCGACGAAATGCGCGGCGGCAAAGGCAAGGACGAGATAATAAGCGAGATCGCCCATCGACTCGCTCATCATCTTCACCAGATCGCGGTGGTTCTTGATCGTGCCCGCCTTGCGGCCATAGGCCCAGCCAGCAGCGAGAAACAGGATGAAGAAGCCGGCGACCAGCGACTGGTAGAAGG
Source organism: Pseudomonadota bacterium (assembly GCA_023418595.1). Lineage (GTDB taxonomy): Bacteria > Pseudomonadota > Alphaproteobacteria > Sphingomonadales > Sphingomonadaceae > Sphingomonas. The sequence goes on from JAEZZI010000006.1 coordinate 340,897, forward strand.
GCGTCAGCCGCGCTTCGGGCACCGCCGCTTCCTCGTCGATCAGCGGCGTGCCGGGGCCGAAGGTGAAGAACAGCCACAGCGCGACCACACCCAGCACGGCAAGGCCCGCCCAGCGCATTCCGCTTTTCTGGCCTTCGCTCAACGGCGCGTCGAGATCACCTTCGGCGTCGCCACCCTCGACCGGCGTGCCGCCTGCCGCCAGCGCCGCCCTGCCCGACGGTGTGTAGCGGCCCAGTCGCGGCTCGATGATGCGATCGGTGACGAACCAGATCACGGGCAGGAAAATGAAGGTCATGCCGACGATGAAGAACCAGTTGCCGGCGATGTTCATCTGCCAGGCGGGGTCGAGCGCCTGTGCTGCTTCCTGGGTGATGCCGAACAGCAAGGCGTCGAGCTGGCCGGGGAGAAGGTTCGCCGAAAATCCGCCCGAGACGCCCGCGAATGCCGCGGCGATCCCGGCAATCGGATGGCGCCCGGCAGCGGCGAAGATCACGCCCGCCAGCGGAATCAGCACGACATAGGCGGCGTCGGCGGCAAGGTTGCCGATCATCGCGGTCAGCGCGACCGCAGGCGTCAGCAGATATTTGGGCGCGTTGCGGACGCCCGCGCGCATCGCGGTGCCGAACAGGCCCGATCGCTCGGCGACGCCCGCGCCCAGCATCACCACCAGCACATAGCCGAGCGGATGGAAATGAGTGAAGGTCGCGGGCATTTCGACCCACAGGCGGCGGATATTGTCGGGCGACAACAGGCTTTGCGCCGCGATCACAACGGGCGCGCCGGTCGCTTCATCGACCTGGGTGGGATGGATCGCCGACGTGCCGAGCATCGCGGCGATGGCGGAAATCGCGATCAGTCCGGCGATCAGGTAGAAGAAGATGAAGACCGGATCGGGCAGCTTGTTGCCGGTCCGCTCGATCCAGCCGAGCACACCCTTTTGCGCGGTCTGTACGCCCGCCGCTTCGCCGTTCGCCATCCTTGCCCCTCACACGCATGTTACTTCGTTACGCCGGTGCTAACCGAGGTTAGGCGATGCGGTCAAATCGGCGGTTGAGGATACAACGAAAAAGGCCGCGCCCGGCATTGCCGGACGCGGCCAATATTTTTTGCAAATTAGCTCGAACGCGAAGTTGAAGCGGCACCGGCCCACTCCCCCACCCACACTGTATTCTGGTGGGTGGCCGGGCGGGGGAATGGGCCGGTGCTGCCGGAATGCGCATCAACCGCATTCCGAACGAACCATCAGCCCTTGCGCGTGCCCGACATCGGGAAGCTGCCGAACGCGCCTGCGGTCACGGTGCCGTTGATGCTGTCGCCGTCAACGGTCGCTTCGCAGGTCAGCGTCATCGGCATCGGGATGGTCATGTCGATCTGCCACGACAATTTGTTGCCATCGACCTTGCCATTCTTGATCTCCGTCGTGCCCATCGCGCCCGACTGGGTGCCGGTGAAGCTCTCGCCCGAGCTGTTGACGGTCAGCGTCGCCATCTGGTCGCCCATCGGCGACTTGGTGACCGTTTCCCAACTTCCATCCACATTGGCCATGATCGTGTCTCTCCTGATTATTCAGCGCCAGCGGCAGCGGCGGGAGCCGGTGCAGCGGGCGTCAGCGACATGACCTCGACCGGCAGGCCAAGGCTGTCAAGTTGCGGACGGACCGTCTTGGCATCGCCCACGACCACCCAGACGAAGTTTTTGGGGTTGAGAGCCCCGCGTGCCGCAGCGTCAAGCTGACTTGCATTCAGCGCGCGATATTTTTGTGCGATCGTGTCCTGATAATTATCGGGACGGCCGTAAAGGTCGTTGGCCTGCATCGCGCTCAGCACGTTGCCCGCGGTTTCGAAATTGCCCGCAAGGCCGCGGATGTTGCCGGTGACGGTGCGGTCGAACTCGACTTGCGTGACGCCGTTGGTGGACAGGAACTGGCCGACCTGTTGCTGGGTCGACGCGATCGCCTCGCCGGTTTTGTCCGCCTGAACCGGGGCGGAAATCACATAAGGCACCGCATTTTCGAGCCGGGTGAACCCGCCGCGCGCGCCATAGGACCAGCCCTTGGCTTCGCGAAGATCCATGTTGATACGGCTGAGGAAGCCCGAGCCGAGCACTTCGTTCGCCGTCAGTTCGGCGAGCAGTTCGCCCTTGGGCTGAAGCCCGGTGATCTGCGCGCCCGAAATCACCGACTGCGGCGAGTTGGGACGATCGATCAACACGATCTTGGGCTGGACGGTCTGAGTCAGCGGCGCGAACTGCTTGGTGCCTGCCGCGCCCGTCGCGCGCCAGTCGCCGAAGCTCGCATCCAGCGCCGCGCGCACTTCGGCAAGCGGACGATCGGACACGACGAAGATCTTGGCCTTGTCCGGGCGAATCCATGCCTGGTGGAATGCGACCAGATCGTCGCGAGTCAGCTTTGCGACCACGGCCGGATCGCCGCTGCCCGCCGCCAGCTTCGCATAGGGCGAATTGGCGGGATAGAGGACCTTGGGCACGGCACGGTTGGCGATGCCGTTTGGATCCTGCAATTCCTGCTGGATGCCGGTCAGCACCTGAACGCGGACCCGATCCACCTCACCCGCCGCGAAGGCCGGGTTGCGGGTCACGTCCGCAAGCAGTGCGGTCGACGGCGCGAGATTGGCGCTCGGGGTGTAGAGCGACAGGAAAGTGCGGTCGGCGCTCGACCCGCCCCCGATCCGCGCGCCCAGCCGCTCGCGCGCTTCGGCCAGCGCATTGGCGTCGAGCGTGCGCGTGCCCTCGTCCATCACCTGAAGCATCAGGTTCTGCGTGCCCAGTTTGTCCGCCGGATCAGCGACCTGGCCCGCGTCGAAGCTGACGACCATCTGCGTGATCGGCACCGCATCGCGCTGGGCATAGATCAGTTCGACGCCGTTCGCGAGTTTCGAGCGCGTGACTTCGGGGAAGTCGATGTCGCGCACCTCGCCCACCTCGGGCAGGCCGCCGCGCGTTCCCTGAACCGGGCCGGTCGCCGCCGCGGGCGTCGGCTTGGTCGCGCCGGGCGTCGCCGCCGGTGCCGCACCGCCGCCAGCCGCCGCGGTCGCCTGCGCTTCCTGATAGGCTTCGCGCTGGCCGGGTTCGACGATCGCAGTATAGGCGGGGCGCGTCAGCCATTTCTTGGTCGCGGCCTGCACCTGCGCGGGCGTTACCTTGGCCAGTCGCTCTAGCTGCGTCTTGTAGAACGCTGGATTGTCCGAATAGAGCGCGCCCGACGCCAGCGTCACCGCCTTGCCGCCGAAACCGCCCACGGCTTCGAGGCCCGACAGGCGACCCGCCACGGTGTTGGTGGTATAGCGCGCGACTTCGTCCGCGGTCGGTCCCTTGGCGATAAAATCGGCGAGGATCTGGTCGATCCGCGCATTGACCTTGGCGACATCGCCGCCCGGCGGGACGATTGCCTGAATGCCGAAAATGCCGCCATCAGCGAGGCTTTGAAGGTTGGTGCTGACCTGCACCGCCAGCTTCTCCTCGCGCACAAGGATGCGGTCGAGCCGCGAGCTGGCGAGGCCGCCCAGCACGCCTGCGGCCACCTCAAGCGGCTGCGATTCGGGGTCGTTCAGCCCCGGCGTCGTCCAGGCGCGATAGATCAGTGTGGCCGCGACCTGATCCTTCAGCACATCGGTCTTGGGCGCGGACAGCGTCGGAATGTTGATCGGCGGGGTGACGGTTTCCGGTCCCCTGGGGATCTTGCCGAAATATTTCTCGACGAGCGGCCGCGCCTCGCGCGCGTCGATGTCGCCGGCCAGCACCAGCACCGCATTGTTCGGCCCGTAATAGGACCGGAACCAGGTCTTCACATCCTCAAGGCTCGCGGCCTGAAGATCGTCCATCGAACCGATCGGCGAGTGCGAATAGGGGTGGCCCTGACCATACAACCCCTCCAGCACGCTGTAATAGAGCAGGCCGTAGGGACGATTGTCGTTCTGGCGCTTTTCGTTCTGGACGACGCCGCGCTGCTCGTCGAGCACCTCCTGCGTCACCGCGCCGAGCAGATAGCCCATGCGATCGGATTCGAGGAACAGCAGCCGGTCGAGCGCGGCCTTGGGCACCGTCTGGAAATAATTGGTGCGGTCGAAATTGGTGGTGCCGTTCAGATCGGTCGCGCCGATCGACCGCAGCGGTTCGAAGAAATCGCCGGGCGCGTTTTCCGACCCGTTGAACATCAGATGTTCGAACAGATGCGCAAAGCCGGTCTTGCCCTTCGGCTCGTGCTTCGACCCGACGTCATACCAGATCGACGTGCCGACGATCGGCGCCTTGCGATCGGTATGGACGATCACGCGCAGGCCGTTCGCCAGCGTGAATTCCTCATAGGGAATGTCGATCGCGGCGACGAGTTCGGAGAGCGGCGCGGCCTGCGCCTGGGGCGCGGCCTGCTGGGTCTGGGCGTAAGCGGGCGTCAGCGCGCCGCTGGCCAGCGCGGTCGATGTGGCAAGCGCAAGCGCGATCCGTACGAACATGAAACGACTCTCCCCTGAATGAAGTGCCCTATGGCTATACGACACCCTGGCCTTTCGCAACCGATTCAATCGCTTCGTCGCCGGTGTCGATCGACTCGTCGTCATCGGCCAGTTCCGGCGGCTTGCTGCGCCCGAACGACGTCGCGACGAAGAACAGCAGGTTCGCCCCCTGGGTCAGCGCGCCGCCCGCCAGCAGAACGCCCGCCATCGCCGCGCGCGGCCCGTCGATCACGTTGCTCATCTCCAGCCCCGCAGACAGGAACAGCAGGTCGCGATTGGGAATGAACGGCAGGCGAGAGATCACCATCTGCGCGGTGAGAAAGATGAGCCAGGTCGTCCAGCTCTGGTTGGGCAGCACCACCCACCACTGCACGGCCTGGAGCAGCAGCACCCCGGTGATCCGCACCATGTGCACGCCCCATACCGTCGCGGCGACCCTGCCGGGGACCGAGATGATGCGCTTGCGGAACCGCAGCAGCACCGGCAGCAGGAACGCGATGGCGAGGATCGTCGCGGCGAATTTGCCCGCCCCCGAATCGAGCCAGCCGGCGACCAGAGCCGCCTGCCCGCTGATCCAGAACGCGATCAGCAATCCCGCCGTCACCGCCGCCGACGCCAGCGCCGACAGCACTGCATTGTCCTTCACCCCGTGCGCGGCGCGCTTCGCGGACAGCCCTAGGCGGCGCTTCGCCCATACGAACAGGTAAAGCTCGCCCGAATAGCCGACAAATGCCGAATTGAAGACGCGCTTCCTGATGAACACGCCGACGTCGCGGATGCCGATGCGCCGGTCCAGCAGCAGTCGAAAGATCAGCGTCTCGCTGACCGGCAACGCGACGAACATCACGACAAACAGCACGTAGAACCAGGGACTGGTCGGCAGCGACGCCAGCACCGCGCCCCAGCCGATCGCGGTGACCTTCAGCACCAGCCAGCCGACCACCCCTGCAAAGAACAGCCACCGAAGCGCGCGCCCGGCCCATTTGCCGGTCGGGGTTTCGCTCCACGCCTGCAATGCCGCCAGCCGCGCGTTCACGGCAGCAGGCCCAGTGCGCGCGATTGCTCGCGATACGCCTTAAACGCCCGACGCGCTTCGTGCGGCAGGCGAAAGCGGCTATGGCCCGACAGCGTGCCGGTCAGCTTGCGCAGGCCATATTCGATCGCGCTCGGCAGCGTGTTGCGCACGCGCCGCTCGAAATGCGCGCGTTCCCAGGTGTTCGATCCGTGAAAGGCGCGCAGGAACAGATGCGGCGCGTCGATCACCGCCAGCTGCTCGCGCGGCCAATGGTCGAGGAACACGGTATCCTCGCCGCGGCGTTCTTGCGGGTATCGCGCGGTCGGGTCGGCGCGGTGCAGGATCGTGCCGGGCACGCCGGGATTTAGGCTGCCGATATAGGGCCGCTCCATCCATTCGGGCGTGTCGAGATGCATCAGCGTCGCCGCCAGCACGCAGCCCCGCCTGTCCCCGGTCAGCGCCCCTGCCTGACGCTCCAGGCGTTCGGGATGATACCAGTCGTCATCGTCCCACTGTGCGACCAGATCGCCGCGCGCCAGGTCGAGCGACAGGTTTCTGAGCTTTCCCAGATTGTTCGCGGGGCTTTTTTCGATCCGGTGGTAAATCAGCCGGTCGGCGGGGATCGCCGAAAAGATGGGTGCGTAGTCCTCGCTGCCGTCATCGACGATCACCAGTTCGCGGTTCGACCAGCTCTGGTCGAGGAAACAGCGCACCGCGCGGCGCGCGATGGCGGCGCGGTTCGCGGTCACCATCACGCACGAAATGCGAGGGCCGTTATCGGACCAGATCATGCGGCTAGCCAGTCCAGGGGGTTCTTGTTAGCGGATGCCATGCGCATCGTTTTCGTGCTGACCTATCCAACGCATTACGCGACGCCCGACCTGTCGGAATGGCTGGCCTGGGACAATCGCGATCGCCGTATGCCAGCGCTGTTAAAGACGATGGGGGTGGATGTCGAGTTGTGGGGCGTGCGCGACGTGTCGCTCGATACCGAGATCGCGGTTGCCGATCTTGGCACGCTCAAGGTCCGGCTGTTCGCGGCGAGCAACCCCGATGCGGCGTCGCGCGCGCAGATCAGCGACGCCATGGTCGATGCGGCGCGAGCCGACTCCGCCGACCTGTTCGTGCTGATCGGCAGCGATGGCGCGGCGGGGCTGGATTTGCACGCACGTACACTGGCACCGGGGGACCGCGCCTATGCCGTCATCATCGGCGGCACGGTGTGGAATCCGATCCTGACCGACGCGCGGCTGGTGCTGACCGAATCCTCGCGGCAGGAAATGCTGCTGATGCATCCAGAATGGCGCTTCTGGCGAAAGCCCGTGCCGCTGGAGCGGATGGCGCGCCTGCCCAAGACGATCGACACCGATCGCTTCGCGCCCGTCGCAACCGCGCGCAAACGCTGGGACGTGATCGCGGTCAGCCGGTTGATCCCGTACAAATCCTTCGACGAGATCGGGCGGCTGTCGCAGGCGCACCGCGTCGCGGTGGCGGGCGACGGGCCGATGCGCTTCGACCTCCGGCGGCGCTGGCCGCGGGTCGAATGGCTGGGCCATGTCGCTCATGCCGATCTGCCCGCGACGCTCGCCAAGGCGCGGCTGTTCGTCCATGCCGGGCGAAAGGACTGGTTCCCGCGTGCGATCCCCGAAGCGATGGCTTGCGGAATGCCGGTGGCCGCGTTCGACGATCGCATCGACGCCGATGTCGTGCCGCCATCGACCGGCATCCTGGTCAACGACCAAAACTATCGAAGCGAGGTCGCAACACTGCTCGGCGCGCCCGGCACGCTGGCGGCAAAAGGCCGGTCGGCGCGCGCGCATGTCGTCGCCACCCACGGCCCGCGATCGAGCGAGGCGGCGTGCCGCAAGCTGGTCGAGATCGCCCGATCTCCGAAGACCACCGCGTGACCGCGCCGCGCTGGACCTTCGTCATCGCCTATTTCAACGAGGCCGACTATCTGCCCGCGACGCTCGCCTCGCTCGCCGCGCAGACGGTGCGCCCGTTCCGGCTGGTGCTGGTCGACAATGGTTCGACCGATGGCTCCGCCGCGCTGGCCCGCCAGGCGACCGCGGCGATGCCGGATGTCGAGGCGATCCACCTGTCCGAGACCCGCCCCGGCAAGGTCCATGCGCTGGAGGCGGCGATGCCCCACATCGCGACCGATCTGGTCGCGTTCGGCGATGCCGACACCTTCTATCCGCCCGATTATCTGCGCATCGCGGAGACCGCATTCGACGCGGGCGGACCGGGTGTGGTCGCGGTGATGGCGGTCGATGTCCCCTCCCCGCCCGACGGTCCGGCGGCGCGGCGCAAGCGCTTTGTCCGGTCGCGGATCGCCAGCCGCATCTGGCCGCGTCAGACGCACACCGGCGGCTTCGGCCAGACCTTCCGAACGCAGGCGCTGGTCAACGCCGGCGGCTATTCGGAAAAGCACTGGCCCTATGTGCTGATGGACCATGAGGTGATGCAGCGGCTGCTCAAACTCGGTCGCGCCATCTATCCTCATGACTTCTGGTGCATCCCCTCGCCGCGCCGATCCGACCGCCGCCGGGTGCGCTGGACGCTGGGCGAGCGGCTGCTCTACCATTTCACGCCATTCGCGGCGAAGGACTGGTATTTCCATCACTTCCTCGGCCCGCGCCTCGCGCGGCGCAAACTGACTCACCTCAACCTGCGCGAAAAAAGCTGGGAGAACCCCGCTTCCTAACGGTCAGGGCCGGTAGGCCTGCTTCGCGTGGACACGCAGATCACTCGGCCAGAAATGCACGGGCTTCAGCTCCTTGCGCACGAACAAAGGCGCCTGATCGGCATAGTGCGGCGAATCCGGCCGCGTCGTCGCCGCGCCGAAGGGCTGGATCGACTGCGACGACACGCGCCCTGTCCGGTCCCATTCGGCGAACATCAGGTAACTGTCGCCATGCCGCACCGCCAGCCGCCCGTCGTCATGCACGTCCCATAGCGCCATCGCCCGCAGCACGTCCGGCCCGCCGTCGAGCGGCAGGTCCACATCCCCCTGCCGCAACCGCAGCAACTCTCCCAGCGGCGGATCGAGCCGCCCGAAATGCCTGGCAAGATGCTCGGCGGATCGCTTCATCCCCTCGAAAGGCGATACGCATTCCTTGTTCCGGTAATGGCAGCGATTGCCTTCGCGCAGCAGCAGCACCGCGATCGCATCGGCGGGTCCGCGTCCGTCGTAATTCCAGTCCCAGCGCGCGAGCAACGCCTTGGCCGCGCGGACCTGGCCGTCGCCCCGGTCATCGACCGATGCCAGTTGCCCGAACCACCCCGCCGCCCAGCTCTGACGGCTGACCGCGGTGTCGTATTTGATCCCCTCCAGCTCCGCGCGGCTGATCGATGCGTCCGCCGCCATCAACTCGATCGAGCGGGTGCCGCGATTGGTGACGTTGCGCTCGATCCCCAGCAGCGGCGAGTAATCCGCCGGGTTCATTTCCGACCCCGGCCCCGCTGCCCAGAACGGCGTGTGGTTGGCGTTGATGACGAAGCCGGACGCGGGCGCCATCACCATCGGCGTGGCCTCCCACGGCACCTCGCGGCTCCAGATCGCGCGGGACGTGTTGCCCGGCAACACCTTCGAATAATCGAAGCCCGGTCGCCGATCGGGGAACATCGCATTGTAGATCATCGCGATCCGCCCGCTATCGTCGGCATAGATGAAATTGGTCGCGGGCACGCCGCGTATCCGCATCGCCGATTCCCATTCGGCCCAGTCGCGCGCCTTGTTCAGCCGATAATATTGCTCGACCATCCGCATCTGGTCGATGCCCGCGTAACGCACCGCGAACGCGCCCTTGTCATTGACGATCACCGGCCCATGCACCGACCGATATTGGGTCTGCGGCACCGGCAGCACGAACGGGCCGACCTTCGCGCGCAGCCAGACGCGGCGTTTCTCCAGCGTCCGCCACTGGCCGTCCAGCCGATAGCGGTCGCCGCTTTCGTCGAGTTCCAGCTTGTAGATGTCGATCAGGTCGGGGCGGTTGACCGTGTTGGTCCAGCCCAGCGTGCGGTTATGCCCGAGCAGCGGATAGGGCACGCCGGGAAAGGTCGCGCCCGCAAAATGCCAGCCCTCGCCCGATTTCACCACCAGTTCGTACCACGCCACCGCGCCGCGCCACGGCTGGTGCGAATTGGACACCAGCCGCGTCGCGCCGTCCGCCGAGCGTGAAGGCGCAACCGCAAACGCGTTCGACCCCTTCTCGATTTCGCTCGGCCCCGCAGGCGTGACATTGGGCGCATCGGGCAGCGGTCCGCTCGCCTCCAGCGGCAGTGCCTCGCCCGCCGTCAGCGCACCCAGCACGCTGTCCAGCCCGAAGAAGAACGGCGATCGGAGCACGAACCCTGTCGCAATGTCGCGCCCGCTGACCGGGAACAGCCGAGACAGCTTCACCTCTTCCGGGTGCCGCGCGGCATAGAGGTTCAGCCCCGCCGCATAACCGTCGAGCAGCGCACGCACATCGGCGGGCTGGGCATCGTAATCGCGCGCCACCGTGTCGCGCGCGCGCAGCAGGTGCAGCGCGTAATCGGTCTTCGCCCCGTCCGCGCCGGTCATCGCCCCCAGCCGCCCGCGCGTCATCGCCACGGTTTCCTGAAGCGTCGAGAAATCGTCCTCGGCATGGGCATAGGCGATGCCGTGCGCGACATCGGCATCGGTCGCGCCATAGATATATGGGACGCCGAAATCGTCGCGGACGATGACCACGTCGTAATCTCGCGCGGGCGGCGCGTCGCCGGGCGTGGACGCCAGCGGTTCCCATACAGCCAGCCCGATGGCGACGAACGCCACCAGCAGGACCAGCCCGATCCCGACACGCCGCAACCACTTCATCGCCATCCCCCTGCAATCCGCGCCAGGTGTGTTATGCGCTTGCGACAGCGCGCGGTTGCGTTAGACCATGGCGACCTCGCAACCGATTGGAAAGCTTGAAACCCGATGCGCGTGCTGACTTTCGCGACTGCCCTGCTTCTTTCGACCGCGCCGATTAGCGTCGCGCAGACCGCCGATCCGGCGCGCAGCGTCATCACGCCCGCAGCAATGGAGGCGCACGTCACCTTCCTGTCGGATGATCTACTCGAAGGGCGCGACACCGGCACGCCGGGCTACGACATCGCCGCGCGCTACGTCGCGACCCAATATCGCGCGCTCGGGCTGGAACCCGCGGTCGATGGCGGCTGGTATCAGCAGGTGCCGTTCAGCCAGACCGTGGCATCGACCGACAACCCACCGCGCATCACCTTGCCGGGTGGCGCAGCGTTGGGCGACAATGCTGTCCTTCGCATGCCCGCAACCGCAAAGCCGGTACAGACCGACGCCGTATTCGTGGGCCATGGCGTGGTCGACCCGGCATCGAAGCGCGACGATTATGCGGGGCTGGACGTGCGCGGCAAGACCGTCGTCATGTTCTATGGCCTGCCCGACGGCATCGCAGAGGAGCGCGCGCAGGAACTGATGACCGGCAAGTCGGAGGTCGCGATCGATCGCGGCGCGGTGGCGGTCATCAACTTGTTCGACAGCGAACAGACCAAGCAGATTCCCTTCGCCGCGGTCCGCCACCAATTGTCGGGCGGCCAGATTGCACTGGGCGGCAAGAAGGAGCCGACTGCCGGAGAAACCACCCCCTTCGGAATCCTCAACCACGAAGGGGCCGCCGCGCTGTTCGCGGGGTCATCGCGCGATTTCAAAGGCGTACTCGCCGATGTCGATGCCAACCGCGCGGTAAAGCCGTTCGCGCTGAAACAGCGCATCGCGTTCGATGGCGCGGTTCAGGCCCGCAATTTCACCAGCCCCAATGTCATCGGCATGATCCCCGTCAGCAACCCGGCGCTGAAAGGCGAAGCGGTGCTGCTGATGGCGCATCTCGACCATGTCGGCGTCGACGAAGGCGCGGAAGGCGAGGACAAGATCCACAATGGCGCGATGGACAATGCCAGCGGCATTGCATCCATGCTGGAAGTCGCCCGCTCCTTCCAGCAATCGGGCAAGCCGCCCCGCCGCACCATCTTGATTGCGGCGGTCACCGGAGAGGAACACGGCCTGCTGGGGTCTGAGTGGCTGGCCAAGAACCCGGTGGTCGCCGGGCAGAAGATTGTGTCGGTCGTCAATCTCGACATGCCGGTGCTGCTTTATGATTTCACCGATGTCGTCGCATTCGGCGCCGAACATTCGACGATGGGGCCGATCGTCGCCAGCGCCGCAGCGACCGAGGGCGTCACCCTGTCGCCCGATCCGATGCCCGAGGAAAACCTCTTCATGCGATCGGATCATTACAGCTTTGTCCAAGCGGGCGTGCCGTCGGTGTTCCTGATGACCGGTTTCGCCAATGGCGGCGAAGCCAAGTTCCGCGACTTCCTGAAGACGCATTATCATCAGCCAAGCGACCAGGTGGACCTGCCCTTCGACTGGAACGCGGCGGCCAAATTCGCGCGGGTCAATTACGCGATCGCGCGGGAGATGGCGGACGTTGACCAGGCCCCGCGCTGGTATGCGGACAGCCCGTTCGCCAAGACCGCGCCGGACATGCCGACAGCGACGCGGCCCAAAGCCTCCCCAGTACGGGGAGGTGGCAGCGCAAAACGCTGACGGAGGGGGCGTTCCACGCAGTGCCACGCTCGTGGATAACCTCGTACACCATGCTGCGCATGGTTCCCCTCCCCGTGCCGGGTAGGAACCCCTTGTGTTGCACAATGGCAACACCACATTGCGGCAAGACCTAAACAGGGGCCAGATATGAACCTCGAGCAATTCACCGACCGCGCCAAGGGCTTCCTCCAGGCAGCGCAGACCATCGCCATACGCGAAAGCCACCAGCGCATCGCCCCCGAGCATCTGCTGAAGGCATTGCTCGACGACAAGGAAGGCATGGCGTCGGGCCTTATCCGGACCGCGGGCGGCGACCCCGCCCGTGCATTGGCCGAAACCGACGCGGCGCTTGCCAAGATTCCCGCCGTTTCCGGCGGCGGCGCGCAGCAAACGCCGGGCCTCGACAATGACGCGGTGCGCGTGCTCGACACCGCCGAACAGGTCGCGAAAAAGGCAGGCGACAGCTTCGTCACCGTCGAACGCATGTTGCTTGCACTGGTCCTCTCCCCCACCACTGCCGCGGGCAAGGCGCTGGCCGCCGCGGGCGTCACGCCTGAGGGGCTGAACGCCGCGATCAATTCGCTGCGCGGTGGTCGCACCGCCGACACCGCAGGTGCGGAGGATCGCTACGATGCGCTCAAGAAATTCGCCCGCGACCTGACCCAGGCGGCAAAGGATGGCAAGCTCGACCCCGTCATCGGCCGCGACGAGGAAATTCGCCGCACGGTGCAGATCCTCGCGCGCCGGACCAAGAACAACCCCGTCCTGATCGGCGACCCCGGCGTTGGCAAGACCGCGATCGCCGAAGGCCTCGCGCTGCGCATCGCCAATGGCGACGTGCCGGATAGCTTGAAGGACCGCACGCTGATGGCGCTCGACATGGGGTCGCTCATCGCTGGCGCGAAATATCGCGGCGAGTTCGAGGAACGGCTGAAGGGCGTGCTTGACGAAGTGAAGGGCGCCGAGGGCCAGATCGTCCTGTTCATCGACGAAATGCATACGCTGATCGGCGCCGGCAAATCCGAAGGCGCGATGGACGCGGGCAATCTGCTAAAGCCTGCGCTCGCTCGCGGCGAACTCCATTGCATCGGTGCGACCACGCTCGACGAATATCGCAAATATGTCGAGAAGGACCCTGCGCTCCAGCGGCGCTTCCAGCCCGTGTTTGTCGGCGAGCCCACAGTCGAGGACACGATTTCGATCTTGCGCGGACTGAAAGAGAAATACGAAACGCACCACGATGTCCGCATCACCGATGGTGCGATCGTCGCTGCCGCAACGCTCAGCAACCGCTACATCACCGACCGTTTCCTCCCCGACAAGGCGATCGACCTGATGGACGAAGCCGCCAGCCGTATCCGTATGGAAGTCGAGTCGAAGCCCGAGGAGATCGAGGCGCTCGATCGCCGCATCATCCAGATGAAGATCGAGGCCGAGGCGCTTAAGAAGGAAAGCGATTGGGCCTCGAAAGGACGGCTCGAACAGCTTCAGGAGACGCTCGTCAATCTCGAGCAGGAATTGTCGGAACTGACGACACGCTGGCTCGCGGAAAAGGACAAGCTCCATTCCGAAGCCAACCTGCGCAAACAATTGGACGCTGCTCGACAGGACCTTGAGCAGGCTCAGCGTGCCGGCGATCTCGCCAGGATGTCGGAGCTTACCTACGGCACCATCCCGACGCTGGAGAAGCAACTGTTCGAAGCGGCCAGCGCCTCGCAGAGCGCCATGCTCCGTCAGGAAGTGACCGCCGACGACATCGCCGGTGTCGTCAGCCGCTGGACCGGCATTCCGGTCGACAGGATGCTGGAGGGCGAGCGCGAGAAGCTGCTCAACATGGAGGCCGCACTCGGCAAGCGAGTGATCGGTCAGGCGCAAGCGGTCAAGGCGGTTTCCACCGCCGTCCGCCGCAGCCGCGCCGGGCTACAGGATCCCAACCGCCCGCTCGGCTCGTTCCTGTTCCTGGGGCCGACCGGCGTCGGCAAGACCGAATTGACCAAGGCGCTTGCCGAATTCCTGTTCGACGACGCCTCCGCAATGGTCCGCATCGACATGAGCGAATTCATGGAGAAGCACTCGGTCGCCCGCCTGCTCGGCGCGCCTCCCGGCTATGTCGGTTACGAGGAAGGCGGCGTGCTGACCGAAGCCGTCCGCCGCCGCCCCTATCAGGTGATCCTGTTCGACGAGGTCGAAAAGGCGCACCCCGACGTGTTCAACGTGCTGTTGCAGATGCTCGACGACGGACGCCTGACCGACGGCCAGGGCCGCACCGTCGATTTCGCCAACACCCTGGTCATCCTGACAAGCAATCTGGGCAGCCAGTATCTCGCCAATCTCGCCGATGGTGAAAGCGTCGAAAGCGTCGAGCCGCAGGTGATGGAGATCGTCCGCGGCCATTTCCGCCCGGAATTCCTTAACCGCCTCGACGAAATCATCCTGTTCCACCGCTTGGCGGCGGAGCACATGGCCCCGATCGTCGACATCCAGGTCGCGCGCCTCGGCAAATTGCTCGCCGACCGCAAGATCACCGTCGAACTCACCGATGCCGCCAAGGCTTGGCTCGGTCGCGTCGGCTACGACCCCGTCTACGGCGCCCGCCCGCTGAAACGCGCGGTGCAACGCTATCTGCAAGACCCGCTCGCGGATATGATCCTCCGCGGCGAGGTCAAGGACGGCGCCGTGGTCAGGGTAGACGAAGGCGACGGGGCGCTGGTGCTGACTTGCGCATGACCCAATCCTTGGGGTTGGACGTGTTCTATTGGTTTGGGGTGGTAAGGGCCGGCTGCATGGACCTGCCCAGTTCCTGTCCCTGACGGGCCACCTGCTCCCATTCAGCCGGGGTCAAACATACGCGCTTGCGTGATGCAAGTTTGCCAATTTCCTGAATGCGCTTGCAAACCAGCTTATCGCCGGCCTCCTGCTTCTCAGCAGGAGCTTTGGTCTGCGCCTGCGCAGGTGACGCCATTGTGATGAGCATCGCGGCTAAAATCATGACATGGTTTCCCGAAGACAAGTTCAACCCCATCCTATCGGGGATAGCCGCCCGGTCAATCATCGCATGTGAAATCGAAATGGACAAAAAAAGGGGGCGGTCCGAAGACCACCCCCCCCCGAGTTGATTGGTTTTTAAGCCGAGGTCAGAAGCGCAGCCGCGCACCGACCGCGAAACGACGACCCAATGCGTCGTAGGTCGACGGATACACGTTGCCGCTGTTGTAGGCGGTCGAGCCGATCGACGCACCGACCAGCTTCGGCTGGTTGTCGAACAGGTTCATTGCCGTCACGGTCATTTCGAAATTGTCGGTGACCGAGAAACGGGTCGACAGATCGAAATAATGCTCCGCGCCGATGGTGCGGAATTCCTCGAGCGGGCCTACTCCGAAGGCATCGATGTCGTCCTGCAGAGCCAGCGGCTCATACTGGACTTCGTCGATGAAGCGCCACAGCAGCGAAACATCGACCGACCCGAAGGTCAGCGTCGTGCGCTGGGTGAAGCTGAACTCCGGCTGGATCGACGGGCAGTTCACGCTGTAATAGCCGACGCATTCGCGGTCGATCGAGGTCGGAGTCGCTTGGAACCGGCTGCTGTTGGTCCAGTTGCCGATGAACGACAATGCCAGGCCACCAAAGCCGAACTGACGGCGATAGTTGAGCGCAACATCGATACCGTCGGTTTCGATCCGGCCAAGGTTCGAAAGCGGCAGCGCCAGACCCGTGGCAGTGCCGTTCAGGCTGCCGTCGATGGGATCGCGGCCGATCGCCTGACACGCTGCAGAGGTCGGCGCCTGGAGCGGGAAGTAGCAGGCGTTGAACACGTCGCCGACCGTCGGCGAGGTGATCGCGTCACGCACCTTGATGTTGTAGTAATCGACGCTGGCGTTGAAGCCGGGCAGGAAATCGGGCTGGAGGATCGCACCGACCGTCCAGGTGTTCGCCGTTTCGAGACCCAGATTCGGGTTGCCGCCACCGCTGACGTTGATCTGGCCAGCCGAGGGCAGCGGAATGTTGCCGAGCAGCGCATTGGCCTGTGCCGGGGTTGCACCGCCAGCGACGATCTGAGCCGCGCAGACCGCACCCAGCGGGGAGCCCGCCGTCACGTTCGGCCCGGCGCACGGATCGCTCGCCGAGTTGTCGAGGCCGGTCACGACCGGCGCAAACAGTTCGCCGATGTTGGGCGCGCGCGACGCCTTCTGATAGTTGCCGCGGATTTTCAGGCTCGGCACCGGCTCCCACGAACCGCCAGCCTTCCAGGTGAAGCTGTCACCGGCGGTGGAGTATTCCGACACGCGGATACCGCCTTCGACGGTCAGGCTGTGGAAGAAGGGCCGATCCTCGACCAGCGGAACGATCAGTTCGGCAAAGCCTTCGACAACGTCATACTCACCGGCGATGTCCGGCGATGCCGCACCATTGCCCAGAACTTCGTTCGGACGCTGGGTCAGTTCGTCGGAGATGACTGCCGCCGTGTACTTGCGATATTCCGCACCGACCGCGAACGAGATCGGGTTCGTGCCGAACGGGCTGGCGAAGCCCAGATCGCCGTTGATGATCCCGCGTGCCTGAGCAAGCGAGGTCTGCGTCACGGTGCTGTTGGTCACACCCAGCAGGAAGCCAAGCTGATCGGCGGTGATGCTGCCGACGTCGCCGAACAGGTTGATCGGAACGCAGCCATTGGTGTCGGTAAGGCAGGTCTGGGTGTTGGTGGCGAGTGCCGCCTGACGCAGACGCGACAACGTGCCGTTGCCGCTCTGGCGCTGGACGTTTTCGCTTTCGCCGTAACCACCCGAAATATCGAAGCCGATGTTGCTGGTGATGTCCCCGCGCACACCCGCTTCGTAATCGAAGATGGTGGTGCTGTAGGTCGACAGGCGCGGACCCGCTTCGACAAACCGGCGGAACACGTTCGACGTGAAGGTGCGGTAGTTCGGATCGTTCGGGTTGGTTGCAGCCGCCGCTGCGGTACATTGCGCGACGGTCAGACCCTGCGACGCGCAGATCTGGTTGCGTGCGGCCGCCGGAAGATAGGGGTTCGAGAACGGAATGGTGAGCGCGTTGCCGAACGTACCGGAGGACGCGATGACCGTCTGAACGGTGTTCTTCGAGAACAGGCCGCGCGAATAGACCTCGATCCCGTCGGTGACCTCGTACCGTGCCGAACCGAACATGTTGTAACGCTCGAACGGCGTCTGGAAGATGTTCTGCGGGTTGAAGTTGAACAGCGCGAACGTCGGAACCAGCGCACCGGTCGTCGGATCGATCTGCTGCGCAGTGCCCAAGCCGAGGCCGGTGAATCGACCAGGCACGGTCGTGCCCGAACCGCCAGCCTGGCCCGAGTAGGAATCGATGTTGAAGCGCGAGAAATCGCGATCACCCTGCAGCACCGGATCGGCCTGCTGGTAACCGACGCTGAACACCGCGTTGCCGCGACCGTCGTCGAAATTCGCACCGATGGTCAGATCGGCGCGGAACACCGCACCATCGCCCCGCTCGGTGATCTGATTGCTGACTGCCAGGTCGACACCGGCGAAATCACGCTTGGTGATGAAGTTGACGACACCCGAAACCGCGTCTGCACCATAGGTGGTCGAAGCGCCGCCGGTCAGAATATCGGTACGTTCAACCAGTGCGAGCGGGATGTTGTTCAGATCGACCACGCCAGCCAGGCCCGCCGGAGCGATGCGCTTGCCGTCCAGGAGCACCAGGTTGCGGTTCGAACCGAGGCCGCGGAGGTTGACGAACGACGCGCCACCGTTGCCGTTGTTGACCGCCGAACCGATGCTGGGAACCACACCGGGCAGTTCGCGCAGGAATTGCTCGGCAGTATTGGTCTGGCGCAGTTCGAGCTCTTCGCTCGACACCGAGGTAACGGGTGAAGACTGCTCAAGGTTCGGATTGCGAACCAGAGTGCCAGTCACGACGATTTCGCCCCCCTGCGTGCCTGCGTCTTCCTGGGCCTGCTGAGCGGACTGGGCGGTGGCCGGACCAACTTGTGCGAGGGCCGGCGCGGCCACCATCGTCGCACCGAACAACAGGGTCGACGCAAGCAGACTTGCGCGCATCTGTGATTTCATGACCTGATAAATCCTTCTTGATCGACGGAAACACCGCCTCTCCCTGAATAGCCCTATGGCTATCATGCGCCTGTCTATCGAAATCGCCACTTGGCTCACAATGGCAATTTGAGGTCGTCCCGCTTTTGGATCGACCCTGTGTTTTTCGCGTCACACAATTGTCATTTGCCATGAACGTACGAGGGAATCGCGATAATCGCGAAACGATTGTGTGTGCAATTGCGCTGCCCCACATCGCGCTTTACACCTGCCAGGCCAGTTCACTGGAAGGATACGAGATGCGATTACCCGTCGGCACTATGGTTGCCGTGCTGCTGACGACCCCCGCAACCGCGCAGGATCGCACCGGCCAGTCGTCGAGCGCCCTGACGGACGGGTTGCTGTCGTGTCGACAGATCGCGGAGCCGACCGAGCGGCTGGCTTGTTTCGACCGCGCTGCGGGTACCTTTGCCGATGCGCGAGAGAAGCGGGAAATCGTCGTACTGGATCGCGCCGACGTTCGGCGGGCAAAGCGGTCGCTGTTCGGGTTTTCTTTGCCGCGAATCAGGCTGTTCGGCGGCAGCGAGGCAGACGAACCCGAAGTTCGTGAAATCGAATCCACGCTGACGAGTGCGCGTTCCGCCGGGGGCAATCGATGGGACCTTGGGCTTGCCGACGAGAGCCGCTGGCAGACGACCGATGCCCGGTCCACCTTCTTTCCGCGTGTTGGCGAGCCGGTTAAGATAGAGGCCGGAATCCTGGGCAGTTACAGCGCAAAAATCGGCAATTCGCGCTCAGTAAAAGTGAAACGCATCCAGTAAGTCATTCTCACAGGGAGACGGTCAGGCAATATTCGGCAAATCCAGCCCCTTCTCCCGCGCCCAGTTCTGCGCGCTTTCATACCCCGCATCGGCATGCCGCATCACGCCGGTTGCGGGGTCGTTCCACAGCACGCGCGCAAGGCGCCTTGCCGCGGCGGGGGTGCCGTCGGCCACGATGACCATACCCGAATGCTGCGAATAGCCCATGCCGACCCCGCCGCCATGGTGCAGCGATACCCACGTCGCGCCGCTGGCGGTGTTGAGCAGCGCGTTCAGAAGCGGCCAGTCGCTGACCGCGTCCGATCCGTCGGCCATTGCTTCGGTTTCGCGATTGGGGCTGGCGACCGATCCTGAATCGAGATGATCGCGACCGATGACGATGGGGGCTTTCAGCTCTCCCGACGCCACCATCTCGTTGAACGCCAGGCCCAGCCGATGGCGGTCGCCCAGACCGACCCAGCAGATGCGCGCCGGAAGGCCCTGGAAGTGGATGCGTGCTGCCGCCATGTCGAGCCAGTTGTGGAGGTGCGCGTCGTCGGGGATCAGCTCCTTCACCTTGGCGTCGGTCTTGGCGATATCCTCCGGATCGCCCGACAGCGCGACCCAGCGGAACGGGCCGACGCCGCGGCAGAAGAGCGGGCGGATATAGGCTGGGACGAAACCGGGGAAGTCGAACGCGTTGGAGACCCCTTCGTCCTTCGCGACCTGGCGGATGTTGTTGCCGTAATCGACCGTCGGCACGCCCGCGCTTTGGAAGTCGAGCATCGCGCGGACATGGACCGCCATCGACGCCTTGGCCGCCGCCGCGACGCCGGCCGGATCGCTTGTCCGACGTTCGGCCCATTCGGCGAGGCTCCACCCGGCGGGGAGATAGCCGTTCACCGGGTCATGCGCGCTGGTCTGGTCGGTCAGCAGGTCGGGACGGATGCCGCGCGCGAACATCTCGGGCAGCAGTTCCGCCGCATTGCCGAGCAGCCCGACCGAAACGGCGCGCCCCTCCTCCGTCGCCGCGTCGATGACGGCCATCGCCTCGTCGATACTGGTGGTACTGTGATCGAGATAGCCGGTGCGCACCCGCATCTCGATGCGGCTCGGCTGGCATTCGATCGCCAGGCACGACGCGCCCGCCATCACGCTCGCCAGCGGCTGTGCGCCGCCCATCCCGCCCAGGCCCGCGGTCAGCAGCCAGCGCCCTTTCAGGTCGCCGCCATAATGCTGGCGGCCCATTTCGACGAAGGTTTCGTAGGTGCCCTGGACGATCCCCTGGCTGCCGATATAGATCCACGAACCCGCGGTCATCTGGCCGTACATCGCCAGCCCCTTGGCATCGAGTTCGGCAAAATGCTCCCACGTCGACCAATGCGGGACGAGGTTCGAATTGGCGAAAAGCACGCGCGGCGCATCCGCATGGGTCGGGAACACGCCGACCGGCTTGCCCGACTGGATGAGGAGGGTCTGATCGTCCTCCAGCCGCTTCAGCGTCTCGACGATCCGGTCATAGGCGTTCCAGTCGCGCGCGGCGCGGCCGATGCCGCCATAGACGACGAGTTCCTGCGGATTTTCGGCCACGTCGGGGTCGAGATTGTTCATCAGCATCCTGAGCGGCGCTTCGGTCAGCCAGCTTTTGGCGGAAAGTTCGGTGCCGGTGGCGGCGCGAATGATACGGCTGTTGTCGCGGCGGTTCATATTAGTCTCTCAATCAAATCTGGTCTTCGAATCCCCACCCCGTTCGTTTTGAGCGAAGTCGAGAAACGCTGGATGGGCGTTCCGATCACGTTTCTCGACTTCGCTCGAAACAAACGGAGGGGGTGTCATGTCGCGGTATCGGCAAAGTTCAAACACGCCTCCAGCACGCCGCGCAGATGCGCGCGCATCGGTTCGGCAAAGGCTTCGTCATACGCCACCGGCCAGTTATCCGGCGTCGATGCCCCGTCAGGCTCGCGCAGATAACCGCGCATCGCCAGCTCCATCTGGATCGAATGGACGTCCTGGTCGGGTGCGCCGTAATGCCGCGTGATCCAGCCGCCGCGAAACCGCCCGTTGCTGATGGTCGGCAGTCCGGTCGCGGCGCAAGTCCGCTCGACCGCCCACTGCAATTCGGGCGCGCAGGTCCGCCGGCCGTCGGTGCCGATGTTGAACACCGGCAATTCGCCGGCGAACAGGCGCGGCACATGGCTGCGGATCGAATGCGCGTCGTAGAGGACGATGGCGGAGTGCATCGCGCGCAGCCGGTCGATCTCGGCGCGGATTGCCGCGTGATAGGGTGCGAAATATTTCGCGTGACGCCGTTCGATCTCTGCCGCGTCGGGCTCGCTGCCTTCCAGCCACAGCGGATCGTCGTCGAACGTCTCGGTCGGACACAGCCCCGTCGTCGCCTGCCCCGGATAAAGCGATGCGCCGCTGGGATCGCGATTCATGTCGATCACCGTGCGCGAGATGTCGGTGCGGATCAGCGTCGCGCCCATATCGCTTGCGAAATCATATAGCCGGTCCACCCACCAATCAGCATCGCGCTTGGCCAGCCAAGACGATTGCAGACGCGGCACCAGGTCATCGGGGATCGTGGTGCCCGCGTGCGGCACGCTGACGATCAGCGGCGCGGTGCCGCGCGTGACGTGCAGCCAGTCGCTCACGCCTCGACCCCCGGCAACCCCCGCCCCTCGCCCAGCCGATCGACCAGCGCGGCGGCGGCGGCGATGTCAGGGTGGAAATGCCGGTCGTCGGTCAGCGTCGGCACCTCGCCGCGGAGCATTGCGCGCGCTGCCTCCAAAGTCTCGGACGAGCGCAGCCCATCATGGAAATCGCAGCCCTGCGCCGCCGCCAGCCATTCAATCGCGATCACGCCGCGCAGATTGTCCGCCATGTCGAGCAACCGCCTGCTCCCATGCGCGGCCATCGACACATGATCCTCCTGATTGGCGCTGGTCGGGATCGAATCGACGCTGGCCGGATAGGCGCGCTGCTTGTTCTCGGACACGAGCGCCGCCGCGGTGACCTGCGGGATCATAAACCCCGAATTGAGGCCGGGCTTTGGTGTCAGGAACGCAGGCAGGCCCGACAGCGCCGGATCGACCAGCATCGCGATCCGGCGCTCGGCAATCGACCCGATCTCACAGATCGCCATCGCGATCATGTCTGCGGCGAAGGCGACCGGCTCAGCGTGGAAATTGCCGCCCGATAGCGCTTCGTCGGTGTCCGCAAAGATCAGCGGGTTGTCGCTGACGCCATTTGCCTCGGTCGAAAGCGTCGCCGCCGCCTGGCGCAGCAGGTCGAGGCACGCGCCCATCACCTGCGGCTGGCAACGCAGGCAATAGGGGTCCTGCACGCGCGGATCATCGACGGCGTGGCTGGCGCGGATCGCGCTGCCCGCCATCAGTCCGCGCAGGGCATCCGCCACCGCGATCTGCCCGGCATGGCGGCGAAGCTGGTGGATACGGCGGTCGAACGGCGTGTCGGAACCTTTGGCCGCCTCGGTGGACAGCGCGCCCGTCACCAGCGCGGCGCGGAACAGGTCCTCGGCCTGGAACAGCCCGGCGAGCGCATTGGCGCACGAGAATTGCGTGCCGTTGAGCAGCGCCAGCCCTTCCTTGGCACCAAGTTCGAGCGGTTGGAGACCCGCCTTCGCCAGCGCATCGGCGGCGGGCAATCTCTCGCCCCCGACCGCGATCTCGCCCACGCCGATCATCGTCGCGGCGAGGTGCGACAGCGGCGCCAGATCGCCCGACGCGCCGACCGAACCCTGGCACGGAATCACCGGCACCAGCCCCTTGCCCAGCATCGCCTCCAGCAGCGCGATCGTCGCGGGCTTCACCCCCGACGCGCCCTGCCCCAGGCTGGCGAGCTTCAGCGCCATCATCAGCCGCACGACGCCCGTAGGCGACGGCGCGCCGACCCCCGCCGCGTGGCTCAGCACGATGTTGCGCTGTAGCGTTGTGAGATCGGCAT
Source organism: Pseudomonadota bacterium (assembly GCA_023418595.1). GTDB lineage: Bacteria > Pseudomonadota > Alphaproteobacteria > Sphingomonadales > Sphingomonadaceae > Sphingomonas. The sequence goes on from JAEZZI010000006.1 coordinate 363,792, forward strand.
CGTCGATCCGTACGCTGGCGAGCTTCCCGAAGCCGGTGTTGATCCCGTACACCGGTTCTCCGCGCGCGATGATGCGCTCGACCGCCGCTGCGCTTTCGGCAATCGCCCCATGCGCGCTGTCGTTCAGTCGCGCGGGCGAGCCGCCCCAGATGCTTCGCCAATCCCCCAGGCTTACTTCGCCCGGCCGCAACACGATCACGCTGTCTTTCCTCCGAATACCCGGCTGTGGAGCGGGTTATATCCCATACGATAGACGAGTTCCGCCGGCCGCTCGATGTCCCAGATGGCAAGGTCGCACGCCTTGCCCGCCTCCAGCGTGCCGATACGGTCCTGCATCCCCAGCGCGCGGGCCGCCTCGCGCGTCACCCCCGCGATGCACTCGTCCACGGTCAGGCGGAACAGGGTCGCGCCCATGTTCATTACCAGCAGCAGCGAGGTCAGCGGCGACGTCCCCGGATTGCAATCGGTCGCGAGCGCAATGGGCACGCCCGCTGCGCGCAAGGCGTCGACGGGCGGCAGCTTGGTCTCGCGCACGAAATAATAGGCGCCGGGCAGCAACGTCGCGACCGTCCCTGCCGCCGCCATCGCCGAGATTCCCGCCTCGTCGAGATGTTCGAGATGATCCGCCGACAGCGCGCCATATCGCGCGGCGAGCGCGGCGCCATGCTGGTTGGACAGTTGCTCTGCATGGAGCTTGACCGGCAGGCCATGCTTCTTCGCCGCCCCGAACACCCGCTCGGTCTGTTCGGCGGTGAAGCCGATGCCCTCGCAGAACGCATCGACCGCATCGGCCAGCCCCTGCGCGGTGATCGCGGGCAGCATGCCGTCGCAAACCGCGTCAATGTAGCCGTCGGCGTCGCCCGCATATTCGGGCGGCAGCGCGTGCGCGCCGAGGAAGGTCGTCGCCACCCGCACGGCGCGATGCTCGGCCAGCGCGCGGCCTGCGCGCAGCATCTTGGCTTCATGGTCGGTGCTCAAGCCATAGCCCGACTTGACCTCGACCGTGGTCACGCCTTCGGCGATCAACGCGTCGAGCCGGGGGAGCGCGCTCGCCACCAGCCTGGCCTCGTCAGCGTCGCGCGTTGCCCGCATCGTCGATACGATCCCGCCGCCTGCGCGCGCAATCTCCTCATAGGACGCCCCCGCCAGCCGCAGCTCGAATTCATGCGCCCGGTCGCCGCCATGGACCAAGTGGGTGTGGCAATCGACCAGCCCCGGCGTGATCCAGCGGCCATCGCACGCGATCGTCTCGACCGCATCGAAGCCAGAAGCATCCGCCATCGTCCCGACATGGACGATCGCGCCATCCTTTGCCGCGACGCAACCGCGCTCGACCACCCCCAGCCCGGCACCCGTCAGGGTCGCCAGCCGTGCATCGGTCCACAGCGTATCGCAGCGCAAGATAAGTTCCACTCCCTGAAATCTTGTTATGCTCTGTTGGCACGGATGCGCCGCGATGTGTAGAGCGGCTGCGCACTTTGCCGGACGAACCGCATGGCCGACACGACGCTCCATTTCGATCACGCGCTGCTGCCCTCGGGCTGGACATCCGACGTGCGGCTGACCATCGCCGCCGGGCGGGTCGCGGCGATCGAAACCGGGGCTTCGCCACGCGCCGAGGACGAATGCCATGCGGTCGCACTTCCCGGCATGCCCAATCTCCACAGCCACGCATTCCAGCGCGCAATGGCGGGGTTGGCCGAAGTGCGGGGGGCAAGCGACGACAGTTTCTGGACGTGGCGCGAGGCGATGTACCGCTTCGTCGAACGCATCACGCCCGACGATCTGACCGCCATCGCCGCAATGGCGCAGGTCGAGATGCTGGAGTCCGGCTTCACCCGCGTCGGCGAGTTCCACTATCTCCACCACGCGCCCGACGGCAGCGGCCATGCCGACCCGGCGGAAATGGGCGCGGCGCTCGCCCGCGCGGCGGATGCAACCGGCATCGGCCTGACGCTGCTCCCGGTATTCTACGCGCATTCCGGCTTCGGCGGCGCTCCGCCGGGCGAAGGCCAGCGCCGGTTCGTGAACGATCTCGACGGTTTCGCGCGCCTGCTCGAAGCAAGCGAGCGAGCGGTCGCCGCCCTGCCCGACGCAGTGGTCGGGATCGCCCCGCACAGCCTGCGCGCGGTGACGCCCGAAGAACTGACCGCGATCGCGGCACTACGAACCGCCGCACCGCTCCACATCCACATCGCCGAGCAGGTCCGCGAGGTCGAGGATTGCGTCGTCTGGCGCGGCCAGCGCCCGGTCGAATGGCTGCTCGATCACGCGAGCGTGGATCAACGCTGGTGCCTGGTCCACGCCACCCATGTCACGCCAGCGGAAGTCTCAGGGATCGCCGCCAGCCGCGCAGTCGTCGGCCTGTGCCCGATTACCGAGGCCAATCTGGGCGACGGCATCTTTCCCGCGCGCGCATTCCGCGACGCTGGCGGACGGTTCGGCGTCGGCTCGGACTCCAACGTCCTGATCGACATGGCGGAGGAGTTGCGCCTGCTCGAATATGGCCAGCGACTGACGCAGTGCGGGCGCAACCTGTTGGCGGCCAGCGGCGCATCGACGGGCGCGAGCCTGTTCGCCGCGAGCGTCGCGGGCGGCGCCCAGGCGCTGGGCGTCAAGGGCGGGATCGCGGTGGGCGCAAGCGCCGACCTGATAAGCCTCGCCCCCAACCACATCGCGATGATCGGCCGCACCCGCGACGGATGGATCGACGCGCTGATCTTCGCAGGCGGCCGCGCCGCGATCGACCGGGTGTGGCGGCATGGGGTATGCGTGGTGGAAGGCGGACGGCACTTTGCGCGAGCGGCGATCGAGGCAAGCTACCGCACAACGCTCAGCCGCCTGCTTGGCTAAATCCCCACCCGTTGGGGCAATCGGAAAATGAGACGGGTGAGGAAGTATGCCCCGCCCCTTACTTCCCCAGCTTCTCGACCTTGTCCTGCAATTTCGAGAGCTCCGCGCGGAGCGCCGCGATCTCGTCGTCCTTGCTGCCGTTCGCAGCATGCGCTGCCGCCCCGCCCTCGCCCGGCTTGAACGCCTGGGCCGCGGCTTCGAACATCGCCATGTTGCGCTTGGCGATTTCGGCGAAGGGGGTGTTCGCGAACGCACCCTCGACCGCGGTCTTGAACTGTTCGTGGTTGCGGCGGAAACTGTCCATCGACGCTTCCAGATAGCCGGGCACCATCGTCTGCATGCTGTCGCCATACAGGCTGATCAGCTGGCGCAGGAAATTGACCGGCAGCATGTTGTGCCCGCCGCGCGCCTCTTCCTCCATGATGATCTGGGTCAGCACGTTGTGCGTGATGTCGTCTTCGCTCTTTGCATCGATGACCTTGAAATCGCGCCCCTCGCGCGTCATCGCGGCCAGGTGGTCGAGCGTGATGTAGGATGAGCTTTCGGTGTTATACAGCCGCCGATTGGCGTATTTCTTGATGATAACGGGACCGTCGGTGGTCGCAGTCTTGCGCATGGGTGCCCCCTTAGGTGATTGATCCGACCCTAACACCCTTTCTTGACGCGCCGCAACACGGACCGCGCCCGCTCCCGCTTTTCCTCGATTTGCTGCGCGAAAGCACCGCAGCAAATCGCGATGCGCGTCGCCGTGCACTGGCGGGATTGAAGTCATATCAGGACGCCCCCCGCCCGCCGCCGCGCCCGCCCAAACCGGTGGTCGCCAGCGCAGATCGCGCAACCTTGCGCGACTATGGCGGCGCGGGGCGACCGGTCGTATTCATCCCCTCGCTCATCAACCCGCCCTTCGTACTCGATCTGGCCAAGGGCAATTCGCTGCTCGAATGGCTGGCGACGCAGGGCCTCCGCCCGATGCTGGTCGATTGGGGCTCGCCCGATCCCACCGACCGCGATCAGGATGTCACCGCGCATGTCGAGCGGTTGCTGCTGCCCTTGTTGCGGCATGTCGATCCCGCGCCGGTGCTGGTCGGTTATTGCCTGGGCGGCACCATCGCGCTGGCGGCCGCGTGCGCGCTCGACAGCCCGGCGGTCGCGACCATCGCCGCGCCCTGGCATTTCTCCGGCTTCCCAGACGCCGCCCGTGCCGAAATCGCCGACCTGTGGCGCGCGGCGCAACCGGCGTGCGAACGGCTCGGCCTGGTGCCGATGGAGGTGCTGCAATCGGGCTTCTGGCGGATGGACCCCGCGCGCACGGTCGCCAAGTTTGAGCGGCTAGCCGACACCAACCCGGCCAGCCCCGCCTTCGCCGCCTTCCTCGCGCTGGAGGACTGGGCCAATGGCGGCGCCCCCCTCACATATGCCGCCGGGCGTCAGATGTTCGAGGATTTTTTCGCCGCCGATCTGACCGGACGCGGCGAATGGTGGGTGGGAGCCGAGCGCGTCCGTCCGCACGACCTGCTCTGCCCGGCGGTCGAATTCGTCTCCACCACCGACCGGATCGTGCCCGCCGCCAGCGCCGCGGGACTGGCCGATCTGCGCCCGCTGACGCTCGGCCATGTCGGCATGATCGTCGGCAGCCGCGCGCGCGACGCGCTGTGGCAACCGCTGGCGGACTGGCTAACCGCGCTTCCCTTTCCTAAATAGCGCCGCAAACGACCCTCGATCCCAAGGAGCCTTTTCCATGACCGACATCGTCATCGCCGCCGCCAAGCGCACCCCCGTCGGCAGCTTCCTGGGCAGTTTCGCAAGCGTTCCCGCGCACGAACTGGGCCGCGTCGCGATCGAGGCTGCGCTGGAGCAGGCAGGCGTCAAGGGCGAGGAAGTCTCCGAAGTCATCCTGGGCCAGGTGCTGACCGCCGCCCAGGGCCAGAACCCCGCGCGTCAGGCGTCGATGGCCGCCGGCATCCCCAAGGAAGTGCCCGCCTGGGGCGTCAATCAGGTTTGCGGATCGGGCCTGCGCACCGTCGCGCTCGGCATGCAGGCGATCGCCAACGGCGACGCGACCATCGTCGTCGCGGGCGGTCAGGAATCGATGTCGATGTCCGCGCACGCCCAGTCGATGCGCCCCGGCACCAAAATGGGCGACGTGTCGCTGGTCGATACCATGATCAAGGACGGCCTCACCGACGTCTTCAACGGCTATCACATGGGGATCACGGCGGAAAACCTCGCCGAACAATATCAGATCGCCCGCGCCGAACAGGACGAATTCGCCGTCGCCTCGCAGAACAAGGCCGAAGCCGCGCGCGCCGCGGGCAAGTTCAAGGACGAGATTGCGCCGGTGACGATCAAGGGCCGCAAGGGCGACACCGTCGTTGACCAAGACGAATATATCCGCGCGGGCGCGACCATCGACGGCGTCAACGGCCTGCGTCCCGCCTTCAAGAAGGACGGCACCGTCACCGCCGCCAACGCCAGTGGCCTGAACGACGGCGCGGCGGCAGTGGTACTGATGAGCGCCGACGAAGCGGCGAAGCGGGGCATCAAGCCCCTCGCCACGATCAAGAGCTGGGCCTCGGCCGGCGTCGATCCCTCGGTCATGGGCATCGGACCCGTCCCGGCGTCCAAAAAGGCCCTGGAAAAGGCCGGCTGGACGATCGCCGACCTCGACCTGATCGAAGCCAACGAAGCATTTGCCGCCCAAGCGCTCGCCGTCGGCAAGGAACTCGGCTGGTCCTCCGACCGCGTCAACGTCAATGGCGGCGCGATCGCCATCGGCCACCCGATCGGCGCGTCCGGTGCCCGCGTGCTGACCACGCTGATCTACGAAATGAATCGCCGCGATGCCAAAAAAGGCCTCGCGACATTGTGCATCGGCGGCGGCATGGGAATCGCGGTTTGCGTGGAGCGATGAGGCATTCTCGCGTCGTTTCGCTCGCCGCCAGAAACTTAGTTACATGAACACAACTCTGCGCTTGGTGAATATTTTTGCTGCAGTGCACCAATGTGACGAAATTAACACAGCTTGGCGCGTAAATCCCGTTTTAGCCACGGTTCGCCTTGCGCACAGCGCCCTTTGCGAGTTTTTTGATCGGTGAAGGCCAGCGACTTGGCCTGAACATAAGGGGCATAAGATGAAAAACAGGATGTTGCTGTCGGCAACGGCTCTGGCCACCGCCACGCTGGCGTTGCCGGGCGTTGCCTTTGCACAGGCAGCGACCGGTCAGACTGGTTCGGAACAAGTTTGCGAACCCGGCCAGCAGCTGGTCGAGAACGTTTGCGTCACCGAAAGCGAACAAACCTCGTCTGGCGACATTGTCGTGACCGGATCGCGTATCGCGCGTCCGAACTTGTCGTCGACCGTTCCGATCACGTCGGTTGAGGCGCGTGAGGTTGTGGATCGCGGCGAATTGTCGATCGGTGACGCGCTGAGCGAACTCCCAGCCCTGTCGTCGACCTTTACTCAGGCGAACTCGACCCGTTTCATCGGCACCGCCGGTATCAACCGACTCGACCTGCGCGGCCTGGGCACGACCCGTACGCTGGTTCTCGTCAACGGCCGCCGTCACGTCACTTCGTCGCCAGGCACCTATGACGTCGACACCAACACGATCCCGAGCGACCTGCTCGAACGCGTCGATGTCGTCACCGGCGGCAATTCGGCTGTTTACGGTTCGGACGCCATCGCAGGCGTCGTCAACTTCGTGCTCCGCAAGGACTTCGAAGGGATCAGCCTGCGCGGTCAGGGCGGCATTTCGGACGAAGGCGATGCCGGTTCGCACTTCATCAGCGGCGTCTTCGGCAAGAACCTGCTCGACAATCGCCTGAACATCGCGATCGCCGGTGAATACGCCTATTCCGAACAGCTGCTGATGCGCGATCGCGACGGGTTCACGGGTGCCCTGTCGGGGTACCCGGGGTTCACGACGACGGAACCGACCACGACCTACAACCCGCTCACGCGAACCACCACGACGATACCAAATCGCAACAACAACGGCATCCCGAACACCACCCTGGTCGATGGTTTGCGGTTCCCGCAGTTGAACGGCGGCGGCATGTTGCAAACGTCGTGCCCGTATCTGACCAACGCGCAATATGACGCGCTGACGCCGGCGGCACGCGCACGTCACGACACGCGCCTGCGTCTCAGCTGCGCATCGGTGACGACTGATCCGCAGGGCCGTCTGGTGCCCAACTCGTTCAGCCCCACCGGCGGCGGCCTCCAGCATTATTGGGCGTTTGACCAGCTCGGCAATCTGGTTCGCAGCGTACCGACCGGCGACCTTCGCCCCTTGGGCGGCGGGGTGATCGGCGGCTTGGGTTCGACCGGTCTGGAAGAAGCGCAGCTTCGCCCGCAGGTCGAGCGTTTTGCTGCAAACCTGCTGATCAACGGCGATTTCAGCCCTGCCTTCAAGCCGTTCTTCGAAGCCAAATATGTTCGCATTCTAGCGGATCAGACATCAACTCAGCCGACCTTCGTCACCGGCGTGTTGAATGCGAGCTATCGTCTGGACAACGCCTTCCTGACTCCTCAGGCACGCCAGCAGATCATCAACATCATGGGCTATGACCCCAATTCGGCGGCGGTGATCAACGGCACGCAGACCTTCAGCTCGTTCCGTTTCAATTATGATCTGGGCACCCGCTCGGAAGATCATGAGCGAGAAACCTATCGGATTGTCGCGGGTGCATCGGGTGAGTTGTCGACAGCCGGAAACCTGCGCTACGAAGTGGCCGCAAGCTGGGGTCGCACCGAAACCTATTATGAAACCGGCGGCAACATCAACATTCAGCGGTTCAACTGGGCCACTGATGCGGCAGTCGACGCGACAGGCAATATTGTCTGCCGCATCAACCTCAACCCCGCCACGTCGCCCGATCCCAATTGTCGTCCGCTGAACGTATTCGGCGAAGGGCGTGGTTCGCCCGAAGCGGTCAATTACGTTCTCCAGACCGCATCGCGTGAGCAATGGGCAGAACAGTTCAACGTCGTCGGCTTCCTGTCGGGCGATACGAGCGGCTTCTTCAACCTGCCTGGCGGGCCTGTCGGGTTCGCCATCGGTGCCGAATATCGTCGTGACGACGCCTTTTCGGCATTCGACGATTTGACCGTCAGCGGTGCGTCCTTCCTGAACGCAATCGGCGCATTCGATCCGCCCGCGCAGGACGTGAAGGAAGTATTCGGCGAAATCCGTCTTCCGCTGTTGGCGAACGTCCCGTTCGCGCATGAACTGTCGGTCGAGGGCGCCGTCCGCGCGTCGGATTATAATACACGCGACAGCCTGGTCTGGGCGTATAATGCCGGCATCATCTACGCACCGATTCCGGACGTTCGCCTGCGCGCCAGCTACGGTCGTTCGGTCCGGGCGCCAAATATCGGCGACTTGTTCTCGACAAGCTCGGAAACCTTCCTCAACGGTCTGGTCGATCCATGCAGCCAGACCGTGATCAATCAGAATCCGAACCGGGCACGTAACTGCGCCGCGGCGGGCATTCCGACGACGATCGTCGTGGCAGGTGAAACGCGTCCTTGGACCAACGTTGCGGCGTCGGGCATCTCCGGCGTCAACCAGGGCAATCCGAACCTCGATCCTGAAACCAGCGACAGCTATACTGTCGGTGCCGTGTTCCAGCCGAGCTTCGCTCCGGGCTTCACCCTATCGGTCGATTACTACAACATCACCGTCAATCAGGTGATCACGTCACTGGGCGCTCAGGCGATCATCAACCGCTGCTATGACGACCCGGTCGGTCTGGACAATCCGTTCTGCTCGGCAATCACTCGCCGTCGTTCGGACGATCCGCTGCTCGACTTTACCTTTGCCGGTCAGGCCGATCGTACCTTTGCAGGGGTCCCGAACCTGACCTTCCCACGCATCGGACCGTCGTTCGTCAGCCAACCCTTCAACTTCGCAAAGCTGAAGGCGGAAGGTATCGACGCGGAAATCGCCTACCGAGGCAATCTGACCGACAATATCGTTCTGAACGCTCGTGCGGTCGTCAACCACAACCTGAACCGCGAGAACTTCACGTTCATCACGGATCCGGAACGGTCGACGCGCGTGCACGGCACTTTGGGTACGCCGTTGTGGGCAGCCAATCTGTTCACCAACTTCGACCTCGGCGAATTCGACTTCACCTACAATGCACGCTTCGTCGGGCGGATGACGGTGAATGCCTGGGAGACGCAGTTCTCGCATCAGGGTCGCCCGCCGGAAAACCCGGATGCGACGCCGTTCACCCACTATCCGGACATCGTCTATCACAACGTCCGGTTCAGCCTCGAACCGCGTGACACGAATTACCGGTTCACGGTCGGCATCGACAACGTGCTCGATCAGCTTCCGCCCAGCCCGCTTGACGGTCGCGGCGAAGGCAGCGGCATCTATCCGATCACTGGACGCTTCTTCTACGTTTCGGCGTCGACGCGCTTCTGATCGGTTGCGGGTCGGTCGCGATTGCGATCGACCCGCCAAATCAACTCAACCGCCCTTTCCATGGGAAGGGGCGGTTTTTTATTGTCCGGTAAGCAAGAGTTCAGTCGCCGCGGACGACCTTGCGGCACATACGCTGTCAAAGCATATCTTCAGCCCCAGCGACGATCGAACCTTTCGCCCAGCCCGGTCAGCAGTTCGTACTGCGACAGTCCCGATTGCGTCGATCCGGTGCGCAGGTCGTAATCCACCGCAATCCAGTCGCCCTCCGCAACCGTCGGCATGGCGCTCACATCGACGATCAGCAAATCCATCGACACGCGCCCGCGAACGGGCAGCGCAATGTCGCCGACCCGCGCGCTTCCGACATTCGAAAACCCGCGCAGATACCCATCCGCATAGCCGATGTTGAGCACCGCGAGTTCGGCGTCGCCGGGCGCAGTCCAGCTGGCGTTGTAGCCAACGACGTCGCCGGCATGGACCCGGCGGCGCTGGATGACCTGTGCTTCGGGGAACACGACCTGACGGATGCGCCCTTCGGCGGCGGCACAGGGCACGCCGCCATAGAGCGCCAGCCCCGGTCGCGTCAGGTCGAACGCATAGTCGTGACCAAGCAGGATGCCGGCGCTGTTCGCCAGGCTGTACCGCCGCGCGCGGACACGGTCGCGGGCCAGTCCAAAGCGATTGAGCTGGAGCCGGTTGAGCGCATGCGCCTCGTCGGCGCAGGCCAGATGGCTCATCAGCGTGTCGATTTCCAGCCCGTCTAGCAGGCCCGAGCGTGCTTCCTCGATGCTCAGGCCCAGCCGGTTCATGCCGGTATCGACCATCACGTCGCATACGCCGCCGCCCGCTTCCCGCCAGCGCTGGACCTGGCGCGCGGTGTTCAAAACCGGCCGCGCGATGCCGCTTTTGGCGAGGCCCATATCCTCGGAGCGGACGCCGTGCAGCACGCTGACGGGCACGCGCAGATCAGCGATGGCCTTTGCCTCGGCCCAGTTCGACACGAAGAAGTCGCGGCATCCCGCATCCGCCAGCCGGGTGACGACACCGCGCGCGCCCAGCCCGTATCCATCGGCCTTTACCGCCGCGCCGCACGCCGCCTCTCCGCTCGCATCGGCCAGCATCCGCCAATTGGCGACGAGCGCGTCACCGTCGAGGCGCAGGCGAAGCGGAGCAGGCGGCAGATAGGTCACAGTCGCCCGCTACCCGATCCCGCTTGCCCTGAGTAGTCGGTTCAGCGCATCAGCCTATCGCCTCACGGCATGGCTATGCGTCGAGATTGGGACGCAGCCAGCGTTCGGTGGTCGGCAGATCGACGCCGCGCCTGCCTGCATATTCCTCGACCTGATCGCGGCCGACGCGCGCGACGCCGAAATATTCGCTGTCGGGATGGCCGAAATAAAATCCCGAAACCGCCGCGGTCGGAAGCATCGCGAAGCTCTCGGTCAGCGCGATGCCGGTCGCGTGATGCGCGTCCAGCAAGTCGAACAGAATCGGCTTCAGACTGTGGTCGGGGCATGCCGGATAGCCGGGCGCGGGACGGATTCCGCGATATTGTTCGCGGATCAGCGCGTCGTTGGTCAGTTGCTCGCCCTCGGCATAGCCCCAGAGCGTGGTGCGGACATGCTGGTGGAGCCGCTCGGCAAAGGCCTCGGCGAGGCGATCGGCCAGCGCCTTGAGCAATATGTCCGAATAATCGTCGATCCCAGCCTTGAACCGCGCGAGATGCGGCTCGATGCCGTGGATCGAGACGGCAAAGCCCCCGATCCAGTCGCCCTGGCGATCGATGAAGTCGGCCAGGCACATGTTCGCGCGGCCTTCGCGCTTCTGGATCTGCTGGCGCAGGAAGGGGATACGGATATGTTCGTAATCTCCGTCGCGCCCCCGCATATCGAGATCGTGGCGCTGCTCGTCGTTCAGATCGCAATCGAACGCGGCGTCGCGGCCCTGACGGGGCTCGGCCTTGCGATCGATATGGACGATCACATCGTCGCCCTCGCGCCGACACGGCCACAGCCCGACGACACCGCGCGCGGTCAACCATTTCTCGGCCACGATCCGGTCGAGCATCTTCTGCGCGTCCGCAAACAAAGACCGCGCGCTTTCGCCCACCACCTCGTCGTCGAGGATCGCGGGGTAATTGCCCGCCAGTTCCCAGGCGCGGAAGAACGGCGTCCAGTCGATATAATCGCGCAGTTCCGCCAGGTCCCAGTCGCGATAGACGTGCACGCCGGGTTCGTTCGGCATCGGCGGCTTTTGCGCCATATTCGCCTCGAACGCATTGGCGCGCGCGGTTTCCAGCGGCACCAGCGCGCTCTGGCCCTTGTTGGCGCGCGCGACGCGAACGGCCTCATATTCGTCGGCGACCTTCGCGACATAATCGTCGCGGATCGTGTCGGAGACGAGCGTCGTCGCTACCCCCACCGCACGGCTTGCGTCGAGGACGTGGATGACGGGTGCATCGTAAGCGGGCGAAATGCGCAGCGCGGTGTGAACCTTCGACGTGGTCGCGCCGCCGATCAGCAGCGGCATCGTCATGCCCGCCCGCTTCATCTCCTCAGCGACGGTCACCATTTCGTCGAGCGACGGGGTGATAAGGCCCGACAGCCCGATCATGTCGGCGTCCTTCTCGTTGGCGGCTTCCAGAATTCTCGACCAGGGCACCATCACGCCCAGATCGACGACCTCAAAGCCGTTGCACTGGAGCACGACGCCGACGATGTTCTTGCCGATGTCGTGGACGTCGCCCTTGACAGTGGCCATGATGATCCGGCCCTTTCCCTTGGCGCCCGGCTCCTTTGCTGCCTCGATATAGGGGAGCAGGTGGGCGACCGCCTTTTTCATGACGCGCGCCGATTTGACGACCTGCGGCAGAAACATCTTGCCGCTGCCGAACAGGTCGCCGACCACGTTCATCCCGTCCATCAACGGGCCTTCGATCACCTCGATCGGCTTGGCGAATTGCAGCCGCGCTTCCTCGGTATCCTCCACGACATGTGCATCGATGCCCTTGACCAGCGCATGTTCGAGGCGGCGTGCGACCGGCCAGCCGCGCCATTCCTCGGCGGCCTTTTCCGCCACCGCATCGGTGCCGCGATATTTCTCGGCCAGTTCGACCAGCCGTTCGCCCGCCTCGGGGTCGCGGTTGAGGATGACGTCCTCGCACGCCTGGCGCAATTCGGGGTCGATCGTGTCGTACACGTCGAGCTGTCCGGCATTGACGATCGCCATGTCGAGCCCGGCGGGGATCGCGTGATAGAGAAAGACCGAGTGCATCGCGCGGCGCACCGGCTCGTTGCCGCGGAACGAGAAGGACAGGTTCGACAGCCCGCCCGAGAAATGGACGTGCGGGCAGCGTGCCTTGATCTCCTTAACCGCCTCAATGAAGTCGACGCCGTAATTGTTGTGCTCCTCGATCCCCGTCGCGACCGCGAAGACGTTGGGGTCGAAGATGATGTCCTCGGGCGGAAAGCCGATGCCGGTCAGCAGCTTGTAGGCGCGTTCGCAAATCTCGACCTTGCGCTCTTTGGTGTCCGCCTGACCCACTTCGTCGAACGCCATGACGACGACCGCCGCGCCGTACGCCATGCATTTGCGCGCCTGGGCCAGGAACGGTTCCTCGCCTTCCTTCATGCTGATCGAATTGACGATCGGCTTGCCCGAAACGCATTTCAGACCCGCTTCGATCACGTCCCATTTCGACGAGTCGATCATCACCGGCACCCGCGCAATGTCCGGTTCGGCGGCAATCAGTTTCAGGAAGGTCGTCATCGCGTGGTGCGCGTCGAGCAGCCCTTCGTCCATGTTGACGTCGATCACCTGCGCGCCGTTTTCGACCTGCTGGCGTGCGACTTCCACGGCGGCGGCGTAATCGCCGGCCATCACGAGCTTCTTGAAGCGCGCGGAGCCGGTGACGTTGGTGCGCTCGCCGATATTGACGAAATTGGTGGAGGAGGAAGTGGTCATTCTTTTCTCTTAATTCCCCCCCAAGCTTGTCTCGGGGAGGGGGCCATGGGCAGCATGGTGGAAGGGTAAAGGGGGAGAGGCGTCGCTTTGTGGATTTGCCCCTCCACCACTCGGCTGTGCCGAGCGGTCCCCCTCCCCAAGCACAACTCGGGGAGGATTTGGGCTACGCCGCCATCGTAAACGGCTCCAGCCCAGCCAGTCGCGTCTGCACCGGTGGCTTGGGCAGCGTGCGCGGGGCCAGACCCCTCACCGCATCGGCAATCGCCTTGATATGGGCAGGGGTCGATCCGCAGCATCCGCCGAGGATGTTGACCTGGCCCTGATCCGCCCATTCGCGGACCAGTCCGGCGGTCGTCTGCGGCGCTTCGTCATATTGCCCCAGTTCGTTGGGCAGCCCGGCATTTGGATAGACCATGATGAGCGTGTCGGCGATGCCCGCCAGCGTCTTGACGTGCGGGCGCAGCTGTTCGGCGCCAAACGAGCAATTGAGGCCGATCGTCACCGGCTTGGCATGGCGAACCGCGTGCCAGAATGCCTCGACCGTATGACCCGACAGGTTGCGGCCCGACAGGTCGGTCAGAGTCATCGACAGCATGATCGGCACGTCCCGCTTGAGCGCCTCGCCCGCTTCCAGCACCGCCATGATCCCGGCCTTGGCGTTCAGCGTGTCGAACACCGTTTCGATCAGGATCATGTCCGCGCCCCCTTCGAGCAACGCGTCGGTCTGTTCGCGGTACACGTCCTTGAGATAGTCGAAGTCGATCTCGCGAAAGCCGGGATCGTTGACGTCCGGGCTCAGCGACAGCGTCTTGTTGGTCGGGCCGATCGCGCCTGCGACGAAACGCGGACGACCGTCGCGTTCAGCAAATTCGTCGGCAATCCCGCGCGCCAGCTTCGCGCTTTCATAGTTGATCTCGCGCACCAGACCTTCGGCGCCGTAATCGGCCTGGCTGATCCGGTTCGCGGAAAAGGTGTTGGTCTCGGCGATATCAGCCCCGGCCTCGAAATAGGCGCGGTGGATGGCACCGGGGACTTCCGGCCTGGTCAGCGCCAGAATGTCGTTGTTGCCCTTCTGGTCGTGGCCCAGCGTCAGATGCCCGGCATAATCGCTCTCCGACAGCTTCCAGTTCTGGATCTCGGTCCCGAACGCGCCGTCGATGACGAGAATGCGCTTTTCTGCTTCGGCGAGCAGATTTCCACGAACGCTCATTGTAAGTCCTCCGTCACCCGGACTTGTTCCGGGGTCCACCGGGCAACAGGCACCAAGCCTCTTGCTTCACGTTTTAAGCCCCATCACCATTCCGCAACGGCCCGGTGGATGCCGGAACCAGTCCGGCATGACGCGTTACGCCGCCGCCTGCCCCGCCACGGCCTTTGCCCGCAGGCCCAGCAAGTGACAGATCGCGAAACTCAATTCCGCGCGGTTGAGCGTGTAGAAATGCAGGTCGCGCACGCCGCCCGCATAGAGCTTGCGGCACATCTCCGCCGCGATCGTCGCGGCGACCAGCGAACGCGCACCGGGGTGATCGTCCAGCCCTTCGAACAGCCGGTCCATCCAGGCCGGTATTTCCGCGCCGCACAGCCCGGCGAACTTGCGCGTCTGCGCGACGTTCGACACCGGCAGGATGCCCGGCACGATATCGGCTGAAATCCCCGCCGCGGCGGCGGCATCGCGGAACCGGAAAAATGCCTCGGGCGTGAAGAAGAACTGGGTGATGGCGCGCGTCGCACCTGCGTCGATCTTGCGCTTCAGATTGTCGATATCCGACGCCTGATCGACCGAATCGGGGTGACATTCGGGATAGGCCGCGACCGATATTTCGAACGAGTGCAGCCGTTTCAGCCCCGCCGTCAGTTCGGCGGCATTGGCATAGCCGTCGGGATGCGGCACGAACCGGTCGCCCATCGTCGGCGGGTCGCCGCGCAGCGCCACGATATGCCGCACGCCCGCGGCCCAATATTCCTCCGCCACCGCGTCGATCTCTTCGCGCGACGCCTCGACACAGGTCAGGTGCGCGGCAGGCGCCAGCGAAGTTTCGCGCGCGATCCGCGCGACCGTCGCGTGGGTGCGCTCACGCGTCGATCCGCCCGCGCCATAGGTGACCGAGACGAATTTCGGCCCCAGCGGCTCAAGCGTCTTGACCGCATCCCATAGCGTTTCCTCCATCTTCGGCGTCTTGGGCGGGAAGAATTCGAAGCTGACCGCGACGTCGCCCGCAATGTCGGCGAACAGAGGCGCGTCCAGCGCGCGGCGCGCCTCCTCCATCTGGTTCAACGAAATGCTCATGCCGCCTTCACCTTCACGCCCTGCCCGCCGGTCTTGCGGCCGAGCCATAATTTCACGGTCAACTCGCCGCCCTCCAGCGTTTCCGTGCGAACCGGCGACAGGCCCGCTTGCGCGAACCAGCCCAATATCTGTTCGTCCGAAAAACCCAGCCGCGCATGCGCGTCCCGGGTGCGCAACTCCTCGCGCTGATGCGGCGCGAAATCGGCGATCAGCAGCCGCCCGCCTTCGCCCAGAACCCGCGCCGCCTCGTCGATAGCGGCGTCGGGCGCCTGCGCGAAATGGAGGACGTGATGGACGATCGCCAGGTCCGCCGCCCCATCCTCGATCGGCAGGGCATATAGGTCCGCCTGACGCAGCTCGGCCTTTTCGAGCCCGCGTTCGGACAGCTTGGCGCGCGCCAGCCGCAGCATTTCCGACGACCGGTCGATACCGATTGCGGCGTCGGCATGGGGACCGAACAGTTCCAGCATCCGTCCGGTGCCGGTGCCGATATCGACCAGCCGCGCGACCGGCGCATCGCCCAGCACCGCTGCCATCGCCGCCTCGACCTCGCTCTCGGCGATGTGGAGCGACCGGATCGCATCCCATTGTCCGGCATTCGCCTCGAACCACTGCGCCGCGGCAGCCGCGCGGTCTGCCCGCACCGCCGCCAGCCGCGCGGTGTCGGCACGGGTCCAGTGGTCGGCCCCGCCGTCCCAGGCATCGATCGTCGCCAGCGCGGATTCAGCACCCGCGCCCGACCGCAGCGCCACGAAGACCCAGCTGCCTTCCTTGCGGCGTTCGGCTAGCCCTGCGTCGCACAATATCTTCACATGACGACTGACGCGCGGCTGGCTCTGCCCCAGCACCTGCGCGAGTTCGCCGACCGACAACTCCATCCGCCGCAGCAGCGCGACGATGCGCAGCCGCGTCGGATCGGCAAGCGCACGGAAGAGATCGAGGGCATCAGCCATGAGAGCAGCATATAAAGAAATCTTTATATGCGGTCAATCGACGGCGCATGGCCAGCATCGCGAGATGATGGAACCGAAACACGCTGTCACAGTTTTGCCATGTTCTTGCACCGGGCTTTACGAGCGCCTAGCGTCTGCAAGTCGCGCGTCGTGTGGGGCCAGTCCGAACCGCGCGCGCCACGAATTTTGATGAAAAGGATTTCGCAATGAAGAAGGCATTCATCCTCGCGACCACTGCTGCTGCCGCACTCGGCCTTGCCGCCTGCTCGGACAATGCCCAGCAGGAATCGGCAGAAGCCGCCAATGCAATCGCCGCCGACACCCAGGCGACGATGGGCGAAGCTGCCGACGATCTGGAAGCAGCCACGGATTCGGCGCTAGGTGAAGCCGAGGCCGGTCTCGACCAGATGGGTCAGTCGATCGAAAACGGTGCGGACGCAACCGGTCGTGCCATCGGCAACACCACCGCAGCCGCTGGCCGCGAACTGGAGGAAGCCGGGAACGACATGGCGCGTTAACGGCGCGTCGTTCTTCGGAACCGATATCGAAAGGGCCGCGTTCGGGATGCCGGACGCGGCCTTTTTCGCGTGAGGGGGAATGTGATGATGCGAATGAAGATCGTGCCGGTGGCACTGCTGATGCTGACAGCCTGCGGCGGCGCGAACGAAATACCCGGCGGGGTTTCCGCCGACGAGGCGGCGGCGCTCAACGATGCGGCGGTAATGCTCGACGCCAACAGCGTATCGGCGAACGCGATCGACACCGATCAGGATGACGCGAAATGATGCAACAACGTGCGCTGGGCGCCTCCGGCCTGACCATCACCCCGCTGGTTCTGGGCGGCAATGTATTCGGCTTTACCGCCGATCGCGCGGCCAGCTTTGCCGTGCTTGACGCTTTCGTCGATCGCGGCGGCACGATGATCGATACGGCCGACGTCTATTCAGCCTGGGTGCCGGGCCATGTCGGCGGCGAATCCGAAACCATGATCGGCGAATGGCTGCGCGCATCGGGCAAGCGCGACCAGGTGCTGATCGCGACCAAGGTCGGCATGATGCCCGGCGGGTTGAAGCCCGACGTGATCGAACGCGCGGTCGAGGGATCGCTGAGAAGGCTCGGCACCGACCGGATCGATCTGTATTTCGCGCACAAGGACGATGCGGATACGCCGCTCGACGATGTGCTCGCGGCCTTTGCGCGGTTGCTGGATGCGGGCAAGATCCGCAGCATCGGCGCGTCCAATTATTCGGCGATGCGGCTGAAGGCTGCGCTCGACGCGTCGAAGGCGGCGGACCTTCCGCATTATACGGTGCTCCAGCCCGAATATAATCTGGTCAGCCGTCACGGATTCGAAGGCGAATTGCAGGATCTGGCGATCACCCACAATATCGGCGTGGTGCCCTATTACGGTCTGGCATCGGGATTTCTGACCGGCAAATACCGGTCGCGCGACGATCTGGGCAAAAGCGTGCGCGGCGATACGGTCGCCAAATATCTGGACGGCAAGGGGCCGGAAGTGCTGGCCGAGATGGACCGGATCGCGTCGGAGACGGGCGCCACCCACGCCCAGATCGCACTCGCCTGGCTCGCCGCGCAGGACGGCGTCACCGCCCCGATCGCGAGCGCCACGTCCGTCGCGCAGATGGAGGAACTGATGGGGTTTCTGGACGTCGGCCTGACCCGCGATCAACTCGATCGGCTGACCATGACGGGGGCCTGAACAGGCGCTGGTCCGCTTACGCCAAACGCTACGGATCAAGCCCCCATTCATCCGCGTTATCCTATCGGCGCACCGCAAGTTGCCCGACAGGAGTATCCGATACCAATGGCGTTCGCCCGCCCCGACCTACGCACGCGCATCGTCGCAGGAAGCGCCGCCATCGCGCTGCAGCTGGTCGTGGGCTGGGTGCTGATTTCGGGGCTCAGCGTCACTTTCGTCCAGAAATTGAGCGAGAGCCTGGAGGTGTTCGAGATCGCGCCCGAACCCGATCCCCCGCCCCCGGTGACGATCGAACCAAATCCGGTGGCCGACACCCGCCCCGAAGGCGAGGCCGCGCCGCCCAACCTGCGCAGCCGCGCCACGCCCGTCGAGGCGCCGGTCCCGATCGTGCAAATCCCCCTGCCCCCGCCCCCGGTCATCACCGCCCCGGTCGCGGGCATCGGCAACGATGCGTCCACCGGCAACGCCGACATTTCCGGACCCGGCACCGGCGCGGGCGGCGTGGGCGATGGCACCGGCAGCGGCGGACGCGGCACCGGGGACGGCGCAGGCGGACGCGAAATGCCACCGCGTCAGATTCGCGGGCGATTGTCGGACCGCGATTTCCCGCGCGGTGCTGCCGACGCGGGCGTATCGGGTCGCGTGGAAATCATCTTCAACGTCGAAATCGACGGGCGCGTCACCGATTGCGAAATCGAACGATCGAGCGGCAACCGCGAGCTGGACGAAACCACCTGTCGCCTGGTCACCCAGCGCTTTCGCTACGAGCCCGCCCGCGATGCCCGCGGTCGCGCGGTCCCGTCGACGCTGATCGAAAGCCATGAATGGATCAACCGCGTCGTTCCCGCCGAACCGGGGGATTAGGGTCGGGTCGTACCGCTGCGTGGCGACGGCCGGGACGCCTTCGCCGCCGCGCCTCATCCGGCACGGCGTCCAGATCACCCCGCTCGCGCGCCTTGCGGCCATAGACCAGTTCGAACAGCGGCGACGCCATCAGCGTCGTGACCACCGCCATCAGCACCAGCATCGAGAACAGCTCGATCCCGATCACCCCGCGTTGCAGGCCGATATTGATGATGATGAGTTCCATCAGGCCGCGGGCGTTCATCAGCGCGCCGATCCCCATTGCGGTCGGATTGTCCTGACCGGTCAGCCGGGCCGCCGCCCAGCACGCGCCGCCCTTTGCCAGGATCGACGCCGCCAGGATCGCGAGCGCGACCAGCAACAGACCGGGATCGGCCATCACGCTGAGCTGGGTGTTCAGCCCCGAGAAGGTGAAGAACATCGGCAGCAGCAGGACGACGGTGAACGGCTCCAGCTTCGCCCGCACGTCGCGCGCCAGCACACCGCGCGGCATCACCACACCCAGCAGAAAGCCACCGAACACCGCATGCATTCCGGCCCAGTCCATCGTGAAGGCTGACAACAGGAACAGCATCAGGACGATGCCGAGCAGGCTCTGGCTGACGCCCCCTGCCCGTTCGGCGGTATCGCCCAGCGGCTTGAGCAGCCTGGGCCCGAACCCGATCACCAACACCGCGAACAGGATCGCGCCGCCAATCGCCTTGATCGCGACGGTCGGCCCGTCGCCGAACGTCGCCAGCACGATCGCCAGCACGATCCACGCGCCGGCATCGTCGATCGCGCCTGCCGACAGCGACAGCGAGCCGAGCGGCGATGTCGAAAGCCCGCGTTCGTGAATGATCCGCGCCAGCATCGGGAAGGCGGTGATCGCGATGCACGCGCCCATGAACAACGTCGCCTGAACCACGGTCAGATCAGGCGCGAACAGCCCCGGAAAGCCCATCAGCCACGGCGTAATCAGGATCGCTAGCAGGAACGGCGCCGCCATTCCCGACAGCGAAACGGCAGTCGCGCTGCCGACATTCTTGCGGAAATGCGATCGGTCGAATCCCAGCCCGACCAGAAACATGTACAGCCCGACGCCCAATTGCGCGCCGACATACAAAACGCCCCTGGTATCCGGCGGGAACAGCGACGCTTGAAGATCGGGTGCGATCAGCCCGAACAGCGACGGTCCCAGGATCACCCCCGCAATCATTTCGCCAACCACCTGCGGCTGACCCAGATATCGCCTGCCGAGCCAGCCGACCGCGCGCGCCGCGGCGACGATCACGAACAGTTGCAGAAAGAATATCATGCTGAGTTCGGCGATCGTCACGCTAAGCCCCTCTCAGACCAGGCCCTTCTGGTAACGCTGGTCACATCGATTGCGAGGCCGACCGCAACACGCGCCGGGGGCCGGGTGTTGCACCGCCGGTCGGCAAGCGTCAACGGAATTGGAAAACAACGCGCTTGCGATCCATCAATCTGGCGCGATCCAAGCGCCGTGCGGATGCGCCAGCCCGATCCGTCGCGCCCCGTCGCCCGGCCACGCTTCCACCCAGATCTCGTGGCGGGCAAGATCGCGGTCGGGTTCCATGCGGACCCAGGCGAGCGGTCGCGCCGGGGTCGCCCGCGCGCCCGCCGCCCGCATCGCCGCCGCGATTCGGCCCTGTCGCTCGGCACCCAGATATTGCCACACCACCGAATGCATCAGCACCCGCGTCGTGTCCTCTGCCTGTGGCTCCGCCAGCCGCGCCTCTACCCAGTCGGCGGCGTCGCCCGCCTCCAGCCGGACGGGGCGCTCGCGAAGCATGGCGATGGCAGCGTCGATCCGCGCGAGGCGTTCGGGCTTTTCCGTCCAGACATAGCTGCGGAGCCGCACGGCCTGTGCCGGATCGGTCGCGTCGATCGGCGACACATCGCCCCCCCGAACCGTCGCGAAGTGCGGCTTGGCGGGTTCGGGTGGTGGCCCGCGCCATTCGGGGGCGATGGTGATGGTCGCCCCCTGCGGCCCGATCCGCACCCCGCCCAGATCGAAGGCGAACCGGTCGATCAGCAGGTTGAGCCCCGCGCTCGATCCGATCTCCAGCAATTCGATCGGGTGACCGAACGCGCGCGTTACCGCCATCATCCCCAGCATCAGCGGCCCCGATCGCCCTGCCTCGTTGGTCTGCGGCGGGCCGTCGAGCCACGGCAGGATCGCCGCGTCGTGCGCGGCGAGTAACGTCCGCAGCGCCGCCTGTGTCTGCGCCAGCGGCGTGTCCGCGCCGAACGCCACAAGCGCGTCGGTGTCCCCCGCCTGCGCCACTGCATTAAGCCCGCCGACCAGCCTGAGCGGCAGCGCGTCGGCGATCGGCTCTCCTGTCCAGTCCAGCACGCGACGCCCGGTGGTCGTTTCCCGGTCGAGCACTTCGGCGAGCGCTTCGCAGACCCGCGCGGTGACGGGCGCGTCCATCGCCAGACAGAAATCGCGCTGGGTCAGGAATGCCTTACGCACTGCCGTCTCGGTCATCCGCAACCTCCCGCGTGCAAACGGAGCGTTTCGACGCCCCAAGCCGTGCGCTTGTTGCACGCCCGTGCGCGCCCAAGTAAAGCCCCGCAACCCTTATGCCTGATCCCGTCCTCCTCGCCGTTCCCAAGGGACGTATTCTCGACGAAGCGCTGCCGCTCCTGGCAGCGGCCGGAATCGTGCCTGAACCTGCCTTCGTCGACCCCGACAGCCGAGCGCTGCGCTTCTCCACCAATCGGCCGCATATCGACATCATTCGTGTCCGCGCGTTCGACGTTGCGACCTTCGTGGCGCATGGCGCGGCGCAGATCGGGATCGTCGGATCGGACGTGCTGGCGGAGTTCGACTATTCGGAACTCTATGCGCCGGTCGATCTGGGCATCGGCGCGTGTCGCCTGTCGGTGGCCGAACCCGCCAGCCTGGCCGAAAGCGACGATCCGCGCGGGTGGAGCCATGTTCGGGTCGCGACCAAGTATCCGCACCTGACAAGCCGCCATTTTGCGGCGCGGGGTGTCCAGGCCGAGTGCGTCAAGCTGAACGGCGCGATGGAACTGGCGCCACTGTTGGGCCTTGCCCCGCGCATCGTCGATCTGGTGTCTTCGGGGCGGACGCTCAAGGAGAACGGACTGGTCGAGGTCGAGCGGATCATGAACGTCACCAGCCGCCTGATCGTCAACCGCGCGGCGTTCAAGATGAAGAGCGCGACGCTCGGCCCGCTGGTCGATCGGGTGCGCGCCTTGGTCGGGGCCGAGGCCGCATGATCCGCCTGTCCACCGCCGACGCCTCGTTCGACCGCGATTTCCGCAAATTGGTCGAGGCGCGGCGTGAGCCGGATGTCGATGTCGCGCGCGATGTCCGCATGATCGTCGCCGCGGTCCGCGACGAAGGCGATGCCGCCGTGCGCGCCTTCACCCAGAAATTCGACCGCCACGATCTGGATGCCACCGGCTGGCGGATCGAGCGCGCCGACCTGACCGCCGCGCTCGCAGGGCTGGACCCCGAGCTTCGCGCCGCGCTCGAACTCGCGCGCGACCGGATCACCGCTTATCACGAAAAACAGCGCCCGGCAGACAGCGACACCACCGACGCCGACGGCATCCGCACCGGCGCGCGCTGGAACGCGGTCGATGCGGCGGGCCTCTACGTCCCCGGCGGGCGCGCGGCCTATCCCTCGTCGGTGCTGATGAACGCCATCCCCGCCAAGGTCGCCGGCGTGCAGCGGCTGGTGATGGTCACGCCAACCCCCGATGGCGAGGTGAACCCGCTGGTCCTCGCCGCCGCCGAACTGGCAGGGGTGGACGAGGTGTGGCGCGTGGGCGGCGCGCAGGCGATCGCCGCGCTTGCCTATGGCATCGGGCGCATCGCGGCGGTCGATGTCATCTGCGGCCCCGGCAATGCCTGGGTCGCGGAGGCCAAGCGCCAGCTCTACGGCGTGGTCGGCATCGACATGGTCGCAGGGCCGAGCGAAATCCTGGTCGTCGCCGACGGCAAAAACGACCCCGACTGGATCGCCGCCGATCTGCTCAGCCAGTCCGAACACGACCCCACCAGCCAGTCGATCCTGATCACCACCGATGCCGGGTTCGCCGATGCGGTGGCGGATGCGGTGGACCGCATGATCGGAACGCTCGCGACCGCCGACGTTGCCCGGCAAAGCTGGGACGCCAACGGCGCGATCATCGTCGCGCGCGATTACGACGAGGCGCCTGCGCTCATCAACGCGCTCGCCCCCGAACATCTCGAACTGGCGATCGACGATGCGCAAGCGATGTTCGCGCGCGTCCGCCACGCCGGATCGGTGTTTCTGGGTCGCCACACGCCGGAGGCTGTCGGCGATTACGTCGCCGGTCCCAACCACGTCCTCCCCACCGGCCGTCGCGCGCGCTTCGCAAGCGGATTGTCGGTGCTCGACTTCATGAAGCGCACCAGCTTCCTCTCGCTCGACCCGGCAGGGCTGGCGAGGATCGGCCCCGCCGCGGTTGCGCTCGCGACGGCGGAAGGGCTGCCCGCCCATGCCCGATCGGTTGCGATCCGACTGGAGAACTGACCTGACCGTTCGTCCGGGATAGGGGCTGAGCTTGGACCAAGGTCCGTATCGAAGGAGCCTTCGATACGCCATTTCCACTTTGCTCAATGGCTACTCGGGAAAAACGGGGTTATGGACCCGAACCTATGCCAAGCAAGACTTCGAAAACCCGCACCCAGGCTCGCGCCGCCGCCCGTCTCGGCGCGGTCCAGGCGCTGTATCAGCACGATATGGAGGGGACCGCGATTCCCGCGTTGCTGCACGAATTCCACCAGCACCGGCTGGGCGCGACCATCGAGGATGTCGAATATGCCGATGCCGACATTTTCCTGTTCGACGATATCGTAAAGGGCGTCGATGCGCGCCGCGACGAAGTGGACGCCGCGATCACCGCACGACTGGCGGCAGGCTGGAGCATCGACCGCCTTGACAAGCCGATGCGCCAGATCCTGCGCTGCGGCACCTACGAACTGATCGCCCGCCACGACATCCCGAAGGCCGCGATCATCAGCGAATATCTCGACGTCGCCCACGCCTTCTACGACCGCAAGGAAGCCGGGTTCGTGAACGGCGTGCTGGACGCGGTGGCCAAGGCAGTTCGGTAGTCCGGCAACAATCCCCGGTTAGTCAATGATACAGCCCCAAGGGACGGTCGAAATGTCGTCCAGGTGGGGCTGCGAAGGGTGATCTTTCGAGCATCGGAGCGCAGCGTGCTTCCGGCACGTGAGCACCGAAGCACAGAAAATCGCGCTTCGCAGCGCCGCATGGGCGGCATTGCGACCGTCCCGTGAAATGAGAGAGGTCGCCGAGGCCGTCTCCCGACGGTCCCGGCGACCCCAAACATGGTCAGCGGCCGGAGAGCTCCAGCCCGGGAGACCATGCGAACCGCGTTGCCGATGCATCGATGCGTTGACTGGAGGAGAATACCTCCCGCATCGTCCACGGACGGAGGGCTTCCGTCCGTCGCATCAACTCAGCGGCGCGTCTCCCGAACGAACTGAACCGACCCCATTGCTGAACCATGAGACATCGGATCACCTCCTTTCGCTAGTTGAAGCTATGTTGTGCTTGAGCACGGTCATGAAGGTGAATCAATTCGGCATGTAGAACAAGTCTTGTTTTACGCCCCGAATTATACGATTCTCATCGGTCTGTGCTGAGCGATGCGTCAGCGCCGACAATCCTCCACCACGCGCTGCACTTCGGCCCAGGTCGGCAGGATCAGGCCGGGCGTACCCGCCACCTCGACCGCGAAGCGCCCGCGGCTGAACCCGATCGCATCGAGCAGCGTGTCGCGTGCGGGCAGCGTCGCGACGACATTGCCGCCTTGCGCGCGCGCGGGCAGCGCGCGCGTCTCGCTGGTCGTGCGGATGGTCATCGCCGATGCGCCCGACGCGCCGGCGCGCTCCAGCGCAACCTGGCCGCCCATGCAGCGCATCGCGAATTGCGACCCGAACCGCGCGACGCTGCCGCCGCCTTCGCGGACATAGGTCCAGTTGCCGGGCGTCGCCGGGCGGTCGGCCCAGTTGGGTGCGGGCGGCGGCGCGGGCACGGGGGCCGGTGCGGGCGCGGGTGTCGGCGCCGGTTCAGGCGGCGGCGGTGGTTCCGAGGGGCGCACGCAAGCGGCAAGCAGAACCAGCGGCGTAATCGCGACGAGCGGGGAGAGACTGAAACGCATGGCGCCCAGCATGGCGGAAGCGTGGGCAAGGCTCAACACCCGATCGCCGGTCCGCGACCATGCGACAGCTTAACCAGGCAGAATCGGGGGGTGGGGGTTCTTTGCCGGTTCAGCCCAAGGCGGATCGGGGCAGGCCCAATCGCACGACCAGCCCCCCCTCTGCCCAAATCTTGTCCAGCGTGCCGCCCAATTGCCGCCGAACGACCATATCGACCATGCGCGATCCAAAGCCGCTATGCGATGGCGCGTCGCCCGAATGTGCCACGCCGCTTTCACGCCATTCGATCAACAACTGATCCCCATAGGTAATCAGCGCGATATCGACACGTCCGTCTTCATGCGCCAACGCGCCATATTTGGCAGCGTTGGTCGCGAGTTCGTGGAACACCAGCGAAAGCGGGGTGACCAGGTGCGCCGCAACTGTCAAATCCGCACCATCCACCCGATGCCGTGCCCCGGTCGCGACATGATAAGGCGCGAACAGCGTATCGAACAGCGCGTGCAATCCGATCCCGGACATTGAGCCCGTGTCGCCGGTCGCGACCAGGCCATGCGCCAGCGCCAGCGCCGCGGTGCGCGCCATCAACTCGTCGCGCATCGCAACGGCATCGCGATGCGCGCTGGAAAAATGAATAAGGCTCTGGAACAGCGCGAACAAATTCTTGATCCGATGTGCCAGTTCGTCGGCGATGACGTTGCGGGCCTCCGCCTCTCGGCGCGCTTCGATGATCGTCATAACGTTCCGCGCCAGAACGCGCATCGCATCCGCCTGAAGCGGGGTCAGGCCCTCTCGCGGAACCTGGTCGATCACACACAGCGCCCCCAGCGGAATACCGCTTGCCGTAACGAGCGGCGCGCCGGCGTAGAAGCGAATCCCCGGTGCACCCGTGACCAGCGCGTTGTCGGCAAACCGGGGGTCGAGCGTCGCGTCGGGCACGACCATGATTTCCGGCATCCGCATCGCATGCGAACAGAAACTGAGCGACCGCGGTGTCGACGATGCGTCCAGCCCGGTCTTGCCCAGGAAACGCTGTTCATCCTGCTCCACCAGCGACACCAGCACGATCGGGGCTTCGCAAATTTTGGACAGCAACCCCACGACATCGTCGAAGCGTCCGGCCCCGTCCCAGTCGGCCAGCCCGTGATCCACGATGGCCAGCGCACGAGAGGCTTCGTCATCCATAATTTCGGACGGTGCAAGCGACGGATCGCCAGCAAGATCGCTCGTCGCCATCGGCTTGCGCTACACGCTGTCCGCGCTTTTGGCTATCCACGGCGTCATTTACGCGAACCGCCGCCAAATTTGCGCTGCGTCTTGCCGTACCGGGTCTTGCGCGTGCCCGGTTTGCCTTCGTTCGAGCGGCCCATGACGGGGGCCTTGTGCTCGCCCGCAGGCAGGCCGAGTTCTTCCTGTTCCAAACTTCGGATCTCGTCGCGCAGCCGCCCGGCTTCCTCGAACTCGAGATCGGATGCAGCCTTGCGCATCTTCTTCTCGAGTTCCTCGATATACGCGCGCAGATTGTGGCCGACCATGTGCGGGCGGTCGTCATCGAGCGGCACCGTCACCTGATCCTTCGACGCGACATGCGCGATGATGTCGCCGATCTGCTTCCTGACCGTTTCGGGCGTGATCCCGTTCGCGGCATTGTACTCGAGCTGCTTCTCGCGGCGGCGATTGGTTTCGTTGAGCGCGCGCTCCATGCTACCGGTCATCCGGTCGGCATAGAGGATGACGCGCCCGTCGACGTTGCGCGCGGCGCGCCCGATCGTCTGGATCAGCGAGGTTTCCGAGCGCAGGAACCCTTCCTTGTCCGCATCCAGAATCGCGACCAGCCCGCATTCGGGAATGTCGAGCCCTTCGCGCAGCAGGTTGATGCCGATCAGCACGTCGTACACGCCCATGCGCAGGTCGCGGATCAGCTCGATGCGCTCCAGCGTCTCGACGTCGGAATGCATGTAGCGGACCTTGATCCCCGCTTCGTGCATATATTCGGTCAGATCCTCGGCCATCCGCTTGGTCAGCGTGGTGACGAGCGTGCGGTAACCGAGCGCCGTGGTCTTGCCGACTTCGACGATCAGGTCCTGCACCTGTTCCTCGACCGGCTTGATCTCGACCGGCGGGTCGATCAGGCCGGTGGGGCGGATCACCTGTTCGACGAACACGCCGCCCGTCTGCTCCATCTCCCAGTCGCCCGGCGTCGCCGAGACATAGGTGGTCTGCGGGCGCATCGCGTCCCATTCGTTGAAGCGAAGCGGGCGGTTGTCGATCGCGGAAGGCAGGCGGAAGCCATATTCCGCCAGCGTGATCTTGCGCCGATGGTCGCCCCGCGACATGCCGTTGATCTGGCCGACCGTCTGGTGGCTTTCGTCAACGAACAATAGCGCGTTTTCGGGCAGATATTCGAACAGGGTGGGCGGCGGCTCGCCCGGCAGACGCCCGGTCAGGAAGCGCGAATAATTCTCGATCCCCGCGCAGCTTCCGGTCGCCTGGATCATTTCCAGATCGAAATTGGTGCGCTGTTCCAGCCGCTGCGCCTCGAGCAACTTGCCCTCGGCGATCAGCTCCTTCAGCCGCTCGTCCAGCTCGTGCTTGATCGCATGCGTCGCCTGTTTCAGCGTCGGGCCGGGCGTGACGTAATGGCTGTTGGCGTAAATCCGCACCGACGCCAGCGACGCGACCTTTTTCCCCGTCAGCGGATCGAATTCGACGATGTCCTCGATCTCGTCGCCGAAGAAGGACACCCGCCACGCGCTGTCCTCATAGTGCGACGGAAAGATTTCGAGCGTGTCGCCCTTCACCCGGAAATTGCCGCGCTGAAACGCCGCGTCGTTGCGCTTGTATTGCAGCGCCACCAGCTTGCGGACGATCTCGCGCTGGTCGTGCGTCTGCCCCTTTTTCAAATCGAAGATCATCGCCGAATAGGTCTCGACCGACCCGATACCGTACAGGCACGACACCGACGCGACGATGATGACATCGTCGCGTTCGAGCAGCGACCGGGTGGCCGAATGCCGCATCCGGTCGATCGACTCGTTCACCGAGCTTTCCTTCTCGATGTAGGTATCCGACCGCGGCACATAGGCTTCGGGCTGGTAATAGTCGTAATAGCTGACGAAATATTCGACCGCATTGTCGGGGAAGAAGGATTTGAACTCGCCGTAAAGCTGGGCGGCGAGGATCTTGTTGGGCGCGAGCACCAGCGCCGGGCGCTGCAATTGCTCGATCACCTTGGCCATGGTGAAGGTCTTGCCCGATCCGGTGACGCCCAGCAGCACCTGGTCGCGCTCGCCATTCCTGGCCGCTTCGACCAGTTCGGCGATCGCCGCGGGCTGGTCGCCGGCGGGATGATAATCGCTGGCGAGGCGAAACCGCCTGCCGCCCTCGACCTTGTCGGGCCGGGCGGGGCGATGGGGCGTGAAGCTCTGCCCGGTTTCCGGTTCGTCGAGCGAAGTGCGAATCTGGATTGCCATCGCGGGCAAATATGGGAAGGTCGCGCGCCACGCGCAACGCGCGGATGAAACATCTGAGGAACACCCGATGACCCGCGCTTTTGCCCTTGCCCTGCCCCTGTTCGCGCTTGCCGGCTGCGACAGCCTGGGGATCGGCGAACCCAGCGTCGACCTGTCGAACGCGACGATGGCCGAGGTCGCGGCCGAAGCCGTCAAGGTTCAGCAGCAGCGCCCCGGACAATGGGAAATGACGACCCAGCTCGTATCGCTCGAGGTGGAGGGCGTGCCCGAGGATTCGCCGATGAACGCGATGCTCAAACAACAGATCGGCCAGGCGAACACCGACAGCCAGTGCCTGACCGAAGAGGACGCGAAAAAGACGATGGTCCCGCAGGATGTCGATCCCAACAATCGCTGCCGCTTCGCGCATTTCCGCATGAAGGGCGGCCAGATCGACGCCGACATGACCTGCCCCGCCCCCGACGGCGCGGGAACGCTACGCATGACGCAACAGGGCAGCTATTCGCCGGATGCCTATGACGTGACATCGACCCTGACGCGCGCAGGCGGCACCGCGCCGGGCGAAAACAGCACCATGACCATGAAGGTCAGCGCCAAGCGCACGGGAGAGTGCAAGGCTTGAAATCGGGCAGACCCTAACCCCGTTCGTGCTGAGCTTGTCGAAGCGCTGTCCTTTCTTCATGCCAAGAAGGACAGCATTTGGCTGACGCCGCCCTTCGGGTCGACAAGCTCAATGCGAACGGGTTGGGTAAGGGCAACTCACCGCATCGCGCGCACGGCATCGGTATCCAGACACGACATCAGCGCGCCGCGATCCATCGGCGGCGCAATATTCTGGTCCCCCGCAACCGCAATCCGCTGCGGCACCCCGATCGGCACCGTATCGATCGGGTTCGGCAATCCCACGCACGCCGTCACCGCATCCAGCAGCCGCGGCGGCGTGTCATAGGCTTCCGCCGACAGGCGATAGGTGCCCCAATGGATGCCGATCCCCCGGCTCGCGCCCATGCGCCGGAACAGCTCGACCGCATCGACCGGCCCGATATGCGTCGCGGTCGCCATCTGGCCCGGCACGAAGCGGAACGCGCCGATCGGCATCAGGGCCAGCCGAATCGGTCCGTAAGCGCGCGCTTCGTCGGCCCAGCGGTAATCGCCCGCTCCGGTATCGCCCGCAAAGAACAGGTTGCCGCCGGGCAGCGTCACGACGAAGCTCGACCACAATGCCCGGTTGCGGTCGGCGAACCAGCGGCTGCCCCAGTGATGGTTGCGGTTGACGATCACGTCGATGCCCGGCGCGACACTGACCCGCCCGCCCCAATCGACCGCGGTCGAAGGCACGCCTGCTTGCGCGATCACGCTGTCATTGCCCAGCGAGGTGACGATGCGCGGACGGTCGCGATCCCACAATTGCTTCAGCGTCGGCTTGTCGAGATGATCGTAATGATTGTGGCTGACCAGCACGAGGTCGATCTTGGGCAGGTCGTCGAACGCCACCCCCGGTCGCGTCACCCGTTTTGGCCCGAAAATCCCGAACGGCCCGGCGCGCTCGGCATAGATCGGATCGGTGAGGATATTGATTCCGCCGGCCTGCACCAGCACCGTCGCATGGCCGATCCAGGTGACGAGCATGTCGTCGCCCATCACGCGCGCGGGCGGCCTGGCCTGCGCGACCGGCACGCTGGATGGCCATGAGGGCCGCCCGTCCTGCCCGGTCGCCTGCCCCCAGATGAAGCCGCCGCGACTGGCCCCGGTCGGCGTTTGGTGATCGTCGCCAGCATCGTCGGGATTGAAGAAGCGCGCGCCGTCGAAATGATCGCTGACCGCCCCTTCGTAATAGATGCGATCGAGAAAGCGCGGGACGATCGTCACCGCCAGACACAGCACGATGACCAGCCACAACAAAGCCGTCCCGACCCATTTCAACACGCGCATCATGATCCCCTAACGCCCGGCATGCGCGAACGGGCGCGCGTCGATTGTCTGTGCGAGAAATTCGAGTATGCGTGCCTCGTCCTCCCGCGCCGACCGCCGCCCGATCCACCAGATCAGCCCGGCCAGCCCCAGCATCGCCACCGGGATCGCCAGCATCGGCAGCACCATCACCAGCGGCAGTCGCGCAAGGATCAGGATCGGCAGCCCGCCAAGCCCGAACATCACCACCAGCCCCATCCAGAACCACAGGAACATCCGCGTCACGGCATGCGGCCCCAGCCGCCCCGCGATCACCGACCCGCCCCCCTCCGCCACGATCGTCGCCGACAGCACCGATTTGAAACTGTTCGCGAAATTGGGCCGATGCGACCAGAGCGTCATCCGCGCCTCGGTGCCGTAGCCGGTCACCTGTTCCGGGCTGCCCGCCGTCGTCGTCTCCGGCAATGCCGCCTTCAGCCGCTCGGCAAGGACCACCGGCGAATGCGGCGAATGGAAACGGACGGCAGCCATGGCTTCAGGCTTTCTCCAGCAACCCTTCCTTCGCGATCCTCTCCCGCCAGACGAGCGGCGCGAGGTGGTGGACGTTTTCGCCCGCCGCATCGACCGCGACCGTTACCGGGAAATCTGCGACCTCGAATTCGTAGATCGCCTCCATGCCCAGGTCTTCGAACCCGACCACCTTCGATCCCTTGATCGCGCGGGCGACCAGATAGGCGGCACCGCCAACCGCCATCAGATAGGCGCTCTTGTGGTCGCGGATCGCCTCGGTCGCGGCGGGGCCGCGTTCGGCCTTGCCGACCATCGCGAGCAGGCCCTGTTCCAGCATCATCCGCGTGAACTTGTCCATGCGCGTGGCGGTGGTGGGGCCGGCGGGTCCGACCACTTCCTCGCCGACAGGATCGACCGGGCCGACATAATAGATGACCCGGCCGGCGAATTCGACCGGCAGCGGCTCGCCCTTTGCCAGCATATCGGCGATCCGCTTGTGCGCGGCGTCGCGACCGGTGAGCATCTTGCCATTCAGGAGCAGCCGGTCGCCATGCTTCCACGTCTGGACGACTTCAGGCGTCAGGGTATCGAGATCGACGCGAATCGCGGCCTTGTCGGGCGTCCAGTTGACGTCGGGCCACTCGTCGAGCTTGGGCGCTTCCAGATAGACCGGACCCGACCCGTCGAGCGTGAAATGCGCGTGGCGCGTCGCGGCGCAATTGGGGATCATCGCCACCGGCTTCGACGCGGCATGGGTCGGCCAGTCGAAAATCTTGACGTCGAGGATCGTGCTGAGCCCCCCCAGCCCCTGCGCGCCGATGCCCAGCGCGTTGACCTTGTCGAAAATCTCGATCCTGAGCGCTTCGATGTCGTTCGATGGCCCGCGCTCTTTCAGCTGCGCCATGTCGATCGCCCCCATCAGCGATTCCTTGGCCAGCAGCATCGCCTTTTCCGCAGTGCCGCCGATGCCGATCCCCAGCATCCCCGGCGGGCACCAGCCCGCGCCCATCTGGGGGATCATCTCCAGCACCCAGTCGACGATCGAATCGCTGGGGTTCATCATCTTGAACTTCGACTTGTTCTCGCTGCCGCCGCCCTTGGCCGCGACATCGATCGAAACCGTCGCGCCCGGCACCATTTCGACGTGCAGCACGCTCGGCGTATTGTCGCGGGTATTGCGACGGGTGAAGGCGGGGTCGGCCAGAATGGAGGCGCGCAGCTTGTTTTCGGGATGGAGGTACGCGCGGCGCACGCCCTCATCGATCACCTCTTGCAGGCTCCTGTCCGACTCGAGCCGGCAATCCTGACCCCATTTGACGAACACGGTGACGATGCCGGTGTCCTGGCAGATCGGGCGATGCCCCTCGGCGCACATCCGCGAATTGGTCAGGATCTGCGCGATCGCGTCCTTGGCGGCGGGCGATTGCTCGGCCTTGTACGCCTCGCCCAGCGCGCGGATGTAATCCATCGGGTGGTAGTAGCTGATGAATTGCAGCGCGTCGGCGACGCTTTCGATGAGGTCGGCTTCGCGGATGGTGACGGTCATGGACATGCTCGAATTGTCTAGTTTCGCCCCGCCCCCTAGCGGCTGCCGCCGGTGTGCGACAAGTTTTTGCGGCCATAGAGGATTTGGCAAACTCTTGGCTGCTAGTCATTGGCGATGGCGGGCATGTTCAAGGCAATCAGGAATGGTCTGAACGATCGGCGCGGGACGGCGCGCGATCCCGACCAGCGTTCGCCCCGCGAAGAAGCGTTCGCAGGCGGCCAGCAGGCATTGTCGCTACTGCGCGCTTTCGAGGAAATGGGATCGGGATGGTTCTGGCAGACCGATCGCGCCGGGCGCCTGACCTATCTGACCGCCAAGGTCGCGACGGAAATCCGCGAAAGCGCAGGCATCGATCCGCTGGGCCAGGTGCTGACCGACATTTTCCAGATCGACAGCGATTCGCCCGATACCGAACGCACGCTTGTCTTTCACATGTCGTCGCGGACCTCGTTCGCCGAATATTCGATCCGGCTGTCCCCCACCGAAGCCTCTGGCGGCGCCGAGGACCGCTGGTGGTCGATCTCGGGCAGGCCGCTGATTGATCCGCTGGGCCATTTCCAGGGCTTTGTCGGTCACGGCAGCGACCTGACCGCCAAGCGCCGTTCCGAAGCCGAAATCACCAAGCTGGCGATGTTCGACGGGCTGACCGGCCTCGCCAATCGCCAACGCATGCGCCTGTCGCTCGACCAGACGCTGGCGCAGGGACGCGCCTCCTATCGCTCGACCGCATTGTTCCTGCTCGATCTCGACCGGTTCAAACAGGTGAACGACACGCTCGGGCATCAGACCGGCGACC
The DNA here is from genome assembly GCA_023418595.1 of Pseudomonadota bacterium. GTDB lineage: Bacteria > Pseudomonadota > Alphaproteobacteria > Sphingomonadales > Sphingomonadaceae > Sphingomonas. The sequence continues at coordinate 397,298 of JAEZZI010000006.1, forward strand.
TGTTGCTGAAACAGGTGGCGCAGCGGCTGCAACGCGCGGTCGGCGAAATGGGGCTGGTCGGTCGGCTGGGCGGCGACGAATTTCAGGTGGTCATCCCCAACGGTCGCCACCGCGACGATCTGTCCACCCTGTCGCGCACCATCATCGATTCGCTGTCGCAGCCCTATTTCCTGTCGGGGTCTTCGATTTCGATCGGCTGTTCGATCGGCGTCGCGGTCGCGCCCGACGATGGCGAGGATTCCGAAGGACTGACTCGCAACGCCGACCTCGCCCTCTACGCCGCCAAGGCCGACGGACGCGGCGTCCACCGCTTCTACAAACCCGAAATGCTCGCCGGGGCCCAGGTCAGGAAACGGCTGGAGGACGACCTTCGCCTCGCGCTGACGCAAAACCAGCTCCACCTCGTCTATCAGCCGGTCGTGTCGATCCGCACCCAGCGCATCGTCGGCCATGAAGCCTTGATCCGCTGGGACCATCCCGTCCACGGCCCGATCAGCCCCGCCGATTTCGTGCCGATCGCCGAGGAATCGGGACTGATCGAAACGATCGGCGAATGGGTGCTGCGAACCGCCTGTGCAGAGGCCGCGACCTGGCCCGCCGACGTTCGCGTCGCGGTCAACGTCTCTCCGGTCCAGTTCGCCAACCCGTCGCTCCCGACGATCGTGACCAACGCGCTGGCGCGATCGGGCCTGTCGCCCGACCGGCTGGAGCTAGAGATCACCGAAGGCGTGTTTCTGACCGACGATTCGTCGTCCGACGCGATGTTCAAGGCGTTGAAGGGCGTCGGCGTCCGCCTTGCGCTCGACGATTTCGGTACCGGCTATTCGTCGCTCGGCTATCTGCGGCACGCGCCGTTCGACAAGATCAAGATCGACCAGAGCTTCGTCAAGGGCGCCGCTGCGCCCGGCAACCGCAACGCCGCGATCATCCGGGCGATCGTGACGCTCGCCGACACGCTGGGAATGGAGACGACCGCCGAAGGCGTCGAGATCCAGGACGAAATCGAACTGATCCGCGACCTGGGCTGCACGCACATCCAGGGCTACGTCTATGGCAAGCCGCGCAAGTCGGATCAGGTCATCGAACACCTGACCGCGCATAACGGCGTCGCCCAGCCCGAAGGTTATCGCATCAGCCGCCCGCCGCGGGTCAAGATGCTGCGCCGCGCGCGGCTCGACGTCGGCGACCAGAGTGGCGAAATCCGCATCCGCAACATGTCGAGCGCGGGCGCGCTGATCGACGGCATCGAATTTCCCGAAACCGCGATCGGCATGGCCGTCCGGATCGAATTGATCGAAGGCCAGATGTTCGGCGCGTCGGTGCGCTGGGCACGCGGGCCGCTCGCCGGCATCGGGTTCGACCAGCCGTTCAACATGGACCGCCTGGCCCCTCAGCAGCAGAGCCGGATATTGAAGCGGGCTTGATCCCCGGCCCGTCGCGGCTCTACCGCTTGCCGTCATGACGCAGGCGATCCCGAGCACCGACGAAGAAGCCGCCGCCGAGCTTGAGGCGCTGGCCAGCAGCATCGCACACCACAACCGCCGCTATCACACCGACGACGCGCCCGAGATTTCGGACGCCGATTATGATGCGCTGGTCCGCCGCAATCAGGCCATCGAGGCCGCCTTCCCGCATCTGGTCCGCAGCGATTCGCCGTCGCTCGCGGTCGGTGCGCCGATCGCCGCATCGCCTTTGTCCAAGGTCCAGCATGCCCGCCCCATGCTCAGCCTGGACAACGCGTTCGGCGACGAGGAAGTCGTCGATTTCGTCATCCGCATCCGGCGTTTCCTGAAACTCGGATCGGACGACCGCGTCGCCTTTACCGCCGAGCCCAAGATCGACGGGCTGTCCTGTTCGCTGCGCTACGAACAGGGACGACTGGTCATGGCCGCGACCCGCGGCGACGGCCAGACCGGCGAGGACGTCACCGCCAATGTCGCGCTCATCGCCGACATTCCCCAGACGCTGACCGGCGATGCCCCCGACATTTTCGAGGTCCGCGGCGAAGTCTATATGTCGAAAGCCGATTTTGCCGATCTGAATGCGCGTCAGTCGGCCAATGGCGGCAAGATCTTCGCCAACCCGCGCAACGCCGCCGCCGGATCGCTGCGGCAAAAGGATGCGCGCGTCACCGCTGCCCGCCCCTTGCGCTTCCTCGCGCATGGCTGGGGCGAGGTGTCGGCGCTCCCCGCCGATACCCAATATGGCGTGATGCAGGCCATCGCCGCGTTCGGCCTGCCGGTCAGCGAGTTGCTGGTCCAGTGCGTCCAGGTCGAAGCGGCACTGGCCCATTATGCCCGCATCGAACGCCAGCGCGCCGACCTGCCCTACGATATCGACGGCGTCGTCTATAAGGTCGACCGGCTCGACTGGCAGGAGCGGCTGGGCTTCGTCGCGCGCGCGCCGCGCTGGGGGCTGGCGCATAAATTTCCGGCGGAAAAGGCGCAGACGACGCTGGTCGGCATCGACATTCAGGTCGGCCGCACCGGCAAACTGACTCCGGTCGCGCGGCTCGAACCCGTCGGCGTCGGCGGGGTCATCGTCAGCAATGCAACGCTCCACAATGCCGACGAGATCGAACGGCTGGGCGTGCGCCCCGGCGACCGAGTCGTGCTGCAACGTGCGGGCGACGTGATCCCCCAGATCGTCGAGAATCTGACTCGCGACGAACAGCGCGCGCCCTACAGCTTCCCCACCGAATGCCCGGCCTGCGGATCGGCGGCGACGCGCGAGGAGGGCGAAGTCGATTATCGCTGCACCGGCGGCCTCATCTGTCCCGCGCAGCGCATCGAACGGCTGCGCCATTTCGCGTCGCGCCACGCGCTCGATATCGAGGGGCTGGGCGCGACCCATATCGAGGCGTTCGTCGCCGACGGCCTGATCGCCGAGCCCGCCGACATCTTCCGTATCACCCGCGACGACCTGTTGAAGCGCGAACGCTGGGCAGAGGTCAGCGCCGACAACCTCGTCGCCGCCATCGCCGCCAAGCGCACCGCGCCGCTCGACCGGTTCCTGTTCGGCCTGGGCATTCGCCATGTCGGCGAAGTCACCGCGCGCGACCTGGCGCGCCGCTATACGAGCTGGGCGAACCTGACCGCCCGCATCGACGAGGCGCGCGCGATCCGAAGCAGCCTCCAGCCCACGCCCGCCGAACCCGATCGCAAATTCGCCCAGCGCCGCGACAAGGCGGTGGTCGAGGCGATCGACACCCCCGGCATCGGCCCCGAAGTCGCCAACGCGCTGCTCGACTTCTTCGACGAAGACCATAACCGCGACGCGCTGCGACATCTGGCGGAAGCGGGTGTTGCGCCGTCCGACGTGATCCACGAAACTCGCGACTCGGCCGTGTCCGGCAAGACCGTGGTGTTTACCGGCACGCTGGAGACGATGAGCCGCGACGAGGCCAAGGCGCAGGCAGAGGCGCTGGGCGCCAAGGTATCGGGATCGGTATCCGCCAAGACCGACCTGCTGGTGGCCGGCCCCGGCGCGGGATCGAAGCTCAAAAAAGCGGAATCGCTGGGGGTTGAGGTCATCGATGAGGCCGCATGGGGACGAATCGTGGCATCGGCGGGGTGATGCGTTTTTGCAACGGTTTGTGACAAAGCCCGCCCCCCTCTTGCCGCCTGTCACAGACTCGAAATAAATCGCGCCCAAGGGGCCTGCCGGACGGTGAAGCAAACACACCGCAGCTGAATTTCCGCTCCACTAGGGGACACACATGCGCACGAAGTTTTTCGCGAGCGTGGCTTTCGCCGCGCTCATCATGCCTGGCGCTGCCTTTGCGCAGTCAACCGGCTCGCTCGATTTCGAAGAAGGTGCCGACATCGTCGTCACCGGCACTGCCGATCGTGACGTCGGTGGGATCGTCATTCCCGACTCGCCCAAGTCGAAGGTTCAGGTCGATCGCGAACTGATGCTTCGCCAGACGCCGGGCCAGACCGTCAACGAAATGATCAACCTGGTGCCGGGCGTCAGCTTCACCAACAACGATCCGTTCGGCTCGCAGGGCGGCAGCTTCACCATCCGCGGCTTCGGCGCGGACCGCATTTCGCAGACCGTCGACGGCATTCCGCTCAACGATTCGGGTAACTATGCGCTGTACACCAACCAGCAGCAGGACCCCGAAACGCTCGACTCGGTCACCGTCGCGCTCGGTTCGACCGACGTCGACAGCCCGACCGCATCGGCCGTCGGCGGCACCATCAACATCCGCACGCGCGTTCCCAGCGATACGCGTGGCGCGCTGTTCAGCGCCAGCTATGGCGACCTCATCGCTCGCGGCGATCCCGGCAGCCGCCCCTATCACCGCGTGTTCGGCATGATCGACACCGGCGACTTCACCGGCTTCGGCACCAAGGCGTGGTTCTCCGCGTCCTATGCGACCAACAAGGCAACCTTTGCCAACTACGGCAAGAACGAGAAGCAGCAGTATAACGGCCGCATCTATCAAGACCTTGGTACCAATGGCGACTTCATCTCGGTGTCTGGCCATTACAACGAAAATCGCAACAACTTTAACGGCTCGCCGACCGACCAGAATAATTTCGCGGCCAGCCCGGGTGCGCGATTCTACACCGTTAATGGCGGCTTCCCCTGCCTGACCGACGAACCCCAGGCGGGCGTGCGCGATTTCACCAACACGTGTGGCACGTCGTTCGAGCGTCGCTACAATCCGTCGAACACAGGCAATATTCGCGGCAATTCGCGCTTCAGCATCACCGATGGGCTGACCCTGACGGTCGATCCCAGCTTCCAGTATGTGAAGGCCAATGGCGGCGGCACCATTCTGGGTCGCGAAGGCTTCCGGACGATCGGCGGTCGCAACTATCTCGGCTTTATTGGCGGCCAATATTATCTCGGTCGCGATCTGAACGGCGACGGTGATGTCCTCGACACTTGTGCAGTCGGCGCAGCATGCTCGGGCTCGGCAGTCAACAACCCGAACCGCTTTGCCGGGGTTACTCTGATCTCGCCCAGCCAGACCCAGACGCGCCGTTATGGCGTCATCACCAATCTGTCCTACGCGATCGATGACAACAACCGCCTTCGCCTGTCCTATACCTTCGACCGAGCGCGTCACCGGCAGACCGGCGAACTCGGCTTCGTGTTCCGCGATGGTGAACCGTTCGACGTGTTCCCGGTCAACGATCCGGTTCGCGACGGCAACGGCAACGTGGTGCAGAAGCGCGACCGCCTTTCCTATGCGACCCTGCACCGCATCGCTGCGGAATATCGCGGCGAGTTCTTCGACGATCGCCTGATCGTCAATCTGGGCCTGGGCGCGCCGTTCTTCACCCGCGATCTGGATCAGCGTTGTTTCACCACCGCCAGCAACGGCAATGTGGACTGCGTTGCTGCAGCCGATGTCGCGGCCTATGCGGCAGCGAACCCGAATTTTGCGCGCCCGCAGGAACGCAAATACGATTACGACAAGCTGCTGCCGAACGTGGGCTTCACCTATCGCTTCACGCCGGAAGCCAGCTTCTACGCCAGCTATGCAAAGAACATCTCGGTGCCCGGCACCGATACGCTCTACGCCTCGTTGTTCCTGCCCGAGAGCAACCCGGCAGCACAGCCCGATCCTGAACTGTCGGATTCGTTCGATGCCGGGCTGCGTTATCAGACCGGCTTCGTTCAGGCACAGGTCGGTGGTTTCTTCACGAAATACAACAACCGCCTCGCCAGTGCCTATGACCCCGATTGCGACTGCAGCATTCAGCGCAACCTGGGCGAAGTGCAGAAATATGGCGTCGATGGCAGCGTATCGGTCACGCCAACGCCTTGGCTGACTGCTTATGTCTTCGGTTCATACCTGAAGTCAGAAATCCAGGACAATGTGCTTGGCGGCATCTGCTCCGCTGCCAACGTCACCGCGGGTGCAAATGGGTGCACCACGGTCGGGGCTCAGTTCTTTTTCCCGACCGCCGACAAGTTCGAAGCCGGTAGCCCGAAGCACACCTATGGCGCACGTCTGCAGGGTTCGTTCGGACCGGTTGAAATCGGCGGCCAGGTCAAGCGTACCGGCAGCCGCTTCCTGAACGACATCAACACCATCACGCTGCCGGGCTACACGGTGGTCGATCTCGACGTCCGCTATTCGCTGGCGAATGCAGGTCTGGAACGCAGCTATTTCCAGCTGAACGTCACCAACCTGTTCGACGAAGTGTATATCGGTTCAGCATCGGGCGGCATCACGACGGCATCGTCGTTCGTGAACATCGGCCCGCCCCGAGCGATCGTCGGCTCGTTCGTGGTCGGCTTCTAAGCCACCCGGAACCAGTAAAAAGAAACCGCCGTCCCAGCGATGGGGCGGCGGTTTTCTTTTATGCCGCGATCCGCGTCTTTCAGGCGGCTTCGGTCGCCTTGGTGTAGATGCTGTTGATCGGTCGGGCGAAGACGCGCTGGACCATCGGTTCGAAGAAGGACAGCGGCGCGCTGTCATAGGCCGGGTCGAACGCCGACTGGTCATATTGATGGCAGAAATCCGCCGTCGCCTCGAAATGCGGGTGGCCGCGAAAGTCTTCGCGCAAGTCGCGGTCCATCCCCAGATGATGGAAGAAATAATAGCCCTGGAAGATGCCGTGCTTGTCGGCGATCCAGTGCAATTCTTCCGACACGAACGGCCGCAGGATCGCGGCGGCGATTTCGGGGTGATTATAGCTGCCCAGCGTATCGCCGATGTCGTGGAGCAGGGCCGTCACGACATATTGCTCGTCCCGCCCGTCGCGATGCGCGCGGGTTGCCGTTTGCAAGCTGTGCTCCAGCCGATCGACCGGAAACCCGCCATAATCGCCGTCGAGCAATTTCAGATGCGACAGCACGCGGTCGGCCAGCCCCTTCGAGAACTGCCCGAAATGCCCGCCGATGATCGCCCAGTCTTCCTGCGTGCCATGCTCCATCGCGGTAAAGCCCGCGCGGTCGCCATGCTGATGGTCCATGCCATCCTCTCCCATATGCGCATTGTCGCGCGCTCAGCGGCAGGATGACGCCTTTCTATGGCGCTGTCAGCCGATTTGTGGTTGGGAACCGCGCATGGATTGAAGGACGACGATGCGACCAGGCCTCATCACCCGCCCGTTTTTCGAAGACAAGGCCCGCGCCTTCTGGATTCTCCAGGCGATCGGCTGGTCGGGCTATCTCGTCCTGCGCACCGCCTCCAGCGTGTCCAACAATTTCAGCGTCGAGGGGCTGATCGCTGTCACGATCGAGGCGATTACCGGCTATTGCCTGACGATGCTCTTGTCGGCGCTCTACGGCTATTACCGCCGTCTATCGCGCTGGTCGGGCATTTTCCTGACGATCGCAACGCTGGCCGCGGCGACCTTCCTGTTCGCGGTCATCAACGCCTTCGTCTTTTCGCTCATCAGGAACGCCGATCCGGGGATCACGCTCAACCTGCTGCTGGGCACCGTCTTCCTGTGCTTCATGGTGCTGTCGGGCTGGTCGGCGCTCTATTTCGGGATCAACTTCTACCTGATCGTCGAGGAGCAGATTGATCGGCTTGAGGCGCTGCAAAGCCAGGCTTCGTCGGCGCAATTGGCGATGCTGCGCTATCAGCTCAACCCGCACTTCCTGTTCAATACGCTCAATTCGATCTCGACGCTGGTGCTGCTCAAACAGACCGAGCGGGCGAACGCGATGCTCAGCCGACTGTCATCCTTCCTGCGCTACACGCTCGCCAACGAGCCGACCGCCAACGTGACGGTTGCGCAGGAGGTGGAGACGCTGAAACTCTATCTCGAAATCGAAAAGATGCGCTTCGACGATCGACTGCGCCCGCGGTTCGAGGTCGATCCGCGCGTCGAGCGCGCCCGCCTGCCCTCGCTGCTGCTTCAGCCTTTGGTCGAAAACGCGATCAAATATGCGGTGACGCCTCAGGAAGAGGGCGCCGAAATCGCGGTCGAAGCGCGGCTCGCCGGGGAACGGGTGCACATCACCGTATCGGACACCGGTCCGGGGTTGATCGGCCAGAAAAAGCGTCCAACCCTTTCAACCGGAGTGGGCCTTACCAATATCAGGGAACGGCTGGCGCAGGCTTTCGGGCCGGACCACCGTATCGATACGCGATCGAACCCTGGGGGTGGTTTCCGCGTTGAGATTGAGATTCCGCTCCAGATTGAAGAGTCGAAACGCGAGGCAGCATGACCATCCGCACCATTCTCGTCGATGACGAACCCCTTGCGATCCAGGGACTTGAGCTGCGGCTCGCCGCCCATGAGGACGTAGAGATCATCGACAAATGCTCGAACGGCCGAGAGGCGATTCGTTCGATCAAGACGCACAAGCCCGATCTGGTTTTCCTCGATATCCAGATGCCCGGCTTCGACGGTTTTTCCGTCGTCCAGGGGCTGATGGAAGTCGAACCGCCGCTGTTCGTTTTCGTCACCGCCTATAGCGACCACGCGATTCGCGCGTTCGAGGCGCAGGCCGCCGACTATCTGATGAAGCCGGTCGAGGAATCGCGGCTCGCCGACACGCTCGACCGCATCCGCCAGCGCCTGACGGAGAAGCGCGGCCAGGCGGAAGTCGAGAAGCTGAAGGAAGTGCTCGCCGAAGTCGCGCCCGAAGCGGCCGGCGACATGGCCGCAGCGTCGGGCGACGACCAGCACGCCGCCAATCGCTTCGAAAAGCTCATCAACATCAAGGATCGCGGCCAGATCTTCCGGGTCGATGTCGATTCGATCGAACGGATCGACGCGGCGGGCGATTACATGTGCATCTACACCGGCGACAACACCCTGATCCTGCGCGAAACGATGAAGGATCTGGAAAAGCGCCTCGACCCGCGCCGGTTCCAGCGCGTGCACCGCTCGACCATCGTCAATCTCGACCTGGTCAAGCAGGTGAAGCCGCACACCAATGGCGAATGCTTCCTGGTGCTCGATTCGGGCGCCAGCGTGAAGGTGTCGCGGAGTTACCGGGATGTCGTCGCGCGGTTCGTTCACTAACACCGCGCCACACACTCAACCTAGACCGCCATGCCAGCGAAAGCTGACATCTCAGGCCGCATTGCCCGCGTGATGCCGCCTGAGGCCTGAGCTTTCGCTGGGGCGACGGATTCCGGTGGTAAAGAACTCCCACTGTGCTCACCCTGAGCGCGAGGAACAAGCATACCCCACCCTTGCCCCCACCCCCCCAATCCCCTATAGGCGCGCGCTTGCCGTGTCCGGGTCATCCCTGGAGGCTGGGCGCGGCAGTGAACGATTGAAATCTTTTCAAGCGCAATTTCGGAGCAACGACAATGAGCGAACAGCTTACTCTGTCGGCCGAGACGCGCGAGCGGGTTGGCAAGGGAGCCTCCCGCGCGCTTCGTCGTGAAGGCCGCGTCCCCGCCGTAATCTACGGCAACAAGCAGGATCCCGTCAGCATCCATCTCGAAGAGAAAGCGCTGATGAAGGCGCTGATGACCGGTCACTTCATGAACTCGGTCGTCATGATCGAGGGCGCAGGCAAGTCCGCGATCCGCACCCTGCCCAAGGACGTGACTTTCGACGTCGTCACCGACCGTCCGGTCCATGTCGATTTCCTGCGCATTTCCGCGCACGCGACCGTAACCGTCGCGGTGCCGGTCGTTTTCCTGAACGAAGAAGCGGCGCCGGGCCTGAAGAAGGGCGGCGTGCTGAACGTCGTGCGTCACGAACTCGAACTGGTATGCGACGCATCGTCGATCCCCGATCAGATCGAAATCGACGTCACGGGGATGGAAGTCGGCGATTCGCTTCACATCTCGGCGGTCACGCTGCCGAAGGGCGTCGAGTCGGCGATCACCGATCGCGACTTCACCATCGCGACCGTCGTCGCCCCGTCGGCGCTGAAGAGCGAAGAAGGCGATACGACCACCGAAGCGGCGGCGGACGAAGTGCCCGCGACCGAACAGTCGGACGACGCTTCGGAAGAAGCGGGCGAGGAAGCCAAGGGCGAATAAGCGCTCGGCCATTCCGGCAATATCAAAAGGGGTCGGAGCCACACGCTTCGGCCCCTTTTCGTTTTTTGCTCTCCACCCCGTTCGTTTCGAGCGAAGTCGAGAAACGTGACCAGAGCGCCAAGCGCGCGTTTCTCGACTTCGCTCGAAACGAACGGCTAAAGGGGAGTGAGTAGCCGCTCGTGCTCCCCCGATCCCACGGAGAGAAAGAACCGATGCAACTCTGGGTAGGCTTGGGCAATCCCGGTCCCGAACACGCGATGCAGCGGCACAATGTCGGCTTCATGGCGCTGGACGCGATCGCCGCGGTCCACGGTTTCTCCCCCCCGCGCAAACAGTTTCAGGGCCGGACCCAGGAAGGGCGGCTGGGCGGCGAGAAGGTCATCCTGCTCAAACCCGCCACCTATATGAACAAGTCGGGCCAGTCGGTGGGAGAGGCAATGCGCTTCTACAAACTCACCCCCGCCGACGTCACCGCGTTCCACGACGAACTCGACCTTGCGCCGATGAAGCTGAAGGTCAAACAGGGCGGCGGCACCGCGGGCCATAACGGCCTTCGCTCGATGGACCAGCATATCGGCCCCGATTTCCGCCGCATCCGCATCGGCATCGGCCATCCGGGGCACAAGGACCGGGTAACCGGCTACGTCCTCGGCAACTACCACAAGACCGAAATCGACGCGCTCTCCGACATGTTGGGCGCGATCGCAGGCGAAGCCGACTGGCTGGCCAAGGGCGACGACGTGCGGTTCATGAACGACGTGGCGATGCGGTTGCAGGATTGAGAGCGATGTGAACTGGCTGGATCAGTTCACCTTCGCCGCGCCGCCAAATCGCGCTCGTCGGATGCTCATCAGCAATTCTCCATGATCGCGCTGGACGATGTTGCCGACCAATATGCCACGAGCGCCTACGCCGGGAAATCCGTCACAACTCGAAATCGAGTTGGACCGAAACAAAATTCGTTTGCCGATCCCCTCGCCCTTGATGACCCTTTCGACCCGAGCTTCATAGGTACCTTGGGGTGCTGTCCGGGGAACAGCGATAATCTCGATCTCCACCGCGATGTCGTTGCTCAGGTCATCGGGCACCTCCGCATGGAGGATAGGCCTCATGTCGGAAAAGGTCGGGCACCCCGCTGTCAGCACATACCCTGCCCATCCCATCAACGCGCTCGCAACGATAGACATTCGGGTTTCCCTTTCGAAAGCGACCCGCAGGTTGTGGCTCAAATGGTAATTAAACGCTAACGGGAAGCTGCGCTGAATAGATGGATCAACGATGCCCACCCGCAGCCTGTTCGCCACCCGCTTCTACGAAGCCCCGCTCGCCGACGCCGACCTGATCGGCGAGCTGGACGACGCGATCCGCGAACTGGCGGTGGACGATCGCGCCGGGCGCGCCTGGTCGAAGGAACACGGCTATCGCGGCTATACCAGCTATGCGTCGCTGAACGACCTGCCCACCCGCGATCCGCGGTTCGGCGACCTGAAACGCCATCTCGACCGCCACGTCGCCGCCTTCGCGAAGGAATGTGCGTTCGATCTGGGCGGCAAACGGCTGAAGCTCGACAGCCTTTGGGTGAACCTCCTGAAGCCCGGCGGCACCCATTCGGGGCATATCCACCCGCACAGCGTGGTTTCCGGCACGCTCTATATCGCGGTCCCGCCGGGATCGGGCGCGCTTAAACTCGAAGACCCGCGCCTACCGATGCTGATGGCCGCCCCCACCCGCCTGCCCGACGCGCCGCAGGATCTGGCGCCCTTTGTCTATGCCGAGCCCCAGCTCGGCACGATCTTCTTGTGGGAAAGCTGGCTGCGCCACGAAGTCATGCCCAATGCAGCCAAATCCGAACGCCTGAGCATCAGCTTCAATTACCGGCTTTGATCGGTCAACAGTCCGGCCTCGACCATTTTGTCCATCAACAAATCGACTTCGGCGCGGGGATGGTGGCCGAACCGGGCGCAGACCTCCTCGCGAACCACAGCGGGTCGACTTATGATATAGGTCGCGACATCGGACAATATGCCGGTTGCAATCGTCACGCCGGATTCGAGAACAAGGGCCGATCCTTTTTCACTTTCCGTGATAGTTGCGACCCTGACCGTTCGGGTCAGTTGATGCGGGGTCGGGCGATGCGGCAAGTTCAAACGATGGACCGGTCGATGGAACTGGCGCCGCCACAGCCCGATCCGTTCGCGCATCGTCACGCTTGTAGCCAGCGTCTTCAGGCGATCACCCAGCACCTCCAGTCGAGCCGACAACGCAGTCTCGTCGTCAGTCCGCCCATCCGGCAAATATGCGCGGAACATGGAATCGGCGCAGGCAAGGTCGCTCAGAAAATTGAAAAGCAACATACCAGATGGCGGCGCGACACTGATCGTGACGTGCAAAGAGGCGGAATCGATTGCGACGGCATCGTGAAAATAACCTCGGGGGATATAGATCAGGTCGCCAGCCTCTAGCGTGACGTCCATCAGCACCGGCCCCTTCGCCGCGTCGATCCGCGCCTGTGCGCCTTCCCCGCTCAGTCCCTCGATCGGGTTGTCCGCGCGGTTACGATATACGCGCCAGCGTTTGGCTCCTTCGCACTGGACCGCGAACACCTCATGTAAGTCGCAGTGAGAAGCAAATGCCTGCACACCTTTGAACGAAGCATAGACATTGGCGCCGGCACGACCTGCGAAACGCTCTGAAAGCATTGCCGTCAATTCGGCGAGCGCAGGATCGATATCCTCGACCATGTCCGCCACCAGCGTGGCTCCGACTGAAAGCATGGCTTCGATTTTCGCCGGTGACGCGAGCGTGCGCCCGTTCCGATCCTCCATATAGAAATCGGGGTCAATCGGTCGACTTTGCATGACGAGTTTGATCCGGTCGGCCGTCCAATGAGGCCGCATCTGGATCATGGCATTCAGCCGAGGCCAATCGAGCAGGCCCGCTCTGGGACAATCGCGGTTTCCGCGAATGACCAAGGGCTCCCGGTCCAGATACCGGGTTTCGAATTCCTGCACGTTCAATGGTGCAATCAGGGTCGAAAAGTCCATGGGACACAGAATAGACGCTCAACGCGAAGTGTCGAGCGACGTCGCCTCCAGCATTTCGGTTGCTCGCCCCTCGCCGACTGCCAACCACGGCTCAACCCTATGAACTTGTGCGGCGCAGCGGACCGCGTTAACCTTTTGACACGGCCGGGCGGGGGCATCGGTTCGCATAAATCGATGGATAAGGGTTTTCGCATGTTCGAGGCCGTGGCCTTTCTGTACGCCATGCTCACCAGCGTCGTGTTCGCCGGTGCCAATCGCAATCACAAACTGGGCCAGCCGCACCCGCCGCTGCTTGCCGCGCTTGGCTATGTCGTGGTCGGATCGCTGGCGGCGGTCGCGATCGGGTTGATGGCATGCGCGGCGATGGGGATCGACCCGCTGGCGGGATTTGCGCCTACCGCCTGACGCTTGGCAAGTCCGCCCAAGCCGCTTAGGGGAGCGGGTCTTTTCCAATCCCCAATCATTCAGGACACCCAGATGGGCTTTCGCTGCGGCATCGTCGGCCTTCCCAATGTCGGCAAATCGACGCTTTTCAACGCGCTGACCGAAACCGCGGCAGCACAGGCGGCGAATTACCCGTTCTGCACGATCGAGCCCAATGTGGGGAACGTCGCGGTCCCCGATCCGCGCCTCTACAAGCTCGCCGAGATCGCGGGTTCGGCCAAGATCATCGAAACGCAGCTTGGCTTCGTCGACATTGCCGGGCTGGTGCGCGGCGCGTCGAAGGGCGAAGGGCTGGGCAACCAGTTCCTGGGCAATATCCGCGAGGTGGACGCGGTCGTCCACGTCCTGCGCTGTTTCGAGAATGACGACATCCAGCATGTCGATAACAAGGTCGATCCGATCGCCGACGCCGAAACCGTCGAAACCGAGCTGATGCTGTCCGATCTCGAATCGCTTGAGAAGCGCGTCCCCAACCTCGTGAAAAAGGGTCAGCAGGGCGACAAGGAAGCGAAGATCGCCGCCGCCGTGCTGGGCCGCGCGCTCGATCTGCTGCGCGACGGCAAGCCGGCGCGGCTGGTGGAAACGAGCGACCCCGAAGAGGCACGCCTGTTCGCGCAGGCGCAATTGCTGACCGCCAAGCCCGTCCTCTATGTCTGCAACGTCAACGAAGAGGATGCCGCGAACGGCAACGAGCTGTCCGCGCGCGTTTTCGCCAAGGCCAGGGCAGAGGGCGCGGAAGCGGTCGTCGTCTCCGCCGCGATCGAGGCGGAAATCGCGACCATGCCAGTCGAGGACCGCGCCGAATTCCTGGCCGAACTGGGGCTGGAGGAAACCGGCCTCGCCCGCGTGATCCGCGCCGGATACAGCCTGCTCCACCTGCTGACCTTCTTCACCGTCGGCCCCAAGGAAGCCCGCGCCTGGACCGTCGAGGTCGGATCGAAAGCCCCGCAGGCGGCAGGTGCGATCCATTCGGACTTCGAACGCGGCTTCATCCGTGCAGAGACGATCGCCTATGACGATTACGTCGCGCTGGGCGGCGAAAGTGCCGCGCGCGATGCGGGCAAGCTGCGTCAGGAAGGCAAGGAGTATATCGTGGCGGACGGCGACGTGATGCACTTCAAGTTCAACGTCTGAGGCACAGGCACGCGATCGGCGCGCGGCTCAGCTTCGGCAGCTCAGGATTCCGTCCTCGAACCGCTGCGATGGCCCGCCAACGACCGACAGCGTCATCGCCGCGGGCCATTCGGCGCCGTCCGCAGCCTGGTTGACCGGCGCTCCCTCGCCGCCTTCGATCGAGACGCGCCACTGGCCGCCTTCATAGGCTCGGAACGCCCCGGTCGGCAGCCCGCCCGACACGCGATCGGGGAGCATGCGGACATAGCTGCCGCCGACTTTCACCACCCCGGTTTCGGCGTCGAAGGCGAACAGCGCGTCGGCGTCGTCGCTCCCGCGCCACTTGCATCCAGCGCCACGCATCCGGGCAGCAGCGAAATCGGGCGCGGCCATCGTTTGCAAAACGGGAACAGCGGGATTGACCAGCGCCTGGCGATCCGCGGTCGGGCTGTCGGGCAGCGCCGCGACGGGCACGCCGTTATCGGCGAGTGCGATGTCGGACGCATCGCTTTCCCCATCCGAACAGGCGACAAGCAGGGCGGACAGCGCAATCAGCGCGGAAAAGCGGAGCATGTCGGCCAAACCTTTGGCTGAACGGCAAGTTCCGCAAGGCGCGAGCGGTCTGGCCTGCGCGCGTCATAGCCGCTAGGGGCATCGACGATGCTCGTTCGCCTGCTCGTCGCGCTGTTGACGCTTGCACTCGCCTTGCCTGCGATGGCGATGCCGCTGTGCCATGCGCCCGAGGCAAGCGCCAAGCCGGACGTCGAGCACGCCGGTCACGCGATGGCGATGGCGATGCCCGACGATTCGGCTCCCGAAGCGCCGACTAAAGCCAATCCCCATGCCGATGCGATGTGCATCGGCTGTATCGCGCCCTCGACCGTCCGCCCGCCGATCGTCGCCGCACGACTGTTCGACGCGAGCGCGAGCGCCTTTGTCCCGGTTGCGACCGGCGCGCCACTGGGCGATCGACCGCCCGCCACGCCCCCTCCCCGACTGCGCGGATGATCGACCGCCGGGTTCGCCCGGCCTGACGACATTCCCGGAGTTTGATTGAAATGACGACATTCGTATCGCTCGCGGCGCTTGCCGCAGGCGCGCTGACGCCGTTTGCGGCAACCGCGCAGGACCATCAGGGCCATCACGGCCATCACCCCACCCTGCCCGCTGAGACACCCACCCCGGCGCCCGCTCCTGCCCCTCAGGCGCACCAGCACCACAAGACGCAGCAGGAGGCCCCGGCAAAAACCGTCGATCATTCGACGATGGACCATTCGAACATGGACCACGGCGCGATGGATCATGGCGAAGCCCAGCATGGCGGCCATGCCATGTCGGACGCGCCTGGTGCGGGTTCCGGCACCGCCCGCCTGCCCGCCGCCGAGGGCGGGATGCACGGTGTTCACCTGTCCACCGGCGACTGGATGGTGATGGCGCATGGCTATGCCACCACCGCCTATACCAGGGCGACCGGCCCGCGCGGCGACGACCATCTGTTCGTCCAGACGATGGGCATGCTGACCGGCGAAACCGATCTCGGCGGCGCGCGGCTGCAACTCAAATCGATGTTCAGCCTGGAGCCGCTGATGGGCGCGCGCGGATACCCCAATCTGTTCGCGACCGGCGAGACGGCGGGCGGCGAGAAGCTGGTCGATCGCCAGCATCCGCACGACCTGTTCATGGAACTCGCCGCGCGAATCGACGTGCCCTTGGGGTCCGACGCCACCGCGTTCCTCTATGGCGGTCCGGTCGGCGAACCTGCGCTCGGCCCCTCGGCGTTCATGCACCGCGGATCGGCACGCAACCTGCCGCTGTCGCCGATCACCCATCACTGGTTCGATTCGACGCACATCACCTATGGCGTCGTCACCGCAGGGCTTGCCAATCGGCAATTCCAGATCGAGGCGTCGGCATTTCGCGGTCGCGAGCCCGACGAGGAACGCTGGGACATCGAAACGCCGAAACTCGATTCGTGGAGCGTTCGCGCCACCTGGAACCCGACACCCAACTGGTCGGCACAGGTCAGTCACGGTCGCCTGAAATCGCCCGAGGTGCTCCACCCCGACGAGGACGAGGCGCGAACCACGGCCAGCATCCATTATTCGGACGAACGGCTCCGCACGACCTTCGCCTTCGCCAACAAGAACCGGCTGCCGGGCGACAGCCTGACCGCGTGGCTGGGGGAGGCCAATTACGACATCACCCCGCGCCATGCGGTGTTCGGACGCATCGAGAATGTCGCCAATGATGAATTGTTCGACCATCACGATCCGCTTGGCGACCGGACGTTCCGCGTGACCAAGTTCGAGGGCGGCTATGCGTGGAACACGCCTCTGGCCGGGCCGCTCAACCTGGCGCTGGGCGGCAGCCTGGCGACCTATGCCAAACCGTCGGCGCTCGATGCGGCTTATGGCGACGATCCGACCCAGTGGACGCTGTTCGCCAAGCTGTCGGTCGGGCACTGATCGCAGACCCAATCCCGTTCGTGCTGAGCTTGTCGAAGTGCTGCCTTCTTCGTGCCAAGGAGGGCAGCACTTCGATGCGCCGCTGCGCGGCTACTCAGTGCGAACGGGTTCAGCCAGAAAGCACTCCGTGCCTTCCAACTGTCACGATTGGATGCCACAGGCCGCCCATGCGTAACCCTCTCACAAGAATGCTGGCCGTCAGCGCCGCGCTGTTCCTTTCCGCCTGCACGACGCCGCTTGCCGGGCCGATCGCCGGCGTCGTTGCCGACCGCGCGTTTCCGCGCGCGACACCCCAGGCCGAAGCGCGCCAGCCGGTCACCATTCTGGTGTCGATCGACGGCATGCATCCCGATTATCTGACGCGCGGGGTGACGCCCAACCTGTCGCGGCTGGCGCGCGAGGGCGTGTCCGCATCGCTCCGCCCCGCCTGGCCGACCAAGACCTTTCCCAACCATTATTCGATCGTCACCGGCCTCGTCCCCGACCGCCACGGCATCGTCGGCAACCGCTTCGTCGATCCCAAATTCCCCGACGAGATCTTCACCCTGCCCCGGCTGGAGCCGCATTGGTGGGATCAGGCGGAGCCGATCTGGGTGACGGCGGAGAAAGCGGGCATCCGCACCGCGACCATGTTCTGGCCAGGCTCGAACTCGAAAATCCGCGGCACCTATCCCTCCGACTGGCAGCAATTCAATCAGGAGGTATCCGAACGCCAGCGCGTCGATGCGGTGATCGACTGGCTGCGGCGACCGGCGGCGACGCGGCCCCAATTCGTGACGCTCTATTTCGATACGGTGGACACCGCCGGGCACCGCCACGGTCCCGACGCGGCGGAAACCAATCAGGCTATCGCCAACGCCGATGCGCTGATCGGACGGCTGCTGAGCGAACTCGATGGGCTGGGCCAGCCCGCTAATCTGGTCATCACGTCGGACCACGGCATGGCACAGACCAGCGCATCGCGCGTGATCCGGCTACAGGATGTCGCCGACCCCGCGCTTTACCGCGTGATCGAAGGCGGACCCTATGCGGCGCTGGAGCCCACACCCGGAAACGAGGCGAAGCTTTCCGCCGCGCTGCTGCGTCCGCACGCCAACATGGAATGCTGGGCGCGCGGGCAGATGCCTGCTCGCTTCCGATATGGCCGCAACCCGCGCACGCCCGCGTTCATCTGCCTGGCGAAAAGCGGCTGGACGGTGACCGATCGTCCGATCGACCCGAATTACGGGGGCGGCGCCCATGGCTATGACAATCTCGATCCCGCGATGCTGGCTGCCTTCGTCGCGCACGGTCCGGCCTTTGCGCGCGGCAGGGCGCTGCCGACCGGCGACAATGTCGATGTCTATCCGCTGCTGCGCCGCCTGATCGGCCTGCCGCCCGCGGCCGACATCGACGGCGACGACGATTTGATCGCGGCGCTGGATTGACGCCAGATGGGTTTCGATGCGAAACCCATCTTCATGCGCTATTTCGAGGATCTGGTCGTCGGGGAAAAAGCGAGCTTCGGCCGCTACGAAGTCACGCGCGAGGAAGTCACCGACTTCGCGCGAAAATATGATCCCCAGCCCTTCCACCTGTCGGACGAAGCCGCGGCGAAGACCCATTTCGGGCGGCTGTCGGCGAGCGGTTGGCACACGACCGCCATGACGATGTCGATGCTGGTCGAGCAGTTTCAGGCCAACCCGCAGGCCGGGTTGGGTGCTGCGGGGATCGACGAATTGCGCTGGCTGAAGCCGGTATATCCCGGTGACACGCTACGCTGCGAAACCGAATTGCTCGACAAGCGCGAATCGCGCAGCCGCCCGGAAATGGGCAGCACGCGCACGCGCATGGTCGTATACAATCATGATGACGTGCCGGTGATGTCCTTCATCGCCCATGGTTTGGTCGGGCGGCGGCCGCAGGGCTGACCCCCACGACCGCCGCGCCGTTCACTTAGCGGGGGCGACGGCGGTCCTGCCGGTTTTCGCGGCGAAGTTCGCGGCGGTCCTGACGAAAATCGCGGCGAAATTCGCGGCGGTCCTGGCGACGCTCGGCACGATATTCGGGGCGGGTGATCTCTCCGCGACGGAATTGGCGGCGGTTTTCCCGAACGTCGCGGCGATATTCGCGATTGTCGGCCCGGCGTTCGCGGGCAAAGTCACGCCAGTTGGCGCGGATTTCGCGGTTGTTTCCGCGATATGCCGCGCGACGCGCTTCCCAGTAGCGACGTTGGGCGTTGTTCCACCGCACCGGGCGGCGATCGCGTCCATAGACATAATATCCGGTGCCCGGATAATAATAATCGCCATACCAGCCATAATAGGACGCCCCGCCATAGCCTCCGGCATAGAGCGGTTTCCACTCATTCTGGCTCATATCCACAGGAACGGAAGTAGTTGGCGCACTCGGGGGGCTTGAACAGATCGACGAGCTGGCCGATCAGGTCCCACAGCCCGCCGACGGTGCGCTCGCCT
>JAEZZI010000008.1 GCA_023418595.1 Pseudomonadota bacterium
TGTTCGCCGACCTGCTGCAGGTTGCCCGCGATCTCGGCGCCAAGGCGTTGGCTACGGGGCACTACATCCGCAGCCGCGCCGGCTCCGGCCCGGGCGGGACGCATCGCGCACTCTACCGCCCGGTCGACCTCGACCGCGACCAGAGCTATTTCCTCTTCGCCACCACGCAGGAGCAGCTCGACTATCTGCGCTTCCCGCTCGGCGGCCTGCCCAAGCCCGAAGTGAGGCGGATCGCGGCCGACCTCGGCCTTGAGGTCGCTGCCAAGCCCGACAGCCAGGACATCTGCTTCGTCCCCGACGGCGACTATGCGCGGCTGGTGACCAAGCTGCGTCCCGATGCGGTGATGGTCGGCGATATCGTCGATACCGAAGGTCGCAAGCTGGGCGAGCATGGCGGGATCATCCATTTCACTGTGGGCCAGCGCCGTGGACTCGAGATCGGCGGCAGTCCCGAGCCGCTCTATGTCGTGCGGCTGGATGCCGAGCGGCAGCAGGTGGTGGTGGGACCACGTCGCGCGCTGGCGGTGGCGTCTGCACGGCTGACCGACATCAACTGGCTGGGCGGCGATTTCGTCGCGCCGTTGACCGCCAAGGTGCGTTCAATGGCCAAGCCTGTGCCCGCGCGACTGTCGGGCGACCGGCTGATGTTCGACGCGCCCGAATATGGCGTCGCGCCGGGACAGGCGGCGGTGCTTTATGCGGGCGAACGCGTGCTGGGCGGCGGCTGGATCGCGGAGACCGAGAGCGCGGTGTTGGAGGCAGCGGCTTAGGATATTGATCCTAACTTAACCCGTCATCCCGGCCGAAGTGCCGGGGTCTACCGTGCCGAACGCGCGCTGCTAGAAATTAATGCATGGCGAAGCCGCTTGGTGGACCCCGGCACTTCGGCCGGGGTGACAAATCAAAGGTGCGGCAAGCTTAAATCGCAAACTTGCCCTCGATCACGGTCACACAGCGCCCGCGCAATATCACGTTGTCCCTCACCAATTCGCAGTCGATATGGCCGCCGCGCCTGCTCGCCTGAAACGCGGAGAAGCGCGCACGGCCCAGGCGTTCGGCCCAGAAGGGGGTGAGGACGCTGTGCGCGGAGCCGGTAACCGGGTCTTCGTCGATACCCGCGGCGGGGGCAAAGACGCGGCTGATGACGTCGGTGTCTGCTCCGCGCGCGGTGACGATGTTCAGCGTGTGGCCGATCGCGGCCAGTGCGCGGAAATCGGGGGTCAGCGCGCGCACGGCATCGGCATTATCGAGCAGGGTGAGGTCATATCCGCCGGGATGCGCGAAGGTTTCGCCGTTCGTAATCCCCAATGCTTCGCGCAGTCCGGACACGTCGGCGGGCCGGGGCGGATAGGCGGGAAGCGCCATCGCGTAACCGTTGTCGTCGCGGCAGACCGACAGCAATCCGGCCTTGCGCGTGGTAAAGGTGACGCGATCGCGGCCCGGTTCGCGGGACAAAATATAATGTCCGCTGGCGAGCGTCGCATGGCCGCAGAGCGCCACTTCGGTCGCGGGGGTGAACCAGCGCAGCTCGTAATCCGCCGCGCCGCTGTCGTCCGCAACGATGAACGCGGTTTCACTGAGATTGTTTTCCTGGGCGATGGCCTGAAGCATGGCGTCATCGAGCCAGGCGTCGAGTGGCATCACCGCCGCAGGATTGCCGGTAAAGGGGCGGGTGGCGAAGGCGTCGATCTGGACGAAGGGGATATTGGTCATGGGGGATGCCTTGGCTGGTGTAAATGCCACCTAACCGTTTGTTTCGAGCGAAGTCGAGAAACGCGGTCTGGGCGCGTGCATCGCGTTTCTCGATTTTGCTCGAAACGAACGGTTGGGACTGGATACTAAACGCTGGTTTTCACCGGCCCCGCAATTTCGCCAGTTCATCCGCCTCGACCATCGGGTTGTCGGGTTCGTCCACCCGCCCTTCGGGGTCGATATGGATGAAGACCTCGCAATCGGGAAATTCGCGGGCGAAGCTCGCCTCGATCCGTTCGACCACCTCATGCGCCTGGGCGACGGTCAGGTCGGGGTCCATCCACATGTGGAACTGAACGAAATCCCTGTCGCCGCTGGTGCGGGTGCGCAGGTCGTGGAGGTGACGGATTTCGGGGTGGCGGGCGGCGACCTCGACAAAGCGCCGCCGCTTTTCCTCGGGCCATTCCTTGTCCATCAGTTGGTTGATGGCTTCCTCCGCCGCGCGCCACGCGCCGAACAGCAGCCACAGGCCGATGGCGATTCCGAACAGCGGGTCGGCGCCCGCCAGCCCCAGATACTGGTCGAGCACCAGTGCCGCGATGACGGCGGAATTGAGCAGCAAGTCGCTTTGATAATGCACCCGGTCCGCGCCGATGGCGACCGAGCGGGTCTTCGAGATGATGTGTTTCTGATAGCTGGTGAGCGCCAGCGTCACGGCAATCGCGAACACCGACACGCCGATGCCCACCGCGCCTTCGCTCGGGTGCGCGCCGTCGGAAAAGCGCGATACCGCCTGGCCGAAGATGAAGAACGCCGACACCGCGATCAGCGCGACCTGAAACAGCGCGGCCAGCGCCTCCGCCTTGCCGTGGCCGAAGCGGTGGTCGTGGTCGGCGGGCTGCGCGGCTAGATGCACCGCGAACAACGTGACGAGCGACGCGACCAGATCGAGCAGGCTGTCGGCCAGGCTGGCAAGCACCGCGACCGATCCGGTCGTCCACACGGCCCAAGCCTTGGCGAGGCCGAGCGAGATCGCGGCGGTGACGCTGGCGATGGCCGCGCGTTTGGCGAGCGGGATCATGGCCGGGCGATCACGGGTAGAGCAGCATCTCGCGCCAGTCGTCGCCGTCGCGGACGAACAGACGGCGTTCGTGGAGGCGGTGGGCGCGGTCCTGCCAGAATTCGACTTTCGCCGGGATCACACGATAGCCGCCCCAATGCGGCGGCCGGGGCACGTCCTGTCCGTCGAAGCGCGCCTGCATGTGGGCGAACCGCGCTTCGAAGCTTTCGCGGGCGTCGAGCGGACGCGATTGGTCGGAGGCCCAGGCGCCGAGTTGCGAATCGCGGCTGCGGCTGGCGAAATAGGCGTCCGATTCGGCATCGCTGACGGGTTCGACGCGGCCTTCGATGCGGATCTGGCGGCGCAGCGATTTCCAGTGGAACAGCAGGGCGGCGACCGGGTGCGCGGCCAGCGCCTCGGCCTTTCGGCTTTCGCGATTGGTGTAGAAGACGAAACCGCGTTCGTCATGGCCCTTCAGCAGCACCATGCGGACGGCGGGCTGGCCGTCCGCATCGACCGTCGCCAGTGCGACGGCGTTGGGGTCGTTCGGCTCGCTCGCCTGTGCCTGGGCATACCAGTCGTCGAACAGTGAAAGGATGGTGTGGCGCATCGGTGGGGCGATACGCCTCCCCGGTTTCGCTGTCGAGCCGATCAAGCGTGTTGCGCCGCCGCAGGCTTTGTGGTTGCGTCCGCCGCGATGAACGGCTCCGCATTTCCTGCTCCGTCCGCCGACCTGTTCGACGCCGCGACGATCGCCGATCGCTGGATCGCGGATTATTGTGCGCAGACCATCGCTTCCGACATGCTGTGCGGCGCCAGCGGGGCTGCGCGCGAAGCGTGGCGGGTGGCGTTCGAGGAAGCCGCGAACGTCGGGGGTGAGGCAATCGGGCAGGTAACCGAGCGCGCCCAGCGTCAGGCCGAGGACATCGGCACCGGCTTCCGCATTCCGGGCGAAAGCGACGAGCGCCCCTGGCCGCTGTCGCCGATCCCGCTCCTCATCGACAAGGCCGAATGGGCAGGCATCGAACGCGGCATCGCCCAGCGCGCCGAGCTGATGGAAAGCGTGATCGCCGACATTTACGGCCCCGGTCGGCTGGTCGCGAGCGGTCAGATTCCGGCGGCGCTGGTCGCGGGCAGCCCGTTCTTCATGCGGCCGATGGTCGGGCTGGAGCCGCCCGGCGGCAAGCATCTTCATTTCTTTGCCGCCGATCTGTGCCGCGGCCCGGAGGGGGGCTGGCGGGTGCTGGCCGATCATCTGCGTGCGCCGACGGGGGCGGGCTATGCGCTTGAAAACCGGCTGGCGATGGCGCGGACATTGGGCGGATTGCAGGCGCGGCTGAACATCGAACGTCACGCACCCTTCTTCGCGCGGATGCGCGACGGGCTGGCGGCGGCGTGCAGGCGCGCCGAACCGCGCATCGGGCTGCTGACGCCGGGCCGGTTCAACCCCAGCTATCCCGAACAGGCGCATCTGGCGCGTTATCTGGGATTTTTGCTGGTCGAGGGCGCGGACCTCGCGGTGCGCGACGACCAGGTCTATGTGCGGACGATTGCGGGGATGAAGCGGATCGACGCGCTGTGGCGGCGACTCGACCCCCGCCTGCTCGATCCGCTGGCGTTCGATTCGCATTCCCAGATCGGGGTTGCGGGGCTGGTCGATGCGATGGCGGCGGGCAATGTCGTGGTGTCGAACGCGCCGGGCGTAGGGGTGATGGAATCGCCCGCCTTTGGCGCGTTCCTGCCGTCGCTGTCGCTGCGATTGACCGGGGAAGGCCTGCGCATCCCCAACATCGCGACCTGGTGGTGCGGCGGCCCGCGTGAGTGCGCCGAGGTGCGCGGTGAGATCGACAACATGCTGATCGCGCCCGCCTTCGGCCAATCGGTGCTGGGGCTGGCGGGCGGACCGACACTGGGTGCCGAACTGAACGCGGCGGCCCGCGCGCGGTTGATCGCCAATCTCGACCGCAGGCCACAGGATTATGTCGGGCAGGAAGTCGTGCGGCTGTCGACCATGCCGGTTGCGACCGGCAATGGCATCGAAGCACGCCCTTTTACCCTGCGCGTGTTTGCGGCGCGGGACGCGCAAGGCGATTGGGTGGTGCTGCCCGGCGGCTTTGCCCGGATCGGCGAGCATCCTGATCCGCGCGCGGCGGTGATGGGGGAGGGCACCTGGTCGGCGGACGTCTGCATCCACGGACCGGAGCCGGTCGATGCGGTGTCGTTGCTGCCGCCGGTCGATTCGGTGCATCTACGCCGCAATCCGGGGACGCTGCCCAGCCGCGCGGCGGACAATCTGTTCTGGCTCGGGCGTTACCTTGAGCGTGGTCAGGCGCTGCTGGGGGCGATCCGGGTGCTGCTGGGCCATTCGATCAGTGCCGATACCGGTGCGGCGCTGCCGCAGGCGACGCTCAAAGGACTGGTCGACCTGATCGCTGCCAAGGGCGCGGCACCGACGCCCGCGACGATGCGGCGCGCCGAGTTGACCGGGTTCGCACGCCATGCGCTGGAGGCGGAGGAGGGCTGGCAGAGTGTGCGGTCGATCAACCGCAGCGCGCAGCAGATCGGCAGCGGATCGCGCGACCGGCTGTCGGCGGACGTGATCAGGCTGCTCGATGCGTCGTTCCCGACCAAGGGCAGCCTGCTCGACCGTGCGGGGACGTTGCAGCGGCGTTACGCGGCGCTCGCAGGGCTGTCGGCGGAGCATATGGCGCGCACCGATGCGTGGCGGTTCTTGGATATGGGGCGGCGGATCGAGCGAGGCATGTCGATCGTGCGCGCGGTGCAGGCGTTCGCAAGCGAGGACGCGAGTGCCGACGATCTGTCCACGCTGCTCGATCTGGGTGACAGCCAGATCAGCTATCGCCAGCGTTACCTGACCGGCATCGCGCGCGTGCCGGTCATCGATCTGGTGCTGCTCGACCCCGGCAATCCGCGCAGCCTGGCCTATCAAGTCGAACGCATCGTTACCCATCTGACCGCGCTTCCGGTCCTGTCCGATGATGGGCTGGCCGAGCCGCAGCAGGCGCAGGCGACGCGGCTTGCGGCGCTGGTCACCACGGCGACTGCGGCGAGCGTCGATCCGATGCTGCTGATCGATTTCGAACGGCGGCTGGGGCAATTGTCCGAAAGCATCGCGCGGCGTTATTTCCTGCAAGGCGCCGAACCCTTGCGCGCGAGCGGGCTGACATTGGCATGATGCATTATCAGGTCCGGCATGTGACGCGCTTCGATTATGTCAATCGCGTGGCGTTCGCGCGGTGCAATTTGCGGCTCAAACCCATCGACTGGCCGGGGCAGACATTGCTCGATTACGACCTGATCGTTCAGCCCGACAGCCATGCCGCGCCCGCGCGGGCAGAGGCGGGGCTGGCGCATGTCGTGCGGCTGGTGGTGGACAAGCCGGTGCGGCAGTTATGCATCGAAAGCATCGCACGGATCGATGTCGATCGCCCGGTGCCGATGCCGTCGGCGGCCGACCCGACATTGGCCGAGATTGCGGCCTGGGCGCGGGCGAGCCGGGATATCTCGCCCTCTGGTCCGGCAAGCTATCTGTTCCCGTCGCCGCGCATTCCGCTCGATCCCGAGATTGCGGATTACTGCGCCGCCGATCTGGACCCGTCGCGCGGGTGTCTGGAAGCGGGGATTGCGCTGGCGCGACGCATCCAGTCGGAGTTCGATTTCGATACCACCGCGACACTGGTCGATACCCCGCCGATCGAGGCGTTTTCGAAGCGCGGCGGCGTGTGCCAGGATTTCGCGCAGATCATGATTTCGGGGCTGCGCGCGGCAGGGCTACCCGCGGCTTATGCATCGGGTTATATCCGCACGCTGCCGCCCGAAGGCCAGCCGCGGCTGGTGGGGGCGGATGCGACCCATGCCTGGGTGCTGCTGTGGTGCGGACCGGATCTAGGCTGGGTGGGATTGGACCCCACCAACGGCATCTGGATGGCGGGCGACCATATCGTCATGGCCGTTGGCCGCGATTACGGCGACATCGCACCGATCGACGGCGTGGTGCTGGGATCGGGCGTGCAGGCGATGCATGTTTCGGTCGATGTAGAGCCTCTGCCGGCACCGACCCCCTTGCGCGACGCGGCTGTTGCGCCGATCTAACACACCAGCAAATTGCCAAATCGAACAGGGAATTCATGGCCGATCCGTATTCAACCTTGGGTGTCGCGCGCGGGGCGAGCGAAGCCGAAATCAAGAAAGCGTATCGCAACCTTGCGAAGCAGCTTCACCCGGATCGCAACAAGGACAACCCCAAGGCGGCGGAGAAATTCAGCCAGGTCACCAATGCCTATGACCTGCTGACCGACAAGGACAAACGCGCGCGGTTCGACCGCGGAGAGATCGACGCCGACGGCAACCCCACCAATCCGTTCGCGGGCATGGGCGGCGGCGGGCATGGCGGCCAGTACCGGTCGGGCGGGTCGCACTTCGATTTTTCAAGCGATGGCGCCGATGTCGGTAGCATGTTCGAGGAATTGTTCGGCGGTGCGCAGCGACGCGGCGGCTTCTCCGGCGGGTTCGGCGGATTCGGGCGGCGTCCGAGCCCCAAGGGCGCGAACGTCGCCTACAAGCTGCAAGTGCCGTTCATGGATGCGGCGGCGCTCAGCCCGCAACGGATTACGCTTGCCGACGGCAAGACCATCGACCTGAAACTCCCCGCCGGGGTCGAGAGCGGCACCCAGATGCGGCTGTCGGGCAAGGGGCAGGAGGGGCCGGGCGGCAATGGCGACGCGATCGTGACGATCGAGGTTCAGCCGCACCGCTTCTTCGTGCGCGATGGCGACGATGTGCGGCTCGATCTGCCGATCACGCTGAAGGAAGCGGTGCTGGGCGCAAAGGTGCGCGTGCCGACGGTCGAAAAGCCGGTGATGCTGATGGTGCCCAAGGGGTCGACATCGGGCAAGACGTTCCGGCTGAAGGGCAAGGGTTTCCACAAGAGGGGCGGCGGACGCGGCGACCAGCTGGTGACGCTGGTGGTCGATCTGCCCGCGGGCGATGCCGCGCTGGAAACGTTCGTCGAGGGCTGGACGCCGATCGGCGACGGGAACCCGCGCGGCAAGCTGGGGGTGTAGGGTGACGTTCCGTGCTCCTGCGAAAGCAGGAGCCTTGGCCGCTCGTCAATCGCCAACGCTCCTGCTTTCGCAGGAGTACGAGGGGGTGAAATGACGATCACCACGCTTCCACCGCGCCCAAATACCCCCTAATGCTAACCGCTTGACCGACGACACCTCCCCCCAATCGCCCGAGGCGCGGGCGAAGAAGCCGTTCCGCAGGCGCCTGGAGCAGATGGGCGTCAGCGAACGCGTGCTGGAGGTGACCAAACGCGTGCTTGTCGGCACCTATACCGACGGCTTCACCCACGCGGGCAACCTCGCCTACCTCTCACTACTAACGCTGTTCCCGTTCTTCATCGTCGCTGCGGCGCTGGCGCGCCTCTTCGGGCGGACCGGGGACAGTCTCCAGGCGCTCAACGCATTCCTTCAGACCGTGCCTCCGG
Source organism: Pseudomonadota bacterium (assembly GCA_023418595.1). GTDB lineage: Bacteria > Pseudomonadota > Alphaproteobacteria > Sphingomonadales > Sphingomonadaceae > Sphingomonas. The sequence goes on from JAEZZI010000008.1 coordinate 8,262, forward strand.
AAGTCGCGACCCTCTTGCAGAAACCGGTGGTCGATGTACTGGCTGCGCGATCGGGCAATCTGTTGTGGATCGGCGCGCTGGTCGGGCTGTGGACCACCGCCAGCTTTATCGAGACGGTGCGCGACATTCTACGCCGGGCGTACGGCGTGCCGTTCAGCCGGCCGTTCTGGGAATATCGGCTGACCTCGGTCGGGATCATCATCGGTTCCGTCATCATGGTGCTGATCGCGTTCAGCTTTCAGATCGTGTTGACCGGGGTCGAACAGTTCATCGTCCGCTTGCTGCCCTTCGCGACCGATGCGGCGCAGATCGTTCAGGTGTTACGGATCGCACCCGCATTGGCGTTGTTCGGCGCGCTTTATCTGTTGTTCTACACGCTGACGCCGGGGCGCTATCGCAAGACCAACTGTCCGAAATGGCCGGGTGCGGCCTTTACCGCCGGATGGTGGATGCTGACGACCGCCTTGCTGCCGCTCGTCCTGTCGTCGCTTGGCAGCTACGATTTGACCTATGGCAGCCTTGCGGGCGTGATGATCGCCTTGATTTTCTTCTATATCGTGGGATTGGGCGTGGTGATGGGTGCCGAGTTGAATGCGGCGCTGGCGGAAAAGCCGAATGGCGCGCTAGAAGCTCCGTCGAACAAGCAGGGGAATGAAGCGGCGTGACGGGATTGATGGCAGGAAAGCGCGGGCTGATCATGGGCCTCGCCAATGATCGCTCGCTGGCATGGGGCATCGCCAAGAAACTGGCCGAGCACGGCGCGGAAATGGCGTTCAGCTATCAGGGCGAAGCGCTGGAAAAGCGGGTGCGGCCGCTGGCGGAGCAGCTTGGCTGCGATTTTCTGATCGAATGCGACGTGTCGGACATGGCCGATCTCGATCGCGCGTTCGATGAATTGAAGGCGCGGTGGGAGACGATCGATTTCGTCGTCCATGCGATCGGCTTTTCGGACAAGAACGAACTGCGCGGGCGTTACTACGACACCAGCCTCGACAATTTCCTGATGACCATGAACATCTCGGTCTATTCGTTCACCGCCGTCTGCAAGCGCGCGCAGGCGATGATGCCGAACGGCGGAAGCCTGCTGACGCTAACCTATTACGGGTCGGAAAAGGTCGTGCCGCATTACAACGTCATGGGCGTGGCGAAATCGGCGCTTGATACCAGCGTCCAGTATCTCGCCGTCGATCTCGGTCGCGACAATATCCGCGTCAACGCGATCTCGGCAGGACCGATCAAGACGCTGGCGGCATCGGGCATCGGCGATCTCCGCTACATCCTCAAATGGAACGAGCTGAACGCGCCGCTGAAGCGCAACGTGACGATCGAGGATGTCGGCGGCTCCGGCCTCTATTTCCTGTCCGACCTGTCGAGCGGCGTGACCGGCGAAATCCACCATGTCGATGCCGGCTATCACGTCGTCGGCATGAAGGCCGAGGACGCGCCCGACATCGCGCTGAGCTGATCGGGAGGCGCGCGTGACGATCGAGGTAAGAGTCGCGCGGCCCGAGGACGTTCCCGCAATCGACGCGCTGCTGCGCACAAGCTTTCCTGCGCCCGACGAAGCCTTGCTGGTGCAACGGTTGTGCATGGACGGCGACATGGTGCTGGCGATGGTGGCCGAGGAAGCCGAAGCGCTGGCGGGCGTTGCGGTGTTCAGCCGGATGAATGTCAAGGTGGCGGCCAAGCCGATTGCCGCGGTCGCATTGGCGCCGGTTGCGACCGCGTCCGGCCACCGGCGGCAGGGCGTAGCGGAGGCGTTGGTCGCAGTGGGCCATGACCGGCTTCGCGATGCCCAAGTCATGCTGTCTTTCGTGCTTGGCGATCCGGCCTATTACGGACGCTTCGGCTATGCCGCCGATTGGGCCACGGGCTTCGACAGCCCCTATGCCGGGGAGTATTTCATGGCCGTGCCCTTGCAGGACGGCGCGATGCCGTGCGGCGTTCGCGGGCGGTGCGATCATGCCGCGGCGTTCGCCATGCTGGGGGAAGACGCATGAGCTGGAACAGTTTCGGGCGGGTGTTCCGCTTCACCACCTGGGGCGAGAGCCACGGTCCGGCGCTTGGTGTCGTCATCGACGGGTGCCCGCCGGGGATCGCGGTGTCGGAAGGCGACATCCAGCCGTTTCTCGACAAACGTCGTCCGGGCGCGTCGCGCTTCACGACGCAGCGTCGCGAGCCGGATCAGGTGCGCATCCTGTCTGGGGTGTTCGACGGCCGCACGACCGGCACGCCGATTTCGCTGATGATCGAGAATGTCGATCAGCGGTCCAAGGACTATTCCGAGGTCGCCAAGGCCTATCGCCCAGGCCATGCCGATTACGCCTATGATGCCAAATACGGGTTTCGCGATTATCGCGGCGGCGGACGGTCTTCGGCGCGCGAGACGGCGGCGCGGGTCGCGGCGGGGGCGGTCGCGCGGCTGGTGATCCCGGAAGTGACGATCACCGGCTGGGTCGAGGCGATCGGCGGCGATGCGATCGATCCGGCGCAGTTCGACGCGGGCGAGATCACCAACAATCCGTTCTTCGGCCCCGATCCCCAAGCGGCGATCCGCTGGGAAGCGGCGGTCGATGCTGCGCGCAAGGCGGGGTCTTCGCTGGGCGCGGTGGTGGTGTGCGAGGCGACCGGCGTGCCGGCGGGCTGGGGCGCACCAATCTATGCCAAGCTCGACAGCGAGCTGGCGGCGGCGGCGATGTCGATCAATGCGGTGAAAGGTGTCGAGATCGGCGACGGGTTCGGTGCGGCGGTGCTGTCGGGCGAGGCCAATGCCGATGCGATGCGACCCGGAAACGATGGGCCGGAATTTCTCGCCAACCATGCAGGCGGCATTGCGGGCGGCATTTCGACCGGGCAGCCAGTGCGGCTTCGCGTTGCGTTCAAGCCGACCAGCTCAATCCTGACGCCGGTCGAGACGATCACTCCCGAAGGCATGGCGAGCGAGATTGCGACCAAAGGCCGCCACGACCCTTGCGTCGGCATTCGCGGGGTTCCGGTGGTGGAGGCGATGATGGCGCTGGTGCTGGCCGACCAGAAGCTGTTGCACCGGGCGCAATGTGGCTGAAATAAGGCTCGCTTCGCCGGTTGGTGAGTGATTCAAAGGACGAGCCGAACTTCAAAAATGGCGCAAAATCGCCATTTCCGTTGTTGTAAGGGGCGACACAACACGGAGAAATCTGAAATGCGTACCAAAGCACTTGCTTCTGCCTTGATCCTGTTCGGTTCGACCGCCGCCCTTGCGCAGGTTGCCGATACCCAGGACGCGCCGGTAGAAAACAACGCCCAGGCGGAGGAAGCTTGGGATAACAGCGCAACCACAACCGACCCGGTGCCTGCGGAGGAAACCACCCCGCCCGCGCCGACCGAGGAGCCGACGGGCGAGCCGAGCGAGGACGACCTCACAACCCCGCCGACCGACCCAACCCCGCCTCAGGGTTGAGCCGGAACGTAAAAAAGGGCCGGGAAGCAATTCCCGGCCCTTTTTTCGTGCGTGCTTCACGGGAGCGCCGGTCGGCCCTCAATCCGCGAAGAGCAGAACCGGCGTTTCCACCAGTTTTTTCAGCGCCTGGATATAGCTGGCGGCGTCCCAGCCATCGACGACGCGGTGGTCGCAGCTGATCGAAAAATTCATCAGCTTGGCACGCACGATGTCGTCGCCCTGGAATACCGGGCGTTCGACGATCTTGTTGGGGCCGAGGATCGCGACTTCGGGGCGGTTGATGACCGGGGTCGTCGCGATACCGCCTAGCGGGCCAAGTGAGGTGATGGTGATCGTCGATCCCGAGATTTCGTCGGACTTGGCCTTGCCGGTGCGGGCCGCATCGGCGAGCCGGGTGATCTCGCTCGCCAATTGCCAGACATTCATGTCCTGCGCGTCACGAATGACGGGGACCATCAGGCCGGCATCGGTCTGCGTCGCCATACCAAGGTGCACGCGGCCCGAACGCGTCACCACGCCCGCCTCGTCGTCATAGCGTGCGTTAAGCATCGGGAATTGCGGCAAGGTGCGGCAGATCGCGACGATCAGGAAGGGCAGCATCGTCAGCTTCGGACGGTTGCCGCGGTTGTTGTTCAGCGCGGCTCGCATGTCTTCGAGCGCGGTTACGTCGATTTCGTCGACATAGGTGAAGTGCGGGATGTTGCGCTTCGACGCCGCCATGTTCTCGGCAATGCGGCGACGCATGCCGATGACCTTGACGGTCTCGTCCGCGCGCGCGCGGCTGACGTGCGGCGCGTGATAGCCCTCGCCGCTGCCATAGCGGAGAAACGCGTCGAGATCGGCGTGGCGGATGCGGTCGCCATCGGTTTTGACCGACGCGAGATCGATGCCGAGTTCACGCGCGCGCTGGCGCACCGCGGGGGAGGCAAGCGCTTTGTGGTCCGCCTTGCGCGCCGCGCCTTCTCCGTTCGTGTCGAGCGCAGTCGAGACACGTTCCTCTTCGCGCGCGGCAGGTTTCTCGACTTCGCTCGAAACCAACGGAGTGGGGGCGGGTGCCGATGCCGGAGCCGCAGCGGGAGCCGCATCCTCCTCCACACCCGGCGTTTCGGCCTCGATCTGCTCGACGGCCTCGTCCGAAGCGGGCGCGGCGTCGGCCGCGTCGCTTTCGGTTTCGATCACCACCAAAGTCGATCCGATCGCAACCTGATCGCCGACTTCGCCTGCCAACTCCACGACGGTGCCTGCGACCGGCGATTCCATTTCGACCGTGGCCTTGTCGGTCATCATGTCGGCGATCTGCTGGTCTTCCTCGACCCGGTCGCCGACCTTGATATGCCATGCCACGATTTCGGCTTCGGAAATGCCTTCGCCAATGTCCGGCAGGCGGAATTTGAACTGCGCCATGCTTAGTCCTTCATGATCTTTTTGAGCGCCATGCCGATCCGCACGGGTCCGGGGAAATAGGCCCATTCCAGGCTGTGCGGGTAGGGCGTGTCGAAACCGGTGACGCGTTCGACCGGCGCCTCTAGGTGATAGAAGCAGCGTTCCTGCACCAATGCCGACAGTTCCGCGCCGAACCCTTGGGTGCGCGTCGCTTCGTGGACGATCAGGCAGCGGCCGGTTTTCTTCACCGATTCCTCGATCGTCTCGATGTCCAGCGGGACGAGCGTGCGCAGATCGATGATCTCGGCGTCGATCCCGGCTTCGCGCACGGCTTCCGCCGCGACATGGACCATCGTGCCGTAGGCGAGCACGGTCAGCGCTTCGCCGGGCCGCACGATCGCCGCCTTGCCCAGCGGGATGCGGTAGTAACCGGTGGGGACTTCGCCTGCCGGGTGCTTCGACCAGTTGCTCGCGGGCTTGTCCCAATGGCCGTTGAACGGGCCGTTATAGATGCGCTTGGGTTCGAAGAAGATGACCGGGTCATTGTCCTCGATCGCGGCGATCAGCAGGCCCTTTGCGTCATAGGGGTTGGACGGGATCACCGTCTTCAGACCCGAGACATGGGCGAAGATCGCCTCTGGCGACTGGCTGTGCGTCTGGCCACCGAAGATGCCGCCGCCGAACGGCGAGCGCACGGTGATCGGCGCGGTGAATTCGCCTGCCGAGCGGTAACGCAGCCGTGCGGCCTCCGACACCAACTGGTCGAGCGCGGGATAGATATAGTCGGCGAACTGGATTTCGGGGACCGGGCGCAGGCCATAGCTGCCCATGCCGACCGCGACGCCGATGATGCCGCATTCGGTGATCGGCGTGTCGAACACGCGGGTCTTGCCGTATTTCTTCTGCAGGCCCGCGGTCGCGCGGAACACGCCGCCGAAATAGCCGACATCCTCGCCCATCACGATGACGTTGGGGTCGCGGTCCATGAGCACGTCCATCGCCGAATTGATCGCCTGGATCATGTTCATGCGGACGGTGTCGCCTTCGCGTTCCGGGGTCGGCGCGATGCGGGCTTCGGGGGTTTCGAGATCGCTCATGTCGCTCATTTCCGGTCCCACGGGCGACCGCTGGTTTCTTCCTCGTCCAGCATCTGCTGGCGCTGTTCCTTCAGATGCCAGGGCATTTCCTCGTACACGCCGTCGAACAGCGTATCGAGCGGCTGGTGCAGGCCGTGGCCGAGGATGCCGTTCTTTTCGGCTTCCTTCTGCGCGGCCTTCACCTGTTCGGCGAGTTCGAGGTCCTGCGCCGCGTGGCGATCCTCGTCCCACTCACCAAGTTTGATCAGGTGGTCCTTCAACCGCTTGATCGGATCGCCGAGCGGCCATCCGGTCGCTTCGTCGGCGCTGCGATATTGCGTCGGATCGTCCGAGGTCGAATGGCCTTCGGCGCGATAGGTGAAATGCTCGATCAGCGTCGGCCCCTGATTGGTGCGCGCTCGCTCCGCCGCCCATTCGGTCGCGGCATAGACGGCGAGCGGATCGTTGCCGTCGATGCGAAGCCCGGCGATGCCGTATCCGACCGCACGCGCGGCAAAGGTCGTCGCCTCCGCACCCGCAAACCCCGAAAAGCTGGAGATCGCCCACTGATTGTTGACGACATTGAGGATGACCGGCGCGCGATAGACGGTGGCAAAGGTCAGCGCGGAGTGGAAATCTCCCTCCGCGGTTGATCCTTCGCCGCACCAGGTCGCGGCGATGCGGGTGTCGCCCTTCGCCGCCGACGCCATCGCCCAGCCCACGGCCTGCGGATATTGCGTGGCAAGGTTGCCCGAGATCGAGAAGAACGCGCCTTCCTTGGTCGAATACATGATCGGCAACTGCTTGCCTTGCAGCCGGTCGGCGCTGTTCGAATAGATCTGGTTCATCATGTCGACCAGCGGCCAGTCTCGCGCGATCAGGATGCCCTGTTGGCGATAGCTGGGGAAGGTCATGTCGTCGCGTTGCAGCGCCATGGTGGCGGCGACCGCGACAGCCTCTTCGCCGGTCGCCTTCATGTAGAAGCTGGTCTTGCCCTGGCGCTGGGCGCGGAACATGCGCTCGTCGAACGCGCGCAGCAGCACCATGTAGCGGAGCATCTGGCGCAGCTTGTCGGGGGAAAGGCGCGGGTTCCACGGTCCGACCGCTTCGCCATCGTCGTTGAGGACGCGGACCAGCGTGAACGCCAGATCGTGGAATTTGTCGGCGGCCTCCGCCGTGTCCGGGCGGCGCTGCTCGCCCGCAGGCGGCACGTCGAAATGGCTGAAATCGACGGCATCGCCGGGCCGGAATTTCGGCTCGGGCACATGCAGCGACAACCTTGGTAGATTGTGGGGCGGCAAATTGGCGCGCGATGGCTCGCCGGTCATGGTCTCTCCCGAGCAATAAGGGTCTGGTCGCGTCCACAGGAACGCGCGAACCCGGTTCGGCTTCCCTGTTAGATAATTTCAATCGTGATGGCGAGAGGGGGGTGGGCGTTCGGACGAAATCCCCGAAATTCGGCGCTTTCGGCAGCGTCACGCGATGGAGGCGCGCCCGTCAAGGACCGTCGCCCCGTCGCTGCCGGAAATCGCGCGCGAACGGAAATTGCGAGCCGGGCGCGCACCGCGAACGAAAGTCTCCGAAATCGGGGTCGGCGATGCGAGTCGCGAATCAGGCGGATTGCAGCTTTTCGAGCATCGCCTTGGCCGCCGCGGTTTCCGCTTCCTGCTTCGACGCGCCTTCCGCTTCGACTTCGGCGAGTTTGCCGATCGTCACGCGGACGCGGAAGCGGGGGGCGTGATGGGGACCGAAGCGTTCGACGATGGCGTATTCGGGTGGGCGGCGGTTATGCGCGGCGGCCCATTCCTGAAGCGCCGATTTGGGATGCTTGGGCGCGCGGGTCTGGGTCTCGATCCGGTCGGCCCAGACGCGGCGCACGAAATCGCGGGCGGCGTCAATGCCGTGATCGAGATAGAGCGCGCCGATCAGCGCCTCCATCACGTCGCCCAGCACATTGTCGCTGTTGCCCGCCCCGTCGTCGCGCGCCTGCTTGCCCAGCTTCAGCCGCGAGGAGACGCCGATTTCGCGCGCGACCTCGGCACAGGCCGCGCCCGTCACCAGCGCGTTGATCCGGCGCGACAATTTGCCTTCGGGCTCGTCGGGGAAGCGTTCGAACAGCCAGTCGGCCATGACCAAGCCGAGCACGCGGTCGCCGAGAAATTCCAGCCGTTCGTAATTCTCGACCGCCTGGCTGCCATGCGTCAGTGCGCGGGCATAGGGGGCGAGGCCGCCGGGCTTGCGACCGAAGGTTTCGGTCAGCCAGGCGGCGAGGTCGGCGTCGCTCAAAAACCTTCCCCGATCCGGCTCCAGCGGGCGGCGGTGAACCAGGTCCAGGGCAGCAGCCACTGGGCAGTGCCGTCGGTCGACCAGAAATTGACGACCGCCTTGCCCTGGATATTTTCGAGCGGCACGAATTCGATGCCGCCGGCCAGATGCTGGAACCGGCTGTCCTTTGAATCGTCGCGATTGTCGCCCATCATGAAGGCATGACCTTCGGGCACGGTGAAGACCTCGGTGTCGTCGGGCAGGAAGCTGCCCTGGTCTAGCACCATATAGCTTTTGCCGTTCGGCAGCGTTTCGCGGAACTGCGGCACACGGCAAATGGGCGTGCCGTCGGTGTCGGTAGATACGAATTCGCCGCGGCAGCCATTGGTTTCGTTGAAATTGGGGGTCAGCGGCACGACGAAATCGGCGACGCGCTGTTTGGGCACGGGCTGGCCATTGAGGATGATCTGGCCGTTGCGCATCTGAATGGTATCGCCGGGCACGCCGATCACGCGCTTGATCCAGTCGTCGGCGTCCTGAGGGGGCGCCTTGAACACCGCGACGTCGCCGCGTTCGGGGGTGGAGGCGAAGATGCGCCCCGGAATCAGCGGCAGGCCGAACGGCAGCGAATGCTTCGAATAGCCGTAATTCCATTTGGTGATGAACAGATAGTCGCCGACCAGCAGCCGCGGCAGCATCGATCCCGACGGAATGACGAAGGGCGAGATCAGGAAACTGCGAATGATGAACACGAAAATCGCGAGCTTCAGCAGGAAGATCGCGGTGTCGCGCAGTTCCGATTTGGGCTTTGCGGCAGGCGCGCCGCCCTTGCCGATCGGCTGCGGAGTGTCGTCTGCGGGGGGCCCCGCGCTGTCGGTGTGGTCAGCCATGTGTGTTGCTGTGCTGGGACGGAAGGGTTGCGTCAAGGATTCTAAGTTCCTCCCCATCGGGGGAGGTGGCAGTGCGTAGCACTGACGGAGGGGGTGGGCCGCACGCGTTGCGCTGTTTGGCAGACCCCCTCCGTCAGTCGCTGGCGCGACTGCCACCTCCCCCGATGGGGGAGGATTTGGGTGGTGGCGATTGCTTGGTTCGCGCGTTAGGGACGGCGCAACGTTCAAGGAGCCTCCCATGACCCATCCCGACTGGAATGCGCTCGAAGCGCTCGACCGTCCGACGCTGAAGGCGCTGTTCGACGCCGAATCCGATCGCGTCGCGCGGCTGTCGGTGGATGTCGCGGGCATTCATTTCGACTGGTCGAAGACGCATCTGTCGCCGGCGGTGCTGGGCTGGTTCGAATCCGCCGCGGCCACCGCGGGCCTTGCCAAAAAGCGCGACGCGCTGTTCGCGGGTCAGGCGGTCAACGTTACCGAAGGCCGCGCCGCCGAACACACCGCCGAGCGCGGCGAAGGGGCGCCCGACAGCGTCGAGCGTGCGCGCGGGCTTCATGCGCGGATGCGCGCGCTGATCGATGCGATCGAGATCGAGGCGCTGGGGCCGGTGCGGCACGTCCTGCATGTCGGGATCGGCGGATCGGCGCTGGGACCGGACCTGTTGATGGACGCGCTGGGCCGCGATGCCGGGCGCTATGACGTGGCGATCGTGTCGAACGTCGATGGGTTGGCGCTGGAAGAGGCGACGCGCGGATTCGATCCGGCGGCGACCTTGCTGGTGATTGCGTCCAAGACCTTCACCACCACCGAGACGATGCTGAACGCGGCAAGCGCGATCCAGTGGATGAGCGAGCACGGCGTCGATGATCCGTATGGCCGGGTGATCGCGCTGACCGCGTCGCCCGACAAGGCAATAGAATGGGGCGTGGACGAAACCCGTGTGCTGCCGTTCAACGAGGCCGTCGGCGGGCGTTATTCGTTGTGGTCGTCGATCGGCTTTCCCGCCGCACTGGGCCTGGGCTGGGCGGCGTTCGAGGAAATGCTGGAAGGCGCCGCCGAAATGGACCGGCATTTCCGGTTGAGCGATTTGTCGAAGAACGCGCCGGTGCTCGCGGCGTTTGCCGACCTGTACTACACGCAGGCGCGCGGGTGCGAGACGCGCGCCACCTTTGCCTATGACGAACGGCTGCGGTTGCTGCCCAGCTATCTCCAGCAGCTGGAGATGGAATCGAACGGCAAGGGCGTGACGACCGACGGGCAGACGGTGACGCGCCCGACCGCGCCGATCACCTGGGGCGGGGTCGGCACTGACGGACAGCACGCGGTGTTCCAGCTGCTGCACCAGGGCACGCATCTGGTGCCGGTCGAATTCGTCGCGGTGATCGAGCAGGAGGATGTGTTTTCCGACGATCATCACCGGCAATTGCTGCTCAACTGTTTCGCGCAAGGGGCGGCGTTGATGGCGGGCAAGGGGCATAACGATCCGGCGCGCGCCTATCCGGGCGACCGGCCCTCGTCGACCTTGCTGCTCGATCGGCTCGACCCGCGGACGCTCGGCGCGCTGATCGCGTTCTACGAGCACCGCACCTTCGTCAGCGCCGCGATGCTGGGGATCAATCCGTTCGACCAGTTCGGAGTCGAACTGGGCAAGGAAATGGCCAAGGCGGCGGAAAAGGGTGGGCTGGACTTCGATGCGTCCACCACCGACCTGCTGAAGCGCGCGGGGCTTTCGAACGACTGACCATAACCCGTTCGTGTCGAGCGAAGTCGAGACACGTTACGTGCGGCATGCGTTTCTCGACTTCGCTCGAAACGAACGGACTAGGTGAGATACGATGGCAAAATACGACTATGACCTGTTCGTCATTGGTGGCGGCTCTGGCGGCGTGCGCGCGGCGCGGGTTTCCGCCGCGCACGGCGCGAAGGTCGCGCTGGCCGAGGAATATCGCGTCGGCGGCACCTGCGTCATTCGCGGTTGCGTGCCCAAGAAGCTGCTCGTCTATGGCGCGCATTTCGCCGAGGATCTGCGCGACGCCAAGGCGTTCGGCTGGGACGTGCCCGACGAATGCGCGTTCAGCTGGGAACGGCTGCGCGACAATGTGCTGGGCGAGGTCGATCGGCTGAACACCGCCTATACCAACACGCTCGACAGCCACGGGGTCGAGGTGATCCTGGATCGCGCTACGGTCATTGGCCCGAATGAGGTCAAGCTGGCTGGCGGGCGCAAGATCACCGCCGAGCGCATCCTGATCGCGGTCGGCGCGCGGCCGCATGTGCCCGATTGTCCGGGGTCAGAGCTGGGGATCACGTCGAACGAGGTGTTCCACCTCGATCAATTGCCCGAACGCGTGCTGATCGCGGGCGGGGGTTATATCGCCAATGAATTTGCGGGCATCTTCAACGAGTTCAAATCCAAGGTCACGCTGATGAACCGCAGCGACGTGATCCTGCGGGGTTATGACGAAAGCGTGCGCGACCGGCTGCTCCAGATTTCGACAATGAAGGGGATCGATTTTCGCTTCAACGCCGCGTTTCAGGGGATCGAGAAGGTCAAGGGCGGCGCGCTGAAGGTATCGATGTCGAACCATGAACCGATCGAGGTCGACCTGGTGCTGTTCGCGACCGGGCGCGTGCCCAATACCGAGAAGCTGGGGCTGGAGAAGGCGGGGATCGAACTCGACGATCAGGGCGCGATCCCGGTCGATGAGGACAACCAGTCGGCGTGCAAGTCGATCTATGCGGTCGGCGATGTCACCAATCGCGTGCAGCTGACGCCCGTCGCCATCCGCGAGGGGCAGGCGTTCGCCGATACCATTTACGGCGGCAAGTCGACGCGGGTCGATTATGGCTGCATTCCGGCGGCGGTGTTCAGCCATCCGCCGATCGCGGGGGTGGGCTTGACCGAGGGGCAGGCAAGGGAACGCTTCGGATCGGTAAAGGTCTATCTGTCCGATTTCCGCGCGATGAAGAACGTGCTGGCGGGCCGCAACGAACGCGCGCTCTACAAGATGATCTGCGACAGCGAGACGGGCAAGATCCTAGGGCTGCACATGATCGGACCGGAAGTGCCGGAAATCTTGCAGGCGGCGGCGATCGCGGTGAAGGCGGGGCTGACCAAGGCCGATTTCGACGCGACGGTCGCGCTGCATCCGAGCATGGCGGAAGAGCTGGTGTTGATGCGGTGAGGGTGCTCAGCCCCTCTTCCCGTTCGCACTGAGTAGCCGCGTAGCGGCGTACCGAAGTGCTGTCCTTCTTGGCCCATAGAAAGGACAGTGCTTCGACAAGCTCAGCACGAACGGGGTAGGGTTTGCTTGCCCCTTCAATCCAGCAGCGCGTCGGCCTCGGTCTCCGCCGAAACCCCGGCGCGGTTCGACACGGTCGTTGTCACCGCCAGATTCATCGTCACATTGCCGACGGTCCGCATGATGTCGGGCAATGTCTCCACCGCCACCAGCAGCGCGAGCGGCTCGATGGGCACGCCCATTGCGATCGCGATCGGTGCGATCGAGCTGATGAAGCTGATCGATCCGGGCAGGCTGACCGACCCCATCGTCGTGATGGCGGCGGCGGCGATGCCCGCGGCGATCTGGGCCGGGGTCAGTTCCATGCCGAAGACGTGCGCGACATAGAGCGCGACGGCGATGTTCATCGCCGGACCCGTCGCGCGGAAGATCGCGACCGCGAGCGGCAGGACCACGCCTGCGCTCGCGACCGGCACGTTCAGCATATGCGCGCCCTTGAGCGTGGCGGGCAGCGATGCGAGGCTCGATTGGGTGGAGATCGCGACCGCTTGTGCCGGAAGCGCGGCGCGGACGAAGTTCTGCGGCGATACGCGCCCGCCGATCACGCCCAGCGGATAGGCGAGCAGCCAGATCACGCCGCCGACCGCCGACACGATCAGGATATAATGGACGAGTGCGCCGAATGCCGCCGTCCCCGCCTGTGCGCCGACCATGAACGCCAGCGCGCCGACACCGATGGGGGCGAGCCACAGCACCCAGCCGATCAGCACCAGCATCGCATCGCCGATCGCCTGGAAGAAGCGGACGAGCAACTGGCGCGGTTCGGTCGGCAGGCGGGTGATCGCAAAGGCGAAGGCGGTGGTGAAGACGATCAGCGGCAGAAACGCGTCCTCCGCCGCTGCCGCGATCGGATTGGTCGGGATCATCGCCGACAGGAATTCGCTGAATGGCGGCACCTCACCTGCGGGCGCAGCGGTCGCGAACGCGCTGCGGAGCGCCGCGGCAGGATCGGCGGCGAGCGGGAACAGGTCGAGAAATCCGAGCGTGAGAAACGCGCCGAGTGCCGCCGACGTCCACAAGATCGTGATGAAGGTGATGAAAGCGCGCGCCGCCAGCTTGTTCGCGCGCGCGGCCTCCGCCGCGGCGGCGATGCCCGTCACCAGCAATGCCACGACCAGCGGCACGATCGTCATTCTGAGCGCGTTCAGCCACGCCGTCCCGATCGGTTGCGCGACGGCGGCGGCGTCCTGTGCGCTGTCGGGCGACTGCGACGACCAGAAGATGCCGATGGCGAGACCGCCGATGAGGCTGAGGAAGATACGAAGTGGTTGCGACATGCTCGCCCTTTTTGGTTTCGCGCGCTATCAGCCAAGCCGACGCATTGCCGCAAGGTGAGGACAACGCACGCAATGGCAAGAAAATATTTCGGCACCGACGGAATTCGGGGTGCCACCAACCTGTCGCCGATGACCGCGGCGATGGCGATGAAGGTCGGGATGGCGGCGGGCGCGCATTTCCAGCGCGGCGACCACCGGCACCGCGTGGTGATCGGCAAGGACACGCGGCTTTCGGGCTATATGCTCGAAAATGCGCTGGTTGCGGGGTTCACCTCGGTCGGCATGGATGTGGTGCTGGTCGGGCCGATGCCGACGCCGGCGGTCGCGATGCTGACCCATTCGATGCGCGCCGATATGGGCGTGATGATCTCCGCCAGCCACAACCCCTATGCCGATAACGGCATCAAGCTGTTCGGGCCTGACGGATACAAATTGTCCGATGCCGATGAGGAGGCGATCGAGGCGCTGATCGACGGCGACGTGCCGCTGGCACCGTCCGAGCATATCGGGCGGGCCAAGCGGATCGACGACGCCAGGGGTCGCTACATCCATTTCGCCAAATCCACCTTCCCCGAAAATATGCGGCTCGACGGGATGAAGATCGTCGTCGATTGCGCGAACGGCGCGGCCTATGACGTCGCGCCATCGGCTTTGTGGGAATTGGGCGCGGAAGTCGTCGCGATCGGGGTTTCGCCCAACGGCAAGAACATCAACGACCGGGTTGGATCGACCGCACCGCAGACCTTGTGCGAGACGGTGGTCGCGAGCGGCGCTGCGATCGGCATCGCGCTCGACGGCGATGCCGATCGGCTGATCGTGGTCGACGAAAACGGCAAGGTGGTCGATGGCGACCAGTTGATGGCGGCGATCGCCAGCGGCTGGGCGCGCGACGGGCGGCTGGCGGGCGGCGGGCTGGTCGCGACGGTCATGTCGAACCTGGGGCTGGAACGGCATTTGTCGGCGCAGGGGCTGGGCCTCATCCGCACCAAGGTCGGCGACCGCCATGTGCTCGAGAAGATGCGCGCGTCGGGATATAATGTCGGCGGCGAGCAATCGGGGCACATCATCCTGTCGGATTATGCGACGACCGGCGACGGGCTGGTCGCGGGGTTGCAGGTGCTTGCCGAATTGCAGCGCGCGGGCGCCCCGGCGAGCGAAGTGCTGCACCGGTTCGATCCGCTGCCGCAGCTTTTGAAAAACGTCCGCTTCGCAGGCGGCAAGCCGCTGGAAGCGGAAAGCGTCAAGGCGGTGATCGCGCAAGCCCAGGCCGAACTCGACGGCAAGGGGCGGCTGGTGATCCGTCCGTCGGGCACCGAGCCGGTGATCCGCGTGATGGCCGAAGGCGATGACGAGGGCCAGGTCGAGCAGATGGTGGATCGCATCTGCGACGCCGTGCGGGCGGCAGCGGCCTGATGCTGGAGATGCGCCCCGATTGCGAGCGCTGCGGCGCCGATCTGCCCGCCGATGCACCGCGGGCATTCATCTGTTCGTTCGAATGCACCTTCTGCGCGGAATGCGCCGACGCGGTGGACGAGGTCTGCCCCAATTGCGGTGGCGAACTGGTCGATCGCCCGATCCGCAGCCGCGAGATGCTGGCCAGGCATCCGGCGAGCACCGAGCGGCGGTTCGGCAAGTGACCATCCCCCGCATCCTCATCATCGCAGGCTCGGACTCCGGCGGGGGCGCGGGGATTCAGGCCGATATCAAGACCGTCACCATGCTGGGCGGGCACGCGATGACCGCGATCACCGCGATCACCGCGCAGAACACGCTGGGGGTGGACGCCGTTCACCCCGTCCCCACCGACATGGTGATCGCCCAGATCGACAGCGTGGTGCGCGATATCGGCGTCGATGCGGTCAAGATCGGGATGATCGGGTCTGCGCAAACCGCGCATGCCGTTGCCGATCGGCTCGCGACCTTCGGCGTGCCCATCGTGTTCGATCCCGTCATGGTCGCGACCAGCGGGTCGGCGCTGGCCGATGGCGCAACGATCGCGGCGTTCGAGCGGCTGATGGCGCTGGCGTCGGTGGTGACGCCCAACCTGCCCGAACTCGAAGCGCTGGGCGGGCGCGAGGCGGTGCTGGCGCATGGCTGCCATCTGGTCGAAAAGGGCGGGCATCTGGTCGGTGCCCAGGTCCACGACCAGCTATTCTCGCCGCGCGGCGATCTGGTCGATCAACTGATCGGAAAGCGCATCGATACGGTTAGCACGCATGGGACGGGCTGCACCTTTGCCAGCGCGCTCGCGTGCGGATTGGGCGACGCAATGCCGATCCACGAGGCGTTTCGTCGCGCGGTGCGATTCGTGCGGATCGCGCTGATCTCTGCGCCGGGACTGGGCGGCGGGCACGGACCGATGGGGCATGCGCTGGGCCTGTCGCCGTTCGACGAACTCGAAGGCTGATCGGCAATGCCGGACTTCAGTTTCGAAAGCGCGCATGCGGGTCCGGTCGCGGGAGTGGACGAGGCCGGGCGCGGGCCGCTGGCCGGGCCGGTTGTTGCCGCCGCGGTGATTCTGGACCCCGACTGTATCCCCAAAGGCATCGACGATTCGAAGGCGCTGACCGCGATCCGGCGCGCTCAATTGCACGATGAACTGCTGGGCTGCGCGCGGGTCGGGATCGGGGTCGCGAGCGTCGAGGAGATCGACCGGCTGAACATATTATGGGCATCAATGCTGGCGATGCAGCGCGCGGTCGAAGCCTTGCCGTGCGCGCCGGTGATGATCCTGGTCGATGGCAATCGCTGTCCGGACTGGACGTACCCGTCGCAGGCGGTGGTCGGCGGCGATGCGAAATGCGCGTCGATCGCGGCGGCCTCGGTCATCGCCAAGCATGTCCGCGACGGCATGATGATCGAGGCGGACGGCTTGCACCCCGGCTATGGCTGGGCATCGAACAAAGGCTATGGCAGCCGCGCGCATCAAGAGGCGCTCAGGACATTGGGACCGACGCCGCTGCACCGGCGCAGCTTCGCGCCCGTCGCGCAGGCGTGGCTGGGATTTTGAAGGGCATCTTGGGACAATCGGCAGAAGCGCGGGCGTATTCCAGCGTGACTCTGGAGCGGCTCGCGATCAACCGCGTCCGGTTTGAGGGGCCGGACGACGATGACGGCGCCGCCCTCTTGGCAGCGAAGCAGGCCTCCCACGGCCCACGCCACCGCTCGGGAGTCATCGGTAAGTCCCTTGGCCTGGGATTGCAGCGCGGCGACCGCCGGGAGAGAAGCCACTTGTCGACGGCGCAATCTGTGCTTTGCAACGGCGGGCCAGCCGTTAAAGAAGCGGGCATGACCCGTGACCGCGTAGCCCCCGCCGACTGCACTACCATGACCGAAGTTCGCGCGGGCGTCGATGCCGTCGATCGCGCACTGGTGGCGTTGCTGGTTGAACGGTTCGGCTATATGGACGCCGCCGCGCGTATTAAGTCGAACCGCGCCGCGGTGCGCGACGAGGCGCGCAAGGCTCAGGTGATCGCCAATGCGCGTGCGGCGGCGGTGGCGGGCGGTATTCCGGCGGACGAGATCGCGGCGATCTGGGACCGGCTGGTCGAAGCGTCGATCGCCTACGAGTTCGACGCCTATGACGCGCGGGTGGCCGCCGAATAGCGTTCAGCGGTTGCGCGGACGCTCCAGCGCCGACAGCACGCCGCGCATGGTGCGGACTTCCTGCGCGTTCCAGGCCGCTTTGGTCAGCACGCCGCGCAGCGTCCGCCGGGTCGCCGGAATGCGGTCGGGCGGAAAGAAATAGCCTGCCTTGTCGAGCATCCCCTCCAGATGGCCGATCAGTCCGTCGAGTTCCTCCTGCGATGCGGGCGGGA
Source organism: Pseudomonadota bacterium (assembly GCA_023418595.1). GTDB lineage: Bacteria > Pseudomonadota > Alphaproteobacteria > Sphingomonadales > Sphingomonadaceae > Sphingomonas. The sequence goes on from JAEZZI010000008.1 coordinate 25,712, forward strand.
GCAGGTCGGTCGCGGGCGGCTGTGCCAGCGCCTGGCCCTTCGACCATTCATAGGCGACGAGGATCACCGCCTGCGCCAGGTTGAGGCTGCCGAAGTCGGGATTGATCGGCACGGTCACGATCTTGCGGGTGACCGCGACGTCGTCGGTCTCCAGCCCCGATCGTTCGGGACCGAACAGGATCGCCGAGCGGGTGGGCGCGGCGTGGATTTCCGCTGCCGCCTGCTCGGGCGTCACGACCGGCTTGGTCACGCCGCGCTTGCGGACGGTGGTTGCGTAGACATGGCCGCAATCGGCGACGGCTTCGGCCAGCGTGTCGAAGACCTGCGCTTGTTCGAGCACGATGTCGGCGCCCGACGCGGCGGGACCGGCGGACGGATTGGGCCACCCGTCGCGCGGGGCGACCAGCCGCATTTCGCTCAGCCCGAAATTGAGCATCGCGCGCGCGGCCTTGCCGATGTTCTCGCCGAGTTGCGGGCGGACGAGGATGATGACGGGGGGCGGGGCGGGGGCGACTGCTCGTTCTCCCTCATCCGCTCGTCCCGAGCGAGGTTGAGGGGCATTGCCGAGCAAAGCCGAGGCACTATCCGCCCGATCCTGACGCTCTGAAGGGGGTGCTGAGAACCGCTTCAACCGCTCCCAATCCCTTGCGATCAACGCTTCCTTCTTGGCACGCGACCAAGGTTTTATGCGCAATTCCGTTGCCAGTGCCTCTTCGCGAGTTTGGTATTCTTCGGTCCAGACCAGTTCAAGGGGGCGTCGATCGAAGGTGTAACCCTTATACGTGCCGGAATGGTGCTCGCCGACACGCCGTTCCAGATCGTCTGTGTGGCCGGTGTAATAGGTGCCGTCGGCGCAGCGGAACATATAGGTCCAGAAGGTCACGTGTTGGTTCCGTTCTCGCTTCGCTCGAAAATGCCCCTCGACTTCGCTCGGGACGAACGGCTTGGGGTGGGATTAGCCAAACGTAATGGGCTGGTGAAGAGAGGCCCTAACCCCGCCCGACTTCGCTCACCGTTCCGGCGAATTCCTCGAAGTCGCGCGCTTCGGTGAAGTCCTTATACACGCTGGCAAAACGGATATAGGCGACCGAATCGAGACCCTTCAGCGCCTCCATCACCATTTCGCCGATGCGGTTGGTAGTGACTTCGCCTTCGCCTTGCGTTTCCAGCTGGCGCTGGATGCCGGAGACGAGCTTGTCGATGCGCGCCTGGTCGATCGGTCGTTTTCGGCAGGCGATGGAGACCGAGCGGAGCAGCTTGTCGCGTTCGAACGGCTCACGACGGTCTTCGGATTTCAGGACGGTCAGCTCGCGCAGCTGGATGCGTTCGAAGGTGGTGAAGCGCGCGCCGCACGCCTCGCACTGGCGGCGGCGGCGGATGGCCGCCCCGTCTTCGGCGGGGCGGCTGTCCTTTACCTGGCTGTCTTCATGGGCGCAGAACGGGCAGCGCATCAGACGGTCGGATTATTCTTCTTGCCCTTCCAATAGGCATAGGTCGCGCCGGCGATCGCGCCCAGTGGCATGGTGAAGGGCAGGGGGATCGCGACGACCGCGCCAAGCGCCGCCCATTTCGCCATCGACTTGCCCAGACCGGGGGTATTCTTGATCGTGCCGGGCACTTCGTTGATCTTGTCCTCAAGGCTCATCGTTCATCCTTCATAGATTGGGAAACGCGCGCAAAGGTCGCGCACGCGCTGACGAACGTTCGCCTCGACCGCTTGATCCCCGGTCTCGCCCTTTTCACGCAGCCCGTCGAGAACGTCGGCGACCATGTGGCCGATTTCACGGAACTCGGCGGTGCCGAAACCGCGGGTGGTGCCCGCGGGGCTGCCGACGCGAATGCCGCTGGTCTTAACCGGGGGCAGCGGATCGTTGGGGATGCCGTTCTTGTTGCAGGTGATGCCGGCACGCTCCAGCGCCTCATCGGCATCCTTGCCGGTGACGCCGAGCGGAGTCAGATCGACCAGCCCGAGATGCGTGTCGGTGCCGCCCGAGACGAGGTTCGCGCCGCGTTCCTTCAGCGTCGCGCACAGCACCTTGGCGTTTTCGACCACTGCGGCGATGTAGCTCTTGTAATCGGGCTGGAGCGCTTCGCCGAATGCGACTGCTTTCGCCGCGATGACGTGCATCAGCGGGCCGCCTTGCAGGCCGGGGAACACCGCCGAGTTGATCTTCTTGGCGATGGCTTCGTCATTGGTCATGACCATCCCGCCGCGCGGGCCGCGCAAAGTCTTGTGCGTCGTGGTGGTGACGACATGGGCGTGTTCGAAGGGCGAGGGGTGGAGGCCGCCCGCGACGATCCCGGCGAAATGCGCCATATCGACCATGAACAGCGCGCCGACTTCGTCCGCGATCGCGCGGAACCTGGCGAAGTCGATGATGCGCGGATAGGCCGAGCCGCCCGCGATGATCAGCTTGGGCTTATGCTCGCGCGCCTTGGCCGCAACGTCGTCGAAATCGATCAGGTGGGTTTCGGGGTCGACGCCATATTGGACGGCGTTGAACCATTTGCCCGACATCGCCGCCTTTGCGCCGTGAGTCAGGTGACCGCCGGCATCGAGGCTCAATCCCATGATCGTGTCGCCGGGCTTGGTCAGCGCCAGCATCACCGCGCCGTTCGCCTGCGCCCCCGAATGCGGCTGGACGTTGGCGAAGCCGCAGCCGAACAATTTCTTGGCCCGCTCGATCGCCAGCGTCTCCACCTCGTCCGACGGGTGGCAGCCCTGATAGTAACGCTTGCCGGGATAGCCTTCGGCATATTTGTTGGTGAACACCGAACCCTGTGCTTCGAGCACCGCTTTCGATACGATGTTTTCGGACGCGATCAGCTCGATCTGGGTTTGCTCGCGCTCCATCTCGTGGGTGACGCCTGCGAACACCGCCGGGTCGGCATCGGCGAGGTTGCGGGTAAAAAAACCATCCGGCTGGACGGAGGACAGGGTCTGCGGATTGGTGCTCATCGCGAAGGGAACCTCTTTGGCCTGAGAGTCGGTGGGGGCGTGCCCGCCCACGGTTCATGGGCTCTCTAGGCTCGGTCGAGGCGGAACGCCACCCGGCTTTTCAGGCGGGCGGAGTCGATAGTTTGTCGACCCGGCGCTGATGCCGGTCGCCGCCGAAACCGGTCGCCAGAAATGCCTCGACGCACGCCTTCGCCATATCCAGCCCGGTCAGTCGCGCACCCATTGCCAGCACATTGGCGTCGTTATGCTCGCGCGCCAGGGTGGCCGACAGCGGCTCGCTCACCAGCGCGCAGCGGCAGGCGGGGTTGCGGTTGACCGCGATCGAAATGCCGATGCCTGATCCGCAGAGCGCGATGCCGCGCGTCGCGTCCCCGCTCGCAACGCTCTGCGCCAGCTTGTAGCCGAAATCGGGATAATCGACCCGCGCGTCGCTGTCCGGCCCCAGATCGATCACCGCGTGCCCGGCGCCCTGCAACCAGGCGACGAGCTGGGCTTTCATGTCGATGGCGGCGTGGTCGGACGCGATGGCGATGCGATGCTGAGGGGTGGTATCCATAGCCCCGAGTCTTTAGGCGAAGGGCAGATTGGACGCCAGCGAGTTGAGAGAGGGCGAAACGCAATGATGGCAAGAATGATGACGGCAGTGGCGCTGATCGCCGCACTGGGCGCCTGCGGCAAGGTCGAGCCGACCGATTCGATCCCCAACGCGACGGTCGATACCAGCGCGATCGATGCGATGGCGAACGATACGCCCGCGCCCGCCAATGCGAGCGACGCGATGATTACGCCCGTTACCCCGGTCGATCCGGCGCAGTGGGTAGGACGCTGGACCGGTGTCGAGGGCATGTATCTGGATATCCAGCCCGACCCTGCGCGCGGCAACGGCGCGTTCACGCTGGAAATGCAGTATTCGCTCGACGATTCGGGCACCTTTCCCGGCGACGCGGTGGGGAATGGCATTCGCTTCACCCGCCCCGACGGGACGTTCCTGCTGACCGCCACCGACGGTGAGGCGACGGGGCTGCGCTATCTGCTCGATAAGCGGGACTGTCTGACGGTGACGACCGGCGAGGGTTATTGCCGGGACTAAGGGCGATCGATCTTTGGCCCAGGCTGGTCTGCAAAACGCGCTTGCCTGCCCTTCCGGTGCCACGTGCCGGAAGCACGCTGCGCGCCAGTTCTCGGCAAGCGTGTTTTTCGACTCAGCCTGAGCCGAATCTCGATCACCCTTGGACTTGCGGGATTGGCTGGCTCTCAACCCCCATTCGCTCGAAACGAACGGATGTGGGGCGATTATCGCCCTTCCAGCGCGTCTAGCCGGGCCTTCAGAGCCTCGATCTCCTCGCCCTGTTTCTGGCGGAGGAACGCGGCTTCGAGTGCTGCGGTGATGGCGGGGACCAGCGCCTTGGCGGCGTCCTTCGCGCGCGGCGGATAGCTACCACGCCCGACCCGGATCATGCCTGCCGGGCCGAAGGTCAGGAGGAATGCGATCGGCGATGACGGGTCGCCGACGCCTGCCCAGGGATTGACCTCCGGCATCGGGAAATCCTGACCGCCCCCGCGCGCGGTCATGCGGACCATGCCGCCCGGTTCCCACAGCCACGCATCGGTCGGCGGATTACCGAGCGCGTCGGTCACCGCGTCAAGCGTTTCGGTCAGGATTGCCGCGGGACTCGCGGTCAGCGCCTGATGCGACAGGCGTTCGCGGAAGCGGGCGAAGGGATCGATCGCCTTGCGCTGGATCGTCCACAGCACGCCGCCGACCAGCAGCGCCGCACCGAGCAGGACGAGGGCGATTGCCGGGTTCAAGCGGCGGCGCGCAGTTCCAGCCGGTCCCAGATTTCGACCAGCGCCCGCGTCAGCTCCGCCATCATGGTTTCATCATGCGCCGGGCCGGGCGTAAAGCGCAGCCGTTCAGTGCCGCGCGGGACGGTCGGATAATTGATCGGCTGGACGTAAACGCCATATTCGGCGAGCAAGATGTCGCTGATCTTCTTGGCCTTTACCGGGTCGCCGACCATCAGCGGCACGATGTGCGTGGTCGATGCCATCACCGGCAATCCGGCCTCTGCGAACATCGTCTTCAGACGCGCGGCGGCTTCCTGCTGGCCGTCGCGCTCGATGCTCGACGATTTCAGATGCCGCACGCTCGCCAGCGCACCGGCGACCAGCACCGGCGACAGCGAGGTGGTGAAGATGAACCCGGGCGCATAGCTGCGGATCACGTCGATGATCGTGCGATCAGCGGCGATGTAGCCGCCCATGACGCCGAACGCCTTGCCCAGTGTGCCCTCAATGATTGTCAGGCGCTTCGCCGCGTCGTCGCGTTCCGAAATCCCGCCGCCGCGCGCGCCGTACATGCCGACCGCGTGGACCTCGTCGAGATAGGTTAGCGCGTTATACTTGTCGGCCAGATCGCAGATCGCGTGAATGGGGGCGACGTCACCGTCCATCGAATAGACGCTTTCGAACGCGATCAGCTTGGGTGCCGAGGGGTCTTCGGCGGCAAGCAATTCTTCGAGATGCGCGAGGTCGTTGTGGCGGAACACGCGCTTTTCGCAGCCCGAATGGCGGATGCCGGCGATCATCGACGCGTGGTTCAGCTCGTCCGAAAAGACGATGCAGCCCGGCAACAGCTTGGCGAGCGTCGACAGCGTCGCCTCGTTCGAGACATAGCCCGAGGTGAAGAGTAAAGCCGCTTCCTTGCCGTGCAGGTCGGCGAGTTCGGCTTCCAGATCGATATGGTAATGGGTGTTGCCGCCGATGTTGCGGGTGCCGCCCGAACCGGCGCCGACATTGTGCAGCGCCTCTTCCATCGCGCCGATGACGGCGGCGTGCTGGCCCATCGCCAGATAGTCGTTCGAACACCAGACGGTGATCGGCTTCGGCCCGTTATGCCCGGCGAAACAGCGCGCGTTCGGGAAGGCGCCCTTGTTGCGCAATATGTCGATGAAGACGCGGTAGCGCCCCTCGGCATGCAGGCGATCGATCGCCTGTGAAAAGACGCGCCCATAGTCGAGCAAGGGCGCGGGGGTCGCTTTGATGGTCATGACGCACGGCCCTTAGCGGGACTTTGTCGCCATTTCCAGATCAAAGCCCCGATCACCCTGTGCCGCGAATCCGATGAACCGAGCGCCATCTTGCCCTCGATCAAGCGGTTCGCGGCCTGCCTGTGGTACGAAAGCGACATCGCCCGACGCGACTCGCGGACCTTCCGTCAGAGCGTGTCGGGCGAGCCCTCGGGAGGGCGGAAATGGAAACCACACAGATCGAATATTATCGCAGGCGCGAGGCGCAGGCGCGCAAACTGGCAGCGTCCGCGACCGACGAATGTGCGCGCCGGGTGCATCTGGATATGGCGGCGCGTTATTCGGCGATCACCCATGACGCGGACCTGCGCAAGGCGGGGTGATTGGCGCGCTGGATTGTTGCGCGAATGCAATCGGATCAATATCATCGCACTCGAGTTCTGGGGAGCGATGATTGCCAACCGAAATTCTCTGGATCGCGCCCGCACTGGCGTTGGCGCTCGGCTATCTGCTCGGATCGGTTCCGTTCGGCGTGCTGCTGACGCGGATCGGTGGCGCGGGCGACCTGCGTGCGATCGGGTCGGGCAATATCGGCGCGACCAACGTGCTGCGCACCGGGCGCAAGGGGCTGGCGGCGGCGACGCTGCTGCTCGACCTGTTGAAGGGTGCGGTTGCGGTGTGGATCACTGCCGCGCTGTGGCCGGGTAACGAAGCGGTCGCGGCCGCCGGTGCGTTCATCGGCCATTGCTATCCGGTGTGGCTGAAATTCAGGGGCGGCAAGGGCGTCGCGACGCTGATGGGCATCGTGCTGGCGCTGCACTGGCCGGTCGGGCTGGTCTATGCGGCGGTGTGGATCGGGTTGCTCGCGATTCTGCGGATTTCGTCGGTGGCGGGGATGCTCGCCGCCGTCAGCGCGCCGGTCGCGGCGGCCTTTTTCGGGCGGTTCGACATCGTCATCCTGCTGATCGGTCTCGCGCTCATCTGTTTGTGGAAGCATCGCGAAAATATCGACCGGCTGTTCGCGGGTAACGAACCGAGGATCGGCAGCGCGCGTGGCTGATGGGCACGCGCCGGCGGACAGCAGAATTGCCAAGCTCCGCCTGTTGCGTTCGCCGCGGATCGGCCCCGTCACCTATGCCCAACTGGTGGCCCGGTTCGGCAGCGCCACTGCGGCGCTTGACGCACTGCCGATGCTGGCCGCGCGCGGCGGGGGCAAGCCGCCGGAGATCGTGCCCTTGGCGCTGGTCGAGCGCGAAATCGCGTCGGTTGAGGGGTTGGGCGCGCGCTATCTGTTCATCGATGATGGCGATTACCCGTGCTTGTTGGCCGAAATCGATTCGGCGCCGCCTGCGCTGATCGTGCGCGGCGATACGGCGCTGCTCGCCCGGCCCTGCGTCGCGATGGTCGGCGCGCGCAATGCGTCGGCCGCGGCGCGCCGCTTCGCCCGCGACCTGGCGCATGCGCTGTCGGGCGAAGGGGTGACGATCGTGTCCGGGCTGGCGCGCGGCATCGATACCGCCGCGCACATCGGGTCGATCGATGGCGGCACGGTGGGGGTAATCGCCAGCGGCATCGACATCGCCTTTCCGCCGGAAAATGCCGAATTGCAGGAAGCGGTGGCGACGCGCGGCCTGTTGATCGCCGAACAGCCCCCGGGCGCGGAACCCCGCGCCCGCCAGTTCCCATGGCGCAACCGCATCATCGCGGGCGCATCGCTGGCGACCGTGGTGGTCGAGGCTGCGCCCAAATCGGGGTCGCTGATCACCGCGCGGCTGGCGGGAGAGATGGGACGCGATGTGCTGGCAGTGCCCGGCAGCCCGCTCGACCCGCGGGCGCAGGGTTGCAATCTGCTGATCCGCGAAGGCGCGACGCTGGTGCAGAACGCCGCCGACATATTAGAGGCGGTGCGCCCGATCGACCACCGCGCGTTGCGTTCGCCGCAGAGCGATTACACCGCACCGCCCTCCGCGACCGACGCGAGCGACCGGGAACGGACGGCGGTGCTCGAACTGCTGTCACCCGTCGCGGTGGCGGTGGACGAAATCATTCGCCAGTCGGGCTTGCCGCCTGCCATCGTGCAGACGGTGCTGCTCGAACTCGAACTGGCGGGGCGGCTAGAACGCCATGCAGGAGGGCGCGTGAGTTTGGTGTAAGCGCGACCCCGCAACCGTTCGTTTCGAGCGAAGTCGAGAAACGCGAAGTAAGCGCTCGCAAGCGTTTCTCGACTTCGCTCGAAACGAACGGGTTTGTGTTGGCAGTTTTGGAAAGGTTGGGACCAATCAGGCCGCAACTGCGTCCTGGCGCAGCTTGATCTGCGCCGCCCGCAGCGCCATCGGATAGAGCAGGTCGTTCTCCACCTTCACCCGCGCCGCCAGCCGGGCGAGGATTTCGGCGCTGTCCTCGGCAAAACCCTGGGCGTCGGCGTCGATCGCTTCGCGCGACCAGCGGGCGACATAGATCGTCCAGTCGGCGGCAAGCGTTTCGAATTTCGCCACCGCGTCGCGCGCGGCGCTGGCGGTGGCTTCGTCGGCGCTGGTCATCAGCCGGGGATAGATGTCGGCATCCTCGCGCGCCAGATGACCGGCGAGATCGTCCGCCAGTGCGGCAAGCGCGGCGTGTTTCGTGTCGGCATTTTCGTCCGCTTCGATCGTGCGGGCCAGCGTGCGTGCAAGGACGGTGATTTCGGCATGTTCGCCGATCAGGCGTTCGAACGAATACATCGATTGGCTCCCCGTGCCCCGTCATGCCCGATCAGGGGTTAAGGAAAAGCGACTGGCGGATGCTTGACGGTGCGCCTACCTCCCCGTCACGCTCGCGCGTACACGTAAGGGACCATTTTCGCTCATGCAGCTCGTCATCGTCGAATCGCCGGCCAAGGCCAAAACCATCGAGAAATATCTGGGCGGCGACTTCAAGGTGCTCGCCTCCTACGGCCATGTCCGCGACCTGCCCGCCAAGGACGGATCGGTGCAGCCCGACGACGGCTTCGCGATGGAATGGGAAACCTATGGCGACAAGGCCAAGCAGCTAAAGGCGATCACCGACGCGGCAAAGGGCGCCGACCGCCTCATCCTAGCGACCGACCCTGACCGCGAAGGCGAGGCGATTTCGTGGCATGTCCAGGAAGTGCTGGCGAAGAAGAAGGCGCTGCCCGCCAAGGTCGACCGCGTGACGTTCAACGCGATCACCAAGGCGGCGGTGACGCAAGCGATGGAGAAGCCGCGCGCTCTCGATACCGATCTGATTGATGCGTATCGCGCGCGGCGGGCGCTCGATTATCTGGTCGGCTTCACCTTGTCGCCGGTGCTGTGGCGCAAGCTGCCCGGCGCCAAGTCGGCAGGCCGGGTCCAGTCGGTGGCGCTGCGCCTGATCGTCGAGCGCGAGCGCGAGATCGAGGGCTTCACCCCGCAGGAATATTGGTCGGTCACCGCCCATCTGGAGGCCGACGGCACCGCGTTCGACGCGCGGCTGATGCGGTTCGAGGGCGAAAAGATCGAGCGCCTGTCGATCGGCGACGGCGCGAGCGCGAACCGCGCCAAGGCAGCGGTCGAGGCGGGCAATTTCTCGGTCACGAACGTCGAGACCAAGCCCGCGACGCGCAACCCGCCGCCGCCGTTCACGACCTCTACCTTGCAACAGGAAGCCGCGCGCAAACTGGGCTTTTCGGCCAGCCACACGATGCGGATCGCGCAGGGTCTCTACGAGGACGGCGCGATCACCTATATGCGAACCGATGGCGTCCAGATGGACGCGTCGGCGATCGACGATGCGCGCCGCGCGATCGTCAACCGCTATGACGGCGGCTATGTCCCCGACAAGCCGCGGCAATATCAGACCAAGGCGAAGAACGCGCAGGAAGCCCACGAAGCGATCCGCCCGACCGATTTTGCGAAGGATCGGCTGGGTTCGGGCGATCATGCGCGGCTGTACGACCTGATCTGGAAGCGCGCGATGGCGAGCCAGATGGCGTCGGCGCGGATGGAGCGCACCTCGATCGAACTGGAGGACGGCACCGGGCGCCACGCATTGCGCGCCACGGGTCAGGTGGTGCTCTTCCCCGGCTATCTCGCGCTCTACGAGGAAGGCCAGGATGATGTTGGTCGCGGCTCTGGCAAACATGCCGACGCCGATGGCGCCGACGAGGATTCGAAGCGGCTGCCGCTGCTGCGTTCGGGCGATTCGCCTGCGAAGAAGGGCGTCGATGCCGAACAGCATTTCACCCAGCCGCCGCCGCGCTTTTCGGAGGCGTCATTGGTCAAGCGGCTGGAGGAACTGGGGATCGGGCGTCCGTCGACCTATGCCTCGATCATTCAGGTGCTCAAGGACCGCGGCTATGCCCGCGTCGAGAAGAACCGCTTTTTCGCCGAGGAATCAGGACGGCTGCTGACCGCCTTCCTCGAACGCTTCTTCGAGAAATACGTGTCCTACGACTTCACCGCGGGGCTTGAGGACGAGCTGGACGACGTGTCGGGCGGGCGGGCCGAATGGCAGGCGGTGCTCGATGCCTTCTGGGCGGATTTCAAACCGCGCACGACCGAGGTGATGGAGTTCAAGCCATCCGAAGTGACGGCGGAACTCGACCAGTTCCTCGAACCCTATCTGTTTCCCGCCAAGGCCGATGGCAGCGACCCGCGGCTATGCCCCAATTGCGGCGAGGGACGGCTGGCGCTGCGCGGCGGGCGGTTCGGCGCGTTCGTGGCGTGCTCCAACTATCCCGATTGCAAATTCACCCGCCGCTTCGCGCAGCCGGGCGGCGAGGGCGACACTGGCGACGCTACGCCCGAGACGCTGGGCAACGATCCCGAAACCGGGCTGCCGGTCGAGCGCAAGTCGGGCCGGTTCGGGCCGTATATCCAGCTGGGCGAAGGCAAGGAGGCGAAGCGCGCGTCGATTCCGAAGGACCTGCCGGGCGAACTCGACCTCGAATGGGCGCTCAAACTGCTGTCGCTACCGCGCACCATCGGTAATCACCCGGAGACCGGCGAGCCGATCGAGGCGGCGATCGGGCGCTATGGGCCGTATCTGAAACATGCGGGCAAATATGCGCGGCTGACTTCCACGGCCGAAGTGTTCGAGACGGGGATGAACGCGGCGGTGGTCAAGCTGGCGGAGGCCGCCGCGAACGGCGGGCGTCCGGCGCGGGGCGCGGCGCGCGAGCCGCTCAAGGTGCTGGGCAAGCATCCGCGGACCGAGCTTGAGATCAAGCTGATGGAGGGACGCTACGGCCCTTATGTCTCCGATGGCGAGACCAATGCGACGATCCCGAAATCGGTCGAGAAGGATGCGTTGACGCTGGAAGAGGCGGCGCAGCTGATCGACGCGCGCGCGGCGGCGGCTCCGGCGAAGAAGGGCGCGAAGAAGAAAGCTGCGCCAAAGAAAGCGGCGGCGAAGAAGCCTGCGGCCAAGAAGAAATCGCCCGCGAAGAAGGTGCCCGCGAAGAAGGCAGACTAAATCCTCCCTCAGCGGTGGGCGGGGACCATGCGTAGCATGGGGAGGGCACACCCCGGAAAGTGTCGCTCGAAGCTGTGAGGCTGCGCATCGCCGCGCCCCCTCCGTCAGCGCTTGCGCGCTGCCACCTCCCCGTGCCGGGGAGGAACTGAGGTCAAGCCGCCCGCGCCGTCGTCATCTGCAACCACGCCCGCGCCTGTTTCTGCGCTTCGGCGATTTCGCGCGCCGTCATGTCTTCGGAAATTTCGGCACGACATTCCTGCGCGCGTTCGTTGCCGCGCATCGCCGCGATGTTGAACCATTTATGCGCTTCGATCAGGTCGATGTCGGTGCCCTCGGCCCCGCTCGAATAGAAGATGCCCAGATCGTGGCAGGCTTCGGAACAACCGTTCGCAGCCTCCATCATCCGGCTGTCGATCAGATATTGTGCGCTTTTGAGGCTGTTGCCCATGTCACGTCCCCCAATTTGACCCATCGGGCAAAATGGCGGGGCAATCTCTACAAATGGTTAACGGCTTTAACCTTGTTCGGAAAGCATGACCGGCACGTTGTCGATCAGTCGCGTACCGCCCAGTTTGGCCGCCGCGAGCAAGCGCATCGCGCGCGAAGGATCGGGCGCGCCGAGTGTCGCTGCATCGACCAGTTCGACATAACCGATCGCAAAGCCTGCGGCCCTCAGTGTGGCGCGTGCCTGATCGAGCGCGGCGGCGGCTTCGTCGCCCTGTTCGATCCGCCGCGCGGCGACACCCAGCGCGCGGGGCAGCGCGACGGCAGCCGCGCGGTCCTTGTCGGACAGATAGAGGTTGCGCGACGACAGCGCCAATCCGTCATCATCGCGCTGGGTCGGCACGCCGCGAATGTCGATGGGCAGGTTCAGGTCGGCGACCATCCGGCGGATGACCGCGAGTTGCTGGAAATCCTTTTCGCCAAACAGCGCGACATCCGCCTGCGTTTGCGCGAACAGCTTTGCGACCACGGTTGCCACCCCGTCGAAATGGCCGGGCCGGTGCGCGCCGTCGAGCAGTTCGCTGATCCCCGACACGCTGATGCTGGTCGCGAAACCGTCCGGATACATCACCTCGACCGGCGGCGCCCACAAGATGTCGACGCCCGCCTCGGTCAGCATCCGCGCATCGGTCTGTTCGCGGCGGGGATAGCGGGCAAGGTCCTCGTTCGGTCCGAATTGCAGCGGGTTGACGAAGATCGACACGATCACCCGCGGCGCGGCGCGCTTCGCTTCCTCGACCAGCGCCATGTGTCCGGCGTGGAGCGCGCCCATCGTCGGCACCAGTGCGATGGCCTCGCCCGCTTCGCGGAAAGCGGCGGTCGTGGTTCGCAGGTCGTCAAGGTCACGGATGGTTTGCACAGGCTCGCGCCCTTCGGGTAGGAGAGGTGGAGCCGCGCTTACTATGGGTGGGGGCCGCGGCGATCAACAAAGGAAGTCTTGTCGTGACAAGTGGTGGTTCGGGGCGACTGCACGTCATCGTGTTCGCGAACGAGAAGGGCGGGACCGGCAAATCGACGACCGCGGTCCACACCGCGATCGCGCTGGCGGCAAAGGGCGCGCGGGTTTCCGCGCTCGATCTCGACCATCGCCAGCGGACGCTGGGCCGCTATCTCGACAACCGGCTGGCGACGATCAAGCGGACGGGGCGCGATCTGCCGATGCCGCGCTACGCGACGCATGACGGCGAGAATATGGACGTGTTCAACGGCCATCTCGAGGAACTGGCGAAGGGCGCGGATTATCTGGTGATCGATACGCCGGGCCGCGACGACCAATTCGCGCGCATCGCCGTCACCAACGCCGACACGCTGATCACGCCGATGAACGACAGCTTCGTCGATTTCGACCTGATCGGCCAGGTGGACCCGGATACGTTCAAGGTGACGCGCCCCAGCTTCTATTCCGAACTGATCTGGGAATCGCGCAAGCGGCGGGCCAAGGCCGACGGCGCGACGATCGACTGGATCGTGCTGCGCAACCGGCTCCAGCATATCGAGGCGCGCAACATGCGCCGCGTGCAGGAAGCGATCGAGGCACTGTCGAAGCGCGTCGGTTTCCGCGTCATTCCGGGCCTGTCCGAACGCGTCATCTATCGCGAATTGTTCCCGCAGGGGCTGACCATGCTCGATTCAAAGGAATTCGGTCAGATGGGGTTGAGCCACGTCGCCGCGCGGCAGGAATTGCGCGAGATGATGTCGGGGATGGCGCTGCCCGAATCGGCGCCGCTCCAGCCGCAACTGGTCGCCTGATGGGCAAGATACTCCTGATCGTCGTGCTGGCGGCGGCAGTCATCTGGTGGCTGAAGCGCGGTCCGAAGCCCGCCATATCCGACAGCGAGGCGCGCGCCGTGCTGGGGGTGTCCGCCGACGCCGACGCCGACGCGATCCGCGCGGCGCACCGCCGTCTGGTGAGCGCGGTCCATCCCGACAGGGGCGGGTCGGCGGATCTGACCCAGCGGCTGAATGCGGCGCGGGACGTGCTGTTGAAGCGACTTGGGTGAATCCCACTTTGTGCGCCTGTTCTTCCTTCACCGTTGGTCCTGAGTAGGGGCTGAGCATCGTCGAAGACCCGTATCGAAGGATCGCCCTGAGGGCTGTCCTTCGATACGCCATTTCGACTTCGCTCAATGGCACTCAGACAAACTGAGTTTTTTTGGCAGGATGCGCTTGTCGTGGTTGAGGGATGGGGTAACCCACCGCACCATTCCCGTACCGCGCCAGAATCCGGTTGAACTTTTCGTCCCCGTCACGAATTGAACCCGCGACTGGCCGTCCGGCCTTCAGGGAGGTTTCATTGACGCACCGTTTCGATCCCACTTCGCTCCGCGAATACGACATTCGCGGCATTGTCGGCCGCACGCTGGGCGCGGAGGACGCGCGCGCGATCGGGCGCGGTTTCGCGACGTTGCTGCGTCGCGCGGGCGGCACGCGGGTCGCGGTCGGGCGCGACGGGCGCAAATCCTCGCCCGAACTCGAAATGGCGCTGGTCGACGGCTTGACCGCAAGCGGCGTCGATGTGGTGCGCGTCGGGCTCGGCCCCACGCCGATGCTCTACTACGCCGAAGCGACGTTAGAGGTGGATGGCGGCATCCAGATAACCGGCAGCCATAATCCCAGCGATTATAATGGCTTCAAAATGGTGTTTCAGCACCGTCCCTTTTTCGGCGCCGACATTCAGGAAATCGGCCGCCTTGCCGAGAATGGCGACTGGGAAGATGCCGAAAGCCGCGGGTCGGTCAGCGATGTGGATATCGTCGACGATTATGTCGGGCGGCTGATGGCGGGCTATGCCGGCGGCACCTATCGCATCGGCTGGGATGCCGGGAACGGCGCGTCGGGTCCGGTCATCGAGAAGCTGACCAAGCTGCTGCCGGGTGAGCATCACTTGCTGTTTACCGATGTCGACAGCGATTTCCCCAACCATCATCCCGATCCCACCGAAGAAAAGAATCTGGCCGATCTGAAGCGGCTGGTCGCCGAGAAGCAGCTCGATTTCGGACTGGCTTTCGACGGCGATGGCGATCGGATCGGCGCGATCGACGGCGAAGGCCGCGTGATCTGGGGCGATCAGCTTCTCTCCATATTGGCCGAACCTGTGCTTCGTCAGGAGCCGGGCGCGACGATCATCGCGGACGTGAAGGCGTCGCAGATGCTCTACGACCGGATCGCCGAGCTGGGCGGCAAGCCGGTGATGTGGAAGACCGGGCACAGCCTGGTGAAGACCAAGATGAAGGAAACCGGCGCGCCACTGGCCGGCGAAATGTCCGGGCACATCTTTTTCGCGCAGGATTATTACGGGTTCGACGACGCGCAATATGCCGCGGTCCAGCTGATCCGCGCGCTGCATGTCATCGGCAAGTCGCTGACCGAGTTGCGCAGCGAAATGCCTGCGCTGGTCAACACGCCGGAAATGCGGTTCACGGTCGATGAAAGCCGCAAGTTCGATATCGTCGATGAGGTGCTCGACCGGCTGGAAAAGGAAGGCGCGAACGTCGATCGCACCGACGGCGCGCGGGTGAATACCGCCGATGGCTGGTGGTTGCTGCGGGCGTCGAATACCCAGGACGTGCTGGTGGCGCGCGCGGAGTCGAACGATCAGGCGGGGCTCGACCGGCTGGTGGCGCAGATCGACGCCCAGCTTGCCGCGAGCGGTGTGGAGCGCGGGCCGCAAGCGGAACATTGATCGCTGCGATTTGACGCCGGCACCACGTCATCCCGGAACCGGTCCGGGGTGACGTGTCGGGCGGGAGCGGACGACTCTTTGAACGCAAACACTGGCATCCCGCGGTCGTTTCCCCCACATGGGGGGCATGCGTCCTCCCCAGCAGCGCCAGATCATCCGTGTCATCGACCTCGAGACCACCGGCCAGGCGCCACCCACCCATGCGGTGTGCGAGATTGGCTGGCAGGACGTCGCGCTGGGCGTCGACGGGCGCTGGGAGATCGACGGCGAGGGCGGCGCGACGCTCGTCAATCCGGGGCGCAGTATCCCGCCGCTGACGATGGCAGTGCACCATATCCGCGACGAGGATGTCGCCGACGCGCCGTGGTTCATTGATGTCGCGCGGTCCGTGCTCGACCCATGGCCGCGCCGCGTCGCGCTCGCCGCGCATCGCGCCGATTTCGAGCAGCAATATTGCACTGCATCGCTGACCAAGGGCGCGGATTGGATCTGCACCTGGAAATGCGCGATGCGCGCATGGCCGGAGATTCCCGGCTTTTCCAACCAGATGCTGCGCTATTGGCGCAAGCCCGAGGGGATGGTCCACGAACGCGGCCTGCCGGTTCACCGCGCCTTTCCCGACGCCTATGTGACGGCGTTCCTGCTCCGCGACCTGCTCAACGAATTCGGCGTTCAGCAGCTGATCGAATGGTCGCGGTTACCAGGCCTGCTCCCACGCGTCCGCTATGGTCCCGACCGCGGTAAGGAATGGCACGAGATCGGCGAGGATTCGCTGAATGGCTTTCTCGGCGATCGCGACGCCGATGTGCGCTACACCGCCGAACAGGAACTGGCGCGCAGGCGGGGCAATATACCGCCGCCGCGCGAGCCTCGCGAGCGGTTGCTGCTCTGAACCCCGACAGTTCCGTTCGTTTCGAGCAAAGTCCAGAAACGCTCGCGCGCGCCAAGGCCACGTTTCTCGACCTCGCTCGAAACGAACGGGGGGATGGGGCGGTGGTTCTAATTCGCTGATGAAAGCCCCACCGCAATCGCCCCCAGCGGCCCGGCCATGTCGCCCAGCCCCGGTGGCCCGACCCGACGCTCAATCGCCTCTGCCCAGCCACCGAAAGCGCCATAACCGTTCAGGCTCGCTGCCAGCCGCGTCCGTACCCGGTCGAACAGCCAGTCCTTGCCGCCCATCACGCCGCCGCCGATCGCGATCCGCTGCGGGCCCAACGCGATGACCAGATTGTAGAGTAGCAGCGACAGATCGTGTGCGACGTGATCCCATAACGGGTGGCTGGGCGCGACCGTCGCCGGATCGCAACCGAATCGCTTCCACAGCGCTGGCCCGGAAATCAGCCCCTCGACGCAATCGCCGTGATAAGTGCATCGACCCGGAAAATCGTCGCCTGCCACGCGGGGGATTTTGAGATGCCCCGCCTCGCCGTGCAGCCGTCCATGAACCGGTCGCCCGCCCTCCACGATCCCCACGCCGACGCCGGTGCCGATGGTGATGTAGATGGTCAGCCCGTCGCCTGCGCCGCCCCAGCGTGCTTCCGCCAGCGCCGCGCCGTTCACATCGGTTTCGATCCCGGCGGGGCGCATCAGCCCATCGGTCAGGGCAGCAAGCACCGGCGCGAAATCCCAGCCCGGCTTGGTCGTGCCGACGATGCAGCCATGATAGGCGCTGGCGGGATCGAGATCGACCGGCCCGAACGAGGCGATACCGATCGCGTCGAACCCCGGCCCTGCCGCCCATGCGTCGAGCTTCGCTCGCAACGCGCCCAGCGTCGCTTCGGGCGTGGTGGTCGGCACGCGCAGTCTATCGACCACATCGTCGGGGCCGGAGCCGAGCAAGGCGACGCATTTGGTGCCGCCCAGCTCGATCCCGACGATCCGGCGCATCAATAATCGACGCGCGTTGCGGTCAGCTTGCGCCCGGCGAGCATCGCCTGGACGCTGTCATTGCCCGCCAGATGCCCGGCGCCGACGGCGATGAATACCGTGCCGGGTTTCGCCATCCGCGCCTCGATCCATTCCGCCCAGCGGGCGTTGCGGTCGGCGAGCAGAACCTTCGACAATTCCGGCGTTTCGCGCAGGCTTTCGTTCATCAACTCACCCAGCCCCTGCGGATCGCCGGCCGCCCATTTCGCGACCATGTCGTCGGTGAGCTTGGCGGCATTGGGCAATTCGTCGATCGTGCTTACCAGCAATGCGATCTGCGATTCGCTCGACAGGCCGGAGAAGAAGCCGAGCTGTTCGTCGACCGTCTCCAGCCCGGAAACCGGCTTGCCTGCCTTGGTCGCGGTCTGGGTGATGACCTTTTCCGCGCCGCTGTTGGCGTCGTAGCCCGAAGTGGTGAGCGTCAACACCGACATCTGGGTGGCGGCGAACCAGGGCTGGAAGGTGTCGAGCGCGGTTGCTGGCATCCCCAATTTGGCAAGCGCCTGGGTATAGGCTTCGCGCTTGTCGGCGGGCAGCTGCTGCGACAGCGGCGTGCCGCTGGCATTGACGGCGTGTTTCATGACCGCCGCCTGCATCGCCGACGCTTCGGGCATGACCAGTTCCAGCACGACCTCGTCGCTGTCGTCGAACGCCGTGCGGACCGCATCGTCGAACCACGACAGGCCGGGACGCAGCACATGGACGGTGCCGAACAGATAGATGGTGGTGTCGTCGTCCTTCACCACCCACAGCGCCGGGCTGGCCTCGGTCGTCGCCGCAGCGGGCGCGGGGGCGGGCTGCTGCTGCGCGACCTGCACGCCCATCAATCCCGCCAGCCCCAGCGACACGGCACCGACGGCACCCAAAGCCCATTTGTTCAGAAACATGGATTTCCTTCCGGTTGTCACGTCAGATGGCGGCGAGCGCCGCATCGAAATCGGCGATCAGGTCGTCGGCATCCTCGACCCCGATCGAAATGCGCACCAGATTGTCGGAGATGCCGAGCGCGAGCTTGCGCTCATCCGGCACCGACAGATGCGTCATCGCGGCGGGCGCGGATGCCAGCGTTTCGGTGCCGCCCAGGCTGACCGCGAGCTTGGCGATCTTGAGCGCGTCGAGGAAGGCGAACGCCTCGCGCTCGCCGCCCTTCAGATATAGCGAGAAGGTCGAGCCCGCGCCCGAACAATGGCGGCGGTAGATATCGGCCTGGCGGTCGTCGCGCAGGAAACCGAGATAGCCGACCTTTTCGACCTTGGCGTGGTCCTTCAGAAATTCGCAGACCTTGACCGCATTTTCGCCTGCGCGCGTCATGCGCAGTTCGAGCGTCTCCAGGCTTCGCAGCAGCATCCAGGCGGTGTTGGGGTCGCAGATCGTGCCGAGCGTGTTCCGAATCGACCGCACCATGTCCATGTGCTTCTTGGTGCCGACAACGCCGCCTGCGACCAGATCCGAATGGCCGCCGGCATATTTGGTCAGGCTATAGACCACCATGTCCGCGCCGTGCTTCAGCGGCTGTTGCCAGAGCGGACCCAGGAAGGTGTTGTCGATCGCGATCGGCGGCTTTTCCTCCAGGTCGCCGAACACCGCGTCGCGCGCGGCGGCAACTGCCTCGACATCGACCAGCGCATTGGTCGGATTGGCCGGGCTTTCGAGATAGATGAGGGGCACGCGGCCGGTCGACTTGGCCTCCTCCAGCACCTTTTCGATCTCCCCTTGCGTCGCGCCTGCCGGGAAATCGAGCCATTTCACCCCGAACTTGCCGAGCAATTTGGCGATCATCGTCTCGGTCGCGGCGTAAAGCGGCCCTGAATGGACGATCACGTCGCCGGGCTGGACGAACGTCAGAAACAGCGTGCCGATCGCCGACATGCCCGATGAAAAGGTCAGCGCATCCTCGGCCTCTTCCCACACGCCCAACCGGTCTTCGAGAATTTCCTGATTGGGGCCGTTAAAGCGCGAATAGACCAGACCTTCGGCGCCGCCCGGACGCTTGCCGGTGACGCCTTCGAAATGGCGCTTGCCTGCCGCCGCATTGGGAAAAACGAAGGTCGAGGTGAGGAAGATCGGGGGTTTGAGCGCGCCTTCGGACAGCACCGGATCGAAGCCGTGCCCCATCATCAGCGTGGCGGGCTTCAGCTTGCGACCGCCGATTTTCTCGATCGGCGGCTTGGGATTGCGGCGCGGGGTGGTGCCGGTCAAATCGGCTTCGTTCTGGTCAGTCAAAGGGGAGGCTCCTGAGGATATTTCGGTGCCCGTCATGATGGCGTGGGCGGATGCGCGCGAGCCTAGCCGATGCGTGTGACAAAGGGGAGGGTGGTTCAGAAATTCCTCCCCCAGCGGGGGAGGTGGCAGCACGCAGTGCTGACGGAGGGGGTTTGTCGCGCGGGACTGTGCCCGTGGCGCCCCCTCCGTCGCGCCACCTCCCCCGGGAGGGGAGGAGTTTAAGGCAGCGCGATCAGGCTGATCTGGCGACCGTAATCCGGCTCGCCGCGATGGGTGGCGCGGCGATAGCTGTAGAAGCGGTCGGGCTGGGCGTATGTATCCTGACCCAGTGTCTCGATGCGTCCGATCCCGGCGGCGGCCAGCCGGTGGGCGACATAGGCTTCGAGGTCGAACCACGCATGGCCGGCTCTGCCATCCGCGAAGAAGCGGTCGGTCTCGCGGTCCTCGGCGGCGAACCGCGCGCGGAACGCCGCGTCCACCTCATAGCTGGCGCGGGCGATGCACGGTCCGACAGCGGCGACGATGCGCCCGCGATCCGCGCCCAGCGCCTCCATCGCGGCGACGGTGGTGTCGGTGATCCCGCCCAGCGCGCCTTTCCAGCCGGCATGGGCTGCTCCGATCACGCCCGCTTGGCGGTCGGCAAGCAGCACCGGCGCGCAATCGGCGGTGACGATGCCCAGCGCGATGCCGGGGCGGTTCGTGACCAGCGCATCGGCGTGGGGGCGCTCGGCGTCGGGATAGGGCGTCGTCACCGTCACGACCTCGGCGGAATGGAACTGAAACAGCCCCAGCAACGCCGCGTCGCGCGCGACGGCCGCCACTGCACGCCGCCGGTTTTCGGCGACCGCCGCCGGGGCGTCATGCGAGCCGAGGCCGGCATTGAGGCCCCAGCACACGCCTTCGGACACGCCGCCGCGCCGCCCGAGAAAGCCGTGGCGGATGCCCGCCAGCACGCCCGCGCGACAGACTTCGACCTCGCTCACAGCGCCAACCGCATCAGCCGGTCCTCATCCTCGTGGCTGCCGACCATGAAGCTGTAGCGCCCGACATCCTCGAAGCCATAGCGTGCATAGAAACGCTGGGCGCGGATATTGTCGACGAATACCGACAGGAACAGCTCCGCCGCGCCGCGTTCGCGTGCCGTCTCGATCACCCAGTCCATCATCGCCTGAGCGTGGCCACCGCCATGCCAGGGTTTGAGCAGATAGAATTGGCGGAGTTCGAGCGCTGGCCCTACCGGGGTGATCGGGAGCGTCGGCGGGCCGATCCGGGCATAGCCGACCAGCGTGCCGTCCGCTTCCGCCACCCGCACCGCAACGTCCGGGTCGGCGAGCACCCGCGCCCAGTTGTCGGTGGTGTGGCTGGTCAGGAAGGCTGCGAGATTGTCGGGGGTGTAGAGATGCCCGAACGTTTCGGTGAACGAGGCGCGCGCCAGATCGGCGATCGCTGCGGCATCGGACGGGGTGGCGTCGCGATAGATCACTGAAACCCCTCGGGCGCGGGCCAGCCGGGGGCGGTGACGGCAATCACCTTGAACAACGTCCCCATCGCCGCGTCGCTGACCAGCCGGTTGCGGTCGGCGAGCATGGCGTCGGCGCGATCTGGCGCGGTTTTCGCTAGCGAGGCGGTGCGCGCGTCGATGCCCAGCTGCCCCAGGAAATCGCGCTGGGTGACGGGACCGAACACCTGCGCATCCTCGGCGCGCGCGGCCTCTGCGAGCGTCGCAAAATCGACATGCGCGGTCAGATCCTGTTCGCCCGGCGCGTCGAAGGGATTGGCGTATTCATGCCCGCGCACTGCTTGCAGCGTGTCGCCCACCGCCGGGCCTTCATAGCCATAGTCGATCACGAGTGCGCAGCCGCCCTGCGCGACGATTCGCTTGGCGAGCGCGCGCATGGTGGCGACCGCAGCGGGAGCGGTCTCGAGGATCGAGCCTGGCGCGGCGTCGCGCAGGTGCGGCGGCACGATGGGGTCGAAACCGGTCTTGCCGGTGATCGGCAGGAACAGCGTGTCCTGACATCCGACCAGCCTTTCGACCCAGCCCTCGTCGGTCTTCACGAGTTGGCGGATGGGGAGCGCGTCGAAAAACTCGTTGGCGACGACCATCAGCGCGCCGTCTTCGGGCAGGCCGACCAGATCGACGTGCCATTCCGCGTCCGCCACACGCTTCGCCTGTTCGGCGCGCAGCGTAGGGCTGGTCTCGATGAAATGCGCCGGCGGCGTGAGCCCCGCCGCGCGCATTGCCCTCAGCGCATCGGCGGCGAGCGTCCCGCGACCGGGGCCAAGCTCGACATAGCGCGCCGCGGGTCGCCCGGCGCGGTGCCACTGGTCGGCAAGCGCCAGGCCGATCAGTTCGCCGAACATCTGGCTGACTTCCGGCGCGGTGGTGAAATCGCCGCGTGCGCCGAGCGGATCGCGGGTCGCGTAGTAATGCGCGTTGGCAGCCCCCATGAACTGCGCGATCGAAATCGGACCCGCCAGCGTGATCGCGCGGGCGATGCGTTCGGGAAGCGCGGCTTCGGCGGGGTCGGGACGTTCGGGTTCGTCGGCCATGCGGGGGCTCTTATCCGCTCCGTCCGCACTATCCAACCCGTACCCCGGCCGATGTGCCGGGGTCCACGACGCCGCTTGCGCAGAGCAAGGAGCTCATATTCCCGAGCTTGCCGCCCGGTGGACCCCCGCACTTCGGCCGGGGTGATGGGAGTGTCAGGCCACGCTCTCCGTCCCCACGAACGGCTCGACACGCTCGCGCCTGCGCTTCGCCGTCAGGATCAGGTACAGCCCGCCAAAGATCATCGGCAGCGTCAGCACCTGGCCCATGTGCAGCACATTTTCAAAGAATGTCCCCGCAAACTGCGAATCGGGCTCGCGGAAGAATTCGACCACGAAACGCGACAGGCCATAGCCGAGCAGAAAGGTGCCGACGAGCTTGCCCGGATCGTAGCGGGCCTTGGTCCGCCAGAACATATAGGCGAGCACCGCGAGCAGCACGACGCCTTCCAGTGCCGCCTCATAAAGCTGGCTGGGGTGACGTGCGGGGTCCAGCCCGCCCGCGACCGTACGCGGGAAAACGATTGCCCAGGGCACGTCGGTCGGTTTGCCCCACAGCTCGCCGTTGATGAAATTGGCAAGCCGCCCGAACAACAGCCCGAACGGCACGCAGCACGCGACATAATCATGGACGCGCAGCCATTTGAGGCCGTTCTTCCTCGCCATCCACAAGATGCCCAGCGACACGCCGATGACGCCGCCGTGGAACGACATGCCGCCGTCCCACAGTCGGAAAATCTGGATGGGATCGAGCAAAATGCTCGGCTGGTAGAACAGGATATAGCCGATCCGCCCGCCGAGGATGATGCCCAGCGTCGCATAGAAGACGAGGTCATCGGCATGGCGCCGCGCCATCGGCGCGCCGGGCTGGTCGAGCAATTTGAGCAGATACCACCAGCCGACGAAAATGCCCGCGATATAGGCAAGGCTGTACCAGCGCAGCTGGAAGAAGCCGAGGTCGAGCGCCACCGGGTCGAGGCCGAGATCGGTAAAATGCAGATAGCTGCCCGAGGCGGCGGCCAATGTGTTCAGGATCACAGGTCTGGGGCTCCCCCGCGTCAAAGTCGCGCCTTCAATAGGCAAAGCGGGTTGCAAACCCAAGCCCGTTCGACGGAAGCGCTGGCATGGGTCGCGCGTGCGCGATAGAGCATCGGCAATGGCGGGCACCGAAGCGAAAAACGGGATCAGATTCAATCGCCGGTCGCTGCTCGTCGCGGGCGGGGCGGGGGCTGGTTTGCTGGTTGCCTGGGCGGTGTGGCCGCGTTCCTACGGCGTCAACCTGACGGCGGCGCCGGGCGAGACGATCTTTGGCGCGTGGCTGAAGATCGGCGAGAATGGCCAGGTGACGATCGCGGTGCCGCAGGCGGAGGCGGGACAAGGCGTCTATACCGCGCTGCCTCAGATCGTCGCCGAGGAACTGGGCGCGGACTGGCGGACGGTTGCGGTCGAGGCTGCGCCGATCAACCCGCTCTATGCAAACACGCTGGCCGCCGACGTGCTGTTCGAGGATGCGCTGGGCGGCATTCCCGACGCGATCCGCCGCAGCCATGCCGAACGCGCGGCGTGGATGCTGACAGCGGGTTCGACCTCGATCCGCATGTTCGAGCCGAAATTGCGCGAGGCGGGTGCTGCCGCGCGAACCTTGTTGTGCAAGGCTGCCGCCGCGCGATGGGGCGTCGATTGGCAGGCATGTGCGACGTCCGAGGGTCTCGTTGTCCATGACGACAAGCGCCTGCGCTTCGCCGAACTGGCGGCCGAAGCGGCGCAGGAAAGCCTGCCCGACCTGCTTTCTTTGCGCGATGCCGGTGCCGCCGCGCCCGAAGGCGCGCCGCTGACGCGGCTTGATGCGCCGGCCAAGGTCGATGGCAGCGCCAATTTCGCGGGCGATATCCGCCTTCCCAACATGGTGTTCGCCGCGATCCGGCAGGCGCCGCCGGGCGATGCGCGGCTGGTCGGGGTCGATCGCGGCGCTGCCGACCGCGTGCTCGGCGTCATGCACATCGTTGAAAATCCGCGCTGGGTTGCGGCGGTGGCCGACAATTGGTGGGCGGCGGAACAGGCGCTCGATGCGCTGCGCCCCCGCTTCGAGGTGCGCGGTGCGCCGACCAGCGCGTCGATCGAGGCAGCGCTGACGGCGGCGCTGGATGGCGAAGGCCAACGCATGGCGAGCGCGGGCGAACTCGCCGAGCATTTCTCCGGCGCGAAGGTGGTGACGGCGGAATACCGCTCCGGCCTCGCGCTTCACGCCCCTCTGGAGCCGACCACGGCGACGGCGGAATGGCGTGCCGGGCGACTGTCGATCTGGGCTCAGACGCAGGCGCCGGGGTTAGCCCGCAGCGCCGCAGCGCGGGCACTGGGCATCGACGAGACGGCGGTGGTCGTCCACGCGATGCAGATCGGCGGGTCGTTCGGCGCGCGGCTTGAGACGCGCGTCATCGAACAGGTCGCGGTCCTCGCAAGGAAGCTCGAACGCCCGGTCCAACTGACCTGGTCGCGCGCGGAGGATTGCCTGCACGACCGGTATCGCCCGGCGGCGGCGGCACGCATGTCGGCGCGCCTGGCATCGAACGGGACGGTCAGCGGGTGGTTCGCACGAATCGCCGCGCCGCAGACCGGCCGCGAGCTGTCGCGGCGGTTGCTGTCCGGCGACGCGGCGGTGGCGCTCGCGCAAAAATTGCCGGGCGGGGGCGGCGACCGGACCGCGGTGGCGGGGGCCGAGCCGATCTATGGAATCCCGCATTATGCGGTCGATCACCACCCCGCCGCGCTGGGCGTTCCGACCGGTTACTGGCGGTCGGGGGCCCACGCCTACACCGTCTTCTTCACCGAATCCTTCCTCGACGAACTGGCGCGCGAAGCCAATGTCGAGCCGCTTTCCTTCCGCATCGCCATGCTGGGCGGCCAGCCGCGCCTCGCGCGCTGCCTGTCGGCGGTGGCGTCGCTCGGCGGCTGGCAGGGGGGGCTGCCCGGCACCGCGCAGGGGATCGCCGCGCACAGTTTTCGCGGGTCGCACATCGCCTTGATGGCGGAGGCGCGGCGAGAGGGCGGGCGCGTGGTCGTCGATCGCCTGGTCGCGGCGGTCGATTGCGGGCGGATGGTCAATCCAGACCTGGTGCAGCAGCAGATCGAGGGCGGTTTGCTCTTTGGCATGGCGGCGGCGCTCGGAGCCTCGACCGGGTTCACCGACGGGCTGGCGGACGTGCGCAATTTCCGCAGCATGAATCTGGCACGGCTGGGACAGACGCCCGAAATCAGTGTCGAACTGATCCGCAGCGATGCCGATCCCGGCGGCGCGAGCGAAGTCGCGGTGCCGGTCGTCGGCCCTGCCATCGCCAACGCGCTATACACCGCCACCGGCAGGCGAAGCCGTCGCCTGCCGCTACAGGAACCGACGCTGTGATCCCTGCCGACCATCCGCCGATCCTCCCGCGCAAGATCGGCGTGCTGCTCATCAACCTCGGCACGCCCGATGCGCCGGACGCGAAATCGGTAAAACGCTATCTGGCCGAGTTCCTGTCCGACCGCCGCGTCGTCGAAATCCCGCCGATCGCGTGGCAGCCGATATTGCGCGGGATCATCCTCAACACGCGACCGAAGAAATCGGCGCATGCCTATGGCCTCGTCTGGGGCAAGGACGGCTCCCCGCTCGCCGCGATCACCCGCGCGCAATCGGATGCGCTGCAAGGCGCGTTCGGTGATGGCGTCATGGTCGACTGGGCGATGCGCTATGGCAATCCGTCGATCGCCTCGCGGCTTCAGGCGATGAAGGATGCCGGGTGCGAGCGGATTCTGATCGCCCCGCTTTATCCGCAATATTGTGCGGCGACGACCGCCACCGCAAACGACAAGGCGTTCGCGCATCTGGCGAGGATGCGCTGGCAACCCGCGATCCGCACCCTGCCGCCCTATCATGACGACCCGGCCTATATCGCGGCGCTGAAAACGTCGGTCGAGACGCAGCTCGCCGCGCTCGATTTCGAACCCGATGCGCTGGTCGCGACCTTTCACGGGATGCCCGAACGCACGCTGCATCTCGGCGACCCCTATCACTGCCATTGCCAGAAAACCGCGCGATTGCTGGGCGAGGCGCTGGGCAAGCCCCTTCGCGTGGCGTTCCAGTCGCGCTTCGGCCCAGCCAAATGGCTTGGTCCGGCCACCGACACGATGCTGGAGGCGCTGCCGGGAGAGGGCGTAAAAAAGATCGCGCTGGTCGCGCCCGGCTTTTCCGCCGATTGCCTGGAAACGCTGGAGGAGATAGCGATCCGCGGGCGCGAGAGTTTCATCGCTGCGGGCGGCACACATTTCGCCTATCTCAGCTGCCTGAACGCCGATCCGCCGGGTGTCGCGATGCTGCAATCTTTGCTGCGCAGGGAGCTTGCGGGCTGGCTGCAGGTTACCTAGCCTGACACACGAACGAACAACAGGAGAGGCACATGGCACGCGTCGCAATCGTCACCGGAGGAACCCGCGGCATCGGCGAGGCGATCAGCCTGGCGCTCCGCGACATGGGCATGACCGTCGCCGCCAATTACGCCGGCAACGAACAGCGTGCCGCCGAATTCACCGACCGCACCGGCATCAAGGCATACAAGTTCGACGTTGCCGATTACGACGCCTGCCAGGCGGGAGTCGGGCAGATCGCCGAGGATCTGGGGCCGGTCGACGTGCTGGTAAACAATGCCGGGATCACCCGTGACGGCACGATCCTGAAAATGACCTATCAGATGTGGAAAGAGGTGATGGACACCAATCTGGGCGGTTGTTTCAACATGGCCAAGGCGGTGTTCCCCGGCATGCGCGAACGCAAATGGGGCCGCATCGTCAACATCGGGTCGATCAACGGTCAGGCCGGGCAATATGGCCAGGTCAACTATGCCGCGGCGAAGAGCGGCATCCACGGCTTCACCAAGGCGCTGGCGCAGGAAGGCGCGCGCGCCGGGGTGACGGTCAACGCGATCGCGCCGGGCTATATCGACACCGACATGGTGGCAGCAGTGCCCGCGGACGTGCTGGAAAAGATCGTCGCGAAAATTCCGGTCGGGCGGCTGGGCCAGGCAAACGAAATCGCGCGCGGGGTCGCATTCCTGTGCTCGGAGGAGGGCGGGTTCGTGACCGGGTCCACGCTGAGCATTAACGGCGGGCAGCATATGTACTGACGGGCGCAGGCGCGGCTACGGTCGCGCCGCTGCGTGTGAGCGCGGCGCCCGGCACGGCCAGCGGGTGGCTGAAAGGCCATCCCGTCTGACGTCATGGACGGCGGCTTTGCCGTCGGCCCAGGGGGGCAAACTACGACTCTCTAATCCGTTCGTTTCGGGCGAAGTCGAGAAACGCCTGACAAGGCACGTCGATAGCGTTTCTCGACTTCGCTCGAAACGAACGGAGAAGGGTGTGCATCCCCACCGCGCTCATGCTGCGCTTGTCGAAGCCGGGTGAGAC
Organism: Pseudomonadota bacterium; assembly: GCA_023418595.1. GTDB lineage: Bacteria > Pseudomonadota > Alphaproteobacteria > Sphingomonadales > Sphingomonadaceae > Sphingomonas. Next base: position 53,472 of record JAEZZI010000008.1, read on the forward strand.
ACACCACGCTTCGACAGGCTCAGCATCAGCGCGAAGGCTTGGCAGCACGCTAACCAAGGGCCGACGGCGAAGCCGCCGTCCATGACGTCGAACGGGTCGGGCTGGTGCCCGCCCGTCGGCCGGTTGGGGCGATGCATCGCTTTGCTCGCATCGGCCGCGTCGTGGCGCGGCCTTCGCCACAACGAAAAAGACCGGCCTCCTTTCGGAGACCGGCCTTCCCGTCCTCGATACGCTACGCGAGGAACACTGGTGAAGCCTTAGCGGCTGCGGCGGCAGCCACGTGGCGGGTCGCTGCGGTCGATGGCGCGACCGGCAAGGGCGCCGACGCCTGCGCCAAGGACTGCGCCGAGCGTGCGATCACCGCGGCCTGCAACCTGATGACCCAGGAGGCCGCCTGCGACCGCGCCGATCACGGTGCCACCGTCGCCGTCCTTGCAACGCTGGTTGTTGTAATAGCGACGGTCGTTCCGGTAATTACGGTTGTTGTAATAGCGACGGTCGCCGCGATAGCGCTGGTCATAGCCGGAATAGCTGGCCGCGCTGGAAACTGCTGTGAAGCTTGCGGCTTCAGCCGGAGCAGCCGGGATGGCGAGCGCAGTGGCACCCATCGCGAACGCGGCGCCAACGAGCGTGAGCTTGTTCAACATATTATATCTCCTCGTTTTTCACGTTTCGATTTCGTGCCGGCGCCGGGCCCACCCGGTGTCGACAAGATGCGTTATGGGTGATTCGCTTTGAGCCGATGCTGAATGCGCCGGTTATTTGCCGTTCACATTCATTGTGTGCTGGCGGGCGGGGGCGGGGCCGCTAAGGGAGGGGCGATGCGGCGTGCGTGGCTATTCCCCTTTCTGGTGCTGGCGCTGGTTCCCGGCTGGTCGGGGGACGCGCGATTGCCGTTGCTGGGGAAAGAGGCGCGGGTCGACGCGCATTATTTGCCGCAGCTGTCCGCCGATCGCGCGCAGAACCGAATCGGCGCGCTCGAATATCTGGGCGGGGTGGAACTCAAAAGTCCCGACCCGGCATTCGGTGGATTTTCGGCGCTCCATGTTCGTGGCGACCACTTTCTGCTGTTGAGCGACGGCGGCGGCGTCGTGCGATTCGCGATGGGTGGGGACTGGCGGATCCGCAATGCGTCATTCGCCGAGTTATCCGAAGGCCCGCGCACCGGATGGGACAAACGCGATCGCGACAGCGAGGCGCTGGCGGTCGATCCCGAGACGGGGGCGCATTGGGTGGCGTTCGAAAATGCCAATGCGATCTGGCGTTATGATGCATCGCTGGGCCGCGCGACCGGGGCGGTTCGACCCGTAGCGATGCGCCGCTGGCCGCGTAACGGTGGACCAGAGGCGACGGCGCGGCTGCGCGACGGACGCTTCCTAATCCTGTCGGAAAGCGCGCGCCGTGATGCGCTGGAGGGCAGCTATCACGCGTTGATATTCGATCGCGATCCGGTCGCGCCGGGTGCGGTCGCCTCGCGCTTTTACTATCGGCCGCCCGCCGGGTTCAACGCAACAGCAGCCGATGAATTGCCCGATGGACGGGTGATCGTCGTCAACCGGCGCGTCATCTGGCCGAACGGGTTCGAGGCCGCGGTTACGATCGTTGATCCCGACGATATCCGTGCGGGTGCCGTGGTGACCGGACGCGAGATCGCACGGTTGAGGGGCGGATTATGGTCGGGGTTCGGGCGCGACAATTTTGAGGCGGTATCGGTGGTGCGAGAGGGCGAGGATACGATCGTGTGGCTCGCGACCGACCATAACATGCAGTGGCCGCAACGGAGTTTGCTGCTCAAGTTTCGGTTAGAGCGGTTTCCACTCATTCTGGCTCATATCCACAGGAACGGAAGTAGTTGGCGCACTCGGGGGGCTTGAACAGATCGACGAGCTGGCCGATCAGGTCCCACAGCCCGCCGACGGTGCGCTCGCCT
>JAEZZI010000020.1 GCA_023418595.1 Pseudomonadota bacterium
CCCCCACCCATACCCCCGGAAACTCACCCCGCGCGCGTAAGGGGACCCGACTTTCGCCGGATTGGGAACCGCAACCGCTGGCCGGTGACACCGCGAAAGCCGTGGCGCTGTGGCCTCCTGGAGCGCTGGAGCGGGAATTGGCGCGGTTCCGAGACTGGGCAGCGTCGGCGACTGGGCAAAACGCCGTGAAATCCGACTGGCAAGCCGCATGGCGGAACTGGGTTCGAAAAGCAGATGACGAAGGACGAAACCGAAATGGAAGCGCAGCACGAAGCATCGGCATGGGAGGAAATCGGGGCGCTTCCCGTCCGTCGTCAGGCGGTGGCGACGCAACCCTCCGGGCAGCGGAGCTTGCAATGCAGGATTTCGGATATCACCGACATTGACCCGTCGAGCCCTGCCGAGATCATCGGCGAACTGACGCCGGTTCTCGCACTGGTCGCACCTAGCGGCATGGATGGCGATGCCCGCCGGGTGTGGTTCAACGCGGCGGTTAAGGCGCTGGAGGGGATCCCGATCCGGTTGCTCCAGCGTGGCGCGCAGGCTGCGATCGCGAAGGCCGATCATCCGTCGAAGATTATCCCGACGATCATGAAAGAAATCGCCGACGACTGGAACTGGCGGAAGCGGATGGCGCCGACGCGCAAGGTTGAGGCTGAGGCGGCGCCGGTGGTGGTGGACGAAGCCGAGCGTGCCGAGGTCGCGAGCATGATGTCGGAGCTGGCGGCTAAGCTGCGGATGGGTGTGGCGGGCGACGGTTTTCGAGGTGGGGCAAATCTAGAGGGAAGGTAAGGCGATATGACTGCTAGCTACGACATCGTTCCGATCGGGAAATACAAGGGCAAGCCTATCGAGCATTTGATGGCGGATCAGCCGTATTCCGAATGGCTGTTGGCGCAGGCTTGGTTTGTCGACCGCTATGCCGAGCTTGCCCAGCTTCTGCGCATGGGTCGGTTAACTGAACCGCAGGATACCCCGGATCACAATGCGATGATCGCGGGATTGATCGACCAAAGGGACGCGATGGAGTGCCTGCTCGCGCCGACCCATGACCGCTGCCTGCCTGGGCAAATCGAACACCTCTACTGCTCAGAAATGCACCAAGAGGTTGAGCCAAAAGGCGCAGATATCCGGGTGTCGATCGGCGGCGTGAACCTCATGATCGAGGTGAAGCCGCTGATTGGGGACGATTACCCGAGCGTCATTCGGCAGGTGAAGGCGGGGGTGGCCGGGTCGGTGACGACCAATGCAGTCGTGATTGCTCGAACGATCGAACCAACCAACCTGACGGTGGAACAAGTCAAGCGGCAGTTTGAATTGGCGGGTGTTCGCCTCATTCTTGAACACGACTTCTTCGAGAATGGCCGCGAGTGGGCTGCGAAGCGCTCGGATTACGTCACCCAGGCCATCGTCGCCATTAGCGCTGATATCGCTGGGATGCAGGCTCAAATCTCATCTGCTGGGCAAACCTCAGGCAAAGATGACGAATGGGGCACTGAGTGGGAGCGGAAACGCGAGATCGAAAGGATGACGGCCAAAGTCGTCACCGAAGGAGATCGCCTGGCGCGACTGCGGAAAGTCGGCTCCTAGCCCATGAAGCTCCCCCTCACCCAATTCATCATCGCCCTGCTGCGCACGGACCCGGCCCGCCTCGCCAGCGCCGATCCCGCGAAACTGGCCGCGAAATACAACATTCGAACTGAACACGCCGCCGGGTTTCTGCGGCTGAGAGGGGGTTGAGGATGGGACGTAAAAGGAAATCAGGGCAGCGGACCAAAAGCGGTCGTCTATCCCGTGCCGCTCAATTCACGCACGACAAGGGGACAGAGCGCGCCCAGGCGATGCGCGCCCTCTACGGCGAGAACTGGGCGGACCCGATTGGGCGAGCGTATGAGGCTGGGTTGCTGGGCAGCGGGAACGAGGCAAAGAACCTTCTCGACACCGCCCGATCGATCCACGTCGCTTACTGGTCGGCCTATGTCGAACAGCCCATCCGTTGCACGCTGGCCGATCGGACCTTCGGCAATGTGATCGACATTGACCACAAGCGCGTGAAGCGTAGGGAAGAATGGCTGAACAGCGTTCTCGACATTGCCAAGAAAATGGGCGTTCGGCGTCAATTCGATCAATTGGTGGTGGACGTGAACCCCGACCATGGTCCCGATTGGCTGGACCGAGTGATCTACGATCATCGCCGCCGCGGCCCCGAGCATAACGACACCGCGACGCCCGCTGACCATGCCCACTTCCGGGCCGCATTAGACGCGCTGGAAACGATCGCGGGCTATTGACTTTGTTGCATGAATCCTTCATGGGGACGAAATAGTTTCATTGGAATTGCGCCCGCGCCGGATCGAACCGGTTGCGGGCGTTTCTGTTTGGCCAGGAAGTTGGCCAGCCCACCCGACAACCGACACACACACGACAGCGCTCTTACGCGGCGGTCGGCATCTGTTCGCGGTGGGCGAATATAGCGGGGTCATCCGCGTAATTTAATATCAAAGGAAATCATCATGGCCGTTGGCGGTAAGCGTCCCGGCGCTGGCCGTCCGAAGGGCACGCGCAACAAAAAGACCGAGGCGCAGGTCGCGGCGATTTCCGATAGTGGACTGACCCCGCTCGATTACATGCTCTCGGTAATGCGCGATGAGACGGTGCCGCGCGATGAGCGGTTGGATGCGGCTCACAAGGCGGCGCCCTACGTTCATGCCAAGCTGGCGACTGTGGACCATAAGTCGAGCGATAATAGTTTCACGCCGACTGCAATTCTGCTAATAGCGGAAGACCATGACCAAGCAGAGCACTGACCCGTATTCTGTCTATCTAATAAAGAATACGAAGAACGAAAAAGTCTACGTTGGCATCACGTCCAAAGGCGTGGCGCGCAGAATGTCTCGCCATTTAAGGCAGGCTAAGTCGGGTTCGGAATGTTTAATACATAGGGCCATGCGTAAACATGGCGCATCAAGCTTTTCTATCGAAACTGTAGACACCGGATTAAGCGCGGACGATGCGGCGAAAAAAGAAATCGCTTTAATAGCTGATTTTAATGCGGATGCTGCGGGCGGATACAATATCCTCGCGGGTGGCCAAACCGGCGTTTCAAGTCGCCCGCAATTAACGCGTAAGAGGAAATCGGACGCCGCGAAGTCCGCGTGGTTGAAAAGCGAGGCATGGAAGAAGGCTATTCACAGTCCATCTCGGTTATTGGCAATTGGCCGCGCCAGCAAAGCTAACTTTGAACGTCCGGAATATCGCAAAAAGTTTGAGGCGCGACACCAAGACATGGTTCGGTTGTCTAAAGCCAAACATGTGCGTGCAAAGGCCTTGTCTACCCGGAAAGGCAACGGATTCTGTGTCGTTCTGCGATGTTCCAATGGAATGACGTTTGAGTCCGCAGCCGATGCAGCGCGATGGGCTGGGGCCGAGCGGGGTGTTCCATGTCATCTGACGAACATCCTAGCTTGTGCAAAAGGTCGGAAGGCATCTGCATACGGTCACACATGGGAGATAATCTCCCATGACGGCAGCGACGGTTAAACTCCCGCGCAAGATACGGGACGTTTTTGCACCGGCGCGGGGGTTGGTTCAGTATCGGGCGCTCTACGGCGGGCGCGGATCGGGCAAGTCGTTTGGCGCTGCCAAGATGGCGGCAATCTGGGGGATGATCGAACCGCTTCGCATTCTTTGCACCCGTGAATTGCAGGTATCGATCAAGGAGAGCTTTCACGCGGAGTTGAAGGCGGCGATTGCCAGCGAGCCTTGGCTTGAGGCGCATTACCGGGTCGGCGTCGATTACATCAAAGGCGCGAACGGGACCGAGTTCATCTTTCGCGGGCTGCGGCACAACACGGCAAGCATCAAGTCGCTGGCCAAGATCGACCTGACCATTGTTGAGGAAGCGGAGGACGTTCCCGAAGATAGCTGGCTTGCTTTGGAAGCGACGGTGTTCCGGCAACCGAAGGCAGAACTATGGGCAATCTGGAACCGCCGCCTGAACGGATCGCCGGTCGATAAGCGTTTCATCAAAGACCCCCCGCCCAACGCGATCGTTGCGAAGGTAAATTACAGCGACAACCCGTTTTTCCCTGAGGGGCTTGAGACGCTCCGCAAGCGCGAACTGGAGCGGCTCGACCTAGCGACTTACGCGCATATCTGGGACGGCGATTATCTCGCCAACTCGGATGCGCAGGTCATGCACGGCAAGGTGCATATCGAGAGTTTCGAGGCACAACCAGGTTGGGACGGCCCATATTACGGCGGTGACTTTGGGTTCAGCCAAGACCCGACCGCAGCGGTTGAGGTTTGGATCGGTGGGTCGGACCTATTCATTCGTCGTGAGGCGGTGAAGGTCGGGCTGGAACTGGATGACACGGCAGTTTTTGTGAAGGGCCGCATTCCGGGTTTTGCTCAGGAAGTCAGCCGGTGGGACAGCAGCAGGCCGGAAAGCATTTCGCACCTGAGGCGTCACGGCATCCCACGCGCCGAGGCTTGCGAGAAGTGGCCTGGAAGCGTCGAGGACGGGATTGCCTACCTGCGGACGTTCGCGCGGATCGTGATCCATACGGAATGTCCAAACCTCCAGAGCGAGGCGCGGCTCTACAGTTACAAGGTCGATCGTCTGACCGGTGGCGTGACCACGACCATCGTGGACGCGCACAATCATGGCTGGGACTCGGTTCGCTACGCAGTCGGTCCGATGATCCGGCAGCGCCGCAAGGCCAGCAGCAAAACTAGAGCGGTGGGGGGATTGTATTGATGACCACCGTCAAGACGTATCACCCGGCCATCACGGCAGATGTTCGCGCAGAATGGCAGCTAATCCGTGACTGCATGGCGGGTGAGAGCGCGGTGAAGCGTGCGGGCGAAAGCTATCTGCCGATGCCGTCCGGGTTCAAGTCTCATTCGGACGGCGGCAGTGGGTTCTTTCAGGCATACAGGGAGCGGGCTCAATTCCCGGCGCTGCTAGCCCCTTCGGTCGGTGCCATGATCGGGATCATTCACGGGCAAGAAATCGCCATCACGATTCCCGATGCGATGAATTATCTCTGGGAGGACGCAGACGGCATGGGCCTCCCCCTGGAAGCCTTTCACCGTCGCATCACGCGCGAGCTGCTCACGATCGGCGGTTATGCGGTGCTGGCGGATGCCGATGAGAGCGGCGGCGATCCATGGCTTGCGGGATACAGCCGAGACAGCCTGATCAATTGGGACAAGGACTGGTTTGTTCTCGATGAGACGGCGCTGGTTCGAAAGGGCTTCATATGGGAGCAGGTCGAGAAGTTCCGCGTCCTTGAGATGCGGGAGGCCCGGTATCGAGCGGCAATTTATGACGCGCAGCGGATCGATGGCGAGGAAATTGAAGTTCGCGGACGCGGTAACCGCCCGCTGCCGCGCATTCCGTTCGCGGTTGCCAGTTCGCTTGATCTTTCGGCGCGGATCGAAAGCCCGCCGCTGATTGGCGTCGCGAACGCGGCGAAGGCGATTTACCAGCTATCTGCTGACTATCGGCACCAGCTTTACATGAGCGGTCAGGAAACGCTTGTGGCGATCAATGGGGACGCCCCTGAGACGGTGGGGGCCGGGGTCGTTCACGAGATGCGCGGAGCCGAGGGGCAAAACCCCGATCTCAAATACGTGTCGCCCACTTGTTCGGGGATCAATGCCCACAAGGAGGCGATGCAGGAAAACCGCCAGGCGGCTGTCGAAGCGGGCGCACGGCTATTCGAACAGACGGCGGCGGGTCAGGAAAGCGGGGAGGCCAAGCGCCTTCGCTACGCCTCTGAAACTGCCACGCTGACCACAATCGCGCAAAGCTCGTGCATGTTGCTTGAGCGGTCACTTCGCAATGCCGCGATGATCATGGGCCTACCCGAGAATGACATCGTGGTGAATGCGCCGGCAGACCTGATGGACCGGACGATGAGCCCGCAGGACTTTGCGGCTCTATTCGGGGTTTATGTCGAAGGCGGCATGAGCTGGGAAACCCTGCACGAAAACGGGGTGCGCGGCGGCATCTACTCGACCGAGCGCACCGCCGATCAGGAATACGAATTGCTCGACGGCCCGAGGGGCCAAGAGACGGTGGCGTAGGCCACTCACCCGCCCGATGGGCTACCCACAACCAAAGGAAATGCTGGCGATGCCATTGCAAACCGTAATCGAATCCACTGAGGGCCTCGATGAAGCTCTTCTCCCCCTATACGCCGAGCAAAACGGCAAGTTCGTGCTCCAGGTCGAGGGCGTCGATGCGCACCCCGATGTGCAGAACCTCAAATCGGCTTATGAGCGCGTAAAGACGGATCGCGACACGATCCGCACCGAGCGCGATACGCTCAAGGCCAACGCGGCGAACCTTCCCGATGACTTCGACGCTGAAAAGTGGGCGAAACTGAAGGATGGCAAGCCCGATGAGGCTGCGCTGGTCAAGCTGCGGCAGGACCTCGAAGCCGAGCGCGACGACTGGAAAGGCAAGTTCGAACAGATGAGCGAGACGGCGCGCAAGAATGCGCTGGATCGTGACCTGGGCGATGCCCTGACCGAAGCCGGAGTGACCAACCCATCTTTCGCCAAGGCGGCTCGGACGATGCTGTCCGATGGTGTGAAGATCGGTGACGATGGCAAGCCGTTTGTCGAAACCGACATGGGGCCGATCGCACTCGCGGATCACGTCAAGCGCTGGGCGTCCGGTGAAGGGAAAGACTTTGTGACCCCGCCCCAGGGCGGCGGCGGCAAAGGTGGAAACGGTGGCGGAACGAAACCCCTGTCCGAGATGGGGGATGCCGAACGATTTGAGCTGGCCCGCCAAGGGAAGCTCCGGACCCAAAAGGATTAGATAAATGGCACACACTACCCTTGGCGACGTGTTCGCCGCGGATCGCACCGCCTCTTACCAGGTGCTGCAATCGTATATGGACACCGACCCCGTAACCCAGACCCCGTTCTTCGAGAGCGGCCTGATCGTGTCGAATCCGATCATTTCGGAAATGGCGCAGTCGGGAACCGGTATCGTCGAACTGCCCTTCTGGGCGCGAATCGATGCGTCGGTTGAGCCGAATTACAGCAACGATGTTTACGAGGACGTCGCCGTTCCTCGCAAGATCGGCACCGGCTCGCTCAAGGCCCGCAACTGCCACCTGAACGAAGGTTTCGGCAGCATGGACCTTGTAACCGATCTGACCGGCAACGACCCGCTCCAGCGCGTTGCTTCGCGGCTCCAGGACTACTGGCGTCAGGAAGCGGAACTGCGCATCGTTGCCACCCTGCGCGGACTGCTGAACGACGCCATCGCCGAGGACAATGGCATGGTGCATGAAGCAGCGCTGGCGGACGGCGTGACCTTCGAGGGGCTGATCGACGCCCAGATGACGATGGGCGACGCATTCGGCCAGATTGGCGGCTATGTCATGAACAGCGCCGCGTTTGGCGCGCTGGTCAAGGAAGGGTTGGCGGCGGTTGCTCGCACCCCTGAAACCAACGTTGTGCAGCGCACGCTCAACGGCTTGCCGGTGATCGTCAATGACACCGCCATGACGCTGAACAACGCTCCGGTCGTGACCCTTATGGGAGCGGGCGCTTTCGCTTACGGTGCAGCCGACCCGAAGGTGCCGCTCGAATATGAGCGCGAAGCTGCACGCGGCAACGGTGGTGGTGCGGAAACGCTCTGGACCCGCCGCAACATGATCGTTCACCCGTTGGGTTACGATTTCACCAACACCTCGATCACCGGCAACGGGACCGAGACGGTGGCACGCGGCGCGGGCTGGGCCGACCTCGCCAACGCGGCGAACTGGACCCGCGTCGCCTCGCGCAAGCAGGTTCCGATCGCGTTCCTGACCGTCGCCGCGGCGTAACCCATAACGGCGGGGCTTGACGGCCTCGCCGCCTCTTTTCGTAAAGGACACGACGATGGCAAATCATTCGCCTGAACCCGACAACTACGTCGAGAAAAAGACCTTCGACGAGGCGATGGCAGGCTCCGCAGGGAACAAGCCGACCGCCAAGCAGAAGGCCGATGACGCCGCAAAACGCAAGGCCGACAAGGGCGGCGCTGCCAACAACGGCGGCGGCGAGTAATCGTCACGGGCGGCGGGTTTCGGCTCGCCGCCAAACGACGGGAGGGTGAGATATGCTTGACCGGATTGCATTGGCTCTTGCGGCTGCTGCGTTGATCGTTGCCGCTCGCGCGCATCACTCGGCCAACCGCAAGATGATTATCAGGATTTCCGATCCACCCTTTCGCAGCAGGGTCGCCTGATGCCGCTGACGATCGCACCCGCTGACGACGCGGACAGCTTCATCACCGTTGCCGAGTTCGACCAGATGCAGGCCGACTATTTCGGTGCGGCTATCGACGGGGACACGCCCGCCAAGGAAGCCGCACTTCGCCGCGCATGGCTCTACATGGCGTCGCTCAACTGGTCAGCCGATTATCCGGCCTTCGACGATGTAATCCCGGCAAACGTGAAGATCGCGCAGGCCGTTCTCGCCCGCGCCGAATTGGAAGAGCCGGGCGGTTTGCAACCTAGCGTGACGCCGGGGCAGCAGAAGGTGCTTACGCGTGTGGGCGAAATTGGTTGGGAGTTCGTCGGAGCAAAGGGCGTGGATGCTCAGCGCCGCGTGGTGACAATGGCGGCTGATCTGCTAAAACCGTATCTGCATGGCAGCGGATCAACCCGGTTCCTTTCGAGGGCATAACGTAGCCTCGCTTCACGGCGGGGCTATCCAGCGCGGCGAACCGAACGCGGGCTGCGTTGCCAAACTCAAGGAATTGCTGGAGCGCGCCGAAGCCGGGGATGTAACTGGCATCGTCTGCGCCACGCTCCACAGTGACAAGACGGCCTCAAGCGCGGTTGCAGGCATGGTCGGGCCATATTCGCTGCTAGGCGCGGTGGAGATGGCGAAAAGCGATCTGGTGGGCATTATGAAGGCGGCACAGGGAGATGGCTAATGTCTGTATCCCAAATCGCCGCCGAGGTCGAAGCGGCCTTTCGTGAGGTCGCACAAGAGGTAGGCGACGGCGAATTTACCGTTACGCTGATCGAACCGGGCGAAGGGCAGGTGAACCCGTGGGATGAACCGGGCGGCGCTGGAACGCGGCACGAGGGCATTCCGGGGAAGCTCGGCAAGGTCAAAGACCAGTGGATTGATGGCTCGCTTATTCGCGCTGACGACGAACTGCTGACAATCGCCGGAACCGCGCCAAAGCCGGAACAGGGCTGGACGGTGGAGATACGGGGGGTGGCCTACACCATCGTCACCATCCTGCCGACGCATCCCAGCGGGGTCGGGATTTATTACGAATTGGTCCTGCGTCGATGAGCCGCCGCAAGCTGGCCAACAGGCTGGCCCAGCTGCTCAAGCAATACGACAAGGAGATTGAGGCGGCCTTCCTGAAGGCGGTGCGCGACAAGGCGGCGTCGATCAATCTGACCGACCTTGCCGATGCCATTGAAGCGCGGGACATCGAACGGGCGCTCAAGATCACCGGCCTGACACGCGCCGACCTCTTCCCGTTCGATGCCGCGATAAACAACGCCTATGTCGCAGGCGGGCAGACGATACCGGCAGCGGCTCCGGCCTATGCTGTGGCCTTCGGGTTCGATGGACGCGCCACACGGGCTGCAGAATGGGCGAGAACGCACGTAGGCGGGCTGGTGACGGAGATTGTCGATGACCAACTTGACCTCTTGCGTGATACGATTGCGAGACAGATCGAAGCTGGTGTGGCACCCCGCAAGGTTGCGCTGGACATTGCAGGCCGGGTTGGTCCCGGTGGACGGCAAGGCGGTTTCATCGGGTTGTCGCGACCCCAAGCGGTCTATCTGGCCAACGCGCGCCGGGAACTGGAAACGCTGGACGCCAACTATTTCTCGCGGACCCTGCGCGACAAGCGGTTCGACGGGCTGGTTCGCAAGGCCATCTCGGCGGATAAGGCGATCTCGGTCGCGGACATCGACCGGATTGCGGGGCGCTATTCGGATCGGATGCTGAAACACCGGGCGGACACGATCGCGCGGACGGAGAGCATTACGGCTCTAAGGGCCGGGCGGCGCGAGGGAATGCAGCAGGCTATTGAGGCCGGGGCTGTCCGCTCCGATCGGGTCAAGCGGACCTGGGACAGCAGCGGGGATGCCCGCGTTCGTGCGGATCACCGTGCGATGGATGGGCGCGAGGTTGACGGGATGGACGCGCCTTATGTGCTGCCGGATGGGAGCCGGATGATGTATCCGGGGGATTCGAGCATTGGAGCGCCCGCGAGCCAGACGGTGGCCTGCCGGTGTTATGAGGCTATTGAGGTGGACTGGCTGCGCGCGTGATCTACGTCGAAGCCATCAACATCGAAGCGCGCGTGGTTATTACCGAAGACGGCACGGCGTATCCGATGGAGGCATTTTATGACGCCGATGGCGAGGAATGCGAGCCGGGAGAGGCTAAGCAAATCGTGTGTGGCGCGGATGACGTGTGGTTTAATGTGCGGCCTGATGAGTATGAGCGCCTCGCGCTGCATTGAGATTGCGGCGGGGGAATCACCGCTGTAACGTCGCTAAATGCTTGCCTTGCTTCTGCTTTCCGTAATTCCGGCCGGAGAATCCTTCACCTGCACCCCGACGCACGTTTGGGACGGCGACGGGCCGATCTGGTGCGCCGAGGGGCCGCGCATCCGACTGGCGGGGATTGCGGCGCGCGAGATCGACGGGAAGTGCAATCCAGGGCATCCGTGCCCAACGGCGGGCGGGGTTGAGGCGCGGGATACACTGGTCGGATTGGTAGGCCGCAAAGTCGGGACCGGCCCGCATGGCCACATTCTGGTCAAAGGCCCAGCAATGCGATGCGTTTCGGAAGGGCGGGACCGCAGCCGGACGGTCGCATGGTGCTCGACCGGCGGCGTGGATTTGTCTTGCTCTATGGTTCGGAGCGGGAAGGCGCTGCGGTGGCCCCGGTATAAGGGCGCGGAGGTTTGTCGGCGTTAGGCGTTGCAGGCGCAGCCCTTAGGCCGAGAGCATGGTTTGTCTTTGGCGATGCAGGAGTCCCCGCAAGCCTTCCCTTTGGTGCAGCGTTTGCAACACGTAGTGCTGGCCTCTGCGCGTGACCAGCAATCGCTGACCGATGGCGGGCCGACGAATAGCAGCGCTGCGGCGACAATAGATTTCATCAGTCTAGGCCGAATTGAGCTTTTTGGATCATCTTATCGTTTTGGAACATGGCGTTCATGTTCGCGCCCATCGTTCGACCTTCCCACATATACATCACCGTCTTTGTCCCAGCTATTTCGTTGGACGACATTTCTTCGCCGGGATCGCCTAGAATTTCGACAGCCTGGGCGTAAGACATGCCGGTTTCGAGCCGATCGTAATTCGCTTTTGTTACGCCAGATTCTGGGGTGGAAGCCGCTGGGGCTGCGGTTTCTTGCTGGTTTGCCGATGCATTGGTGGGCGCAGGCGCGTCGCACGCAGATAGAGCGGCAAGTGCGGCCAAAGGCGCGATAACAGATTTCACAACGTTCTCCCCCAAAAGGAGAACGCTAAACGGCTGAAAGTCCTTTTTCAACCAACCGCCTGATCGCCTCCGATCGAGGCGTGCCGATCACCGCCGCGTGGTCGTCTATCCTCGCCGTCAATTCGGGCGGCGATCGGAATGTCAGGATCGGGTCCATGCCGGTAGCAGGACGGCCCCTCTTTTTCGTATTACGTTTTTCTGTTGACGACATAGAATAAGCGTATTACGTAAAAAACAGGCCAGCGCAAGGGTCACTACCCCTCGCACCGGCCCTAACCGCAACCGATCAGACAAGGATCAGGTCATGGCTATGAATTCTATACCTGCACCCAGCGTGCCGCAGCAACCCGACTTACGCTCATTCATCTGCTACGACCGCTTACCCGCCGGGTTCGCCGCCTACCCTGTTATGGATAACCGCAGCGCGCCGCATCTCCAGATCGGTGACGTGGCAATCATCGACCCGCACGACACCACGCCATTCGAAGGCGAATTGTTCCTGATGCACGAAGGCATGGGGAGCGACCGCTTCATCATCAATGAGACGTTCACTCGCGGTCGCATTCCTGGCTGGTGTGTGGGGCCGGTCGCGCAACCTTCGTTCATGGCGGGCAAGAAAGGCCGCTGGTGTGATTTCCCGCTCTCTACCGAGGTGCTGGAGCAAAAGCTGTTGGGGCGCGTCGTCGGCATCCTGCAACCGGCTTTTGCCGAGCCGATGCGGATCGCGGCTTAAGAGAACAAATCTCTTGGGGAAAACGGGCGCGACCACCTTGCTCCGGCCCTTTTCCGCGCTAGCATGGTGACAACAATTTGAGATTCCCCGGTGGAACGGGGATTGCGTCCTGCCTCCAACAGGGCGTGCGCGGACGGGAAGTGTACGGTTTTCCAAGGGCCTGCACTTCCCGCCCGCCGAACCCTTGGACAGGCCCGGCAATTGGAGGTTGCCCGGCAAACCAAGAGAAGGGGCGAACCATGCCCGACTCAAAGCATAACCACACCGAAGTCGTACTCCAAGACCCGAATTCAATCGGGTTCAATCACGAAACCGGGCACAGCGTTCCCGCTGTGGTTCGTGTTCAGGGTGCCACCATGTCGAGCCGCGAGATTGCGGAGTTGACCGGCAGCACACACGACAATGTACTGAAAACTATTCGAGGGCTGATAGCCAAGGGTGTCGTTTCTGGAAACGAGACCCCCTACGTACACCCGCAGAATGGCCAGACCTACCGAGAGTTTCTTTTGGGCTATCGGGACACGATGGTCGTGGTTTCGGGTTACAGTGTCGAATTGCGCGCCAAGATCATTGATCGCTGGCAGCAGCTTGAAACTGAGGCGAAAGACCCTGTTCGGATGCTCAACGATCCAGCGGCGATGCGCGGTATCCTGCTCAGTTACACCGAGAAGGTGTTGGAATTGCAGGGCGAGGTCGAGGAAATGCGGCCTCAAGTGCAGGCGTTGGAGCGGATTGCCATCTCGGACGGCTCGCTCTGCATCACTGACGCGGCAAAAACGCTACAGGTTCAGCCCAAAGCGCTGTTCATGTTTCTGGACTCGCATCATTGGACCTACACTCGGCAGGGGGACAACACGCGGATTGCTTATCAGGCCAAGCTGCAATCCGGACTGTTGGAGCACAAGACGACTGTGGTCACTCGGTCGGACGGATCAGAAAAGACGACAACGCAGGTTCGGGTGACACCGAAGGGGCTGACACGGCTCGCGCGGGAATTTGAGCCGGTTGCCAAGGCTGCGTAAAAAACTAGCAAATCCATCAACCTACGGGCGGTTCTTCGGAGCCGCCCTTTTCATTTGGGAGGATCGGCATGGACAACCGCAAGTTCATCGCCGACGTATCCGCCTTCGCCGACAAGACCATCGACCAGATGCTTCGGGTCGCGAAACAGTCGATCCAGGACGTGGTGAAGCAGGCGCAGACGCCGGTCGCGAAGGGCGGCGACATGCCGGTCCTTTCGGGCCACCTCAGAAACAGCCTTGTCACCGAATTGAGGGGCGCAACCGTAGGCGAAGGCGGCGATAGCTACGTGCTGGGCCTGTCGAGCCTTGAACTTGGCGATCCGTTCAGCGTGGCGTGGGTGGCCGATTATGCGGTGGCGAGGCACTACATGGTCGGGGTCGGGCAAGGAGGCGGTCTCTGGAGAGATCGCGCCGCCCAACGCTGGTCCGGTTACGTCGAGAAGAATGCACGGTTGGTGCAATAGGGGGCCGCAATGAACGCCATCGAGCAGGCCATCGGCCAATACCTCGCCGCCATGCCGAACTGCCCGCCGATCGCATGGCCGAACCGGGATTTCACGCCGAACGGGACGTATATCGAGTTCAGACACGCACCGAATGAGCGGATCGACAACACGATCGACGCCATCGGCGCATACCAGACCGGCCTATTCTTGCTGACGGTCGTGTCGGACAAAAACAAGTTCACCACCGCGAGCAACGCCCTCGCCAGCAGGATCATGGACCGATTTCCCAAGGGCTTGCGGATCGATGCGGGCGATAGCGGCACGGTGATGATTTACGCGCCCCCGTCGCCTGGCAGCGGCTTTCCGGACGGAGCCTATTGGCGGCAACCCGTCACGATCCCTTACGTCACAGAGGGCTAACCAACATGGTCAAGATGACGAACAAACGCTTCCCTCGAGGTGAAGCGAATGTAGCCCCGCGCGATGTCGCGAAGTGGGAAGCCGCCGGTTGGGTGGCCGAACGCAAGCCCTCCAAATCCACCTCAAAGAAGGACGATGAACAATGACCGGTTCTCATATTGGCAAGACGATCTATGTGGCCGAAGCCATCCCGGCGACGAATGACGCCGCGGGCTTCGCTGCGCTGACCTGGACGAAGGTGTCGGGCGTGCAGGTGCTTCCCCAGCTTGGCGTGTCGCATTCGAACATCGACGTGCCTGATCTCGAAACCGGCTTCACCGCTGGCCTCAAGGGCGCTGGCTCGGGCAACGACAGCACGGCCAGTTTCCGCGACGTGGCAGGCGATGCAGGCCAGACCACGCTTCGGGATCTCGCGCAGTCGGGCGGCGACGCAGGCTTGGGGTCGATCAAGATCGTCAAGGGCAGTGGCACTAATCAGGCACCGGCGAGCGGCGATCCCGTCGAATACGCGCACGGCTATTTCCACAGCTATGTCCGCATTCAGGGCGACGATTCTAGCCACGAGGGTTTCAGCGTCAATTTCAAGCAGAACGCGCTGACCATCGAAGCGACGGAGGCGTAATCAGTGGATTTCGCTAAACTCGACCTTCGCGCGGCCAGCGAGGCCGGTTCGTGGGTTCACCTCGAACACAATGGCGAGGCGCTGTTTCTCGACCAGGGCGCCGACACCCCCGAAAAGCCCCAGCGGCTGCATATCAAGGGCGTCGGCGATCCCAAGGTCATGGCGGCTTGCCGCGCGGTGACGCGCAACCAGACGCTCATGGCGGATCGCCTCGCCCGCGCATCGGACAAGGACGCCGAGAACGTCGTCAAGACTTTCGAGAAACGGACCGAAGAGGCGACCGCCAACATGATCGTGACAGCGGTCGACCGGTGGGAAAATATCGTGTGGGATGGCGAGGAACTCGACCTGAACCGCGATAATCTCTTGCGGATTTGCGGTCCCGGCACGCTGTTTTTCTCTCAGGTGTCGAGCGCCATTCTGGAGCATAAGCGCCTTTTTTCGAGTGCCGCGACCGACTGACCACGTTCGCGGCACAGGCGGGGTGGCTGCACGCCAAGCCGGAAGGGGCGCCCCAGACCCGCGCGGAAATGTTCGGGGTCCGCCTCCCCGAACTAGCTATAACCGAAACGCTCCCCGAAATCTGGCGTGATCTGGGCTATGCGAAAACCTCAGGCATGGGCGGGCTAGAGCCGCTGTCATGGCTAGAGATCGACGCCTTCGCCCGCGTGACAGGTCAGGATTTGTCGGGTGTCGAGGGGCAGTGCCTTATGGACATGAGCCGAGCCTACGTCGCCAGCATATCCGACACCCGCCCCCTCAGCATCGAACCAATGGAGCGCGCGAATGGCTGATTTCGCCAGACTGGTGCTGGACGCGGACACGCGCGGCCTGAAAACCGCCGAACGCGACCTGAAATCCGTAACCCGGTCGGCTGCGGACACCGCCAGCAAGGTGGGAGCAAAGATGCGGTCGCTGGGCACCGGTCTGACGATCGGTGTTACGGCGCCGCTGACGCTTTTCGGCAAGGGCGCGGTGCAGGCCGCGATCGACGCCGAAGAATTGCAGTCGATGTTCGACACGACGTTCGGCGCCATGAGCGACACCATGAACAAGTGGGCGCGCGAAACCGGCGATGCGATGGGCCGAAGCACGCAAGAATTGCAGCAGTCGGCGGCGGTGTTCCAAGGCTTCTTCAAGGATATGCTTCCCGAAGCCGAGGCCGCAGAGTTCAGCCGCAAGCTGACGGTGCTTTCGCAGGACGTGGCGTCGTTCAAGAACCTGTCGAACGATGACGCTCAACGCCGCCTGTTTGCGGCGGCCACCGGCGAATACGAAAGCCTGAAAGCCCTTGGTGTCGTCATTAACGACACGGTGATGAAGGCCAAGGCGATGGAGATGGGATTCGGCGATTCCACGTCGAAACTGACCGAGCAAGAAAAGGTGCTGATCCGCGTCGCGCTGTTGCAGCAGAAGTTCGCGGATGCGTCGGGCGACGTTGAGCGCACGTCCGATAGCATGGCCAACCAGATCAAACGGGCGCAGGCCAACTTTCAGGAATTGCAGGTAACGGTGGGCGAGAAGCTGATCCCGATCCTGACGCCGCTTGTGGGCAGTCTCGCGTCTATGCTCGAACGGTTCACGTCGCTGCCGGTGCCGGTGCAATCCACGGTGGTCGCCGTTACCGCTATGGGGGTGGCTCTCGGCCCGGTTCTGATCGGCCTTGGGGCGATCGTCAAAATCGCCATTCCCGTCACAGTCGGCCTTGGCTCAATGGCGAAAGGCTTTGCTGGCGTGGCTGTTGCGGAGGGCGCGGCCACGACCGGCGCTTACGCTTTTGGGGTGGCGCTACGGGTAGCGATGCCGTGGCTGGCGGCGCTCTCGGGCGCAGTCGCGTTGGGTTACGCCGCGTGGAAGCATTGGGACAAGATCAAGCCGATTATCGACAAGGCAATCGGGTGGATGAAAGACCTGTTCACCGGCGTCCAGCATTGGTTGGGCAAGAAGCTCGCGAGCGTCATCGGGACCGTCACGAAGACCGTCGAGGCAATGGTGAAGCCCTTCAAGGACGCCTACATCGCCGTCGTCGGCAACAGTTACATCCCCGACATGGTTGACGAAATCGGGCAACACATGCGGCGGCTCGACGTTGAGTTGGTGAAGCCAACCGCCGACGCCACGCAAAGCGCCGCCGACAAGTTCCGCCAGTTGCAGCAGGAAGTGCAGCCGATCCTTGATCGCTTGTTTCCGCAGCAGGCCCGCGACAACGTGCTGGTCCGCGAATTGGAGCTTCTCGACCAGGCCGCGCGGAAAGGCATCATTTCGATGGATGCGCTGGCACAAGCGCGGGCGCGAGCCATGCGTGAATATGGCGCAGATGTTGATGCCACGCCCGATCCCGTCGCTGACTTGCTCGGCACCCCAGACCTAAGCGTGCTGACCGAAGGCATCCCGACCGCCGCCGACATTATCACGGACGAATGGAACAAGGTGCAGGCAGCGAACGACAACGTGCGCGTGTCCTTCGTGGACATGGCGCGGGACGTGACGGCTTCGCTTCAAGGAATCATCAACAACATCCGTTCGGGCGATTGGCTGGGGGCGCTGACTGGCGTGCTTGATCTTGTTGGGCAGGTGATGGGGGCGATCAACGGCACTGGGAAGCCTGCCGCGCGGACTTATCCGGTGAGAAGTTTCAATGGCGGCGGTTACACGGGCAATGGCGCGAGATCGGGCGGGCTGGACGGGCAGGGCGGCTTCATGGCGATGCTTCACCCCCGCGAGACTGTGGTGGATCATACGCGCGGGCAGCAGATGGGCGGGCAGAACGTCAAGGTTGAGGTCGTGTTGAACGATCCGATGCTGCGCGCCAAGATCATCGAAGGTGCCGCAACCGTCACGCAAACCAGCATCGCCGCGAACGATCGTGCGAAGGCATATCAGGCCAACCGGAGGTTTGCAGGATGATCGACCTGACGGACCTTCGTATGGAGACAGTCGATGGCCAGCTTGTTGACTACGGCGCGCGCCTGGCCCCGTTTCTTGGCGGTGTTGAGCAGCGGATTAACCGGATCGGCACTCGACACGCTATCACGCTCAAAATCCCGCCCATGCGAATTGAAGCGGAGGGGCGGCGCTGGATAGCCCGCCTGATCCGGGCTAAGCAGGAAGGCGGATACGCGCGCTATCCGCAGGTCAATTTCAGGCTGGGCGTTCCCGGCAATCCCACGGTGGAAACTGAGACGGTTGGCGGACGCTTCCTCCCGATCACGGGTGCAACGGCGAACTATGCGATCCGTGAGGGGCAGGCGCTCACCGTAACCAGCGACGGGCGGCGCTATTTCTATTTCGCCGCGGCTCAAACGATCTTGGATGCAGACGGGGCTGGCACCATCGAACTCGACGTGCCGCTGCGCAAGGTAGCGCTGGTCGGCGACACCGTGAACCTGTCGAAGCCGGTCATCGAAGGCTGGATCGACGGCGACGGTTGGGGCTGGACGCTGGAAAGCAGCCAGACCACCGGCCTTGGCTTCACGATTATCGAACGCGCATGACCGTCCTATCCCCGGCGCTCGACGCCGAACTATCCAAGGATCGGGCAACGATCTTCGGAGCGATACAGCTTGACCTCGCCGCAAAAAGCATTCGCTTGCTAGACGGATCGGCGACGATCGACATGCCGACCGGGCGCTTTGAGGGCATCGACCCGGATTATGGCGTGCTGGACAGCATCGATGAATATTCTGACGGAACGGGTGACGAAGCGCCGGGGCTGGCGTTTTCGGTCCTGCCACCGTCCTATGAGGCTGCGCTGGCACTATCGCTGCCAAGCGACCAAGGCGCGAGGGCACGGTTTTGGCTTGCGGCGCGCGACGACGATACGGGGTTGGTGATCGGAGAGCCGTTGCTGCTGTCGGACGCAGAAGTTGACACCGGTCAACTGAATGTCGGTCCCGGCGAACACGCGGTCGAGATTGAATGCGTGTCGGGCATGGAACGGTTTTTCGATGACGAGGAAGGGCTTGTGCTTTCGCCTGCTTCGCATCGCACGTTCTGGCCGGATGAGGCGGGGCTGGATCATCTGACCGGCGTTCGCGACCCGATCTTCTGGGGACAGTCTCAGCCAAGCGGTGTCACGCGATGAGCGGGCTAGATCGGAAGGACGCGACGGAAAAGACACTGCAATGGTTCGCCCCGCGCCCGTTCGATTGGGCGAAGTCGGCGACATGCGTCCACATGGTTCGCCGTCATCTGGTCCACATGGGCCACAAGGTGCCGCCAATGCCGCAATTTCGCAGTCCGCTCACGGCAAAGCGCGCGCTGCACGATCGGGGCTGGGAGAGTCTGGGGGCGATGATGGACAGCATCGTTCCGCGGATAGGTTCGTCGTGGAAACTGTTGGGCGACGTTCTCGAATTGCCCAGCGACAGTGACGCCTTCCCGGCGCTGGTCGTCTATACCGGCAACGACACCATCATGGGCTATCAGGGCGGGGTGTTCATGGTTGGCAGGATCATGGTCACGCCCACGGCGGCTTGGCGGCTGTAGATGGCTCAGGTCGCGAAATACGCAGCGCTCGCAATCTCGATTGCGGCGGCGATCCCGACTGGCGGCACCTCGCTGCTCGCGGCGGGTGTGGCAAGCGCTGGCATCGCCGCTGGGGCCACCGCAACGGCTGTTGCAGCGGGTATTGCGGCGGCGGCGAACATCGGGGCCGGATTGCTCGCACGCAAGCCCAGCATCGGCGCAGGCGGTAGTCAGTCGGAATGGGAAGCGGACCCGACCGCGGCTATCCCGATCACGCTCGGGCGGACAGGCGGCGGTGGGCAGATCGTCTATCGGAAGACCAGCGGTAATTCGAACAAGAACGAATATCAGACGCTGACCACCGTTCTGTCGCTGGGGCCGATCGACGCAATCGAGGCATCCTATGCGGACAAACGCCAGCTGCTGCTGACCGGCACGGCGGCGGGCGCGCCTTATTCGAACTGGATGTGGGAGGCGCGGCAGATCGGGGCCTGCCCGGAAGCATCGGCGCTCAATACGGGGGTCGGCACAAAGCCGGGGTGGACCAGCGCGCACAAGCTTTCGGGCTTGGCGGCGGTGCAGAACACCCTGCGATACGACAATAAGGGCAACGGCACCTTCATGACCGAGCCGCAAATGCTGTGGGTTCGTCGCGGAGTGCTCTGTTACGATCCGAGGCTCGACAGCACCTATCCGGGCGGGAGCGGGCCTTGCCGGGTCAACGATCAATCGACGTGGGTATTCTCGAAGAATCCGCCGATCGTCGGGCTGACCTATGCGCTAGGGTGGTTTCAGAACGGCAAGCGTCGCGGCGGCGTCGGTCTCGCACCGACCAGCATCGACATCGCCAGTTTCGTTGAAGCCGCGAACATCGCGGACATGAACGGGTGGACGGTCGGCGGGAATATCTCGACGGCAGATCGGAAATGGGCAGCGCTGAAAGCCATTCTCCAGGCGGCGGCGTGCGAACCGATCCGCGACGGGGCCACGCTTTCCTGCGTGATCCAGGCTCCCCGCGTGTCGATCGCCACGATCGGGGCGGGGGATTTGATCGGGGCTGCATCGGTTCCGCGCTCGCGTCGTCGCCGGGAGCGGATCAACGGCATTATCCCGAAATACCGGGTGGAGGCGAACTGGTGGGAGCAAGCATCGGGGACTGTCGCGCGCATCGCGGTTTATGTCGCAGAGGACGGCGGCGAGCGCACGAAGGAAATCGAATACCCGCTGGTTCAGGTCGAGGCGGGGCAGGACGCATCGCAACCGACCCAGCTTGCCGGATACGACGTCGAATTGTCGCGTGAGCGGATGCCCATCGTTCTGCCGCTTAAACTGCGGTGGATTGGCTACCGTACCGGCGACTGCATCGACTGCGCGATTGATGAGCTGGGCTTGGGCGATGTGCAGTTGGTCATCATTCGCCGCCAGCTTGATCCGGCGACTGGCGCGGTGACGCTGACTGTTCGCACGGAAGACCCGGCGAAACATGCGCGGGTGTTCGCACTGACTGGTGACGTGCCGCCTGACACGACCTTTGAACGCCCGGATCGGCCGGGGGAATTTGCGCTTGATCTGTCGCGGTCAGCACACCGCATCGTAACGCGCACGGTAGTCTATCCGTGGTCTAGCGATGATAACAGCATATCGATTGAGGCATTCGACGGGGTGATTGACGATGGTCGCCCTATCTCGTTCGGAGCGCAGACTATTGGAACGCTGGCGGCTGGAACGTCCTATGGCTTGTTCTGGTCGATCAGTGACGCCTCATGGTCTGCATCGGCGTCGCCCGCGTCATCCGAATGGAGCAACAGTAATCTAGTGTTCCTGCAATGGGTAGCCACTTCTGATGCGGGCACTTATCCCGGATCGCCGACGCCACCGCCTGGTAGCGGGGGTGACGGTGGGGGCGGCTATCAGCCGCCGATGTTTGAGCCATGAGCGCCGCGCTCCCCGTCAGCCGTCGTCTTCATGCCGCGTTATTCGACATGGGCGATGGCCGCGTGCGGTTGCGTATTGATGCGAGAGAGCCGGATTGCGAGGGCGCGCTGGTCGTTTTTTTGCTGGCGGGCATGATTGAGAACGACGCCAAGGCATTGGAAATCGACTTCTCGCTTAGCGGGCCTGATCCTGTTCGGATCGACGCAGCCTAACCCTTCAAACATCGGAGAATAACATGGGGACGTTCGCATGATCGCGACGACGGGGGCCGTGCGGTCGGTCGCGGAAGGGCCGCTGGTCGTTCAACGTTGGGCACCGAAGCGGTTCGACATTCCTTGCGAGGGCTTCGACTTCACCGGGCAACCGCTGACAATGCAGGTGCGCGCTTATCCCGACGCGCCGGGTGCTGCGCTGATCGACCTCGCTGATACCGCGAGCCCTGCCGAAGGGCTGTCGGTATCAGTGGAGACGGTAGCGGGCCTGACAACCTCCACCATCCAAATCCGCATCAATGAAACGACGATCGAGAACCTGCTGCCGTTTGACACCAACGGCACCGAGCCGGGGCAGAACGTCGTGCTGGCCTACGCCATCCACGTCGGCAGCGGATCGGCAAAGCGGCGCTTCATCCAAGGCAACTTCATCATCGAACCGGGGGCGAACCAGGCATGATTCCTTTCAAGATCGTCCGCGTCGCTGGCACGGATATTCCGTTCAAGGTCGGCATGGGCAACGCTGCGGACGCTCTTGCCTTCTATTACGCGCAGGCTGAGAGGGCCGAATCCACCCGCGCCCGTATCGAAGCGCGCAGCCTGCTTTACGGCGTCAACGCTACCGGCATGATCCGACTGTTCGGTGCGGAAGCAACAGAGGTAGCGTTTGCTGACGGTGTGTATCGCGACGGCTACACCGAGCACGCCACTTTCACCTCCATGCCCGAGATCGACACCGAGGGCGCGCTTCCGATTGATGGCCGTGGACTGCTGGTAACCGGCGCCACGTCGGCAGGCGTTCTACGTCCTGCGGTTGGCGACGTGACCGTGGTGGTCGAGGTCGATATGCCAGCGCACGACGGGACGCTGCGGGTGCTGGCGTCCTATGTCGGCCCGGTGCTGGAAGCGCGGGTCGTCGTCTATCGCAGCGTCACCGGCATCTATGCTTTGCAGGTCTATAACGACGAACAGGAATTGCAGTTCGTCGGTGATCTCGAAGACCTGTCCGCGCGCCGGATGCGGGTCGCTTTCACTATCGGCAACGAAACCACTCGCGCCAGTTTCGCGGGTCGGCCTGTGGTCAGCATCGCCGCCGTTCGCCCCGTTAACCTGCTGCGCCTCTGGTTTGGGCGTCTGGCGAAAGGCCAGGGCGACCCGCTGAATGGCCGAGTCCTGCGCGGCGCGATCTACCCTTATTCCGTAACCGATGAAGTTTTGCGCCAAATGTCAGGAGGACTAGTGACCGACGACGAAATAACGACGTTGATTGACCAGAAGATTCAGACCCACGATCAGGATTTGGAGGCGCACGAACTCGCAGAACGCAAGCGGGCGATCGAACTTGCGGACAGCAAGACGGGGATTTGGTCGGTTGCCGCTGCGGACAATTTCAATGCGGCGGACGGCGCTTTCACGACCGCGCCGACCGGCGGGCAGACGTGGAACGCGATCGGCGGGAGCCAGCTTAGCCGGATCGCGGGGGTGGCACGGACACCGGATAACAATCTGCGCGGCACGACGCTTAACGCTGGTGTTGCCGATGGGCAGGTTGAAGCCGATCTGAACCCCGGCACGAACGAGGCATCGATCTATTTCCGGTTCGCATCGAACGGCAACTACCTTCTGCTGCAACGCAAGGCCGAAAATGGGTTCATCGGCCTGTATCGGTTCGTTGGCGGGCCATCCTCGCTGATTGTGCCAGCGATCTACCGGTCAGTGGTTGCGGGCGAGCGCTACAAGGTGCGCTTCATCGGTTCGCGCATCTGGGTGTTCCGCATCGCCGCCGGTGAAGAAGAACTGATCTTCGACGCCACGGCCACCAATTTCATGACCGCCACCAGCCACGGCCTGCGCTTGGCGGGGACCGGATCAGCGGACAATTTTCGAGTCCTTAAGCGGGAGGCGATCTAATGCGCGTGGTATCTCAGGCCAAAATCCGGCCGCACGTTCTGCAATTTCCCGCCGCGGCGCTTGCCGCGCCCTTCCGGTCTGTCGCCGAACGGATGCTCAACTGGGCTGGCGTTGACTGGGGTGACAGCAGCCGCGATCGGGCGCGGGCGATTGTCGGATGGTTCGGCGCCCACGCGGTCCATCCGCAGGTGTTTCTCCACCCCGATGGCACCGCACTCAATACCGGCGTTCTGCCCGAAGGCGAGACGTGGGCCAGCTTCAATGCAGTGTTCGGTCCTGACGCCCGCGCGAACAGCGATAACGCCTATTGGTTCGGCCTATTTCCAAACGGCGTGACGACGGTTCAGCGGCTAATCGGCACGGTCGATATCAACGGCAACGTGGCCGATGACGGGATGCTTGAGGAAGTCGAACCCGGCGTGTGGCGTATCCGCAACCTGACTGACTTCCGATCGGTGCAGTGTACGCATCAATGCAAGATGGCGCAGGTCATTCTCGCATCCATGGGCATTCTGGCAGTTGACATATCAACGGTCGGGCACGACCCGATGTGCTATTACGACATCGAAGCGGGCAAGTGGTTCTACATCGACCCGACATTCGGCGAAATGCTGGTGATCGGCGGAGAATCTGCGACCCCGTTAGACGTGCTGAAAACGAGCCTCGACGGCAACAAGGATGTCATCGTCGGCGACAAGCTGCCGGGCTGTGATTACATAGCGGTCGGTTACTTCTCGGCCCCCAACGAGCCCGCTGGCGGCATGTCGTATATGACTATTCACACCCAGCCAAAGTGGGCGGGCGGGCTGTCTAGCCGCGTGCCTTATCGGTTTGGAACGCTCCCCAGCCAATCCTCTGCGAACGACCTTCCCGGAACCGTCGCGCAACTAATGCCTGTGCTAGGCACGGGGGTCGGAGGGCTCGCAAAAGAAGGCGCGATCGTCGAGGCGCGACTACGAACCAACTGGCCCGAACATGCCGGGTTCCAGCGCAGCAACGACGGCGGGGCCACCTGGGCAGCGTGTTCGGCCACCGAATACGCGACGACCGGTGATGGCGAGGTGCGCTTCCGCAGCGTCAATGCAGAGCCGTTTGGCGGCACCCCGGCGATCATCGATGTCTGACCGGAGAAACCACATGGCCGGGTCGCACCTGACATGACCGCCCTCATCCTTCTCGACGCCTTCCGGATGGCGGTGCTGGCGTGACGCTCCTGCTCATCATCGCCGCCGCATCGGCGCTGGCGTGTGCGGTCTATCTCGCGCCGTCAGCGGCCCGGTGGTTCGCAGGGCGTGGGGACCGCATTGATCTAGTCGCCTCGCCGGTCTGCTTCGTCGCGGCGGTTTCGGTGCTGTTCAACATTCGGTGGCTGGTCTGGCCCGATGCCGTGGGGGTGATGGCACCGGGCGAGTTCGCCGTTTGGACCGGCCTTCGCACGCTGTCGATCATCGGTTGGCTGGCCACGATCCACGCCTTCCGTTCTGCGCGGAGGGTCTGATGGAAGAGTTTGCGTTGGGGGTATTGCGCCAGATGACACCGGGAGCTTGGGGGATTTGGGCGCTGGTGGGCGCGGTCGTTGTTGGCTGGTTCAAGTTCAGAACCGAGATACGCAAGATCGAAAGCGGTGACGATACCAGTTTGCGCCGCGACTTGCTGGAACGCATTGCCACGCTGGAAAAGCGCGACGCCGAACGCGAGCGCGCGCTGAATGCCCAGATCGCCAAGTGCGACGAGGAACAGGCGGTCCTCAAAGCGCAGATCAGCGGGCTTCACCGCCAGATCATCGAAATGGCGAAATATCTGGTCGAGGTCACGGGGACGGCGGCGATGATCCCGCCTGCGACCAAGGCGATGATTGAGAAGATGGAGCGTGGGGAATGACGACAATCACCGACGACGATTTCGTTCGTCTATTCCAGCAGCGCGCCGGTCTAACCGTCGATGGCTGGGCAGGACGTGACACCATTGCGGCGCTCGATAAGGCGTTCCCGCCGCCCAAGCCGCTCGCCAGCGTTACGACCGACATTCCCGATGATTATTGGCCGATGCTGTCGAAGATCGAAAGCGCCGACCGCCCCTATGTGAAAGCGGCAACGTCGAGCGCGTCGGGCCTCTATCAGTTCATCAAATCGACGTGGGAAGGCGAAGGTGGCAAGTGGGGCGCTGATATGTCCAAAGCGTTCGGCGGGCTTATGCCATCGACCGACGAACAGCTTGCGCGCGCCAAGACCTTCACGGCAAAGAACGCGGCCTACCTCCGCAGCAAGGGGCTCCCGATAAATCGCGCATCGCTCTACGCCTCGCACTTCCTTGGGCCGGTGACCGCTGCGAAGGTGATCGCCGCCGACGTGAACGCGCGCGCCGATCATATCGCCGGACCGGCGGCGACGAAGGCCAACCGCTCTATTCTTGAAGGCAAGACGGTGGGGCAGTTCCTGACATGGCTGCACAAGAAAACCGGGGAGTAGGCGCGGTGAACGAGCGCCAAATCTTCACCACCGGGCTATTCGTCATGTCGATCGGCATGATCCTGATGGCCTATTTTCAACCCGGCCTATGGGACGTGAAGCTGTTTGAGGTGATCCTGCAAGCGCTGGTTATCACCGGCCTGCTGAACATGGCGGGGGCATTCCACTTCGCGGCAAACCAGCAAAGCCAGAAGGCGACCGAGAACACCGGTGAAGCGTTCAAGACGATGCAGGCGATGGCGCATGTTCGCGATGCGGATGCCCCCAGCGGCAAGCCGGGTGATCCCGTGCATACGGTGGAGGAACGGCCATGATGGCCCTGACCGCCGTCGCCGAGTTCGTCTGGCGTAACTGGAAGCTGATAGGCTGGGGCCTGACCGCGCTGGCACTATCGACCGCGCTTTGGTTCACGCGATCGACGTTGGAAGCGCGGACGGCGCAACGTGATCATGAGGCGGCAAATTACCGTCTATGCGAAGTCGCCCACGCCACCACGCGCGAATCCGTGGAAACCCTTCGCGCCGAATTGAAGCGCGAAACGGACGAGGCCGATGCGCGCGCGCGAGCCTATCAGGACGCCCGCGTAGAGGACGCCAAGACCGTCGCCGCTGCCAATGCCCGTCAGAACGCGGACAGACCCCGTGTGGCGATGCTGGAGGCCATAGCGGCGGAAGCGAACAAGGGCGGTTCGTGCAAGGTGCCGCCTGCCATGCTCTCGGCTTTGGAGGGACTGTGATGCGCTACCTGATCGTCTTAGCCGCTGTCGCGCTTGCTGGATGCGGTGACCGCGAACGCCCCGAACCCGGCGTTAAGGTCGAGGTGGTCGAGCGCGTCGTCGAGGTGCAGCGCCCGTGCCCGGTGACACGCCCCAAGCGGCCCGAACCGCTGGCACAACCACTGCCCACCAATTCGGTCGCCCTCGCCGCCGTGCTGGCGCTCAAGCTGAACGAATATGCGGGGCCGGGGGCTTATGCCGATCGTGCGGATGCGGCTATTGAGACTTGCAAGCGGCCCGCGCCTTAGCTCGCCGCGCCAGTTCGTCCCTCGCCGCAACGTGGTGTTCGTCATCCTCGCCCGCGTCTTTCGACAGGTGATACGCCAGTTTCAGCGCTTCATCCGTGTAATCCGCAAAGCGCCATTCCCATATCGTCGGCATCGAATCACTCCCGTTGAGCGGGGGAACATGATGGGAACGGGGGTTGTAGGAAATAGCCTTTTAAGCTATGTATTTCCTTCTGGCCTGACCGTTTCGAATACGGTGGCCGCGCCACCCGTGGCGATATGCCTAGGGACGGTCGGGACCAGATTAGGCGCTATGGATTGGGGGTTCCCCGGTCGGCGCATGGCCCCACGCAGGGGCAGACCTGACGCTTGAAACCGGAGGCGAACCGGATGGTGGTCAGGGCAAGCGGTGGAAGCCCGCGTTTCCCCGAAATAGCTAGACGGAATCGGGGGATTGTGGCATAGGTAACATCGGTAGTTGCGGCGTCTCCACCAGCCGACCGTTGACAGGCACTGCTGACGGGAAGCGGGCGTGTGGAGAAGCAGGTATTAAGCCCTGCCCGCAGCTATCCCGCCACCATAGTCCCAATCACCACCACCGCCACGCAAATCAGCAGCCCGACCGCGAACCCGGCGCGGTATTGGCGGGAGGCGAGGATGGGTTTCATCGTCCTGTCATGAGATGGGCGTGCGCCAATGTCACGCGACGTATATCCGCGACAGCGCGGAGTTTCGCTTTTGGTGACGGGTCTGGATATCTTAGCCGCTGCCTAGTCCACGCGACCAACTCGCCGTAGGTGTGAAACGTCGGGTCGCTCATCCCCTCTCCCCTTTCGCTGCGCGCCTGCCGCCGCTGTCGCGGTATTTTTTTAGATGCCGCCTTTGACATGTCTTACAGCTTCGCCGCCCCCTCTTGTCGAGCCTTGTGTTCTCAGCAGTAAACTCATGACCTTTCCAGCAGTGGGTCTTTGCGGCGTGACGCGCAGCCGTGACTAACGGGCTAAGCCCCCTATCGACATTCTGCTTATTGATGACAGGTTCGATATGTTCGGGATTTACGCAGGCTCGGTTTCGGCAAAGGTGGTCAGAAACAAGGTGAGGCTCGATATGGCCGACCGTTTTTACAAAGAGAAGTCGATGAGCGGCGTAGCGACGGCCATCTATTGAAAACTGCCCGTATCCTCTTGGGGTGAGGCCTGCTTGCCAAACTAGGCATCCGTTTTCCTGTCTTTCCACTTTTGAGAAGAATCTTTTTGCAATAGCCTCATCCCATCGCGCCGCCGAATAATCTCGCTTAGTGCTGGGCATAATAGTCCTCCACCGCCCCGCTCTCACTGGTCATCGTCGTCTTCCTGTAGAGAGGTTCCCCAAACCGTTTCAGCGCCATGGAAACGCGATAGGTAGTGCGATAGCTGATACCACCAACCATCGTATTTGCTGCCGTTATAGCCTTCCGGCATTTCGATCCCGGCAAGCTTCAAAGCTTGCTCGCAATCGTTCGCCACGTCACGCATGTGGTCGGCTAGCGAAAGCCCCGCGACAAGGTTGATGAGTATCTGTCGCTCACTGGTCATCGTCCCTGTTCCTTTTGCAGAAGGTGGTTGCGGACCTGGATGCCAAGGTCGGTTATCATGCCGACCGCCATCACTAGGCCAAGTTTATGCAGGATCGTGTGCGTGTTGGTCGGCGGGTAGGTCATCCAGCGCCATTCTCCCCACACAAAGTCATGGCGTGCCTTGGTCGTGAGATATTCCTCCTGCGCCCTCGTCAGCCCCTTCGCGATTTGCTCTAGGTCGGTCATGGGTAGGTTCCGATCAATTCGCCGTTATGGTCCTTGAATAGCCTCACACCATCGGCATGGACCGAGTATCGATCGCCAGCGTAGAACGCGCCATACCACTGCATAATCAGCGGAATGTTGGCAGCATCGCAGCGCACGGTCGCGACCTTCGGCGTCGCGTCGCTGTTCGTGAATTTCAGTTCGACCATCACTCCCCCTCCATCGCGCGGGCACGGGCTCGGCAATCCGGGCAGTTCGAGGGATGCGCCAGCGTGTGGCCCCATTGACCGACTACAACGATCCGCCGTCCGCATGGGTAGTGATGCACCGGCAAGCAGTCTGTTCGCCGATCTCGTCCGTCGTGCCGCGCCGCCGTCATTGGGGGGATTCCTGGCGGGCGAGGGCGGCTTTCACCTCTGGCGATGCGAGGATGAAATCGATCGGGTCAACGTCCGCCATTCGCGTTTGGTGGTATCGCGCAAGGATGCGCCTCACCAACTCTCGGTCACGATCAACCGGCGCGGGGAGTTCGGCGACGATGGCCTTTGCCTTAGCGTGCGATCCGTTCGGCATCTGCTTTCCTATCGGCGTTTCAGCAAGATCGCGCACCAACGCAATCATCCGCGCGCCCAGTTCTGGGCTTACTCTGTTCATGTCGGGGCTCCCCGCCGTCGTTGTGGTGCTGTTAGGCATGGTCATGCTGCCTTGAGGCGAGCGATCTCGGCCTCGATCTCGGGGCAGCGTTCGAACCATTCGCCGTGGAGGCGGTGGGCGGCGAAACGTTTGTGATACTCGCGCTCCAGCGATGGACACGCTTTCACGGATGCCCAAATCTCAAGCGGGTAGGCATTGGCTAGGCGCAAATCCTTGATCCGAAAGTCGAGGCGGCGCGCGTAACCGATCTTTATAGGTCCGTCCTTTGGACCAACGAAATAGACATAGGCCATCGCTGGCGTTGAGCGATCGACGCGATGCCACGGATAGGGACCGGTCCAACCAGCAGGCTTGATGAACACAGGATGTTCAAGCGTTCCGTTGCCAGCGATGTCGCGTTTGGGACCGGTCCACCAGACCTCACCGCCGTCGCGAATGTAGGCGGCTTCGTGCGAGCCCTCCGGCCAATCTGCCAGTTGGGTTCGGTGAGGGAATTGGATATGGTCAGAGTCAGCCATGCGATCCTCCTAAGATCGTGTGGTCGGACCTCGATCGGTTGCCGCCGGCCGGGGTCTTTTTCATGTCGGAATGTCGCGAGTTAAAGTTCGCAGTCGAGCCGAAAACCCACGCAATTCCGTGTGCAGAACGGAGCGTGAATCGTGCGAACTTTCGAGGGTTTCTGCCGGGCGTCTGTGGATTTGCAATCCGCTGCGTCACCACTCCGCCATCGGGCCGAGAGCGGCGCAGATGGGGCAGGCGAGGGGCCGGTGTCAACTCCCGGAAAGCGATAAAAGGCGGACAGACCGGCTTGGCGGGGAAGATCGGCGCGGATACAAGCACTAATCCGCAATGTGTATTGCAACACTAACACAGTTATGCGACAGGGGTTGTCGATGATGAGCACTGCTACCGATACCACCCGGCCCGCCGCCCCGTTCGCGACCATGCGCGATGCGATGGTGGTCAGCCAGCTGCGCACCAGCGGCGTGGACGACCGGCGCGTGATCGAGGCGATGGCACGCGTGCCGCGCGAGGATTTCGTGCCCGATGCAGTCAAATCGCTTGCCTATCGCGACACGCAATTGTCGCTGGGTGGCGGCCGGATGCACAACACGCCGCTCGCAACCGGGCGGCTGCTGAACGAAGCGGGGATCGAGCCGGGCGACCGGGTGCTGCTGATCGGGGCGGCGGGCGGTTATGCGGCTGCGCTCCTGTCGGGGCTGGCGCGCGAAGTCGTCGCGGTCGAGGAGGCGCCGCTTGCCGCCGATGCGCGCGCGGCGCTGGCCGGTTTCGGCAATGTCGAGGTGGTTGAAGGCACGCTGTCCGATGGCGCGCCCGACCATGGCCCGTTTGACGTGATTATGATCGACGGCGCGGTCGAGGCGCTGCCCGATACGCTGCTCGCCCAGACGAAGGACGGTGCGCGAATCGTCACCGGCCTGGTCGATCGCGGCGTCACGCGGCTGGCGGCGGGGCGGCGGACCGCAGGCGGGTTCGGCCTGTTCGATTTCGTCGATCTCGATTGTGCGGTGCTGCCCGGCTTCGACAAGCCCCGTTCGTTTCAGTTTTGAGCCAAGGAACTCCCCTTATGCGTTGTCGGCTGTTGATCCTGAGCGCGAGCATCGTCGCACTGTCCGCGCCGATGATCTCCGCCGCACAGACGGTTCAGCCGCTGCCGACGCGCCCTGCGCCGCAACCGGTCACGGCGATCGGGCAGAGCACGCTGGGACAGGCGCTGGCGACCGCCTATCGCACCAACCCGACGCTCGCGGCGGAGCGCGCGAACTTGCGCGCCAATGACGAAAACGTGCCGATCGCACGCTCGGCCGGGCTGCCGCAGGTGACGAGTTCGGCGACCTATCTGGAAAACCTCCACAATTCGTCGAACGGATCGGGTCAAAACAGCTTCGGCAACGCCGCGCGTCAGGTGACGGCGGGCGTCGATCTGTCGGTGCCGATCTATTCGGGTGGGGCGGTGCGCAATTCGGTGCGCGCGGCGGAAACCCGCGTCCGTGCGGGCCGCGCGGACCTGCGCAGCGTCGAGGCACAGACTTTCACCGATGTCGTTGCGGCCTATATGGACGTGATCCGCGACGAGGCGATCGTTGCGCTCAACCAGCAGAACGTTCGCGCGCTGGGGGTCAATCTTCAGGCGTCGCGAGACCGGTTCGAGCTGGGCGACCTGACCCGCACCGATGTCGCCCAGTCCGAAGCGCGGCTGGCGATTTCGGAAGGCCAGTTGCGCAGCGCCGAGGCGCAGCTGATTTCTACGCGCGAAAACTATATCCGCATCGTCGGCGAGGCGCCCGGCGTGCTTGCGCCGCCGCCGCCGCTGCCGGGGTTGCCGACCGTGGTGGAAGATGCGACCCGCGTCGCGCTGACCCAGAATCCCAATCTCGAATCGATCCGTCTGGCGGCAGAGGCGAGCGATTACGATATCGACGTTGCGCGCGCCGCGCGGCTGCCGCGCGTATCGGCCTTCGTCGGCGGCGATTACAATAATTTCCTCGGCTCGCTGGGGTCTGGCACCAATGTCGATATTCGTCAGGACAGCAGCTCGGCCCAGGCCGGACTGTCGCTGTCGATGCCGCTGTTCCAGGGCGGGCTGCCTGCGGCCCGCGTGCGTCAGGCGCAGGCGCGGCGGTCGCAGACGCTGGAGATTGCGACCGAAGTCGAACGCAGCGTCGTCGCGCAGGTGCGCTCGGCCTTTGCCGTCTGGCAATCGTCGCAGCGCGTGATCGAAACCGCGCAGGTCGCGGTCGATGCGAACCGCCTGTCGCTGGAGGGCGTGCGCGCCGAAAACAGCGTCGGAACGCGCACGATCCTCGACATCCTCGATGCGGAACGCGAACTGCTCAACGCCCAGGTGACGCTGGTGGCAGCGCAGCGCGACGCCTATGTCGCCGGATTCGCGCTGCTTGCGGCGATGGGGCAGGCGGAGGCACGCGACCTGGGCCTCGACGGCGGACCGCTTTACGACCCCACCGTCAATTACAATCGCGTGCGCGGGCGGATTTCGGACTGGGCGGACGATCCCGAGCCGGTGTCGGTCAGCACGCCGACCATCGCCACGCCCGCGCAGAACGCGACCGTCATCAACCAGCCCGATCCGTCGACGATCGCCCGCCCGCCCGAAACGCCGATCGGCGATTGATCCCGGCGCGGTTGACAGCGCCCGCCTTCTGACCGAAACCGGCCGCTTGTTAGGGCCATCGGGCGACAGGGTGCCGGATATGGGGGATATCAGCTCCGAACGATCGATGGAGGACATCCTCTCGTCGATCAAACGCATTATCGCCGAGGAAGGCGATGTGGGGCAGCGTCCGCGCCGCCCGCGCATGACCGCGCCCGAGCTGTCGGCGCGGGACGAAGCCGAAGAGTCCGACGAAGCGGTGCTCGAACTCGCCACTTACGCCGACGATCCGGAGCCGGTCGAACCCGAGGCGGCAACCACCCAGGCATCCCGGACGGAACCCGATCCCGAGCCCGAGCCCGAGCCGATGAACCAGCCCGTTTCCTTCCGCGAGCGATCGGACAGGTCGGACGAGGCGATCCTGTCGGAACGCGCCGCCCAGGCGACTCGCGGATCGCTCGATGCGCTATCGAAGCTGATCGTGCGGCCGCAGGTTTCGGGTTCGGACACGCTGGAGGGGCTGGTGCGTGACATGCTGCGTCCGATGCTCAGCGACTGGCTCGACGCGCATCTTCCCGAGATCGTTGAACGAATCGTCCAGCGCGAAGTCGAGCGCCTGACCAAGCGGTGATAGTGCGGTCGGGTAACGGGAACTTGCGGCAGTCCCTCGGGTTTTTGGCGGCATGAACGACGGGCGCGACATCCCCGGTCACAGCGATATGCTTCACGCGCGCAAGCACGGCGAAGTGTCCAATGCTGCAATCGAAGCGGACGAACGGCACGACATCTTTTTCGCGGCTGTAGAGACGACGCGGATGCCGATGATCGTCACCGATCCGCACCGCGAAGACAATCCGATCATCTTCTGCAACCGCGCCTTCGAACGGATGACAGGTTACGCCCAGGAAGAGATTGTCGGCAAGAATTGTCGGTTTCTCCAGGGGCCCGAAACCGATCAGGACACCGTTTCACAGGTCCGCGAAGCGATCCGCCACCATCGAGAGGTGTCGGTCGAGATCCTCAATTACCGCAAGAACGGTTCGACCTTCTGGAACGCGCTTTTCATCTCGCCGGTGCATGGCGCGAACGGCGAGCTTCGCTATTTCTTCGCCAGCCAGCTCGATATCTCGCGTCGCAAGGAAGCCGAGGAGGCGTTGCACCAGGCGCAGAAGATGGAGGCGGTGGGCAAGCTGACCGGCGGTATCGCGCATGATTTCAACAATCTGCTGCAAGTCATCACCGGCTATACCGACATGCTCGACGCGCGGCTCGACAAGGGCGATCGGATCGCCCGCCGATCGCTCGAGGCGATCTCGACCGCCGCATCGCGCGGCGCGCAGCTTACCCAGCAGTTGCTGGCGTTCGCGCGCAAGCAGGAATTGCGCGACCGGCTGCTCAACATCAACACGCTGATCGGCGATTTCGAAGGCATTGTCGGACGGACTTCGGGCGACAAGGTTTGCGTCCGCTACGAGTTTTCCGACGATCTTTGGAATGCCCGAATCGATCCGGTTCAGACCGAAATGGCACTGCTCAACATCGTCTCCAACGCGCGCGATGCGATGGGCGGTGCGGGCGATCTGACCATTGCCACCGCCAATGCCGTCTCCACTGTCGATGCGCCGCTCGCGCCCGGCCTTGATCCCGGCGAATATGTGTGTGTGTCGGCGACCGATACCGGCACCGGCATCGACGATCAGGCGATGGCGCAGATTTTCGATCCCTTCTTTTCGACCAAGGCGGTGGGCAAGGGGACGGGGCTCGGCCTGTCGATGGTGTACGGCTTCATGCGCCAGTCGGGCGGAGGCGTGTCGGCCGAAAACCTGCCCGAGCGCGGCGCGCGTTTCGCGCTCTATTTCCCCCGCGCGCGCGGCATCGTCGACGCAGCGACCGTGCAAAGCCCGCAGATGATGGGTGAGGGCGAACGCATCCTGATGGTCGAGGATCAGCCCCAGGTCGCCGAACTGGGCCAGGCGATCCTGGAGGATCTCGGCTATGTCGTCGTCCATGTCGACAGCGCGCCGAAGGCGCTGAAACTGCTCGAAAACGACAGCGATTTCGCATTGCTGTTCACCGATATCGTAATGCCCGGCGACATGAACGGCGTCGAACCGGCGACCAGCGTGCGCGGCGAATATCCCGAAATCGAGATTTTGCTGACCACCGGCTATTCCGACCGCGCGCTCGACGCGGAAAGCCGCAATTTCCCACTGGTCCGCAAACCCTGGCGCCGCGCCGAACTCGCCCAGCGCATCCGCACCCTGCTCGAAGGGCCGACGGGGGTAAGCTGAACCCTTGCGCCACGCGCTCGCGCGGGTAATGCGGGCGGCTATGACCGAGCTTTCCAAGACGTTCGACCCTGCGGCCATCGAGCAGCGCTGGTATCCCTACTGGGAAGAAAACGGCCTGTTCCGGCCTGACCGGCCCGGCGCCGAGCCGTGGACGATCGTGAACCCGCCGCCCAACGTGACGGGCAGCCTGCATATCGGCCATGCGCTCGACAACACGTTGCAGGA
Organism: Pseudomonadota bacterium; assembly: GCA_023418595.1. Taxonomy (GTDB): domain Bacteria; phylum Pseudomonadota; class Alphaproteobacteria; order Sphingomonadales; family Sphingomonadaceae; genus Sphingomonas. The sequence continues at coordinate 34,821 of JAEZZI010000020.1, forward strand.
TATTCTGGTCCGCCACGCGCGCTTGCAGGGCAAGGATGCGCTGTGGGTGGTCGGCACCGACCATGCGGGCATCGCAACGCAGATGGTGGTCGAACGCCAGATGGCGCTCAAACAGCAGAAGCGCACCGATTTCACCCGCGATGAATTCGTGTCGAAGGTGTGGGAGTGGAAGGAAGAAAGCGGCGGCGAGATCACCGGTCAGCTGCGCCGCCTGGGCTGTTCGATGGATTGGGCCAACGAACGCTTCACGATGGACGAAGGCTTTTCGAAAGCCGTGCTCAAGGTGTTCGTGGAGCTGTATAATCAGGGCCTGCTCTACCGCGACAAGCGGCTGGTGAACTGGGATCCCGGCCTCGGCACCGCGATCAGCGATCTCGAGGTCGAGACGCGCGAGGTGAAGGGTTCGTTCTGGCATCTGCGCTATCCGCTGGAGGACGGATCGGGCTTCATCCACGTCGCGACGACGCGACCCGAAACGATGCTCGCCGATATGGCGGTCGCGGTGAACCCGACCGACGAGCGCTATACTGCGCTGGTCGGCAAGCAGGTGCGCCTGCCGATCACCGGGAGGCTGATTCCGATCGTCACCGACGAACATGCCGATCCCGAACTGGGTTCCGGCGCGGTGAAGATCACGCCGGGGCATGACTTCAACGATTTCGAGGTCGGCAAGCGTGCGGGGATCAAGGCGTCCGACATGCTCAACATGCTCGACGCCAAGGCGCAGGTTCAACAGACGGCGGACGGCCTGATCCCGGTCGAGTATATTGGTCTCGACCGCTTCGACGCCCGCGCGCTGGTGGTGCAGCAGTTGAAAGACGGCGGTTTCCTCGTCCCCCATGTCGACAAGGAAGGTGCCGAGCACGACGCCGAACCGCGCACGATCCAGACGCCTTACGGCGACCGCTCGAACGCGGTCATCGAGCCGTGGCTGACCGACCAATGGTATGTCGACGCCGCGACGCTCGCCAAGCCCGCGATCGAGGCGGTGCGGTCGGGCGCGGTGCAGATCGTGCCCAAGTCGTGGGAAAAGACTTATTTCAACTGGATGGAGAATATCCAGCCATGGTGCGTGTCGCGGCAATTATGGTGGGGACATCGGATTCCGGCCTGGTTTGGGCCAGGTCTGCGCGACGATGGTTCTTTGATTACGGGCGACGTAATCAGCGTCGGTCCTGACTTCGGCGAAACCGTTCGGCGACCTATTCAAGAGCAGGTTTTTGTCGCTGAAACAGAAGAAGAAGCGCTTGGACTGGCACGTGCGTTTTATCCAGAAGGCATTAGCATCCGCTTTTCCGACGATTGGAAGGATCGTGGACAGCAGGAAGCGAACACGGTTGTTCTGCGACGCGACCCCGACGTTCTCGACACCTGGTTCTCCTCGGCATTGTGGCCTTTCGCGACGATGGGCTGGCCCGACGCCGATGTGAAGGCAATGGGCCGCTACCCCAACGACGTTCTCATTTCCGGCTTCGACATCCTGTTCTTCTGGGACGCGCGGATGATGATGCAGGGGCTGCACTTCATGGGCGATGTGCCGTTCAAGACCTTGTATCTGCACGGGCTGGTCCGCGCCGCCGATGGCTCGAAAATGTCGAAGTCGAAGGGCAATACCGTCGACCCGCTCGGCCTGATCGATCAATATGGCGCTGACGCACTGCGCTTCTTCATGGCGGCGATGGAAAGCCAGGGCCGCGACATCAAGATGGATGAGAAGCGGGTCGAGGGGTATCGCAACTTTGCGACCAAGCTCTGGAACGCCGCGCGTTTCTGCCAGTCGAACGGCATCGGCGCATCGACCACGCTCTCCCCGCCCGAGGCGACCCGCGCGGTCAACCGCTGGATCATCGCGGAGACGGTATCGGCGGTGCAGGCGGTCGACCTCGCGCTTGCCGAATACCGGTTCGACGGTGCGGCCAACGCAATCTATCAGTTCGCATGGAGTCGCTTCTGCGACTGGTATCTGGAACTGATCAAAGGCGCGATCGACGACGAGACCAAGGCGGTAGCGGGCTGGGTGCTCGACCAGATTCTGGTGCTGCTCCATCCCTTCATGCCGTTCATCACCGAAGAGCTGTGGCACGCGATGGGTGAGCGGGAATATCCGATCATCACCGCGCGCTGGCCGATGGCGGATGCGAAATCGCTCGATGTCGCCGCGCAGAAGGAAATCGACTGGCTGATCCGCTTGGTCAGCGACATCCGCTCCAGCCGCACCGAACTCAACGTACCGCCGGGCGCCCGGCTGCCGCTGCACGTTCGCGACGCGTCGGCGGAGACGGTCGCGCGGCTCGGCGCACAGGGCGCGGCGCTGGCGCGTATGGCGCGGGTCGATCTGAGCGATGCCGAGGCACCCGCAGGCGGCGCGGCGCAGGTGGTAGTGGACGAGGCGACCTTCGTCCTGCCGCTCGAAGGCGTCATCGACTTGGACGCCGAACGCGCGCGCCTCACCAAGGCGATTGCGGCGGCGGAAAAGGAGCGCGATTCGCTGTCGGGGCGGTTGTCGAACCCCAGCTTCGTCGAACGCGCCAAGCCCGAGGCGGTGGAGAAAGCGCGCGCCGACCATGCCGAGAAATCCGAGGAAGCGGCGCGGCTCCACGCGGCATTGGGGCGGCTGGGGTAACGTGCGGGTTCCTTCCAGTCCCGTTCATCCTGAGTAGGTGCTTAGCGCAGCCGAAGTCGCGTATCGAAGGACGCCCCCTTCGATACGCGACTTCGACTGCGCTCAGTCACTACTCAGGGCAAATGGTGGTGGGGGACGGGCGGCCCCTTTACCGCCCCACAGGGGCCATCACGTAAATCACCCCCGCCGCGACCTTCGCCGTCACCGGCGTCTTGGCCAGCACCTCGCCATCGATCGAGATGGGCAGCGGCGGGTCGGTCCGCACCTCCAGCGCCTTGCCGCGAAAAGACACCGTACCCTTCTTGCGCGATTCGAGCCGCAGAATGTTTGCGCCCCAATTGGCGATCAGGCGGCGTTTCACCCGCCCCGTCACCGCCTGGATCACGATCTCTCCTGAATCGAGGCTCGCTTCCTCGACCAGTTCGGTGCCGCCATGATAGGAGCCGTTCGATATCCGCACCTCTACCGTGCGGACGCGGCGTTCCTTGCCGCCATCGGTGACGATCAGAGTGAACGGTTCGAACCGCATATACTGGATCGCCGCCCACGCCAGATATCCGGCACGCCCGAACCAGCGTTTCAGCTTGTGCGGCACCGTCTCCGCGATTTGCGGCGACAGGCCGATCGCGGCGCAATTGGCGAAATAATCATGGTCGATCATGCCAAGGTCGATGCGTTTGGGCTCGCCCGACCGCAGCACTTCGACCGCGCCCTCGACTTCCAGCGGGATGCCCAGTGTCCGCGCGAAACTGTTGGCAGTGCCGAGTGGCAGCACGCCCAGCACCACGCCCTTGCCGACCAGATGGTCGACCAGCCCGCTGATCGTCCCGTCGCCGCCGCCCAGCACCACCAGATCGGGCTTTTTGGCCAGGATCGCGGCCATCATTGCCTCCAGATCTTCGGGGTCGTGGACGGCATGGGCATCGACCGGATAGGGCAGCCCGCGCATCGCGTCGCGCGCCTGTTCGAACATCGCCTCGCCGGTGCGCGACATCGCGTTGACGATCAGGGCTGCGGATTTGATCTCCATCATCGCCGCCATAACGCACGCTGTCGATTAAGGTCCCATGACTTGCGCGATTGTCGGCGATCCCGCACAAAGCGCGCCATGTCCGCCCGTTATCCCGCGCTCCGGCTGCGCCGCACCCGCGTGTCCGAGTGGAGCCGCAGGCTTCATGCCGAAACCGTCCTGACCCCCGCCGACCTGATCTGGCCGCTGTTCGTTTGCGAAGGTTCCGGCAAGGAGCAACCCATCGCCAGCCTGCCGGGCGTATCGCGCTGGTCGGTGGATCGGCTGGCGGAGCGGGCACGCGAGGCGCGCGCGCTGGGCATCGCCTGCATCGCGCTGTTCCCCAACACCCCGCACGAGTTGCGCAGCGACGACGGCGCGGAGGCGCACAATCCCGACAATCTGATGTGCCGCGCGATCCGCGCGCTGAAGGATGCGGTGCCCGAGGTCGGGGTGCTCACCGACGTCGCGCTCGATCCCTATACCAGCCACGGTCATGACGGGCTGGTGGATGATGCGGGTTATGTCCTGAACGATGCGACGGCGAAGGCGCTGGTGCGGCAGGCGCTGGTTCAGGCAGAGGCGGGCGCGGATATTGTCGCCCCGTCGGACATGATGGACGGTCGCATCGGCCTGATCCGCGACGCGCTGGAGGGTGGGGGGCATCCCAACGTCCAGATCATGTCCTACGCCGCCAAATATGCGAGCGCATTTTACGGCCCGTTCCGCGACGCGGTCGGCAGCCGCGGGCTGTTGAAGGGCGACAAGAAAAGCTATCAGATGGACCCCGCCAACGCCCAGGAAGCGCTGCGCGAAGTGGCCGCCGATCTGGCCGAGGGAGCCGACAGCGTGATGGTCAAGCCGGGGCTGCCCTATCTCGACATCGTCCGCGATGTGAAACAACGCTTCGAAGTCCCTGTATTCGCGTATCAAGTGTCCGGCGAATACGCGATGATCGAGGCTGCGGCAGCGGCGGGCGCAGGCGACCGCGACGCGCTGGTGCTGGAAACGCTGACGGCGTTCAAACGCGCCGGCTGCTCGGGTGTGCTGACCTATCACGCGCCGCTCGCCGCGCGGTTGCTGGCTGAGTGACTTTCTCTCTTCTTCGTCATTCCCGCGAAGGCGGGAATCCATCTCCGATCGTCCCATCTTTTGCGTCGGCAGGAGACGGACCCTCGCCTGCGCGGGGGTGACGGTAACTTTGAGTGGCTTAAGCATATGACCGCCGACAGCGAAACAAGCGTGCCCGCCGACAAGCCGCCCCTGGGTGGCGTCTATACCGACGATCCTGCGCCCAAGAGCGGTATCGGCGTATTGTTCGTCGTCGCGATCCTGTCGGGGTCGTTCCTGCTGTTCCTGGTCCAGCCGATGATTGCGCGGATGGCGCTGCCGCGGATCGGCGGCGCGCCGGCGGTATGGAACTCGGCGATGCTCGTCTATCAGGCGTTGCTGCTCGGCGGCTATGCCTATGCCCATTGGCTGGGGCGGGTGCCGCTCAGGCGTCAGGCGGCGATCCATCTCGGCGTGCTCGCGGTCGCGGCATTGTGGCTGCCGATCGGGCTGCTGGCGATCCGCCAGCCCGCCGGGCTGGACGCGGTGCTGTGGGTGCCGTTGTTCCTCGCCGCGTCGATTGGTCCGTTGTTCTTCGCGATTTCGGCGCAGGCGCCGCTGCTCCAGCGCTGGTTCGCCGCCGCATCGGGCGGGCGCGACCCCTATGCGCTTTATGCCGCATCGAACATCGGCAGTTTCGGCGGGTTGATCGCGTATCCGCTGATCGTCGAGCCGACGCTGGCGCTGCATAATCAGAGCATGGTGTGGAGCATCGGCTATGCGCTGGTGTTCGTGTTGATCCTCATCTGTGCGCTCCGCCTGCCCAAGACCAGCGCATCGGCCCCGACCGAGCATCACCCGACCAGCCCCAAACCATCGACTCGCCGCGTTCTCCACTGGATCGCGCTCGCCATTGTGCCGTCGGGGCTGATGCTGGCGACCACCACCTTTCTGACCACCGATATCGTCGCGGTGCCGATGCTGTGGGTGCTGCCGCTCGGCCTTTATCTGTTGAGCTTCACCATCGCCTTCGCCACCCAAAGAACCGCGGCGAACCTGATCCAGAAATTCGCGCCGGTTACGATCCTGCTGTTCGGCGGCACGCTGATGGCGGGCGCGCAATCAGAAGCGTTTTTGAGCGCGCTGATGGCGCTGCTGCTGCTGTTCGTCGTCGCGATCGCTCTGCATGCGCGGATGTACGATCTGCGCCCCGATCCCGACCGATTGACCGGATTCTATCTCGCCATGTCGGTCGGCGGCGCGCTTGGCGGCGTCTTCGCGGCGGTGATCGCACCGGTGATCTTCGACTGGACCTATGAATTTCCGATCCTGATCATCGCCGCCGGGCTGCTCGCGGCGCAGCCCTATCTCCTTCCGGCGTTCGAACGTTTCTGGGAAGGGAATGAGCGTCGCGCCAACATCGCCGGGGTCGCCGCCGTGCTGGTCGTCGGGGTGCTGGTGGTGCTGGGCATCGCCAATCCGGGACAGATATTGGGCGCGCGCGCCGAATCGATCGCGTTTCTCGGCATGGCGGTGGTCGGCGTGCTCGTCATCGGCCAGCGCCCGCTCTATGTGTTCGCGCTGGTCGCCTCGCTGTTCCTGTTCGGCGGCTATCGCGCGCTCGAACTTAGCCTGATGTCCGATGCGCGCACCCGCAGCTATTTCGGCGTCTATACCATCCGCGAATATGCCGACATGCGGACGCTCGCGCACGGCACGACGCTGCACGGTGTCCAGTTGAAGGGCGCGCCCGAACTCGAACGCACGCCGACCAGCTATTATCTGCCGGGTTCTGCGGTGGGCCAGGTGATGCAGGCTGCGCCCGCCCTCTATCCGCAGGGCGCGCGAGTTGGTGTCGTCGGGCTGGGGACGGGGACGCTCGCCTGTTACGCGCTGCCCAACCAGCAATGGACGTTCTACGAAATCGACCCGGCAGTAGTCGATATCGCGCGCAACCGCTTCACCTTCCTCCAGCAGTGTTTGCCGCAGGGCGTCGATCTGGCGCTCGGCGACGCGCGGATCACCATCGCCGAGCAACCGGCGGGGAGCCTGGACGTGCTGGTGCTCGACGCCTTTTCGTCCGACGCGGTGCCGATGCACCTGATGACGCGCGAGGCGTTCGACACCTATGCCCGCGCGCTCGCACCCGATGGCGTGCTGGTCGTCCACATCTCCAACCGCTATCTGGCGCTGGAGCCGGTGGTGGAGGCCGCCGCCCGGCTGGGCGGATGGAGTGCGGCGCTGCTGACCGATTATGCCAGCGAGAACGGCATCACCGGCGGCAGCACGTCGGACTGGGTGGTGATGTCGAAGGACGGGGCGACGCTGGCGCGCCTGACCGCAACCGATCTGCGCTGGCGGACGCTGCGTCCCTATGCGGGGTTCACGCCGTGGACCGACGATTTCGCGACGATCGTGCCGCTGTTGCGTGCGTTGAACAAGGATCTGCCCGCACAGGATTGACGCCGATCGGTATCGACCCGGCGCTGCTCGACCTCAACTCCGATAATCGGCGTTGATCGAGATATATCCGTGCGTCAGGTCGCAGGTCCAGACCGTTGCACGGCCTTCGCCCAGGCCCAGTTCGACGCCGATCTCGATCTCGCTGCCTTTCAGATGCGCGGCGACTGGCGCTTCGTCATACCCCTCGACCGCCAGGCCATTTTTCGCGACCTGGGTCGCGCCGAAGCGAATGCATAATCTGTCGCGCTCGGCGGGTTCTCCGGCTTTGCCCACGGCCATCACGACCCGGCCCCAATTGGCGTCCTCGCCCGCGATGGCGGTCTTGACCAGCGGCGAATTGGCGATTGACAGCCCGATGGTGCGCGCGCTGACATCGTCTTCCGCGCCCTCGATGTCGATGCGGATGAACTTGGTCGCGCCTTCGCCATCGCGCACCACCAGATGCGCCAGTTGCAGGCACAGGTCGGCCATCGCCGCGCGAAACGCATCGGCGCCAATGCTGTCGGCATCGACGATCGGCGCATTCCCCGCCTTGCCGGTCGCGAACGCCAGCACCGTGTCGCTGGTCGACGTGTCGCTATCGACCGTGATGCACGAAAAGCTCGCGCGGTTCGCATCGGCCAGCGCGCCGTGCAGGATCGTCGGATCGACCGCGCAATCGGTAAAGATGAACCCCAGCATCGTCGCCATGTCGGGCGCGATCATCCCCGATCCCTTGACGATGCCGACCAGTTGGACCGTGCGCCCATCGACGACCGCGCTGGTCACAGCCGCCTTGGCAAAGGTGTCGGTGGTCATGATGGTTTCCGCCGCTTCCTCCCATCCGCAGGGATCGGCGGCAAAGGCGGCGTCCAGGCCCGCTTCGGCCTTGTCGATGGGGAGCGGCACGCCGATCACCCCGGTCGACGCGACAAACACGTCCGATGGCTTGCAGTCGAGGTGCCGCGCGACCTTCGCGACCATCGCCTCGACCGCCTCGCGCCCGAGATTTCCGGTGAAGGCGTTCGAATTGCCGGCGTTGACGACCAGCGCACGCGCTTCGCCCAGCACCAGCGCCTTGCGGCACCATTCGACCTCGGGCGAGGGGCATTTGCTCTGCGTGGTGACGCCCGCGACGGTGGTTCCCGGCGACAGATCGACATAGGTCAGGTCGCAGCGATCCCATGTCTTGTAGCGCGCGCGCGCAGTGCGCAACGTCACGCCATCGACGCGGGGCAGCGCGGGAAACTCGGCGGGGGCCAGCGGCGAACGCGCAATCGACATCGACTAATTCCTCTCGGTCAGAATCGCCCCTTCGCGCAAAGCTGTGCCTCGCGCAATCACAGCCCTTCGCCGCCCACCCAGTGCGCGTTCGACAGTCGTCGCGCGAGTGACCAGGTCTGCTGCCTGATGTCGGGCACCGCGACGATTTCCCAGAACGCCCCGCGCGTCATCGGCCCCAGCGCATAGAGCCAGTCGTTGGGCACGCCGTTCGCCGCGATCGTCCGCGCCTGATTGTCGACATCGATCCCGATCCGGTGCGCGTCGGCGCGGATCAGCCCGCGCGCGGTCAGGTCGCGCAACAGCGGATCGGCGGTGCGCCCCAGATCGCCGAGCGGTCCGGTGCAGTTGACGACGCGCTGGACGGTCAGCGTTTCCGCCGCGTCCGCCCCGCGTGGCCGCCAGTCGACCGCGATACCCGCCGCCGTCTCGCGCGCCGCCAGTGTCTTGCCCGACAGGATGGTCAGCCGTCCGCTCGCAATCAGCGCGTCGATCCTCGCCGCGACATCGGGCGCGAGCCGGTGGCGATGCACGTCCCACCACGGGCGCAGGTGGCGCAGGAATCGGCTGCGTTCGGCCTCAGTAGCATTGCCCCACATGAACTGGGTGAAGGGGCGCAATTCATCGACCGCATTGCGCCAGCCGATCGCCTCCGCGCGGGCGCGCAGCCCAGCGACCAGCGCCGACGCCACCGTCTCCGGCCGCTCGCCGATCTTTTCCCAGCTTGCCCCCGGCGCCTCATGCGCGCGCGGGATCAGCCCGCGCCGCGACAACGCCAGCACCCGTCCGCGAAACCCGCTCGCGTCCAGGCTCAGTACCGTGTCGATCATCGTCAGCCCGGTGCCGATCACCAGCACGCTGTCGTCGTCCGCCAGCCCGTCGGTCACGTCCGCCGCCCAGGGATCGCCGACATAGCGCGACGGCGACAGCACCTCGGGATCGAACCCCGGTGGCGTGTGCGGCGGCAGGTTACCAACCGCCAACACCGCCGCATCGGCATCGATCGCGCGCCCGTCGGCCAGCGCAATCCGCGCCCCGCCGTTCGACCGAACGACCTGCGTGACCTGGCCGCGCATGATGGTCAGCCGCCCGCCACAATTGGCGACAGCATCGTCGAGCATCGATTTCAGATAGCGGCCGAACGTCCGTCGCGGTGCGAATTGCCGCGCGGCGTCGGCAACGCCCTCGTTTTCCAACCACCGGACGAAATGGCCGGGATCGTCGGGCAGCGCGCTCATATTCCCGGCGCGCACGTTCAGGATATGGTCGGGCCGCGCCGCGCCGTATGCCAGGCCCAGGCCCGGCTGTTCGGCGCGCTCGATCAGCGTCGCGCGCGGGCCGTCATGGCGAAGCAGGTTGATCGCCTGGAGCGTGCCCGAAAAGCCCGCCCCCACGATCGCGACATGATGCGTCATGCCGTCGTCGCGGACTCAGATTTCATATTCGAGCTGCCATTGCGGCTCTTCGAACGCCGGGCGTTGTTGCGAGAAAGCGGGCTGGCGCGCCTTCATCCGGCCATAGAGCCGCTTGACCGTCTCGCTCGCAGTGCGCTCGAACAAGCCGGGGACGACCGCGTGGACGATGCACGCGACCCCGCCCACTACCATCTCGGCGCCGAATCGCCCGGCGATCGCGGCATGTTCGACATAGCTTTCGCCGACGCTGCGGGGGTGGGCGCGAAACAGGCGGTCGATCATGGCGCGCGGCTCAGGCTGTGCAGGTTCATGCCCCGACGATGGCCCGCGCACGCCGCGGAGGCAAGCTCAACGCAGCGCGCATTCCATCCACCGGGTGGCGAATGCGGTGAATGCAGCGCCGTCGAGCAGTTCGGCGGTGCAGTCGCCGACCGGGCCAATGCGCGCGCGTCCTTCAGTCAGAAAGTCGAGCAGAATCCGCGGGAAATAATCGCCATGCGGCCATTCCGCGATCCCGTCACTGTCGTCCAGGCTGTCGATCGTCAGCGGTCCGGTGTCGGCGCGAACATAATCGCGGCGGACGCGGCGTTTGACCGGTAGGTCAGCGAGATATTCCGCGTAATGGGTCAGCGTCACCGTATCGGGCGATGCGCCCAGCCGCAGCACTTGCCCGCGCATCGCCACGAAGCGTTCGAGCGGCGATCCCGGCCCGTAATAATCGTGGAGCGGCACCGGCGACAGCAGGGCAGGGGCATCCGGCCCGATCGCCGCGAGCCGCGACGCGGGATGGTCGCTGACGCGATCCCCCGCGCGGCGGCGAAAGATTTCGGCGAGCACGCCGTTTTCGGGATCGGCAGGCGTGGTCAGGCGGTCGAACGGCACGTCGCCATCTTCGGCGACCATCATCAGCATCGTTCCGCCCGGCGCGATCGCATCCCGCAGCGCGTCGATCAGCGCGTCCGCGCCGCCGTCGATCGCGCCGATCGACCGCAGCCCGGCATGGACCATCACCGGCCGGTCGATGGGCAGCCCAAGGGCCTTTAGTTGCGCGCTCAGGGTCTGGCGATCATGCATCGGGACATCATGGTGCCGGTTGCAGGAATCGAACCCGCGACCTTCGGTTTACAAAACCGCTGCTCTACCAGCTGAGCTAAACCGGCACTGGCTGCGCCTATTGCGTCAGACGATGCCAAAGGTCCAGCCCTCGGTTGCGGCGATGTGGGGGGTCAGCGCGCGCGGCCGCCATAATTCGGCACGATCGGCGTTGGCGCGCAGCCAGGCGGCGGTCAGGATCGCATCGCTTCTGTGATCGTCGATCGGGCCGGAACCACCGAACGGCAAGCTGCCGAGCGCTTCGAGTGCCGCGTTCAGTTCGGCGTGGGTGCGAATCTTGGTCCGGCCCTTGGCGCGGCCCGCGGCGATCGCGGCCAGGCTGGTATAGATTTCGACCACGACCGATCCGTGCGGCGGCAGCGGGTCGAACGGCCAAACAGGCACGCGCCCGGCCAGCCGGTTGAGTACGCGCATCCCCGTCAGGCTCGACTTGCCGACCTGCGCCGCGCCGACGAGGTTGAGGTTGCTGTAGGGATTGAGTCCCTGTTCGCGCTGCGCCCGTTCGGTGACGCGCAGCCGTCCGCGCCCTTCGAACTGTGCCCCCTTGCGACCTCCGTGACGGCGGAAATGCTCCGCTGCGTTGGGATGATCGACGAAATCGCAGGCGGAGAGATGCGGGTTGGCAGCGCACAGGCCGTCGATCAGCGCCCACAATCCGCGCGCATCGGCGGGGCTTTCGCGCCAGCCCGGAAAGAAGGCGTCGCGATCGGCAAAGGGCAGCGCCGCGCCGAGATCGAGACCAACCAACGTGTCGGCGGGCATTTCGTCCAACAGCCAGTCGAGGATTTCACCGCGCGACCAGCGATGACCGGGGCGCACCAGCATCGGCGCGGCGTCGTCCGGCGCGCAGATGGCGAGCGCGAGTCCCGCATGGCGTTCCCCCTTCGCGCCCGACCAGTCGATCGCCGCAAAATGCCGGAAGCGCCCCGTCAATTCCTGTCCCCATGGGGGATCAATTTCACGGCAGCGCCTTCAGCACATCGCCTGCAAATTGCGCGATGTCGAACCGCGCGCCCGCAGGGTCTTCGCCGCGGCGGACGACGATCACCCGGCGCGACGGAATGACCATGACATACTGACCGCGATTGCCCTGCGCGGCATAGCTGCCGGCGGGCAGCCCCTGATCGGGTCCGAATAGCCACAGGGTGCGGCCATAGCCCGGCCCGTTTGCGGGCTGCGCGCCGACCGGCGTTACCGATTCGCGCATCCAGCCCTCCGGTAACAGTCGCTCGCCGTTCCACACGCCGTCGGAGGCCATGAACAGGCCGAACCGGGCAAGGTCGCGGGCGGTCGACCAGACCTGGCTCGACAGGATGAAATTGCCCTCCCAATCGGTTTCGGCGACAGTGTGGCGCATCCCCAGTTTCGCGAACAACTCGCCCGGAAAACGGGCATAGGCCGCGTCGTCGTTCAGATGCGCGCGCAGCGCCCGGACGGCGAGCACTGTGTCCTTATTGGCATAGCGATGGCGCGATCCCGGCAACGCGATGCGCGCCCAGGAACCGGCCTGACCGGTAACGGTCGCGCCGCCGAAATAAAGCGCGTCGGTGCGATTGCCGGCAGTGTCGCTGTGCAGCCCACTGGTCATGCGAAGCAGGTGATCCGTGGAGATTGCCGTCCGCGGATCGCGCGAGACCTCGCCTGGCGCGGGGCAGCAGCCCCATTCGGGAATGAAGGCGGGTTTTGCGATGTCCAGGATGCCGCGATGCTGGGCATGGCCGACCACTGCGCCGCCCAAGCTCTTTGCGACCGACCAGGTGCGGTTCGAGACGAACGGGCCGAACCCGCCGGTATAGTGTTCGGCGACGATCCGCCCATCTTGCACGATGACCACGCCCACCGTTTCCGACCCCGCCCCGTGGCTCTTTTGGTCAAACGCCCGCTTCACCGCAGCGTCGAGCGCTGCGCCGGGTGCCGGGGCAATCCCGGCATCGCCCAGCGGCCACGCGCGCGCATCCGCGCCGGCGGGTCCGGGGCGCGTCGCTGGCGGGTCGCGGTGCAGCATCCCCGTCCTCGCCGCCGCCTGGATCGGCCAGGTCGTGCATCCCGCGCCGGGGTTCCATTCGGCGACCCGCGGGCTGGCCTGCGGACCGTCGTCGTAATCGACGGTGACGAAGGCCCGCGCCCGATCGACGTTCGCCTTCAGCGACGGCACGATCGCATCATATTCGGCATAGATGCCGCGCAGCTCGACGCGGTCGATGTCGGCCTCGCGCCGCCCCGCATTGAAAATCGCGGAGCAATAGACGCTGGCTTTGTACCCTGCGGCGATCGCACGGTCGTACACCGTCGGCGCGCGCGGCGGCGCGGTCTGGGCGGTGACAGGAGCGGCGGTGGCAAGCAGCGCGAAGCCGAGCGCGGCGGGCAAATAGCTGGGCATCGGCGAAACTAAGCAGACCGGTCGCCGGATGGAAAGGGCGGGCTTATCCCCTGCGGCCACCCCGCCGTTCGTCCCACCATGCCATGCGCTCTGCGATGCGCTTTTCCATGCCGCGATCGGTGGGGGCGTAGAAACTCTGCGGCGTCATCCCTTCCGGCCAGTAATTATCGCCGCTGAACCCACCCTCGGCGTCATGGTCGTAGGTGTAGCCGCTGCCATAGCCGATTTCCTTCATCAGCTTGGTCGGCGCGTTCAGGATATTTTGCGGCGGCATCAGCGATCCGGTTTCCTTCGCGGCACGGAACGCGGCCTTCTGCGCCTTGTACGCGGCATTCGATTTGGGCGCGGTGGCGAGATAGAGGCAGGCCTGGACGATCGCCAGCTCGCCCTCGGGCGATCCCAGAAAATCATAGGCGTCCTTCGCGGCCAGACACTGCACCAGCGCCTGCGGGTCGGCGAGTCCGATATCCTCGCTCGCGAACCGCACCAGCCTACGCAGCACGTAGAGCGGCTGTTCGCCCGCAGTCAGCATCCGCGCGAGATAGTAGAGCGACGCCTGAGGATCGCTTCCACGCAGCGATTTGTGCAGCGCGGAGATCAGGTTGTAATGCCCCTCGCGATCCTTGTCGTACACTGCGACGCGGCGCTGCAGCAGCGCGGACAGGCCCGCGGGATCGAGCGGCGCGTCCAGCCCGACCGAAAACAGCGTCTCAGCCTGGTTGAGCAGGAACCGCCCGTCGCCATCGGCGCTGGCGATCAGCGCCGCGCGCGCCGCTCCGTCGAGCGGGAGCGGGCGGCCTTCCGCCTCCTCTCCGCGCGCGAGCAGCGTCTCCAGCGCGGTCGCATCGAGCCGGTGGAGGATCAGCACCTGTGCGCGGCTGAGCAACGCCGCGTTCAGCTCGAACGACGGATTTTCGGTGGTCGCGCCTACCAGGGTCACCGTGCCATCCTCGACGAACGGCAGGAATCCGTCCTGCTGCGAGCGGTTGAAGCGGTGGATTTCGTCCACGAACAGCAAGGTCTTCTTGCCGATCCGGGCGTGCTCCTTCGCTTCGGCGAACACATTCTTCAGGTCGGCGACACCCGAGAATACCGCCGAAATCTGGGCATATCGCAGTCCCACCGCATCGGCCAGCAGCCGCGCGATGGTGGTCTTGCCCGTGCCCGGAGGTCCCCACAGGATGATCGAGGTCAGCTTGCCCGCTGCGACCATCCGCCCGATCGTGCCTTCCGCGCCGGTCAGATGCTCCTGACCGACGACCTCGCTCAGCGTGCGCGGGCGCAGCCGGTCGGCCAGTGGGCCGTGGGCGGGCATTTCGGGCGGGGGCGGCGGTTCATGTCCCGCGAAAAGATCGGCCATGCAGCGGTAGATAGGGGGGGTGCGGCCCGGTGCCAAATGGTGCGTGGGCTTGGAGGCCTTCGCTCGACACACCGCGACCCTCACGAGGCGCGACCCGTCCGCCGCGCGATGCACAATCTGAAAACCGCCTGCATTACCGGATGGGCAAAGGGGACGAAGATGCCAAACGCCTGCACGACATCGTGGCGATCCTCGACGAAGCGACACGGCGGGTCGAGCGGCTGTGAACGTCTTTACCGCGACGGCGGCGGTGCCGGCTGCCAATCGCAGCCGGTATTTTCGGCAACTTTCCCGATCATCACTCCGGCTCTTCGATCGGGGAGACGGCTAACTGGGCTTTGCGATCGCGAGATACGCGTCGAGCACTGCCTGATTGATGCGATCCCAAACGAAGCCCCGAGCCTTGACATGGCCGTTCGCGCCCAGTCGCTGACGCAGCGCATCGTCCTCGCAAAGCCGCTGGATGGCGTCGGCATAGGCCTTCACGTCGCGCGGGGGAACCAGGAACCCGGTCTCGCCTTCGTCGACCAGCCCCACCGCGCCGCTGGCATGCGCGGCGACCACCGGCACGCCGCAGGCCATCGCTTCCAGCGTGACGTTGCCGAACGTTTCGGTGACCGAGGGGTTGAAGAAAATATCCATCGACGCGACCGCGCGACCCAGATCGTCGCCGGTCTGGAACCCTGCGAACACCGCATCGGGCACCCGTTCGGCGAACCAGTCGCGGGCAGGGCCGTCACCGATCACCAGAATCTTGTGCCGGACGCCGCGCGCCTTCAATTCGGCGGCGACTTCGGAAAAAATGTCGAGGCCCTTTTCCAGCACCAGCCGGCCCAGGAACGACACCGCAACCTCGTCGTCGGCGATGCCCAGCGAGCGCCGCCATTCCAGGCTGCGGCGTTCCGGCTTGAAACGGTCGTGATTCACCCCGCGCGACCAGATGCTGATCGGCGTCGTCACCCCCCAGTCGCGCACCAGCTTCTGCATCCCGCGCCCCGGCACGACGACATGATCGACCCGATTGTAGAATCGCTTCGACAGATAGACCGCCAGCGGCTCGAGAAAGCCAATGCCGTAATAGCGCGGATAGGTTTCGAACCGCGTGTGCAGCGATGCGAGGCACGGAATGCCATTGTCGCGCGCGTAGCTCACCGCGCGGTGGCCGGTCACATCGGGGGCGGAGACGTGGATGAGGTTGGGCTTGTAAGCCGCCAGATCGTCGCGGACGCTTTGCGGCAGCCCCTTGCCCAGCCGATATTCTCCGCGCCCGCCGGGCAGCGCATAAGCGGGCACATCGACCAGATCGCCGGTCGGCGGAAATGCCGGTTCGGGCACCGTCGGCGAATAGACGCGCAGGGTCACGCCCGCATCGAGCAGGTGCCGCGCCAGCATGTTGAGCGCCTGGTTCGCACCATCGCGGACATAATTATAGTTGCCGCTGAACATGGCCAGGCGGAGGTCGGTCGGCTTCATGGGGCGCGGCCATAGCCGACGCGGTTGCCAAACGCCAACGGAACGAAAGGGGCGCGATTCCGGTTGTCGGCGAACACAACGACTGGGAGCGATGATTTTTACGATGTCGAACGGCTATCGCAAGGGCGCGAACGTGCGCTGGAACTGGGGTGACGGCACCGCGACCGGCAAGATCGAAGAGCGGTTTGAGCGGCGCGTCCAGCGCACTCTGAAAGGATCGAAGGTTGTCAAGAACGGCACGGCGGACAACCCGGCTTACCTGATCGAGCAGGAGGACGGGACGAAGGTGCTGAAACGCGGGTCCGAATTGTCGTCGGCCTGACGCGCGCGCCGCTCGCCTGAACGCAGCCTGCCATAAGCGTTCAGTCTTCCTAACGCTTTCGGTCGTTACGTTTGCCACCATGACCGAAGAGCGGAGCATCGATACCGCCCGGACCGGGCAGGATGAGGACACGGCACGGATCGCCGAGATCCTGGCGGCGACGTTCGACGCCGACAATCACGATACGCTGGACGCCGATATCACCCGGCTGATGCTGGACCTGTCCACGGAGATGGATCTGGAAGGAATTGCTCTCCGCGCGCAAGGCGACGAACGGTTGCGGACGGTGGTGAAGGCGGTGCTGATGGCGCTGCGCGATCGCGGGCCGATGAGTGGGTAGGACGCGGATTTATTTCGTCATTGCGAGCGGAGCGAAGCAATCCATTGGCGGCGCGGTGACGCTGGATTGCTTCGCTTCGCTCGCAATGACGACTGGGTTTTGACGCTAGCGAGTAAGGAACAGCGCGATCCAGACGGTCGGCTGTTCGGGGTCGGTCCAGATCACGCGGTGGCGGCAATGGGCGGAGATGAACAGATGGTCGCCGGTCGAGAGCGAGACTTCCCCGCGATCCTCAAGCCATAACCGCGCGGCACCTTCTGCGATATAGACCCATTCGTCCTCGGCCTGATCGTAGGTTTCGCCGTCCGGGGTGACATGGCCGCGGGATTCGATGCGTTCGACCCGGACGCCGGGGCGGGCGAGGAGCGTGGTGACAGTTTCGCCGGTTTCGATGGCTGTCAACCGCGCCTCCGAGCTCACCCAGATACGCCATCGCTATTCCCGCTTTCGCGGAGATGACGGTCAAAAGAGCTTTGAACACAGGTAAGCGAGCGTGCTCAGCCTCAGGCCGGCAACAACCGCCGGTCGCTTGCAAGCCGCATCATCGCCTTTTGCAGCTTTTCGAACGCGCGAACCTCGATCTGGCGGACGCGTTCGCGGCTGACGCCGTACACTTGAGACAATTCCTCGAGCGTCTTGGGATCGTCGGTCAGGCGGCGTTCGGTCAGGATGTGGCGTTCGCGATCGTTCAGATCGTCCATCGCCTCGACCAGCATGCCGTGGCGCACATCGGCTTCCTGTTCCTCGGCAACCACCTGATCCTGCAGGGGCGCGTCGTCCTGCAACCAGTCCTGCCACTGACCCTCGCCATCCTCTCGCATCGAGACGTTGAGCGAGGTGTCGCCGCCCATCGCCATGCGGCGGTTCATGCTGGTGACTTCGGCCTCGGTCACGCCCAGGTCGGTCGCGATCTTGGTCAGGTCTTCGGGTTTCAGGTCGCCGTCCTCGAACGCGTCAAGCTTGGCCTTCATCCGGCGCAGGTTGAAAAACAGCTTTTTCTGCGCGGCAGTGGTGCCCATCTTCACCAGCGACCAGCTGCGCAGGATGAACTCCTGGATCGACGCCCTGATCCACCACATCGCATAGGTGGCCAGACGGAAACCCCGGTCGGGCTCGAATTTCTTCACGCCCTGCATCAGGCCGATATTGCCTTCGGAAATCAGCTCGCTGACCGGCAGGCCGTATCCGCGATAGCCCATTGCGATCTTGGCGACGAGCCGCAGGTGCGACGTCACCAGCTGCGCGGCGGCATCGGGATCGCCATGTTCCTGAAACCGCTTCGCGAGCATATATTCCTGCTCGGGCGCGAGGATCGGGAATTTCTTGATCTCCGCCAGATAGCGGTTGAGGCTCGCCTCGTTGCCGAGGGCGGGGATCGTCGCGGGGACGTTGCTGCCGCTGGCCATGATCTTCACTCCCTTGGTTGGATGCGCGGACCTCTCGCGGTCGCAGCATCGGACTCTATACGTCAAGCTGCTTGAACAGTTCCTGCATGTCGTCGGGCATTTCGCTATCGAACGACAAAGCGGTGCTATTTATGGGATGGATGAACCCCAGCCGCGCGGCGTGCAAGGCCTGACGCCGGAAACCGATCGTTTCCAGCATCTGGCGGTGCGACGGGCGCGTCTTGCCGTAAACCGGGTCGCCGACCAGCGGATGGCCGATCGACGCCATATGCACGCGCACCTGATGCGTGCGCCCGGTTTCCAGCCGACATTCGACAAGCGCGGCGTCCTTCAATGCCTTGGTCAGCGTCCAGTGCGTCACCGCGCGTTTGCCCGATGCGACGATCGCCACCTTCTTGCGATTGTGCGGGCTGCGCGCGAGCGGCGCATCGACGGTGCCGCCGCCGGTCAGGATGCGGCCCGACACGATCGCCTGATAGCGGCGATCGACGCTGTGCGCCTTGAACTGGCGTGCCAGTCCTTCGTGCGCGCGATCGGTCTTGGCAATGACCAGCAGGCCGGACGTATCCTTGTCGATGCGGTGCACGATGCCGGGTCGCGCCACCCCGCCGATCCCCGACAACGAGCCCTGACAATGGTGGAGAAGCGCATTGACCAGCGTCCCGTCGAGATTGCCCGCGGCGGGATGCACGACCAGCCCGGCGGGCTTGTCGACGACGATCAGATGCTCGTCCTCATAAGCGATGACGAGCGGGATATCCTGCGCCACATTATGCGCGGGCGCGGGATCGGGAACGACCACCCGATAGGTGCCGCCGCCCGTCAGTTTCTTCGCAGGATCGCGGATCAGGCCGTCCGGCCCGGTGACTTGGCCGGTGGAGATCAGCGCCTTCAGCCGTTCGCGCGACAGGGTCGGCACGGCGTCGGCGAGCGCACGGTCCAGCCGCCAGCCCCTGGCCGTATCGGCGACCTGCGCCTCGATAGTGGAAACCCCCCGGTTCATTGGCTAACTCAGATGGGGATGACGCCGCGCCTTTCAAGCAAGACCCTGATCGATCTTTTTGCGGCTGCGGACGCCTCCCCGAATGCGGAAATTTGTGGGCTGTTGCTGGCGGACGGCGGGCAGGTGGTGTCGGCTAGACCTGCGCGGAACGTCGCGCGCGACCCGTCGCGGTTTTTCGAGATCGATCCCGCAATCCTGATCGCCGCGCATCGGGCTGCGCGAGACGGCGGCCCGGCGATCCTCGGTCATTATCACTCGCATCCTGCCGGCAATCCCGCTCCGTCGCCGCGCGACGCCGCCGATGCCGCGCCCGACGGGTCGCTATGGCTGATCCTGACGCGCGACCGGGCACGGCTATGGCGCGCCGTGCCGCACGGACAGGTGCATGGCCGGTTCGATGCGGTTGCTTTCGAGTGCGCGACTGTTAATCGGGTGGTGCCCGGCGTGCGATGCGTGTCGCGGGTGGAGGGGTCGCAAGCCTGGAGCCTGAATTTTGACGATTGAACCGACCGATTTCGCCAGCCTGCTATGCTCGCGCCTGTGCCATGACCTGCTCAGCCCGGTGGGCGCGCTCAACAACGGGCTGGAATTGCTGGCCGACGAACAAGACCCCGAAATGCGCAAGCGTTGCCTGGAATTGCTGGCCGACAGCGCGCGGGCGTCGGCGAACAAGCTCAAATTTTTCCGCCTGGCGTTTGGTGCGGCGGGCGGTTTCGGCGAGACGGTCGATACGCGCGAGGCGAAGAACGCGATCGAGGGGCTGTTTTCGGACAATAGCCGCCTGACCATCGGCTGGATGGTCGCCGAGCCGGTGCTACCCAAACAGGCGATCAAGGTGCTGCTCAACCTGGCGCTGATCGGCGGCGACGCGCTGGTGCGCGGCGGGCAGCTCGATATCGGCGCCGAACAGGTGGAGGGCGGGATCGAAATCGTGATCCGTGCGGACGGACCGCGCATCGTGCTCGATTCCGAATTGCGCGATGCGCTGTCGGGGGCGCGCGGCGATGCGGGCATGACTCCGCGCGCGGCGGCGGCGCATCTGGTCCACGCGCTGGTCGCGCAGGGCGGGGGATCGCTCCAGGTGTCGCCGCCCGACAGCGAAGTGCTGTTGTTCGGCGCGACGCTGAATGCGCAGTGACTCCGTTCGTCACCCCGGGCTTGTTACGGGCGCCACCAAGCCGCTTGCGCTGACCTCAGCGCCTCTCGCGTTTTCGCTTGCCGCCTGGTGGACCCCGGAACACGTCCGGGGTGACGATTGGGTTACGCATGTAACCACGCGGTAAACTCCGCCTTAACCCTTGATAGGCATGGTCCGCAGCCGGGGAGCGCTGGGACCAGATGGACGATCTGCTACAGGAATTCATTGCCGAAACGCGCGAGACGCTGGAGGCGTTGTCGGGCGAGATCGTCGCGTGGGAAGCCGCGCCGGACGATCGTGCGCGGCTCGATGCGATTTTCCGCTTCGTGCATACGGTGAAGGGCAGTTGCGGCTTTCTCGACCTGCCGCGCCTCGAAAAACTCGCCCATGCCGCCGAAGACGTGCTGGCGCAGGTCCGCGACGGCGAACGCCGCCCCGACCACGCGCTGGTCAACGCGGTGCTCGCGATCGTCGATCGGATCGGCGAGATCGTCGAGGCGATCGACACGGGCGCCGCGCTCGACGATTCGGGCGAGGAATTGCTGATCGCCGCCTTGGCAGAGGGTGCTGCCGGTCCGGCCCCTGCGCCGCACGCAATGGCCGTCGCCCAGCGTGCGCCTTCGCGCAGCGTGCGGCTGTCGGTCGATCTGCTCGACCGGATGATGGGCGGCATGTCCGACATGGTGCTGGCGCGCAACGAACTTTCCCGGCGTCTGCGCGAACAGAGCGTCGATCCGGCGATCGAGGCGGCGCTGGAGCGCATGTCTGCGACCGTATCCGACCTGCGCGATACAGTCACGCGCACCCGGATGCAGAAGCTCGATGCCCTGTTTTCGGCGCTTCCCCGCATGGTCCGCGATACGGCGGCCGAGCTCGGCAAATCGGTGACGCTCGTGGTCGAAGGGGCCGACGTCGAACTCGATCGCGAGATGATCGAGGTGATGCGCGATCCGCTGGTCCACATCATCCGCAACGCGATCGACCACGGGCTGGAAACGCCCGACGAACGCGCCACCGCAGGCAAGCGGCCCAACGGGCGGCTGGTCGTCAGCGCGCGCCAGTCGGGCAACCAGATCATCATCGAAGTCGCCGACGACGGACGCGGCATCGATGTCGACCGCGTCATCGCCAAGCTGGCGAGCCAGGGCCGCGATGCGGCGGCATTGCGCGCGCTGCCGGAAAAGGCGCAGCTCGGGCTGATTTTTGAACCCGGTTTGACGACCAAGGACGCGGTCACCGCGATTTCGGGTCGCGGCGTCGGCATGGATGTGGTGCGATCGTCGATCGACCAGATCGGCGGGCGGCTCGATCTCGACAACCGGCCCGGCCAGGGCCTTTCGATCGCGATCCATGTGCCGCTGACACTGTCGATCATGTCGACCATCGTCGTCGATGTGCGCGGCCACCGCTTCGCCATCGCGCGCCAGGCGATCGAGGAAATCGTATCGACTGGCGGAGAGGCGATCCGCATCGACCGGCTGGGCAGCGCGACCGTCGCCACCGTGCGCGACCGCCGCCTGCCGCTGATTGATCTGGCAGGATTGCTGGGGCTGGCCGAAAGCGGACCCGGCGAGGCATCGTCGATGCTGGTCATCGTCAATCTGGGCAATGGCAGTTGCGCGCTGGGCGTGGACGGCGTGATCGACAATGAGGAACTGGTCATCAAGCCCGCCGCGCCGGCAGTGATGGCAGCCGGCGTCTATGCCGGACAGACGCTGCCCGACAGCGGGTTGCCGATGCTGCTGCTCGATTGTGCGGGCGTGGCGAGTGCTGCCGGACTGCGGTTCGACCGCGACATTTTCGTTGGCGAGGACGCCGAGGCGGACGAACCCGAAGAACCCGCCGTGCCGATGCTGCTGTTCGACGATCTCGACCGCCGACGCCGCGCGGTGCCGCTGGTCGCTGTCGACAGAATCGAACAGGTCGGATGCGAACAGGTCCAGCAGTCGGGCGGGCGCCTGCGGCTGTCGATCGACGGGCGGCTGATCCCGTTGTTCGCAACGGGCGAACTGGGCGCCGACCGCGGCCATGTATCGGTGTTGCGACTGAGCGACGGTACCGCCGAATGCGCCTATGCGGTCGCATCGGCGGTCGATATCGTCGATCATCGGGGCGATATCGTCACCGCCGACGGCGACGGGCCGATTGCGGGCGTGGCACTGATCGGGAGCGACCCGGTCGAGGTGATCGACCCGTTGTGGATATTGTCCGACCTGCCCCACACCGTCGCCGATACCGGAGTTGCGCCGTTGTGCCTGATTGCGGGCGAGGATGAGGGCTGGGCGCGGATGTTCCTGCGTCCGCTGATCGAGCGGGCGGGCTACCGCGTTGCGACCCGCGCCGCGCCGGGCGAACTGCCCGCACTGGTGCTCGCCACCGACGAGGCGACCGAGGTTCCCGATATTGGCGTGCCGATAATCCGGCTGGCGACCAGGCCGGGGCGGGGCGACTGCATCTATCGCTATGACCGGGCGACGCTGGTGGCGGCCTTGTCGGCCCTGCCTGTGGTGGCGAAGGGAGCCGCGTGATGGCCGAATTGTTCCTGATTGCCGAACTCGCCGGACGGCGCGTGGCGTTTCCGTCGAGCCACGTCGAATCGGTGGTCGATGTCGGGGAGATCGTGCCGGTGCCGCGCGTCGCGCCCGCGGTCGGCGGGGTTGCCGCGCTGCGCAGCCGGGTGGTGACGGTGATCGACAGCCGCGTGGCGCTGGGCATGGCGCGCGACACGCGGGTTCGTAAACGCGCGGTGGTCGCTGCGGTCGAAGGGCACAGCTATGCGTTGCTGGTCGATTCGCTCGACGATGTGACCCCACTCGAATGCCAGAGCGTCGGCAGCGGCGTCGCGCTCGAGCCCGCCTGGCAGCGCGCGGTGTGCGGGCTGGTCGAGCGCGATGGCGAGCCGATTCCGGTGTTGCATCCCGCCGCGCTGGTGCCGGGCGCCAATGCGGCGCTCGATTAACGCGACGCTTACGAAATTCTGTCAGGCATGGTGGCCGGGTCCAGTGCCTTTGGGGGCGTACAACACATGAAATCCTGTCTGGTCGTCGACGATTCGAAAGTCATCCGCAAGGTTGCACGGCACATCCTCGAAACGCTCGACTTCGAAGTTCGCGAAGCCGCCGACGGCAAGGAGGCGCTCGACGCCTGCATGGCATCCGCGCCCGACGTGATCCTGCTCGACTGGAACATGCCCGTCATGAACGGCATGGATTTCCTGCGCGCGCTGCGTGAAACCGATCTGCCGACGCGGCCGAAGGTCGTGTTCTGCACGACGGAGAACGGCATGGCCTACATCCGCGCCGCGATCGAGGCGGGGGCGGACGAATATGTGATGAAGCCGTTCGACCGCGAAACGATCGAGAGCAAGCTGCAAATCGTCGGCATGGCGTAACGCGTTGCGATGTCGGCGCTGGCGCGAGCCCTGAACGAACCGGCCGTGGCGGCTGAACGTCCGCGCGTGCTGATCGTCGACGACAGTTCGGTCGCGCGCGCCGTGATCGAGCGGATCATCGGCGAAACCGCACGATTCGAGGTCGCCGCCGCGTTGCCCGATGCGGCGACCGCGCTCGACTGGCTGTCGCGCGAGCGAGTCGACGTGATCCTGCTCGATATCGAAATGCCGGGCGTCGATGGCCTGACCGCGTTGCCCGACCTGATCGCATCGGCGCGGGGCGCGCGTATTCTGGTAGTGTCGTCGTCCGCACAGGACGGGGCATCGACCAGCGTGCAGGCGCTGGCGCTGGGTGCCGCCGATACGCTGGTCAAACCGGTCGCGGGAAGCCTGGCGGGCCAGTTCACCCAAGCGCTGGTCGATCGGTTGGCGCGACTGACCGGCGATGGCGAGGCCGTCGAGGCGCGCGGCGAGCGCGGTACCGTCACCAATGCCCAGCCGTTCGGCATGATCGACCTGCTCGCAATCGGCGCCTCGACCGGGGGCATTCACGCCCTAGGACAATTGCTCAGGGCATTACCGGGCAGCTTCGACGCACCGATCCTGATTACCCAGCACTTGCCGGGCACCTTCATACCCTATTTCGCGGCGCAGGTGGCGGTGCTTGCCGGGCGTCCGTGCGACGTTGCCGCCGACAGCATGCGGGTGCGCGCGGGGCGAGTCATCATCGCACCGGGCGACGCGCATATCCGGGTGGTCAGAACCAGCGACGGCGCCGCGATCCGGCTGGACCGCGCGCGCGCGGCGAGCGGCTGCATGCCATCGGTCGATCCGATGTTCGAATCGGTCGCGCAGATCTTCGGCGACCGCGCGTGCGGGGTGGTGTTGAGCGGCATGGGCCGGGACGGGCTCGATGGCGCACGAATCCTTTCCAATGCAGGGGGCGCCGTGGTGGCTCAGGACAAAGCGACGTCGGTGGTGTGGGGTATGCCCGGCGCGGTGGCGCAGGCGGGCATCGCGCGCGCGATCCTGCCGCCCGACGTGATCGGTCGCCTGCTGGCGACGGGACGCAGCTTGTGAGCTATCAGGCACCGATCGCGCCCGCCGCCGGGCCTGCCAGCCGCTCGATCGAGGTGATCGCGGCGACGCTGGAGGCGCATACCGGCCAGCGCATCGCCCAGAATCGGATGTGGCGGGTGGAAACGTCGTTGAAGCCGTTGCTGAGGGAACACGGGCTGTGTTCGCTCGACGCGCTGGCGAACCGGCTGGCCGAGGGACGCGACACGCGACTGATCGGTCAGGTGATCGACGCGCTGCTCAATCAGGAAACCAGCTTCTTTCGCGACGGCGGCGTGCTGGAGGAAGCGGTCGATGCGGTGCTGGCGATGGATTTCGGCACCGTGCGGCGACGTGCGCGCATCTGGTCCGCAGGCTGTTCCACGGGGCAGGAGCCGCTGTCGCTCGCCATCCTGCTTTCCGAACGGCTGTCGCAGAAATCGGGGGTGTTTCCCGAAATCCAGGCGACCGACGTGTCCGAATCGGCGATCGCGCGCGCCCAGGCCGGCCGCTATTCGCAATTCGAAATCCAGCGCGGGATGCCGATCCGCCGCATGATTACCTGGTTCGACGGAAATGACGAGGTGTGGAGCGCCAAGGCCGAGTTGATCCGGCGCCTGTCCTATCGCCGCGCCAGTCTGCTCGATGCGCCGACGACCGTCGGGCAATTCGACCTGATCCTGTGCCGCAACGTTCTGTTCTATTTTTCCGCCGCCATTCGCGCGCGCGCCTTTGCCCGCATCGCGGAGGCGCTTCGTCCCGGCGGGTTGCTGGTGCTCGGCGCGGGTGAGACGGTGATCGGCCAGACCGATCTGCTCAAGCCTTCGGCAAAGCATCGCGGTTTCTACGAGCGTGCCGATTGATTGAAATAGGCGGGTAAACGCCGCATGGATGGGCGCGACCTGATGTTCGGGACCGCTTATGCAAGTGATCGACGCGCCTTCGCCCAATTTCAACGATCGGTCGCTGCCGATCACGATGATCGTGCTGCATTATACCGGCATGGAGACCGGAGAGGCCGCGATCGAGCGGCTGCGCGATCCCGCCGCCAAGGTATCGTCGCACTATCTGGTCGCCGAGGACGGCACTGTGCTGCGGTTGGTCGATGAGGACAAGCGCGCCTGGCACGCGGGTCGATCGCACTGGCGCGGGGTGAAGGATATCAATTCGGCGAGCGTCGGGATCGAAATCGTCAACCCCGGTCACGAATGGGGATATCGCCCCTTCCCGGACGAACAGATCGCGGCGGTGATCCGGCTGGTTCACGAGATCAAGGATCGATACGATATTACCCGCGGCAACATCGTCGGCCATTCGGACATTGCCCCTGCCCGCAAGCAGGATCCCGGCGAGTTGTTTCCGTGGGGAAAGCTGGCGCGGTTGCGACTGGCACTGCCACGTCCAACGAAAAAACTGATGGACCCCGGCTGGACCGATGGCGGCTTTCTCCTCGCGCTCGAACGCTTCGGCTATGATGTCGAGGATGGACCGGCGGCCGTCACCGCGTTTCAGCGGCGGTTCCGGCCCGAGATGGTGGACGGTATCGTCGATGCCGAATGCCGGATGCTGCTGCTCGCGCTTTTGCTTCCCAAACCGCGAGGCGACGACTAGATCACGTTACGCCAGAGGGTCGGGCGACCGCGTTGCGAGGTAACTCGCACCGAGGAAAGTCCGGGCTCCACGAAACGACGGTGCCGGGTAACGCCCGGCGGGGGCGACCCCAGGGAAAGTGCCACAGAGAGCAGGCGGCCTGGCTTCATGCCCGGTTACGGTGAAAGGGTGCGGTAAGAGCGCACCGCGCGGCTGGTAACAGTCGCGGCATGGCAAACCCCACCGGGAGCAAGACCGAATAGGGACGGCATTTGGGCCTTGTTTCGGCCCGTCGTCCGGGTTGGTTGCTTGAGGCGGCGCGCAAGCGCCGTCCTAGAGGAATGGTCGCACAGTTCCTGCAAAGGGACGGACAGAACCCGGCTTACAGACCCTCTGGCGCTATTCCCTCCACAAGATTCGCTATGCTTCCGTGCCCCGGCACCCCGACCCATGTTGCGTCAGGCGGTGCCGTTCCCCTAGATGCGGCATCGCCACTTTCATTTCGACGAGACCCCCCACCCATGACCGCCACCCATTCGACCCGCATGCTGATCCTCGGCTCCGGCCCTGCAGGGCTGTCCGCCGCGATTTACGGCGCGCGCGCCGGGATGGCGCCGATCGTCGTTCAGGGCATCCAGCCGGGCGGCCAGCTGACCACCACCACCGATGTCGAGAATTATCCGGGCTTCCGCGACGTCATCCAGGGTCCGTGGCTGATGGAGGAAATGACCGCGCAGGCCGAACATGTGGGTACCCGCATGATGTATGACACGATCGTCGACGTCGACCTGTCGCAGCGCCCGTTCAAGCTGACCGGCGACGGCGGCACCGTCTATCATGGCGATGTGCTGGTGATCGCGACCGGCGCGCAGGCCAAGTGGCTGGGGATGGAGTCGGAAGAGGCGCTGAAGGGAAAAGGTGTATCCGCCTGCGCCACTTGCGACGGTTTCTTCTATCGCGGCAAGAAGGTCGCGGTGATCGGCGGTGGCAATACCGCGGTCGAGGAAGCCCTGTACCTGACCAACCACAGCCATGACGTTACGCTGATCCACCGCCGGGATTCTCTGCGCGCGGAAAAGATCCTGCAGGACCGCCTGTTCGCCAACGAACGCATCACCGTTTTGTGGAACAAAGCAGTCGACAAATTCGTCGGCGGCGGCCAGCCCGAAGGCCTGGTCGCGCTCGAACTGCGCGACACGGCGACGGGCGAAACATCCACGCTGGAAGTCGAAGGCGGCTTCGTCGCGATCGGCCACCATCCCGCGACCGAATTGTTCCGCGGCCATGTCGAACTGGACGAGGACCACTATATCAAGGTAGTGCCAGGCACCACGCGGACCAACGTTCCGGGCGTATTCGCGTGCGGCGACGTGATGGACAAGGTCTATCGTCAGGCGGTGACCGCTGCGGGCACCGGCTGCATGGCGGCGCTGGACGCCGAGCGGTTCCTGGCGGAGGTGGATTTCGAACAGGTCGCCGAAGCGGCGGAGTAGGTTGCTTCCATAAGCCGTCATCCCAGCGAGAGCTGGGATATCAGGCCGCATTCTAAACCGCTTGATATCCCAGCTTCCGCTGGGATGACGTTATTTGAAGATTTGAAGCGCTTCGATTACCCGGTCGAACAGCCAATCGGCATCGCCTGCTCGTGCGAAGCTGTGGCTGGCCGTATCGCGTACAGCGATATCGGCGCGCGCACGGATCGCCGCAAAACCGGACTGCGCGAACGCCGCGCGAAAGGCGATGGCGGTGTTGTCGCGTTCGGCGAGTAGGATCGTCGTCGGTGCGTTCGATGATTCCAGTGCCTTGGCCATGGCGTCGGCGAGCGGATTGTCCTTGCGCGGCGGTCGAGCCGAATTTCTCAACCCTTTGACAAGTTTGCCGATATTCACGCCTCCGCTGGCCAGTCTCAACCATTGGCGCGGGTCGCGCAGCCGCTGTGCATAGCGGGCGCGGATCGCGGCCGGTGGGGGAAGGTCGCTTTCGCCCTCTATCACCCAGGGGTTGGCGAGCAGCAGCGCGTCGATCCCGGCGCGCTGGTGAAACAGCGCCAGCGCGGTCGCAGCGTCGCAATTGCCGAAGCCGACCATGCGTTCGACCGGCAATGCCTGGCGGAATGTCCGCGCCGCGGCGGCGATGTCGTCGCCGCTTTCGCGGAAAGCCCGATTCCGGCCTTCGGAATCGCCGATGCCGCGCCGGTCGAAGCGCATGACCGGATAGCCGGCAGCCGCCACGCGCTGCGCGAGCAAAGCCATTCCGCGATGCGCGCCGATGCGGATTTCGTTGCCGCCCGAGACGATCAGCAAGCCGGTGCGACCCTCGGCATGATCGAGCGTTCCCGCGAGCCGGTCGCCGCCGCAATCGAAACCGATCACTTCGCGCATCGGGCGATCCAGTCGGCGATGTCGTCGGCCAGCGCGTCGGCGAGGGCAAGATCCTGGTCGGGTTCCAACCTTCGCCACAAAGGCGCGCCATCGAGGTGGCGATCGGCGGGGGCCGGGTCGCCGGTCAAGCGAACGATGCGCGTACGATCGCGAGACGTCAGAGCGGCATTATGAAGATCGGCCAGCAAGTCATTGGAAATGCGATTGCCCGCAATCTCGCTCATCGCCGATACTCGGGGCCACGCGATCGGCTCACCATCCTCCAGCGCCGCCGCTTTGGCGATGCGACCCAGTTCGCGGTGCAGCGAGGGGCCGTCCTGAGGGCTCAACCACCAGCGGCTGGCGACATCGGCCGCAGCATCGATCAGCGCGCCGCCCCGGATGGCGATGCTGTGGATTTCGGGATGGTCGCGGCGCGCTTCCTGAGCGGCGGCGGCGTAGGCGGCTTGCCAGTCGGCCAATCGGGCGTCTTCGGTCGCGACCAGACTCTCGCCGGCGCCGGGCAGGTCTGGCAGGGCCACCGATATGCCGTGGACGGTGAGTTGCATCAGCACCCGCATCATCAGCGCGCGGGTGCGGTTTGCTTCCTCGAACGGCGGCAGCGCGGCGATCGCCAGCGGTTGGCCGGCCTTGCCATGTCTAACCCACGCCTCGGTCCCGCCGGCCCAGGCGTAGCGGCTGTTCAACGCAGCGCCTTGTCGCTGGCGAAGCGGACAAGCGCGCCGAACGTCTCCAGCGTCTCCCCGTCGATATCGTCGTCCTCGATCAGGATGCCCAGCCGGTCCTCGAGTTCGGTCAACAATCCCGCGACCGCCATCGAGTCGAGTTCGGGTAGCGATCCGAACAAGGGCGTCGTCGCATCGAACGCCGCGACGCGTTCGGCGCTGATGCCCAGAGCGTCGCGCAACACCGCGCGGACCGCCGCTTCGACCTGATCGACACCTTCCGGAACCAACGCGACCCCCCAATGACCCGTCCGTGACAGGGTATCGGCGTTAGCCATTGGGACGGGCGCTGCCAAGAGCGGCTTTGTGCGGCGCATCAAGCGCGGCTATCAGGGAGGCTATGGTGCCGCTCGACCCCGTTCCCCGTCCGCTCGACCATCTGACCGGCTTTGGCGCGCCGGATGCCATTGCATGGGGCGACCGGCATGGCGTCATGACCTATGCCGAATTGGAAGCGGAGGTCGCAAGGCTCGCGGGGTGGCTGGTCGGGTTCGGCTTCGACCGCGGCGCGCGAGTGGCGAGCTGGTTGCCCAAGACGCGCATCGCCTGCCTGATGCCGCTGGCGGCGGCGCGCGCCGGACTGGTGAATGTGCCGGTCAACCCCGCGCTCAAACGCGCGCAGGTCGCGCATATCCTAGCCGACAGCGGAGCGTCGCTGATGCTGACACAGGCGGCGCGGTTGGCGACGCTGGCGCCGGGCGACGTTCCGATGGGCTGCGCAACCGCCGATGAGAGCGATGTGCGCTTTAGCGCCGAACTCGCCAGGTCATCCTGTGATCCGAATGACTTGTCGGCCATTCTTTACACGTCGGGTTCGACGGGGCGACCCAAGGGCGTGATGCTCAGCCACGCCAATCTCTGGCTCGGGGCGATCAGCGTCGCGCATTATCTGAACCTCTCTCCCGAGGACCGGGTGCTCGGCGTGCTGCCGCTGAGTTTCGATTATGGGCAGAACCAGCTGTTTTCGACCTGGGCGGCGGGGGCGAGCGTGTGGCCGCTCGATTATCTGACCGCGAAGGACGTGGTGCGCGCGGTCGAACGGCACGACATCACCACGATGGCGGGGGTGCCGCCGATGTGGACGCAGGTGCTGGAAGCCCTGTGGCCGGATGACGTCGCGGCGCGGTTGCGGCGGCTCACCAATTCGGGCGGTGCGCTGACACCGCGCATGGTGCGGGCGCTGCGCGGGCGGTTCCCGAACGCCGATCTCTACCCGATGTACGGGCTGACCGAGGCGTTCCGTTCGACCTATCTGCCGCCCGAACTGGTCGATGCGCATCCCGATTCGATGGGGCGGGCGATCCCCTTTGCCGAGGTCATGGTGGTGCGAGCCGATGGCAGCCGCGCCGATGCCGGGGAGCCGGGCGAACTGGTCCATGCCGGGCCGCTGGTCGCGCAAGGCTATTGGCAGGACGCCGAGCGGACGGCCCAGCGGTTCCGGCCAGCGCCCGATTTTGCCGAATATGGCGGCATGGCGGTGTGGTCGGGTGACACCGTGACCGAGAGCGACGACGGATTGTTTCGCTTCGTCGGGCGCGACGACGAGATGATCAAATCTTCCGGAAATCGCATCAGCCCGAACGAGATCGAAGAAGCGGTGCTTGCGGGCGGCGAGGTGCGCGAGGCGGCGGCGTTCGGCGTGGCTGACGAACGGTTGGGGCAGGCGATCCTAGTGTTCGCGAGCGCGACCGATCCGGTCACGGCGGAAGCGGCGTTGCGCGCGCGCCTGCGCCGCGATCTGCCCACATTCATGCAGCCGCAGCATTATGTCTGGCGCGACGAATTGCCGCGCAACGCCAATGGCAAGCTCGACCGCAGCGGGTTGAAGGGGGAAGTGACGTCATGAAGCCGATGGGTCCGATCCCGCCGGAATTTGCCGGGCAAGCCGCGCTGACGATCGGTGGCATGGACGCCGAAATGCTGATCGCGCGTGCTGGGGGGGCGCCCGCTTTCGTCTATGATTTCAGCATAGTCGCGGCGCGCGTTCAGCGGTTCCGCGAAGCCTTCGGACCGCAGATCGCGCTGCATTACGCGATCAAGGCCAATCCGATGCCTGAACTGGTCGCTGCCATCGCGCAGCTTGTCGATGGGTTGGACGTCGCCTCGGCGGGGGAATTGGTCAAGGCGCGTGAGGCGATGGATGCTGCGCACATCAGCTTCGCCGGGCCGGGCAAACGTGACGCCGATCTCGAATTCGCAATCCGCGAAGGGGTAACGATCAACCTGGAATCCGATCGCGAAGCGAGCCGCGCCTTTGCGATCGGCCATCGCATCGGCTTCACCCCGCGGCTGGCGGTGCGGGTGAACCCCGATTTCGAGCTGCGGGGATCGGGGATGAAGATGGGCGGGCGCGCCAGCCCGTTCGGGGTCGATTCGGGCGAGGCGGCGGCGCTGGTCCGGCGGGTGTTGAGCGAGGGCGCGGAATGGCGCGGCTTCCACATCTTTGCCGGGTCGCAGGCACTGGACAGCGATGCGATCATCGAGACACAGGCGCAGACGCTGGCGCTGGCTGCGCGACTGGCGGACGGGGCGGGGGCATCGCCTTCGCTCGTCAATCTGGGGGGCGGATTCGGAATACCCTATTTCACCAACGACTTACCGGTCGATATTGAGCGTGTGGGTGAGGCTTTGGCGCGCACAATGCTCAAGCGTCCCGACAGCCTGGCGGACAGCAAATTTGCTATCGAACTGGGTCGGTGGCTGGTCGGTGAAAGCGGCGTCTATCTGACCCGCATCGTCGATCGCAAGACCAGCCAGGGGGAGACGTTTCTGGTCGTCGATGGCGGGCTGCATCACCAGCTGGCCGCCAGCGGCAATTTCGGGACGGTGGTTCGCCGCACCTATCCCGTTGCGGTCGCGGCGCGGATGGGTGAGGCGGCGGTCGAGACGGTCAGCGTCGTCGGGTGCCTGTGCACGCCGCTCGACCGGCTGGCGGACAGGGTGGCGCTGCCGCAGGCGGAGGTGGGTGACGTCATCGCGGTGTTTCTGGCGGGCGCTTATGGCCGCACCGCCAGTCCCGAAGCCTTTCTGGGTCACCCGGCGCCGAAGGAATTGCTGATCGGCGGGGAGCATCAGCCCTAACCCTAACTTAACCTCTCATCGGCATAGCTTTGCCCAATCTGTGCGGGAAATGTGGCGTCACGCCGCGTGAAAACCCGCACCGATCGGGAGGTTCAAGGCAATGCGCGTGGTCAAGTCCGGTATCCGAATCCTGTTGCCGCTGGGGCTGGGGATCGCGCTTGCGTCCTGCGCGTCGAGCGGCGGACGGCCCGAATTGCCGCCGGCGTCGATGACATCGACCAAGGACGCGACCACCGAACAATATCTGATCGGTCCGCTCGATTCGCTTCAGATCTTTGTCTGGCGGAACCCCGAATTGTCGGCAAAGGTTCAGGTGCGCCCCGATGGCCGCATCACCACGCCGCTGATCAGCGACATGCCCGCCGTGGGGAAAACCCCGGCGATGCTGGCCGACGACATCAAGATCGCGCTGACCGAATATATCCAGAACCCGCTGGTGTCGGTGATCGTCGAGAATTTCTCCGGCACGTTCAACCAGCAGGTGCGGATCGTGGGCGCGACGGAAAAACCCGCCGCGATACCCTTCCGTGCCAACATGACCTTGCTCGATGCGATGATCTCGGTCGGGGGATTGAACGAATTTGCCGCGGGCAACCGCGCGCGCCTCGTCCGCTTCGACCGGACAAGCGGCAAGCAGGTCGAATATGCGCTGCGCCTGTCCAGCCTGCTGAAGGACGGCGATACCCGCGCCAATGTCCGGCTGGAGCCGGGCGACGTCATCATCATCCCCACCAGCATGTTCTGAGGCAGCGCTTAGATGGGTAGTCTTTACGAAGAAGCGCGCGGGATCGTGCATCAGCTGTGGCAGCGGCGCTGGATCGCGCTGGCGGTGGCATGGGGCGTGTGCGTGCTCGGCTGGCTGGTCGTGTCGCTGATCCCCAATCAATATGTGTCGACCGCGCGGGTGTTCGTGCAGCTTCGCACCATCCTGCCGAGCCAGGATTCGAGTTTCCAGCAGATGGAACGCGCCAAGGATATCGAGCGCGTGCGCCAGACGCTGACCAGCCAGGTCAATCTGCAAAAGGTGGTGCGCGGCACCGACCTGGCCCAGACCGCGACGACCGATGCGCAGGTCGCGGCGCGTGCCGCTGGCCTGGCGACCAAAATCACCGTGGTGGCCACACAGGAGAACCTGTTCGAGATTTCGGCGACGACCGAAAGCCCGCGCCAGTCGCAGCAGATCGTGCAAAAGCTGATCGACATCTTCGTCGAGGACAATATCGCCAACCAGCGCGACGAGTCGGGGCAATCGCTCCGTTTCCTCGACCAGCAGATCGAAACGCGACAGCGGGCGCTGCAAGAGGCCGAGGCACGCAGCGCGGCATTCTACGCGCGGTTCCTGGGATCGCTGCCCGGCACCGGGTCGCTCGACGAGCGCGTCGGCACCGCGCGCACCCAGTTGAGCCAGATCGAGGGCGAACTGCTCGCCGCGCAAAGCAGCCTGTCGGCGGTCAACAGCCAGATGGCGGGAACGCCCGCGACCGTCCCCGGCATGGCCGGGGCACCCGTCGCCGGGCCGGCGCGCGCGCGCGTCGCGACGATCGAGGGGCAGCTGGCGGAGGCACGCGGTCGCGGCTGGACCGATTCGCATCCCGATGTGCAGGCGCTGCAAAGCCAGTTGTCGCAGGCCCGAGCCGCCGCGCAAGGCGAGCCGACCTATGGCGGGGGAGCGGCGGGCGCGAACAATCCGCTCTATCTTCAGCTGCGGTCGATGCAGGCCGAGCGATCGGCCCGCGTCGCCGAGCTTAACCAGCGCCGCGCGCAGTTGCAGGCGGACCTGTCCACGCTTCAGGCGCAGATCAACGCCGATCCGGCGGCGGCCGCCGAACAGGCGCGGATCGACCGCGACTTGCAGGTCATGAAGGACGAATATGCCAAGCTGCTGACCAGCCGCGAGGCCGCGCGCCTGCAATCGCAGGTGCAGACCGAAACCGACGCGGTGAAATTCAGCGTCATCGATCCGCCCGCACAGCCGACCGCGCCTGCCGCGCCCAGCCGTCCACTGCTGCTGTCGGGCGTGCTGTTCGTCGGGCTGGCGGCAGGGATCGGCGCGGCATTTGCGCTCAGCCAGCTGCAATCGACCTTTTCCAGCGCAGGCAAGCTCGAAAAGGCGGCGGGTATCCCGGTGATCGGGTCGATCGGCGAGATCGTGAACGACGCGACGCGCGCGCTGCGCCGCCAGCGGCTGAAGCAATTCGCCGGCGCCGCAGGCGCGCTGGGCGGTGCGTGGCTGATCCTGCTGGCCGTCGAAATGGTCCAGCGCGGCATGGTGGCGTGAGGAAAAGACGATGAACGATCACACGCCCAACGCCTTTTCCGGCCGCAAATTTTCAGGATCGCTGCTCGAACGCGCGGTCGATTTCTATGCCTATGCGCCGTCGCCGCCGCGTGCCGCCGTGCCGCCGCCTGCTGCGGTCGTGGATGCCCCGGTCGCCGATGCGGCGCCGGTCGCGCAAGCGCCTGCGCCGCGTTTCGTGCCCGTTCGTCGCCATGCGTCGGTCGATCGCGAAGCGCTGGCCGAAAAGGGCATGATCCAGCCCGGCGGCGCGATCACGATCCTGGCCGAGGAATTCCGGCTGGTGAAGCGCGCGCTGCTGGGCACCATGCGCGACATCGCCAGCGACGACGCGAACCGCGCGCGCACCATATTGGTCGGCTCGGCGCGGCCCAATGACGGCAAGACATTCTGCGCGATCAACCTGGCGCTGTCGCTGGCGGCGGAACGCGATTACGAAGTGCTGCTGGTCGATGCCGATTTCGCCAAGCCCGATGTGCTCGCGACCCTGGGCATCGCCGACGGACCCGGCCTGCTCGATGCGCTGGCGGATGGGTCGATCGACGTCGAATCGCTGATCGTCGAGACCGACGTGCCGCATCTGACCGTGCTGTCGGCGGGCGCGCGCACCCATGCCGATACCGAATTGCTCGCCAGCCAGCGCGCCCGCGATCTGATCGCGGCGCTGGTCGCGGACAATCCAAACCGCATCGTCATTTTCGACACCCCGCCCGCGCTCGCCGCGTCGCCCGCTTCGGTGCTCGCCGGTCTGGTCGGACAGGTGCTGATGGTGGTGCGCGCCGACAAGACGACCGAGGGCGATCTGCGCGGTGCGGTCGCGTTGCTCGATGCGTGCGAGCATCTGCAACTGATGCTGAACGCCGTTTCGCTCGACACCGGCAAGGACCGGTTCGGCAGCTATTATCAGGAAGGACAGGCGGCATGATGCGCCGAACCTTAATCGCCGCGGCTGCGGTCGCGCTGGCATCGCCCGCGCATGCCCAGCGCGTGCAGCTATCCCCCTATATCGAATTGGGGCAGGTGCTGACCGTCGATCTGAACGACGGCGACACGCTGACCTATTCGAGCGCGGCGGTGGGTGTGGACGCAAGCGTTTCGACGCGTCGCGTGACCGTCAGCGCCAGCGCCGAATATGAGCGCCGCATCGCGTGGAACGACGATCTGGCCGACAGCGACGTGGTGAGCGGCATCGTCCGCGGCACCGCGCTGGTCGCGCCCGGCCTGTCGGTCGAAGGGGGTGCGCTCGCGACCCGCACCCGCGCCGATATTCGCGGCGACGCGCCCGGCCTGCTGGGTGGCAATGCGGCCAATGTCAGCCAGCTTTATGCGGCTTATGTCGGCCCCAGCTATGCGCGCCGGTTCGGCGATCTGGACGTGAAGGCGAGCTATGGCCTGGGCTATGTGAAGGTAGAGGTGCCCGACGTGCCCGGTTTCCTGCCGGGGCAGCAACCGCTCGATTATTACGACGATGCGACCTCGCATCTGGCGACCGCGAGCGTGGGGACGCGTGCGGGCACCTATGCGCCGTTCGGCATGACGCTGTCGGGGGCGATCGCCCGCGAATATGCCGGGCAACTCGACCAGCGTTACGAAGGGCAGTTCGTGCGGTTCGACATCGTCCAGCCGCTGACCCCCGAACTCGCCGCAGTCGCGGGCGTGGGGTACGAGAAGATCGAGATTTCGCAGCGCGACGCGCTGGTCGATGGCGCGGGCAATATCGTGCTCGATGAAAATGGCCGGTTCGTCACCGATCCCGCCTCGCCGCGGCGCAGCGCGTTCGAGACCGATGGCGTGTTCTGGGATGCGGGCGTGCTGTGGCGTCCAAGCCCGCGCACCACGGTCGAGGCGCGCGTCGGGCGGCGTTACGACAGCTGGACCTATATCGGATCGGCCAGCCACCAGACCGGTCCCGGTTCGGGGGTTCAGGTCGGGGTGTACGACGCGGTGCAGACCTATGGCCGGTCGCTGCTGAACGGCCTGCGCCAGATCCCGCTCGAATTCGATGGCGGGTCGGGCGATCCGTTCAGCGACAATTTCAACGGTTGCGTGTTCTCGACCGGTTCGACCGGCGTCGGCGGGTGCCTGAACGGTGTGTTGCAAGCCGCGACCACCAGCAGCTTTCGCGCGCGCGGCGTCGATGCGGTCTATGCGATCAGCTATGGCCCGACCCGGCTGGGCGTAGGCGCGGGCTATGCCAATCGCAGCTTTTACGCCCCCGACAACATCCCCGGCATCGTCGTGACGGGCCTCGATGACGAGGCATTCTATGCCCAGGCATTCGGTTCGTATCAGATCGACCGGGTATCGGCGGTCAACGGCACGCTGTTCCTCAACCGCTACTCATCCAGCCTGCCGCTGTCGCCCGATGTGTGGAACTGGGGCGCGCAGGGCAGCTATTACCGGACGTTCGGTCGCCTGCGCGCGCAGGCTTCGGCGGGGATTTACGGGTCCGAGATCGAAAATATCGCCAACGACGCTTCGTTCCAGGCCTTTCTGGGCCTGGGATACCGCTTCTGAACCGGGTCATGAGAACCCGCGTGGAGACGATGCATGTATGACAGCCATTACGGGCTGACGGGTCGCCCCTTTCAGCTGACCCCCGATCCCGAATTCTGGTTCGAGACCGCGACGCATCGCAAGGCGATGGCGTATCTGGGCTATGGATTGAGCCAGGGCGAAGGCTTCATCGTCATCACCGGCGAACCCGGCGCGGGCAAAACGACGCTGGTCGGCCATGTCATGGGCCAGATCGACGCCGAGCGGCTGCATGTCATCAGGATCGTGACCACGCAGGTTGCCGCCGACGACCTGATCCGCATGGTCGCACAAGGATTGGGCGTCAACGCGACGGGGCTGGCCAAGGCCGACCTGCTTGCCGCGATCGAGCGCGGGCTGCACGCGATCGCGCGGACGGGGAAGCGGACGCTGCTGATCGTCGATGAGGCGCAGTCGCTGCTGGTCGGCAGCCTGGAAGAATTGCGGATGCTGTCGAACTTCCAGCTGGGCGGGCATCCGTTGTTGCAGATCTTCCTGCTCGGCCAGCCCGAGTTTCGCGTGCTGCTTCAGGGCAGCGACAAGCTGGAGCAGCTTCGCCAGCGCGTCATCGCCATGCATCACCTCGACCCGATGGGCGTCGAGGAGGTCGAGGCGTATCTGGCGCATCGGCTGTCGGTGGTCGGCTGGAACGGGCAGCCGCGCTTCGCACCCGACGCCATTGCAGAGATGCACCGCTGGTCGGGCGGTATCCCGCGCAAATTGAACCAGATCGCCAACCGCGTGATGCTGTTCGGCGCGATTGAGGGGATCAAGGATTTCACTGGCGAGCATGTCGCGCAGGTCGTCTCCGACATCGACGGCGACATGCACAGCGCCGCGCGCGATGGCGCGATGCCGAGCTGGGTCGATGACAGCGCACCGGCCGAACCGGTCGCGGAAACCGTCGCCGCGCCCCAGCCGGACCTGACCGCATTCGTTGAGCAACTAGCCGAGATCGAAGCGCGATTGACCGAGCAGGACCGCGCGCTGCGCCGCGTGCTGACCCTGCTTGTCGATTGGGTCGAAAGCGACCAGCGTCGCCACGATTACCAATCCGACGCGGCCTGACGCGGGCGGCAGGGGGCACGCCATGTTTCATTCGCGCATCGCGCCCGGCGAGGCTTCGGTTGAGGCGCCCGTCCTCAACGCCATGTCGGTTGATGTCGAGGACTGGTTTCAGGTCGGTGCGTTCGAGAACACCATCCGCCGCGCCGATTGGGACGGGCTGCAACACCGGGTAGAGGCGAATACCGACGCGGTGATCGCGCTGTTCGAACGGTGCGGGGTCAAGGCGACGTTTTTCACGCTCGGCTGGGTCGGCGAACGCTATCCGAAACTGATGCGCCGGATCGTCGATGACGGGCACGAACTGGCGAGCCACGGTTACGACCACGCCCGCGTGTTCACCATGACGCCGGACGAATTCCGCGCCGACATTGCCCGGACACGCGCGATCCTTGAGGATGCCAGCGGTCAGGCGGTGACCGGATACCGCGCGCCCAGCTTTTCGATCGACCGGCGCACGCCGTGGGCCCACGAGATATTGGCGGCAGAAGGCTATGCCTATTCGTCCAGCGTCGCGCCGCTTGCCCACGACCATTACGGCTGGGCGGAAAGCCCGCGCTTCGCCTGGCGTCCGATAAAGGACGCGGCAATGATCGAGCTGCCGGTGACGGTGGCGGCGATCGGGCCGAAGCGGATTGCCACCGGCGGCGGCTTTTTCCGTCTGCTGCCGCGCGCGCTCACGACCCATGCGGTGCGGACGGTCAATGCCGATCAGCGGCCCGCAATCTTTTATTTCCACCCCTGGGACATGGACCCCGATCAGCCGCGCGTCGCCAATGCGCCGCTGCGGTCGAGGCTTCGTCACTATCCGCGATTGGGGGCGATGGAAGGCAAGCTGGCGGTGCTGATGCGCGACCATGCGTGGGGGCGCACCGACCGCGTCGCCGCGATCGAGGCCGCGCGGACGCCGTGAACGCGCCCTTTGCCCTGACCACCGTCACGGTTCGCGCTGCCGATCTGGGCGACGCGGGCGAACGTGCGCGCATTGCCGCGTTCGTCGAGGCGCATGACGCCGCGACGCCGTTTCACCTGCCCGAATGGGGGCTGGCGGTGGCGCGCGGTTGCGGACAGGTGGCGCATTTCCTGATCGCCGAGCGCGGCGATGGCGAACTGGCCGCTGTGCTGCCGCTGACCGAGGTGCATTCGCCGCTGTTCGGCAGCGCGCTGGTATCGAGCGGTTTTGCGGTCGGCGGCGGTGTGCTGGCGACCGATCCGGGCGCGGTCGCGCCGCTGGTCGATGCGGCGTGGGTGCTGGCGGCGCGGCTGTCCTGCCCCACGCTGGAGCTGCGCGGCGGGGCCTTGCCGCAGGGTGAGGGCTGGCACCGCGATACGACCAGCTATCTGGGCTTCGCGCGCGACCTGGCCGACGACGACGAGGCCGTGCTGCTGGCGATTCCGCGCAAGCAGCGCGCCGAAGTGCGGCGGTCGCTGGGATTCGATCTGGCTGTAGAAACCGGCAGCGATCCGAAACAGCGTGACGCGCATTATGCGGTCTATGCCGAATCAGTCCGCAATCTGGGCACGCCGGTATTCCCGAAGCGGTTGTTCGGCGAAGTGCTGGATGCGTTCGGCGACCGTGCCGACATATTGACCGTCCGGCATCAGGGCCGCGCGGTGGCGAGTGTGCTGAGCCTTTACTGGCGCGGCACCGTCTATCCCTATTGGGGCGGCGGCACGGCGCAAGCACGCGCGCTGCGCGCCAATGACCGCATGTATTACGCGCTGATGTGCGATGCGCGCGCGCGCGGCTGCTCGCGGTTCGATTTCGGGCGTTCGAAGACTGGCACGGGGGCGGCCGCCTTCAAACGCAATTGGGGGTTTGAGGGCGAGCCGCTCGCCTATGCCAAGCGCGCTGCGGACGGCGAAGCGCCGCGCGAGATCAACCCGCTAAGCCCGAAATACCGGTTGCAGGTCGCGGCCTGGCAGAAGCTGCCGCTTGGCCTCGCCAACCGCATCGGTCCCTGGATCGCTAAGGGGCTGGGCTGATGGGCGACATCCTCTTTCTCTGTCACCGGATGCCGTATCCGCCCAATCGCGGCGACAAGATCCGCGCGTTCAACATCCTCAAATATCTGTCGAAAAAGCGCCGCGTTCACCTCGTTACCTTTGCCGACGAATATCGCGACATCGAACACAAGGCGGCGCTTGCCCGCTACACCGCCAGCCAGTCGGTCGTGTGGCGCGGCAAGAGCGACGAGGCGGCGGCGCTGGAGGCGCTGATCCGCCGCAAGCCGGTGTCGCTGACCGCGTTCGAGAACCGCGCGCTGCAATCGGCGGTCGACCGGCTGTTCGAGCATAGCGATATCGACACCATCTACTGTTTCTCCAGCCAGATGGCGCAGTACGTCCCGTTCAAACCGCGCGGACGGTTCATCATGGATTTCTGCGACGTCGATTCGGCCAAGTTTGCGGATTATGCCAAGACCGAAGCACTGCCGAAGAAACTGATGATGAAACGCGAGGCGCGGCTGCTCGGCGCCTATGAGCGCGGCATCGCAGCCCGCGCGCGCGCCAGCCTGTTCGTCAGCGAGGCGGAAGCCGCACTGTTCCGCCGCCGCAGCGGGGCGGAGCGGGTCATGGCGGTCGAAAACGGCATCGACACCGGGCATTTCGATCCGCGCGCGGCGTTCCGCGCGGTGGAGGAGTCGGGACCGCTGATCGTCTTCACTGGCCAGATGGATTATCCGCCCAATGTCGAGGCGGTCCGGTGGTTCGCGAACGATATCCTGCCGCGCATCCGCGAACGGCACAAAAAGGCGCGCTTCGCGATTGTCGGGCGCAACCCGACCGATGCGGTGAAGGCGCTGGCGTCGGACAGCGTGATCGTCACCGGCGAGGTGGAGGATGTGCGCGGCTGGCTTGCCGCCGCCAGCGTCGCGGTCGCGCCTTTGAAACTGGCGCGCGGTATCCAGAACAAGGTGCTGGAGGCGATGGCAATGGCGCTGCCCGTCGTGGCAACCCCATCGGCGGCGGAAGGGATCGACCATGACGGCACGATCCTGGTCGGCGGTGACGCAGGCGAATTTGCCGAACAGGTCGCCGCGTTGCTGTCCGGCCGCAAGGGTGCGAGCGCCAAGGGCAAGGCGGCGCGCGAGCGGGTGATCGCGCGCTATGGCTGGGACGCGCGGCTGGCGGCGCTCGACGATCTGGTGGGGCAGGGGCGGGCGACACCCGCAAAGCTGCGCGACGCCGCGTGACCGTTGCATTCCATCCCGAATTTGCGGCGAAAGGCGACGCGCACACGCTGCGCTGGCGTCGGCACCTGATCCTGCTCGCGGCAAGCTGGGCGGCGTTGCTCGCGATCTTTCACCGCGACGTCGCCGATCTGGCGGGCATTTACTGGAACAGCACGACCTATGGCCATTGCCTGTTCGTGCTGCCGGTGGTCGGCTGGCTGGTGTGGCAGCGCAGGGACGATCTGGCGAAGCTGACGCCGACGGCGTGGTGGCCGGGACTGGCGCTGGTCGGCGCGGGAGGGTTCGGCTGGCTGATCGGCGATGCCGCGGCGGTCGGACTGGTCCGCCATGCCGGGCTGGTGCTGATGCTGCAAGGCGCGGTGGTGACGTTGCTGGGGCCACAGGTCGCGCGCGGGATGCTGTTCCCGCTTTTCTATCTCAGCTTCCTCGTTCCCTTCGGCGATTTCCTCGAAAAGCCGCTGCAGGACCTGACGGTCGCGATGATCATGCCGCTGCTCCACGCATTCGGCGTGCCCGCGACGGTGGACGGTGTGCTGATCTACACCCCCAGCGGCGTGTTCGAGGTGGCGGAAGCGTGTTCGGGATCGAAATTCGTGATCGCGATGGTCGCTTATGGTGCGTTGGTCGCGAACGTCTGTTTCGTGTCATGGCGGCGGCGCGCGGCGTTCCTGGCGATGGCGTTCGTCGTGCCGATGATCGCCAACGGCCTGCGCGCATGGGGAACGATCTATGCCGCGTGGTGGACCTCGATCGAGCAGGCCACGGGGATGGATCATATCGTCTATGGCTGGGTGTTCTTCGCGGCGGTGATGGCGGCGGTGCTGGCGATCGGCTGGCGCTGGTTCGATCGCGATCCCGACGCGCCGTGGTTCGATGCGGCAGCGCTCGACAAGCCGGTCACGCGGCGGATCGATGCGGTGACGGCGACCGGCGCGGTGCTGGGTATTCCGGTGCTGTTCGCGATCTGGGCAAGCGTGATCGCCGCGCGCGCCGATACGCTGCCCGCGCAGATTGCGCTTCCCGAGGTGCCGGGCTGGCAGCGGATATCGATGAATGCGCGCGCGCCGTGGACGCCCTATTATCCTAACGCCGACCATTTCCTGATCGGGCGTTATGGCGACGGGCAGGGGCGAGCGGTGGACCTGGCCATCGCGGTCTATGACAGCCAGCGCGAGGGCAAGGAACTGATCGCATTCGGCCAAGGCGCGATCCGCGAGGAAGGCGAGTGGATCCGCGTACAGGACTTGCCGCCGATCGCGGGCGGATCGGCGGTGCGGATGGTGCGACCGGGACCGGTGGAGCGCGACGCGGTGACGTGGTATCGCGTCGGCAATGTCCTCTCCAGCAGCGCGAAAGCCGTGAAGCTCGAAACCCTGAAGAACCGCATGTTGGGCGGCCCGCAGTCGGGCGTCGCGATCCTGGTTTCCGCCGAGCGGACCGACGGGAGCGCGCGGAACGAGATCGAGGCGTTTCTGGCCGCGCTCGGCCCGCTCGACATGCTTGCCGACACCGCCGCCGGACGTGCCGACTGATGTGCGGCATTGCGGGGATATTCTACCCCGCTACTCCCAAGCCGGTCGATCCTGCGCGCATCGCGATGATGACCGACGCGCTGGCGCATCGCGGCCCCGACGGTTCTGGGGTATGGACTGCGCCGGGCATCGGGCTTGGCCATCGCCGCCTGTCGATCATCGATCTGGGCGGCGGCGCGCAGCCGATGACCGACGATGCGCTGGCGGTCAGCTATAACGGCGAAATCTACAATTTCCGCGAAGTCCGCGACGAATTGAAGGCCAAGGGCGCGCGGTTCCGCACCAAGAGCGATACCGAAGTGCTGCTGCACGGCTGGCGCGCCTGGGGACCGGATCTGCTGTCGCGGCTGAACGGCATGTTCGCCTTCGCGCTGTATGACGGCGAGCGTCAGACATTGTTTCTCGCGCGCGACCGGATGGGGGTGAAGCCGCTGCACCTAGTCACCCTGTCGGACGGCGGCATCGCGTTCGCGTCCGAGCTGAAAGGGCTGCTCGCGCACCCGCTGGTGCGGCGCTCGCCCGACATTCGCGCGATCGAGGATTATCTGACGCTCGGCTATGTGCCCGACGATGCGTGTAT
This sequence comes from Pseudomonadota bacterium, assembly GCA_023418595.1. Lineage (GTDB taxonomy): Bacteria > Pseudomonadota > Alphaproteobacteria > Sphingomonadales > Sphingomonadaceae > Sphingomonas. The sequence goes on from JAEZZI010000020.1 coordinate 78,605, forward strand.
CGTCGCAGGCGTGGAGAAGCTCCCCGCCGGACATTTCCTGATGATCGAACGTGGCAAGCCGGTGCCGCGCCCGACCCAGTGGTGGGACATCGACTTTTCGAAGCGCGCCAAGGGATCGACTGCCGACCTGACGGCGGAGTTGACCGGGCATCTGCGCGCGGGGGTGCGGTCGCGCATGGTCGCCGACGTGCCGCTGGGCGCGTTCCTGTCGGGCGGCGTCGACAGCTCCGCGGTCGTCGCGCTGATGGCCGAGGCGAGCCGGTCGCCGGTCAAGACCTGCACCATCGGTTTCGACGAGGCTGGCCATGACGAACGCGCGCACGCCGCGCTGATCGCCGAACGCTTCGCCACCGATCACCGCATCCGGACCGTGGACGCCGACGATTTCGGCCTGATCGATACGCTGACCGCGGCATTCGGCGAGCCTTTCGCCGATGCCTCTGCGCTAGCCACCTATCGCGTCTGCCAATTAGCGCGCGAACAGGTGACGGTGGCGCTGTCGGGCGACGGCGCGGACGAGGCGATGGCCGGGTATCGCCGCCACAAATTCTTTGCCGCCGAAGAGCGGGTGCGCGGGCTGATTCCCGATGCCCAGCGCGCAAAATGGTTCGGCAAGTTGGGGGCGCTCTATCCCAAGGCCGACTGGGCGCCGCGTCCCCTGCGCGCCAAATCGACGCTGCTGGCGCTCGCGGCGACCAGCGGTCAGGCCTATGCCGACGCGGTCGGCGTGACCACGCATCCCGACCGCCAGCGCCTCTATTCGGACGCCATGCGCCGCGCGCTCGGCAATCATCGCGGCGAGACGCGGATCGTCGAGACGATGCGCGATGCGCCGGCACGTGACGCGCTCGACCGCGCGCAATATGCCGATTTCAAACATTGGCTGCCGGGCGACATCCTGACCAAGGTCGATCGCACCAGCATGGCCGTCAGCCTTGAGGCGCGCGAGCCGTTGCTCGACCACCGGCTGATCGAATTTGCCGCAACGCTGCCGCCGTCGATGCGGATAAGCGGCGGCGAAGGCAAATGGCTGATGAAGAAGGCGATGGAGCCTTATTTGCCCAAATCGATCCTATATCGCCCCAAGATGGGGTTCGTGACCCCGATCAGCGCCTGGTTTCGCGGCAGCCTGGCGGGCGAGGCGATGGCGCTTGCCAAATCGCCGGTGCTGGGCGCGTGGTTCGATCCTCAGACGATTCAGACGATCGCTGCCGATCACCAGTCGGGCCGCGCCGAACATGGCCGGACGCTGTGGCAACTCCTGATGCTCGACCGTTCGGCCAGGCGGCTGTTCGGCTGACCGCGCTTGCCTTTGGGCGGCTCGCCGACTAGGGGAGCGCCACTTTCCCAACCCTCAATTTTTCAGGAGCTGCGACCACCATGGCCGCCACCCGTACCTTTTCGATCATCAAGCCCGACGCCACCCGCCGCAACCTGACCGGTGCGGTCACCAAGATGCTCGAGGAAGCCGGCCTGCGCGTCGTCGCGTCCAAGCGTATCCAGATGACCAAGGAACAGGCCGAGGGCTTCTATGCGGTCCACAAGGAACGCCCTTTCTTCAACGACCTGGTGTCGTTCATGATTTCGGGGCCGGTCGTCGTGCAGGTGCTGGAAGGCGAAAACGCCGTACAGCGCAACCGCGACATCATGGGTGCGACCAACCCGGAAAACGCCGAACCCGGCACGATCCGCAAGGAACTCGCCGAATCGATCGAAGCCAATTCGGTTCACGGTTCGGATTCGGAAGAGAATGCGAAGATCGAAATCGACTACTTCTTCAAGCCCGAAGAGATTGTGGGCTGACCTTTAGCTCCTCCCCCATCGGGGGAGGGGGACCATCCGCAGGATGGTGGAGGGGGTTGGCCGCGAGCGTTGCGCTGCTTGGCGCCCCCTCCGTCAGCACTATATGCTGCCACCTCTCCCGAGGGGGGAGGAATTATCTGCCGCCTGCCTCCAGCAACCTGCGCGGCGCGACCAGTTCCCAGCTGATCGCGACCCGGTCGCCGACATGGTCCCAGTCGGTGTCATCCGCGCCCACCCGGATAGCGACCCAGCCCGACGGCCCGAGATAGGGCGGCTTGTAATAAAGATCGGGGTCATGCTCGATCAGCATCGCCTGTTCCTCGACGCCGCTGGTCTTGACCAGCACCGCGGTCTCGCCATTGGCGTGATGATCGTGGCTGAAATAGGCGAATGCCTTGCCCTTTTCGATGTAGAACATCGGCGCGCCGTGGGAGACTTTCTCCGCCGTCTCGGGCAGCGCAAGCGCGATTTCACGTAATTTGGCGATATGGGCTTCGGGATCGGGACTCATCGCTGCACGAACTCCGCAAGGATCTTGGGATAGAGGCGATGTTCCTCGACCAGCACGCGGGCGGCAAGGCTTTCCGGCGTGTCGTCCGGCAGGATCGGTACGCGTGCCTGACCCAGCACCTCGCCGCCGTCCAGTTCCTCGGTCACGACATGAACCGAACAGCCCGCCTCCGCATCGCCCGCGTCGATGGCACGGGCGTGGGTGTCGAGGCCCTTGTATTTGGGCAGCAGCGAGGGGTGGATGTTGATGATCCGCCCGCGCCAGCGTGCGACGAAATCGTCGGAGAGCAGGCGCATATAGCCGGCCAGCGCGATGATTTCGACGCCCGCGGAACGCAATGCGCGGTCGATTTCGGCTTCATAGGCGGGCTTGCCGATGCCCTTGGGCGACAGCGCAAAGGTGGGGATGGCATTGTCGCGGGCGAAGGTCAGGCCGGGGGCGTCGGGTTTGTCGGACGCGACCAGCGCGATTTCATAGGGGCAGGCCGGATCGCATATGGCCTCGGCCAGCGACATCATGTTCGAGCCGCGGCCCGAAATCAGGATGCCGACTTTCACGCGATCAGCCACACATCCTCCGTTCGCTTCGGCCAAACGCTTCCGTTTGTTTCGTGCGAAGTCGAGAAACGCTCACGAGCGCCTAGTTCCCGGTTCTCGACTTCGCTCGAAACGAACGGAGAGGGGTTAGCCATTATGCGTCGCGGTCCAGTCGGTTGCGCTGGCAAACGAACCCGCAGGCCCGGCCACGGTGCAGCCCTTCTCTCCGGCCTCGACCTGGCCGATGCGGAACACGCGCTCACCCGCTGCTTCCAGCGCCTGCGTCACGCCCGCAACCTCGTCCTCAGCGAGCACCACGACCATGCCGATCCCGCAGTTGAAAGTGCGCGCCATTTCCTCGGGCACGATCGCGCCTTCGGATTGGAAAAAGCCCATCAGCGCGGGCAAGTCCCAAGCCCCGGCATCGACCACCGCGTGGCATCCGGCGGGCATCACCCGCGGGATATTTTCCAGCAGGCCGCCGCCGGTGATGTGCGCGAGCGCATGGATGCGACCGGCCTGCACCAGCGGCAGCAGCGCCTTCACGTAAATACGCGTCGGCGCCATCAGCGCATCGAGCAGGCTTTGCGAGCCGTCAAATGGGGCAGGGGCATTCAAAGCCCAACCCTTGTCCACCGCCAGTCGGCGCACCAGCGAGAAGCCGTTGGAATGGACGCCGTTTGACGCCAGCCCCAGGATCACGTCGCCCGCCGCTACCTTGTTGCCGGTCAGCAACCGGTCGCGTTCGACCGCGCCGACGCAGAAGCCCGCCAGATCGTAATCGGCGTCGGCATACATGCCCGGCATTTCCGCGGTCTCGCCGCCGATGAGCGCGCAGCCCGCCTGTCGGCACCCCTCGGCGATCCCCGCGATCACGCGGGTCGCGACATCATTGTCCAGTTTCCCGCTGGCGTAGTAATCGAGAAAGAACAGAGGCTCGGCCGCCTGCACGATCAGGTCGTTGGCGCACATCGCGACCAGATCGATGCCGACCCCGTCATGCGCGTCATGTTCGATCGCCAGTTTCAGCTTGGTGCCGACGCCGTCATTGGCCGCGACCAGCAGCGGATCGCTGTACCCGGCAGCCTTGGGGTCGAACACGCCACCGAACCCGCCAAGGTCTGCGTCCGCGCCGGGACGCCGCGTGGAACGAGCCAGCGGTCCGATCGCGCGGACCAGTGCGTTGCCCGCATCGATCGAAACGCCCGCCTGGGCATAGGTATAGGGGCCGTTCGGCTTCGCTTCGTCGCTCATGGCCATGCGCGTTAGCCACATCGTGCTTGGATTTCCACTCACACCGCGTCAAAAGGGCGGCGCACATGGCCAGTCGTAACGTTTTCCGCATCGCCGCTTCATTGTCCGCGCTCGCGCTGGTCGCGACCGGGACCGCTGTCGTCGCGCAAATGGACGAAGCGGGCGACCGGGTTGATTCGTCGGGCAGCTTCGAGGTGACCGGCATCGTCGTCGACGTGCGCGGCGCAACCGCGGATCAGGCGCGGCAGAATGGTTGGCGACTGGCGCAACGCAAGGGCTGGCAGCAATTGTCGCAGCGGCTGCGGGGCAGCCCGTCGTCGCTCCCCGATTCGGCGCTGAACGGCCTCGTCACCGGGATCGTCATCGAGAACGAACAGATCGGACCCAATCGCTATGTCGCGCGGCTGGGCGTCAATTTCAGCCGCGCACGCGCCGGACAGTTGCTGGGCGTCGCAGTCACCGTTCCGCGCTCGCCGCCGATGCTGGTCGTGCCGGTGCAGATTTCGGGCGGCGCGGCGACCGTTTACGAGCGCGATACCGAATGGAATCAGGCTTGGAATCGCTATCGCACCGCGGGCTCCACGATCGATTATGTCCGCCTGACCGGCACTGGTCCCGATGCGCTGCTGCTCAATCAGGGACAGACCGGGCGGCGCGGGCGGGGCTGGTGGCGTCAGATCCTGAACCAGTATGGCGCGCGCGACATGGTGATCCCGCAGGTCGAACTGTATCGCCAGTTTCCCGGCGGGCCGGTGGTGGGCGTGTTCACCGCCGGATACGGTCCCGACAATATCGAGCTTGAGCGTTTTTCGCTGCGCGTGCGCGACGCCGACGGCATTCCGGCGCTGCTGGACGAGGGCATTCGACGCCTCGACGCCGCCTATCAGCGCGGCCTGGCCAGCGGCATCCTTCGCCCCGACGCGCTGCTCAGTTTCGTACCGCCCTCCGAACAGCCCGAGGAAGTCGCGCCTGTCGAATTGCCGGTGGAGGAAGGCCCCACCAGCGTCGCTCCGGCCCCGACCACCACGGGCCAGAGCTTTGCGATCCAGTATGACAGCCCCGGCGTCGGTGCGGTGTCGTCGTCCGAAGCGGCGCTCAGGGCCATACCCGGCGTGTCGGCGGCCAATACCAGCAGCCTGGCGCTGGGCGGCGTGTCGGTGATGAGCGTGACCTATAACGGCTCGCTGTCGGCATTGCGCCAGCAGCTTGAAGCACGCGGCTGGCAGGTTCAGGAAGGGCCGGGAACACTGCGCATCCGCCGCGCCGCGCCCGCCCCCGCCGCGTCGGCGGAGGGCCCGGAGCCCGACGGCGAATGACCCAATTCGACCTGCCGCTCGGCTGGCCGGAAGAATTGGGCGACGACGATTTTCTGGTGTCCCCCGCCAATGCGCAGGCGGTCCAGCAACTGGAACGCTGGGCGACCTGGCCGGTGATGGCGGCGCTCATCGTGGGGCCACGCAAATCGGGGCGCACGCTTTTGGCGCGGGTTTTTTCGGCCAAGACCGGTGCTGCGATCATCGACAATGCCGAAAGCGTTGCCGAAGCCGACATCTTCCACGCCTGGAACCAGGCGCAGGCACTGCACAAGCCGCTAGTGATCGTCGCCGATGCCGCCCCCCCCGAATGGCCGGTGCGATTGCCCGATCTGCGCTCGCGGCTGGGGGCGACGCCGGTGCTTCGGATCAACCTTCCCGACGATGCGTTGGTCCATGACCTGCTCGCGCATCTGATCGAGCGGCGTCGGCTGGATGCGCGGCCCGAGGTGATCCGCTGGCTCGCCCGGCGGATCGAGCGCAGCTATGTCGCGATCCTGATGGTCGTCGATGCGCTGGAACAGGAAAGCTGGCGGCGCGGATCGGGCCGCTTGTCCATCCCCGTGGCAAAGGCCACATTGACCGAGCACAAGCTGCTCAACGAGGGTGCATGACCACGCGAACGGCCGCCAATGTGAACGACGAAGACGACGATCCGTTCGTATCCAACAGCGGTTCGGCACGGCTGTTCAACCGCGAATTGTCGTGGCTGGCGTTCAATCGCCGGGTGCTGGAGGAAACGTGCAACGCCGCGCATCCGTTGCTGGAGCGCGTGCGGTTCCTGTCCATCTCTGCGTCGAATCTCGACGAATTCTTCATGGTCCGCGTGGCGGGGCTGAAGGGCCAGCAGCTCCAGGATGTCGAGCAGCGCTCGTCCGACGGGCTGACCCCCGGCCAGCAACTTGCGGCAATCGTGCGCGAGGCGGCGGCGTTGGTCGACGATCAGCAGGCGGTGTGGAAAGACCTGCGCCGTGAACTGGCTGCCGAACGGATCGAAGTGCTGGTCGAAAGCGACATCACCGGCGAGATCGAGGATTGGCTTTCGCAATATTTCCGCGAGCAGCTTTATCCCGTGCTGACGCCCCAGGCGCTGGACCCTGCGCATCCCTTTCCATTCATCCCCAACCGGGGCCTGAGCGTCATATTCGATCTGGTGCGGGAATCGGATGGCGAGCGCATCCGCGAACTGGTCTTGCTGCCGCCGTCCCTGCCGCGGTTCGTGCGGATGCCCGGCGATCCGGCGCGCTATGTCGCGGTCGAGCGGCTGATCGAGCGATTCTCGGCAATCCTGTTCCCCGGTTATCAGGTACGCGGTGCATCGGCATTCCGGGTGCTGCGCGACAGCGATATCGAGATCGAGGAAGAGGCCGAGGATCTGGTCCTCTATTTCCGGTCGGCGATCAAACGCCGTCGGCGCGGGCGCGTGATCCGCATGGAGGTCGAGGACGACATCTTTGCCGAACTGGAAGCGGTGTTGCAGGAGGAACTGGGCGGCGGCGACGCGGTGCTGTCCGAACGCGGCGGGCTGATCGGCATCGCTGACCTGGCCTTTCTGGTCGAGGAAGACCGACCCGATCTGAAATTCCCGCCCTACTCGCCGCGATTCCCCGAACGCATTCGCGAATATGGCGGCGACTGCTTCGCGGCGATCCGTGCGAAGGACATCGTCGTTCATCATCCGTATGAGACGTTCGACGTGGTGCTTGCTTTCCTCAAACAAGCCGCCGCCGACCCCGACGTGGTCGCGATCAAGCAGACGCTCTACCGCGCGGGCAAGCAGTCCGCCGTCGTCAACGCGCTGATCGCGGCGGCCGAAGCGGGCAAGTCGGTGACCGCGGTGGTCGAGCTGAAGGCGCGGTTCGACGAGGAACAGAATCTGCTCTGGGCCTCTGCGCTCGAACGCGCCGGGGTTCAGGTCGTCTATGGCTTTATCGACTGGAAGACGCACGCCAAGGTATCGATGGTCGTCCGGCGCGAAGGCGGACAATACCGAAGCTACTGCCATTTCGGCACCGGCAATTATCATCCCCAGACCGCGCGCATCTATACCGACCTCAGTTTCTTCACCGCCGATCCGCGGCTGGGGCGCGATGCGGCGCAGCTGTTCAACTATATCACCGGCTATGTGCAGCCCGACGCGCTTGAATTGCTGTCGCTGTCGCCGCGCGACATGCGGGGCGATATTCTGGCGCTGATCGATGCCGAGATCGACCATGCGCGCGCCGGACGACCGGGCGCGGTGTGGGCGAAGATGAATTCGCTGGTCGATCCCATCCTGATCGAAAAACTCTACGAGGCGAGCGAAGCGGAGGTAGAGGTCGAACTGATCGTGCGCGGGATATGCTGTCTGCGGCCCGGAGTGCCGGGCATGTCGGAGAATATTCGGGTCAAATCGGTGGTCGGGCGCTTCCTGGAACATAGCCGCATCTGGGCATTCGGGCGCGGCAAGACGCTGCCGAACGACGGGGCGCGGGTCTATATCTCGTCGGCCGACTGGATGCCGCGCAACCTCGACCGCCGGGTCGAATATATGCTTCCCGTGCTCAACCCCACGGTGCACGATCAGGTGCTGGACCAAGTGATGGTTGCCAATCTGATCGACAGCGAACAGAGCTGGGAATTGCAGCCGGACGGCAGCTATACTCGGATCGAGTCCGGGTCGAACCCGTTCAACCTCCACCGCTATTTCATGACCAACCCGTCGCTGTCGGGCCGCGGCGCAGCGCTCGAATCGCGCGAATCGATGCCGCAGAAACTGTCGCTGCGGCGTCGCCGCGCGATCCACCGCGAACCCTGATGGCGACGCGTCTGTTCAAGCGCAAGCCCGAGGCCGTCCCGTCGGGTAGAAGCCGCACCGCGATCATCGATATCGGGTCGAACTCGATCCGGCTGGTCGTCTATGAAGGCCCGCGTCGGCTGCCCGCGTCGCTGTTCAACGAAAAGGTACTGGCGGGGCTCGGCAAGTCGCTGGCGAAAAGCGGCACGATCGATTCCGAAGCGCTGGCCGTCGCCCACACTGCGCTCGCCCGTTTCGCATTGCTCGCGCGAGAAATGGAGGTGGGCGAGCTGCGCACCGTCGCCACCGCTGCCGTCCGCGACGCGTCGAACGGACAGGAACTGATCGAAACCGCGCGGCTGCTGGGCCTGAAGGTCGAACTGTTGTCGGGCGAGGACGAGGCGATCGGCGCAGGGCTGGGCGTGATTTCCGCCATTCCCGACGCCGACGGGATCGTCGGCGATCTGGGCGGCGGCAGCCTGGAACTGGTGCGGGTTAGGGGCGGCGAGGTGCTCGACCGCGCATCCTTTCCGCTGGGCGTGCTTCGCATCCCGCAAATGCGAGGCGCCGGCAAGGCGACGTTCGAACGCCGCGTCGCCAAGCTGATTCGCGATGCCGGATGGAGCGGCGCCGGAGAAGATTTGCCCTTCTATCTGGTTGGCGGATCGTGGCGCGCGCTGGCGCGGCTGGAAATGCATTTGTCGGGCTATCCGCTGCCAGTCATCCACGGATATTGCATGGATGCAGCGGCGGTTTCCCGGATCGCGCGCAGCGTCGGGCGCATGTCGCGCGGGCGGCTGAAGGCGGTTCCGAACCTGTCGGGCGGGCGCATCCCCACATTGGTCGACGCGTCGGCCTTGCTGTCGATCCTGATGCGCCAGCTCGGCTGTTCGACCACCATCGCATCGGCATACGGCTTGCGCGAGGGGCTGCTGTACGAACGGCTGTCGCCGGAGGAACGCGCGCTCGACCCGCTGATCGAGGCGGCGCGCGACGAGGGTGCACGGCTGGGACGGTTCACCGAGCATGGCGACCTGATCGCGCGCTGGATCGCGCCGCTCTTTGACGATCCGCCCGAGGACGAGCGGCTGCGCCACGCCGCATGCCTGTTGGCCGATGTGGGGTGGCAGGCCAATCCCGAGTTCCGCGATGAACGCGGGCGAGAAATCGCGCTTCACGGCAACTGGGTGGCGATCGATGCGCGCGGGCGGGCGATGGTGGCGCAGGCGCTGCACACGGCGCTGGGCGGCGGCGTGGATGCGCCGGAACCGCTGGCCGCGCTTGCAGACTGGGGGGAACTGGCGCGCGCGGCGCAATGGGGCCTCGCGATCCGGCTGGGCCAGCGGCTGAGCGGCGGTGTCGCCGGGCCGCTCAAACGGTCCAGCGTGGTCATCGACGGCGAGGGACTGGCGCTGAGCCTGGAGCCGCGCGACGCCGCGCTCTACGGCGAAGCGGTGGCCAAGCGGCACAAGATGCTGGCGAACGCGATGGGGTTGAAGCCGGAGCGAGCGTGAACGAGCGGTTCGACCCGTCTGTCCGTCATTGCGAGCGTAGCGAAGCAATCAGCGTCACGTGCCGTGCACTGGATTGTTTTGCTGTGCTCGCAATGACGGGAAGGGGTTGCCAGCCTGACATCCCAGCTTTCGCTGGGATGACGGGAAGGGGGGAGCCGCCTTATATCCTAGCGTTCGCTCGCAATAACGGACAGGGGCTTAGCCGCAGCGTGTGGCGGTCACGACATTGCGCTCCGTCACCTCGATGTTCAGGCGGTCGGTCCGATAATCCATCGTCACCGGCTGGCCCGGCTTGATGACGCGGGTGGTGCGGGCGCCGGCGCGTTTCTGGGCGTCGGCGACCAGCGCGTCCGTCGCTGTCTTGCCGATGATGTCGGACAGCTTCGACGCGTCGCAGTCGCCCGCACCCATCACGGGCGTTTCGTCGACGGGCGGCACCTGGGCACAGGCGACGAGCGGCAGGGCGACCATAGCCGAGAGGGCGGGAGCCAGGCGAATCATGCGGTTTCCTCCGTTCGGGTCATCTTCAGCTTTCCGTCCAGCACCGCAAACGCCATGCGCCCTTCGACCAGCGCCAATGCGTCACGTCCGAACTGTTCGTAGCGCCAACCCTCAAGGATGGGCATTTGATCCCTGACACCCGCCGCCAGCGCTTCCAGATCGTCGGTGCGCGCCAGCAGTTTCGACGCGACGTTGATTTCCTTGGCACGGATTTTCAGCAGCAATTTGAGCAGGTCGGCGACCAGCGCGCCGTCCTTGCCCAGCGACGGCTTGCGTTCGTCGCGACCGGGCATTTCCGACGACGGCAACGGCGTCGCCGCCTCCAGCGCGGCCATCATCCGGCCGCCGATATCGTTCCCCGCCCAGGCCGCGGACAGCCCGCGCACCTTGGACAGGTCGCCTTGCTTGCGCGGCGGGTGCGAGGCGATGTCGGCCAGCGTCTCGTCCTTGACGATGCGCCCGCGCGGCAGGTTCTTGTTCTGCGCCTCAAGCTCGCGCCAGCGGGCAAGCGATTTCAGCCGTCCCAGCACATCGGCCTTGCGACTGTTGATGCGAATGCGCTGCCACACCCGATCGAGATCGACGCGGTAATTGTCGGCATTGCCGATCCGCTCCATTTCCTCGTTCAGCCACAGCCCGCGTCCGGTCTTGCGGAGCTTTTCCAGCATCTTGGGGAAAATCCTGGACAGATGCGTGACGTCGGCGATCGCATAGTCGATCTGGCGCGCGTCGAGCGGGCGTCTGGACCAGTCGGTAAAGCGCGCGCCCTTGTCGACGACGATCCCCAGATAGCTTTCGACGAGGTTCGAATAGCCAACCTGCTCGCCCTGGCCCAGCGCCATCGCCGCAATCTGGGTGTCGAACATCGGGTGCGGGGTCTTGCCGGTCAGGTTGTAGATGATTTCCAGATCCTGCCCGCCGGCATGGATGACCTTCAGCACATCCTCATTCTCGGTCAGCAGATCGAGCAACGGTTTCAGGTCGATGCCCGGCGCCATCGGGTCGATCGCGGCGGCTTCGTGCGCGTCGGCGATCTGGATCAGGCACAGTTCGGGCCAATAGCTGTTCTCGCGCATGAATTCGGTGTCCACGGTAACGAAATCGGCGGTGGACAGGCGGGCGCAGAGTTCGGCGAGGCTTTTCGAGTCCTCTATCAGCGGATGAATCTTCATCGCGCCCCCATAACGCGCCCGCGCGCCTTGACAAAGCGGCTCGTGCAACGGATTCGCGCGGGCCAGTTATTTGTTGAAGCGTCATGCCAGCGAAAGCTGGCATCTCATGCCTCCAGCAGCATCCATGCGGCCTGAGATCCCTGCTTTCGCAGGGATGACGACAATCAGAGCGAGATAAGAAAATGCACGCCTATCGCACCCACAATTGCGCCGCGCTCCGCGAAAGCGATGTCGGCAACACCGTTCGTGTCTCGGGCTGGGTGCACAAGAAGCGCGATCATGGCGATCTGGTGTTCATCGATCTGCGCGACCATTACGGCATCACCCAGATCGTGACCGAGGTCGACGGCCCGGCGTTCAAGGTGATCGAATCGCTGCGTAGCGAATCCGTCGTGACGATCACCGGCGAGGTCGTCGCGCGTTCGGCCGAAGCGAAGAACCCCAATCTGCCCACCGGCGCCATCGAAATCCGCGCGCTGGAGGCGACCGTGCAGAGCATGGCGGGCGACCTGCCGCTGCCTGTCGCGGCCGAGGCCGATTACCCGGAGGACGTGCGCCTGCGTTACCGCTTCGTCGATCTGCGGCGCGAACGCATCCACCAGAACATCATGCTGCGCTCGAACGTGATCGCCAGCCTGCGCCGCCGGATGAACGATCAGGGGTTCACCGAATTCCAGACGCCCATCCTGACCGCGAGCAGCCCCGAAGGCGCGCGCGACTATCTGGTTCCCAGCCGCGTCCATCCCGGCAAATTCTATGCGCTGCCCCAGGCGCCTCAGATGTTCAAGCAGCTGCTGATGGTGGCGGGCTTCGACCGCTATTTCCAGATCGCGCCCTGTTTCCGTGACGAGGATGCGCGCGCGGATCGTTCGCCGGGCGAGTTCTATCAGCTCGATTTCGAAATGAGCTTCGTCACGCAGGAGGACGTGTTCCAGGCGATCGAGCCGGTGCTGCACGGCGTGTTCGAGGAATTTGCCGACTGGCAGGGTCGGGGGCGCCAGGTGTCGCCGCTGCCGTTCAAGCGCATCCCTTACCGCGAATCGATGCTCAAATACGGGTCGGACAAGCCCGACCTTCGCAATCCGATCCTGATTTCGGACGTCAGCGAGCATTTTCGCGGTTCGGGCTTCGGCCTGTTCGATCGCATCGTCGAAGGCGGCGGCGTGGTTCGTGCGATTCCGGCTCCGAACACCGCAGAAAAGAGCCGCAAATTCTTCGACGAAATGAACGATTGGGCGCGCGGCGAGGGCCATGCAGGTCTCGGCTACATCACCCAGAGGGGCGGCGAACTCGGCGGCCCGATCGCCAAGAATCACGGCGAGGAAGCGACGCGCAAGCTGATCGCCGAACTTGGCCTTGGTCCCGATGACGGCATCTTCTTTGCCGCGGGTAAGGAACTGGCGGCGGCCAAGCTGGCGGGCGCGGCGCGGACGCGGGTCGGCGAGCAACTCGGCCTGATCGACGAGAACCGCTTCGAATTCTGCTGGATCGTCGATTTCCCGATGTTCGAATATGACGAGGATGCGAAGAAGATCGACTTCAGCCACAACCCCTTCTCGATGCCGCAGGGCGAGATGGACGCGCTCACGACCAAAGACCCGCTCGATATTCTCGCCTATCAATACGACATCGTCTGTAACGGCGTGGAGCTGTCGTCGGGTGCGATCCGAAACCACAAGCCCGAGATCATGTACAAGGCGTTCGAGATCGCGGGCTATTCGCAGGAAGACGTCGACACCAATTTCGCAGGCATGATCAACGCGTTCAAATGCGGCGCACCGCCGCATGGCGGCTCGGCGCCCGGCATCGACCGGATGGTGATGCTGCTGGCGGGCGAACCCAATATCCGCGAGGTCGTGCTGTTCCCGATGAACCAGAAGGCCGAAGACCTGATGATGGGCGCGCCGTCGACCGTGTCGATGAAGCAGCTTCGCGAATTGTCGATCCGCATCATCGACGGGCCGGGAACGAAGAAGGATGCGCCTGCGGCAGTGGTGGCACAGGAGTAAGCGCCCACCGTTCCATGCGTCACCCCGGTCTTGTGCCGGGGGCCACCGTGCCGCACACCATGCAAGCGTGGCGCTTGCCGCCCGGTGGATGCCGGAACGAGTCCGGCATGACGGAAATAGGGGTGGGCAATGGCAATCAACCTCAGCGACTATGAACGCGGCAAGCCCTTCGATGGCGACTACCGTAAGGCCATCGACACGCTTCAGTCGCGACTGGAGCGCATCCAGGTCGCCCATATCGTCCACAAACGTCCCGCGATCCTGGTCTTCGAAGGCTGGGATGCGGCCGGGAAGGGCGGGATCATCAAGCGGCTGACCGCCGATTGGGATCCGCGCTGGTTCAACGTCCACCCGATCGCGGCTCCGAACGCGGAAGAACAGGCGCGGCATTATCTGTGGCGTTTCTGGACGCGCCTGCCCGCAGCGGGTGAAATCGCGATCTTCGACCGGAGCTGGTACGGGCGCGTGCTGGTCGAGCGTGTCGAAGGCTTTGCGACCACGCCCGAATGGCAGCGTTCCTATGACGAGATCAACGCGTTCGAGGCGGAGCAGGTCGCGAATGGCACGACCGTCCTGAAACTGTTCGTCCATGTAACGCAGGAGGTGCAGGACCGCGAATTGCTGGAGCGCGTCGATACCCCGCACAAGCGCTGGAAATTTGCGGCCGACGATCTGCGCAACCGCGCGCGGCGGGCCGAGTATCTGGACGCGCTGCACGATATGTTCGTGCGTACCGACACGCCGCATGCCCCCTGGATCGCGATCGACGGCAACGATCGCAAGGCGGCGCGGATCGCGGCGCTGACCGCGATTGCCGATGCGCTCGAACGCAACGTCGACATGACGATGCCCGAACTCGATCCTGCGCTGGAGGCGGAGGCGCGTCAAACGCTATCGCCTGCGCGTCAAGCATAGCAAGAGGGCACCCCGATCGCTCGGGATGCCCTTCGTAACCGAAAAATCCGGTCAAGCCGATCGCCCGGAGGCGACCGAGGCCAGATTACATCTGGTTGGCTTCGATCGCGTCTTCGACGTTCTCTGCCATTGCTTCTGCGTTGTCAGCCATGTTCTCGAACATGTCTTCAGCCACTTCGTTCGAAGTCATGTCAGCCATCGCGTCATAATTGTCCGCGGTGTCTTCCAGGTTCTGGACGACTGCGTTTTCTTCGACCGCTGCGTTGTTGCACGCTGCGAGCGACATCAGGCCAGCGGCTGCCGCTGCGAAAACGATCTTCTTCATAAGAATGCTCCCAAGCATAATTCATGGTCGCGCCGGTCAAAATGCCGTCGCGAAGTTGCCGCAATAGCGCCGCGAGCGGTCACGTCAACCGCAAACTTCACTGCTTGGCAACGATCCGGCCATATTTTTGCCATCAATTGGAGCGGGGTGAAGCCCGTATTTCCTCGGTCGCAGCAGTGGTTACGGCAAGCATCGCGGTCCAGGCTGCCACATTTTGCCGCAATTGGACGGGGTCCACCTTGTCGAGCGTATCGTTGGGCGTGTGGTGGAGATCGAAATAGCGGGTGCCGTCCTGCGACAGGTCGATCGCGGCGACGTTGCTAGCGCGGATGACGGGGCCGATGTCTGCGCCGCCGCCCGCGCGCGCCGGGCTGTAGCCGATGCCCAAGGGGGCGAGCGCGACGGCGAGCCGGTCGGCGACGGGTTTGGACGCGGCATCGAAGCTGGTCGAGAAGCGCCAGATGCGGTCCGCGCCGAAATCCGATTCGGCCGCCACCGCATGGCGTTCGCCTGCGTGGCGCTTGGCGTAATCCTCGCCGCCGAAGATGCCGACTTCCTCGGCGCCTGCCCACAGGATGCGGATGGTGCGGCGCGGCTGGCCGGCGTCCATGACCCGCTTGGCCGCCGCCGCGACGATGCCGCAACCCGCCGCATCGTCGAACGCGCCGGTGCCCTGATCCCAGCTGTCGAGGTGGCAGGCGACCAATACGATGCCCGCATCGGGATCGCTGCCCGGCACTTCGGCGATGACGTTGCCCGATTCGTGGTTGCCGGTCTGGCGCGGGGTGAGTGTCAGTTTGATCCGCACCGGCAGGCCGCGCAGGAACACGCGGTCCAGCTGTTCGGCGTCGGGGATCGAAAGCGCGGCGGCGGGGATCGGCTTCGTGCCTTTGTCGAAGCTCTGCACGCCGGTATGCGGGTTGCGGTTATAGTCGGTGCCGATCGAGCGGATGACGATGGCCGCCGCACCTTTTCGCGACGCGACGCTCGGTCCCTGACGGCGGGCCGCGCCGAACTGGCCGTAGCTCGATCCGTCCTGCGTCGCGGTCATCTTGTGCGTCACGTAAACGATCTTGCCGCGCACCGCGCTGTCGGGTGCGGCCTCAAGCTCGGCGACAGTTTCGAAACGGACGACCTCTGCGGTCAGCCCGCGCGCCGGCGTCGCGCCCGAATTGCCGAGCGCGGTCAGCATCAGCGGATGGGGGAAGGGGGTGACGATCTCGGCCTTTTCCTCGCCGCGTTCCCAGACCGGCATGGTGAAGGGTTCGACGCGGACATTGGCAAAGCCCATCGCTTTCAGCTTGGCGACGCTCCAGGCGCGGGCGCGCGCCTCCGCCTCGGTGCCCGCCATGCGCGGGCCAACTTCGGTGGTCAGCCCCTCGGTGATGTCCCAGGCGATGGTGTCGGTGAGCGCCGCGTCGCGCAGCGCGGCGACGCGGGCGGCGTCGGTTGCGTCCTGGGCGTGTGCGGGCAGGGGCACAGTGGCGGTACAAAGCAGCGCGGCGGCGAACAGACGCATGAATTTCCTCCCGTTTCCGGGGGCCGCGATAGGCAGCGGCGGGGCCGGGGGCAAGCGGTCGCTTGTAACGTCACCCGGACTTGTTCCGGGGTCTACCGGGCGGCGAATGTATTCCCGGCGTCAATGACGCATGCGCAATCGGATGAGTGGACCCCGGAACAAGTCCGGGGTGACGCCGAGGATTGGGGCGGCTCGCATCACAGCCATCCCGGCAAACATTGCCTTCGCGCGCCCGCGCCGCTACATGCGCGCACGACCCTTTCCAGACTTTTCGCAATCCAACGGAGACCCGCGTGGCCGCCTCATACGCCTATGTCATGAAGGACATGACCAAGACCTTCCCCGGCGCGCCCAAGCCGGTGCTGTCGAACATCAACCTGCAATTCTATCATGGCGCCAAGATCGGCATCGTCGGCCCCAACGGCGCGGGCAAGTCGACGCTGATGAAGATCATGGCGGGGATCGACACCGACATCACTGGCGAGGCATGGCCGGGCGAAAACATCACCGTCGGTTACCTGCCCCAGGAACCGCAGCTCGATCCGACCAAGAACGTGCTGGAGAACGTCAAGGACGGCGCGCGCGAGGTTGCCGACATGGTCGACCGGTTCAACGCCATCTCGGCCGAAATGGGCGATCCCAAGGAGGATACCGATTTCGACGCGCTGATGGAGGAAATGGGCGAGCTTCAGGGAAAGATCGATGCGGTCGACGGCTGGACGCTCGACAACCAGCTGGAAGTCGCGATGGAGGCGTTGCGCTGCCCGCCGTCCGACTGGTCGGTCGAAAACCTGTCGGGCGGTGAAAAGCGCCGCATCGCGCTCACCCGCCTGCTGCTGCAAAAGCCCTCGATCCTGTTGCTCGACGAGCCGACCAACCATCTCGATGCCGAAAGCGTCAACTGGCTGGAAAACCATCTGAAGGACTATCCTGGCGCGGTGCTGATGATCACCCACGACCGCTATTTCCTCGACAATGTGGTCGGCTGGATCCTGGAGATCGATCGCGGGAAATATTTCCCCTATGAAGGCAATTATTCGACCTATCTGGAAAAGAAGGCGAAGCGGCTGGAGCAGGAGGAGCGCGAGGAGAGCGGCCGCCAGAAGGCGATCAAGGACGAGCTGGAATGGATCCGGCAGGGCGCCAAGGCGCGCCAGACCAAGTCCAAGGCGCGTATCGCCAAGTTCGAACAGCTGGTTGCTGCCCAGGAAAACCGCACCCCCGGCAAGGCCCAGATCGTCATCCAGGTGCCCGAGCGGTTGGGCGGCAAGGTGATCGAAGTTGAGAATGTCACCAAGGCGTATGGCGACAAATTGCTGTTTGAAAACCTGTCCTTCTCGCTGCCCGCAGGCGGCATCGTCGGCGTCATCGGGCCGAACGGCGCGGGCAAATCGACGCTGTTCAAGCTGCTGACCGGTCAGGAACAGCCCGACGAAGGCAAGATCGAGATCGGATCGACCGTGCGGCTGGGCTATGTCGACCAGAGCCGCGACCACCTGAATCCCGCCAACAATGTCTGGGCCGAAATCTCGGACGGGCTCGATTATGTGAAGGTCAACGGCCATGACATGTCGACGCGGGCCTATGTCGGCGCGTTCAACTTCAAGGGCCAGGACCAGCAGAAGAATGTCGGCAAGCTGTCGGGCGGTGAGCGCAATCGCGTCCACATCGCCAAGATGCTGAAAAAGGGTGGCAACGTGCTGCTGCTTGACGAACCGACCAACGACCTTGACGTCGAAACGCTGGGTGCGCTGGAAGAAGCGATCGAGAATTTCGCGGGCTGCGCGGTGGTCATCAGCCACGACCGCTTCTTCCTCGATCGTCTCGCGACGCACATCCTGGCGTTCGAAGGCGACAGCCATGTCGAATGGTTCGAAGGCAATTTCGAAGCCTATGAAGAGGACAAGCGCCGCCGTCTGGGCGACGCTGCCGATCGTCCGACGCGTCTCGCTTATAAAAAGCTGACCCGGTAACGCGGGTGGCCGTGGTCGAGGAAGCGCCCAGCGACGCGCCGCCGCCCGGTGGCGACGCCATCGAATATCGTCTGCGTCAGCAGCGCATCCTCGCCGAATTCGGCATGGTTGCGCTGCGGTCGCGCGATATCGCTGCATTGCTTCAGCGCGCGACCGAGTTGTGCGCGCAGGGCATGTCCTCCAGCCATTGCAAGTTTCTCGATGCGCCCGATGGCGACGACCGCATGAAGCTGGTCGCCGGTGTCGGCTGGGAACCCGGAATGGTGGGCCATGCGACGCTGGGCGCTGACACGGCGTCGCCCGCCGGTTTCGCTTTCAAGACCGGCGAGGCGGTTATTTCCAATCACCTGGAGCAGGAAGAGCGTTTCCGCACGCCGGAGTTGATGGCCGAGCACTCGATCCGCCGCGCGATCAACGTGCTCGTCGATGCCGATGGCAAACGATATGGCGTGCTCGAAGTCGACAGCCCGAATGACGGCAAGTTCGACGAGGACGATCTGGCGTTCATGCAGGGCTTCGCCAACCTGATCGGCGTTGCGATCGAGCGGCAACAGGCCGAGGCGAAGCTGTCCGCCGCGATCGAATATCAGGAGATGCTGACGCGCGAGGCGTCGCACCGTGTCAAGAACAGCCTGGCGATGGTGTCGTCGATGCTGGAACTTCAGATGCGCGAGGACGACGATCCGCGCATCCAGCGTCTGCTGGGCGACGCGCAGGCGCGGATCACCGCGATCGCGCAGACGCACGACCGGCTGTGGCGCGGCGACAAGGTGGGGCTGGTCGATCTGAACGATCTGGCGTGCGGCCTTGCGGAAACGCTGGCCGAAACCGCGCCCGCGCACACCGTGCATTGCCATGCCGACCCGGTGGTCATCAGCGCCGACGCGGCGATTCCGATCGGCCTGATCCTGACCGAGTTGCTGACCAACGCAATCAAATACGCCTATGACGAGGCAGGTGGCGAGATCGAGGTGCGGATCGAGGCGAAGGACGGCCAGCTGGTCCTGACCGTCACCGACCACGGCCACGGCATGCCCGCCGATTTCGATCCCGAGGCGGTGGCGCGCACCAGCCTGGGCACGCGGATGATTACGAGCCTGGCGCGCCAACTGCGCGGCGAAGTCGCATACGAAGACGCCGCCCCCGGCACCCGCGCGCAGGTGACAATGCCCGATCCGCGCGAGGGGTGAGGGGCAAGGCGCTTAAAGGCGCGTGGTATCCACCGTGATTCCGAGCGACACGGTTTCGATCGGCTGACCGAAGGCCAATTGCTCGCAACACGCGAAATCGCCGGAGGCTGGATCGGCAAAGCGATGGAGCAGGCGGGTGCCAAGATCGACCACACAATATTCGGCAATGCGAGCCTTTGCGTAAAGCAGGCGCTTCTCATTCAGGTCGATGGGCAGCGTGGCATCCGATACTTCGACGATCAGCGCCACCGACGCGACGGGGATGGGGCCATCGCCATGCGGCTCGCTGGTCACGACGATGTCAGGCTCGGGAGCGGAATCGGGGGGAATCGCGACGGTCGCTTCGGTCAGCGGGCGGACATGCTCCTTTCCGCTCAGGGCGTCGCGCAGCGCGTCGTAAAGCTCCATCTTGGCGAGGGCGTGGGGGCGGTGCTGCGCATTCATGAACAGTATTTCCCCCGCGATCAGTTCGGTCTTTTCGTAACTCGCAAACGCGCCTTCGCGGTCGAGCGCGAGATAATCCTCGACCCGGAGTTTGAGCGGCAGATGCGCGGTGTTGAGCGGGCGGTGTTCGGTCATTGGCGACATGCTATCACAACGCCCGCCCGCGCGCGACGTTCACGCCGGTTCGACGCGCGCAGTCGCTTTCCCGCTTTCCATCAGGCTGACGATGACGATCGCGGCGAAGGATACCGCAAAGCCCGGCACGATTTCGTAGAGCGTGTCGCTAAGCCCAGCGAAAATCCACACGCCGACGGTTGCCGCGCCCGACAGGATGCCTGCGAGCGCGCCGTTGCGGGTCGTCTTTTCCCACATCAGGCTGAGCAGGATCAGCGGGCCGAACGCGGCGCCGAACCCGGCCCAGGCGTTGGAGACGATCGACAGCACCGAACTGTCGGGATCGCGCGCCATGAAGATCGCGACCAGCGCCACCGCCAGCACCGACAGGCGCCCGGTCAGCACCAGTTCGCGCTGGCTCGCCTCTCGACGGAAGAAGCGGCGGTAATAATCCTCGGTGATCGAGCTGGACGACACCAGCAGCTGCGAGCTGATCGTCGACATGATCGCGGCCAGGATCGCCGCCAGCAGGAAGCCAGAGACCCAGTCGTTGAACAGCACCTTTGTCAGGACGATGAAGATCGTCTCGGGATCGGAGAGCGTCTGGCCCTGCGCGGTCATGTAGGCGAGGCCTGCAAAGCCCGTCCCCAGCGCGCCGACCAACGTCACCAGCATCCAGCCCATGCCGATATTGCGCGCGGTGGGCACGTCGGCGACCGACCGGATCGCCATGAAGCGGACGATGATGTGCGGCTGGCCGAAATAGCCCAGACCCCATGCCAGCGCGGAGATCAGGCCGAGCAGGCCGACGCCTTCGAACCAGTCGAGCCGGCTGGGATCGACCGAGCGCACCAGGTCCATCGACACGTCCCAGCCGCCCGCCATCTGAAGTGCGACGACCGGCACGACGATCATCGCGAAGAACATGATGACGCCCTGGACGAAATCGGTCAGGCTGACCGCCAGGAAACCGCCGAACAGCGTATAGGCGACGACCACCCCCGCGGTGACCCACAGGCCGACGGTATAGGATTGGCCGAGCGCGGAATCGAACAGCTTGCCGCCAGCGACGAGGCCCGATGCGGTATAGACCGTGAAGAAAACGATGATGACGGCGGAGGAGACGACGCGCAGCACGTCGCCCTTGGGAAAGCGTTTGCCCAGATAATCGGGGATCGTCAGCGCATCGCCTACCGCGACGGTGCGTTCGCGCAGGCGCGGCGCGACCAGCATCCAGTTGGCGAGCGCCCCCAGCGCCAGCCCGATCCCGATCCACATCGCGGACAGCCCGCTGGCGAACATCGCCCCCGGCAGCCCCAGCATCAGCCAGCCCGACATGTCGGACGCGCCCGCGCTGAGCGCCGTGACGCCGGGGCCGAGCGACCTGCCACCCAGCACATAGCCATCGATATCGCTGGTGGATTTGCGCCACGCATAGACGCCGATGCCCAGCATCAGGATGAAATAAAGGGTGAGCGCTACGATTTCGCCTGTTCTCATGGCACGGGGGTGTAACAATCGCGACGGGGGCTGGCCACCCCGTGCCCCGAATCATTGCAAACAATCCCCATCGATTCGTTTCCAACTTCTTTCGAGACGAACGGAGAGGTTTTGGCTTGAGCTTGGGCCGATCCTACCGCAACCGCTTCACGAACAAATGCCCGCCTTCGCGGCGTTCGGTCTGGAAATTGGGGATCTTCTCGATCAGGTCGGACAGTCGCCGAAAGCCATAATTGCGAACATCGAAACTCGATCGGTTGCCTGCGCGCTGGCCGATTTCGGAGACGCTGGCATAGCCTTTCTCGTCGCGCTTCGACGCGTTGTAGGCGTCGATCAGCACCGCGAGCACATCGGCGTCGAGGGGCGATCCGCTGGCCTTGGTTTCCGCCGCCGCTGCGTTTGCCTCCACCCGCTCGCTTTCATGCGCCTTTACCAGCGCGCCGACATTGATGAAGCGGGTGCAGGCTTGGCGAAACCCCTCCGGCGTGCGGTCGGTGCCGAAGCCGTAAACCGGCACGCCTTCCTGGCGGATACGCATGGCGAGCGGCATAAAATCGCTGTCCGACGACATAAGGCCAAAGCCGGTGACGCGTCCGCGAAACAGCAGGTCCATCGCATCGATGGTCATCCGCATGTCAGTCGCGTTCTTGCCCTTGGTGATGTCGAATTGCTGAAACGGTTCGAGCGCGTGTTTGAGCGCAAGGTCGGCCCAGCCTTTGAGCGCAGGCTTCTTCCAGTTGCCGTACACGCGCCGGATATTGACCGTGCCCAGTTCGGCAAGGACGGTCAGCGCCGGGTCGATGGCTGCCGGGGACGCATTGTCGGCGTCGATCAGCAGCGCGATGTTGCCGGGGCGGGTGGAGCCGTTTTCGCCGTTCATGGGGGGCCTTTCAGAAGTCGTGACGTTCGTCCCGCCACCCCCTTACCCGTTCGTTTCAGGCGAAGTCGAGAAACGCGACCGGAGCGCGCGACACGAACGGGCAAGGGGCAATCACGAAACCGGATATTCGATCGCCATGACCTCATAGTCGATCGCGCCTGCGGGCAATTCGACCCGCCGCACATCGCCCACCTTTGCCCCGCGCAGGGCGCGAGCGATCGGCGAATTCCACCCCACGCGCCCCGCACCCGCATCGGCCTCGTCATCGCCGACCAGGTTCAGCGTGCGTTGGTTGTCATCCTCATCCGCGATGGTGACGGTTGCCCCGAACCAGATTTTGGAGGTGTCGGGCTGGGCGGCGGGATCGACGACCTTGGCCGCCTTCATTCGCCGCGACAGCCAGCCCAGGCGCCGGTCGATCTCGCGCAATCGCTTGCGGCCATAGATGTAATCGCCGTTTTCCGACCGGTCGCCATTGCCCGCCGCCCACGAAATCGTCTCGATCAACGCCGGGCGCTCGGTTGCGAACAGCGCGTCATATTCGCTGCGCAGCGCGGCGTAGCCTTTCGGGGTGATGTAGTTGGGACGGTCCATCCGATGCTTATCTACTTAACACCAACCCAAAACGTCACCCCGGACTTGTTCCGGGGTCCACCGGGCGGCACGCAATACGCAAGAAGCTCATGCGATGCGCGGGGCGGCTTGGTGGACCCCGGAACAAGTCCGGGGTGACGTTGTGGTTTGGGACACATTCCGTCACCGCGGCGGGCGCCGTCCCAGATACCAGCTGACATGATACGGCCCGCGCGACTTGGCGCGGGCGGGGTGCATCAGGTCGTATACCACGGCATTTTCGATCACGCGCTGGACGTAGTTCTTGGTTTCGAAGAACGGAATATCCTCGATCCAGTCGAGCATATCGACAGTGCCGCTGCGCGGGTCGCCGTTCGACGCCAGCCATCTGTTCATGTTGCCCTGGCCCGCATTATAGGCGGCAAGCGCGAGCACATGGTTGCCGTTCTGGTCGAGCCGCCGCTGGAAATAGCTCGATCCCAGCTGGATATTGTAATTGGTGTCGTTGGTGAGCGAGGCGGGCTGGTAGCTCATGCCCAACGTCCGCGCGACGTCGCGGGCGGTGCCGGGCATCAGCTGCATCAGGCCGCGCGCGCCCGCATGGCTGACCGCGCCGCGATCGAATTCGCTTTCCTGGCGCGCGATCGAATGGATCATCGTCCAGCTGCTGGCGTACTGGTTCGGCACCGACACGGTGGGGAAGCCCGCGCCGACAAATTGCTGCAGGCGGTTGTTGAGTGCCGACTTGCCGACCCAGACCGCCATTTCGGGGCGACCCAGCATTCGCGACAGCTCAAGGCCCAGCGCATGATCGGCTTCGCTGGTGGCGTCGGCGGCAATCTGGCGAAGGAACAGCGCCTGGTCGCGGCGATCGCCCTGCGCGCCGAGATATTGTGCGGCGCGGACCACGCCCTGCTGAAAATAGGCCTGCCGGATATTGGGCGCGACGTTGAGCGCCGGGGTGGGCGGGGGCGGACGCAGCGGCTGGCCGCTCTGTTCGATTGCCAGCATGCCGTAGAAGAGCTGGGGATATTCGCTCGCCTGGCGGTAATAATTGGCGGCGACATCGCGCTGCCCGGCAATTTCCGCCGCGCGGCCCGCCCAGTACAGCCCCTTCGACCGGGTCTGCGCGGTGCGCGATCCGTTGCCATAGCGCGAATACATCCCGATGGCATCGGCAGGGCGCCCCATATAGCGATGCGCCATCTGGCCCGCGAGCCAGGTCAGGCTGGTATAATCGTCGCGGATGCCAAGCGACATCGCCGAGACATCGGTACCGGTGGGAAACGCGTCGTCGACCTGGCGCGCGATATTATAGGCGACGGCATATTGCCGGTCGTTGGCCGCCCCGCGCGCATTGGCGAGCAGCACTTCATACCATTTTTCGGGGTCGCTCGGGCGATGGGTCAGCCCGTTGCGCGGCTGGGCGAGATAGTTGCGCGCGGCGATGCTGTTGCCGGTGTCGCGCAGCCAGCTGGCGCGATCGGCGATATAGCCCGCGTCGCCGCGGCCCATCGTTTCTGCCGATGCGGCAAGGCTCGCCGCATCGGGCGCGCGGGTCCGCATCGCGAGGCGCGCAGCGAAGACCGGACGGCGCGCGGAGGATACATAGGATAGCTGGCGGCTGGCCGCGCTCGTTCCGCCCTGCCACAACAGCGCGTCCATCCGCTCGTCATGATCGGCAGGCGTCAGGCTGGGGCCGTAAACCCCGATCAGCGTCGCTTCGTCCTGCGGGCGCAGCGCCCCCATTGTCCAGGCGGCGCGGGCCTGGATGGTTGCTTCGTTTCGCCTGCCGGTCGCCATCAGCGCCTCTGCATAACGCAGCTTGCCCGCTGCGGTCAGCGGCGGGAACTGGCCGAAGAAGCGCGCGACCAACGCCGGGTTTTCCGCGCCCGATCCCAGCGACGTCTCCGCCGCCGATCGCCGTCCGGTCTCCCCCGGCCAACCGGGATTGGCGAGCAGGAAATTGGCGTAGGCGGAAAAAGGCAGATTGTCCGACTGGCGGATGCGTCGCCATTCGGTGACGGCATTGCCGATCGCATAGTCGCTCGACGCTTGCGGGATGGCCTGAACCACCTCCTGCGGCGCGGGCGCCAGCGCGGGCATTGCCGTCGCGAGGGTTGCGATTGTCTGTTGTCCTGGGGGCGTAAGTACGGCGAGTCCGGATACGCCGGCGAACAACAGGCCGATTTTGATCGTGGAGAATGCCATGGATGGACATGATACGGAATCCCCCCCTATCTGCTAGTCCCGATTACGGCTTTTCTGGAGTTTTTTAAGGGCATGTTCTCTGGCTCGATCCCGGCGCTGATTACGCCGTTCCGTAACGGCGAATTTGCGGAAGGCGATTTTCGCCAGTTCGTCGATTGGCAGATCGAACAGGGTTCCTCCGCGCTGGTCGCGTGCGGGACGACGGGTGAGGCCGCGACGCTGTCGGCGGACGAGCATTTTCATGTCGTGCGGGTGTGCGTCGATCAAGCCTCAGGGCGGGTGCCGGTGATCGCGGGCGCGGGGTCGAACGATACGCGCGTCGCCTGCGACAATATCCGCGCCGCAAAAGATGCGGGTGCGGCGGCCGCGCTGATGGTCCCGCCCTATTACAACCGCCCCAATCAGGAAGGCATCTTCCGCCATTTCGAAGCGGTCGTGGCCGCAAGCGACTTGCCGATCGTCCTCTACAATGTGCCGGGCCGCACGGTCACCGACATGGCAGTGGAGACGGTCGCGCGCATCGCCAGGGCATTCCCCAGCGTCGTCGGCATCAAGGACGCGACCGGTCAGATCCACCGTGTCTCCGCCACCCGCGCCGAATGCGGACCGGATTTCGTCCAGCTATCAGGCAATGACGAACTCGCGCTGGCGTTCAATGCGACAGGCGGCACGGGCTGCATTTCGGTCACCGCCAATGTTGCCCCGCGACTGTGCGCGGATTTCCAGGCAGCGTGCGCGGGTGGCGATTGGGCAAAGGCGCTCGACCTCCACGATCGCCTGTTCGCGCTGCACATCGCGCTGTTCACGGACGCCTCGCCGGGTCCGGTCAAATATGCGGTAGGCAACGTGCTCGATGGCTTCCCGACTGACCTCCGCCTGCCGATGACGGCGGCGAGTGAGGCGAGCCGCAAGGCGGTGGATGCGGCGATGGTGCGGGCGGGATTGTTATGAGTGAGAAATGGACGAATGACGAACTGATTGCAGCGGTCGATGTATATGTCTCGATGCTTGAAGCGTCGAACCGTGGGGAAACAGTCGTAAAATCAGACGAAATAAGAACGCTATTGTCTGGACGCCTGACTGGCCGCACGAAGGGTTCTGTCGAATATCGATTTGCGAATATCTCGGCGGTTTTGGAAACTGCTGGCAAGCCCTGGCTTGAGGGGTACGTCCCCGCGCGCAACGTCGGTCCGACCAACGAAAAGAAGATCCGCGCCATGTTGATGGAGCGGGGATTGATCTGAATTGCGCGGAAGTCTGCTTCCCTTTCGCCGCCACACCTCCTATCTCGCGCCCAGCAATGCCCCGTCCGCGCCCCGAAACCTTCGACAAAGTGAAAACCGTCGCCGAAAACCGGCGCGCGCGGTTCGATTATTTCATCGAGCAGAAATTCGAAGCAGGGATCGCGCTGTCGGGGACCGAGGTGAAATCGCTGCGCTTCGGCGAGGGGTCGATTGCCGAGGCCTATGCCGAGGTGCGTGACGAGGCGGTGTGGCTGGTCAACGCCAACATTCCCGAATTCAGCCACGGCAACCGGTTCAATCACGAACCCAAGCGCCCGCGTAAACTGCTCCTTCATGCGCGGGAGATAAACAAGCTCCACGGCGCGGTTGCGCGCGAGGGGATGACCCTCGTGCCGCTGTCCATCTATTTCAACGGTCGCGGGCGGGCCAAGGTCGAACTCGCGCTGGCCAAGGGCAAGAAGGTCCATGACAAGCGCGACACGATCAAGGAACGCGACTGGAGCCGCGACAAGCAGCGGCTCCTGCGCGATCGCGGCTGAAGGCGTGGCGCACGACAAGCAGTTCGGCATGCGCGTCATCCGCTGGATCCAGCGGCAGATGCCGACGCGCGAGCAGATGGAGCGCAACAAGTGGCTCCGCCCGATCGCGCACCGCGTGCTCGCGCCCGAATTGTGGCGCTTTACCCGTCGCTCGGTGCCGCGCGGCGTTGCGCTGGGCATGGTGGCGGGGGTCATCATCCCGATCGCGCAGATTCCGGCAGCGGCCGCCTTTGCGCTTCCGCTGCGCGCCAATATCCCGGCGGCGGCGGCAACCACCTTCGTCACCAACCCGGCGACGACGCCCATCGTCTGGGTGATCGCCTATCGGGTCGGGCGCTGGCTGCTGCGCTGGGATGCGGAAATCCCCGGCCAGCCGATGACCCAGGTGGCGAGCGATCCCAACTGGGTCCACTGGTTCATGGCCGAGGCCGGTCCGGCGACGATCGTCGGGCTGTTGTTCCTGGCGCTCGTCGGCGCAGTGCTGGGCTATGCGCTCAGCGCGATCGGCTGGCGGCTGTTCATCGCCAACAAATGGCGGCGGAGAAACAAGAGGATGCATCGGCCCAAGCCTTGATCCGGCGTATGATCGCGCTAAGACAGCGGCGATCAATTGTTTCAGGAGTGGGCAAATATGCGTCGTTCGATCCTTCTATCCGCCTTGCTGGCGGGCACCGGGCTGGTCGCCGGGTGCGCGACGGCACCGATGGGCACCGAAACGGCCGAAGCGCCCGCCAGCCGCGGCGCGCCGGAAATCGGCAGTTTCGGCTTCGACACCGCGGGTATGGACAAATCGGTCGCGCCGGGCACCGATTTCTACAATTACGCGAACGGCGCGTGGGAACGGAACACCCCGATCCCCGACGACAAGTCGAATTACGGCATGTTCACCGTGCTCGCCGACCTGTCGCTGGAACGCACCCGCGGCATCCTCGAGGGCGAGCGCGCCAACCCCAATTCGCAGATCGGCAACGCCTATGCCGCCTATCTCGACACCGCAGCGATCGAGGCGAAGGGGCTTGCGCCCATTCAGCCCTGGCTGAACCGTGTGAAGGGGCTGAACGACAAGTCCGGTTATGCCGCGCTGGTCGCCGAAGCGGCGAAGAACGGCGTCGGCGGGCCGTTCGGGGCCTATGTCTCGATCGACGACAAGCAGCCCGATCAATATGCGTTGCAGATGGGCCAGTCGGGGCTGGGCCTGCCCGATCGCGATTACTACCTGTCGACCGACGCCAAGATGGTCGAAACCAGGAACGCCTATGTCGCGCATATGGCTCGGATGCTGACGCTTGCGGGCGAGCCCAATGCCGAGGCGCGGGCCAAGGCGGTGCTCGATTACGAAACCCGGATCGCGCGCGCGCACTGGACCCGCACCGAAAGCCGCGACGCGAACAAGACCTATAATAAGATGACGGTGGCGCAGCTCCAGAAGCTCGCCCCCGGCTTCGACTTTGCGACGATGCTGCGCGCGTCGGGCGCGAACGTCACCGAGGTGATCGTCGCCCAGCCGTCCGCGTTCACCGGCACCGCCGCCGCGATCCAGGCCGCGCCCGTCGCGGTGCTGCGCGACCAGATGCTGCTGCGTTCGCTGCGCAGCTATGCCTCGGTCCTGCCGGCTGCGTTCGACCAGGAGAATTTCGCCTTCTACGGCACCATCCTGTCGGGCACGCCGCAGCAGGAGGAGCGCTGGAAGCGCGCCGCCAACTTCACCTCCGGCGCGGTCGCCGACGAAGTGTCGAAGCGTTACGTCGCCAAATATTTCCCGCCCGAAACCAAGGCGGCGGCCGACCGGCTGGTGAAGAACGTCACCGACGCGATGGGCCGGCGGATCGACAATCTCGACTGGATGGCGCCCGAGACCAAGGCGAAGGCACGCACCAAGCTCGCGGCCTTTACCGCCAAGATCGGCTATCCCGACCAGTGGCGCGATTATTCGACGCTGGAGATGCGCCGCGACGACGCGTTCGGCAACGCGCTGCGCGCCAACCAGTGGGAACATGCCTATAACCTCGAAAAGCTCGGCAAGCCCATTTACAAGTGGGAATGGCTGATGACCCCGATGACGGTCAACGCCTATGCCTATCCGCCCGCCAACGAGATCGTGTTCCCGGCGGCGATCCTGCAGCCGCCTTTCTTCGATCCCAATGCCGACGACGCGATCAACTATGGCGGCATCGGCGCGGTGATCGGCCACGAGATCAGCCATCATTTCGACGATCAGGGCAGCAAATACGATCCCACCGGGCGCCTCGCCGACTGGTGGACGCCGCAGGACATGGAGCGGTTCAACGCCCGCACCAAGCAGCTGGTCGACCAGTATAATGCCTATGAAGGCCTGCCGGGCCTGAACGTCGACGGCCAGCGCGCACTGGGCGAGAATATCGCCGATCTTGCCGGGCTGACCGCGGCGTGGGACGCGTATCAGACTTCGCTCGGCGGCCGCCCGGCGCCGGTGATCGACGGTTTCAACGCGCAGCAGCGTTTCTATCTGGGCTGGGCGCAGATCTGGCGCCGCAACTACCGCGAGGCGGACCTTCGCCAGCGGATGCTGACCGCGCCGCATTCGCCGTCGCGCCAGCGCGCGTGGATCGTCCGCAACCTCGACCCCTGGTATGAAGGGTTCGACATCGAACAGGGGGCGCCGCTGTACCTCGCGCCCGCGGACCGCATCCGCATCTGGTAAGGCACAGGGGCGGTCGGTCCCGTCGGTCGCCCGCCCATTCGCGCGATACGCCAACCCGTTCGTGCCGAGCCTGTCGAAGCATTGCTCTTCTTTCTTCCTGCGCCCCAGCGGCACGAAGAAAAGGACAGTGCTTCGACAGGCTCGGCACGAACGGATGTGGCAATCGCTTCGCATCCGATCGACGCCATCCATCGTCCGCACCGACTGCGCCTTGACGCGGCTTGCGCCCGGTTCCACCACCGCGCGATGGCTTCCGCACCCGATTCATCGCTTGCCCGGCTGACCCGGACCAACGCCCATGCGCCGGTGACGATTGCCGGTTCGGTGGGGCTGGCGGTCGCGCTGGCGGTGCTGCTGCTGATCGGCGACCGGGCGGTGGCGACCGGATTCGTCGGCGCGGGGTTGCTGATCGGGGTGGCGTTCTTTCTTTATTCGCGGATCGGCGCTGCCCGCGATGCCGAACCGGTTGAGGTCGACTGGTCGGTCGCCCGCGCGCTGGCGCAGGCGAGCCCGCACGCGCTGGCGGTGACCGACCGCGCGGGGCGTTTCGTGTGCGCCAACGATGCCTTCGCGCGGCTGTTTCCGGGCTATCCCGCGCCGCCCGGCCTGCCCGTCGGCGATGTCGCGGCGGCGGCACTGGCGCGTGCGGGCCGCGCGGCGTGGCGCGACGGCGAGGGGGATGCCGGGAGCATCGATCATAATGGCCGCACGCTGGCCGTGACGATCGCGCGCGCGGGCGACGAGATGCTCGTCTGGCGGTTCGAGACGCGCGAGACGGTCGATGTCGCGGCCGAGGTCGAGCGGCTGATCGCAACGGAGACCGGCGACCGGCTGGGCGGGGCGGGGGTGATGGCGGTGACGCTGACCCCCGACGGACGCATCCGCGCCGCCAACCGCGTGTTCCGCACCCGCGCGATGGGGCACAGCGAAGCGGCGATGGAGGGTCGCGAGTTCGGCCAGTTCCTGCGCACCGACAGCGCCGGGCTGATCCGTTTCGATCGCGAAGGCGACGCGGGCAATCCGCTGCGCCTGTTGCAACTTCCGTTTGTCGCGGGCGACACCGCGCCGATGCTGGTCGCGCTGATCGACGACGAGGAACGCGTCGCCGCCCCGGTGCTGGACAGCGATGCCGCCGCGCATGTCCGGGGGCTGATCTCGCTGCTCCCCGCGCCGCTGGCGCTGGTCGATCGCGAAGGGCGGTTCCTGCACATGAACGACGCGTTCTTCCGCGCGGCGACGATCGATGCGAAGCGCCCGCCGCTCTATCCCGGCGACCTGGTGGTGCGCGAGGACAAGGCGGCGCTGAGCGATGCGATCCGCCGCTTCGCCAATGGCGCCGCCCATGCCGCCGACATGGCGATCCGGCTGAAGCACCACCCGGACGAAACCGTCAACGTGACCATCGCGGGCGCGCGAGGGCTGGGTGAGGCGGCCGTGCTGCTGTCGATCCACGACAAGGGCGAGGAGACCCGCCTGAAACGTCAGGTCGCACAGGCCACCAAGATGCAGGCGGTCGGCCAGCTCGCGGGCGGGGTCGCGCATGATTTCAACAACATCCTGACCGCGATCATCGGGCATTGCGACCTGATGCTGATGCGCCATTCGCCGGGTGACAGCGATTATGACGACATCCAGCAGATTCGCGCCAATTCGAACCGCGCCGCCAGTCTGACCCGGCAATTGCTCGCCTTTTCGCGGCAACAGACGCTGCGCCCGCAAGTGCTGCAATTGCCCGACGTGGTTTCCGAAGTGTCGAACCTGCTGAAACGGCTGCTCGGCGAAACCGTCAAGCTGGAGGTGAAGCATGGCCGCGGGCTGGGGTCGGTGCGCGCCGATCCGGGGCAGCTGGAACAGGTGATCGTCAACCTGGCGGTCAATGCGCGCGATGCGATGCTGACCAAGAACCCCAGCGGCGGCGGCACGCTGACGATCGAAACCTGTTCGCTGGCCGCGACCACGGTGCGCGACATGGCCGACGACGTGCTGCCGCTGGGCGATTACACCGCGCTGATCGTCACCGACACCGGCACCGGCATTCCGCCCGACGCGCTGCCCAAGATTTTCGAGCCCTTCTATACCACCAAGGAAGTGGGGAAAGGGACCGGGTTGGGCCTTTCCACGGTTTACGGCATCGTCAAACAGTCGGGCGGATACATTTTTGCGGAAAACGTGAATGGCGGCGGTGCGCGCTTCACCATCTATTTCCCCGTCCATTCGGCGGTCGATACCCCGGTAAAGCCCGTCCACACCGTTCGCGTGGCGACGGGTGCGGTCTGGGGCACCGGCACGATCCTGCTGGTCGAGGACGAGGACATGGTGCGCGCGGTCGCCGAGCGCGCGCTGTCGCGCCAGGGCTATAGTGTGGTCACCGCCGAACATGGCGAGGCGGCGCTGGAATGGCTGGAGAAGGGGACACGCCCCGACCTGCTGATTTCGGACGTGGTCATGCCGATCATGGACGGGCCGACGATGGTCGCGCAGGCCAGGAAGCGTTATCCCGACCTGCCGGTGCTGTTCATGTCGGGCTATGCCGAGGAGCAACTGCGCCGCTCGATCGACCTCGACAATGTGGAATTTCTGCCGAAACCCTTTTCGGTCCAGCAACTTGCCGAAGCCGCGCGAGACGTTCTGAACGCGAAATGAGGCTTGGCGAAGGTTCCGCTTCGTGCCAAATACCGCCGCGCATGAGTAACCAGCACAATATCCTCATCGTTGAGGACGAACCCCTGATCGCGATGATGCTCGAAGATTTCATCGACATCCTCGGCCACAAGGTCGCCGGCTCCGCCGACAGCGTCGACAGCGCGATCGCCGTGATCGAAGGCGGCGGCGTCGATGCCGCGATCCTCGACGTCAATCTGCGCGGCGGCGAGCAGAGCTTCCCCGTCGCCGACAGGCTGGCCGAGGCGGGCGTGCCGTTCGTGTTCGCGACCGGCGGGTCGGGCGACACCATCGCCGCCGACCATCGCGACCGCCCGACGCTGGCTAAGCCGTTCACGATGGAGGCGGTCGAAAAGGCGCTGGGGTCGCTTTAAGTCGACGCGAGAATAT
Source organism: Pseudomonadota bacterium (assembly GCA_023418595.1). Taxonomy (GTDB): domain Bacteria; phylum Pseudomonadota; class Alphaproteobacteria; order Sphingomonadales; family Sphingomonadaceae; genus Sphingomonas. The sequence continues at coordinate 111,152 of JAEZZI010000020.1, forward strand.
CCACCTCCGCGCGAAACGAACGGATGGCAGAGCCGGTCAGGCGAATAACCGCGCTCACCCTGAGCATGTCGAAGGGTGCATCCGAATATTCCGTGAATATCGCCGCGCGCAAGTTCCTCTCTTGTTCCGAAAGAACAAATCATATACATCGCCAATCACGTTGAACGCGTGATCGTCTTCCTCTACGCATCCGGAGACAAAAAATGGCGGCATCCCTAAAGGTAATCGACGGACAAATGGCAGCGACCACCGACCGGCAAAAGGCGCTCGACGCCGCACTCGCACAAATCGACCGCGCGTTCGGCAAGGGCTCGGCGATGAAGCTGGGTTCGAAGGAAACCATGCAGGTCGAGGCGATCTCGACCGGATCGCTCGGGCTCGACATTGCGCTCGGTGTCGGCGGTCTGCCGCGCGGCCGCGTGATCGAAATCTACGGCCCGGAAAGCTCGGGCAAGACGACGCTGGCACTGCACGTCATCGCCGAGGCGCAGAAGACTGGCGGCACCGCAGCGTTCGTCGATGCCGAACACGCGCTCGATCCCGTCTATGCCAAGAAACTGGGCGTCAATATCGACGAACTGATCGTGTCGCAGCCCGATACCGGCGAACAGGCGCTGGAGATTACCGATACGCTGGTGCGTTCGAACGCGATCGACGTGCTGGTGGTCGATTCGGTCGCAGCCCTTGTGCCCCGCGCCGAGATTGAGGGCGAAATGGGCGACAGCCATGTCGGCTTGCAGGCGCGCCTGATGTCGCAGAGCCTGCGCAAGCTGACCGGTTCGATCAGCCGGTCGCGCTGCATGGTGATCTTCATCAACCAACTGCGCATGAAGATCGGCGTGATGTACGGCAACCCGGAAACCACGACCGGCGGCAACGCGCTCAAATTCTATGCCTCGGTTCGCCTCGACATCCGGCGCACCGGCGCGATCAAGGACCGCGACGATGTGGTCGGCAACTCGACGCGCGTGAAGGTGGTGAAGAACAAGGTCGCCCCGCCGTTCAAGCAGGTCGAATTCGACATCATGTACGGCGAAGGCGTGTCGAAGATCGGCGAGATCCTCGACCTGGGCGTCAAGGCGGGGCTGGTCGAAAAGGCCGGTGCCTGGTTCTCCTATGACAGCATCCGCATCGGCCAGGGCCGCGAGAACGCCAAGACGTTCCTCAAGGAAAATACCGAGCTGTGCGACAAGCTCGAAAAGGCGATCCGCGCGCGCACCGAAAAGGTCGCCGAGGAAATGATGACCGGACCGGATGCGGAGGACGACGACGCGTAGGCGCTGATCGCTGTTCGAACGGTCGAATTGGAGCAGGCCGGGAGAGCGACGGCTCTTCCCGCCTTTTTCGTTTTTGGGGATAGAAAGAAATTGGCCGCGCAAAGGCGCGAAGGCGCAAATAGAAGGTAGAAGAAAATGTTTGCGCGCGGAGGTGCGAGGGGGAGGTCCGCAGAAGAGAGCCGGTGATCAGGCGTTTCTATTCCCGATGATCGTCACCCCGGCCGAAGTGCCGGGGTCCACGGTGTGGCAGAACAAGTCGCCCGAGGCTCCGATAGCGAAAGTGGCTTGGTGGACCCCGGCACTTCGGCCGGGGTAACAATTTTGATGATGCAGCGGAGGCGGGCCACCGCGCGCGCAAACACTTCTGCGCTCTCTGCGCGAAATCTTCTTCTTCTCCTCCGCGCGCAGCACCTCCGCATGAACCACCCGCTTAGCGCCTTAGCGTTTTAGCCCCTTTGTGCGAACCATCTTCCTGCCTTTCGCCCCACCAACCCACTCGCCCGCCGCCCGCGAATATGCCATCCCGGAGACAACGACGCCTTTGGGGAGCATCCGCCATGACGATCACCGTCCACCATCTCGAAAATTCGCGGTCGCAGCGCGTGCTGTGGGTGCTGGAGGAACTAGGGCTGCCTTATGCGGTCAAGCGCTATGAGCGGAACAAGGTCACAATGCTCGCGCCGCCCGAACTTCGCCGCGTCCATCCGCTCGGCAAATCGCCGGTAATCGAGGATGACGGTGCGGTGATCGCGGAAACGGGCGCCATCGTCGAATATCTGGTCGAGCGCGGCAATGGACGCCTCGGCCCCCCGTCGCACCGCGACAATGCCCGGCGCTGGCGTTTCTGGCTGCACTATGCAGAAGGATCGCTGATGCCGCCGCTACTCGTCAAACTGGTGCTGAGCCGCATCCCGATCCTGGGCAAGGCGGCGCAGAAGAAGATCCAGCCGATGATTGACGTCCATCTCGACTATATCGAATCCGAATTGTCGCAACGCCCGTGGTTCGCCGGCGACGAGATGACCGCGGCCGACATCATGATGAGCTTCCCGCTGGAGGCGGCGCGCGCGCGCGGTGGCCTCAACGAAAGCCGCCCTGCGACCACCGCCTGGCTCGACAAAATCCATGCCCGTCCGGCCTATCAGGCGGCACTCGCCAAGGGCGGTCCCTATGCCTATGCGTGAGGGGGCGAAGCGCCGGTGAGCGCGAGTCGGGGGACGTGAATGGACGGGATTGAGAAGGCGACGGAAAAGCGCGGTCTGACGCTGCAAATGCAGATGTTGATCGGCTTCGCGTTGGGGCTGGTCGCAGGACTGATCGTTCATGCCAGCGTCGCCGACGCGCCCTGGGTCGAATGGGTGACTTCCAATGTCACCGGTCCGATCGGCCAGCTGTTCCTGCGCCTGTTGTTCATGCTGGTGATCCCGCTGCTGTTTTCCGCGCTGGTGGTGGGCATCGCCGAGATGGGCGAAATCCGGTCGTTGAAGCGCGTCGGGCTTCGCACGCTGGCGCTCACCATCTTTGCCTCGACCATCGCGGTCGCAATCTCGCTGTTCTTCGTGAACATCCTGCGTCCCGGCGACGGTGTCGATCCGGCAATGGCTCAGGCAATGCTCGCCGACGCGCGCGAAGGCGCGGGCGCGATCCTGTCGCGCAGCGCGGATACGCCAAGCGGCATGGACGCGCTGCTTGCGATCGTCCCCAACAACGTGTTCGCGGCGATGTCGAACAACGACATCCTGGCGGTCATGTTCTTCGCGCTGTTCTTCGGCATCGGCATCGTCCTGACCGACCGTCCCGAGGTCGACCTGCTGAAGCGCGGGATCGGAGGCGTGTTCGAAGTGTCGATGAAGCTGATCGGCATCGTCATCAAAATGGCGCCGATCGCGGTCTTCTGCTTCATGTTCAACCTGTCGGCGTTGTTCGGTTGGGATCTGCTGATCCGCCTGTCGGCATTTGTCGGCGTGGTGCTCGCGGCGCTCGGCGCGCAGATGTTCATCATCTTCCCGCTGATGCTCATTTTCTTTGCGAAGAAATCGCCGATCGCCTTCTTCCGCCAGACGCAGGAAGCGACCGTGATGGCGTTCTCCACCGCATCATCGAACGCCACATTGCCGACCGCGCTCCGCGTCGCCGACCGCGAGCTGAAGCTGCCGCCGAAGGTCGCGCGCTTCGTCCTGACGATCGGGGCGACTGCTAACCAGAACGGCACTGCGATGTTCGAAGGTGTGACGGTGCTGTTCCTGGCGCAGTTCTTCGGCATCGAATTGACGCTGGCGCAGCAGTTCACGGTGATGCTGGTCTGCATCCTGGGCGGCATCGGCACAGCGGGCGTGCCCGCCGGATCGCTGCCGGTGGTCGCGCTGATTCTGGGCATGGTGGGCGTGCCGCCAGAGGCCATCGGCCTCGTGCTGGGCGTCGACCGCTTCCTAGACATGTGCCGAACCACGCTGAACGTCAGCGGCGATCTGGTGCTGGCGACCGTCGTGTCGGCGGGTGAGCCCGAATATCGCACGGCGGAAGCGATCGCGGTCGAAGGACCGCCGCCGCGGGCATGATTGCCAGGCGAACCTTGATCGTCGCGGGGCTGGGCGCGGGCGTCGCGCTGCCCTTTCTGACCGGATCGGCAGCGGCGGTGGTGCAGGACGCACCGCTTCGCCGCATCACCGGCGACGCGGTGGCGATCACGCCCGCCGAGCGTCTGGCGCGCATCGCCCGCGCGCAGGCGCTGATGCAGGCGAACGGCATCGCCGCAGTGCTGGTCGAGGCGGGAACCAGCCTGATCTATTATGCCGGGATGCGCTGGGGCCGCAGCGAGCGGCTGACCGGGCTGGTCATCCCCGCGCGCGGCGCGCCCGCCGTCATCACCCCGTTCTTCGAGCGGCCCACCGCGCTCGAACGGCTGGGGATCAGGGCGGACGTGCGCGTCTGGCAGGAGCATGAAAATCCGTTCGCCGTGGTCGCCGCTTTCCTGAAAGAACGCGGCGTCACCGGCGGCAGGATAGGGATCGAGGAAACCGTCCGCTTCTTCATCGCCGATGGCCTGCGCCAGGCGATGCCGGGCGCGCAGATCGTCTCCGCCGACCCGGTCGTCCGCGCGCAACGCATGATCAAGTCGGCGTCCGAGATCGCGCTGATGCAGAAGGCGACCGACGTCACCATCGCCGCCTATCGCCACACGCTGTCGCGCATCCGCGTCGGCATGGGTGCGGACGAGATTGCGGACATCATGAACGATGCGACCCGAACGCTGGGCGGCGCGCCGCAATTCGCGCTGGTGCTGCTGAATGAAGCTGCCGCCTATCCGCACGGCAGCGACCAGCCGCAAAAGGTGGTCGAGGGCGGCGTGGTGCTGATGGACTGCGGCTGCACGGTGGAGGGGTATCAGGCCGATGTGTCGCGGACCTTCGTCGTCGGACGACCGAAGCCCGAAGTCGCCCGCGTCTGGCAGCAGATGAAGCAGGGGCAGGCGGTGGCGTTTGCCGCGGCAAAGGTCGGGACGCCCGCGGGAGCGGTCGATGACGCGGTGCGCGCCTATTACGAATCGATCGGCTACGGCCCCGACTATGATTTGCCCGGCCTGTCGCACCGCACCGGCCACGGCATCGGGCTCGACGGGCATGAGCCGATCAACCTGGTGCGCGGAGAGACGACGCCGCTGGCGCCGGGCATGTGTTTTTCCAACGAACCGGGGCTGTATCTGCCGGGCAAGTTCGGGGTGCGGATCGAGGATTGTTTCTACATGACCGAAGCGGGACCGCGCTATTTCTCGCAGCCTCAGCCTTTGGTCGATCAAGTTTGAAGAAGGATTTGCTTGCACAAACGCGCGAAGGCGCGAAGCGAAGGTAGAAGTAGGGGCGTTCGCGCAGAGGCGCAGAGCGCGCGGAGGAGTTTGCACCTGACGCGAAGCGTTTTCTCCAATCGCCCGATGCGTCAATTGAGCGCCGCTTCGCGGCAAGTCCGATACCTCTGCACCTCTGCGCGAAATCAATTCTTCCTTCTCTTGGCGCATTCGCGCCTTTGCGTGAACCATTTCTTCTTTCAAACCTCCCCAAGCCATTCCGCTTGAGCCAGCGCCGCCGCCGCACTAGATCGCGGATATGACATCGACCAACGACATCCGCCGCAGCTTCCTCGATTATTTCGAAGGCCAGGGTCATGCGCGCGTGCCGTCCGCGCCGCTGGTGCCGCACAACGATCCGACGCTGATGTTCGTCAATGCGGGGATGGTGCCGTTCAAGAATGTCTTCACCGGGCTTGAGAGCCGCCCCTACACCACCGCGACGTCGAGCCAGAAATGCGTGCGCGCAGGGGGCAAGCACAACGACCTCGACAATGTCGGCTATACTGCGCGACATCATACGTTTTTCGAGATGCTCGGCAATTTCTCGTTCGGTGATTATTTCAAGGAACAGGCGATCATCCATGCCTGGACGCTGCTGACGAAGGAGTGGGGCCTCGATCCCAGCAAGCTGACCGCGACCGTCTATCATACCGACGATCAGGCGTTCGATCTGTGGAAGAAGATCGCCGGGCTGCCCGAAGAACGCATCATCCGCATCGCCACCAAGGACAATTTCTGGGCGATGGGATCGGACGGTCCGTGCGGTCCGTGTTCGGAAATCTTCTACGATCATGGCGACGATATCTTTGGCGGCCCGCCGGGGTCGCCGGATGAGGATGGCGACCGTTTCGTCGAGATCTGGAACCTCGTCTTCATGCAGTTCGTGCAGGAAGCCGACGAGATCGTAGGCGATCTGCCGCGCCCCTCGATCGACACCGGCATGGGGCTGGAGCGCGTCGCGGCGGTGCTGCAGGGCGTCCATGACAATTACGACACCGACACCTTCAAGGCGCTGATCGCCGAGAGCGGCGCGCTGACCGGATCGGCGACGACGGGCGACAATCAGGCGAGCCACCGGGTGATTGCCGACCATCTGCGTTCGGCAGGCTTTCTGGTCGCCGACGGCGTGCTGCCCGCCAACGAAGGGCGCGGTTACGTGCTGCGCCGGATCATGCGGCGCGCGATGCGCCACGCGCATCTGTTGGGGGCAAAGGACCCGCTGATGCACCGGATGGTGCCGGCGCTGGTGGCGGAGATGGGCGGGGCCTATCCCGATCTCGTCCGCGCGCAGCCGCTGATCGAGGCGACGTTGCTGCAAGAGGAAACGCGGTTCCGCCAGACGCTGTCTAATGGGCTGCGGCTGCTCGACGAGGCGACGGCGGGAATGGGCGAGGGCGCGATCCTGCCGGGTGCGACCGCGTTCAAACTCTATGACACCTATGGTTTTCCCTATGATCTGACCGAGGACGCGCTGCGGGCTCAGGGCCTGTCGGTTGATCGCGAAGGCTTTGACGCGGCGATGGCCGAGCAGAAGGCGGCGGCGCGCGCGGCGTGGAAGGGGTCGGGAGCCAAGGCGTCCGACGATGTGTGGTTCGACATCGCCGATACGGTCGGCGGGACCGAGTTCACCGGCTATACCGCGTCCGAAGGCGAAGGGCAGGTGGTGGCGCTGGTCAAGGACGGCGCGCGGGTCGATCGGGTCGATGGCGGCGAGGTGATCGTTCTGACCAACCAGACGCCCTTCTATGGCGAAAGCGGCGGCCAGATGGGCGACGCGGGCGTGATCAGCACCGACAAGGGGCTGCGCGCGGTGGTCGAGGATACGTCGAAGCCGCTGGGGCGGCTGCACGCGCATCATGCCCGGATCGAGAGCGGCGCGCTGGCGGTGGGCGACACCGTGCATCTGGCCATCGACGTCGCGCGGCGCGATCAGGTGCGCGCCAACCATAGCGCCACGCATTTGCTGCACGCGGCGCTGCGCGAGCGGCTGGGCCCGCATGTCAGCCAGAAGGGGAGTCTGGTTGCGCCCGACCGGCTGCGGTTTGATTTCTCGCATCCGTCGGCGCTGACCGCCGACGAGATCGCTGCGATCGAAGCCGATGTGAACCGCGAAATCCGTGGCAACGAGGAAGTGACGACGCGGCTGATGACGCCAGAGGATGCGGTTGCGGCGGGCGCGCTGGCGCTGTTCGGCGAGAAATATGGCGACGAGGTGCGCGTGCTGTCGATGGGTGCGCTGTCGGACCGGCATTATTCGGTCGAGCTGTGCGGCGGCACCCATGTCAACGCACTGGGCGACATTGCGCTGTTCAAGATCGTCTCCGAAAGCGCGGTGTCGTCGGGCGTGCGCCGGATCGAGGCGCTCACCGGGGAAGCGGCGCGGCAATGGTTGAACCAGCGTGACGAACGGCTGCGCGAGGCGGCGGCGGCGCTCAAGTCTGCGCCGGACGAAGTGCCTGCCCGCGTGGCTCAACTGGTCGAGGAGCGGCGCCGGCTGGAGCGCGAACTGGCCGAGGCGAAGAAGGCGCTGGCCTTGGGCGGATATGGGGGCGGCGGCGGTTCCGCGTCCGCCGCCGGGCCGGAGGATGTCGGCGGGGTCGCGTTTCTGGGGCAGGTCGTGGACGGCCTTGATCCCAAGGGGCTGCGTGGTGCGGTCGATGAGATGAAGCAGCGGATCGGGTCGGGCGTTGCGGCTTTGGTTGCCGTGAACGACGGCCGGGCTTCGGTGGCGGTCGGCGTGACCGATGATCTGGCCGGACAAGTGAGCGCGGTCGATCTGGTCAAGGCGGCGGTGGCCGCACTGGGCGGGCAGGGCGGCGGTGGTCGGCCCGACATGGCGCAGGGCGGCGGGCCGGATGGTGACCAGGGTGCCGCGGCGATCGACGCGGTGCGGGCTGTGCTGGCGGGGGTGACGGCGAAGGTCTGAGCCTTCGCCCGACCGTCATACCGACGAAAGCCGGGATATCGGGACGCAGCTCCTCCGCCTGATATCCCTGCTTTCGCAGGGATACGGTGGGGGAGGAATTTCCGGCCTCACCCCTCCGCTTCGGCCTTTTTCAACCGGTGCAATCTCGGTTCGCGTTCCATCTCTGCTTCGGCCTTGATCTGCTGGCGCATTTGGTCGCGCTTTTCGTGGATCGAGGCAATGACCGGACCCATCGCGACGCCCAGATCGACCAGCGCGGCTTCGGATAATTGCAGCGAGCTTTCGAGCGTTTCGGGCACCGCGTCGGTCGCGCCCGCGCGGTAGAGCTGGGCGGCGTGGCGGCTGTCGCGGGCGCGGGCGACGATGGGGAGCGCGGGCACCCAGTTGCGGACGCGGCGGGTGACGCGGATGCTGAGCACCGGATCGTCCATCGTCAGGATCAGTGCATCCGCATGGCCCAGCCGCAGATGGTCGATCACGTCGGGCCGCGCGACGTCGCCGAAGCGGATCGGATAGCCCTGCGCCCGCGCCTCTGCCACCGTATCGGGATCGGCATCGACCGCGACGAACGGTTTGTCGTGTGCGCGCAGCATGTCCGCGACCAGCCGCCCGACCCGGCCAAAGCCGATGATGACCGTGCCGGGACCGTCGCTGTCGGGCAGCGCGTGATGATCGTCGGCCATTGCCTGTCCCTCGATCCGGCGGGCGATGATCCGGCCGGCCTTGGCAAGCAGCGGCGTGATCGTCAGACCGATCGCGGTGACTGTGGTCCAGAAAGCGGCGGTCGACGGCATGATGAGCTGTGCGGCAGCCGCGGTGCCCAGCACGACGATCGTCAGTTCGGACGGGCTGGACATCAGCACCCCGATTTCCGCCGCCATGCCCCGCCGCACGCCGGTCGCGCGCAGCAGCAGGAACACCACCAGCGTCTTGATTGCGATGACGGCCAGCACCGCGCCGAGCAATTGCGGCCAATATTCGAGGATCATGCGCAGATCGAGCATCATGCCGACCGACAGCAGGAAGATGCCGAGCGCCAGCCCCTTGAACGGTTCGATCGTCGCTTCGACTTCGCTGCCATATTCGGTTTCGGCGATGACGATGCCCGCGATCAGCGCGCCGACGATCGGCGACAGGCCGGCGGCTGCGGTCGCAAGGCTGGCGACGATCACCACCAGCAGCGCGGCGGCCATGAACAGTTCCGGGCTTTTGGTCCGCGCGGCCTGGGCGAACAGGCGGGGCAGCACGAACCGGCCCGCCACCAGCAGCAGGGCGATGACGATGCCGCCGCGCAGCAGGATCCCGGCCAGCCCCTCCCACCCCGCATCGCTGGCCGACGGGGCGAGCGCGCCGAGCAGGATGATGATCGGCACCAGCGCGAGATCCTCTGCCAGCAGCATCGCAAAGGTCGGGCGTCCGATCGCGCTGGTCGTCCCCGTCATCGGCAGCACCAGCCCGGTCGAGGACAGGGTGAGCGCAAGGCCGAGCCCGATCGCGCCGGCAAGCGGCTGGCCGATCGCCCACAACCCCAGCGCCAGCAACACCGCACCGCTTATCAGCTGCGCCGCGCCCACCCCGAAGACCAGGGTTCGCATCGTCCATAATCGCCGGAACGACAATTCCAGCCCGACCGTGAACAGCAGCAGGACGATGCCGAATTCGGCGAAGGGCGCGATCGATTCCGGCTCGGTAATGGTGACGTAATAGAGCCAGGGAAAATCGCCGATCATCGCGCCCAGGCCGGCGGGGCCGACCAGCGCGCCGACCAGGATGAAGCCGATCACCGGCGAAATCTTGAACCGGGCAAAGGCGGGAATGACGAGCCCCGCCGCGCCGAGGATGACGAGCGTGTCGCTAAGGGCCGTGTTGGTGATGTCGAGCGCCATGACGGCGAGCATAGCCACAGCCGCGCGGACTTGTCATGCGGCGCGGCGGAGAAAATGAGCGATGCGGCGGACGGAAACCGGCTCTCGCTTGTTGCAATGCAGCATCGGCGCTATATTCGCGTCCCGTCCTGTCAGACCGAAAGCACCGAACCCGACCATGAGCGCCGCCCCGATCGTCCTGGAAGCCATCGTCAAGAAGCGCTGCGTGACCGCGACCTACAATGGCGGAACGGTGGTGCTGGCCCCGCATGCCCTGTTCCAGCGGCACGAATCCTTCTATGTCGCGGCGGCGACCATCACCCGCGACGGCGTGAAGCCGCGCGAGGAAAAGATCGGCGCGTTCAAGCTCGACGGACTGGTCGATCTGGCGCCGACCGAGGATCATTTCTTCACCAGCAGCGTGTGGAACCCCGGCGACGAACGCTTTGCGGGGCAGGTGCTGATGGCGGTCGAGGACTGAAGCACCCCCCTATACTTTATCCGCCGTCGGGTTAGGCTTCGGGCTGCGAAGCGGGGGGCGGCATGATATTTCTGCAATTCTTCCGGCAGTTGGACGACCTGCTCTATGAAGTGATGAGCTGGGGGGTGTTCTATCCGGTCACGCTGGGGCGGGTGGTGCGGCATCCGGTCAGGATGATGGATTATGCCGACAGCGAATTGTCGGACGCGCCCGAGCGGCAATATCCCGACGTGCTGAGCCCGCCATTGTTCCTGTTGCTGTCGGTGCTGCTGGCACATGCGGTCGAGCTGGCGGTGTTCGGCAGCGCGCCACCGATCCCCGCGGACAACGGCCTGTCGCGGCTGTTGCAGACCGACACGAATCTGGTGCTGTTCCGGCTGGTATGTTTCGCGGCGTTTCCGCTGGTAACAGCAGCCGCGCTGCTGGTCGCGCAGGGCAGCAAGATCAACCGCGGTTCGCTGAAAATGCCGTTCTACGCGCAATGCTATGCGGCGGCGGCGTTCGCGCTGGCGTTCAGTTTTGCGGGCACGCTGATCCGGCTGCACTGGACCGTGACGACGGTGGCGGGAGTCGTCATCGTGCTGATCGCGATCCCCGCCTATCTGGTCGTGCAGACATTATGGTTCCGGCGTCACCTGGAATCGGGCCTGGGCAAGGCGTTCGCGGTGGCGCTGGTCGCCTATATCCTGTCGCTGGGCGCGCTGGGATTGGCGACGCCCTTGGTGTCCTGAACCGTCAGAAGCGCCGCCCGCCGCCCCAATTGCCGCTGTCACAGGTGCCGCGGAAATCCTCTATCCCGTCAAGGAAGATGCGGCTCGATCGGCGATCGATGTCGATCGTCGGCTTGTTCATGCCGTTGAGGCGATAGCGTCCGGTGATCCGGTCGCGCGTGACGCGCAGGTCGGTGATGTCCCACCAGCCATTGCTGCCGCCCGAATTGATCGGCGGGATCAATTGGCGGGACAGGTGGATGCGGCCGTGATCGCCGTAGAGTTCGACCTGAACATCGGCGTTGAACCGCTGATTGCCGGATACCAGCCCCGGGGCCCATTCGTAGCGGTCGCGGTCGCGGTTCCATTCGTAGCGTGGTTCGTTGCGCAGCGTCGGCTTGTTGCCCTCTCCATAACAGACCAGCACCATCGTATCGGACGGCGCATTGCCGGGCAGGGTCGAGGGGCGTTCGTCATAGCCGGGGCGCGGCGGGGGCGGGCGACCATAATCGGGGTCGCGATCATACCGGTCGTCGCGGATCGCCGGGCGGCTGTCGGCGGTGGCCGCGGGGCCGCAATTGCCGGGGGGCACGATGTTCAGCGTGGCATAGCGCCCCTCATTGGTCGCGACCGACAGGCACTGGCGGCGTTCGGGATGCCACCAGAAGGTAAAGCGCGAGTCGCGGACGGTGGAGGTGGACGCGGGCACGTTGCGATAGCCGCGCGCCTCCAACTGGGTCTCCCCACCCGCCGCGCGCGCGCCGACCAGATCGGCGACATCGGGAGCGGATTGGGCAAAGGCGGGGGTTGCAAGGGCAAGGCTCGACGTGACGAGCAGGACATGCAGGCGGACGTTCATGATACACCCTCCATCGGCGCAGGGTGCGCCTTCAAGAAGTGAAGCTCCGAAAAAAGGTTTTGCGCAAGTGCAAGGCGGTGGACCGTCGAAGCCCTTCGAATAAGTCGGGGTCGAAATCAACAGCGTCAGGAGCAGGTTGTCGGGAAGGATGCAAATTCGATTGCACTCTCCGTTCAGTTGCAGAACAGCTTATTCGACCCCGCAAGCAAAAAATTTCTGTCCTACAAGCCATGTTTTATGCCAACCCTTTCCTGTCGCCTGTTGGGGGAGTGAGCGGTTGACCGACGAATCTGTCAAGATGGTTGAACTTCGCAAGGCTATCTCGTCAGCCTCCGAGGAGTTGCAAGCGGATTTGATCCTGCTGAATGCTCCGATGAGGAGTGGGTTGGAAGATAGTTTGCGTAATGAAATTTCGGGACGATCGGACCGAGCCAAATCAGTGGTGCTGATTCTTGTGACCACGGGAGGTTTGGCAGACGAGGCCTATCGTTGCGCGAGAATGTTGCAATCTTCATACGAGAATGTGACGATTTGTGTGGCGGGTTGGTGTAAAAGCGCTGGAACTTTGCTCGCTATCGGTGGGCATAGTTTGATCATGGGGCCGCGAGGTGAACTCGGTCCATTGGACGTCCAAATTACGAAGCGGGACGAGCTTTTTGATCGTGATTCTGGGCTGATTTCGAACGCCGCGTTGGATCGTCTACGCGAAGAGTCATTCCAGTTTTTTGAGCAGTTTATGCTCCAAATTATCGCCCGCTCTCAGAACACAATCACGTTCAGAACGGCAGCGGATATTTCGGCCGACGTGACAGCCGGACTTATGGTTCCTATATTCGATAAACTCGACCCTCTTCGACTTGGGGCGGATAGCCGGGCGATGGAAATCGGGTCGGCCTACGCAACCCGTTTGAACATCGGATCCAAGAATCTGAAGGGGACGGAAGCGCTCAATATGCTTTTGAACGGTTATCCATCCCATTCGTTTGTGATAGATTACAAAGAAGCTGAGATGCTGTTCACCTGCGTGAAACCCTTAGAAGGTAGCTTGGCAAATGTCATAGATGCGCTAGGAGACCTGGCGATTGCTCCTCGAGACGAGGCACTAGTTTTATATCTGGACGGAGCGGATCATGGAACAGAAACTGATGAAGGAACTGATGTTGTCGAGGCTGCAAAAGCTGGCGATCAATCCCCAACCGGGGAAAACGATGACAGCCCTTCCGAAGTCCTACGAGCAGCTATTCAAGGACACCCTAGACCGGACAGGTCGGGTCGTGCCCGCAGAACAAGCGGCTTGAGTTGATTAAACGGCCCTATGGGGCCGTTTTTTTTACCCCAACGTCACAAAGCTATCCATCACCCGCTTCCGCCCGGCCTGTTCGAATTCGATCTCCAGCTTGTTGCCTTCGATTTCCTCGATGCGGCCGTAGCCGAACTTCTGGTGGAAGACGCGCAGGCCGACGCTCAGGTCGTCGCGGCCCTTGTTGCCCAGGCTGACGGCGCTGGTGCGGGCCTCCACCACGCGGGCGGGTTCGCGGGTGAAGCTGCCGCTGCCTGCGGCGCGTTGCCAGCCGGGGCCTCTGCCGGTGCCGCGGCTTACGTCGGCGAAGGGATCGGCGCGGTCGGTCCAGTTGGCGCGCCACAGGCTTTCGCCGCCGGACATGGTGGTTTCCGCCTCTACATGGTCGCCCGGCAATTCGGCGACGAAGCGGCTGGGCAGGCTGCTGGTCCATTGGCCGTAGATGCGGCGGTTGGCGGCGTGGAGGATGGTCGCGAGCCGCCGCGCGCGGGTGATCGCGACATAGGCCAGGCGGCGTTCCTCCTCGAGGCTGGCATTGCCGCCTTCGTCCAACGCGCGTTGCGAGGGGAACAGCCCTTCTTCCCAGCCGACCAGGAACACGGTGTCGTATTCCAGGCCCTTCGCCGCGTGGATCGTCATGATGGTGACTTTGGCATCGTCGGCGGCCGCGTCATTGTCCATCACCAGGCTGACATGTTCGAGGAACGCGCCGAGCGTCTCATATTCCTCCATCGCGCGGACGAGTTCGGACAGGTTTTCGAGGCGACCGGCGGCCTCCGCCGATTTCTCGTTCTGCCACATCGCGGTGTAGCCGCTTTCGTCGAGCATCTGGCGCGCGAGTTCGGGATGGGGGAGCGTGCTGGCCATGTCGCGCCAGCGGGCGAGATCGCCGACGAAATTGCCGAGCGCGCGGCGGGCCTGCGGCGTCAGCTCGTCGGTGTCGAGAATGCGCGCGGCGGCGATCGACAGGGGGATGGATTCGGCGCGGGCGAGCAGGTGGAGCTTTGTCACCGCCTTGTCGCCCAGCCCGCGTTTTGGGGTGTTGACGATGCGCTCGAACGCCAGGTCGTCGGCGGGCTGGTGGACGATGCGCAGATACGCAAGCGCGTCACGGATTTCGGCGCGTTCGTAGAAGCGGAAACCGCCGACGATGCGGTAGGGGAGGCCGATCGAGATGAACCGGTCCTCGAACTCGCGGGTCTGGTGCTGGGCACGGACGAGGATGGCAATTTCGTCGTAGGATTTGCCGCGCGCGCGTGCGCTCTCGATCTCGTCGCTGACGCGGCGGGCTTCCTCGGGGCCGTCCCAGACGCCAATGACGCGGACCTTTTCGCCGGCGTCGAGTTCGGTCCACAATGTCTTGCCCAGGCGGCCGCCATTGTTGGCGATGACTCCGCTCGCCGCGCCGAGGATGTGGGGCGTGGAGCGGTAATTCTGCTCTAGGCGGATGACCTTTGCGCCGGGAAAGTCGCGTTCGAATTTCAGGATATTCTCGACCTGAGCGCCGCGCCACGAATAGATCGACTGGTCGTCGTCGCCGACGCACGCGATGTTCTTGCGCGCCTGCGCGAGCAGGCGGAGCCAGAGATATTGGACGCTGTTGGTGTCCTGATACTCGTCGACCATGATGTATTTGAAGCGCTGTTGGTAGTGTTCCAGCACGTCGCGGTGGGTGCGCAGGATGACCAGCATGTGCAGCAGCAGGTCGCCGAAATCGCAGGCGTTGAGGGCTTTGAGGCGGTTCTGATAGGCGGCGTAGAGTTCCTGGCCGCGACCATTGGCGTAGAGTTCGGATTCTCCGGCGTCGAGGTCTTGCGGAGTCAGGCCCTTGTTCTTCCAGCCATCGATCAGGCCCGCGAGTGAGCGGGCGGGCCAGCGTTTTTCGTCGAGATCGGCGGCGGCGATGAGCTGTTTGAGCAGGCGGAGCTGATCGTCGGTGTCGAGGATGGTGAAGTTCGATTGCAGGCCGACGAGTTCGGCGTGGCGGCGGAGCATCTTGGCGCCGATCGCGTGGAAGGTGCCGAGCCAGGGCATCCCCTCCACCACGTCGCCGACCAGCCGCCCGACGCGTTCGCGCATTTCGCGGGCGGCCTTGTTGGTGAAGGTGACGCTGAGGATCTCGCTCGGCCATGCCTTTCGCGTGAACAGCAGGTGGGCGAGGCGCGCGGTGAGCGCGGCGGTCTTGCCGGTGCCCGCCCCTGCGAGGACGAGGACCGGGCCGTCGGTGGTCAGCACCGCCTCGCGCTGGGGGGCGTTCAGGCCGCGCAGATAGGGCGGTTCGTCGGGAGAGGGGGCGGGGAGAGTCACGCGTGAACAGTTAGGGAACGGGCGCGCGTTGGGCAAGCCGTTTGAGGTTGCATCGATGCGCGCGAAGTGAGAACATCGCACGAACATTCGAGTCGGGAAGATAGGATGGTTGCGGGCCGATGCCACTGCGGGGCGATTTCGTACGAGCTGGATTTGCCGGTGCTGCACCATGCGCTGTGTCATTGCAGCGATTGCAGGCGCCATGCGGGCGCGCTGATGGTCGGCTGGGCGATGGTCCCTGCGGCGCAGTTGCAGGTCGCGGGCGAGCCGAAGGTTTATGCGTCGTCGCAGCATGGTCGGCGGCAATTCTGTGGCGAATGCGGGACGGGGCTGTTCTATGTGAACGAGGACATGCTGCCGGGACTGGTCGACGTGCAGACGGGAACGCTGGACGACCCCGACGCGGTGCCGCCGGGCGCGAATATTCAGGTGGCCGAGCGGGTGCGCTGGATGGAGACCGCGCATGAATTGCCCGTGTTTGAGCGATATCCGGGGTAGGGTGCGAGGGCTGGGGACGAAGGCATCGCGATCCTTGCTCCGTGCCGACCGAAATTGAGCACGCGATAGACGATGGGCGAGCTTCTGGTATCATTCGCGCAGAGCGGAATGCCACTTGACGAATAATCTATATAGGTAGAGTTAGTGGGCGTGACCCGGAAACGTGCCCTGTCCAGCCATGCTCGCGCTCTGCTGAAAAACCTGCTGGATGCGCAGGGCCAATGGCGGCACGGTTACGATCTGGCGGCGCTGACCGGTCTGAAGTCGGGCACGTTGTACCCGCTGCTGATCCGTCTGGAGTCGCAAGGCTATCTTGAAGCGGAGTGGCAGCCGCCTGCCGCCCGTGGGCGTCCGCCACGCCATGCCTATCGATTGACTGCCGCCGGCGTAAGGTTGGCGCGCACGGAAGCCGCCATGCCGGAAACAGCCGCATCGACCGTCGCGTGGCGTAATGGCGAGGCGATATCGTGAGTGGGTTGATGCGCCTTGCCGCGCAAAGGATCATGCGGGCGGCAGAGGAAGTGTTTCCTGGCCATCTTTCCTGCTGGTCTCGTGCGATGGCGCGAGAACTTGCGGAAATCCGACATGATCGCGCAGCGCTGGCATTTGCCGTCGGTTGTCTCCGGGCTGCGATCATCGTGGCGCTGGGCACATGGATTGCGACGCAAAAGACCCGCTTTGTCAGTTCCGCCACAACTTCATCCAGGAGTGCCCCGATAATGACCCGCCTGATCGACCGCCCGAGAAATCTTGGCCTGATATGCGCTGTCACGGCTGTCGGCCTGGGGTTGGCCTATATGACCGCAGGGGGTGCTCCCGCACATTATCTGCTGGTCAACGTGGCTGCACTTATTGTGGGCGCAACGGCGTGGCTTGCGCTCGGGCGCACGGCAACGGCGCGACTTGTGGGGAGCGGGAATGCGGTGCTCGCGTTGGCATTGCTGCTGCTGGCGACCGCTGTGTTCGGCGCTGCCGCCGATGGGGTATCTCGCTGGGTCATTGTCGGTCCGCTGAGCATCCAGGTCAGCATGATCGTCCTGCCGGCAATGATCGTCCTGTATGCGAGGCGAGCGGACGCGATCGGGACCATCGGTCTGGCAGTCGCCGCGCTTGCGCTGGCAGTGCAGCCCGACCGCGCAATGGCCGGCGTGCTGACAGCAGGGCTCTCCGCGATCTTGGTCACGAAGGCCAGCCGACTTCCCGCGCTGGCGCTCGCTATTGCCGCCGTTGCATTTGCCGTGACGCTTATCCGACCGGACATGTCGCCAGCAGTGCCCTTTGTTGACCGCATTCTCTACACGGCGTTCAGCGTCCATCTGCTTTCGGGGCTGGCCGTGGTGACGGGTTGTATCTTTCTCGTCCTGCCCGCCTTGGCCGGGCCGAAGCGCAGCGGCGATCAGCGGTCCGTGATGATGGCGTTCGGCGCGTCCTGGGCGGGCGTGGTGGCTGCTGCGGCGCTTGGCAACTATCCGACGCCGCTGGTCGGCTATAGCGGAAGCGCGGTGCTGGGTTATCTTCTTAGCGTCGCGTTGTTGCCGCGCGATCAAGCGAGTGCTGGCGCGAACGAAGGTGGTATCGCGCCTGCTGTGAATTCTCGTGACGAACATGATATCGTCGGTTCGAATATCCCCAGGCTTGCCTGAATCGTGCGAGGTTCGCCTGCCGCCGTCACATCGCGGTCTTCTGAAACAGCAACCCACTCGCCCCCCACAGCGCGGTGAAGAACAGCGTCACGAACGGGATGAGCACGCCCATCGTCAGCGCGATGAAGCCGATCGCAATCTGCGCTGCGCCTGCAGCGGCCATCGTCAACGCCATGCCGCGGGGGCGGAAGCGGCTTAGGAGGGCGCCCAAAAAAGCGATGGCGAGCGGGCCGCCGAACATCAGGTTGGCGGGGTTGTCTTCGTTGCCGATGATGCCGACCGCGCCATTGATCCAGATGAGCAGAAACGAGGCGGCAAGCGCGAGGGCGACGCCACCTCGATAGGCGTAGGTCGTGCGGGTCAGGACGGCGATGTCGTAGAGCAAGGCGGTGCCGCCGATCATGACGCCTGCGAAAACGAAATCGCTTGGGGTCCAGTTCACTTGTGCGGTGAATTGCATCGCGACGGCCGGGAGCAGGAGCAGTCCGGCGACCATGGTCCAGCGCGCGATGCGCCAGCCGTTCCAGAAGGCCGGGGTGGAGGATGGATCGGGGGACGGCGTTCCGGTCGGGGTCGATGCTGCTGCCATTGCCTTGCCTTTGCGATTGCGGGAAACGGTGATGTGACGCAGCCGACGCGTGAGCGGCATGAGCAAAAACTGAGGCTTCGCTGAAAAGATGGACGAGGGGCGGTATCGGTTCGGCGACTTCGTGCTCGATGCGGGCGACCGGCGGCTGATGCGCGGCGACGAGGGCGTCGCGGTCAATGCGCGTTATCTCGACGCGCTGGTGCTGCTGGTGCGCGGGCGCGGCGCTTTGGTGTCCAAGGACGCGTTCATGGATCAGGTGTGGCGCGGGGTGCCGGTGACCGACGAGGCGCTGACCCAGTGCATCCGCACGCTGCGTCGGTTGCTGGAGGATGATGCGGCGCGACCCCGGTTCATCGAGACGGTGCCCAAATATGGCTATCGTTTTATCGCCGCCGTGGAAGGGGTGGAGGATCGGCCGGTGGCCGATGGCGATGCTGGTCCGGTTGCGGTGTCCGAGCCGGTCGGGCGGCATGCGCGCGACGATGCCTGGCGGCTGGCGATGGCGGGCACGCTGGGGGCCGGGGTCGCGGGCGCGATCGGCGGCGTTGCCTATGGTTTTGCCGCGACGGCCGGAGCGGGGGCAAGCGCGCTGTCGATGCTGCTGGTGATGACCGTGGTGACGACGCTCATCGCCGTGCTGGGCGGTGCCGGCGTGGCGACGGGAATCGCGGGCGCAGGCGCGGTGGCCGGGCGCGGATCGGCCTGGACGATCGCGGGCGGTGCGGCGGGCGGGATGCTGGTCGGCGCGGTGGTCAAACTGTTCGGGATGGATGCGTTCGAATTGATGCTGGGCCAGTCGCCGGGCGACATCACCGGCGCGGCGGAGGGCATTGCGCTGGGTGCGGCGGTCGGGCTGGGGAGCTGGCTTGGCGGGCGGGCGGCTTCGTTGCGGCGCGCGGTGCCGGTCGCGGCCTCATGCGGCGCGGGGAGCGGGGTTGCGATCGCGTTGCTGGGCGGGCGTTTGATGGGCGGAAGCCTGGACCTGCTCGCGCGGTCGATGCCGGGATCGCGCTTGCGGCTGGATGCGATTGGCGGGGTGTTCGGGGAAGCCGAGTTCGGAGCGATCAGCCGAGTGGTGACCGGCGGGATGGAGGGCTTGTTGTTCGCGGCGTGTATCGTCGGCGCGATGACGGTTGCGGGGCGGGGAGTAGTGGCGCGGAAATAAGGGCGGCATGTGCTCCTGTATTTGCAGGAGCTCATGTTGGGCTTTGGCTATTCGGTGCCAGCCGAGTGCGCTTGAACTCGGTCCGCCCAAGCAATTGCCCGCTTGCCAGCCCTGTCGTGACGGGCAAGGAAGCGGGAGGGTTGTGGAGAGGGTCGCATGACGGGTGAGGGCGTGATCGGGGCGGCGGGCACACGGCATCCGATGGTGGCGAACCGGCGGGTGCTGGGGGCGAGCCTGGTCGGGACGTCGGTCGAGTTCTATGACTTCTATATCTATGCGACCGCCGCGGCGCTCGTGTTCGGGCCGTTGTTCTTTCCGGCGGAGAGCGCGTCGGCGCAGCTGATGGCGGCTTATGCGTCGCTGGGGCTGGCGTTCGTGGCGCGGCCACTCGGCGCACTCGTCTTCGGGCATTTCGGCGACCGGGTGGGGCGTAAATCGACTTTGGTAGCGTCGCTGATGCTGATGGGCGGGGCGACGTTCCTGATCGCGTTCCTGCCGACCTATCAAATGGTCGGGTGGATCGCGCCACTGCTGCTGTGCATCCTGCGGTTTTCGCAAGGGCTGGGGCTGGGCGGCGAGTGGGGCGGCGCGGCTTTGCTGGCGATGGAGAATGCGCCCAAGGGCTGGGCCGGGCGGTTCGGCATGGTGCCGCAGCTTGGCGCGCCGATCGGGTTCATCGCCGCGAACGGCTTGTTCCTGATTTTGGCGCTGGTGCTTTCCGACGCGCAGTTCGTGTCCTGGGGCTGGCGGGTGCCGTTCCTGTTGTCGGCGATCCTGGTGGTGCTGGGGCTGTGGGTGCGGTTGAAGCTGCACGAGACGCCCGCATTCCGCGAAGCGATGGAGCGCGATCCCCCCGCCGCGGTGCCGATCGCCGAACTGTTCCGCGCCCATCTGCGCGCGACGCTGGCGGGGACGTTTGGCGTGGTGGCGTGTTTCGCGCTCTATTACATCGCGACAGCGTTCGTCCTGGGGTACGGGACCACGACGCTCGGCTTTTCGCGGTCTGCGTTCCTGTCGGTGCAGTTGATCGCGATCCTGTTCATGGCGTTGGGGATCGTGCTGTCGGGCTGGTGGTCGGACCGGACGACGCCGGGCCATGTGCTGGCCTGGGGCTGCGCGATGGTGATCGTATCGGGCGCGCTGATGCTGCCGATGATGGGCGGCGGCGATTTGCTGACCATCGGGTTGTGGCTGTCCATTGCGCTGCTGGCGATGGGGTTCGTCTATGGCCCGTTGGGGGCGTGGCTGCCGGGGCTATTTCCGGCGCGGGTGCGCTACACCGGCGCGTCGATGGCGTTCAATGTCGGAGGGGTGATCGGCGGCGCGCTGACGCCGATTTTCGCACAGGCGCTCACCGATGCGGGCGGCATTGGCTATGTGGGGATTTATCTTGCGGTGGCGGGTGTGCTGAGTCTGGGCGGATTGTGGCTGGTGCCGAAGCGGATGGATTGAGGGGGAGTCCGCAAACTCCCCCTTGTTCGTCAACGGGCGAGCAGATTGCCCTGCTTTACTGCGGCGCGGATGCGGCGGATCGCGGTCAGGTCGGTCAGCGGATCACCGTCGAGCGCGATGAAGCTGGCCTCCGCGCCTTCCTCGATCGCGCCGATGCGACGGTCGGGGAAGATCGCGCGGGCGGTGTCGCTTGTGGCGATGCGCAGCAGTTCGGCGCGCGGCATGATGCCGAGCGCGTCGATCGCCTCCACCTCGTCGAGCACCGATCCGCCGAACAGGTCGGAGCCGAGGATCAGCTTCACGCCGCTCGCCCGCAGGCGGCGGATATTGTCGGCATGGTTGGCCATGATCGCATCGCTGTCGCCGGGATTGACGCGAAGATGGTGGCGCGCGACCGCAACGGTCGGCGTGACGAGCACGCCGCGCCGCGCGGCCTCTGCAATGGCGGCGTCGCTCAGCCGATAGTCGGCGATGGTGTGTCCCTTGGCGATGCGATAACCGGGGAGGTGGGCGATGATGTCGACGCCGCTGCGCACTGCCGCGTCGAAATCGGCAGCCGTATCGACATGGGCGGCGACGCGCGCGCCGATCGCCTTTGCGCGCGCGACGATGTCGGGGACGAGCGCGGGGTCGAGGCCGTTATAGCCGAACAGTTCGGGGCGCTTGCGGTTGGCGGCGTGGTTGGCGGAATCGATCAGGATGACCTTGACTAGCCTGGGCTTGTCGGCGGCGATGGCGTCCCAGCGTTCGTCGAGTTCAGCGCGGCTGTCGATCGACCAATAGCCCTTGTTGCGGATCGCCTCGGGTTCGACCTGCATCCCTTCCGCCTTGTAGCTGGCGAGTGCGATGCCGAGCGGGTGGCCGTCCGATGCGGAGATGCAGCCGCCCGCGAACAGCACGTCGACGCTGGCGCTGCTCGCAAGCAGCCCGCGATAGCCGCGGGTTTCGTCGGGCATCGAGCACAGTTGCGCGCTGTAGAAGACGCCGCGGTCGAGATAGGCCTGTGCGTTCATCGATGCGGTGAACGCGTTCTGAAGGTCGTGGTTGTGCGCCTCCGCAAAGGGCGGGAGGATGTAGCGATCGGCGAGGTTCAGCGTAGCGTCGATCCGCGCCGGGCGAGCGGCGGTGAAGCGGCCATCGACGACATACCAGTCGCGGGTCACGAAGCGCTCACCATCGAACCAGCGTCCCCCGACGAGATGCAGGCTGCGCTGTTCGGCGTTTTCGGTAGTTGGGAGCGGCGTGGCGGTGGTGGCGGGCAGGGAAGCGCAACCGGATAGGGCAAACATGCCGAATGCGGCGATCAAGACGTGGTGTTTCAGAACATCCTCCTACTGTGTTGCCGGGGCAATACAGTGGTGGAGGTGGGCGTCAAGATGGTTGGGGATAGGAGGAGCGCTAACGCCGATTTTTGGCGAGGCGCTCATGCCGGATACTGCTAAAGCTGGCCCGGTAACCAAGAAATCTTATCGAGCGCGTCGTCTCTGGCCATCCGAGCGGTCTCAAAAATACCTGAAGTGTAGCTCCGCTCCCAATAGCCCTCAGCCTGTCCGTCAGGACGTAAATCTACGAACCGGTATTCCGTGTAATCCCAGCGCTCGTCTTCTCGCTGGCGAAGGATCCATCGGCATTGAGCATCGCTGCTTGTAGCAGTTTCCACAGCTCTATTCGTACTGGTCATATCTAATGATGCACGATTGAACGCTATATCCGAAATGCGGTCGTTATTGGTACGCCGTTTCTCGTGGTGGCTTTGGCCGCAACAGCGTAATCTTCGCCTTCCCGTACACCCGCTCGGCATCGATCTCGAAGCCTTTGGCGGCCACCACTTCCTTCGCGCCGGTTTCGATCGAGACGATGGTGGCGGGGCCGGTCCAGCCTAAGCGGGCGAGCTTGTCGAGGGCGACGATGCCGGCGCCGGTATCGTAAGGCGGGTCCATCAGGATCAGGTCGAGCGGTTCGCGGGCCGGGCCGAGGGCGAGGACCGAGGTCGCGCGGATGTCGGGGCGGATGCCGAATTTCTCGGCGTTGGTTTTGATCGCGTCGATCGCGGCGCGGTCCTGTTCGACGAACAGGCATGAGGCGGCGCCCCGCGACAGAGCCTCAAAGCCGAGCGCGCCCGAGCCTGCGAAGAAATCGCCGACGTTCAATTCTTCGAAGCTGCCGACGCGGCTGACCAGCATCGAGAACAGGCCTTCGCGCGTCCGGTCGGCGGTGGGGCGGGTGGCGTCGCCCTTTGGCGTGACGAGCGGGCGGCCGCGCCACTGTCCGGCGACGATCCTCATTTGCGCGGTCCTCCCTTGCGCGGGCCACCGGGTTTGGAGCCGGGTGGTTTGGGCTTGGCCCAGCCCTTGCCGCGCGTCGGGCGTTCGGGACGTGGCGAGTCTGAACGGTCGGGGCGAGAGGGGTCGGGACGGCGCGGGCGATTGTCGTTGTCGGTGCGTGCGAACGGCTTTGCGCCGAAGGATTTGGCCGGGCGATCAGTGTCGGGCGCGCGCGCGGGGCGCATGTCACGGCCTGGCCCTTCCCAGGGCGATCGGTGGTCGCCGCGCGCGGTGCGGGGGTCGTAATCGGGATGCTCGCCGCTTTGCTGACGGCCGATGGCGCGCGGGGGCTTGCGGCGGTCGGTTCGCTCTGCGCGGGCAACGGGCTTTCGCTCATCGCGGGCGGGGCGGCGCGTTTCCAGATCCTCCCCCCTTTGACGGACGCGGGCACCGGCGCGGGCGGTGCGCGGAAACGGCTCGGCTTCGGCGGTGCGCTCGTCGCGAGGCTTGAAGCGCGCGCGCTGGCGGGCGCCGAAACCGATCGGTGTCTTTGGATCGGCGCGGTTGGGCGCGGTGCGTGGCAGACGCGGCGGCGCGGTGTCTGTGCGGACGGGGGCCGGGCGGGGGCCGCGGGGATTCTTGCGCAGATTGCCCTCTGGCTCGATCGCCGCCGCCGGGCGGGGTTTCGCCACCGCAATGCCGGGTTCGGCACGCAGTTCGCGGCGCTTGTCGGCGGGGAGGTCGAGCGACTTGCGGAACGCAATCAGGTCGTGCGCGCGGATTTCGGTCACCTGACCCACGGGCAGGTCGTCAAGCATGAACGGGCCGTAGCGGGTTCGGATCAGGCGGCTGACCTCCAGCCCCAGATGTTCGAGCACGCGGCGGACTTCGCGGTTCTTGCCCTCGGTCAGCGTCAGTTCGATCCACGCATTGGCGCCGGTGCGGCGTTCGAGATTGGCGTTGATCGGGCCGTAGCGCATCCCCTCGATCTCCACGCCCATCATCAATTCTTCGAGCTGTTCCTGCGTCACGTCGCCGTATGCGCGGGCGCGGTAGCTGCGCTCGACGCCGGTGGCGGGGAGTTCGAGCTGACGCTTCAGCTCGCCGTCGGTGGTCAGCAGCAACAGTCCTTCGGTGTTCATGTCGAGACGCCCGACCGGGATCACTCGCGGCAATTCGCTGGGCAGATGATCGTAGATCGTCTTGCGGCCGTCGGGGTCGTATTCGGTGGTGAGGCAGCCCGGCGGCTTGTGAAACGCGAACAGGCGGGCAGGCGCGGGGGCGGCGACCGACTGGCCATCGACGGTGACGCCGGTGAGCGAGGTCAGGATGGTCGCGGGGGTGTCGAGCACGACGCCATTCAGCGCGATGCGCCCCTCTGCGATCATCCGCTCGATCTCTCGCCGCGACGCGATTCCGGCACGGGCGAGCAATTTGGCGATGCGTTGCCCCTCGGGGGGCTTGGACGGGGGGAGGGACACGATGCTATATTGTTCCGACTGCGAAAGGGCGTGCGCCGGCCATGCAACAAAGCAGGCGGTCGGCGGTTCAGTGGAGCAGGGCTATAGGGCGGTTTGGCCGCCCGTGAAAGTGAGCGGACCGGTCGATGTTGTTCGGGAAGAAAAAGCGGCGGATCGAACGCATCCTGATCGTCGAGGACGAGCCGCTGGTCGCGTTCGACAACGAGCATTTCCTGCAAGGCGAAGGCTTCGACATCGTCGCGACGGTCGACAGTGTTGCCGATGCGCTGCGCTGTATCGCCGAGGTCGAAGAAGCGATCCACCTGTTGCTGGTCGATATCGGACTGGCCGACGGCAATGGCATCGACGTCGCCCGCGCGGCGAGCGAAAAGGGCATCCACGTCGTGTTCGTGACCGGCGCGTGTCCGGGCAATATCGAGGGGCTGGCGCTGGGCTGCCTGTCCAAACCCTATCAGCAGCGCGACCTGATCGCGGTCATCGACGCGGTCGAAAAGGTGACCGAGGGCAAGACGGTCAAGCGGCTGCCCGCGAGTTTCACGCTGTTCGCGCCTGCTGCGGCGTGAGTGATCCAACGCCGCCCGTTCGTTTCGAGCGAAGTCGAGAAACGTGAGCCAAGTGCCAGTGTCGCGTTTCTCGACTTCGCTCGAAACGAACGGGGGATGGCGATCGGGCCGATCGCGGTGATCGGAAATTCGCGCGCGGCAAAGGCTGGCATCCCCCGCTTTCCCCGCCTATCTGGCTGAACATGGCGCGTTCCACACGATCGAATGACTGGGGCTTTCCCCGCTGGCGGGGCTATGAGTCCGAACGCGCGGCGACGACGGTGCGGCTGTGCGACCGGCACGGCTGCGAGGAAGTCGGCGACCGGCCCGCGCCCAAATCGCCCAACAGCCCCGATCGCTGGTATTTCTGCGAAGCGCACGCGGCGGAATACAATAAGGGCTGGAATTATTTCGAGGGCCTCTCGGCGGAAGAAGCGGCGCAGCGCGAAGCGGAGGAACGGCGCGATGCGGGTGGCTTTGCCCAGTCCAAGCATCAGGCCTGGGCCGGGCCGGGCGACGGAACGCGGTCGCGCGACGAGATGCGTGCGCTCGATGTGCTGGACCTTGAGGTCGACGCCGATTTCGAGAGCGTGAAGGCGGCCTATCGGCGCCAGGCCAAGGCGAATCATCCCGATGTCCGCCCCGGCGATGCCGAAGCCGCCAAGCGGTTTCACGCGATCCAGGCGGCCTATGACGTGCTGAAAGCGGCCGAGGATCGCCGCGAATGGCGGCCCGATTGAGGACGCGGGTGCGATCGGACTGGGCGCAG
Source organism: Pseudomonadota bacterium (assembly GCA_023418595.1). Classification (GTDB taxonomy): domain Bacteria; phylum Pseudomonadota; class Alphaproteobacteria; order Sphingomonadales; family Sphingomonadaceae; genus Sphingomonas. The sequence goes on from JAEZZI010000020.1 coordinate 137,124, forward strand.
ACCGTGCTGGTCTGCGCGAAATGTTCGAAGAAGATGGGCGGCGGCTTCGGGCCGAAGGGCAAGACGTCGCTTGCCAAGGCGCTGAGGAAGCAGGTCGGCGCGAAGAAAGGGCGGAAGTCGCCGGTCGGGATCGTCGAGGTCAAATGCCTGGGCGTCTGCCCGAAACGCGCCGTGACCGTGGTCGACGGCGCGCGTCCGCGCGAATGGGTGCTGGTGCCCGAAGGGGCGGATGTCGAGGCGGTGGCGGAAGAACTGGGGCTGGTTTCGGGGCTATAACCGGCGTGATCCGCTGGTCTTTCGACCCGTCCATTTCTCGGAGGGGTTGGTCGATGGTCAACCCGCAGCCGCATACCGCTCCGCGGTCGCGCGGATCAGGGCGATCATGTTGGGGATGCCCTGGGTCCGGTTCGAGCTGAGCTGGTTCTTGAGGTCGAACGGTGCAAGTTCGCCTTCGATATCGGTAGCGAGAATCGCGGCCGGGGTTTTGTCCTGCACGGTCAGCAGCACCAGCGCGATGATCCCCTTGGTGATCGCCGCGTTGCTGTCGGCCAGGAAATGCAGGCGTCCGTCGTCGGTGACGGTCGGATAGACCCAGACGGCGGCCGAACATCCGCGCACCAGGGTCGCGTCGGTCTTGAGCGGATCGGGCATATCCTCAAGCGCGCGGCCCAGATCGATCAGCAGGCGATAGCGATCGTCAGGTTCGAGGAAGGCGTATTCGTCGGCGAGGGTCGCTATGGTCTGCATGGCGGCGCTATAGCGCGGTGGCGAGTGAAGGGAAGGCTTTGCGCCTTGCCCGCTTTCATCGTCATCCCTGCAAAAACAGGGATGACGCTCCCTAGAGCGGGCGTGGCCGCTTAAAGGTCCACGCCCGCTGCGATCGCTTCCAGCTTGCGGATGCGTTCCTTCAAATCGGCAATCTCGATCCGGGCGCTGGCGTTGCCGGTCGGGGCCGGGTCGGCATGGCCGTCGTGCAAGGGGCCGGCCACCGACAATTGCTGGCGTTTCAGGGCGAGCCATCCGCGCCATCCGGCGAGGGTGGCGGCGATCACCATGCCCAGCGCCGCCAATCCGGCCGCTGCCATGATCATGTAGAAATCGGGGCTGTTCATCATCTCTACTCCCGGCATCAGCTGCGGTTCTTGTCGCGCAGCCGTTCGATCTCGTGGTCGAGGCGCAGGCTGCCTTCATTGTCAGTAACGACGCGCTCCAGCACGGCGACGCGGTCCTTCAATGTGCGGACCTCGTCGGTCAGCCGCTTGTTCTCGGCGGCGGTGACGGCGTCGTTGCGGTCGAAAAATTCGTTGCCGTGCTTGTCCCTCCGCATCCCGTATTTGGCGCGCAGCACGCTGCCGATGGTGACGAGGAATACGATCGCGACGACCATTTCGAAGGGGTTCATGGGCGGGCTCCCTGACTGGACTTGGGGCGGATCAGGCGGCGGCGTTTTCGGCGTCGCGCGCCAGGCGTTCGGCGCGGCGGATCGGCCGGTCGCGCTTTTCGGCGATGAATACCCCGCCTGTGGCCAGCAGGGTCATGACGACGAGGAAACCGATGAACATGGGTCTGGTCCTTAGTTGAGCGGGCGGTCGCGCAGCCGTTCGATCTCATCCGAGAGTTCGAGGCCGCGGTCGGTGATGATACGCTCCAACACCTGCATGCGTTGTTCGAGCCGTTCGGTGTGCGCCGCGTATTGCGCGGCCTTTTCGGCGGTTTGGGCGCTCATCAGTTCAAGCTGCTTTTCCTTGAATTTCAGGTGGCGCTTATAGGCGTCGCCCAGGACACAGGCGATGACCGGGATGCCTACGACGATCAGGAAAAACCAGATGTAACCGGGCATGTTACGCGCTCCTCAGTTGGCTGGGCCGCGCAGCTGTTCGATCTCGCGATCGAGCAGGTGGCTGCTGTCGGTGACGATGCGTTCGACGTTGGCAAGGCGGTCCTTGACCGAACCGAGTTCGGCGCGAAGCCGGGCGTTTTCCTGGCTGAGCAGTTTCACTCGTTCCAGCGTTTCACCGCTGTTCTTCGGATAGACTGCCTGGCCCCAGGCGCCGTCGAGCGGATAGCCGTTCTTGATCCGCATCCAGGTGGTGAGCACCCAGCCGACGACCCCGGCGACGCCGATGATCGCGACCATCGGTCCGATCACCTGGAGGATTGCGACTTTTTCCATCGTCTCTTGTCCTTCTGATCGCGGCTCAGCGCAGTTCGTCGATTTCGCGCGCGGTGCGGGTCGCGGGGTCGGTGGCGATGCGTTCCAGCACGGCGATGCGTTCTTCGAGGCGCGACACCTTGCCGTGGAGCTTTTCGTTTTCGCTGGTCAGCAGATTGACCTTGCGTTCGGCCTCCGGGTCGGCACGGGCGACGGTGCCGCCCCATTCGTTTTCGATCGGATAGCCGTGCTTGGCGCGGATCCAGGTGCTGATCAGCCAGCCGCCCATGCAGACCGCGATGATGGCGATGACGAAGGCGGGTCCACCGAAATTCATCTCAAATTCCTCCCTTTATGCTTCCGCGCTTCTCAGCGCAGGCGCTCGATCTCGTCGGCGAGCTGGGTGTCGCGGCTGGTGTAGAAGGTTTCCATGTTGGCCAGGCGGCGGTCGATGTCGCGCAGTTTGGAGCGGACCTCGGCGGTGGTGCGCTTTGGGTTCGACCGGGTGCGCTGCCAGAATTTCTCGTCTTCTTCGCTATCATACAGGCCGATCGGCTTTTTGGGGGCGATCAGGCCGGTGGCGACATAGGCAAGCGCTGCCCAACCGCTGGTGGCGAATGCCAGGACAACCATGCCGACGCGGACCCAGGTGGTGTCGATGCCGGTATAATCGGCGATCCCCGAACACACGCCCATCCATTTGGCATTTTGCTTGTCGAGGTAGAATTTGGTGCGGGTCGCGGACATGTCAGCTCCTCCGGGTATAGTCGAGTTCGCCGCGAACGGGGGTCTGGCTGACCTGTGCGCGGTAATCGGGATTGTCGGCGGCGACGATGCGTTCGATCGTGTCGAGTCGTTCGTCGAGGCGGCGGGCCATATGGTGCAGCTCGTCGAGCAACTGCTCGTCCTCGCCGGTCATCGACGGGGCCTGTTTCCACTTGGTGATATAGTGGAAGATCACCCAGGGCAGCCCGATGAACAGGATGCCGACGATGACGATGGGGAGAAAGACGTCTTCCATTCGTTCAGCCTCCCTTGTTCATCCGCGCCTTGAGCGCTTCGAGTTCGGCATCGACCTTTTCCGACGATTTCAGCTCGGCGATTTCCTCTTCGAGCGTCTTGGGCGGGGCGCCCAGCGACAGCGCGTCGGCACGGCCTTCGGCGAAATCGACGCGGCGTTCGAGGACGTCGAAGCGGCTGAACGCTTCCTCGGTCTTGGCGCCGCCCAGCACTTCGCGCATGCGGAAGCGGTTGTTGGCGGATTCGAGCCGGGTGTTGATCGAGTTCTGGCGATTGCGCGCTTCCGACAGCTTCTTTTGCAGCTTGGCGATGTCGCCTTCCGACGCGCGCAGCGCATCGTCGAGCACCGCAATCTCGGCATTCAGCTGGTCGGCCATGTCGGCGGCCTTCTGGCGTTCAACCAGAGCGGCCTTGGCCAGATCCTCGCGGTCCTTCGACAGCGCCAGCTCGGCCTTTTCGGTCCAGCTTTCCTGAAGTTTCTCAAGCTTCGCGATGTGGCGACGCATTTCCTTCTGGTCGGCGATGGTGCGCGCAGCGGATGCGCGGACTTCGACCAGGGTTTCCTCCATTTCGAGGATGATCATGCGGATCATCTTTGCCGGGTCTTCCGCCTTGTCGAGCAAGTCGGTCATGTTGGCGGCGATGATGTCGCGGGTTCGCGAGAAAATGCCCATTTGAAGTCAACTCCTTCGTGCGAAACGCAGATACTGAAAAAATAAGGCAGCCGGGGTGGGATGGGGCGTCCCGCCCCGGCCGGTGCCATCGCGTCTGAAAGACGGTCCGGCGGTAGATTCGTCAACGCGGGTCCTCCCTGAACCCTTGTCTCTCCACCGCTTGTCGGGTGGTTGCGCTTAGCGTTGCAGGGGGCGTGCCAATTTGCGTTTCGCCCACTTCGCGGGGCTTTCGTTCATCTCGCAGAAATGCGACTTGCCAAGTGTTGGGAAAATGCGCCAACCCTTGCGCATGGAACGCACGACCCAGGTTATCGGCCAGTCATCGGCCTTTCTCGACACGCTGGAACGCGCCAGCCGCGCGGCGGCGCTAGACCGCCCGGTGCTGGTGATCGGCGAGCGCGGGACGGGGAAGGAACTGGTCGCGGAGCGGCTTCATCGCCTGTCGCCGCGCTGGGACCAGCCCCTGGTCATCATGAACTGCGCGGCGCTGCCCGAGACGCTGATCGAGGCCGAATTGTTCGGACACGAGGCGGGCGCCTTCACAGGCGCAACGCGTGCGCGTGCAGGGCGGTTCGAGGAAGCGGACAAGGGGACGTTGTTCCTGGACGAACTCGGCACGCTGTCGATGGCGGCGCAGGACCGGCTGCTGCGCGCGGTCGAATATGGAGAGATTACGCGGATCGGGTCGTCGCGACCGATCCAGGTCGATGTGCGCATCGTTGCGGCGACCAACGAGCATCTGCCCGACAAGGTCGAACGGCATCAGTTTCGCGCCGACTTGCTCGACCGGCTGAGTTTCGAGGTGGTGACGCTGCCGCCTTTGCGCGCGCGACCGGGCGACGTGATGGTGCTGGCCGAGCATTTCGGTCGGCGGATGGCGTCGGAGATCGGGTGGGACGACTGGCCGGGGTTCGGGCCGGAGGCGACCGACGCGCTGACCCAGTATCGCTGGCCGGGCAATGTGCGCGAGCTGCGCAACGTGGTCGAGCGCGCGGTCTATCGCTGGGAACGCGAGGGTCCGATCGAAACGATTGTGATCGATCCCTTCGATTCGCCGTTCCGCCCGCGCGGCAAGGGCGCAGGATCGATGAACGCGCAACCGAACGCGGCGCAATCGGTGGCCGAACCGGCGGCGGACGAGCCGCGCGCCGAGGAGGCGATGCCGGTTTCGGGCGGCGCCGATTTCAAGACGCGGGTGTCGCAGTTCGAAAAGACGCTGCTCCAGCGCGCCATGGCAGAGCACCGCTTCAACCAGCGTGCAACGGCCGAAGGTCTGGGGCTGACGTACGACCAGTTGCGCCATGCGCTGCGGCGGCATGGGATGTTGGGGAGCTGAGTCACAGCACCCGTCACTGATCGTCTTCTTCAATCGTTACGCGAACGATTCTCATGGCGCTTTTCGCCGTGCGATGCGTTAGGCGCAGCGTATCGGATCACCCAAACAGGAGGACGCCGTCATGGCTTTCGAACTTCCCGCCCTTCCTTTCGACAAGAACGCACTGGCGCCGCACATGTCGGCAGAGACGCTCGAATTCCATCATGGCAAGCACCACAAGGCCTATGTCGACAAGACCAACGGGATGCTCGCCGAAAAGGGCCTTGAAGGCCGCAAGCTGACCGAGGTGATCCAGGCGGCGAAGGACAAGGGCGACAAGGGGTTGTTCAACAATTCCGCGCAGATCTGGAATCACAGCTTTTTCTGGCAGGGGCTGTCGCCCGACAACCAGAAGCCGACCGGCAAGCTGGCCGACATGATTTCGGAGGAATTCGGATCGGCGGACGCGCTGGTCAAGAAGCTGGTCGAGGAATCGACCGCGCACTTCTCGAACGGCTGGGGCTGGCTGGTATTGGACGGCGGCAAGCTGAAAGTGACGTCGCTGCACGACGCCGATACGCCGGTCGTCTATGAAGGAATGCGCCCGTTGCTGACGATCGACGTGTGGGAGCATGCCTATTACATCGATTACCGCAATGCGCGACCGAGCTATCTGGATGCGGTGACGGCAAACCTGATCAACTGGGATTTCGTCGCGCAGAATCTGGACGGTGAAGGCGTCAGCCGGGCCGATCAGGGGTGACGCGCTAACTCCTCCCCCATCGGGGGAGGGGGACCATCCGAAGGATGGTGGAGGGGGGGTGCCGTGAGCGATGTCTTGCGTGGCGGGGGGGGCGGGGGGCCGCCGGCCCCCCCCCCCCCCCCCCCCCCCCCCGC
>JAEZZI010000014.1 GCA_023418595.1 Pseudomonadota bacterium
TCGATCGCCTCGGCGATATGGCTTTCCTCGATCACCAGGGGCGGCAGGATGCGAACGACATTGTCGCCTGCGGCCACCAGCAGCAGCGCGTGATGATCGCGGCAATGCGCGACGAAATCGCGCGAAACGGCCGGATCCTTCAACTTGAGCCCGAGCATCAGCCCCATGCCCCGCACGCTGTCGAACAGGTGATCGTGATTGGGGATCATCTGTTCCAGCCCGGCGCGCAGCCGCTCGCCGCTCGTCTTCACCTGATCGAGGAATCCGTCCTCCAGCATCACGTCGAGCACCGCCTGACCCGCCGCGCAGGCCAGCGGGCCGCCCCCGTAAGTCGAGCCGTGCGTCCCCGCGACCATGCCCTTCGCCGCTTTCTCGGTGGCGAGGCACGCCCCCAGCGGAAAGCCGCCACCAATGCCCTTGGCCGCCGCAACGATGTCCGGCTTGATGCCGTACTGCTCGTGCGCGAACAACGTGCCGGTGCGGCCGTAACCGCATTGCACCTCGTCGAGAACCAGCAGCAGGCCGTGCTCGTCGCACGCCTTGCGCAAGCCTTGCAGAAACGCCTGCGATGCCGGCCGGATACCGCCTTCGCCCTGCACCGGTTCGACCAGGAAGCCAGCGGTTTCGTCGTCGATCAGCGCCAGCGCGGCGTCCAGATCGTCGAACGGCGCATAGCCGAAGCCGGGGAGGAGCGGCTCGAACCCGTCGCGCAATTTGTCCTGATTGGTCGCCGAAATCGTGCCGATGGTGCGACCGTGAAAGGCATTGTTGAAGGTGATCAGCTTGTGCCGCTGCGGATTGCCGTTCGCGTGATGGAAGCGCCGCGCGGTCTTGATCGCGCATTCGACCGCTTCGGCACCCGAATTGGTCAGGAACACGGTATCGGCGAAGCTGTTGTCTACCAGCCGCTGGGCAAACGCCTCGCCCTGCGGGCTGCCGTAAAGATTGGAAACATGCATCAGCGTCGCGGCCTGATCCGCGATTGCCTTGGTCAGATGCGGATGGCCATGGCCCAGGCAATTGACCGCGATGCCGCTCGCGAAATCCAGATAACGCTCGCCGCGCTCGCCGATCAGATAGCATCCCTCGCCGCGCACCGGCCGCACATCGCACCGCGGGTAAACGGGCATGAGGGCGGTGATGGTCATCGGGGTCACTCCTGAAGAAAGATGGTGCGGGAAAAACTCTGCTGAAAACACGAAGGGCGGCCCAGCGGACCGCCCGGATCGCATCTCTACCGGGGGCGGCGGGCGCGCGTCAACACCGCGCCCCGCACGCTCAATTCTTGATGTTCCAGCCGCGCTTGAGCAGCGTGTAGCAGGCCAGGCCGAGCGCGATGTTGACGCCCAGGATCACCACGCTCCCGACCAGGATCGGCGAGTCCGCCGCGCCCAGGAAGCCATAGCGGAAGCCCGAGATGACGTAGAAGAACGGGTTGGCGTGGCTGATCGCCTGAAATGCGGGCGACAGCCGCTCGACCGAATAGAATGTGCCCGACAGCAGCGCGAGTGGGGCGACAACGAAATTGGTGACCGCGGCGGCATGGTCGAACTTTTCCGCCCAGATCGACGTCATCACGCCAAGCAGGGCGAGGAACAGCGACCCCAGAAACCCGAACCACAGGATTGCCCACAGATGCACCGGGGTCACGTCGACGCCCGGCCACAGTGCCATCGCCAGCCAGACCGCGCCACCGACCAGAAACGCGCGCGTAACCGCGCCGCCGACCAGCCCTGCCAGCAGCTCGCCGGTGGACAGAGGCGGCATCAGATAATCGACGATCGTCCCCTGGATCTTGCCGACCAGCAGCGAAAAGCTCGCATTGGCGAACGCATTCTGGATCATCCCCATCACGATCAGGCCGGGCGCGAGGAAATCGGCGAAGCGAAACACCTGGCCCTCGAGGCTGACGGTGCGGCCGCTGCCGCCCAACGCGACCGAAAAGATGACGAGAAAAAGCAGCGTGGTGACGGCGGGCGCCCAGACGGTCTGGAGCTGCACCTTGAAGAAGCGCCGCACCTCCTTGATATAGAGGGTCTTCAGGCCACCCCAATTGACGTTCCGAATCACCGGATCGCCGGGTTGGCCAAATCTGATTTCGCCGTGTTTGGGCTGGTCGGTCATGGGTTCGTCGCGTAGTGCGACCTTTGCCCCGCCGCAACCCGGCACGGACATGGCTGGACTTGAGGAACATTATGAGCTGGACCGACGAGCGGATCGAGACGCTGCGCAAGATGTGGGAATCGGGCAATACCGCCAGCCAGATTGCCGAGGAACTGGGTGGGATCAGCCGCAACGCGGTGATCGGCAAGGCCCACCGCCTGGGCCTCCAGTCGCGCCCCTCGCCCGTCAAGGCCAACGACACCAAGGCAAAGGCCGCGCCCAAGGCCGCCAAACCCGCACCCGCCCCGGCACCCGCGCCCAAGGCCGCCGCGACTGCTCCTGTCGAGCGTCCCGCACCGCCCGCGCCTGCACCCCGTCCACAGGCCGCCGCGCCCCAGCCTGCCCCGCCGCCGTTCAACATCGAGGCCGACGACGAAGACACCCCCGCCACCCGCAGGGCAGAGGCTCCGGTGATGCGTTCGGTCGGTCCCGGCGGCTTCGTCCGTCAGAATCCCGGCGACCAGGCACCCCCCGCGACCCCGGCGCCGCCGCGCCGGCTGGTTCCGGCAAAGCCCTCGCCCGAAATTGCCGGCAAGACCAGCCTGCTCGACCTGAACGACCGCATCTGCAAATGGCCGCTGGGTCATCCGGGCGAGCCCGACTTCCATTTCTGTGGTGAAGCGGTGAACCCCGGCTTCCCCTATTGCGTCGAACATTGCGGTCACGCCTATCAGGCGCAGCTTCCCCGCCGCGATCGCCGCCCCCCGCCGCCGCTCCCCTATGGCGGCCCGCGGGTTCGTTAAGACGGTTTAACCTCCGGCGCACACGCCGTCATTGCGAGCGCAGCGAAGCAATCCAGAGTGACACGCACGAAGCTGGATCGCTTCGCTGCGCTCGCAATGACGCGCATTCGGGAAGCATGGACTAGGCCAAACCCCGCAATCCACACAAAATCCGGTCCATTCCGGTTGTGTGAGCCGCCGTCAGGCCTGTTTCCTGATGCAAACTCCGTAATCCCGCCTCCCATTCCGCTACCGTACCGCTAACCGGGCTCGCGCCATGATCGGCGCATGGCAAAGCGCACTCCCCGTTGGCTCGCTGCCCCGTTTCGCGACCGTCGCGGTGCGGCACTGGTGGAATTCGCGCTCGCCCTGCCGCTGCTTTTGGTGCTCGTCATCGGCATCCTCGCCTACGGCCAGTATTTCCTGGTCGCGCATGAGGTTCAGCAGGCCGCCAACGACGCCGCCCGCGCGGCGATCGGCGGGCTGAACAGCGCCGAACGCGCCGCGATCGCCCGCGACAGCGTGGCGGCATCGGCGCGTGCGGGATCGCTTGACCCCGTTATCACCCACAGCGAAATTGCCGAATCGGGCACGCTCCTGACGGTGACCGTCCGCCACGACGCCAGCGGCATTCCGCTGCTCGACACCCGGCTATTGCCCGTCCCCGACACGTTGATCGAACGCCGCGCCGTGGTGCGGATCGGCGGTGGCATTTGACCGCCGCCCGCCACCCGATTCTTCGCGATCTCCGGGCGGGCATCGGACCGCTGGTGGCGCTCGCCATGCCGGTGCTGATCGGCGCGGGGGCGCTTGCCGTCGATGTCGGGTCGGTGCAGTTGGAGACCCGCCGGTTGCAGGGCCTGGCCGATTCTGCCGCGCTCGCCGCCGCGGCCAACCTGCCGACCGCCCAGTCGCGCGCCAGCATGCTGGTCGCCGACGCCGGGTGGGGCCGCGATTTCGCTGTCATCGCCACGCCGGGCCGCTATGTCGCCGATCCGGCGATTGCGAGCGCAGAGCGCTTCACCCCGGGCGCTACCCCGGCCAATGCGGTTCAGGTCGCGCTGGAAACCCGGTCGCCGACCTTCCTCGCACGGATTTTCGGAACCCGCGACGTGGCGATCGGCCGCCGCGCGCGCGCCGCGCGCATCGACCTGGCGGCGATATCGGTGGGCAGCCGCCTCGCCGCACTCGATGGCGGACTGGTCAACGCCTATCTCTCGGCGCTGACGGGATCGAATGTGTCGCTGGCGGTGGCCGACTATAACGCGCTCGCTGGCGCGGACATCGACCTGCTCGGCTTCGTTGATGCGCTGAAAACCACCGCCGATCTCGAGCTCGGCAGCTACGACCGGATTCTCGACAGCGATGTGGCCCTGCCGCAGATCGTCGAGGCGATCGGGCTGGCGTCCGCCGACGATGCGCTGGCGCAGGCGCTGCTCACACGGATCGCGACGGGGATGAGCGCGGGCGACACCGTCAATCTGTCGGCGCTGATCGATCTCGGCCCGGTCGGCGCTCAGGACCGGGCAGCGGCGGGGATGGTCAAGGTCAATGCGCTGGCGATGCTGACCAGCGTGCTGCAACTCGCAAATGGCGAGCGCCAGGTTGCGCTCGATCTGGGCGCGGGCGTTCCCGGACTGGCGAACAGCCGCGTGTGGCTGGCGGTCGGCCAGCGGCCTGAGGGCAGCCCATGGATCGCGATCGGCGATGGCGGCCAGCCGATCGTCCGCACCGCGCAGATCCGCGTCTATTTGGAGACCCGGCTCGCCAATGTATCGCTTCCGGGTCTGGGCTCGCTGGTCGGCGTCAATGTGCCGCTGTTCGTCGAGCTGGCCGAGGCGGAGGCGCGAATCGAGGCGATCGCCTGCCCCACCCCCGCCGCCGCCCGCGTCGATGTCGGCGCGCGACCGGGCCTGGGAACGATCGCGCTGGGCGAAGTCGATACGCGGCGGCTGGACGATTTCTCGCGCGCCATGACCATCCAGCGTACGAAACTGGTCGATACGCTGCTGGTCGATGTCGAGGCGCGCGGCGTGATCGCGCTGGGCAGCGCGGAGCCGTGGCAGCGCGTCAGCTTTTCGAGCGCGCAAATCGGATCGGGCGAACCGCAGACCGTGTCGAGCGGTGCGGCGGTGCAGGGTCTGACCGCCAGCCTGATTCAGTCGACCACGCTGACGCCGCGCGTGCTGGGGCTGCCGATCCCGACGGGTCCGCTGATCTCGGGTGTCGGCCAGACGCTGAACGTCGCCGCGCCCGCGCTCGACGGACTGATCAACCTCGCGACCGGCACGCTCGGGGTCCGATACGGTCAGGCCGATGTGTGGGTGAACGGCGTCCGCTGCGGCCAGCCGATGCTGGTGGGATGAACGGGGGAGCGGGCTGGACCCGCCTATCCGCCGGAGCAAATCCAAAAAAGGCCGACGGGAAATACGCCCCGCCGGCCTTCCATGCGCTCACATGGTAACGGTTACGCTTTAGAAGCGCAGGCCCGCCGTCATGCGAATGCCGTGATAGTCGAACCGGGTGTCCGAACGCTGCATGTTCGTGCCCGCCGGGTTCACGAGCAGGAACGGGTTGGTCGCAGGCGCCGTACCGGGACCGACCGCAATGCCGCTATCGTCGTCATAATAGCGCGAATACATGTATTCGAGGCCGAAGGTCAGGTTGCTCGTCACCTTCACTTCGACGCCGCCACCGCCGGTCACACCCCAGACGTGATTATCGCCATATGGGGTGAACGAGTTGGCGGTGTTGGTGCTGGTGAATTCACGATCGATCTTGGCGTAGGCCGGGCCGCCCGCTACATAGAAGAGTGCGCCGTTGGTCGCATAGCCTGCGCGACCGCGGATGCTGGCCTGCCAGTCGAGTTCGCGGTTGAACACATAGTTAGCGGGCGTGGTCGAAAACGCAGTCTGGCTGTCGCGGATTTCCGCACGACCGAATTCGCCCATGATGCCCACGACGAAATTGCCCATCTGCTGATCGTAACCGACGCGGGCGAAATATTCGAGGCCGTCCTTGTCCTTCACGCACCCTGCGGCACGGGTCGCACCCTGCGACTGGCCGTTGCAGAAGCCGGGCGAAAAGGCGTTCGCGCCCGCGGCGGTGCGAACCGTATCGTTGAATTCGCCGTCCAGGTTGGTGTCGAATACCACGAACGAGCCTGCATCGTTGCTCTGCGCGGCATAACCGAACGATCCTCCGACATGGAATCCGGTCCAGTCGTCGTTGTAATCGGCGTCCTGCGCGGCGGCGGGAACGGCCATACCAAGGGCAAGGGCGCCGACACCGGCGCCCATGAGGGCACGAATAGTCATGTGGGAGGTTCTCCGTACTGTTGTTACGCGGGTGAATATTCGAGAGCACAACGACGGTGGATGCAGATTCGATCCCTTGACGATGTTGATCGGGATCAATCGTGTCGTTTTTGCAACAGCATTGCCGATTTGCGGGGCGCGGCGTGCGCGATATAGCTGGCAGCGATGTCCGATCTTTTCGCCGCGCCGACCCCCTCGCCCTCCAGTGATTACGACGCTTCGTCGATCGAGGTGCTCGAGGGGCTGGAGCCGGTTCGCCGCCGCCCCGGCATGTACATCGGCGGCACCGACGAACGCGCGCTGCACCACCTCGCCGCCGAAGTGCTCGACAATGCGATGGACGAGGCGGTCGCGGGCCACGCCACCCGGATCGAGGTGACGCTGGAGCCCGGCAATCGCCTGACCATCACCGACAATGGCCGAGGCATTCCGGTCGATCCGCATCCCAAATTCCCCGACAAGTCGGCGCTTGAGGTGATCCTCTCGACGCTCCATTCGGGCGGCAAGTTCACCGGCAAGGCCTATGCGACCTCGGGCGGTCTCCACGGCGTCGGGGTCAGCGTCGTCAACGCGCTGTCGGTCGATACGGTGGTCGAGGTCGCACGCGAACGGAAACTCTATCGCCAGCGGTTCAGCCAGGGTCAGACGCTGGGGCCGCTCGAACATCTGGGCACCACCCCCAATCGCCGTGGCACCAGCGTCGCCTTCACCCCCGACCCCGAAATCTTCGGGCCCGAACTGCATTTCAAGCCTGCCCGGCTCTACAAGCTCGCGCGGTCCAAGGCGTATCTGTTCGCAGGGGTAGAAATCCGCTGGAAATGCGCGCCTGAGCTGATCTCGGACGACACCCCGGCAGAGGCGGTGTTCCAGTTTCCCGGCGGCCTCGCCGATCACCTGCGCGAACAGCTGGGCGGGCGCGAATGTGCGAGTGCGGAGTTCTTCTCCGGCCGTCAGGATTTCCCCGACGGCCAGGGCCGCGTCGAATGGGCGATCGCCTGGCCGCTATGGAGCGACGGCAGCTATAGCTGGTATTGCAACACCATCCCGACTCCCGATGGCGGCACCCATGAAGCGGGGCTGCGTCAGGCGCTGGTCCGCGGGCTTCGCGCGTTCGGCGAGTTGACGGGGCAGAAGAAGGCGAAGGACCTGACCGCCGACGACGTGATGATCGGCAGCGAATTGATGCTGTCGGTATTCATCCGCGATCCGCAATTCCAAAGCCAGACCAAGGACCGGCTGACCTCTCCCGAAGCGACCGGCCTGATCGAGCGCGCGATGCGCGACCATTTCGACCATTTCCTGTCCGACCATATGGACCGGGGCAAGGCACTGCTCGGCTATGTGCTCGAGCGCATGGACGAGCGGCTGCGGCGCAAACAGGAGCGAGAGGTCAAGCGCAAGACCGCGACCAGCGCACGCAAGCTCCGCTTGCCCGGCAAGCTGACCGATTGTTCCGCCGACAGTCCCGAAGGCACCGAACTCTTCATCGTCGAAGGCGATTCGGCGGGCGGATCGGCCAAGCAGGCGCGCGACCGCAAGACCCAGGCGATCCTGCCCATCCGCGGCAAGATCCTGAACGTCGCTTCGGCCACCGCGGCGAAGATTCTCGCCAATCAGGAAATCGCCGACCTGACGCTGGCGATGGGCTGCGGCACCCGCAAGGATTGCGACCCGACCGCGCTTCGCTACGACCGCATCATCATCATGACCGATGCCGATGTCGACGGCGCGCATATCGCGACGCTATTGATGACCTTCTTCTTTCAGGAAATGCCCGATCTGGTGCGGCGCGGGCATCTCTATCTCGCCCAGCCGCCGCTCTATCGGCTGACCGTCGGCGCCAAATCGCTCTACGCCCGCGACGACGCGCACCGTGCGAAGATCGAGGCCGGACCGTTCAAGGGCAAAAAGGTCGAGGTCGCGCGCTTCAAGGGGCTGGGCGAAATGAATCCCGTCCAGCTGCGCGAAACGACGATGGACCCCAAAACCCGCAACCTGATCCGCATCACCCTGCCGCAGGAATATGAGGAGCGCGCAGGGGTAAAGGATCTGGTCGACCGTCTGATGGGCACCAACCCCGCGCACCGCTTCCAATTTATCCAGGAAAACGCCGCGCGGCTGGACGAGGATGTGATCGACGCGTGAAGTGACCAAGGGGGGAGTAACAATGGTTCGGCGAACGAAAATCCTGCTGGCGGCGATGATGCTGGCGCCAGCGGGCGTGACCGCGACGGCACAGATGGCACAAGAAACCAGCGTGGCTCCCTCACCCGCCCTCCAGCAGCGGCTCGACCTGTTGCCTGCGATCATCAATGGCGAGGGCGATTACGACGCCTATTTCGCGGCCGGGTTTCGCGATCAGGTGCCGGAGGCGAAGTTTCGCGAATTGGGCAAACAGCTTGCCACCGCGATGGGCAATGCGATCGGCGTCGAACAGGTTACGCCGATTGGCGCGACCGACGCGACAATCGTCGTCGGCTTCGAACGCGGGATCGCGCGCGGGCGGATCAGCATCGACCCCAACCCGCCGCACAGCGTCGTCGGACTGCTGTTCACCGGCACCGAGATGCGCGACGACAGCGCCGCGAAGCTCGACGCCGATTTCCGCGCGCTGCCGGGCAGTGCGGGATATGGCGTCTATCGGCTCGGCGGCGCTGAGCCGGTCGCGATCAACGCGCTGAACGGCGACCGTGCAGCGCCGCTCGGCTCGGGCTTCAAATTATGGGTGCTGGCCGAGGCAGCGCGCCAGGTGAAGGCGGGGAAGCGCCGCTGGTCCGAAGTGCTGCCGATCGGCGAACGATCGCTGCCCGGCGGGGTGATGCAGACCTGGCCCGCGGGCGCGCCGGTGACGCTGCACACGCTGGCGACGCAGATGATATCGATCAGCGACAACACCGCCACCGACACGCTGATGATCGCGCTTGGCCGCGCGCAGGTCGATGCGATGGTGCGCGCCAGCGGCGTGGCGGACGCCGACGCGACGCTGCCGCTGCTGACGACGATGGAGGCGTTTCGCCTCAAGCATCCGTCGAACGCCGCGCTCGCCGCCGACTGGGCGACGCTCAGCCCCGATGCGCGGGCGAAGCGGCTGGCCGATCCGAAGCTCGCGGCGACGCCGGTCAGCGCAGGCATGTTCGGCGACAAGCCGCTCGCGCTTCAGATCGAATGGTTCGCCTCTCCCGCCGACATGGCGCGGCTGCTCGACACGATCCGCACCATCGGCGACGAACAGGCGCTGGCGATTCTGGCGGTCAATCCCGGCGGCGACGCATCGCGCCATGCCTATCAGGGGTTCAAGGGCGGGTCGGAACCGGGGGTGATCTCGGCCAGCTATCTGGTGCGGACCAGGGCGGGCGAATGGCGCGCGGTCACCGGCAACTGGCACCGCACGGATGCGGTGGTCGATCAGGCGCGGTTCTTCGGCCTGATGAACCGCGCGCTGACGCTGGCGGCGGAGTAGCCGAGGATGTGCTCCCGCGCAGGCGGGAGCCCAGGAGTACCGACCCCAACGCGTGCGACCCTGGGCTCCCGCCTGCGCGGGAGCACATAAGAAGCAGTCGTCGGCGCATTACCCCCGCCGGGCCGCCCACTCATCCTTGAGCAACCCATAGATCACGCTGTCGCGCACGCCGATATGCGTTTCCCATTCGCCGCGCAGCACGCCTTCCTGCTTGAACCCCAGTTTTTCGAGCAGGGTGCGCGAATGGAAATTGTCGGGGTCGGTATCGGCGAACACGCGGCGATGGCCCTGATCGACGAACAGATATTCGATCACCCGGTTGACGGCCTCGACCGCGATATCGCGGCCCCAGTGCGACCGGGCGAGCATATAGCCGATTTCGGAAACGCCCGCGCGACGCGCGCCCGCCGACACGAAACCCACCGCGGCATCGCCTTCGTCGCGCACGGTGATCGCCCAACTTTGCCACTGGTCGGCGTCCGCGCGCCCCTCGAACGCGAGATAGGCGCGGGTTTCCGCCACGTCGCGGTGCGCGGTGGACGACCACCAGGTCATCAGGCTTTCGTCCGCAAGCGTGGGATGCAGCGCATCGGCATCGTCGGGGGACAGCGCGCGCAGCACCAGCCGCGCGCTTTCCAGCCGCGGCGTGTCCCTCATTCGCCCAGCGCCTCGACCAGCGCCTTCACCTTTTTCTGCCGCCATTGCGGCAGCGGCGCGACCAGCCAGTAACCCAGCCGCGACGCCGCGGGCTCGCCGATCACGACGACGCGCCCCGCCTCGATATCCGCGCGCGCGAGCAATTCGGGCACCGATGCACAGCCGAGGCCCGCCGCGGCGGCGTCGATCGCGAGGCCAGCATCGGCGACGCGCACCAGTGCCTGCCCCTCGGTCACGTCGCAGCCGGGCCAGGCGATCACCTGATCCAGCCCGCCGCCGGGTGCGGCGACCTTGACCATGCCGTCGCTTTCCAGCGCCTCGCCTTCATGCTCGCCCGGCCCCTCGCCCCAACGGATCGCCAGGTCGAGATTGGCTTCGGTGAAATCGACCGTCGCATCGTCGGCGGCGATCAACTGAAACCGCAATTCGCCGTCGCCCGCGGCAATCTTCGAGAGGCGCGGCATCAGCCATTTGTGGGTCAGGTCGCGCGGCGCGGCGATGGTCAGCGACTTGGACGATTGTCCCGCCTGCATCGCGCGCACCGCTTCCTCGAATTGCAGGAAGCCGGTGCGCAGCGCCGCCAGCCCGGCCTCGCCCTCAGGCGTCAGTTCCAGCCCCTTGGTCGTGCGGCGAAACAGGACGACGCCCAGCGTATCCTCCAGCGCGCGGACCTGTTGCCCCACGGCGGCAGGCGTCACCGCCAGTTCGTCGGCAGCGCGGGTGAACGACAGATGCCGCGCGGCAGCGTCGAGCACGCGCAACCCGTTCAAGGGAAGGTGCGTGCGCTTCATTCCGCCACCGCCGGTGCGACCAACTGAAACTTCGGAATGTCCACCGCGAAGACCTCGCCATCCTCTGCCAGCATCTGATAACTGCCCTGCATCGACCCGGCCGGCGTCGAAAGCGGACAGCCCGACACGTAATCGAAGCTCCCGTCCGGCATGATCATCGGCTGTTCGCCGACCACCCCTTCGCCCTCGACCGAATGCCGCGATCCGCGCCCGTCGGTGATGATCCAGTGGCGGGTCAGCAGTTGCACCGCCTGATCGCCCGCATTCTCGATGCGGATGTGATAGGCCCAGAACCAGCGCCCGCGCCCCGGCTCCGACTGTTCGGGCAGGTAGCTGACCGACACGCGGACGGTAATCCCGCGCGTGGTCGCCACTTCGGAAAATAGCGATTTCACAGCCCCGACGCCGTCAATGCTTGATCCAGGTCTTCGATCAGGTCGGCCGGGTCTTCCAGCCCGACGTTCAGCCGCAGCATCCCCTCGGTCACGCCCATTTCCAGCCGCTTTTCCTCGGCGACGCTCGAATGAGTGGTGGACGCAGGGTGAGTCATCAGCGAGCGAGAATCGCCGATATTGTTCGAAATGTCGATGAGGCCGAGTGCGTCGAGCAGCGCGTGCGCCTGTTTGCGTCCGCCATCGACCTCGAACGAAAAGATCGGGCCGGTCATGTCCATCTGCGCGCATGCCAGCGCGTGCTGCGGATGGCTGGGCAAGCCCGGATGGTTGATCCGCGGCACGCGCGCTTCGAGGAAACGTCCGACTTCAAGCGCATTCTCCGATTGCTTGCGGATGCGTAAGGAGAGCGTCTCCAGTCCCTTGAGCACCACCCAGGCGTTGAACGCGCTGAGCGTCGGCCCGGTGTTGCGCGTGAAGGGCAGCAGCGTGTTGGTGATAAAATCCTCGGTCCCGCACACCGCGCCTGCCAGCACGCGCCCCTGACCGTCCATCATCTTGGTCGCGCTGTAGGCCACCACGTCCGCGCCGAACTCCATCGGCCGCTGAAGCGCAGGCGTCGCAAACGCATTGTCGACGACACTCGTGATCCCGCGGTCGCGCGCGAGGCTGCACACGGCCTTCAGGTCGACCACGTCCATCGTCGGATTGGCCGGGGTTTCGAAGAACCAGACCTTTGTGTTTGCCTTCGACGCATCGGCAAACCGGTCGGCATCGCGCGCATCGACGATGGTCGTCTCGATCCCGAATTTGGGCAGCAGCGTGTCGGTCAGCCAGCGGCACGATCCGAACAGCGCCCGGCCCGCGACAACGTGATCCCCGGCTTCGAGTTGGCAGAGCAAAGCGGCGGTCATCGCCGCCATGCCGGAAGCGGTGGCGCGGCAGGCCTCCGCCCCCTCCAGCAACGCGATGCGCTGTTCAAGCATCTCGACCGTCGGGTTCTGCAGCCGAGAATAGGTCATTCCCGCCTGCTCGCCCGCGAACCGCGCCGCCGCGTCGCCCGCGCAGTCATAGGCATAGCCGGAGGTCAGGAACAACGCCTCCGACGTCTCGCCATATTCCGACCGCACGGTCCCGCCCCGCACGGCCTGTGTCGCGGGGCGCCATTTCGACGTGATCGAGCGGTCTTGTCCGGTATGCCGTTTCATGGGCAATGCCCATGCCGGGGAAGGCGGGGTGCGGTCAACCGCGCATCTGACCGATCGCTCACAGCCGGGCGAGCACCGCGTCGGTCATCGCCTGTGTCGACAGCGACCCGCCCAGATCGCCGGTCCGCGCGCCGCCCGCGATCGCCCCGGCGACCGCGCGCTCGACCCGGTCCGCCGCCGCTTCCTCGCCCAGCGAATGGCGCAGCAGCATCGCCGCCGACAGGATCGCGGCGCACGGATTGGCCTTGCCCTGCCCGGCAATGTCGGGGGCGGAGCCGTGGATCGGCTCGTACATGCCGAACGGCCCCTCGCCCATCGCGGCGGACGGCAGCATCCCGATCGACCCCGCGCACATGCTCGCCTGATCGGACAGGATGTCGCCGAACAGATTGCCGGTGACGATCACGTCGAACTGGCCGGGCGCGCGAACCAGCTGCATCGAGGCATTGTCGACATAAAGATGGTCGAGGGTCACGTCGGGATAGTCCGCCGCGACCGCGATCACCGTTTCGCGCCACAGACGCGATGTCTCCAGCACATTGGCCTTGTCCACCGAAGTCAGCCTGCCGCGCCGCTTGCGCGCGGTCTCGAACGCGACGCGGGCAATGCGCGCGACTTCGTTCGCGTCATAGATCATCAGGTCCGATGCACAGGGCACGCCGTTCCGCTCGCCCCGCGCCTTTTCGCCGAAATACACGTCGCCGGTCAGTTCTCGGACGATCACCATGTCGATTTCCGCCGCGATCTCGCGCCTTAGTGCAGAGGCATCCTCCAGCCCCGCGAACAGTCGGGCGGGGCGCAGATTGGCGAACAGCCCCAGTTCCTTGCGCAGCCCCAGGATCGCGGCTTCGGGCCGCAACCGCCGATCCTCCAGCGCATCGTGGCGCGGATCGCCGACCGCGCCGAACAGCACCGCATCCGATGCGCGGGCGAGGTCGAGCGTGGCCTCTGGCAGCGGATTGCCGAGTTCGCGATAAGCCGTGCCACCCACGGGCGCTTCAACGAACGTCAGGCCAAGGTCGATCGCCTCCAGCACCGAACGCGCAGCGGCGGTAACCTCGGGTCCGATCCCGTCCCCCGGCAGAATGGCGATTTGCGGCATCGGTTATTCCCTTTCCCCTCCCGCCCCGTTCGTTTCGAGCCCTTCGACTGCCTGCAAGGCAGGTGCTCAGGATGAACTTCGAGCCTTCGGCTCGAAGTCGAGAAACGAACGGTGGTGGAGGTTGCTGTAATGGTCGCCGCCCCTCGATCAACCGCTTCTCCCCTCACCCCCCTCAAGCTGCCCTTTTCAACCGCTCGACCAGCCGTTCGCGCGCCGCCAGCACCTCCGCGCTCCGTCCGATCAGCACATCGCGCGTCAGGAAATGGCCGGTCAGCGCCAGTCCGTCGAGAATGTCGCCCCAATCCGCCGCGCCCCCCGCCACCAGAAAGCGGGGCAACCGCAACAATTTAACTTCATAGCCGAGCGCCGCGCCGGCACTCACCGCACCGCCGCTTTTTGGGCTGACGAAGCGCAAATCCTGACGCGCTCCCGTCGCCACGCATTCGTCCAGCGCCAGCCCGAATCCCAGTTCGGCCAGCAGCAGCAATTCATACCGCACCAGCGCCACCGCCCAGCCCCGCGCCGCGGGCGCCGCCTCGATCGCATCGAGCAGCCCGGACAGACCGGCATGGATGCGCGGATAGCCCTGCCCCTCGGGCAAGGTCGCCGCCGTCAGCGCCGTCGCCCAGTCGAGCGCCGCGGCGGCCAGCGGCTCGGCATAGAGCGGCGCGCGGCTGGCGATCAGCTCGACCGTCAACCCGGCCAGTTGCTCGTCCGTCCGCGCCCGCCACTCACCGCGCACGACATTGGCGGGCTGAAGCACGGGGCGCAGTTTCCGCGAATGCCCGCCGCGCACATAACCCGGCTGCACGCCCTCGTCCGCCGTCAACGCCCGCACCACCGCCCCATGCTCGCCATGCGCGCGAACGGACAGGATGATGGCGGGCGCGATCAGGTGCATCGTGGATGCTCTATCAGCAGAATAAGAGCCGGGAGAGTATAGTTATCTCCGTAAACAGCCCGCGATACTCAGCGACTACCCCCGCCGCACGCGCTTCGCGACAGCCTCCAGCCCGAGCCTAGCTACCGCGCGCTTGGCCAGTGCCACGCTCCCGTCGAACCCCGCCAGCCCCGCCGCCGCCACGCGATTGCCCAGCGTCGGCGCCAGCAGCAACAGGTCGCACGCGGCAACCCCGCCGGTGGACAGCGCGCGTTTGTGCTGGCCTTCGCCCTCGGTGAAGTCGAACCGGATCAGACCGCTCTCGCCGAACAGGTCGCGCATTGCCTCGACATGCAGCACCGCGCCGGGCGACAAGTCCGCGAACGCCGGGTCATGCCCGACATATTCGTAGATCACCGTGCCCGCGTCGATCGGGCAATAGAGATAGGCGGCGGGCTGATCGCCCACGTAAAGCAGCCACGCCCGCGCCGTGCCGCTCGCGCCGCTTGCCGCCATTTCGCGCAGGAACGCGCTATCGTTCGGCAGACCGCAATCGAGCAGTTTTTCCTGATAGGTCCTGGCCGAAACCCCGCGCGCAATCGCGTGAAAGGCGCTGAGTTCGTCCGCGGTGCGATAGCGTTCGATCCGCAACGTCCCGCCGCTCGCGCTCGCCAGCTTCTTCGCCTTGCGCTTCATCTGGCTGCGGGTATTCGCGGACAATTGCGCCCAATACGCATCGAACCCGCCCGACAGGTCGGCGAAATAGCGCGTGTAACGCTGGCGCACGCGCGGGATCATCCCGCCCGCCGCCCAAGCCAGCGCGCCTGCCCGCTCGGCAGGAAGCGAGGTCACGACATAGCCGTCGGCGCCCGCGGGGAGCGGAGGCAGCGCGGGAAGCCGACCGTCCAGCGCCTGATCGAGCGTCAGCGGCACGCGCACCAATGCCTTGTCGAGCGTGAACAGCGTCCGCGCGCCGATGCGGAAATTGAGTCCATCGGACATTGCCAGCGTCATGCCGCGCGCTCCTCGACCCAGTTCGACCAGAGCTGCTCGGCCTGCCGCCAGCGGGTCCGCAATTGGCTCGGGCCAAGCGGCTGGTCGTCCTGCCCCAGCCTCAGCACCGGGCGGTCGGCGAAATGCGTCGTCGGCAGCGCTTCGCGGCGCTCGCCAAGCATTTCGCACAGCCGCTCGAACCGCGATCGGTGAACGCGATTGGCGCGGGTGCCCGCGCGATTGGCGAGTTCGAAACCGTGCCCGACGATGGTGACGGCGGCATGGTCCTCGCGCGCGGCATGGTCGAGCGCGGCGCGCATCTCGCCCGTCGACAGTGCACAGATCTGGAAATGGCGCAGATGACCGGGCCTGTCCTCGATCAGCGTCACCGGCACCTCGACCAGCCCGCGATGCGGCGTCGGCGCCATTGCGCGCACCGGCAGGGCGATGTTGCTGGGCCAGGGATGTTCGGAACCGTTATGGCTGCTGTCATAGGCGAAGCCGAGTTCGACCAGCGCGTCGATCGTCGCATCGTTCGCCGAATAGCTGCCGCTGCGGAACGCCGCCGGTTCGGGCGCGCCGCACGCCATCAGCAGGTCGCGCGCGCGGGCGATCAGGTCGCGTTGCGCGATGCGATCGAAGTCGATCAGCTCGAAGCTGCCGTGTTTCGCCCGGTCCTGCGCGCTCGCCCCGGCCCAATTGGGATGAAGGTGAAGCTGCACCTCCTGCCCCGCCGCCAGGATCGCATCCACGACCCGCGCGATCGCATCGGGACCGAACACCATCGCCGGCATCGGATCGACGAAGAAGGTTGCCTTCAGCCGGTGCCGCGCCAGCCGCGCAAGCTGCCAGCCGATCCCGACGCCCGCCGGCTCCAGCGAGCGCGCGGCGATCTCCGCCACCGGCAGCCCGGCGGCGTGGTGGCGCCACATCAATTCGGTATCGATGGTGATGAAGACTGGCGTCGGCATGCTGCCCGGTTAGCGGCAAGCGATGAAGATTCGGCAAATCCGCCACGCACCAAGACCATTCGTCATTGCGAGCGCAGCGAAGCAATCCAGGGCATCAAATACAGCACTGGATTGCTTTGCTGCGCTCGCAACGACGGGGGGCAATGGACGCACGCCCTCCTCCGTTCGTTTCGAGCGCAGTCGAGAAACGAACGGATGTGGTGGCTAGGCCAGCCCCTCGATCGCCCGCGCCTTCGGGCTGTCGGGGAACAACGCCGTCATCGCCCTTACCGGGTCCAGCCCGAAATGCGCCGCGACCGCGCTGGCGATGAACGCATTCAGCCCCAGTGTCGGCTTCAGATCGCGGCCCTCATAAAGTGCGGCCTGCCCCAGCCCCGGCCAGTCGGACAGGATGCGTCCGCCCTTCACCGCGCCGCCCAACAGCATCGCGCTCGCGCCCGTGCCGTGGTCGGTGCCGCCGGTGCCGTTGACCGCGACGGTGCGCCCGAACTCGGTCGCGACCAGCACCATCGTCTGTCCCCAGGCATCGCCCAGTCCCGATTGCAGCGCGCCGACCATCGCATCCAACCCGCGCAACTGCGCGCCGATCCGCGCCCGCTGGGCGGCGTGCGTATCCCATCCCCCGGTCTCGATCATCGCGATCCGTGCGCCATTGTCGGGAGTCATCAGCCGCGCCGCGAGCGCGCCGGTCGCCGCCGCGTTGCGTCCGTTGTCGGCCGCCAGATCGCCCGCCAGCAGCCGCGTCGCCGTCGCCTGTTCCCAAATACCGTGCAGCTGCGCGTCTCCGGCATAGAGCGTCGCGACCCGCTGGAGCAGATCGTCCGACGCATCGGGCAGGTTGGAGGGGGCATAGGACGCCACTTCCCGTTCGCCGCGCAGCGCCATCGGCACCGTCGCCGCAACCGCGATCGCGCGTGCATTCTCGCTCGGCAACAGCGCGAGCATCCGGTTCATCCATCCGTCCTTGCGGGCATAGGCACGCGCCCCACCCGATTCGAGCACGTTCTGCCCGTCGAAATGCGACCGGTCGCGATAGGGAGAGGCGATGGCGTGCGCGAACAGCGCCTGCTTCGCCTGATAAAGCCTGGCCAGCCCGCCCAGCGACGGATGCAGCGCGAACATCGCATCGACCTTGTGCGCCGCGCTCCCTGCGAAATCCTCGGCCAGCGCGCCGCGAATCCCCGCAAACGCCGGGTCGCCGATCGGCGCAAGCGTGGACAGCCCGTCCGCCGCCCCCCGCTGGATGATGAAGACGAAGCGCTTGTTGGTCGCCGCCTGCGCGAACGCCAGGCGCGGCGCGAAGCCCAGCGACAGCGCGCCTGCCGCGCCCCCGATGATGAACTTACGACGATCGAACATGGCGTTACCTCCGCAGCATTTCGGGCGAGACGAGCATCAGCGCCAGTCCCTGGGCGGGGCTTTCGGCGCGCGAAATGGCCTGCGCCGTCGCGTCCGACAGCGCGGCGGGGAAGAGTTGCGCGGCGCGGGCGCGGGGATCGACATCGCCCCGGATCTGCGACGCGATCCGCTCCGCCGCCTCGACCCGCCGCATCAGCGCATCCGGTCCGGCCCAACTCGCGGCAATGTCGTCATAGCCTGCGGGCGAACCCGGTCGCCACACCGGCTGGCCCAATTGGTTGAGCAGCCCGGTCATCGCCTGACCGTCCACGCTTTGCGCGCCCAATGCCCGCATCGTCGATACCGACCATTCCCATGGCGTCTTGAACTTGGGCGCGCCCGCCGCCCAAGCCTCCGGCGCGTCGATCAGCGCGCGATAGACGGTGGGCAGGTCGCCGCCGGACGAAAGGAACGCGCGTTCCAGCTTCGCCACCAGCGGCGCAGGCGGCGTATCGCCCGCGAAATGCCGCGCCAGTTTGGTCGCGATGTGCTTCGCGGTTGCAGGGTGCGTCGCCAGATCGGCAAGCACCGCATTCGCCTGCGCTACGCCCTGATGGTCATAGCTTTTGCCCAGAATCGTCCGCGCACCGGGTTCGTGCAGCCGGGGCGCGAACACGAACTCGCCCGGCTCGCCCCGCGTCCCCGCGAGTCGCGCCGCCTGCCCGTTGCCAATGTCCGCCACCGTCCAGCCGGTCATCGCGCGCGCGAATTCTGTCACATCGGTTTGGGCATAGCCGCTGCCGACTCCCATCGTGTGCAATTCCATGATTTCGCGCGCGAGATTTTCATTGAGGCCGACCCGGCGAACACCGCGCGCCGCGACCTGCTGCCCCAGCGGGCTGTTCGGCCCCACCGACTGCGCCTGATCGAGATAGAGCAGCATCGCCGGATGCCGTTCGACCGCCATCAGCATATCGGCGAACTTGCCCAGCACATGCGGGCGGATCGCGTCGAATTCCATCGTGCCGGCCAGCCCGACCACGGTCAGCTTGTCGGCGGAAACCGCAAAGTGATTGGCCCAAAAATGCACCAGCCGCTCGACGAACGGCGCGGGTGTGCGCATCACCGCCTCCATCCGCGCGCCGACCGCATCGACATAATGGCCGCGCCCATCCGCGCGGGTTTCGCGCGCGGCCTCCATGCGCAGCGACCGCATGGCGGGGTTGCGCTGGCGCTGGCCGGGCATCGCCGCGGGCTGCATCGTTGCAGTCGGTTCGGCCTGCATGCCGCCCGCCTGACGCAACTGCATCCGACCCTGACGAAGCTCCTGAAAATAATCGGCGAGGCCCTGCGCGACCGCCGCCGTCGTCGGCGCGGCGGCAATGGCGGGCGGTCGCGGCTGATAGGCGCCGAGCTGATCCAGCAACCAGCGCTTCGGATTCGCAGGCGGCGCCTCGCCCGGCCTGCCGCCGAGCGCGAAGCGATTGAGGGCGATACTGGTTTCCATCGCAGCCACTTTTTCCCGTGTCGGTTCAGGAACATGCGCCGCGTTTGTCGCACAATTATGCCGGTGACGCGGTTGGTCGTGGATTTGGGGCGGCTTGCCCCCACCAGCACGTCACCCCGGACTTGTTTCGGGATCCACCGGGCGGCAAGAGGCTCGAGCGGTTGCGCAAGCGGACGAGTGGACCCCGGAACAAGTCCGGGGTGACGGTTTGGCTAAAACCCCTCGGGCAACTCGATCGGACCCACCACCTCACGATAGCGCGACACCGCGTAACGATCGGTCATCCCGGCGATGAAATCGGCGATGTGACGACTGCGGTCCGGCTCGCTACCCGGCATCCGGTCGCGCCATTCGGGCGGCATCGTCGCAGGATCGGCGGCATAGGCGGCGAACAGCCCCGCCACGACTTCGCGCGCCGCGTCGGCAGCCGCAAGCTGGCGCGGGTGGTGATAGAGATTGGCGTACATGAAGCGCTTCAGTTCGCGTTCGGCCTCGCGCATCTCGTCGGAAAAGCCCGATAGGCACTTGCCCGCCGCGCGCACATCCTCGGCGCGCTCGATGCGATGTTCGGCCAGGCGGCTGCGCGTCTCCTCGATCAGGTCGTTGACCATCGCGCCGATCTGCGACCGCACCAGCTCGCCGACCAGCCGCTCGCGCGCCACCCCCGGAAACCGCGCCCGCACCGCATCCCACCCGCGCGCGATCAGCGGCACCGCCATCACCTGGTCGAGCGTCAACAACCCCGCGCGGATGCCGTCGTCGATGTCATGATTGTCGTACGCTATGTCGTCGGCGATCGCCGCCACCTGCGCCTCCAGCGACGAATGCGCCGCCAGATCGAGCGGAAAGTCCGCATCCTCGGCGACCAGCGCCCAACCGGGTTCAAACACCGGACCATTATGCTTGGCGAGCCCTTCCAGCGTTTCCCAGCTGAGGTTCAACCCCGGCCACATCGGATAGGGGCAATCGAGCCGCGTCAGCGCGCGCAACGTGTGGCCGTTGTGATCGAACCCGCCTGCTTCAGCGAGCGCCTCCTCCAGCGCTTCCTCGCCTGCATGGCCGAACGGCGGGTGGCCGATATCGTGCGCCAGACAAAGCGCCTCGGTCAGATCCTCGTTCAGTGACAGCGCCCGCGCAACCGTCCGCCCGATCTGCGCGACCTCTAGGCTATGCGTCAGCCGGACGCGGAAATGATCGCCGTCGGGCGCCAGGAACACCTGCGTCTTGTGGCGCAGGCGGCGAAAGCTGATCGAATGGATGATCCGGTCGCGGTCGCGCTGGAACGCGTCGCGCGGGCCACGCGCGGTCGTGTTTTGTTCCTCGTGGCGACGACCTCTGCTCGCGTCCGGGTGCGATGCCCAGGGCGCGAGGGCACGGTTCATCAGCGTTTGAGCTGTTCGATCTTCTGACCCTGCTCGCTTTCCCAAGCGAAAGCCGAGATGCCGTCCTTTGCGATTGCGTTCACGAAGTTCTGCGCCTCTGCCGGAGTCTTGAATGGACCTGCCAGCAGGCGGTTAGTCGCACGCAAGGGAGTCGTCCAGCCCTGCTTGCCCTTGAATGCGGCGGGCGACTGCTTCGCCAACCGGTCCCAATCCTTGTAGAGATCGGCGGCACGGGCGCCGCCGGCGACCTGGACCCAGTGGCGTGCGGGATCGGCGGGGGTAGCAGGCTTGTTCGCGGGCGCCTTTACGGCGGGTTTCGCCGCCGGTTTGGGAGCGGGCTTTTCAACGACCGTGGCGGATGGCGGGGTTTCGACTTTTGCGACCGGAGCGGGTTCGGGGGCCGCCGCGATCGGTTCGGCGATACCGGGCGCAGGCGCTGCGCCGGGCATCGGCGCGACGCCAAGCTCGGACCCCGGCACGGTGATCCCGCGCATGATGCGGCCGATCACGTCGTCGCTGTCGGGCACGACTCGCGCAGTGGCGGGAGCGGTCACCGTCGCGGGCGCGGCGGCGGTCCCGAACGCCGGTTGCCGTGCGCTCGCGGCAGGTGCGGCGGGTGCGGCGGCCACGACGTTCGCGGTCGGCGGCGCGCCCAGCGCGCGTTCGACCGGGCGAGAGAGGCTAAGCACGCCGCGCGAATCGGTGGACAGCCGCGCGCCGACCGGTCCCTCGTCAGCGGATGCAGCAAGCGTCACGCCGGGCGCGGACGCGCTCGGCACCGCCTGCACCATGGCGGCGGGAGATGCCGCGACCGAAGGCGACCCTGCGGGCGCGACCGATGCGAGCTGGGCAAGCGCCGCGTCCGGCTGGCGCGTGGGCGGAGTCGGCGCGGGCGTCGGGGCGGGTCGTTGTGCTGCGGCCAGTTGCACCGGCTCGCGCGCGTCGGTGACCACCGCGGCGCGCACCGCGCTCTGCTGGCTCCGCGCCGGGCGACGCGTCGAGCGATTGTCGGCAAGCTGTGTGCGTTCGCGCGCACGGGTGGTGCGCAGGTCTGGCTGGCGTTCGACTTCGCGCCGCGCCTCGACGGCCTCGGCGAGCATCGTCGGTTCTGCCGCAACGGCACTGATGGGGGGCGCCATCGACGCGTCCGCCATGCGCTGCGGCGTGCGCTGCAACTGGCCGAAATGCCCGGCAAAGGCGCGGTCGCCCGGCGACAAGGCGGGCAGGCGGCGGAAGAACGGCGCAAGATTGGGACCGAAGCCGGGCATCATGCTGGCGGCGATCCGGTCCGCGGTGGCGAAATCGCCGTCCATCGCGACGACCATCGCCTGCACCCGCCACGCCTGGCGATCGTTGGCGCGGAGCATCGCGTCGAGCAGCCGGGCCGCTTCCTCGCGCTTGCCGCTGATCCCCAGCGACAGCGCCAGCCGCCGCGTGATCTCGTCATCGGCCCCGCGCGACAGCGCCAGCCGGTAATCGGCCTGCGCATTGGCGGGATAGCCCATCAGGTCGTATGCCAGCCCGCGATCCCCGGCATATTCCGCCGGCGACAGCCCCAGCCGCTCGGCTTCCGCGAAATATTTGAGTGCCTCGCCCGGCCGCTCCAACGCCACCAGCGCGCGCCCGCGCCCGGCGGCGACGCGGGGGTTGCGCGGGTCGATCTTTTCGGCACGCGCGAAGAACTGCATGGCAGCCGCCCCGTCGCCCAGCTTCGCACTCGCCTCGCCCGCGCCGATCAACGCGCGCAGATCGCCCGGATTGATCGCCAGCGCCCGCATATGCGCCGCCAGCGCGTCGGCAGTCGGGGTCGACGTCGGCGCGATCATCGCCTGTGCGGCCACCACCGACGGCGCCGCGACCCCGGCCAGCAGCGCCAGCGCAATCGCACCCTGTCGCAAATTGGGGCGGATTCGGATTGCATGTCTCATGATTGCCCATCCTTAGAGCGGTTGGCGCCTGAGCCGGCAATGACCTCGCGCAACCCCATCGGCCAACCGAGCCCAGCGGACGACGAGATGCGGATAGGAACCGGAAAGGCGTGGATCGTTGAAAACCCCTGGACGACACAGGGGTGACCTCACAGAACGCGCCTAGCACCTGATGACGCGACCTCAAGGCGCGTACCCACTCCATCCGTCATTCCCGCGAAGGCGGGAATCCATAATCTATGTCAGCGGTTATGGATTCCCGCCTTCGCGGGAATGACGATTGGGCATCATGAAATTCCGGTCCTATGCCTCCCCGTTTGTTTCGAGCGAAGTCGAGAAACGCTGACCGCAACGCTCTGTTCGCGTTTCTCGACTTCGCTCGAAACGAACGGACAGGGGTGTCCCCCAAACAAAAAGGCCGGGCGTTCGGCCCGGCCTTTTCGCGCTTGTCCCTGAAACGGGATTTACTGGTTGTTCTGCCGGTGCAGGAAGCGCGGGATGTCGAGCGGATCGCGTTCTTCGCCGTTGTTCGACCGGGCTTCGCGGCGAGTGGCGGCGGCCATGCGTTCGAACAGCGTGCCGCCTGCCGACTTTGCGGTGGGCAGCGGTGCGGGCGCGCTTTCTTCCTTGCTCGTGTCGGTGTCATTGCCCAGCCAGCGACGCTGCGGGGATTGGTCGCCCAGCACCGCATCGTCGACGAAGGTCGCGGCGGGCTTCGGCGCTTCGGCTGCCTCGGGCATCACCGCTTCGCCGCCCAGCAGCAATTCGTCGCCGTCCTCCGCGACTTCGGGGTCGACGAAGCTCGGCATCGGTGCTGCCGCTTCTTCGCTGCCCTCGGGCGCTTCCAGATGGAGCGGCGCATCGTCCTGGGCCGAAGCCATGTCCGTCGGCTCCGCATCGGCTGCGACCGCTGCCGCGACCGGGGCTGCCGCCGCCTCGCGACGCGGGCCACCGAATGCAAAGCTGCGCGTCTGCGCGGCATCGCGCGCCTGAACCGGCACCGCGACCGCGCCTTCCTCCGCCTCGATGCCGGTGGCGACCACCGACACGCGAATCTTGCCTTCCAGGTCGGGATTGAATGCCGATCCCCAGATGATGTTGGCGTCGTCATCAACCAGCTCGCGGATATGGTTCGCGGCCTCATCCACTTCGAGCAGGCGCATATCCTCGCCGCCGGTGATCGACACGATGACGCCCTTGGCGCCCTTCATGCTGACGCCTTCGAGCAGCGGGTTGGCGATCGCCTTTTGCGCGGCTTCGATCGCGCGGGTGTCGCCGGACGCTTCGCCGGTGCCCATCATCGCCTTGCCCATTTCCTGCATCACCGACCGCACGTCGGCGAAATCTAGGTTGATGAGGCCCGGCATGACCATCAGGTCGGTGATCCCACGAACGCCCTGTTGCAGGACTTCGTCGGCCATTTCGAACGCTTCCTTGAAGGTCGTGTTCGCATTGGCGATCAGGAACAGATTCTGGTTCGGAATGACGATCAGCGTGTCGACATATTTCTGAAGCTCTTCGATGCCGCTTTCGGCGGCTTTCGAACGGCGCTTGCCTTCGAACGCGAACGGCTTGGTCACCACGCCGACGGTCAGGATGCCCATTTCGCGCGCCGCCTGTGCGATCACGGGCGCCGCACCGGTGCCGGTGCCGCCGCCCATCCCGGCGGCGATGAAGCACATATGGCTGCCCTCAAGCGCCTTTTGCACCTGATCGATCGTTTCCTCCGCAGCGGCGCGCCCGATTTCGGGGCGTGCGCCCGCGCCCAGCCCTTGCGTAATGTTCGCGCCCAGCTGGATGCGCTGCGGCGCCGACGACTGTTTCAGCGCCTGAGCATCGGTGTTCGCGACCAGGAACTCGACGCCCTGGACTTCTGCCCGGATCATGTTGGCGATGGCGTTGCCCCCAGCGCCGCCAACCCCGATCACCGAAATGCGCGGCGTCAGTTCGTCGACGTCGGGCGGAAGGAATTCGATCGTCATCGTAAGAGTTCTCCCCGCGTGCCGTCCGTTACGCCGACGACACAAGATATTGCGTAGTTGCCCCGTGTTGCACGAACGACCCTACCGACTCTAGTAGCAAAGTCATCGCCGCGAAGCATATCCTTAATAATTTGTTTTGATCGCGGTCATCAGTCGCTTGAAAATGGTGGTCGGGCTGGGCCGGGTCACGACCTGATGCGCCGCCTGAATGCTGCGAAGATCGACCGGATCGGCTGCTGCGAACATGGCAAGTCCGGCTAGTGTCGCAAAGGCCGGACCCCCATGCGCTTCGGGCAGAGCGGTCAGTCCGCGGGGTCGGCCGACGCGAACGGTGCGGCCCAGTGCCTGTTGCGCGTAATCGGCGATCCCCTTCAGCTCCGCGCTGCCGCCGGTCAGCACCACCTGACGCCCGACCGGATCGTCGAAATTGAGCTTGCGCAGTTCCTTCTGGATTTCCGCCATCAACCGGTCGAGCCGCTGGCGCACGGTCGCGATCAACTGCGCGCGGGTGATGCGCGTGCCCTCGACGCCTTCCTCGGCATTGACCGGCGCGACGTCGATCATGTCGTGATTGTCGCGCGGGCTCATATTGGCCGAGCCATAGAAGCACTTCATCCGCTCGGCATAGGCGCGCGACGTGCCGAACGCGGCGGCGATATCGTCGGTGATGTCCGCGCCGCCGATCGGAATGGAGGCAAGGCCGGTAAGCACCCCGCCCTGGAACACCGACACATTGGTCACGCCCGCGCCGATCTCGATCAGCGCGGCGCCCAGTTCACGTTCTTCCTCGGACAAACAGGCAAGACCCGTCGCGACTGGCGCGGCGATGATCGATCTGACGTCGAGATGCGCCGAGCGCACCGACAGATCGAGGTTGCGCACCGGCGAACCGTCGGTGGCGACGACATGGATTTCCACCCCCAGCCGGTCGGCGTGCAGCCCCAGCGGCTGCTTCACCCCCGCCAGCCCGTCGAGCAGATAGCGGGTCGGCTGCGCGTGCAGCACCATGCGCCCTGCCGGATCGATCGCGCCGCGCCCCGCTTTCAGCAGTTCGTCGATGTCCGACTGTTCGACCCGGTGCCCGCCCAGATCGACCTCCAGCTTGACGATGTCGGAGATCAATCCGCCCGCCGAAAAGCTGACCCAGACATTCTCGATGTTGAACCCGGCAATCTGCTCGGCCTGTTCCACCGCTTCGCGCACCGCGATTTCGGTCGCGGTCATGTTGGCGATGTATCCCCGCTTGACGCCCCGGCTCTCGCGCTGGCCGGTGCCGAGCACGACCAGTTCGCCGCCATCGCCCTTTTGCGCGATCAGTGCGCTGACCTTCGACGATCCGATGTCGAGGACCGTGATCAACCCTTCGGGTGCCGTTTTCGCCATTTCCCCAACTTCCCCAAAAACGCAGGCTATACTCAGCCGCCTTCTTCCCCAGAAATCTCGCGCGTCACCTGACCCGGCATCCGCACCACCAGCCGCGTCGGATCGCGCATGTCGAATCGCACATATCCGCGCCCCAGCAAACCCTGTGTGCCGTCGCGGCGTGCGAATTCGACCAAGGCCTTGGCCGCCTCGCGCTCGCCTTCGGGCAGCGCCAGGACTTCGCCCGATTCGAACCGCAAATCCCAGCGGCGGCTCCCCACCCAGGTTGCAGACGTCACCTGCGGTTTCAGCGCGGGCGCAGCCGCGATCAGCCGTTGGAACGCGGGCTCCTGCGCGTTCGCCCCATCGCCGATCACCAGCGGCAGGTCGGGCATGGCGCTGGGCGATACCGGCTCCAGCAGCACACCGGTCGCGTCGATCAGCATCAACTGGCCCTCATGCTGCCAAATCGCTGCGGGCTGCCGCTCGACGATATCGATGACCAGAGTATCGGGCAGCCGTCGCGACACGCGCGCATCGGCGATCCAGCCATAATCGAGCAACCGCTCGCGCACCTGATCCAGATCGACCAGCGGCATCGCCCGCGATTGCTGGTCGAGCGCGATGGCATAGACCGACATGCGTTCCATCCGGTCGATGCCGGTAACCTCGATCTCCTTGACCTTGAAGCCTGCGCGCCCGATCCCCTCGGCCATCGCCGTGCCCGCAGCACCCAGCGCGCCGGTGACCGATGCGATCAGCAAGGCGACCGCGCCGACGCACCCCAGGATCGACCAGGTCGCGATCTTGCGCAGCGTCACCTCGTCGAAGGGGAGCGCGGCGATCGCATGATCCATCATCGATGCCTTGCGCGCACGCGACCGCTGCGGGCGGCGCTTCGGCGTCACCTTCTTTCGGGCAGCGGGGCGGCGCGCGGTGCTCATGATGCGGGCGCATCCTTCATCGCCTCATCGACGATGCGCTGGACCAGCTCGGGATAGTCGATCCCGCAATGCCGCGCCTGTTCGGGGACCAGGCTGAGCGGCGTCATGCCGGGCTGGGTATTCACCTCCAGTAGGAACAGCCCGTCGACCCCGCGTTCGTCGTCCCAGCGGAAATCGGATCGCGACGCGCCCTTGCAGCCGAGCAACCGGTGCGCCTCGACCGCCAGCGCCTTGCACGCCTCCGCAATCTCGTCGGGGATCTGCGCCGGAAAGACATGCTTGGTCAGCCCGTCGGTATATTTGGCGTCGTAATCGTAGAAACCGTTGCGGACGATTAGTTCGGTCACGCCCAGCGCCTGATCGCCCAGCACCGCCGTCGTCAGCTCGCGCCCGCGAATGAAAGGCTCGGCTAGCAGTTCATCGAACTCCTGCCACGGACCCTTGGCGGCCGCCGCGATCGGGTTGCCGTAATTGCCTTCGTCGGTGACGATGGCGACGCCGACCGACGATCCTTCGTTGACGGGTTTCAGCACATAGGGCCGCGGGATCGGATCGCGCTCGAACAATTCCGCCGATTTGACGATCCGCCCGCCGGGCATCGGAATGCCGTGCGGGATCAGCGCCTGCTTGGTCAGCACCTTGTCGATCGCGATCACCGACGTAACCAAGCCCGAATGGGTATAGCGAATGCCCATCAGGTCGAGCATCCCCTGCACCGTCCCGTCCTCGCCCGGCGTCCCGTGCAGCGCATTGAACACGATGTCGGGCTTCGCTTCGGCCAGCCGCGCGGCAAGGTTGCGGCCCATGTCGATCCGCGTGACCCGGTGCCCGCGCGATTCCAGCGCATCGGCGACGCCCGCGCCCGACATCAGCGACACCTCCCGCTCGGCGGACCATCCGCCCATCAGGACGGCGATGTGCAGGGGGTTACGCTCGGACACTGGCACTCCACTCCAAAACATCGTCATTCCCGCGAAGGCAGGAATCCATATGCGCCGACGATGCGGCTCGATCAGAACGGTGGAGGTTATGGACTCCCGCCTTCGCGGGAATGACGGGTGTGCAGGGGAACTTCATACCGGGTTTCCCACACGCTGAATTTCCCATTCCAACTCAACCCCGCACGCCGCCTTCACCCGCGCGCGCACCTCATCCCCCAGCCCTTCGATATCGGCACTGGTCGCATCCCCGGTGTTGATGAGGAAATTGGTGTGCTTCTCACTCACCTGCGCCCCGCCGCGCGTCAGTCCGCGACAACCCGCCGCATCGACCAGCCGCCACGCCTTGTCGCCATCCGGGTTCTTGAAAGTCGAACCGCCGGTCTTGCTGCGCAGCGGCTGCGAAACCTCACGCGAGGCAGCGATCCGGTCCATCTCGACCTGAATATCGCCAGGCTTGCCCGGCACTCCGCGAAACGTCGCCGACACGACTACCGCACCCTCGGGCAGTTCCGAATGGCGATAGGTATAGCCCAGCGCATCCACCGCCAGCGTCCGCAATTCGCCCGACCGCAGCACCACGTCACACTCAACCAGCACATCCGCCGTCTCGCGCCCGTAAGCGCCGCCGTTCATCCGCACGAAGCCGCCGACCGTGCCGGGGATCGAGCGCAGAAACTCGACGCCCGCGATCCCTGCGTCGCGCGCCTTGGACGATACGAGAATGCCCGACGCACCCCCGCCGCAGCAGAGCGTGGTTTGATCGACCTGCTCGACAGTCGCAAATGCCTTGCCCAGCCGGATCACCACCCCGCGCACCCCGCCATCGCGCACGATCAGGTTGGAGCCGAGACCGAGCGCCATGAGGGGTGTCGCGGGATCGAGCTCGCGCAGGAAGTCCTGGAGGTCGGCCACATCCTTCGGCTCGAACAGCCATTCGGCGGCACCGCCCGATTTGAACCAGACGAGCGGCGCAAGCGGGGCGTCGGGCGTCAGCTTGCCACGGACCGATGGGAGCAGGTCGATCATAGCCCCTCCCCTTCAGGGGCGGGGTCGGGGGTGGGGCGGTGCCGCGAATGCTGAGGCATGAGGCCAGGCCCCACCCCAACCCCTCCCCTGAAGGGGAGGGGCTTTAGGAGCGTCCGTACACTCACTTCTTCACGCCCCACAGCCCGGCCCAGGCCTTCCACGCCGCCATGTTCGCCTCCGCGGCCTTCTGTCCGGCGGCCTGAAACTCGGTCATCTGCTTGCCCGCATCGAGCATTTTCTGCGCCGCATCGACCTGCGCCTGTTGCGCGCGCAGAATCTCGCGCTGCATTTCGATCGCGGTGGAAAACCAGTCGCTCATGCCGCCACCTTTCGCCGCGCGTTGACCGCATCGGCAAGTCCGGCTGCCCATTTGGTGATGTCGCCCGCGCCCAGGCACACGATCAGATCGCCCGGCTGTGCCTGTTCGGCAAGCGTCGCCGCCAGCGCATCCGCGTCGGCGACCGTCTCCACCGCGCGGTGCCCGCGTTCGGCGGTACGCGCGACCAGCGCCTCGGCATCGATCCCTTCGACCGGCGCTTCGCCCGCGGCATAGACCGGCGCGACATAGACCAGATCGGCGTCATTGAACCCTTGTGCGAACTCGTCCATCAGATTGCCGAGCCGCGAATAGCGATGCGGCTGAACCACCGCGATCACCCGCCCTTCGGCGCTCTCGCGCGCCGCCGACAGCACAGCGCGGATTTCGACCGGATGGTGGCCGTAATCGTCGATCACAATCGCGGGCGGCCCGGCGTCGAATCCGATCTCTCCGACCTTGGTGAAGCGTCGCTTCACCCCGCCGAACTGCGCGAATCCGTTCTGGATGGTCGCATCGTCGATGCCCATTTCCAGCGCGACGCCGACCGCCGCCAGCGCGTTCTGGACATTGTGCCGCCCCGCCATCGGCAGGTTGATACCCTCGATCGACCGCGTGGTGCCGTCGCGGCTGCGGATGATCGCCTCGAACCTGTTGCCGCCCGGATAGGGCTGGACGTTGACGCCTCTCACGTCCGCCGACGCCGCAAAGCCATAGGTAACAATCCGCCGATCGCGGACGCGCGGAATGATCGCCTGCACTTCCGGGTGATCGAGGCAGAGCAAGGCCGCGCCATAAAAGGGCACATTCTCGACGAACTCGACATAGGCGTCCTTCGCCTTTTCGAACGAACCATAATGGTCGAGATGCTCGGGATCGATGTTGGTCACGACCGCAATCGTGCCGTCCAGCCGCAGGAAGCTGCCGTCGCTCTCGTCGGCCTCGACCACCATCCACTCGCTGTCGCCCAGCCGCGCATTCGAGCCATATTGGTTGATGATCCCGCCATTGATGACGGTCGGGTCGATATGCCCGGCGTCGAGGATTGCGGCGATCATGCTGGTGGTCGTCGTCTTGCCATGCGTGCCCGCGACCGCGATGGTCGATTTCAGGCGCATCAGCTCGGCGAGCATTTCCGCGCGCCGCACAACGGGAATACGATTGGCGTAAGCCGCCTCGACTTCCGGGTTGCCACGCTTGATCGCGGTGGAAGTAACGACCACCGCCGCGTCGCCCAGATTGGCAGCGTCTTGCCCTATTGTGACGGGAATCCCGCGCTTGCGCAGCCCTTCGATGACATAGCTGTCGGCGACGTCGGACCCCTGAACGCTATAGCCCAGATTGTGCATCACCTCGGCGATGCCGGACATGCCGATCCCGCCGATGCCGATGAAGTGGATCGTGCCGATATCGGTTGCGACGCCTCTCATGCCGCCGCCCTCGCTACAGTGACCGGGCCAGCGGTCTGCGATCCGTCGATGCGCTCGACCAGATCGGCCAGGTCGCGCACCGCATCGGGGCGACCGCAACTTTTGGCGCGACCCGCGGCATTTTCCAGCGCGCGCGGCTCCAGCCCCAGTTTCTGCATCTGCTTGGCGAATTCGCCCGGCGTGAAGGCGCGCTGCTGAATGGTGCGCGCGCCGCCTGCGTCCGAAATCTCGCGCGCGTTCGCGGCCTGGTGATCATCGGTGGAGGTCGGCAGCGGCACCAGGATCGCAGGACGCCCCGCGGCGGTCAGTTCGGCAATCGTCGAAGCCCCCGCCCGCGCGATCACCAGATGCGCCCAAGCCAATCGCTCGGGCATGTCGGGCAGGTAAGTGGCGATCTCTGCCGGAATGCCATGCTCGGCATATTTGGCGCGCACCGCGTCGATATCCTCGATCCGGGCCTGATGCGTGACTTGCAGGCGGCGGCGGAAATGGACGGGCAGCATGGCAAGGCCATCGGGGACGACCTGGCTCAGCACGCTCGCGCCCTGGCTGCCTCCGGTTACCAGCACGCGGAAAATGCTGTCCTCGTCCAGCATCGGATAGGGCTTGTGGCGCAGTTCCAGCACTTCGGCGCGCACCGGATTGCCGATCAGCCGCGTCTTAGCCGCATATTTCGGCTTCAACCGTGCGACATCGGCATAGGAAGTGGCGATCGCATCCACTTTCCCCGCAACCAGCCGGTTGACGCGGCCCAGCACCGCATTCTGTTCGTGGATGACGGTCGGGATCTTGTGATGGAATGCCGCGAGCAACGTCGGGAACGCCGGATAGCCGCCAAAGCCGATGACGGCACCGGGCTGAAAGCTGTCGAGCAGTCGGATCGCCATCGCGCGACCCTCGACCATCTTGCGCGCCGCGCGAAGATAACCGATCGGCCCGCCCGCAAACCGCCCGGCGGGCAGGACATGCGTCTGCACGCCGTCGAACAGGCCGGGAAAGCGCACGCCGCGCTCGTCACTCACCAGCGCGACATGATGCCCGCGCGCGCGAAGCTCCGCCGCGAGCGCCGCTGCGGGAACCATGTGGCCGCCGGTGCCTCCGGCCGCCAGTACGAAATGCCGCGAACGGCTCATCCGCCATATCTCACATTATAGGTTGATCGCGACAGATACGGGTTCCGCCGCGTGAAGGCGAGCAATAGTCCCATCGCGATCGACAGCGCCACCATCGACGACCCGCCATAGCTGATGAAAGGAAGCGTCATCCCCTTTGATGGCGCGATGCCGACATTGACCGCCATGTTGATCAGCGCCTGCAACCCAAACTGCGCGGCAAGCCCTGCCGCGGCGAGCACGCGAAACGCATCCTCCTCGTCCAGCAATTTGACGAACACGCGAATGACGATGCCCAGGAACAGCAGCGCGACGATAGCACAGGCGATCAGCCCGAACTCCTCGCCGATCACCGCAAAGATGTAATCGGTATGCGCTTCGGGCAGCAGGAATTTGACGCGCCCGCCGCCAGGACCGGTGCCGACGACGCCGCCTGCGGTGAGCACCGAATGCGCCATGTCGGTCTGATAGGTGTCGGTCACCTGCCCGCCTTCGCCGAACAGATAGCCGTCGATGCGGATGCGCGCGGTGTCGTAGAAGAAATAGGCCGCGACTACCCCGCCGACGCCCGCGCCGAGCAACGCTCCGATGATCTTGTGAGAGGTTCCGGCAACCGTCAGCATCGTCAGCCAGATCAGCCCGAACACCACCGTCTGGCCGAAATCGGGCTGGAGCATCAGCAGCCCGCCGATCACCGCGGTCAGCGCGCCGGTGATCGCGACCACTGGCAGCGTCTGGTCCTTGGCGCGGAACGACAACAGCCAGGCGGTCGTCACCACGAACATCGGTTTCAGGAATTCCGAAGGCTGGAACTGGCCGATCCCGACCGAAATCCAGCGTTTGGCGCCGTTGACGGTCACGCCCAGCACCGGGGTCAGCGCCAGGAACGCCGCGAACACGACGAGCCCCAGCAGCGCCAGTCGCCGCGCCAGCGTGATCGGCAGCATCGACACCACCAGCATCACCGGGATCGACAGCCCGACCCAGCCCGCCTGTTTCCAGAAATATTCCATCGGCGCGATGCGGTGCTGGATGTCCGAATAACGGTCGGCGGACGCGGGCGACGCTGCTGCAACGGCGATTAGCCCGATCGCGATCAGGAACAGCGCCATCAGCAACAGAACGCGGTCGATTTCCCAGAACCACATCGCCAACGGCGATCGGCTGGACCGCCCGACCCGGCGGTCGAACTTCTCGCGCAGGCGCCCGGTCGATACGCCTCCGGTTCCGCGCAACACATCGGTCATAAACCCGCCCCCACGGTCGGCGCGACATTCACGCCAAAGCTTTCCAGACCCTTGTCGATGATCGCCCGGTCCACGTCCAGCGCTTCGCACGCGGCAATCGCGCACAACGCGACCAGATAGTCGCCCGGTCCCTGCAATCCCGGCCAGCGCGATGCGTTCAGACACACGCCCGGCGCGACCTTGGTCAGCTCCCCGGCGCGTCCCGCCACCGCGACCTGCCGCGCGATCATACCCGCCCGCACATCGCCGATCCCGACGACCAGCGGAGCGCCCCTGGGCCGGGCGAGCAGATGCCGGACGATCGCCGCATCGCGCGAAACATCGACGCCCGGATCGACCCCCGTCAGCACCGTCACCCCGCCCGCCGGCGCATCGTCGGCGCGGATCAGGCGGAAGGCGCGGGGATCGCCCAGGATATGCGCGATCAGCTTCGCGGTGCGCGGCCCCACGCCGCAAACGAACACGCTTGCACGAAGGATCGCTGCCTCGGTCACCGCAATTTCAGCGTGGAGAGGCCAGCCAGCGCCAGCACCAATGCGATGATCCAGAAGCGGATCACCACAGTCGGCTCGGACCAGCCCAATTGTTCGAAATGATGGTGGATCGGCGCCATGCGGAACACGCGCTTGCCCGTGCGCTTGTAGAAGAATACCTGGATGATGACGCTCAGCGCCTCGACCACGAACAGCCCGCCGATGATCGCCAGCACCAGTTCGTGTTTCGACACGACCGCGATCGCACCCAGTGCGCCACCCAGCGCCAGGCTTCCGGTATCGCCCATGAAAACCGCCGCGGGGGGTGCGTTGAACCAGAGAAAGGCCAGCCCGGCTCCCACGATCGCGCCGCAAAAAATGGCGAGGTCGCCCGCGCCCTCGACATAGGGAATGCCCAGATATTCGGCGAAGCGCGCGTTCCCGACCAGATAGGTGATGACCATCAGCGCCACCGCCGCAATGATGACCGGCATCGTCGCCAGCCCGTCCAGCCCATCGGTCAGATTCACCGCATTGCCGAACGCGACGATCGTGAAGGCGGCAAACAAGATGTAGAAATAGCCGAGATCGATCGAGATATGCGAAAAGAAGGGGAGGTACAGGTTGGTCCCCGATTGCTGGATGATGATCCAGCTAGCGACACCGGCAATGAGGAACTCGCCGAGCAGCCGCACCTTGCCCGGCACGCCCGCGGTCGTCGCCTTCCTCACCTTGTCGTAATCGTCGAGGAAGCCGATCATGCCGAATCCGATCAGCACGAACAGGCACGCCCACACCGACGGATCGGACAGGTCCATCCACAACAGCACCGAACAGGTCAGCGACGTCAGGATGAGGAGCCCGCCCATCGTCGGCGTGCCGCGCTTCGCCAGATGCGATTGCGGGCCGTCCTCGCGGATCGGCTGCCCCTTGCCCTGACGGACGCGCAGCCAGCCGATGAATTTGGGGCCGATGATCAGGCCGATAAACAAGGCGGTCGCGACCGACGCCCCGGCGCGAAACGACAGATAGCGGATCAGGTTCGATACGCTGGGGAACCCCAGATATTCGGCAATGAGGTAAAGCATCAGCCCCTTCCCGACAGGCTGGCGACGAGTGCCGACAGCCCGACTGCGTTCGAACCCTTAATGAGGACCGCGTCGCCCGGCGACAGCACCGCATTCAGCGCGTCGCCCGCTTGCGCGGCGCTGGCCACATGGACGAAATCGATCCGCCCCTCAAGCGCCTTCGCCAGCGCCGTCATGCCGCCGCCCACCAATATGGCGTAGGAAACGCTCGCTTCGTCGAGCGGCCCCGCGAGGGCGGCGTGATAGGCATCGCTGTCGTCGCCCAGTTCGCGCATTTCGCCCAGCACCGCGATGCGTCGCGCGGCGGTCTCGGCACCCAGCACCTTCAACGTTGCGCGCATCGACGCCGGGTTGGCGTTGTAGCTTTCGTCGATCACCAGCGCTTTGCCTTGCGGCAGCGTCACGGTCAGCCGCGCCCCGCGCCCGGCCAGCCCCTCGAGTTCAGCCAGCGCAAGCCCCGCCTGCGCCAGATCGCCGCCGACTGCATCGACCGCCGCCAGGATCGCCATCGCGTTCGCGACCCAATGTTCACCGGGAGGCGCGAGCGTAAAGCTCAGTTCCTTGTCGCCGACCCGCGCCGAGACGAAGGTGCCGCCGCCCAATGCGTCCATGCGTTCGATCGGATGGACGTCGGCGCCGCTTTGCAAACCGAAGGTGACGATCCGGCCCGCATGGGGCTTGGCCGCGGCGATCAGCCGGTCGCGATGCGGGCTGTCATAGGGAATGATCGCAACGCCGCCGGGCTCCAGGCCCTGGAAAATCTCGCCCTTGGCGTCGGCAATCGCTTCCTCGCCGGAGAAGAACTCGGTGTGCGCAGGCGCGATGGTGGTGACGATGGCGACATGCGGCCGCACCATGTGCGTCAGCGCCGCCAGCTCGCCCGCATGGTTCATCCCCATTTCGAACACGCCGAACCGCGTGTCGGCAGGCATCCGCGCCAGACTCAGCGGCACGCCCGTATGATTGTTGTAGCTTTTGACCGAACGATGCGCTGCCCCGCGCGAAATCCGGTCAAGACAGGCGAATAAGGCCTCCTTGGTTCCGGTCTTGCCGACGGATCCGGTTACCCCGATCACCTTGGCCCCGGTCCGCCCGCGCGCCGCGATGCCCAGCGCTTCGAGCGCCAACATCGTATCGGCGACGCGAACATGCGGATAATCGCAGTCCTCGGACACGATCGCGCCCGATGCCCCGCGATCAAAGGCTTGGGCAAGGAAGTTATGCCCGTCGGTAGCCTCACCCTTCAGCGCGATGAACAGCGTGCAGGGGGTGACCTCACGCGAATCGAACGCGACCTGGGTGGCGATGAAGTCGCTGGACGCCGTGCCGCCGGTCGCGGCTGCGATCTCAGCGGAAGTCCAGAGAGGCGTGATCACGCCGCTTCCTCGCGTGCGACCACTACATCGTCGAACGGCAGGACCAAATCGCCGACGATCTGCCCCTGTTCATGTCCCTTGCCCGCGATCAGGACGATGTCCTCGCCGCCCGCCATGTCGATCGCCGCGCGGATCGCGGCGCGCCGGTCGCCGATCTCGGTCGCGCCGACCGCGCCCGCCATCACCATCGCACGAATCGCCGCCGGATCTTCGCCGCGCGGATTGTCGTCGGTGACGATCACCACATCCGCGCGCGCCACCGCGACCTTGCCCATGTCCTCGCGCTTGCCCTCGTCGCGGTCGCCGCCCGCGCCGAACACCACGATCAATCGCCCGGCCGCATGCGGCTTGAGCGCGTCGATCGCGGCTTCGAGCGCGTCTGGCGTGTGCGCGTAATCGACATAGACCGGCGCACCCGACCGCGCAATCACCGCACGCTCCAGCCGCCCGCGCACCGGCGCCAGCCGCGCCAGCGCCGCCAAAGTCGCCTTCGCCTCGCCCCCGGTCGCGATCACCAGCCCTGCGGCGACCAGCGCATTCGCCGCCTGATACGCCCCGATCAGCGGCAGGTTGACCTTGTGCTCGACACCCTCATACTCGATGACCAGCCCCTGCCCCAGCAGGGTCGGCGCGCGACTGACCAGCCGCAGCGTGTCGCCATGGGTGCCCACCGTCATCAGGCGGTTGCCGCGCGCGCGCGCCAGATCGATGACCCGCTCCGATTGCGGATCGTCGGCCCACACCACAGCCACGCCGTCCGACGCCAGCACTTCGGAAAACAACCGCAGCTTGGCGGTGAAATAGGCCGCCATGTCGCCATGATAGTCCAGGTGATCGCGGCTGAGATTGGTGAACGCCGCGGCCCTGACCCGCAGCCCTTCGGTGCGATACTGGGTCAGTCCGTGGCTCGACGCCTCGAACGCCAGATGCGTCACGCCTTCGCGCTGCAATCCCGCGACGTTCGACAGGAAGGTGACCACATCGGGTGTCGTCAGCCCGGTCGTCACCCGCTCGTCGGGGGTGGTGACGCCCAGCGTCCCGATCGAGGCGGCATGATGCCCCGCCATCCGCCACAATTGCCGCGTCAGTTCGACCGTCGAGGTCTTGCCGTTGGTCCCGGTAACCGCGACCGCAGTTTCCGGGAAGGGCCCGAAGAACTGCGCCGCGAGTTCGGCGAAACACGCGCGCGGACTGTCGGCGGCGATATGCACCGCGCCTTCGACCTTCGCCTCGCGCCGCGCGACGACCGCGATCGCGCCCGACGCGATCGCCGCGTCGACAAAGTCCTCGCCATTGACCCGCGCGCCTTCGAACGCGCCGAAGATCGTGCCGGGCGCAACCTTGCGGTGGTCGATCGCAAAGCCGGTGACGGTCGCATCGCCGCCGCCCGGCGCGAGGGCGGACAGCTTCATTCCGCGTTCGCCATCGCTTCGCGCTCGCCCGGCGCGCGCCACATCAGCGCCTTCAGCTCGGCGGTGTCGATGTCGGTATCGCGGTCGGGGATCACCCCCAGCATCGATCCGGTGCGCTGGATCACGCGCGACACGACCGGCGCGGCGGTCCAGGCAGCACCCGTGAATCCGAACGTGTCCGACGTGCCCTTGGGCGCGTCGAGCATCGCGATCACGACATAACGGGGCGAATCCATCGGAAAGGCGGCGGCAAAGGTAGAGACGTTCACGCTGCGGCTATAGCCGCCCGATCCGGGCTTTTCAGCCGTCCCGGTCTTGCCCCCGACGCGGTAGCCGGGCGCTTCGGCGCGACGGCCCGTGCCTTCGGTCACGATCATCCGCAGCATCTGGCGCATCCGCCAGCTCGTATTCTGCGAAAAGACGCGCTTGCCCTCGACTGCCTTGCCCGGCTCGACTTTCAACATCGTCGCGGGGCGCAGGATGCCGCCATTGACCAGCGCCGCATAGGCCTGCGCCAGATGCAGCGGCGTCACCGCGATGCCGTGGCCGTACGCCGTGGTCATGATCGTGGTGCGACCCCAATAGCTGGGCCAGATCGGCTTGCCCTTTTCGCGGATCTCGATCTTGGGCGCTTCGTCGAATTCCAGATCGCGGAACAGTTTTTCCATCCGCGCCTGACCCATTTCGTCCGCGATCCGCGCGGTGGCGATGTTCGACGAATGGACCAGCAATTCGGGCACGTTCAACCAGCGATTCTGCGCATGGTCGTCGCGGATGCGGAACCGCCCGACCTGAAGCGGCGCGGTCGCATCATAGCGTTTCGACATCGACGTGACGACACCCGCGTCCATCGCGCCCGCCATCGCGATCGGCTTGAACGTCGATCCCAGCTCATACTGGCTCTGCGTCATGTTGTTGCGGAGCATATCGTCGGTCGCACCGGCGATATTGTTGGGATTGAAGGTCGGCAGCGATGCGATGGCGACGACCTCCCCGGTGTTCACATCGAGCACGATGCCGCCCGCGCCCGCCGCCGAATGCTTGGCCATCGCGCGCGACAGCTCGCTTTGCAGCGCGGCCTGGACGCGCACGTCGATCGACAATTGGGTGGGCGCGGCGCGCGCCTGCGGATCGGTCAGCTGCGCGTTCAGCGCGCGCTCCATCCCGCGCATCCCCTCTCCCTCGCGGTTGAGATAGCCGAGCGCGTGCGCCGCCATCGTCGCCTGCGGGTAAAGCCGTTCCGGCTCGCGCGCGAACGCGATGCCGGGTTCGCCCAGCGCGTTCACGTCCGCCACCAGTTCGGGCAGCGCGCGGC
Organism: Pseudomonadota bacterium; assembly: GCA_023418595.1. GTDB lineage: Bacteria > Pseudomonadota > Alphaproteobacteria > Sphingomonadales > Sphingomonadaceae > Sphingomonas. The sequence goes on from JAEZZI010000014.1 coordinate 38,836, forward strand.
GCTTGAGATAGGTGAAGGTGAAATCCGATTCGAGGATCTGGCGATATTGCGCCTCGGTCTTGTCGGGGATGATCGCGGCGAGCTGCGCGGCAAGCGCCGCCTTGTCGCCAATGACTTTCTTCGGATGAATCCCGATCGACCAGGCATCGATGGTCCGCGCCAGCGGCGCGCCGTTGCGATCGACCACATCGCCGCGCAGGGGAACCAGCGCATTGGCGGCGGTCGCCGCACTTGCAGGCTCGACCGTGATCGCCAGCAGCGCGAGGCGGAACACCACCACCGCGACGCACGCGGTGAAGACGAGCATCAGCACCATCAACCGAGCATGCGCGGCGACGACCATCGGGTTGCGCGCTCCGGCGTTCCGCCGGTCGATCACCTGGGGGGCGGTCAGGACGATCAACGCCCGGTCCGCGCCTCTGACCGCGCGGCCTTCATCAAATCGCCCATCGTCGAATCGCTCAGCAGCTTGCGGTCGAGCGAAGCGACTTCGGCGCGCTGAGCCGGGCGAGCTGCGGGTTTTTCCTTGGGAGCCGAGGCCGTGCGTTCGGGCTCGGCCTTCACCGTTTTGGGTGCGGCTGGCTTGGCGGGTGCGGCCTTGGGGCTGGCATCGGACAGGGTGCGCGCCGGGGTCGCCGCCGCAACCGAAGCCGTCTGCACCGGCACCGCCGCCTGGCTCGCCTCGCGCGCCGCCATCTGCGCGCGCTGGATGCCGCCGCGCACCGCGTCGTCGATCTCCGCCGTCATCGTCGGCACGACATAGCTGGCATAGCGCATCTGCGCGTCGCCCTCGCCCATCCCGCGCGCGGCCAGTTCGGCGATGTCGCCCGCAAACTGCTCGGGCTGCGGCGCACCGAGCGCGAAGACCTCTCCGTTCCAGCGTTCGAGCTGCGCGAAATTGGCGCGCGTCTTGAACTCCGTTTCCAGGTTGCGGATGTCGCGCTTCGCCTGGCGGATCGCGCGGTCGACGCTTTCCACCCGCGCGCGCTCGGCCGCGACCTGCGACATCACGACATAGCAGCTGGGCGCAACCACCAGACCGCACAGGAACCAGCCAATCCCCTTGAAGCCCAACGCCATTTTTCAGTTCCCCTTCGACCAGGCTTCCGCGGCGGTCCGGCGCGCGACCCGAAGCGTCGCCGAACGCGCGCGCGGATTACGCGCCAATTCACTCTCGCTTGCCCGCACCGCGCGGGCCGGTTTGTCGAAACTGGGGGCGCGACCAACCCCCAGTTCCGGGCGGTGCCGCGATCCCGCCGGTTGCGTGCCCGAACGCTCGCGGAAAAACTGTTTCACCAGCCGGTCTTCCAGGCTGTGAAAGGTGACGACAGCCAGCCGCCCGCCGGGCTTCAGCACGCGCTCGGCGGCTTCCAGCCCGTCGACCAGCTCGCCCAGTTCGCGATTCACATGGATGCGGATCGCCTGGAAACTGCGCGTCGCCGGATCCTTCTTGTCGTGCGGCTTGTGCCCCAGCGACTTGCGGACGATGTTGGCAAGTTCCGCCGTCCGCGTGATCGGACGCGCCGCGACGATCGCGCGCGCGACGCGGCGCGACTGGCGCTCCTCGCCATAATTGTAGAGAATGTCGGCGATCTCGGCTTCGTCGGCTTCGTTGACGAAATCGGCGGCACTCGGCCCCGACTGACTCATCCGCATGTCGAGCGGACCGTCCGACTGGAACGAAAAGCCGCGCGCCGCCTGATCGAGCTGCATCGACGACACGCCGATATCCATCGTTACGCCATCGACCGGGATAGCATCCAGCGCGGCTAGCTCGCGCTCCATCGCCGAGAAATCCGCGGCCACCAAGGTCAGCACGTCGCCGCTCTCGGCCTCCAGCGCGCGTCCGTTGGCGATCGCATCGGGATCGCGGTCGAACGCGATCACTCGCGCGCCCGCCGCGATCATCGCGCGGGTATAGCCGCCCGCGCCGAAGGTAGCATCGACATGGCATTCGCCGTCGGCGATCGCCAGCCCCTCGATCACCTCGTCGAGCAGCACCGGCAGATGCGGCGCATCGCGCGGGGTCAGGGCCGCGGCGCTCACAGCGTCACCTTCTTGTCGTCGAGGCAGAAGGCGCAGATTTCCTTCAACTCCTCGTCGTCGCTGGTCGCCATCAGCACTTCGGGCGCCCAGATTTCGAACGTATCGCCGAGTCCCACGAAAAACGCCCAGTTGTTGATCCCCGCCTTCATCTTGAAGAAGCGCGGCAGGATGAACCGGCCGGACGGATCGAACGGCGTGCGCTCGACTTTGCCGAACGCATTGGCCTTGGCACGGGTGGGCACGACTCCCCCGTCCAGGCCGGCTGCTTCTTCGGCGGCGATTTCGCGATTGTGGATGCGCCCGAATTCATCCTTCGACCGCTCGACATCATAAGCGCTCAGGCAGGCACCGTTGCGGCGTACGACGATGGTGCGGCTGTCGGAATTGCGCTCCATGGCGGCGCGCAGGTCGGCGGGGATGGCGACGCGACCCTTCGCATCGACCGCCTGCAGCGCAAAGCCTTCATAGAGTTCACGGTTCGTCACGCTTCACCCCAAAGCGGCGAACACACACCTCTCCCGTTCCGGGAAACGGCCCTGTCCGTCGGCCCGGTGAAGATCAGGAAATAAGGAGCGTGCCCCCTCGGAGGATTTTTCTAACCCAAAGCCGAACGGGCCGCAACGCCTCATACGGGGATTTCATGGGATACGCCCCCACTTTAACCTAATAGGTGGTTTTTAGTGGTCTTGGCCGTTTTTTGTTCGCTTTAGATTTCGGTTCAAGCATCAGATCGAGACCTAGACGCCGACAAAATCCGAGCGTTGCCGCCCCGACGCCGTGAATGACGTTTCGCCGTTGTTGGTGTCGGCACATTCGATCGTGAGACGCGTCGCACCGCCCGAGCCCGACTGGTGCCGCTCTGCCCTATGCAGTGACCGTGTTTCCGCTAAGGTAGATCGCGGGCGGGTGGTTGGCTCCGGACCTGCCAGCCTATCGGAGAGGGTCGCGCATCGATTCGGGACGTTTCCGCTGAAGCAGGAGGCTGTTGGTGTGCCGCGTTCATCGTTGGGATCATCGGATCAACGACGGCGTCGTCAGCAGCAAGTATCGCCGCCGCCCGACATTCTGGCTCCGAACGCACCTCGACCCTGATTTTCCAGCCTAATGGTCTTGGTTCTCAACCTGGTGTGGCGCCATACCTCTCAAGGCACCGAAACCGCTCCCTCCCGCACCTCCGGGAAGCCCCGCATCACCGCCCCGGCCAGCTTCGCCGCCACCGCTTCCGGCGCATCGCCCGGCGTGCCGTCCGCCTGCGCCGTCAGCGCGCTGCCGCGCCACACCACGCGGCCCTCGGCGCGCGACACCAGTTCGATCGTCAATTCAGTGACCACCAGCGTCCGCAACTGCGATTTGGCCGATGGCAGCGTCACCGTCATCCCCGCGCCCCAATTGCCGACCCGCGTCGCCGCGCCCGTTTCCTGCCCATCGGCCGCCACCTCGCCTGCCGCGCGCCGCGACACCGCGATCCGCGCGATATAGCGCGCCTGTCCGCCCGCCCCCGGCAACGCGATGAAATTCGCATCGATCAGCGCCCGCTCGACCGCTTCGGCAAACACCGTCCGCACCTCGGCCGGTCCGGCATTCTCGGCCATCGGCTCGACCGTCACCGTCCCCGGCGTCGGCACCGCGTCGGCCTGAACCGGCACCGGCTCAGCAGCAGGCGGCGGCGCGGCCACAGCCTGAGCGGGCGTCAGCGCAGCGGTCAGCATCATCAACGCATACATGGCAATCAACCTCCCGCTGCGCGCGACTTGTCGGTGGCAATGCTCGGGCGATTCGGACACAGAGGCAAGCGGTGATTGCGCTTGGTCACGACAGGTTGCAGACGAGCAGTTTTTGTCATAAGAGCCCGCGCTTCCACACGTTTATCGTTGGAAATCTTGCGGGAGGGCGCGTCGCCAGACGGACCCGACTGAACCGCTAAACTTGAACCGGGCGCGGCCTTTCAGGCGGCATACCCCGTAACAGAGTGAGAAACATGGCAAAAAAGATTACCGGCTATATCAAGCTGCAAGTGCCCGCGGGCGCTGCAAATCCGTCGCCCCCGATCGGCCCGGCACTGGGTCAGCGCGGCGTCAACATCATGGAATTCTGCAAGGCGTTCAACGCGTCGACCGGTGACCTGGAAAAGGGCGCGCCGATCCCGACCGTCATTACCGTCTATGCCGATCGTTCCTTCTCGTTCGAAACCAAGACGCCGCCTGCGACCTTCCTCATCAAGAAGGCCGCGAACCTGAAGTCGGGTTCGAAAGAGCCGGGCAAGGTGTCCGCGGGCAAGATCAAGCGCTCGGCGCTGTCGGCGATCGCCGAGACCAAGATGAAGGATCTGAACGCCAACGATATCGAAGCGGCAACCCGCATCATCGAAGGCTCCGCCCGCGCAATGGGCCTCGAAGTGGTGGAGGGCTAAGGACATGGCAAAGCTCACGAAGAAGCAGAAGGCCTGGTCGATCGACGGCGAAAAGCTGCACGGCATCGACGAGGCGATCAAACTGGTGAAGGACAACGCGACGTCCAAGTTCGACGAAACCGTCGAAGTCGCGCTCAACCTCGGCGTCGATCCCCGACACGCCGACCAGATGGTCCGCGGCGTCGTCACCCTGCCCAAGGGCACCGGCAAGACCGTCCGCGTCGGCGTGTTCGCCAAGGGCGCGAAGGCCGATGAAGCACGCGAAGCGGGTGCCGATGTGGTTGGCGCCGAAGACCTGATGGAAACCATTCAGGGCGGCAAGATCGATTTCGATCGCTGCATCGCGACCCCGGATATGATGGGCGTCGTCGGTCGTCTGGGTAAGGTGCTGGGTCCCAAGGGGCTGATGCCGAACCCCAAGCTCGGCACTGTGACCATGAACGTCGCCGAAGCGGTCAAGGCAGCCAAGGGTGGCCAGGTCGAATACCGCGTCGAAAAGGCCGGCATCATCCATTCGGGCATCGGCAAGGCGTCGTTCCCGGCAGAAGACCTGCGCGCCAATTTCGACGCGCTGGTCGATGCGGTGGTCAAGGCCAAGCCTGCGGGCGCCAAGGGCAAATATGTCCGCAAGATCGCGCTTTCGAGCTCGATGGGCCCGGGTGTGAAGGTCGATACGGCGGAAGTCGCCATCGCCTGATCCGATCAGCGTTCTCGCTGAGAAACAGAACAGGGTCGGGAGCCATTCTCCCGGCCCTTTTTTGTGCGTTCAGCCTGGGTTCGGAGGGAGAAGCCGAGAGATTCCAGCGTTGGACGCTTTGTGCTGACGGCGGCAAACCGCTATGAGAGCGCGGACGAAGCGTCGTCCGGTGTAACGGGGCGATGTGGCAAGGGAACAAGTTTGATGATCGGTACGAAGGCGCTGTGGTTGGTTTCGGTGGCGGGTCTGGCTGGCCCGGCAATCGCGCAACAGGCCGTGCCACAGATGCAGCCGCCACGCGCAACGGCCCCCGCTTCAACGCCGCAGATGGTGCAAGCGGTGCCCGCCCCCGTGCAGATTCCGCCACTGTCGGACGCACAGGCGACCGAACTGCGCGAATTGTTGGCGAACAATCCTCGCGCCGAGGGATTGCGCTCGGCCAACGACAGCCGCCTGCAACCCATCTCCACCGCGCAGGATGCGCTGGTCGCCGCCGCGCTCGACCATGCCCGCGCGGTTCATGCCGGGCGGCTGGCCGAGGAGGATTTCCAGGAAGACTGGGCGCTGCGGCCGCGATATTTCGACCCGCGCCCCGGCTTTGCCAAGGCCGTTGCCGAAAACCGCATCGGCCAGTGGTTCGCCAGCCTGCCGCCGCCCTGGGCGGGATATGACGGGCTGAAGACGGGGCTTCAGCGCTATCGCCAGATCGTCGCCGATGGCGGCTGGAACAGCGTGCCCGCCGGGCCGGACTTGTCGGTCGGCAGCAAGGGACCGCGTGTCGCGGCGCTTCGCAAGCGGTTGGCGGTCGAGGACAAGACGGTAGCCGCAACCGGCGATCAGTTCGACGCCGCGCTCAAGGAAGCGGTGGTCCGCGCCCAGCGCCGCTACGGCCTCAACCCCAGCGGGCTGGTATCCACGCAGACGCTCGCTGCGCTCAATGTGCCCGCGCAGGACCGCGTGCGTCAGATCATGGCGAACATGGAACGCTGGCGCTGGATGCCGCACGAACTGCCGGCAAACCGGATTCAGGTAAACATCGCCGCTGCGATCGTGACCGTATTCGAAGGCGACAAGCCCGTAATGTCGATGCGCGGCGTGACGGGGAAAGTGGGGACGGAGACGCCGATGCTGTCGTCGACGATCCATTCGATCGTGCTCAATCCACCGTGGAACGTGCCCGCGCGCATCGCGCGCGACGAATTGTTCCCCAAGGGCATGGCCTATCTGAAGGCCAATGATTTCCGCGTCATCGGCGAGGGTCCGAACCGTCGCCTGCAACAAATGGCCGGGCCGAAGGCGGCGCTGGGCCGGTTCAAATTCGATTTCGACAATCCGTTCGCAGTCTATCTGCACGACACGCCTGCAAAGGCGGGTTTCGGGCGGTTCGACCGGCTGGAAAGTCATGGCTGTATCCGGCTGGAGAAGCCGCATGAGCTTGCCAATTACCTGCTCCGCACCTCTTCCGAATGGAGCGAGGCGAAGGTTCAGGAAACGCTCGACAGCGGAAAGACCGTGCGCGCGCAACTGACCACGCCTGCGCAGGTCTATCTGCTCTACTGGACCGCCTTCGCCAGCGCCAATGGCGACGTCAACTTTCGCGCCGACCCCTATGGCTGGGACGCCAAGCTAGCCGACAAGATCGAGGCCCGTCAGGCCCGCCAGATCGCCGCCCGCTGACACAGGAGACATGACCTTGAACACCCGCGCGCTCGCCGCCCTCGCCGCTCCCGCCCTGTTGCTCGCCGCCTGTTCGGGCGATAGCGATGTCGCGCCGGTCGAGGAGAATGTGACCGATTTCGAGGTCGAGGAGCCGATCCTCAACCGCCCAGATCCGATCGACGAACCCAGCCCGCTCCCCGTCGAAACGCCGACGCCCAGCCCGACCCCGACGGAAGAACCGCTGCCCGACGAAGCGCAGATTCAGTTCGACGCCGAAGCAACCGGCATGACCGCACGCGTCGATCGCAATGGCCAGCCCGAGGGAAGCCCCGAAGAGCCGGTTCGGGATTAATCGAACCAGCGTAGCGATTGGAATCGACCATGCCCGTCAAAGATCTCGCTGGGAGGCCAAGGCCGACCGACCCGGAATTGGCGGTGCTGGTCGAAATCCATCGACGACTGGCCTGCCCCCACCAGGCCGGCGTGGCGGGCGTGAGGGCGATGCGATGGCTCCGGCAGAGCCATCGTCGCGTCCGGGACCGGGACCGGGACCGGGACCGGGGCCTTTAACCGGTGGAGCCATGATCGGCTGACTTAATTCACGCTATCGGTGCGGCGGTGTCGGCCCCATCCAATGCTGGAACCGGACGGCAACCCGGCGGGTTTTGGCCGCATGATCCACCATGTCTCTTTGGGCACCGCCGATGTCGCGCGCGCGCGCGCATTTTACGATCCCGTCATGCACGAACTGGGGATGCGACGCACCTTCGATGTCGAGGAAGCGGTAGGCTATGGCGCGGGAATCACCGTGTTCAGCCTCAATCGACCTTCCGATGGCGCGCCCGCGACACCGGGGAACGGCGTGCACATCGCGTTCGAGGTGGAGAAACGTGCCGCGGTCGATGCCTTCTATCGCGCCGCGCTTGCAAACGGCGGGAGCAGCGATGGCGAACCGGGTCTGCGTCCCGCATATGACGCTAATTATTACGCCGCGTTCGTCCGCGATCCCGACGGCAACAAGATCGAGGCGCTGACCTTCGTCGCCGCCTGACCGGATCGGCGGATCACGCGCGGCGGTAGATGTGCGGCATCCAGTTGCGGGTCACCGTGACCTTCGTCCCCAGCCCTGCCAGCGGATAGAGCTTTTCCGCGAAATCGACGGGCACGCCGACGCATCCGCGCGTCACCGCTCCGGGATCGACATTGCTGCCGTGGATCGCGATGCCGGTCCAGGTCAGGCGCATCATGTACGGCATCGGCGCGCCGACATAGATGTTCGACGTGTGGTCGACCTTCTTTTGCAGGATCGGGAAAGTGCCCGTCGGCGTCGGCTTGCGATCGGTGCCGAGATTGACCGCCGCGCGACCGATTTCCACGCCGCCGCGATAGACATAGATGCGCGCGACCTCCAGATCGACGACGATCCACAGCGGTCCCGTAGTGGCGCCTTCGGTGTCCCAGGCGAACTCGCCGGGCTCCAGCGGCGACGGCAATTCCATCACCACGCGGACGTTGTTCGCATTGGCAGCAGCAGTGTTGGCCGAAACCTGGGGCGCGAAGGACAGCAGAAACAGCGCAGCCGCGAGTTTCCATCCGCTTTCGAACAACCCTTTCGCGTTAACCAACTGCATCACCTGCGCCTCCTGTTCTGATACGCTTCATAACGCATCTTGGGGCGATTCGGGCAGAGGCCGATTTCGACTGTCCGCAATTGGAACAGTTTGGTAGCGCGTAAAGAGTTGCTTGGTTAGCGACGCCCCCCACCCGTCATCCCGGACTCGTTCCGGGGTCCGCCAAAGCCGCTTGCGCACGGTGTTCGTATCAATCCTATCATGTGCCGCCGTGCGGACCCCGGAACGAGTCCGGAGTGACGCGTGAGTTGGGGGCATCGCAAACCCCAACCCTTGACTCCCGCGCCCATGACGCTATTGCGCGCGGCTTGTCGTGTTCGGGTTCGCCCGTTAGCGATGCCGTCCGAGACAGCGAGCGGCTGGACTTCGCCAGCCTTGATCTCTCGCCTAGACGGGGAATGCGTTTTTACCGATGCCGGGTAACCCCTGAGCGTTCGGGTCATGTGCCATATCCTGGCCGCGACGACCATCCCCCCTTGGACAACCACCGATCGGCTGGGCCTTAGGCCCGGTCCGTTCGGCGTTACCCGGACCGGCTCATGGGGAGCCGGTTCATTGTAAGGAGACCGGCATGGATCGTTCCCAGAAGACCGAAGCCGTCGCCGAGCTGAACCGCACCTTCAACGAGGTCGGCGTGGTGGTCGTCACCCGCAACCTCGGGATGACCGTCAAGCAATCGACGGACCTCCGCAACAAGATGCGCGACGCCGGTGCGAGCTACAAGGTCGCAAAGAACCGCCTTGCCATCATCGCGCTCGAAGGAACCGATTACGGGTCGCTCGCCGACCTGCTGACCGGTCCCACGGCGCTTGCATCATCGGCCGATCCGGTCGCTGCCGCCAAGGTAGTGGTCGATTTCGCCAAGACGACCGACAAGATCGAGATCGTCGGCGGCGCGATGGGCAAGACCGTACTCGACGCGAATGGCGTAAAGGCGCTGGCTTCGCTTCCGTCGCTTGACGAACTGCGCGGCAAGCTCGTGGGGCTCATCGCAGCACCCGCGACCAAGCTCGCGACGGTTACGCAGGCACCGGCGGCACAGCTGGCACGCGTGTTCGGCGCCTATGGCGCCAAGGAAGCCGCATAAGCGGCCTCGCGGACCTACCAGTATATTTATCAACCGATTGATTTGATTGGAGTTACATCATGGCAGACCTGAACGCGCTGGTTGACCAGCTTTCCGAACTGACCGTCCTCGAAGCAGCCGAGCTGTCGAAGCTGCTCGAAGAAAAGTGGGGCGTCTCGGCAGCCGCAGCCGTTGCAGTCGCCGGCCCCGCAGGCGGCGGCGCAGCCGGTGCACCGGCGGAAGAAGCCAAGGACGAATTCGACGTCATCCTGACCGGCGACGGCGGCAAGAAGATCAACGTCATCAAGGAAGTCCGCGCCATCACCGGCCTGGGCCTGACCGAAGCAAAGGCGCTGGTCGAAGGCGCACCGAAGCCCGTCAAGGAAGGCGTGAACAAGGAAGAAGCCGAGAAGCTGAAGAAGCAGCTCGAAGAAGCCGGCGCGACCGTCGAACTGAAGTAAGCCGCAGCATTGTGCGGATCGGTTCGGTTCGATCCGCACAATGCGAGGCCGGCCGGCGGCGAAGCCGTCCGCACCCGCCTGCGCGTGGCAAGCGTGGCAGGATGAACCCCGGTCACGGTCTTGGCGATTCTGCTTCGAAAGCAATAAAGGGGGCGGTCCAACGATGGGCCGCCCCCGTTTTCTTTGGAGACACCAGCGTCAGGGTTCGCCCGCCTTCAGCGAACCCGCAACGACTGTCTTTATTTAAAACGCGTTAGTCCCCCTGCCGCGACATCTTAAACCGCACCAGTTCGACGCACCGAATTAGCCTCGGCGCACCCGCGTTTCGGCTAAAGCCGCCAGTTCGCGCGTACGCCGATGATGTCGAGCCCCGGATTCTGGCCGCCGAACAACTGCGCGTGGCTGACGTGAATCCAGCTGGCTTCGACCGACAGGCGCGGGGTCGCCTGAATGCCGACCGCGATTTCGGGTTCGAACAGAACGCGACTGCCCAGATCGGTGCGCAGGTTGGTCGCCGGATCGACGCGAAAATCCGGGCCGTCATGGATGGCGATGCCGATGCCGGGGCGAACATAGAGCCGGTCGCCCAGTTTCCAGCTGAGCCCGGCGGCGAGCAGATTGGTCTCTCCATCGAGATTGACCACCGCGACGACATAGGGTTCGGGCGATCCGATTGCCGACAGACCCTCGACGGGCGCGAAGCGGTATCCCGCCTGGAGATCGGTGCCGCGTTCGCCAATATCCTTGGTGAAGGGGGTATCGACGCCGTGCGCGGCGATGCCACCCCACACCTCCTGCGCGGCTGCTGGCAAGGGTGCGGCAAGCGCGGCCGCAAAGATCAGAACCGGAAATCTCAACGCCACTCTCCCGATTGTGTCGCCGCAGCATTGCATCAACGGCGGAAAGTGCAAGCCCGGCCGCGCGATCAGCTCGCCTTGCGCAGCGGCGTGTGGAGCCGCGCGCCGACTTCGCGCGTGACGCCGGGGCCGCGGTCGAGGAAGATGGGGCCAAGCTTGTTGGCGTCCTGCGCGCCCTTGCCCATCACGAAGGCGACCGATTTGCGCTCCTCGCGCCCGTCGGCCCAGGTGTAGCGCGCGTCGATCATCATGATCGGCACGCAATAGCTACGTCCCCCGGTCTCGATGGGATTGACCTGTCCCAGTGGCATCGACAGCTTGCCGTTCAGAGCGCGCACCATCTGCGGGCCGACTTCCAGTGCGGTCGCGGGCGATGGCGGACGTTCTTCGAAGAACCGCGCGATCTGGGCATCCTGATCGGCATGCGCGGTGAGCATCGCGGTCGCGACGTCGAGCGAAATCACAGCGACATCGGTGTGGTTTTCCGCGATCAGTTCGAATTCGAGCATCAGCTGGGTCATGCTGACCGTGATGCGCTGGGCATTGAGGATGAAGCCCAGCCCACCACCATTCGCCCGTGGGCGGGGTGCGGGGGGCGGCATCGGCACGACGGGAGCGGCGGTGGGCCTGGGCGCCGGCGGTGGAGACGGCGACGGGGAGGCCCGGCCCACCGGCGGGATGCGCGTGGTGATGAGCCCCTTTGGCAAATCGGGGGCGCTGGCCGCGGGCTGCGGTGCAGGCGTCGGGGGCGCGGCCGGCGCGGCCGGCGCGGGCGCGGGTGCAGGCATGCCGGGCACGGCGCGACGGATATTGGGATTGGCGATCTCAGCGGCGACGCGGCGCACCGGGACGGGACCGGCAGGCATCGTCGGCGCACGCGGCACGGGGGCAACGGGCGGCGGCGGTTCGGCAACCGGTTCGAGGATTTCGGGCGCCTCGTCCTGATCGACGGCATCGGCAACGCGGCGGCGACGGAACAGCAACCACCCCGCCCCGCCCGCCAGGCCGATCGCCGCCAGCGCGATCAGCCAGCGGGGAATGCCGCCCGATGGCTGTTCGGGGGCTTGCGGGGCGGTCGTCGCCTCGGGAATCGGCCGGGGCGCGGGTGTGGAAGTTTCGGGCGGCGGCTGCGTCGCGGTGTCGGCCGGAGCGTCCGTTTCGGGCACGCTCGTCGGTGCCGGCGCCGTCGGTTGCGGGATTGGTGTCGGGCTGGGCGCGGGCGACGGAGTGGTCGTCTGAGGCTGTGCGGCGCGAGGTTGCGCGGGTGCAGGTGCTGGCGTGGGCGTGATCGTGGGAACGACGACCGGGGGCTGGGCAGGCGTGGGCTCTGCCTGATCCGCCGGTGGGGGCGTCGGTGTTGGGCTTGGTGCAGGCGCTTGCTGACCGGAAGGGGGCAGCGACCAGTCACCCATCGGCGGTACAAAGCGTTCCTGACTCTGGGCGAATGCGGGCGAGGCTGCGAACACGAACAGCGCCGCTCCGGTCATCAGGACAGGACGCAGCGGCGCGAATCGACGAGAATGAGGGAATCGAACGGAACGGCGGTTGGGCATGGTCCCTCTCAACGAGGCAATCGCAGTTGAATGCCAGCGGAAGATGCGGGCCTATGCGACGAAGCGAGGCTCGGGGGCGGTGAGATGATTCTGTGCGGATCTGGCCACCGCGTCCTGTTCCAACCCCGTCTGTCAAATTGACAGACGCGCCCCTCACGCCTATACCGCCGTCATACCCCAGCATGGATCGAGACAGGACGCGCCGTCGCGCAGTGCGTCCTACGGATGATCGGCCGGGTTCAGGACGCTGAAAAGCTGCGGTTTCCGGCAAGGAGGCACGCGGCTTTTTGTGTCTTTTCCTGCGTCTGAACTCCGGTCGCAAGCCGGAACCGAAATTTACGCACGATCAAGATCAAGGCAATATTCTCTATGGCGACCAAGGCTACCGACAGCGGCGTTCAGCCGCGCGCAGGCGATCGCGGCACGTATCAGCGCCGCATTCGCAAGGTGTTCGGCGACATCCACGAAGTGGTGCAGATGCCGAACCTGATCGAGGTTCAGCGCGAATCCTACGAACAGTTCCTGCGCAGCGATCCGTCGATCGGTTACGTGTCGGGCCTGGAAAAGACGCTGCGCTCGGTGTTCCCGATCCGCGATTTTGCCGGCACTGCCGAGCTGGACTTTGTCACCTATGAACTCGAACCGCCCAAGTTCGATGTCGAGGAATGCCGCCAGCGCGGGATCACCTATGCCGCGCCGATGCGTGTGACTCTGCGCCTGATCGTGTTCGAAGTCGATCCCGATACCGATGCCCGCTCGGTCCTCGATATCAAGGAGCAGGACGTCTATATGGGCGACATGCCCCTGATGACGGGCAACGGCACCTTCTTCATCAACGGCACCGAACGCGTCATCGTGTCGCAGATGCACCGCTCGCCGGGCGTGCTGTTCGACCATGACCGCGGCAAGACGCACGCATCGGGCAAGTATCTCTTCGCCGCGCGCGTGATCCCCTATCGCGGTTCATGGCTCGATTTCGAATTCGACGCCAAGGACATCGTCAACGTCCGCATCGACCGCAAGCGCAAGCTGCCGGTCACCAGCCTGCTCTATGCGCTGGGCCTGACGAGCGAAGAAATCCTCGGCCATTTCTATAACACCGTGACCTTCGTGCGCGGTCCCGATGGCTGGCAAATCCCGTTCGCGGCCGAAAACTGGCGCGGCGCCAAGCCGATGTTCGACATCGTCGATGCAAAGTCGGGCGAAGTCGTGTTTCCCGCAGGACAGAAGATTTCGCCGCGCGCCGCCAACAAGGCAGCCAAGGACGGCCTCACCGACCTGCTGATCCCGACCGAGGAAATCTTCGGTCGTTACTCCGCCTATGACCTCATCAATGAAACCACCGGCCAGATTTACATCGAGGCGGGCGACGAAGTGTCGGCCGAAAATCTCGAGCTGCTCGACAAGGCGGGAATCGACCGGATCGAGCTGCTCGATATCGATCACGTCTCGACCGGCCCTTGGATTCGCAACACGCTGAAGGTGGACAAGGCCGAGGAACGCCAGCAGGCGCTGTCTGACATCTATCGCGTCATGCGCCCCGGCGAGCCGCCTACGCTGGAAACAGCCGAATCGCTGTTCGCCGGCCTGTTCTTCGATCCCGATCGCTACGACCTGTCGGCCGTCGGTCGCGTGAAGCTGAATATGCGCCTCGACCTCGATGCGCCGGACACGCACACCACGCTGCGCACCGAGGATATCCTGGCCGTCGTCAAGACGCTGGTCGATCTGAAGGACGGCAAAGGCGAAGTCGACGATATCGACAACCTGGGCAACCGTCGCGTGCGTTCGGTGGGCGAGCTACTGGAGAACCAGTATCGCGTCGGCCTGCTGCGCATGGAGCGCGCGGTCAAGGAGCGCATGTCGTCGGTCGACGTCTCGACCGTCATGCCGAACGACCTGATCAACGCGAAGCCAGCGGTCGCCGCGGTGCGCGAATTCTTCGGTTCGTCGCAGCTGTCGCAGTTCATGGACCAGACCAACCCGCTGTCGGAAGTGACGCACAAGCGTCGCGTGTCCGCACTCGGGCCGGGCGGTCTGACGCGTGAACGCGCAGGCTTCGAAGTCCGCGACGTTCACCCGACGCATTATGGCCGCATCTGCCCGATCGAAACGCCGGAAGGCCCGAACATCGGTCTGATCAACAGCCTCGCGACGTTCAGCCGCGTGAACAAATACGGCTTCATCGAAACGCCTTACCGCCGCATCGTCGACGGCAAGGTGACCGACGAGGTCGTCTATCTGTCGGCGATGGAAGAGCAGAAGCACACCGTTGCGCAGGCATCGGCAGAGCTGAACCCGGACGGTTCGTTCGCGGAAGAACTCGTGTCGGCGCGTCAGGCGGGCGAATTCCTGATGGCGCTGCCCGATCAGGTCACGCTGATGGACGTCAGTCCCAAGCAGCTAGTCTCGGTCGCGGCATCGCTCATTCCGTTTCTGGAAAACGACGACGCCAACCGCGCGCTGATGGGATCGAACATGCAGCGTCAGGCAGTGCCGCTGGTGCGCGCCGAAGCGCCGTTCGTCGGCACCGGCATGGAATCGACGGTCGCACGCGATTCGGGCGCGGCCATCGCGGCGCGCCGCGCTGGCATCGTCGATCAGGTCGACGCGACCCGTATCGTCATCCGCGCGACCGGCGAAGTCGATGCGACCGATAGCGGCGTCGATATCTATACGCTGATGAAGTTCCAGCGGTCGAACCAGAACACCTGCATCAACCAGCGTCCGCTGGTGAAGGTGGGCGACGTGGTCAAGGCAGGCGAGGTGCTGGCCGACGGTCCCTCGACCGAGCTGGGCGAACTCGCGCTCGGCCGCAACAGCCTGGTCGCGTTCATGCCGTGGAACGGGTATAACTACGAAGACGCGATCCTGATTTCGGAACGCATCGCCAAGGACGACGTGTTTACCTCGATCCATATCGAGGAATTCGAAGTCGCGGCGCGCGATACCAAGCTGGGGCCGGAAGACATCACCCGCGACATCCCGAACGTCGGCGAGGAAGCGCTGCGCAACCTCGACGAAGCGGGCATCGTCTATATCGGTGCAGAGGTCGAGCCGGGCGACATTCTGGCAGGCAAGATCACCCCCAAGGGTGAATCGCCGATGACGCCGGAGGAAAAGCTGCTCCGCGCGATCTTCGGCGAAAAGGCCAGCGATGTGCGCGACACCTCGCTTCGCCTGCCGCCGGGTGTGGCCGGCACCGTCGTCGAAGTGCGCGTGTTCAACCGCCACGGCATCGACAAGGACGAGCGCGCGATGGCGATCGAGCGCGAGGAAATCGAGCGCCTGAAGAAGGACTCGGACGACGAGCGCGGCATCCTCAACCGTGCGACCTGGTCGCGCCTGAAGGAAATGCTGCTCGGCCAGACGGCGACCTCGGCCCCCAAGGGCATCAAGAAGGGCTCGGAAATTACCGAAGACCTGCTCGATCAGGTCGATCGTCACGAATGGTGGAAGTTCGGCGTCGCCGACGACCAGATGCAGTCGAACCTGGAAGCCGTGAAGGCCCAGTATGACGAAGCCGCAAAGAAGATCACGGACAAGTTCCACGATCGTCGCGAAAAGCTGGAGCGTGGCGACGAGCTGCCGCCGGGCGTCTTGAAGATGGTCAAGGTGTTCGTCGCGGTGAAGCGCAAGCTGCAGCCGGGCGACAAGATGGCCGGCCGTCACGGCAACAAGGGCATCATCAGCCGCATCCTGCCGGTCGAGGACATGCCGTTCCTCGAAGACGGGACACCGGTCGATCTGGTGCTCAACCCGCTGGGCGTGCCGTCGCGCATGAACGTCGGGCAGATCTTCGAGACGCATCTGGGCTGGGCCGCACGCGGCCTGGGCCAGCAGGTCGCAGAGGCGCTTGAGAAATGGCGCGAGGACAATCCCAACGCCGCGCCGGGCACCATGCCCGAGCCGGTCAAGGAACGCCTCAAGACCATCTATGGCGAGCAATATCACGACGATATCGACTCGCGGTCGGCGGAACAGATCGTCGAGCTGGCCGGGCATCTGAAAACGGGTGTGCCGATGGGTACCCCGGTGTTCGACGGCGCGCGCGAAAGCGATGTGTCGGCGATGCTCGAACTCGCCGGGCTCGACCCCTCGGGTCAGTCGGTGCTGTTCGACGGGCGGACCGGCGAAGCGTTCGACCGCAAGGTGACCGTGGGCATCATTTACATGCTCAAGCTGCACCACCTGGTCGACGACAAGATCCACGCGCGTTCGATCGGCCCGTACAGCCTCGTCACCCAGCAGCCGCTGGGCGGCAAGGCGCAGTTCGGCGGCCAGCGCTTCGGCGAAATGGAGGTCTGGGCGCTCCAGGCTTACGGCGCCGCCTACACCTTGCAGGAAATGCTGACGGTGAAGTCGGACGACGTGATCGGTCGCACCAAGGTCTATGAAGCGATCGTCAAGGGCGACGACACCTTCGAGGCTGGTATTCCCGAGAGCTTCAACGTGCTCGTCAAGGAAATGCGCTCGCTGGGCCTGAACGTCGAGCTGAAATCGATCGAGGACGAGGACGACGCCGGGCAACTGCCTGAGGCTGCCGAATGACGTAACGGAAGGAGGCGCTCAGGCTGAGATTGTCGAAGCCTTTGCGTCTCCGGCCCGTGCTCGCCCTTCGACAGGCTCAGGGTGAGCGCTCCCGTTGCGAGAGATTTTCCTCCCAGAGAGGTTTGTAAAATGAACGAACTGACCAACTTCGCGAACCCGGTGGCAAAGCCGGAGACCTTCGACCAGATCCAGATCGGCATCGCGTCCCCGGACCGCATCCGTTCCTGGTCGTTCGGCGAGATCAAGAAGCCCGAGACGATCAACTATCGCACGTTCAAGCCCGAGCGTGACGGCCTGTTCTGCGCGCGCATTTTCGGTCCGATCAAGGATTACGAATGCCTGTGCGGCAAGTACAAGCGGATGAAGTACAAAGGCATCGTCTGCGAAAAGTGCGGTGTCGAGGTCACCGTGTCGAAGGTCCGCCGCGAACGGATGGGCCATATCGAACTCGCCGCTCCCGTCGCGCACATCTGGTTCCTGAAGTCGCTGCCGAGCCGCATCGGCCTGCTGCTCGACATGCAGCTGAAGCAGCTTGAACGCGTACTGTATTTCGAAAGCTATATCGTCATCGAGCCGGGCATCACCGCGCTTGAGCGCTATCAGCTGCTGACCGAGGACGAACTGCTCAGCGCGCAGGACGAATATGGCGAGGACGCCTTCACCGCCGGGATCGGTGCCGAAGCCGTCAAGCAGATGCTGATGGACCTCGACCTCGAAGGCGAGCGTCGCGACCTGCTGGAAGAATTGTCGACCACCAAGTCGGAACTGAAGCCCAAGAAGATCATCAAGCGGCTGAAAGTCGTCGAAAGCTTCATCGAATCGGGCAACCGCCCCGAATGGATGATCCTCGACGTCGTGCCGGTCATTCCGCCCGAGTTGCGTCCGCTGGTGCCGCTGGACGGCGGCCGCTTCGCGACGTCGGACCTCAACGACCTGTATCGCCGCGTCATCAACCGCAACAACCGCCTGAAGCGGCTGATGGAGCTGCGCGCGCCGGACATCATCGTCCGCAACGAAAAGCGCATGCTGCAGGAAGCGGTCGACGCGCTGTTCGACAACGGTCGCCGCGGCCGCACGATCACGGGTGCCAACAAGCGCCCGCTCAAGTCGCTTTCGGACATGCTCAAGGGCAAGCAGGGCCGCTTCCGCCAGAACCTGCTCGGCAAGCGCGTCGACTATTCGGGCCGCTCGGTTATCGTGACCGGTCCCGAGCTCAAGCTGCACCAGTGCGGCCTGCCCAAGAAGATGGCGCTCGAGTTGTTCAAGCCGTTCATCTACGCGCGCCTCGACGCCAAGGGTCTGTCGATGACCCTGAAGCAGGCCAAGAAGTGGGTCGAGAAGGAGCGCAAGGAAGTCTGGGACATCCTGGATGAAGTCATTCGCGAGCACCCGGTCCTTCTGAACCGCGCGCCGACGCTCCACCGTCTGGGCATCCAGGCGTTCGAGCCGGTGCTGATCGAAGGCAAGGCGATCCAGCTTCACCCGCTGGTTTGCTCGGCGTTCAACGCCGACTTCGATGGCGACCAGATGGCCGTCCACGTTCCGCTGTCGCTCGAAGCGCAGCTGGAAGCGCGCGTGCTGATGATGTCGACCAACAACATCCTGTCGCCCGCTAACGGCAAGCCGATCATCGTGCCGTCTCAGGACATGGTGCTGGGCCTCTATTACCTGTCGATCATGAAGGAAGGGGAACCCGGCGAAGGCATGATCCTGTCGGGTCTGGAGGAAGTGCATCAGGCGCTCGACGCCGGTGCGGTGACGCTCCACACCAAGATCACATCGCGCGTTCCGCAGGTCGATGCGGACGGCAACGAGTATCTGAAGCGCGTGGAAACGACGCCGGGCCGCATGTTGCTGGGCGAAAAGCTGCCCAAGAGCCACAAGGTGCCGTTCGAGGTCGTCAACCGCCTGCTCACCAAGAAGGACGTGGGCGACGTCATCGACGAGGTGTATCGCCACACCGGCCAGAAGGAGACCGTGCTGTTCGCCGACGGCATCATGGGCCTGGGCTTCAAGCATGCGTTCAAGGCCGGCATCTCGTTCGGCAAGGACGACATGATCATCCCCGAAGCCAAGGAAGGGCTGGTCGATGAGACCCGCACGCTGGTCAAGGATTACGAGCAGCAATATCAGGACGGCCTGATCACCCAGCAGGAAAAGTACAACAAGGTGATCGACGCCTGGAGCCGTTGCGGCGACCAGGTGGCGAACGCCATGATGGACCAGATCAAGTCGGTGAAGAAGGATCCCGAAACGGGCCGCGAACTGCCGATCAACTCGATCTACATGATGGCGCATTCGGGTGCGCGTGGTAGCCAAGCGCAGATCAAGCAGCTTGCGGGGATGCGCGGCCTGATGGCCAAGCCGTCGGGCGAGATCATCGAGACGCCGATCATCTCGAACTTCAAGGAAGGCCTGACCGTCCTTGAATATTTCAACTCGACGCACGGCGCGCGCAAGGGTCTGGCCGACACCGCGCTCAAGACCGCGAACTCGGGTTACCTGACCCGCCGTCTGGTCGACGTGTCGCAGGACTGCGTGATCGTCGAGGACGATTGCGGCACCGAACGCGCGCTTGAAATGCGGGCGATCGTGCAGGGCGGCTCGGTCATCGCGTCGCTCGGCGAACGTATCCTTGGCCGCACCACGGCAGAGGATGTGGTCGATGCCAAGACCGGCGAGGTGCTGATCCCGACCGGCACGCTGCTCGACGAGGCACACATCGTCCAGATCGAGGCCATCGGGCTTCAGGGCATGAAGATCCGTTCCCCGCTGGTGTGCGAATCCAAGATCGGCGTGTGCGGCAAATGCTATGGTCGCGACCTCGCACGCGGGACGCCGGTGAACATCGGCGAAGCCGTGGGCGTCATTGCGGCGCAGTCGATCGGCGAGCCGGGCACCCAGCTGACGATGCGGACCTTCCACATCGGCGGTGCGGCGCAGCTCAACGAAACGTCAAACCTGGAGGCCCCTGCGGACGGCAAGGTCGAATTCCGCGACCTGCGCATCATCGAGGACCAGCGCGGTCGTCGCGTGGTGCTCAGCCGTTCGGGCGAAATCGCGATCGTCGACATGGACGGCCGCGAACTGGCGGTGCACCGTATTCCCTACGGCGCTTATGTGATGTTCGACGATGGTCATATCGTCACCAAGGGCGACCGGATGGCCGAATGGGATCCGTTCACGGCACCCGTGATCACGGAAACCGGCGGCACGGTGAAGTATCAGGACCTGCTGGAAGGCAAGACGCTGACCGAACAGGCGGATGAGGCCACCGGCATCACCCAGCGCGTGGTCATCGAATTCCGTGCATCGGCCCGTTCGAAGGAGGATCTGCGTCCGCGCATCACCCTGCTCGACGATGCTTCAGGCGAGACCGCACGCTACATGCTGCAACCCGGCGCGGTGCTGTCGGTCGATGACGGTGCGGTCGTCCAGGCTGGCGACGTCGTCGCTCGCGTGGCGCGTGAATCGGCCAAGACCCGCGACATCACCGGCGGTCTGCCACGCGTCGCGGAACTGTTCGAAGCGCGCAAACCCAAGGAAAATGCGATCATCGCCAAGGTTTCCGGCCGGGTGGTGTTCGGCAAGGACTATAAGGCGAAGCGCAAGATCGGCATTCAGCCCGAGGATGGCGGCGAAGTCGTCGAATATCTGGTGCCCAAGTCGAAGGTCATCGACGTCCAGGAAGGCGATTACGTCAAGCGCGGCGACAATCTGATCGGCGGCTCGCCCGATCCGCACGATATTCTGGAGGTGCTCGGCATCGAGCCGCTGGCGGAATATCTCGTGTCGGAAATCCAGGAAGTCTACCGACTTCAGGGCGTGAAGATCAACGACAAGCACATCGAGACGATCGTGCGGCAGATGCTGCAAAAGGTCGAGATCACCGACGGCGGCGACACCACGCTGCTGGCGGCCGAACAGGTCGATCGCGAAGAGATGGACGCGATCAACGCCAAGCTGGAGAAGAACCAGCAACCGGCGCAGGGGAAACCCATCCTGCTCGGCATCACCAAGGCGTCGTTGCAGACCCGCAGCTTCATCTCGGCGGCGTCGTTCCAGGAGACCACCCGCGTGCTCACGCAGGCGGCAGTCGAGGGCAAGCAGGACACCCTGCTCGGCCTGAAGGAAAACGTCATCGTCGGTCGCCTGATCCCGGCGGGCACGGGCGCAGGCATGAATCGCCTGCGCGTCGCCGCCTCGTCGCGCGATGCGGCGCTGCGTGCGCAGCAGCGTGCGCTTCAGGCCGCGATGATCGCGCCGGAAACGGCCGAAGAAGAGCATGAAGCCGAACTGGCACAGGGCCCCGAAGCCGCGATCGGCGACAGCCCGATCGCTGAAATGGCAGTGCAGGACGGCGAAGGCGAGGAATAAGCCCCTCGCCGGGTCCGCCCGATATTGATTGAACAAAAACCGCCGTCGGGAGCGATCCCGGCGGCGGTTTTCGTTTCTGTGGTGAAAGCAGAATTCATTTTGCTCGTGCTGAGCTTGTCGAAGCACTGTCGGTCCTGGCACGAAAAAAAGGACTATGCTTCGACAAGCTCAGCACGAACGGGAATTGGGGTCTGCACCCCCGCCTCTCTCACCAAAGATTGACGCGGGCGTTCGCCGCGCTAACGGTCGCGGCCATGATCAAGCATGCTCTGACCGTCAAACGCGCCGACGATTTCGCCGCCTGGTATCAACAGGTCATCACCGAAGCCGATCTGGCCGAGGAATCGGGCGTGCGCGGGTGCATGGTGATCCGGCCCTGGGGGTACGGCATCTGGGAACGAATCCAGCGGCTGCTCGACGACCGGATCAAGGCGACGGGGCATGAGAATTGCTATTTTCCGCTGTTCATCCCGCTTTCCTATTTCGAAAAGGAAGCCGAGCATGTCGACGGCTTTGCCAAGGAAATGGCGGTCGTCACGCACCACAGGCTGATCCAGAAAGACGGCAAGCTGGTCCCCGATCCGGCGGCCAAGCTGGAAGAGCCGCTGGTCGTGCGCCCGACATCGGAAACCGTGATCGGCGCGGCGTTTTCGCGCTGGATCAAATCATGGCGCGACCTGCCCGTGCTCATCAACCAATGGGCGAACGTCGTTCGCTGGGAAATGCGGACGCGGATGTTTCTGCGCACCAGCGAGTTTCTTTGGCAGGAAGGGCATACGGCGCACGCGACCGAAGCCGAGGCGCGCGAAGAAACGCTCAAGATGCTCGAAGTCTATCGCAGCTTTTCCGAAGATTGCCTGGGCGTGCCGGTGATCGCTGGCGAAAAGCCCGAGCATGAGCGGTTTCCGGGCGCGGTCGCGACCTATTCGATCGAGGCGATGATGCAGGACGGCAAGGCGCTGCAAGCCGGCACCTCGCACTTCCTGGGCACCACATTCTCGTCTGCGCAGAATATCCGGTTCCAGAACAGCGAAGGGCAGCTCGAGCTGGCACAGACCACCAGCTGGGGCGTGTCGACGCGGATGATCGGCGGCGTCATCATGGTCCATGGCGACGATGACGGCCTGCGCGTGCCGCCGCGGATCGCGCCGTGGCAAGTGGTGATCGTACCGATGCTGCGCGACGTGCCCGAGGATGCCGCGCTCGTCGATTACTGCACCGAAATCCATGCCCGGATCGCGCGCGAAACCGCACTGGGCGAGCCGATACGCGTCCTGCTCGATCGTCGCCCGGCCAAGGCGGCGGCGAAGCGCTGGGGCTGGGTGAAGAAAGGCGCGCCGATCATCGTCGAGGTCGGCGGGCGCGACATGGCGGGCGGCCAGGTCAGCGTGATCCGCCGCGATCGCCTTTACCGCGAGGATGGCAAGCTCGACAGCGCGGGAGCGAGCCGCGACGAGTTCGTCGCATCGGTCGGCGCGTTGCTCGATGAAATCCAGGGCACGCTCCATGCCGACGCAAAGGCGCGGCTGGATGCCGGGATCACTCGCGGCATCACCGAATTCGACGCGCTCAAGGCGCATTTCGAACAGGGCGGCAAATATCCCGGCTGGGTCGAGGTCCAGTGGGCCAGGCCGACCCGCGATGCACTGGACAAGGTGGTCGCGCGGCTGAAGGAATTGAAGCTGACCGTGCGCAACGTGCCGAACGAAGCCGCGTCGGTCGATGGCGTCTGCATCTTCAGCGGAGAGCCGGCGGTCGAGCGGATATTGGTCGCGCGGGCATACTGACAAACTCCTCCCCGGTTCGGAAAGGGGGACCGCTCGCGAAGCGAGGGGTGGAGGGGGCTGGCCGCGGGCGTCGCGCTTGCGGCCAGCCCCCTCCGTCAGTGCTTCGCACTGCCACCTCCCCCGATGGGGAAGGAGTTGGTCGGGATTTGAACTCCGCTCCCATTCATGCGTATCCTTGCCTGTCAAAATCGGGAGAGAGACCATGCGCCGTACCGCCCTGTTTGCTGCCGCCGCCGTCGCGATTTCCGCGCCCGCGCTCGCGCATCATGGCTGGTCGTCCTATGACGAGGCCAAGCCGATCACGCTTAACGGCACGCTGACCTCGGTTGCCTGGGCCAATCCGCACGGCACCGCGACGATGCGCTGGCAGGGCAAGCAATGGGACGTGATCCTGGCCCCCGTCAGCCGGATGACCGCACGCGGGCTGACCGAGGCGGAGATCGCGCCCGGTCAGCGAATCAGCATGACCGGCTATGCCCGCCGCGACGGCACCGCAGAAATGCGGATCGAACGCGTGATGGTCGGCGACAAGACAGTCGAACTGCGCTGATCCGCGACGCGTGGATGCGCTGATCCTGTCCGCCGCGCAGTGGCTCGACGCCGTCGGCATCGGGCCATGGGCGCGCGGCGGAGCGTTGGTCTATCCGGTCGCCAACACGCTCCACCTGCTGGGCCTGGTCATGCTGGTGGGCGGCATCGGCGTCGTGGATCTGCGCGTGCTGGGATTTTGGAAGCGATTGCCGATGGAGGCGCTGTCGCGCGCGCTGACGCCGGTTGCGATCGCGGGGCTTATCCTGATGGTGCCGACCGGCGTCGTGCTGTTCGCCGCCGACGGCGTGGCGCTGTCGGGATCGGACGCGTTCGAGCGCAAGCTGGTGCTGATCGCCATCGCGCTGGCCAATGCGCTGGCGTTCCGGGGAATGTTCGACAAGCGGATCGGCGGCTGGGGCGACCGCGCGCCCGCACTGGCGCGGATCATGGCGGCAGCATCGATCCTGTTATGGTTGCTCATCGGCACACTGGGACGCTGGATCGCCTATAGCTGAGCGCCGATTTCCGCTCTGCCCGTTCGTTTCGAGCGAAGTCGAGAAACGTGCCACAAGCATCCGGTTCACGTTTCTCGACTTCGCTCGAAACGAACGGAGGTGTAAGGCGTCAGCGCTTGTCCTCCATCCAGTCCGCGATCCGCGCTGTCGCCGCATCATCGACCGCCATCCCCAGTTTGGACCGTCGCCACAGCACGTCGTCGGCAGTGCGCGCCCATTCCCTGTCCCGCATCCAGCGCAATTCGACCTCGGTAAGCCCGCCGCCCAGATCCGCGCCCATGCCGGCAATGTCCGATACCCGGTCGAGTATTTCGAACAGCTGCGTCCCATAGGCATGGGTCATGCGTTCGGCCCGCATCGCCCCCAGAAACGGAAAGCGATCACGAACCCGCGCCAACAACCCCTCGAAGCTCTCGGCATCGCCGCCGGGCAAGGGTCGGCGACGCGTGTCGTCAGCGACCGGCCAGCCCATGACCTCGCCCAGCCGACGCATCGCATCCTCGCCCAGCGCGCGGGCGGTAGTGATCTTGCCGCCATAGACGGTCAGCACCGGCGGCCCGTCTTCGTCGATCGCGAGGCTGTAGTCGCGGGTGACGGCGCGCGCCTGATCCGCGCCGTCATCGACCAGTGCGCGCACGCCCGACCAAATATGACGCACGTCGTCGCGCGCGATGGGGCGGATAAAGGACCGGTTGGCGGCGTCGATCAGATAGGCGATCTCGGCCTCGTCAATCACCGCCTGTTCAGGCGTGTCCACCGCCACATCGGTGGTGCCGATCGCGGTGTAGCGATCGAGCCACGGCACCGCGAACACGATCCGCCGGTCGGGCTGTTGCAGGATATAGGCATGGTCGCCGTCGTAGAGCCGATCGACGACGAGGTGGCTGCCCTTGACCAGTCGCAGCCCCGGTCCCGGCTCGGCGTCGATGATGCGCGCGACCTGCGGCGCCCATGGGCCGGTTGCGTTGACCAGCGCCTTTGCCGCCACCTTTCGCCCGTCCGACAGCGTCGCGCGCCAGCCCTGTTGCGTGCGGGCGGCACCGACCAGCGCGGTTCGGGTTGCGACCTCAGCCCCCAAGCGCGCGGCATCGACCGCCATCGCCAGCGTCAGCCGGGCGTCGTCCACCCAGGCATCGGCATAGACGAAGCCGCGCTTCGCCCCCTTCAGCGGCGCGCGGTAGAGCAGATCAGCGTCTCGCAACCCACGCGATCTTGGCAGCGACGATCGCCCGCCCAGCAGGTCGTAAAGCAACAAGCCCGCCCGGACCAACCACCAGGGCCGGACCGCATGGTCATGGGGCAGCACAAACTGCATTGGGCGAATCAGGTGCGGCGCTGCTGCCAACAGCCGCTCGCGTTCGTGCAGCGCTTCATGCACCAGCCGGAATTCATAGGTTTCCAGATAGCGCAGCCCGCCGTGAATCAGCTTGGTCGATGCCGACGAGGTATGGCTGGCCAGATCGTCCTGTTCGACCAGCAGCACCGTGCGCCCGTTGACCGCCGCCTCGCGCGCGATGGCGCAGCCGTTGATTCCGCCGCCAATGATCAGGAGGTCGTACGCCACGTCGCGCACCCTATCCGTTTCAGGGCGCCGGCGTCACCCCGGATCGGCCATTCCGGAAGATCAGCATCAGATTGTTGGCAGGCATTTCCACCAGCCGATCGAAATCCAGCCCCCTTGCGGCTGCCGCAGCGGTCACATCCTCGACGCTGCGCAGTCCCCAGCGCGCATCCCGCGACTTGAGCGATGCGTCGAACGCCAGGTTGGACGGAGCGGTTGCCACATCGCCGCGCATGTAGGGACCGTAGAGGATCAGCGGCGCACCATCCGCCAACACCGCCGCCGCGCCGGTCATCAGCCCCAATGTCGCTTCCCACGGCGCGATATGCACCATGTTGATGCACAACAGCGCGTCGGCGCGATCGACCGGCCAGCCCGGATCGGTCGCGTCGATCGCGACCGGCGTGGCGACGTTGCCCAGCCCGGCGGTCCAGGACGCGATCGATGCGAGCGCGGACGGATCGGGATCGCTCGGTTGCCAATGCAACGCGGGAAAGCGCTCTGCGAAATGGGCGATATGTTCCCCCGTTCCGCTTGCGATTTCCAGGACATTGCCGCTGTTCGGCAGCACATCCGCCAGCACTGCCGCGATCGCGTCGCGGTTGCGTTCGGTTGCCGGCGCATGGCGACGCGCGCCGCTATCAGTTCTCCAATTCGACGGCATCTCGGGTGTCGCTACCGGCGACGTCACTGGCCGCATGCCGAACGATCGCCCGCTTCGCAGGCGACGACGCGCGCGCGCCAATCCGCCATCCGCGCCTGTTCGCGTTCGGCATGTTCGGCGTTGATGCGTTCGACCTCGGCGCGATATTCGGCCAGGCGGCGGGCGTTTTCGGCCTCCACCCGTTCGCGGGCTTCGCGATTGAGGGTTTCGGCGCGCTGCATTTCCATCCGGTGCCGCTCGGCCTGTTCGGCGTAGAGCTTGGCCGCGACGGCGCGCTGTTCTTCTTCGGATGGCCCCAGCAGCGTTTCCATGATCGCATCGACGCGTCCGGCCGCACGTTCCTCCGCGCCCGGCGCCGCCTCTGCGGCTATGGTCGCGCCGGTATCGCCCGCCGCTGCAGCACCGGCGGCCAGCGCAGGGGTCACCGGCGCCGGCTCTGTGGCGCCCTGTGCGGACGCTTCGGCATCGGGATCGACGGGTGTACCCAAACCGCCTGCGGCGGCTTCGGTATCATCGGCGCGGGAAAAGGGGTCGCTGCCGGCCGACACCGACGGCGGCAGATCGACGGTCTGGATCGGGTTGCTGGTCTGGGCAGTCGCGGGCGTCGCGCAGAGCGCCAGCGCCACGCCGCTCGTCAACAGGATACGCATTACAAATTCCTCGTCCTTTATTCCCAAAGGCTGTGGCCGTCGCGGCAACGGGTCAACCCGTCGCGCGCCGAACGGCATCGTTCCCGGTTCAGAACGGTCGAACCGGCCTAGGGTTGCCGGATCGGCGCAACGATGCATTGTTGCGGAAATATCGCAGTTCAGAGACATATTCGCAAAACACTTCACGCCTCGTCGCAACTTTTGTTGCAATGCAACAGCTTTCGTGATTCCTTGATGAACGAGCGAAGACCGGGTTGTTCAGCACGTTGTTAACCATGCTCTGCGATACTCGGCTTCGTTATCCACGGGGGTGGGAGTGAATGATATGGGCAGTCGCATGAAACCGGCCGAAGGCGCGATGACGCTGGCGGAGATGAAGGAATTTGCCAGCTTTCCGTCGTCGACCCAGCGTTATGTTCGCCGGTCGCTCGACATCGGTCTGGACCGCGACGACGCGCTGGCGCGCTGGTCGCGCGACGTGGTCGAGGCGGCGAGCATCCGGGCGCAGGCGCGCATCTACGACCGCCTGCCCGATCTTCGCGCGACGATCCCCGACGACAGCGCGCTCGACGCGATCGAGCCGTTCATGGCGCCGCTCATCACCGTTTCCGCGTTCGACCTGGGTCAGGGGCGGCTGATCAGCTTTTCGGCGTACCGATTCCTCTACGAACGACTGGTGGGCGCAGAGGTTCGCCCGTTCCTGCCCGCTGCCTTCTGTGCGGCAGCGGCGATGCCGCATCTGCATCCCGATCTGCGCCGCAAATTGCTCCAATCGATTTCGGAAGCGGCGGCGACCGCATCCGGCTGGTCCTCGCGTCAGCCCGCTTTCTACCCGGCCTGGGTGGAAAAGGTCGACGCGCAGCCGATGGCCCATTGAACGCGATCCGGTTCAGACCCGTTCAGCGACACGCCCCGCCCATGCCGCGCCTCGCATGGTCGAAATGGAAATGGTCGGCGTGCGCCGCGTTGTAATCGGGTGACAGGACCGTGGTGAACAGGTCGCACGCCCCGTCGCGCACGTCGCGCAGGAACGCGCCCTTCTCGGCATCGTCCCAGTCGCGCACCAGCGTGATCCGCTCGCCATTTTCCAGCACGAAGCCCGCCACGTCGAACGCATTGGCGGTCGCGTGCTCGCTCCACGCCCCCTCGTCGCGGCCATAGAGGCGACGGCAGCTGTAACTGCCGAAATGTTCGATCCGGGCGACCGGGCTGCCGAAATGTTTCTGTGCGGCGGGCTGAACGACATTCCATTCCCACATGGCGAGCGACGCCGCGACCGGGCACGACACGCCGACCCCGGCGGGCGAAAAAGCGATGCTGCGCGCGCCCCCAGCGGCAAAGCGCACCGCATCGTCATAGCCGCACTGGGCACCCGGATTGACGGGGTCGAGCGCATCATATTCGACGCCCGCACGGTCGAGCAACGACCGACACTGGCCGAAATCGTCGCCCAGCCCGTTGAGCTTGCCGCGGGTGAACAGCCCCACCGGCTGTGCGAGGTCGAGTTCGGTCCACGGCAAATCCTGCGGCCGGTCGCGTGCGAAGGAATAGAGGAACAGCCCCGCCCCCGCGACGACCGCCAGCGCCACCAGCCAGCTGATCGTTCGCCTGAATGCCCTAAACCCGCGCGCCTTCCCCCTGCCCCGGCTCATGCCCGGTCGGCATCTGCCATCGGCACGGCGGTGACCGGATAGCCCAGATCGTCGGGGATGCAGAGATGGTCGCTGCCGCCCCTCGCCTCCACCCAGGGGACGATCTTGCGGACGGGATAAGCATTGGCGTGGGTCATGGCCTCTTCGAAACTGCCGAACTGCGCCAGCCGTTCCAGATTTCGGCGCGTCGGAAAGATCAGCCGCGCCTCGCCGCGATCGGCGCTGGCCAGCACTTCTCCGGCGCTCGCCCAGAAAATGCGCGTATTCTCGGTCCCGTCCACTTCGGGCGGGGCGTGATCCTCGTCCCACCGCGCGAGATAGAAACGCGTGTCGAACACCCGCACCAGCTTGTGATGCGGGCACCAGCGCGACCACGGCACCAACATTTCCGGCGCCAACGTCGCATCGACCGCCGTCAGTGCCCCCTGGATCGCATCGCCGTCATGCAGACGCGCGCGTACCCGCTCCAGTGCGCGTCCATCCTCCAGTCCGCTCACGCCGACCGCGACGCCCGCTTCCTCGATCGCCTCGCGCACCGCAGCGATCCGCGCCGCCATGTCATCGGGGTCGCCGTCGAACCCCGCCCCCGCCACCCGGTCGCCGGGATCGACGCGCCCGCCGGGAAAGACCAGCGCACCGCCCGCAAACCGCATTGCGCGCGCGCGTTCGACCATCAACAAATGCGGCGGCGCGCCAGCGCGGTCGCGCATCACGATCACGGTGGCGGCGGGAATCGGATCGGGGGGCGTCTCTATCATCGCCATGGGGTGTAGCCCAGCCACGGCGCGGGGCAATCAGTCGATCGCGACTTCCAGCGCGTCGTCGATGCCTTGCACACGCCGGATCAGCAGGTTGCGGATCCAGTCGGTCAACGGGTTCTCCTCAACCGGCATGGCGCCAATGCCCGCGCTGTGGGGCCAGCGGCGCTGCGCCGACAACCGAACTGCGGTCGGCGAAACGCCGAATGTCGCCTGAAATGCGCGGGTAAAGCTGGTCGCATTTTCATAACCGCAGCGCAGCGCCACCGCCGCCACTCGGGCATCCGACCCGTCGGCGCGCGACAGTTCGAACAGCGCCCTGCGCATCCTGACCATCCGGATATAGGCCGCGACCCCGCCCGACGGTTCGAACAGGCGATAGAGCGATGCGCGCGACATGGCACATTCGCGCGCGATCCAATCGGCATTCAGCGCGGGATCGGACAGGTTGGCCTCGATCACGGCGCGCGCGCGGCCCAGCACTGCGTCTATCGCAACCCGCTCACCCTGTTCCGGCGCATGGCGCAAACTGGCCATCAGCAGCGAGAATGCGATGTCGGCCGCAGCCTCTCCGTCGGCGACCTGCATCGTTTCCACGAGTTGGTCGAGCACGGCCAGATGGTTGCCAAGCAGCTGAGTGATCGGATTGTCACGACGGAAAACCAGCCCGTGAAGCGGTTCGACATCGATCCCGGCCTGAGCCAGCATCGCGCGCGGCACGATCAGATTCAAATTGTCGAACGCATCCGACGCCACCGTTTCAAAGGTTTCGGCCAGATCGAGCACACTGATGTCGCCCGGTTCGACCAGGATTTCGCCAGCCGACGTCGTCCCGCGATACCCGCCCGACACGTAAAGCTGGACCAGCAGATGGTCGACCCCGCTGCGCGCGACGACGCTGTGATCGCGGACGAAATGCTGCGCCACGCTCGCCGATCGCCCGAACAGCAGCGGGCCGAGAACATAGGATCGGATGGCGCCGGTAAAGTTCGGATCGTCGGGCACCACCGGCGTGCTGTCGAACAGCGCAGCGGTCGCCGCACGCCATGCGGCCATTTGCTCGCCGGGCGGATGCGCATCGCACTCCAGCGTGAATACGGCAAGCGGCGCGCTTGCGTCCTCACCCGATCCGACCCCCATCGAGACCTTCCCCCCTTTTCCAGCACGGCTAACTTACGAATAACGCTCGCGCAATCGGCGCGGCTGTGACACGCAATCTTATGCGGGCAGGAGCGACGCCGAAGGTGCGGCGGTTGGGGTCGATCGAAGTGGCGTTGCCCGCGCTCGATACGCTGCAAATCACATGGCAGCCGGACCTTGCGACACTCGCCGGAGACGTGATCGGGTTCGGGCACGAACGCTGCACGCGTCAATCCGCATACGACACGGATTACCGATGCTCGGGATGCCTGTGCGAGCGGCCTCGCGGCTTTCCGGTCTGGTCGACCGTGCGGTGTAATGAAAGGCAGGCCAGTCCGCGCGCCCTAGGTGTTTGATCCCACGGTTTGATGGTGCGATCCTTTCGTTGGAATGGAAGGAAGCCGTATGGGACAGGTACGTCACGGGAGCGCCACGACCACGCACGCTGTCCGAGCAGCAATACAGCGATC
>JAEZZI010000024.1 GCA_023418595.1 Pseudomonadota bacterium
AAACAACCCCCCCCCCCCCCCCCCGCGCATGTCGCCAGTTCAGTCCATCAGCCTCTGCATCAGATAGACATATTGCAGCGCCTGGAGCTTGGCGCGCTGGGCGTTGTCGACTCCGCCCGAATGGCCGCCGGTCATGTCCTCATAATAATAATAGGGCTGGCCGTTGGCGCTCATCCGCGCCGCCGCCTTGCGCGCATGGCTGGGATGGGTGCGGTCGTCGGCGGTGCTTGCCCAGAAGAACGGCATCGGGAACTCGACGCCCTTCACCAGCTTCTGATAAGGCGAATAGGCTTCGATCCAGGCGCGCTGCTCGGGGATGCGCGGGTCGCCATATTCGCCGACCCATGAGGCACCGCGACCGATGAACGGCAGGCGCAGCATGTCGAACAGCGGGATCTGGACCACTGCCGCGTTGAACAGGTCGGGGCGCTGGGTGAAGGCGGTGCCGACCAGCAGCCCCCCCTGGCTTCCGCCCATGATGCCCAGCCGCCGCGGGCTGGTGAGGCCGCGGGCAATCACATCTTCGGCAATTGCGATGAAGTCGTCCCAGGTGCGCTGCTTGTTCGCGCCCATCGCGCTCTGGTGCCATTCCGGCCCGAACTCGCCGCCGCCGCGCATGTTGCCGAGGACATAGGCACCGCCCCGCTCGAGCCACAGCTTGCCGATGGTGCCGGAATAGGCCGGCAGGCTCGAACTTTGGAAACCACCATAGCCATAGAGCAGGGTCGGCGTGCTGCCGTCGAGCTTGGCGCCCTTCTTCGACACCACGAAATAGGGAATCTTGGTCCCGTCCTTGCTGGTCGCCTCGAACTGCGAAATCGCCAGACCTTCGGCATCGAAACGCGCCGGGCTGGTCTTGATGACGGTCGGCGCAGAATTTCCGTCCGAGAAATAGAGCTGGGACGGCGTCAGGAAGTCGGTTGACGAAAACATCACCCGGCCGCTGTCGTCGTCGGCCGTGGCGATACCGATGGTCGCGTTCTGCGGCAGGGCGACCGGCTGCGACGTCCATTTGCCATTGTCGAAATCGAACCGCAGCACCCGGCCACGGACATTGTCGAGCAGGCTGACATAGAGCGCGTCGCCGGTGATCGCCGTGCCCCGCTTGGTCTGGCGCGCCTCTGGCTTCCACACCAGCGTCTTGGGCGCGCCGTTCGGATCGGCCTTGAACGCGGCGAGGTCGGCGGAAACGATCGAATCCGCCGGAAAGGTCTGGTTCCCGCTTTTCCATTCGACGTCGGTCGAAAACAGAATTCGTCCATCGACGATGCCGCCGAGATTCGCCTTCAGCGGGATGTCGAGCTTGGTCCACTTCCCCGCATGCCAAATGTAGGTTTCGCTTTCGAAGAACGACACGCCGCGACGTGCCACCCGGCCGTGAATCGTGCCTGCGGCATCGCGCAGCAGCCCGGCCCCCGAGGAAACATCCTTTGCATCGCCGCGATAGATTTCACGCGCATCCTCGATCCGGGTGCCGCGTTTCCATTCGCGCGTGGTAAAGGGATACTGGCTCTCGGTGATCGTGCCGCCGCCGAAATCGCGACTGACGAGCAGCGTGTTCTCATCGACCCATTCCGCGCCGCCCTGGCTTTCGGGAAGGACGAAGCCGCCTTTCACGAAGCTGCGCGTATTCACGTCGAATTCGCGCAGTTCGGTCGCATCCTTGCCGCCGTCCGACAGCGCGACCATGCACCGCGTTCCGGCGGGCGGCAGGCACGACATGCCCTTGTAGACCCATTCGCGCCCTTCGGCCTTGGCCAGCGCGTCGATGTCGAGGATGGTCTGCCAGCTCGGATTGTCGGTCCGATAGCTTTCAAGCGTCGTTACACGCACCACGCCGCGCGGATTGTTCGCGTCCTGCCAGAAATTGACCATGCCATAGGGGGTGAAGCTGACACTCGGAATGCGATCCTTGGCATCGAGGATCGTCAGCGCCTCTGCCTGGAGCTGCGTGAAACGGGGATCCGCCGCCAGCGTGCGGTCGACCCGCTCATTTTCGCCGCGCACCCAGGCCAGTGCCCGGTCGCTGCGCGTTTCCTCCAGCCAGATGAACGGATCGTCGGACGGCGGCGACGCAGTCGCTGCGGTCTGACCGACGGCCTGCGCCGAGCATAGCGAAACGAGCGATGCAACGGTGATCATGGCGGCGCGCTTCAAAGGAAATCTCCTGTTATCAGACGGTCACCGTAATAAGCTGACGGAAAAAAGAAAGCGCGGTGGCATGGCCCACAGCGATGACCGCTCCGCCTAGTTTCAGAAGTCGTAGGTGACCGACGCCTTGAACGTGCGCGGCGCGCCGAGCAGGAGATCGGGACGGAAGCTGTCAAAGGCCGCTGCCCAGTAATCGGCGTCGGCCACGTTATCGATATTGACGCGGAAGGTCAGCGGCTGGCCACCGACCACCGCCACGTAACGCGCGCCGATGTCGAAGCGGGTCCAGTCGTCGAGGAACAGGGTGTTGCCGATATTGGCGGCCTGTTCGCCGGTATGGACCACCCGTCCGGTCAGCGTCAGCGCGGGTGCGAAGGGCACGTCCCATTCGACATTGGCGTTGAGCAGATATTCGGGCACGCCGACCGCCTGATTGCCTTCGTTGACGCCGTTCTGGGTGTCGCGCAGCTTCCCGTCGTTGATCGACCCCCCGGCAATCAGCCGAAGTCCATCGGCCAGTTCGCCCGCAACCGTGAATTCGACCCCGCGGTTGCGCTGGACGCCGAAAGGACCGAATTCCAGCGCGTTCACCTGATCGGGATCAGGCCGCAGGATCGCGGTCCTCTGGTCGATCTGGAACAGTGCCAGCGACAGATCGACCCCACCCCGCGTCAGCTTGCCGCCGATTTCATATTGCTCCGACACGAAGGGCGGCAGCACCTCACCCGCATTGGTCACCGGCAGCGCCGCGCCGCCCGAGGGGTTGGCCCCGCTGGCGGGCGCGACGGCGCCCTGGACCAGCGCCTCGATCCGGTTGGCGTAGAGCGACAGTCCGTCTGTCGGCTTGACCACCAGGCCGAACACCGGCGTCACCTTTTCCTCGTCATACTCGCTGGTCAGCAGGCCGGTGGCATTGGAATAGGCTTTGATGTTGATCGCCTGCAGCCGCAGACCGGCGGTGAACAGGACGCGGTCATCCCACAGCCCGATCGTGTCCGAGACGAACGCGCTGCTCAGCCGCGTGCGCCAGATGGGGAACGGATCGTCGAGATCGCCGCCGACGAAGGTAACCGTCGTCGATGGCGTCACCGCGACTGGTGCGTAGAGATTGTTGCGCTCCGCGGAGAGGGCGTAGAACTCGAACGCGTTGCGGTTGACGAGCCAGTTGATCGAGCCGCCCGCATTGACCTCATGCGTGATGCCCCCGGTATTGAACCGAGCGCGAACCCCTGCGGTGGCGGCTTCGTTATTGTCGGTGCGCGGAATGAACGAACTGCTGACCGTGATCTCGCCGGTCGCCGCATTGACCAGTGTGGGCGTGCTGTAAATCCCCTCTTCGGCGCCGTCGCGCGCGCCGAACGCGGCATAGACCATCACGTCCTGCGCGACGTCATATTCGACCCGCGCCTGCCCGAACACGTCGCGCAGTGTCGTATATTGCCAGGGCTGGCCGAAATTGGTGGAGGCATCGGGCGCCTCAGGAATGACGGACAGCGTGTTGACGCCCAGCTTGGGCCGGAAATGCGATACCTTGACCCGCTGGTATGCGAGATCGAGCGAGGCGCGGAACGGACCCGAATTATAATCGATCGCCGCGCCCAGCACATGGCTGCTGCGGAACTCGTCGTCGATCGATGCGTCGCCGCCGCGCGCAGTGCCGTTGATGCGGATGCCCCATTCGCCGTTCCTGCCCATCCGGCGTCCGACGTCGAAACCGCCGCCGAAATGCTCCGGCCCGGTATAGCCCAGCGTTCCGCGGGTGATGGCGCGGTCGCCCGCGCGCTTGGGGATCAGGTTGACGCTGCCGCCGATTCCGGTCCCGCTCGGTGCGGCACCGTTCAGAAACGCGCTCGATCCGTTCAGCACCTGCACCGATTCATAGAGTTCGGGCGCGACCAGCTGGCGCGGCGTGATGCCGTACAGTCCGTCATAGCCGATATCGTCGCCCGCCAGCGCAAAGCCGCGAACCACGAACAGCTCACCGGTAATGCCGAAACCGGTGGTGGTGCGGATGGTCGGATCATTCTCCAGCACCTGTCCCAGCGTCTGCGGCTGCTGGTTGAGGATCAATGCGCTGTTGTAGCTGCGGATGCTGAACGGCACGTCCGCCGCGTCCTTGTCGCCCAGCACGCCGACGCTGCCTTCCTGCTCGACGCCCGACTGGTTCTCGCGCTGGGCGGTAACGATGACGCGGTTGTCGTCCTCGGCATTGTCCTGCGCCGCGGCTGGTGTGGCGCAGGCGCTCATGCTCAGCGCGGTGGCAAGGAACAGCCGATGCCGGATGGTCTGGGTGGTCACGTTTCGTTGGTCCTTGAAAATAACGGTTCGAGGAAAATCAGCCGCGGCGCTTGCGCATGGCCCAGACGACGGCGGCGATCGGCACCGCCAGCGCCGCCCATGCCGCGCCATCGCGCCAGCCATCGCCGGTCAATGCGATAACCAGCCCGGCAAGGCCGGTGACCAAGATCGCCAGCGGCACGCCGAAAATGGCCGCCAGCGAACGGGATCGCGATGCGCGCATCATTCGGCAGGCTCCGCCAGCGGCAATTCGCCCGCGCGCGGCTGCGCGGACGCAGACGCCTTGCGCTTGGTCAGCCACAGATACAGCCCGGTCCCAAGCACATGGATGGTGAACAGTGTGAGCGCCGCCCAGAGCAGCTTGAGCGGCAGCCCGCCATAATCGCCGAAATGCAGCGGCCGCGACAGCGACAGCGCCTGATAATACCAGGGCATCGGCCGGGCGGCGGTGAATTCTCCGCTCTCGGCATCGATGAGCGCGGGGGTCAGCAACCGCTCGGTCAGCGGCGTGTCGCCCTGGAAAAACACCGCATAATGGTGCGCCGAGCTGAAGGTGCCGCCGGGAAAGGCGATGAATTGCGGGTTATTGCCCGGCAGTGCGGTGCGCGCGGCCGCCATCGCCGTGTCGAGCGAGCCGTAGCGCGCGGGATCGAGCGGCGCGCGCCCGTCATATTCGCGCGTCATCGCCGCCAGTTCATTGGATTTCCAGGCATCCTCGATCGGCACCGCGAGCGCGTTGATCACGCCGGTCAGCCCGACCACCAGCATCCAGGCCAGCGCGACGATGCCGAGCAGGTTGTGATAGTCGAGCCATTTGGCCCGCGCGTTCCGCGTGGTGCGTACCGTGCCGAAATCGAGCTTGCGCATGAACGGCGCATAAAGAACCACGCCGGACACCAGCGCGGCGACGAACGCCACGCCCATCGCCCCCAGGAACAGCATTCCCGGCAGGCCGAGGAACATGTCGGTATGCAGTTGCAGCAGGAAATGCATCACTCCGCCGTCGCTTTCCGCGACCATCCCGATCTGTTCGCCGGTCGAACGGTCGAACGACTGGATCGTCATTTCCGCACCCGGCGAATCGGGACGCGGGCCGGTGGTGATGGTCATGGACGGCTGGTCGTTGTCGAACGCCATGTAGAGCGGCACTTCGCCCGGCCGGTTGGCGAGCGCGCGGTCCAGCATCTCGTCAAGCGAAAGCAACCCCTCAGCCGTGCTTGACGAGCCGATGCCCGGCATGCCGTAAACCGGCTGCGCTTCGGTCAGATAGTCGATTTCGTCGTGGAAGATCAGCGGCAAGCCGGTCAGGCACAGCATCAGCAGAAACGCGGTGCATACCAGACTCGTCCATTTGTGCACCCACACCCACGCCTTGACGGTCGAGCGAGTCATGCCACGCTCACCGCTTCGACGCCGTACAGAGCGCTGCCGCCGGGCATGGCCGTGGCGTTCTCGTTCGCTTTAAACAGATACCGCATCGCCTATCCCTGATCGGTCAGGAGCGCTCCTTTAGCGAATGATGCATTCCAAGTAAATGCGAGTCATTCTCACGAGCAGGCCGCCCGACGATAGGTCCACGACAACACCGTTTTTGAAAATTTGTATTTGACGGGACTCGGCCACCGCCACGCCACGGATCCCTGAGCACCGGAACGGCGAGCGGCCTTCGACTGATTTGCTGTTGCCATTCATTCGCAATAATCTGTAGCCGCGGCCCAGCTTTACTGACCGGGGGATTATCGATGAATTGCCGCCTCGCGCCGCGTCACCTGCTGGCGAGCGCCGCCCTGCTTGTTGCAACGCCGGTGCTTGCACAGGATACGACACAGGTTTCGGCAGATGACGATCCCGAACCGATCGTCGTCGTCGGCGCACTGACCGATGTCGCGATCGACCGCGCGGAAATCGAACTGACCCAGGCCAACGATCTGAACGACCTGTTCCGAAACGTGCCGTCGGTCGCGGTCGGCGGGTCGCTCGGCATCGCGCAGAAAATCTATGTCCGGGGGCTTGAGGATTCGCTGCTCAACGTCACCATCGACGGCGCGCCGCAGCGGGGCACGCTGTTTCACCATGTCGGTCGCGTGACGATCGAGCCCGAACTGCTCGAAAGCGTCGAGGTTCAGG
Source organism: Pseudomonadota bacterium (assembly GCA_023418595.1). Lineage (GTDB taxonomy): Bacteria > Pseudomonadota > Alphaproteobacteria > Sphingomonadales > Sphingomonadaceae > Sphingomonas. The sequence continues at coordinate 6,577 of JAEZZI010000024.1, forward strand.
CAGGCGCAGGCGAAGCGACATCGGGCTTCGGCGCGGTCGGCGGCGCGATCCGGTTCCGCACGGTCGATCCCGTCGATCTGCTGCGTGGCGGGCGCAATTATGGCGCCATCGCCAAGGCGGGGTGGTTCAGCAACGATGGCTACAAGCTGTCAGGCACGGCCTATGCCCGGCTTTTCGGCGATGTCGGCGTGCTGGGCAGCTTCGTCCATGTCGATCGCGACGATTTCCGCGACGGCGACGGCAACACGCTGCGCGGCACCGGTGCGCGCCAGCAGCTTGGTTTTGTCAAGCTGGGCGGTGAACTGGGTGGCGGCCACCGGCTGACGCTCAGCTACGAGCACCGCGACGAGCAAGGCGAATTCGGCCAGCGGCCCAACTGGCCCGCACGCGCCAACGACCGGCTGTTCCCGGTCGAGGGGAAGCGCCAGACCGCAATCGCCAATTACGGCCTTGCTACCGCAGCGGGCATCGATATCGAGGCAACCGGTTACTGGACGCAGTCGGAATTTACTCAGGACCGGTTCGATCGCTGGGGGCTGTATGGGGCGGAAATCGAAAGCTATGGCTTCGACGCGCGCGCGCGCATCCGCCGCGCCCGGCATGACGTGACGGTGGGGGCCGAATATCGTGGCGACCGGGTAGTCAGCGAATATCTGGGCGACCCCGCCATGTGGCAGCCCTGGGCCTGGGATCCCGCGATCGGGCGGTTCGAGGAAACCGGATCGCTGATGGGCGTCTATATCCAGGATCGCTGGCGCGTGGTCGAACCGCTGCTGCTGTCGTTCGGCGCGCGCTACGATGCCTATGACGTCAACCTCGTCACCTATCGCGACGGCACCGACAGCGACGGGTTCAGCTTCAACGGCGGCGCGACGCTCGACATCGCACCCGGTCTGTCGCTCAACGCGGGCTATGCCGAGGCGTTTCGCGGCAAGGAAATCGGCGACGCCTTCACCCTCGAAAAGCGCCCAGGCCGCCTCAGCCTGTCGCCGACGCTGCGGCCCGAACGGGTCGAGAATGTCGAGGCCGGGGTCAAATACGATCTCGACGGGATCAGCGCATCGGCGGTCTATTATCGGATGAACATCCGCGACGTGATCCTCGACCAGCTGGGCCGCACCGTGTCGCAGCCGCAGCAGGACGCGGTCTATTACGAGAATGTCGGCGACTTCAAAGCCGAAGGCTTCGAGCTGCGCGCCGGATACCGCACCGGGCCGCTTTCGATCGACGGTTATTACAACCATTATGATTCACGGCTCAACGACAACCGGATCGAGGGCTATGAGCAGATCGCGCTCGGCAATTCGATGGGCGACAATTGGGCGATCAGCGCCGGGTTCGATCCGTCACCCGCGCTCGGTTTTCGCGCGACCGTCACCACCTATCAGGATCTGAACGACATCGAAGTGCTGTTCCGCGAGGCCGAACTGGGTTTCATCGACGGCACCCGGTTCATCGATAAGCCCGGCTACAGCGTGGTCGATCTGTTCGCGCGGTGGCAGCCGTTCGGCACCGACCGGCTCGAAGTGCAGGCGGCGGTCTATAACCTGTTCGACAAGCAATATCGCGCCCATGCCAGCGTCGGCGATTACGCACAGATCGGCGAACCCGATTATGCGATCGTGCAGGGACTGCCCGAGCCGGGACGCAACGTCCGCGTGACCGCGGCGCTGCGTTTCTGATGCTCGCGCCGCCTTCGAGCCCAAGGCGGTGGCGGCCATTCGCGAAGCTGTGGCATCGCTGGTTCGGAATCCTGGGCGGGCTGTGGCTGTTGCTGCTCGCGGTGACGGGATCGGCGATCACCTATTATGACGAGCTCGACCGCTGGCTGAATCCCGACTGGCGGTCGATTCCCGCTGCCGCCACGACCCCTTCTCCACTGGACACAGTGGTCGCGCGGGCCGACGAAGCGCTGCCGGGGTTCGTCGCGAACAACATCCTGCTGCCGACCGGGGCGACCGACACGCTCTGGATCTTGGGTCGTGCGCCGATCGACGGCACTCCCCGCCCCGTCCAGCTGTTCGCCGATCCGCGCGACGGAACTGTGCTGGGCTGGCGGGTCAGCGGCGAACTGACGCTCGACCGGCGGCATGCAATGGACATCGTCTATGGCCTTCATGTCGATCTGTTGGCGGGCGCGTGGATGACCTGGTTCTTCGGGCTGGTGTCGCTGGCCTGGCTGGTCGATCATGCCATCGCGCTGTGGCTGGCGCTGCCGCGCGGCGCGAAATGGCTTCAGGCGTTCGCGATCGCCGGTCGCAAGGGCAGCCTGCGCCGCCTGTTCGACCTCCACCGCGCGCCCGGCATCTGGGGGTGGCCGGTGACGTTCGTCGTCGCGCTGACCGGCGTGACGCTCGCCTGGCCGGAGACGAGCCGCGATGCGGTGGCGCTGGTCTCGCCGATCGGCGGGCGGCTGGACGAGCGGTGGCCGGACGTCGATCCGCCGCCAAACCCAGTCACCATCGAACGCGCGATCACCGCCGTTACGCACGATCGCGCAACGGTCCACAGCGTCCGCATCCTGTCCGATCATGCGGCCTATGCCGTGCGGACCTATGACGCGCGCGACGTCGATTATCAGGGGCGGCTCTGGACCTATGTCAGAATGACCGATGCCCGGCCCTTCGCGCAACGGCATGACGCGGGCGACAGCGCGGGCGACCTGTTCTTCGCCTGGCAATATGCGCTGCATTCCGGGCAGATATTCGGGCCGCTGGGTCGCCTGCTGATTTTCCTGTCGGGCGTGACGACGAGCGTGCTGGTGGTGACGGGTTACCTGTTATGGTGGCGCAGGCGCCCGCGACGTCCGATCTGATCGAACCGACATCGATTTTCGGAGATCAGTCGGTCACGAACGGGAAAGGCGACATGCCGCGCTCGCGTTCGTTGACGATCAGCGCACGGTTCGCGGGCGGTTGCGCGCGCTGGGCGCAATCGGGTCGCACGCATGCCCGGCATCCGGGACCGATGGGAGTGGCGCGGCCTTGCGGGTCGATACCGTAGGCGCCGGCGATGATACTCGCCTGGTCGGCGGCGACGCCCAGCCCGATCGCGAATTCCGCAGCGCGTTCCGATGACGGCGCCCCGGGCCGACTGCCCTGGCCGCGCACGGTGCGCGCGAGAGTGAACCAGCGTTCCCCCTCCATTTCCACCAGTTGCGATACGATTTCGCCCGGCCGGTCGAACGCATGATGCAGCCGCCACAAGGGACAGCGCGCATCGCTGTCGATCAGCGCGCCGCCGCCTGCCCCGCCATAGCGTTTGGAGGCCTGGCCGGCGCGGTCGATGCGGATCATGAAAAAGGACAGGCCCCGCGCACCGACCCGGCTGAGAGTCGTGAGGCGGTGGGCGACCTGTTCGAAGCTCGCGCCGAACCGGCGTTCGAGCACACCGATGTCATAGCCCGTCGCCTCGCACGCGCGCAGGAAACGCCCATAGGGCATCATCAACGCGGCGGCAAAATAATGGGTCAGATGGCGTCGGAACAAGCGTTCGGCGATCCGATCGGCGAAACCTGCCCCGCGCGCCAGGGCGTCGATTTCGGCGCGCGCTTCGATCTGGGCAAGCTGTGCAGCCAGCGCAAAGGTGCGCGAGGGCCCGTCGAGCAGCTCGCTCAATTGCAACTGGCGGGCATGAAGGTCGAGGCGGCGGAGCACATCGGGCAGCACATCGACCGGCAGGATGCGGACCGACAGGCTGTGGCGTACGCGCAATCGCTCGACCAACGCCGCGTGCGTGTCGGCAGTGGTAAGGCGCAATTCGTCAGCCAGCGCTTCGGCAGCAGCATCGAGATCGGCAAAATGGTTGCGCCAACGCTCGATCTCGCGGCTGACGATCCGGGTTGGGTCGTCGGATGACCGCGTCGCCTCCCCTGCCCCGACAATCGTGCGATCGAATGCGCGGGCAAAGGCCTCCGCCCCGCCAGGCGCGGCTGCCAGCCACTCCTCGACTTCGTGCCGGTCGATTTCGAGGTCGGCGAACATCGGATCGGCGAGACGGCGCCGGATCGCATCCATCCCGCCACCAGGCTCACCTGCTGCCAGCGCGCGCGGATCGAAATCGAACTGGTCGGTCATCCGCACCAGCAGCGCGGCGGGGAGTGCGCGCTGGTTGCGTTCGATCAGGTTGAGATAGCTGGGTGAAATGTCGAGCATTTCCGCCATCGCCGCCTGGGTCAGCCCGCTGCGACGTCGCAATCTTCGCACCGCATGCCCCGCCAGCAGTTTCTCACGCGCCACGGCTCACCTGTAAATATCATTACAATCGCACACTGCGCATAACCCATCCGGTGACTTGGCGACACCAAAATCTGTAAATAACCGTCACACGCGGAGGAGTTTGGCGCTATCCATCGGTTACCGCAGCGATGTGGACGAACCGATCAGGAGCTTCGACATGCCGACCGAACCCCAGCGCAGCCGCGCCGTATTTTCCAACGAGGATTTCGGACTGATGAAGGAAGCGGTGGCGAACTACGTCAAGCAGATTGCCGACGACCCGCGTTCGTCCAAATTCTCTAACCTCTATCACCGCCTCGGCCGCCTCGGCTGACGCGTCTGTCGATCGGTCCCGGCCAATTTGGCGGGGCCATGATTTCCTGGGGAGGAAAGGTGTCCGTCGGTGCCCCGGTGCCGACGGACATTTCTTTCCCGCACCACCCAATGGGGGAGTTTCAACGATGACCTATCAGGATCAGATCACCGGCAACCAACAGCTTATCCAACGCTTCCGCGGCACCTGGGATGGGATTGACGCTGAAAGCGTTGCGCGGATGCAGTTGCAGAACCGGTTCCGCACCGGGATCGACATCGCCCGCTACACCGCCGCGATCATGCGCCGCGATATGGCGGCATATGATGCCGACCCCGCCAATTACACCCAGTCGCTGGGCTGCTGGCACGGGTTCATCGGCCAGCAAAAGCTCATTTCGATCAAGAAGCATTTCGGATCGACCAAGGGGCGCTATCTCTACCTCTCGGGCTGGATGATTGCGGCGTTGCGCAGCGATTTCGGGCCGCTTCCCGACCAGTCGATGCATGAGAAGACCAGCGTGCCCGCGCTGATCGAGGAACTCTATACCTTCCTCAAACAGGCCGACGCACGCGAGTTGGGCATGATGTTCCGCGACCTCGACGATGCGCGGGACGCGGGTAACGAGGTCGAGGTACAACGGCTGACCAATGCGATCGACAATTACGAAACTCATGTCGTGCCGATCATCGCCGATATCGACGCGGGCTTCGGCAATGCCGAGGCGACCTATCTGCTGGCAAAGAAGATGATCGAGGCGGGGGCGTGCGCGCTGCAGATCGAAAATCAGGTCAGCGACGAAAAGCAATGCGGGCATCAGGACGGCAAGGTCACCGTGCCGCACGAGGATTTCCTCGCAAAGGTCCGGGCCTGTCGTTACGCATTCCTGGAACTCGGCGTCGAAGACGGAATTATCGTCACCCGCACCGATTCGCTGGGCGCGGGGCTGACCAAGCAGATCGCCTATTCGAAGGAGCCCGGCGATCTGGGCGACCAGTATAACGCCTTTCTCGACTGCGAAGAGGTCACCGATCTGTCATCGCTACGCGGCGACGTCGTGATCGAACGCGACGGCAAACTGATGCGGCCCAAGCGCCTGCCGTCCAACCTCTACCAATTCCGCGAAGGGACCGGCGCCGACCGCTGCGTGCTCGATTGCATCACGTCGTTACAGAACGGCGCCGACCTGCTCTGGATCGAAACCGAAAAGCCGCACATCGAACAGATCGCGTCGATGGTCGATCGCATCCGCGAAGTCGTGCCGAATGCGAAGCTGGTCTACAACAACTCGCCGAGTTTCAACTGGACGCTCAATTTCCGGCAGCAGGTGTTCGATGCATGGCAAGAGGAAGGCAAGGACGTGTCGGGCTATGACCGCGCCAAATTGATGAGCGTCGATTACGATGCCACCGATCTGGCTGCCGAAGCCGACGAGCGCATCCGCACCTTCCAGCGCGATGCATCGGCGCGTGCGGGGATCTTCCATCACCTGATCACGCTGCCGACCTATCACACCGCCGCGCTCTCGACCGACAATCTGGCGCGCGAATATTTCGGTGACGCCGCGATGCTCGGCTATGTGAAGAACGTCCAGCGGCAGGAAATCCGCCAGGGCATCGCCTGTGTAAAGCATCAGAACATGTCCGGCTCCGACATCGGCGACGACCACAAGGAATATTTCGCCGGAGAAGCCGCGCTGAAGGCGGGCGGCGTCCACAACACGATGAACCAGTTCGCCGCCTGATTCAGGGACTCAGCCCCGCCGGAGACGTTCGGCGGGGCGGGATCGGGGGAATTCGGTGCAGTTCCATCGCACGTCTTCGACCGCACCAGCGCCGGTGCGGTTGTAGCCGAACGACATCGCGTCGATGGCGCTTCCGGGAACGGAAAGGAGGGATTGTCCTGGGACGAAACAACAATCGGTCCGCCGCAACGCGGTCATCCGGAGCGGCAGATGGGCGGCGTCAGGCCGCTTGCACGTAGCGCCGCCAGCCGGTCCTGAGCGGCGGCTGCAAGCAGCCAGCCGAAGGGCGAGCGCGCGACCTTCCTGACCCACCCGCCGCCCGGGCGATCACGTCGACCTCCGGATTGAGTTTGGACCATAAGCGGGCAGGAACCGGCGAACCGACTTCGGCTGCAATGGCCGGGCGCGAAGGGGATGTGATATTGCGACGATCACACCGAGGACCTCGATCAATGACCGTAGGTCTTGATGCCGCGCCGACGGAGCTTTTGACGACGGCGCTTACGCAAAGAGATCGCGATCGTCGGGATTCCGATCAGCAACACGAACCCGATAATCGCATAAGCCACCACTTCGCGAGATATTTCTTCTACCATCGGTAACGTCTCGGCTGATCCAGTAATTTTCGATTGAGACAGCTCCTGTCACAAATGTCAGCGAGGGGCAACTTCGGAAGGTTACTCTGTGCTTAGGGCCGGATGACATCGGGCCGTGTCAACAAAGATTCACAGGCGGTCGCTTCTTGTCCCACCAATTATTCGCAAATAGCGCGTGTCGGTGGTTTTGTTAGATTCAATCCCGCTCCCGATCCCCGGCACCCATATACAGCTCGCTCCCTGTTTCCTTGAAGACCTCGCTCATCGCGGCCATTCCCGCTTCCGCTTCGCTCGGCGCAACCACCGGCGTTGCCGCCAGAAAGCTGTCGGCGCTCTGGTTCTGCTTGGCGGCGAAATCGCGCACTTCCTGCGTGATCTTCATCGAGCAGAATTTGGGGCCGCACATCGAGCAGAAGTGCGCGGTCTTGGCGCCTTCGGCTGGGAGCGTCTGGTCGTGATATTGCTCGGCGGTGTCGGGGTCGAGCGACAGGTTGAACTGGTCGCGCCAGCGGAAATCGAAACGGGCGCGGCTTAGCGCGTTGTCGCGCATCTGGGCTGCGGGATGCCCCTTGGCGAGATCGGCGGCGTGGGCGGCAAGCTTGTAGGTCACAACGCCGACCTTCACATCGTCGCGATCGGGCAGCCCCAGATGCTCCTTGGGCGTGACGTAGCAAAGCATCGCGGTGCCGTACCAGCCGATCATCGCGGCGCCGATGCCGCTGGTGATGTGGTCGTATCCGGGGGCGATGTCGGTGGTGAGCGGCCCGAGCGTGTAGAAGGGGGCTTCGCCGCACGCCTCCAGCTGCTTGTCCATATTCTCCTTGATCTTGTGCATCGGCACATGGCCGGGGCCTTCGATCATCACCTGAACATCCTGTTCCCAGGCGCGCTTGGTCAGTTCGCCCAGCGTGTAGAGTTCGGCGAACTGCGCCTCGTCGTTGGCGTCGGCGATGGAGCCGGGGCGCAGGCCATCGCCCAGCGAGTAGGCGATGTCGTACGCCTTCATGATCTCGGTAATCTCGTCGAAGCGTTCGTAGAGGAAGCTCTCCTTGTGGTGCGCCAGGCACCATTTCGCCATGATCGATCCGCCGCGCGACACGATGCCGGTCACGCGCTTTGCGGTCATCGGGATATAGGGCAGGCGGACGCCGGCATGGATGGTGAAATAGTCCACGCCCTGTTCGGCCTGTTCTATGAGCGTGTCGCGGAAGATTTCCCAGGTCAGTTCCTCGGCAATGCCGCCGACCTTTTCCAGCGCCTGATAGATGGGGACGGTGCCGATCGGGACCGGCGAATTGCGCAGGATCCATTCGCGGGTGTCGTGGATGTTGCGGCCCGTCGACAGGTCCATGACGGTGTCCGCGCCCCAGCGGATCGACCAGACCATCTTGTCGACTTCGCTCGCGACGTCGGATGCGACGGCGGAGTTGCCGATATTGGCGTTGATCTTGACCAGGAAATTGCGGCCGATCGCCATCGGTTCGGATTCGGGGTGGTTGATGTTGCTGGGGATGATCGCGCGGCCGCGGGCGACCTCGTCGCGGACGAATTCGGGGGTGACGAAATCGGGGATGGCGGCGCCGAAGCTCTCGCCGTCGCGGGTATATTCGGCGAGACGCTGGCGGCCGAGATTTTCGCGAGTGGCGACATATTCCATCTCGGGCGTGATGATGCCCCGGCGGGCGTAGTGCATCTGGCTGACGTTCATGCCGGCACGCGCGCGCAGCACGCGCTTGCGGACATTGGGGAAGGGCTGGACTCCGCCGCTGCGGTCGGGGCCGAGCTGGCCGTTATCTTCGGGCTTCGTCTCGCGCTGGGCGACTTCCTCGACATCGCCGCGGTCGCGAATCCAGTCGCGGCGCAGTTCGGGGAGGCCCGCCATGATGTCGATACGGGCTTGCGGATCGCTGTAGGGGCCGCTGGTGTCGTACACGCGCAAGGGCGGCTCGCCCGATGAGGGTTCGAGGTCGATCTCTCGCATCGCGACGTTCAGCGGGCCGACATGGACCTTGCGGCTGCCGCGGATCCGGCCTGTCGTTACCTTGAGTTCGGTGCGTGCGGGGATGTCAGCCATGATGTTCCACTCCATTCGGAGGAAACGGGCCGTGAGATCTGGACCGCTCCCTCCCTACGCCGGTGTCAGCCGGATCAGGTTCAGCGGGTCGATGGCTGCGGCCATCCTCTCAAGCGCGACGAAGCGCTCCCCCGGGGATGAAGCTGTTCTAGGCGTCCCGCGCGGCGCTGTCGAGCGCCGCATACCAGTCGGCATAGGGGGTGTTCTTGGCGAGGTGGCGGTTCCAGTCCCTGGCGCCGTCGTCCCACCAGACCGGGCCGCGTTCGCCGAGGGCGCGTTTGGCGGCATCGACGCGGGCGCGGGCGTCGGGTTCCTTTGCGCGGACGGCGCGACGGGCGGCCATGAGGTCGCGGACGAGCGCGTCGCGGGCTTCGTCGGACAAGGCGGGGTTGCTCATTCGCCACAACCGACCGCGCACGACGAAATAGCGCTCGTCGGGGGTGACCGGGTGGCCGCCCGCGCGACCGCTCACAGCATGTATTTCATGCGGACTTGCTGGCGGGTGGGGCCGTCGATTTCGAAGCGGGCGGCATTGAACTTCGGCGGACCGAAGCGGATCGCAGGGTTCCTCGAAAAGCCGAATCCTTCGCGCGGGATTCCGGCAAAGGTATCGAGCCTCGAATTGCCGTTTTCGTCGTGGATGACGGCGAGCGCGTAGCGGCCGGGGGGAAGCCCCTCGAACGCCATGGCGTGCTGGCGCGCGGGCACCGTTTTGGTCGAGGCGCGGGCGTCGTCGACGCAATTAGGAAAATTGTCGGGATCGGCGGTCAGGCAGACCTGAATCAGTCCCTTGGCCGACCGCATGCCCGATACATCGACGTCAAGCCGCGCGGTGGGGCTCGCTCCGGGCAGCATCGCCACGATGATGAGCGCCGCGCCCAGCCTGCGCAGCAGCCGCTCGGTCGGCCCGGCGGCGAGCAGCATCGAAATCGCCGAGGCCATCGTCGGTGCCGCAGACGCGGTCCCAGAAGCGGAAATAGAGGCCATAATTACATCCGTACCGTTCATGGTGCCGCTGATGATGGCTGGCGGTGATCAGCCAGTTCCCCAATGGCCCCTTCCACATGAACCGGGGAAAAACCTCCCACCCCATGTGATTGGTCACCCCCATAACCGTCATCACCGCCAGCACAAAGCCGAGCGCACCCACATGGATGGGAATGACGAACACCAGTAGCGGAATTACCACAGCGCCGGTCAGCGCCTCGACCGGGTGGAACGCCATCGCCGCCCAGGCGGTCGGCGGGCGGCTGGCATGGTGGACGGCGTGGGCCATGCGGAACGGTTTGGGCCGGTGCATCCAGCGGTGGGTCCAGTAGAACCACGTATCGTGCGCGAAGAGATAGGCGAAGACCGACAGCGGAACATACCAATGCGGGTAGGCCGACACGTCGGAATAAATCGCGGTCCAGCCGCGATTCTGCCAGCCCCAGGCGACGATCCCGGCTGGAACGCCGTAGATGGCGGCGGACGCGAGGCTCCAGCCGATTTCCTTGCGCATCTGGGCATCGAGGCCGGTGTAGAGGCCGGGATGTTTGAGGCGGGTCGCCCATGCGAAGCCGCCCGAGGCGATGAGGTAGCGTATGCCGACGATCAGCGTCATCGCGATGGCGGACAGAGCGATGGCGAGCGCGACGGACATGGGGTGGTTCTAGGCGGTTTTGCCGGACAAGTGTAGCAGTTGCGATGTCAGCGGCGCGGCTTTGCTCTTGGATCAGAGGGCGATGGCGCGTGCCGCTTGCTTGCGCTCCGAATAGCGATCCACCAACCGGTCGGCGTGCGGGCGCAGCAGGACGGTGAAACGCACCAGTTCCTCCATCACATCGACGATGCGGTCGTAATAGTCGGAGGGGCGCATGCGTCCGGCTTCGTCGAATTCCTGATACGCCTTGGCGACGCTCGACTGGTTGGGGATAGTGAACATCCGCATCCATCGCCCCAGCAGACGCAGGCTGTTGACGCTGTTGAACGATTGCGACCCCGCCGATACCTGCATCACCGCCAGCGTGCGCCCCTGGGTCGGGCGGACGCCGCCCATGCTCAAGGGCAGATGGTCGATCTGGGTCTTCATGATGCCGGTGATCTGGCCGTGGCGTTCGGGGCTGCACCAGACCTGGCCTTCGGACCAGAGCGACAATTCGCGCAGTTCGTGGACCGCCGGATGGTCGTCGCCCGTATGGAGATCGGGAAGCGGCAGATCGCGGGGATCGAAGATGCGGGTTTCCGCGCCGAAATATTCGAGCAGCCGTGCGGCTTCCTCGACGCAGAGCCGCGAATAGGAACGCTCGCGCAGGCTGCCATACAGAAGCAGGATGCGCGGGCGCGGCTGGTCTTCGCCGAGTCCTGCGGCCGGGCGTCGGGATGCGTGCTCGGGCGACAGCGCAGGCAGGTGGGCGGGGTCGGGGATGGGGCGAATGGGCATCAGGCGCGAACCTCCCTGGCGTCGGGGAACCAGCGTCGCCCGAGGCGCAGCGCGACGTGAACGAGCAGGATCAGCACCGGCACCTCCACCAGCGGGCCGATAACGGCGGCAAAGGCGACGGGGGAAGCAAGGCCGAACGCCGCGATGGCGACCGCGATCGCGAGTTCGAAATTATTGCCCGACGCGGTAAAGGCGATCGCGGTGGTGCGCGGATAATCGCCCGCGATACGCTTCCCCATCCAGAAGCTGACCAGGAACATGATGACGAAATAGAGGGTCAGCGGGATCGCGATGCGGACCGCGTCGAGCGGTAGGCGAACGACGTCGCCGCCCTTCAGCGAGAACATCGCGACGATGGTGAACAGAAGCGCTGCGAGCGTTATGGGGCCGATGCGCGGCAGAAATTCACGCTCGTACCAATCCTCTCCCCGGCGGGCGACGAGGATGCGGCGAGTGAGGTAACCGGCGAGGAAGGGGATGCCGAGATAGATCAGCACCGCGCTCGCAATGGTCCGGAAATCGACGTCGATCACGCTGCCTTCCAACCCAAGCAAGGGCGGCAGGACGCCGAGGAAAAACCAGGCGTAGAGGCTGAAGAACGCGATCTGGAACACCGAATTGAACGCGACCAGTCCGGCGACGTATTGATTGTCGCCGCGCGCCAGCTGGTTCCAAACCAGCACCATCGCAATGCACCGCGCCAGCCCGATCAGGATCACGCCGGTCATATATTCAGGCGTGTCGCGCAGGAAAATGACCGCCAGCACGAACATCAGCACCGGGCCGATCAGCCAGTTCTGCACCAGCGACAGCATCAGCACGCGGCGGTCGTCGAACACGCGCGGCAACTCGGCGTAGCGAACGCGCGCGAGCGGCGGATACATCATCAGGATGAGGCCGATGGCGATCGGGATGTTGGTGCTGCCGACGCTGAGCGAATCGAGCGCGGCGGGCAGGCCGGTAAAAACGCTGCCCATCAACACCCCCAGCGCCATCGCCGCGAAGATCCACAGCGTCAGCCAGCGGTCGAGGGAGGAGAGCTTTCCGGGCTTGGCAGCGGCGCTCATGCCTGTTCGGTCGCCGTGGCCGTGGCGCCGTCGACTCGCCCGATCTCGCGCAGCTTCTGACGGAGCGCGAGTTTGTCGATCGAGTCGATCGGGAGCGCGAGGAACAGCGAAATGCGCTGTTTGAGATAGCTCATCGCCTTGACGAAGGCGTCGCGCTGGCCGGGGCCGGTCACGGCGGCGGGGTCTTCGATGCCCCAGTGCGCGGTCATCGGGTGGCCGGGCCAGACGGGACAGACCTCGCCATTTGCGTCGTCGCAGACGGTGAAGATGAAATCGATTTCCGGCGCGCCGGGGCGGGCAAATTCGTCCCAACTCTTGGAGCGCAGACCGTCGGTGTCGAAGCCGAGCGAGGCGAGCAGGTCGAGCGACATCGGATGCACCTTGCCCTTCGGAAAACTGCCCGCCGAATAGGCGCGGAAACGGTCGCCGCCGTCACGGTTGAGCAATGCCTCGGCAAGGATCGAGCGTGCCGAATTGCCGGTGCACAGGAACAGGACGTTATAGGGACGGTCGGCCATCGGGCACCTTTCAGCAGCAGGGGGCGAGTTCGGCGATCAGCGGCGCGCACAGTTCGGGCGAACCGGCGCAGCAATCCTTGACCAGGAACAGGGTGAGGGCGCGGAATGCGTCGAGATCGGCGCGATAGACGATCGAGCGACCGTTGCGCTCGCCCCGGATAAGGCCGCTGCGCGTCAGGATCGCGAGGTGCGACGACATGGTGTTCTGCGGGGTTTGCAGCCGATCGGCGATGGCACCTGCGGGCAGGCCATCGGGTTCGTGGCGGACCAGCAGACGAAACGCGTCGAGCCGGGTCGGCTGGGCGAGTGCGGACAGGGCTTCGATGGCCGTGCTTGATTCCATATATCCGGTTTTGTCGATATATGGAATCAATGTCCAGCTTCTGTGTGAGCCAACGGGCAGCCGGTGGGGCAAACAAGCTGGCGCGGTGGATCTGGCGGTGGATGCGGTCGTCTGAATACCGCTCTTTGGCGCACCCTCCCCGGCGATGGCCATCGTCTGGGGCTGCGAACGCACGCTCTGCTCCTGCGGCACAGCTTCGGTGCCGTCCTGTCGAAATCATGCTCCGGCCGGTCCGCAGACGGTCGCGCCTGCGCGCACCCCGTATCGTCAGCGTACAAGCCGGCTCAGGCAGCCTGTCATGGTCCCCGATACACCCACATCCCAGGTTCAGACATTGGGTAATGCCCAAAAGAGAGCAGACGAAGACGATTGCGTCATAGCATAGCGCGCCTGAGAAGCTTCCGCGCCCACACCGTCGATGCGCCCAGCCCATATCCCCCCTCTCCCGCGCAAGGATGGGCGCTGGGGTACAGGACGGCGCGACGGCAATCCCGCTCATGCATTCCGAAACCGGCGCGAAATCACGCGGGTGGTGGAGCCGAGGGGAATCGAACCCCTGACCTCTGCAGTGCGATTGCAGCGCTCTCCCATCTGAGCTACGGCCCCGCGCCCCGCCAATCAGGCGGAAACGGATTGAGTGTAGCGTCGGCGAATTTGCGGCGCAATTCTTTGCGCAGACCCTCGCGCGCCAGACCGCCGCGGGTTTGCGACCAAATTCCGGAACCAACGTTCGGCTGATCCGCTGTTCGCACCAGATGAGGGGCGCGCGGAAAAGTCGTTACGCCCCAGCATCTTAACATGGATCAAGAGGAGGCCGAAATGGGTTACGATCGTTATCCGCGCAGCACCGATCCCCGCCGCGATCATTATGGTCGTCGCGAGCGTTCGACATACGGAACCGATTACGGGTCGGGCGGCGATTACAGCTATTCGTCGGCACGTGATTATGGCGCGGCCGGGTACGGGCGCGACGATTATGGATCGGATCGCGACGATTACGGGCGCGGCGGTTATCGCGGCGACAATTACGGACGCAGCGAAAATTACGGGCGCGAAAGCTATGGCGCGCGCGACTATTATGGCGGTGCGCGTCGTACGACCAACGACCGCGGCGGCAACTGGCAGGGCAGCTATGCCCATGACGGCCACCGCTTCACCGATTATGGGCGCAACCGTTCGCCTGGCGACCGCCCGCGCGGCGAGCCCGGCTATGATTACGACGATCGCGGCTTTTTCGCCCGCGCAGGCGACGAGGTCCGCAGCTGGTTCGGCGACGACGAAGCGGAACGCCGCCGCGAACTCGACCAGCGTTACGACAACCGCTACGACAGCGATCCGCATTATTCGTCCTGGCGGCGCGAGCGGATCAGCGAACTCGACCGTGATTACGATGAATATCGGCGCGAAAATTCGCAAAAATTCCGCAACGAATTCGCGAGCTTCCGCACCGAACGCCAAGGGCAGCGCGACAGCCTGAAAAAGGTCGACGAGCATATGGAAGTCGTCGGCAGCGACGGTACCCATGTCGGCACCGTGGACAAGGTTCGCGGCGACCGGATCATCCTGACCAAATCGGACAAGGACGCCGGCGGGCATCACCATTCGATCCCGTCGCGCTGGATCCAGAGCGTCGATGACAAGGTGACCATCCGCAAGACCGCGGAAGAAGCCAAACGCGAATGGCGAGACGAGGAGAACAAACGCGCGATGTTCGGCGACCGCGACGATTCGGACGGTACCCGCACCCTCAACCGCAGCTTTTCGGGAACCTACTGAGCGAAGTCCATGCGGCACCTGCGCTTGCGCACCTGCGCGGGAGTCGATCTGGGGTCGGGCGGTAACGCCCGGCCCCTTTTTCGCGTGTCGGTCCCGCCATCCGGCGAGTGATGGAAGGCGGTTACCCCATAGGTTGCAAAGTGCAACTAGGTTCGCCATCCTGCGACTATCCCATCCAACAGGAGAATGAACATGGCTCGCGCCTGGCATCTGATGCGCCGCCCCGCCGGAACGCCCGTAGCGGAGGATTTCGCGCTCAAGGAAATCACCCTGCGCCCGCTCGAAGACGGGCAGGTGCGCGTCGCCAATTCGTGGCTGTCGGTCGATCCTTACATGCGCGGCCGCATGAACGACGTAAAAAGCTATGCCGCGCCGTTCGGCCTTGATGAGCCGATGACCGGCGGCGCGGTCGGCGAGGTGGTCGAAAGCAAGGCCGACGGCATCGCGGTCGGCGACAAGGTGCTGCACATGGGCGGCTGGCGCGACGAAGCCGTGCTGTCGGCGAAAGAGGTTCAGAAACTGCCTGCGCTGGGCCTTCCCGATCAGGCCTTTCTCGGCCAGTTCGGGATGCCGGGCATGACCGCCTATTTCGGGCTGCTCCACGTCGCCGAAGCCAGGGAAGGCGAGACGGTGTTCGTGTCCGCCGCGGCAGGCGCGGTGGGATCGACCGTGGTTCAGATCGCCAAAGCCAAGGGCATGACCGTGATCGGCTCTGCGGGCGGCGCCGACAAATGCGAATGGGTCCGGTCGCTGGGCGCGGATCACGTCATCGATTACAAGGCGGAAGGGTCGCTGGTCCGTGCACTTTCGGGTGCCGCGCCGGACGGCATCGACGTGTATTTCGACAATGTCGGCGGCGATCATCTCGACGCCGCCTTCGCCACCGCGCGCGAGAATGCGCGGTTCGCGATCTGCGGCATGATCGACATCTATAACGACGGCAAGCCGACCAGCCTGCGCTACATCGCGCGCACCATCGCCGCGCGCATCCGCATCCAGGGGTTCCTGGTCAGCGACCACATGTCCAAGGCCAGCGATTTCTACCGCGACATGGCCGCATGGCAGGCCGCGGGCAAATTGCAGCGTCAGGAAACCGTGTTCGACGGGCTCGACGCCGCGCCCGACGCCTTTCTGGGACTGTTCACCGGCGGCAATATGGGAAAAATGCTGGTCAAACTCTGACCGGCTAACATGCTGTTTACTCCTGTCTTCTAACCTTGGAGGGCAGGAGTAAGCGTTGCCGAATACCGCCCCTCTCGATTTCGAACAAAGCGAAGCGCGCGATCGCAAGCGTCGCCAGTGGATCGGATTCGGTGCGCTGGTGCTGCTGGTGGTGATGCTCGCGGCGCTTGTCGGATCGACGATGCAGCAGGCGCGCCTGCGCAATGCGGCCGAAGCGCAGCACGTCGTTACGCAGGACGTGCTGCTGGCATCCAGCAAGTTGCAATTGTCGATCCACGCTGCCGGGCGGGCCGTGCGCGGTTACATGATTACCGACGATGTTCGCAGCCTGGCGCCGTTCATGCGAGAACGGATCGCAGGTCGCGCCCTCGTCGTGCAATTGCGTTCGCTCACGCAAGGCAATGCCGAGCGACTGGCCCAGGTCGCCCTGGTGTCTCGCGAACTTGAATCCATGTATGCGATGGGTGACCGCCTTGTCGAAATGCAGCAGCGCGGCGGCCGCGAGCAAGCCGTTGACCGGCTCAGGTCAGGCCACACCGAACAACGCATGGCGGCCTTGCTGAGTCATATCGATGCACTCGCCCAGGCCGAGATCGACGAGCAGCGTCATCACGCCGATGCTGCAAGGGCAGCCGATCGGCGTCAGGAATTGCTGACCTATTCGCTCGCCGGCCTTGCGCTGGTGTTTCTCGGCATCGCGGCGATGATCGGAATGAGCGCCGCCCGCGCGCATGTCCGGGCGGTCAAGCTGTCGTCTCAACTCCATTATCTGGCGACGCACGACGAACTGACCGGACTGCTGAACCGCCGCAGCTATTTCGAACTGCTGCATGTGGAGCGCGAAACCGCATTGCGAAGCGGTGATCCGATGGCGGTCGCGATCGTTGATGTCGATCATTTCAAGCGGATCAACGACACATACGGGCACCGCGCAGGCGATATCGTGCTGGGCCATGTCGCCGCCGCATTGACCGCCAGCGCCCGACATGGCGATCGGGTCGCACGCATCGGTGGCGAAGAATTTGCGGTGCTGATGCCGCGAACCGACATCGCCGCCGCGCGCACCCTTTGCGAACGCCTTCGTCGCATGATCGACAACACCTCAGTCCCACTGCCTTCGGGGATGGAAGTATCGCTGACGATCAGCACCGGCATCGCCTTACTCGAAGGCGACGAAGATCGCGACAGCCTGATGGGTCGCGCCGACCACGCACTTTATGCGGCGAAATCGGGGGGCCGCAATCAGGTGCGACTGGCGGCCTGACGCACCGATCCTATCCCTCGGCAGCTCTAGCCGAACGTATTGCACACCGCCGGATCGCCGCCGCTTTCCAGCCCACGCCGCAGCCACGTCATCCGCTGTTCGGACGTGCCGTGGGTGAAGCTGTCGGGGACGACGGTGCCCTGCGATTGTCGTTGCAGCGTGTCGTCGCCGATCGCGTTGGCGGCGGTCATCCCTTCCTCGATATCGCCGGGCTCCAGCCGCTCGCGGTTGCGTGCGGCCCAGACGCCGGCATAGCAATCCGCCTGGAGTTCGAGCTGGACCGACAGCCGATTGCCCTCGGTCCGCGACGCGCGCGCCTGAAGCTGGCGCACCTGATCCATCTGGCCGGTCAGATTCTGGACGTGGTGGCCGACCTCGTGCGCGATGACATAGGCCTCGGCGAAATCGCCCGCCGCGCCGAAACGGTTTGCCAGCTCGTCGAAGAAGGTCGAGTCGAGATAGATACCCGTGTCGCTGGGGCAATAGAACGGCCCCATCGCCGATTGCGCCGCGCCGCAGCCGGACTGCGCCCCGCCCTGAAAGAAGTTCAGGCTCGCGGACTGATACCGCATTCCCTGTTCCCGGAAAATCTGCGCCCAGGTCGTCTCCGCCAGCGCGTGTGCCGCGCATGCCGTCCGGCGCGCCTCGATCGAACAGACCTGTTGCGGTGTCCGGCCCGCGGTCTGGCCCTGCTGCACGCTGCTGGTCGGCCCCAGCAATCCGCCACCGCCGGACATGAACAGATAGGCCGCACCGACGATCAGCAGCAGCGCGATGCCGCCGCATCCCATCCGCCGCCCGAGCAGCATCGGCAGCAGCCCGAGCAACATGCCCGCGCCGCCGCCTCCGCCACCGCCGCCGCCTCCCAGATCGCGGACATTGTCGCTGGGGCCGATATCGTCGAGGCGCATGAGGATCAGCCCTTGCTGGTTTCGTTACGCATTCAGAATGCGCCGCGCGGCCAAGGGTTGCAATCGCACCGGTTGATGCACTGCACCAAAAGGTCCATTTGTGAGCGTATGGCCGATACCGAACCGATCCGACGCCGCAAGCGCAGCCGCTGCCAGACGCTGCCGTTGCCCGATTGCGTTGCACTGGTGCTGCAAGGCGGCGGCGCGCTCGGCAGCTATCAGGCGGGCGTGATCGAAGCGCTGGAGGCGCACGGCGTCGAGGTCGACTGGGTCGCGGGGATCTCGATCGGCGCGGTCAACGCCGCGATCGTCGCGGGCAACCCGCCCGAACGCCGGGTCGATCGGCTTCGCGAATTCTGGAGCCTGTCGGCGAGCATCCTCCCCGACCTGCCCCTGCCCGACAGCGACATGGTGCGCGAATGGGCGCATGAAATGTCGGCGGGGGTGGTGCTGGCGGCGGGGGTTCCGGGCTTCTTTCGCCCGCGGCTGATGCCGCCGCAATGGGCCGTACCGGGAAGCGAAGGCGCGCTCAGCTATTACGACACCGAGCCCTTGCGCGAAACGCTCGACCGGCTAGTCGATTGGGATCTGCTCAACAGCGGCGACGTCCGGCTTTCGGTCGGCGCAGTCGAGATCGAAAGCGGCAATTTCCGCTATTTCGACACCGCGCACGACCGCATCGACGCGCGCCATATCATGGCGTCGGGCGCGCTTCCGCCGGGACTGCCGCCGGTGGAGATTGACGGCAAACTCTATTGGGACGGCGGGCTAGTCTCCAACACCCCGCTGATCCACGTTCTCGACCATCAGGATCAGGCGATGCTGGTGTTCCAGTGCGACCTGTTCTCCGCGAAGGCAGATCGGCCGCGTACCCTGTCCGACGTGATGGGTCGGCTCACCGAGATCCGCTATTCGAGCCGCACGCGCCAAGTGACCGGCGAGCGCGTGCAATTGCGCCAGGAACGCGAGGAAATACGCCGCGTGCTGGCCAAGCTGCCCAAGGATCTGTGCGACGATCCCGATATCAAGGCGCTGGCCGCGCGTGCCGACGAGCTGCCGGTCAATATCGTCCACCTGATCCACCGCCCACGCAGCTGGGAAGGCGCCAACCGCGATTTCGAATTTTCCCAACGCACCGTGCGCGAGCTCTGGCAGTCGGGGCATGGTGACGTGACCGAGACGATCGCCAATTCGGCGGTGCTCGCCAGCAACATCGAGGACGGCAAGACCGCCGCGTTCGATTTGACGCGACGCTAAGCTAATAAACCCGTTTGTTCTGAGTAGCGGCAGAGCGTAGCCGAAGCCGCGTATCGAAGCACTGCTCCTTCGATACGGCACTTCGGCTTCGCTCAGTGCCTACTCAGGAAAAACGGACAAAACCGGAGAAGATTCATGTTCCTCAAAGGCAAGACCGCGCTCATCACCGGCTCCACCTCAGGCATCGGCCTCGCCTATGCCAAGGCGTTCGCGGCCGAGGGCGCGCATGTGATGATCAACGGCTTCGGCGATGCCAGCGATATCGAGGCGGAACGCGCCGCGCTCGAGACCACCAGCGGCGCCAAGGCGCTCTACGACCCCGCCGACATGTCGAAGCCCGATCAGATCGCGGCGATGGTCGAGCGGTGCCACACCGAACTCGGCGGCCCCGACATCCTCGTCAACAATGCGGGCATCCAGCATGTCGCCTGCATCGAGGAATTTCCGGTCGAGAAATTCGACGCGATCCTCGCGATCAACCTGTCGTCCGCCTGGCACGCGATCCGCGCCGCCGTGCCGCACATGAAGGCGGCGGGATGGGGCCGGATCATCTCCACCGCATCCGCCCACAGCCTGGTCGCCAGCCCCAACAAATCGGCATACGTCATGGCCAAGCACGGTATTGCCGGGCTGACCAAGACGATCGCGCTTGAGGTTGCGACGCACGGCATCACGGTCAACGCGATCTCGCCGGGCTATGTGTGGACGCCGCTGGTCGAGAACCAGATTCCCGACACGATGAAGGCGCGCGGAATGACACGCGACCAAGTGATGAACGACGTGCTGCTGTCCGCCCAGCCGACCAAGGAATTCGTCCTGCCCGAACAGGTCGCGGCGCTGGCGCTGTTCCTGTGCCGTGAGGAGGCGAAGGCGATTACAGGCGCGAACATGACCGTGGATGGCGGCTGGACCGCGGCTTGATCCGTTTGTGCTCCTGCGAAAGCAGGAGCGCGTGCCATTTCAGTCGGCACCCGCGGCCACGACTCCTGCTTTCGCAGGGACACTGCCAGCCCATTGCCTAATCCCCCACGCGCGCTAGGCTCGCGATCTGGGATGGTCGAGGGTCGCGTAATGATGAAGGCAATGGCGGGTATCGCGGCGGTCGCCGCGCTGTGCGGTTGTTCGCAAGGACAGCGGATCGCCGCCGGTCCCACCGCCGCACCCGCCACCGCCGACTGGCGCAGCATGGCGACCCCCGCCGACCGCGCCCGGCTGCGCGGCTGGCGCGATGCGTGGATGTCCGCGCTCCCCGCCGCGACCGCCGCCGAGGGTGCGAAGGTCCGGGCACAGGGCGCGTTGCTCAACCCCGATTTCGCGCTCGCAGGCGCAATGCCGCCCTCGGGCGACTATCGCTGCCGCGTGTTCAAGCTCGGGGCGAAATCGAGCGGCCTGCTCGACTATGTCGAGTACCCCTATTTCGCGTGCCGGATCGATGACGAGGGCGATGTCCGCAGCTTCTACAAACTGACCGGCAGCCAGCGTCCGGTCGGATTGCTGTTCACCGACAGCGACGCGCGCGCGATCTTTCTCGGCACATTGCTGCTCGGCGACGAACGCGCGCCGCTGCAATATGGACAGGACGCGCAGCGCGACATGATCGGTTACGTGCAGCGCGTGGGCGATCGCCGCTGGCGGCTGGTGTTGCCGAGCCCGGCGTTCGAATCGCAACTGGACGTGATCGAATTGATACCGGCATAAATTCCTCCCCCAACGGGGGAGGGGGACCGCCGAAGGCGGTGGAGGGGGCTGGCCGCGAGCCCGCGCTGCTTGGCACCCCCTCCGTCAGCACTTCGTGCTGCCACCTCCCCCGGTGGGGGAGGATTTACTTTGCCGCCTCCGCGCGCGACACTTCCCCAAAACCAAGGGGATCATCATGAAGCTCGCCGCGCTTACGCTCGCCTCCATCCTGGCGCTCTCAGCACCTGCCGCCGCCGATCCGGTGCGCGACGCGGTCACCAAGGCGATGCCGCAGCTGATGGAGCATTACCGCGACTTCCACGCCAACCCCGAACTCTCGGGCAAGGAAGTGAAGACCGCCGCCAAGCTCGCCGCCGCCGCGCGCAATGCGGGGTACAAGGTCACCGAAAAGGTCGGCGGCACCGGCGTCGTCGCGGTGCTGGAGAATGGCCCCGGCCCGGTGGTGCTGATCCGCGCCGACATGGACGGCCTGCCCGTGACGGAGGCGACCGGCCTGCCCTTCGCCTCCAAGGTACGCGCGACCACGCCCGAGGGCGTCGAGACCGGCGTGATGCACGCCTGCGGCCACGACACGCACATGGCGAGCTGGATCGGCACGCTCAACAACCTGGCGGCGATGAAGGACCAGTGGTCGGGCACCGTCGTGATGATCGGCCAGCCTGCCGAGGAAATCGGCCAGGGCGCGCGCGACATGCTCGCCGACGGGCTCTACACCCGCTTCCCGAAGCCTGCACATGCACTCGCCTTTCACGACAGCGCCGGATTGCCGGCCGGGGTGATCGGCTTGCGCTCCGGCTATGTGCTGGCGAATGTCGATTCGGTCGACATCAACGTAAAGGGCGTCGGCGGCCACGGCGCCTATCCGCACACCACCAGGGACCCGATCGTGCTCGGCGCGCGGATCGTCGGCTCGCTCCAGACTCTGGTGTCGCGCGAACTCGACCCGCAAGACCCGGCGGTGGTGACGGTGGGATCGTTTCAGGCGGGCAGCAAGCACAACATCATCGGCGACGATGCGAAACTGCTGCTGACCGTCCGCAGCTATTCGGAGGAAACCCGCAAGAAATTGCTCGACGGCATTGCCCGCATCGCGCGCGGCGAAGCGATCGCGGCCGGCATTCCCGAGGACCGGATGCCGGTGGTCGAGGTGAAGGACGAGTTCACGCCCGCCACCTTCAACACCGATCCCCAGACCGAGCGTTTCCGCGCATTGTGGACCAGCCGGTTCGGCAAGGAGCGCGTGCAGGAAGTGCCTGCGGTAATGGGCGGCGAGGATTTCGGGCGCTATTATCTGGCCGACAAGTCGATCCAGTCGACCATCTTCTGGGTCGGCGGCGTGCCGCAGGCGCAATGGGACGAAGCGCAGGCGGGCAAGCGTTCGCTGCCGTCATTGCACAATGCGGGCTGGGCGCCGGACGCGGAAAAGGTAATCGCCACCGCGACCGAGGCGATGACGTCGGCGGCGCTGGATCTGCTGAAGAAGGGGTAATCCTGCCCCACCCATGTCGTCATTCCCGCGAAGGCGGGAATCCATAACCTATAGGCTGGCGATGGAATCGTGATCTGAGCGAATATGGATTCCCGCCTCCGCGGGAATGACGGTTGAAGAGTTTGTCTACCGTGCCGGAACCAGCGCCGCCCCCGCACCTGCCGGAACCGGCGTCGCGCCGAGTGGCGGCAGCCCGGCGAGATATTCCCGCGCGCCCTGTTCGATCACCGCGATCCGACCGACATTCATCGCCGCGATCGACTGGGTGAAGCTGCGCGGCTTCTTCATCAGTTTCTTTTCCTCGACAACCTCCAGCCCTGCGCGCCGCATCGCCTCAGCGATGAAGTGCACGCAGTTGCGGCGGTTGAGGTTGTAGTCGCCATTGCCCAGCTTGTCGTCCCACTCGCGGACGAGCGCGAGCAGCGCGTTATACTGGGCATCGCTGATCGTCAGCGAGAAATGCGCGTTCGATTTCTGGACGTAGCCGGGCGTGGGACGGTCGATCCTTCCCGCCACCGTGCCCCACAGGATCGCGGGCGTAATCGCTTTTGCCGTGAAGCCGAAATAGGCGTCCACCGGCTCGCCACCTGCCTCGGGCACCCCGCGCACCTGAAAAAAGGCGTGCGGAAAATTCTCCCCGAATTCCTGCGACCAGAAGGTCACCGTCACCTGCGCACTGGCAGGGAGCGCGGCGAACAGGCCGCTGGCGACTAGCAGCAACAGGCAGAAACGGCGGACGATACGCGACAGGTCGGTCATGGGCGCACGATACGCAAAAGCGGCCGGAGCGCAACGCCCCGGCCGCTGAGACGCAGAACATGACACCCCAAGCATCAGGCGTCCTGCTGGCGACCTTCCTCACGCGCCTTTTCGACCGCCTCGTCGTAACCCGACGATGGTGCAGGGCCCTGATTGTGCACGGGCTGGGTACCCGAAGGCGGGTCCGACGCATCCATGGATTCGTCGAGCGCGCGATCAAGCCGCGCCTGCTTGCTTTCGGGGTTCCTGTGCAGGCGCTGCGAGATTGATTCGTCCGATCCCGCATCGCCTTTGTTGCTCTTTTCCTCGGTCATTGATCGTCTCCTTACGCGAGTGAAACAACGTGCCGGCGGCAAAGCGGTTGCGCGGGAATCGACCGGCGGACACGAAAAAGGGCCCGGCGGTGTCCCGCCGAGCCCTTTACTAACCGACTGTTATACCCGCTTTATTCGCGGCTGCCGAGGAACGACAGCAGGAACTGGAACATGTTGACGAAGTCGAGATAGAGCGACAGCGCGCCCATGATCACGGCCTTGCCCATCATGTCGGTGCCCGCCACCTGGTCGTACATCAGCTTGATGCGCTGCGTGTCGTACGCGGTCAGGCCTGCGAACAGCAGCACGCCGATCGCGCTGATCACCAGGCTCATCGTGCCCGACTGGAACCACAGGTTCAGCAACATCGCGACGATCAGGCCGACCAGACCCATGATCAGGAAGGTGCCGAACGCCTGAAGATTGCGCTTCGTCGTGTAGCCATAGATCGACAGCGACAGGAACGCGACGGCGGTGGCGAAGAAGGTGATCGCGATCGACGAGCCGGTATAGACCAGGAAGATGGTCGACATCGACAGGCCCATCACGCCCGCAAACGCCCAGAAGGTGAGCTGCGCGGCGCCCGTCGACAGACGGTTGATGCCGAAGCTCAGCACCAGGATGAACGCCAGCGGCGACAGCATGATCGCGTATTTCAGGATACCCGGCGCCATGAACACGGCGGCCGCAGGCGATTCGGCGCCACCCCACGAAAACAGCAGCGCGACGATGCCGGTCAGCAGCACGCCCGACGCCATATAATTGTAGACCGAAAGCATATAGGACCGCAGCCCCGCATCGTGCGCGGCGGTGCGCGCACCTGCGCCCGTCGTCGCATAAGGCGCGGCGGCCGTCCGGGGATCAGACCAATTAGCCATTGAAAACTCCTTTGCCCGGCCAACTCAACGACCGGATGTGACTGAATATCGTCGGAGCGCGGCGGTTTTTCAAGCGAAACCGGCTCGCAACCGGGTTGAGACGATGTTGAGCATGATTGCGCCGGTCACCAGTCCGTCATTGCGAGCGCAGCGAAGCAATCATAGCCACAGGCAATGGTGGATTGCTTCGCTGCGCTCGCAATGACGATTGTTCGGGCACTCGATCCCGCGTTAGGCTGGCCTCCATGCACCGCCTGTTCGTCGGCATCCGTCCACCCGCGGCCATTCGCGCGCTGCTCCTCGATAAGATGTCGGGAGCGGAAGGGGTGCGCTGGCAGGACGACGAACAACTCCACATCACGCTGCGTTATATCGGCGAAGTCGAACGCCCCGTGGCGGAGGATATCGCCGCGATGCTGGGACAGGTGCATGGGGCGTCGTTCGACCTGTCGATCAACGGTGTCGGCCAATTCGATCGCGGCAGCCGCCATCCCACCGCCTTGTGGGCAGGCGTGCGCCCGCACGACGCGATACGCGAGCTCCACCACAAGATCGATCGCGTGATCGTGCGGGCGGGCCTGGAACCGGAACGCCGGGCCTATCTTCCCCACATCACACTCGCCCGGATCGGCGGTCGCGGCGCGGTGATCGAACCCTGGCTGGCCACGCATGCCGGGTTGGTGAGCGAAGCGTTCGCAGTCACCCATTTCCTGCTGTTCGAAAGCCATTTGGGCCGGGAAGGCGCACGGTACGAGGCGATTGCGCGCTATGCGCTGGATTGAGCAGTAACGACCGTCGCTCAGCCATTCACCGCCGGACACTGTGGTTTCAGGAATGGGATATCTAGGGCTGGAAAGCGACCCAAGGCGTCATTCCCGCCTTCGCGGGAATGACGAAAGGGTAGGTCAGTCGACCCTTCCCCCCGCCGACAAATCACTCGATCCCCAACCACCGGGGATGACAACCAACCCGCCCCTGCATTAGATTTGCATCATGATCGGCGCGTCGTCCCTGGCCCTTCTCATGCGGTTGATCGCGGCATTGATGCTCGCGACGATCGGCGTGCATGCCGCAGCGCCCGCGTCGCAGCCGCTGGAGCGCGGGCATGGATCGGCATTCAGCGCCGCCACCTATAATGTCTCGCTCAAAATCGACCGTAGGACCGACGCTCTCGAAACCCTTGCCATCGAACCCGTCGGCGACGGCGTGACAGATGCTCTGGTACCCCAGACCGCCACCCGCGCGGACGAACGGCGTCCCCGCTCCGCCTATCGGGCGCAGGCGCCGCCGCCCGCACCCGACCTGATCCGCCCGTCACCCCGAGGACCGCCGAGCCCCCGCCACTGATCGTCGCCCTGCGCCCGAATCGCGCAGGGTCGCCTCCATTCGGTTCACGGGTTCGTTTATGGTCCTCCTCGCTTTGCATCCTCACAGGCCCTCAGGCGGAGGACGCGCCTGATGCCGCATCACACGCCGCTGATCGGGACGGTCGTTGCGGGGCTGGTCATCGCCTTTTTCATGGGGGCGCTCGCGCATCGCCTCAGGATTTCGCCGATCGCGGGCTATCTGCTTGCCGGCGTGATGGTCGGGCCGTTCACGCCGGGCTTCGTCGCCGACGCCAATCTGGCGGGCGAGTTGGCTGAGATCGGCGTCATCCTGCTCATGTTCGGGGTGGGGCTGCATTTCTCGCTGAAGGATTTGCTGTCGGTCAGGAATATCGCGCTGCCCGGCGCGGTACTCCAGATCGCAGTGGCGACCGCATTGGGCGCGGGGCTTGGCTGGGTGATGGGCTGGACGGTGCTCGCCAGCATCATCTTCGGCCTCGCACTTTCGGTCGCATCGACCGTCGTGCTGCTCCGCGCATTGCAGGCGCGCGATCTGGTCCAGACCGAACGCGGGCGGATCGCGGTCGGCTGGCTGATCGTCGAGGATCTGGCGATGGTCCTCGCCCTCGTCCTGCTGCCCGCGATCGTCGCCATTCAGAACAATCCCGACGGATCTGGCGGCGCCGACATCGCGCGCTCGGCGGGCGCGGTCGCGCTGAAAGTCACCGGGTTCTTCGTCCTGATGCTGGTGTTCGCGCGCCGCATCCTGCCGTCCGCGCTGCACTGGGTCGTGCATACCGGGTCGCGCGAGCTGTTCCGGCTCGCGGTGCTCGCCATCGCGCTTGGCGTCGCATTTGGTGCGGCGTTCGTGTTCGACGTGTCCTTTGCATTGGGCGCCTTTTTTGCCGGCATGATCCTCGGCGAAACCCAGCTCAGCCGCCGCGCGGCGGAGGAAACGCTGCCGCTTCGCGACGCATTCGCCGTGCTGTTCTTCGTGTCCGTCGGCATGTTGTTCGACCCCAGCGTGCTGGTCGAACAGCCGCTACCGCTGCTCGCCACCATCGCGATCATCGTCCTCGGCAAATCGATCGCTGCCTTTGCGCTGGTCCGCGCCTTCGGCCACCCGACCCAGACCGCGCTGACCGTATCGGCCAGTCTGGCGCAGATCGGCGAGTTTTCCTTTATTCTGGCGGGACTGGGCGTGGCGCTGGGGGCGCTGCCGGCCGAGGCGCGCGATCTGATCCTGGCGGGTGCGATCCTGTCAATCCTCGCCAATCCGTTCCTGTTCAGCCTGGTGGTCAAGCGTGGCCGTTCGATCGCCAGGGTCGTCGGCGGACAGGAGCCCGACGTCCCGCCGCCACCGCCGTCGCGCACCGTGCTGGTCGGCTATGGCTGCGTCGGCCAACTGATCGCGACGCGGGTGCGCGACCGTGGCGAAAGCCTGCTGATCGTCGAGGATCAGCCCGACATCGCGCGGCTGGCGCAGGAAGCGGGATTCGCCGTGGTGATGGGGGACGCGACCAGCGCGACGGTGCTCGAACAGGCGCAGATCGACACCGCATCGACGTTGCTGATCGCCATCCCCGAAGGGATCGAAGGCGGCGCGATCGCCGCCCGCGCCCGCGACATGAACAAGGGCCTGCGGATCATCGCCCGCGCGCATTCGGACGAGGAAGTGCTCAACCTCGAACGGCGCGGCGCCGATCTGGTGGTGATGGGCGAACGCGAAACCGCCCTCAAAATGGCAGCGCTGGCAGCCGAAAAGGTCGCGACGCAGGCACCCGCATGACCCGGCGCGCTGGCGAGCGACCGCCGGGCTGGTTTCGCGTGGTCGTAGCGGCGGGTGGTGCGACCGTCGTCGGGCCGGGCGCGGGGTTGGTTGGGGGTGTGCGAGCGGTCAGACCGCCGGATAGCGCAGCCGCCCGATGAAGCGCGACAGGCTGGGGCGGTGCTTGCCGCGGCCCAGCAACTGCGCCTTGGTCTTTTCGAAACGCATGATCCCGTCGATCCGCCGCGCCAGGAACGCGCGGGTGTCGGCCAGACCTTCGCTGTCGTCGTCGAGCATCACGGTCACGGTCGCGCCGTAGACCGATCCCAGAATCGCGCGCTTGGTATAATGGTTGTAATCGGTCGCGGTGTCGCCGGCGAGCCGCCACATATGGTCCGCCGCGCGCCAGCCGAGCCGCGCGCCCTTCGCGACATTCTGCGGCATGGCGAGGATCGCGAGCGCGCGGCGCAGCGCCTCGCGGTGCGGCGCGACGGTATCGATCCGGGCTTCGACCAGCGCGGTGATGCGCTCGCGGATTTTCATGGGTTCAAGGGCTTCTGGCGGCAGCTTCGCCGCGACGGCCAGATCGACACTGTGGAACCAGGCGTCGATCATGTCGACCGCACCGCCGGGAAAGGCCGCGCGGGCGATGTCCGGATCGATGCCCATCTGCGTGGCGGTCGCCTCCAGCGCCGCCCTGTTCCAGCCATCGAATGCCGCGTTCGCCGGCAATTCGGGCGCGATCGCCGCGCGCACCTCGTCCAGCGTCGGATCGTCGGGAAGCGTGGTCACGATATCGTCTCCTTCTGCCCCGACTTAATATCCTGAGCGTCGGTGGCAAGTTCGACCGGGCTTTCGCGTTGGCTGCGCACCAGCACCAGCGCCGCCGCGACCAATGCCGCGCCGATGAAGTCGAGTGTGCCCAGCCGCTCGTCATAGACGATCCACCCGACCGTCCCGGCGACGATCGGCTGGGTCAGCAGCGCAAGGCCCAGCAGCAATGGCGTGACGTGACCCAGCGCATAGATCATCAGCCCCTGCCCCAGCACCTGGCTGGCGAGCGCCAGCCCCACCAGGACCGTCCAGTTCCCCCCGAACAGCGATTCGCCCATCGCGAACACCAGCACCAGCAGCGGCAGGATCGACGCGACCGACGACACCGCCAGCGTCGACAGCGGCGCCATTCTCTCGCGAGCGCGGGCCATGAAGATGAAATAGACGGCGTAAAGCACGCCAGCGAGCAGGCACAGCAGATCGCCGATCAGATTGGCGCGCGACAGTTCGGCCGACCGACCCATCAGCATCGCCGCGCCGATCGCCGCCAGCAGCAACGCCGCCGCCTGCGGCCGGTTGGGCCACATCCGCGCGGCGATGAAGCCATAGATCGGATAGATCAGCGTCGCCGAATTGCCGAACAAGGTGGCGTTGGCGAGGCTGGTATAATGGATGCCGACATGCCAGCTCGCCAGATCGGCGGCGAAGGCGACCCCGGCAATCAGCAGCACCGGCCACAGCCCGCGCGCATCGCGCACCGGCCGCTCGCCATAGGCATAGGCGAGCGCGATCAGGATCGGCGCGGCGAGCGTGATCCGCCAGAATCCGGCAGCGACCGGCCCGATCTCCGCCGCGCGCACGAACCACGGGCCGAAGGCGAGCGCAATGTTGCCGAGCAGCAGCGCGGCGAGCGCCGTTGGCGCTGGATTAGTTTTTCTTTGCAACCCGGGTGCGTGCATATCGTCCCTAGGAACCTATCTTGACGACCACGCAACCGAAATCTTCTTTGCAAGGAATGCATCCATGCCCAGCCTGTTCTCCCCCATCCAGCTCGGCGCGATCGAAGCCCCCAACCGCGTCCTGATGGCACCGCTGACGCGCGGACGCTCGGGCCGCGACGGCGTGCCGGACGCGCTGGTCGCCGAATATTATACCCAACGGGCAGGCGCGGGGCTCATCATCTCCGAGGCTACCGGCATCAGCCGTGAAGGGCTGGGTTGGCCGAACGCGCCGGGATTGTGGACCGAGGCCCAGGTGGAGGGCTGGCGCCGCGTCACCGAAAGCGTCCACGAAGCAGGCGGGCGGATCGTCGCCCAGCTGTGGCATATGGGCCGCGTCGTTCATTCGTCGCTCGGCGGCGGCCAGCCGGTTTCGTCCTCGGCGACCACCGCGCCGGGCCAGGCGCACACCTATGACGGCAAGCAGGATTATGAGGAAGCGCGCCCGCTCGGCCTCGACGAGATTGCGCGCGTGCTCGACGATTATGCCCATGCCGCCGAAAATGCGAAGCGCGCCGGGTTCGACGGGGTCCAACTCCACGCCGCCAATGGCTATCTGATCGACCAGTTCCTGCGCGACAACGCCAATTTCCGCGACGACGATTACGGCGGATCGCCCGAAAACCGCATCCGCCTGCTGGTTCAGGCGACCGAGCGGCTGGCCGGTGTGTGGGGCGCCGACCGCGTATCGGTGCGGCTGTCGCCCAACGGCAATTCGCAGGGGGTAAAGGACAGCGATCCCGCAAGCGTGTTCGTCCCCGCCGCCGCCGAACTGGAGCGGATCGGCATCGGCTTCCTCGAACTGCGCGAACCCGGTCCCGACGGCACCTTCGGCAAGTCGACCCAGCCCAAGCAGTCGCCCGCGATCCGCAAGGTGTTCAACCGCCCGCTGGTGCTGAACAGCGATTACAATCTCGAACGCGCGCAGGCCGATCTCGACTCCGGACTGGCGGATGCGATTAGCTTCGGGCGACCGTTCTTGGCCAATCCCGACCTGCCGGTGCGGCTGGAACGCGGCGCGCCGCTAAATCCGGACGATATGGCGACCTGGTACAGCGCCGGGCCGGAGGGCTACACCGACTATCCGGCACTGGAAGCAGCTACGGCCTAATGCATCCGTACTCCCGCGAAAGCGGGAGTCCAGGGTGGCGGGTGGTGACCTTCGTTACCCTGGGCTCCCGCCTGCGCGGGAGGACGGAAACGATTGCGCGCGAAAGTCTAACCCGCCCGCCGCGCGCGCCACTGGTCCGCGCTCTGGCCCCAGGCGTCGACCACCGCGTCCTGATAGGGTTGGGGCAGTTGGGTTCGCCCGCCATTGGTCGATCCCAGCCGTTTCGCCAGCGCGATCGAACGGATATTTTCGGGGTCGATGGTGTGGATGATGTGGCTCCACCCCAGCACATCGACGGCATAGTCCATGCACGCGACCGCGGCTTCATGGGCATAGCCGTGTCCGGCGACGTCGAGAATCACGCCCCAGCCGACCTCGGTTCCCGGCCAGCCTTCGGGTTGCCACGGGCCGATCCGCCCGATCCAGCGCCCGGTATCGCGGACGACGACCGAGAACATCGCAAAGCCACGAATGTCCCACGCGCCGCGCATCGCGCACAGATCGCGCCAGCATTCGGCGCGGCTCTTCACTCCGCCGATAAAGCGTTGCGTCTCCGCATCCGCCGACATCGCCGCCCAGCCGTCCAGGTCGCTCGCCTGCGGCACCCGCAGCACCAATCGTTCGGTGAACAGGACCGGTTCCGTCATCCGCCGAACCGGGATTTGAGGTCGAGCATCGCGATCGCCGCGCGCGCGGCGTCGCCGCCCTTGTCCTTGTCGTCGGGACGCGCGCGGACCAGTGCCTGCTGCTCGTCCTCGGTGGTCAGGATGCCGTTGCCGATCGGCGTCCCGTCGAGCGTCAGCGCCATGATCGCCCGCGCGCTTTCGCCCGCGACGATCTCGAAATGATAGGTTTCGCCGCGAATGACCACGCCGAGCGCGACATAGGCGTCGTAACGGTCGCTTTCGGACGCCATCGCGATCGCGCCGGGTACTTCGAGCGCGCCGGGGACGGTGACGGTTTCATGGCTATGCCCCGCCGCTTCGATCGCGGCGCGCGCGCCTTCGAGCAGCAGGTCGTTCAGATGCGCGTAGAAGCGCGCTTCGACGATGAGGATATGTGCCACGAACCAGACTCCGTTTGCCCTGTGCTTGTCGAAGGGCTGTCCTTCTTAAAGTCGGGCGGAAAAGCAGGACAGCGCTTCGACAGGCTCAGCGCGAACGGGATTTATTGAATGGGCAGATCGATCGGCCGCTCGCCGACGATCGACAGGCCGTAACCGTCCAGCCCGACCAGCGTGTGATGGGTGTTGGTCAGCAGCACCATTTCGCCGACGCCGAGTTCGGTCAGGATCATCGCGCCGACGCCGTAATCGCGCAATTCGTCCATGTCCTTGGGCGGCAGCGTTCCGGTCTTGGCTTGCAGCGCGACGGTGAACTGGTCGGGGCGCGGGCGGTTGATGACGACGATGATCCCGGCGCCTTCCTCCGCGATGATTTCCATCGAGCGCTGAAGCAAAGCCGACCGCTCGCCGCTCTCGCCGAACAGGTCGGTAAAGGTGTTGAGCGCGTGCATCCGCACCAAGGTCGGCTTGCTCGGATCGACCCGGCCCTTGACCAGCGCGATCTGTTCGCTGCCGGTCGCCTTGTTCCAAAAGGTCATCGCGGTCCAGTCGCCGCCCCAGCGGCTGTGAAACTTCGCCTCGGCCCGCTTTTCGACAAGGTGATCGTGGCGGAAGCGATAGGCGATCAGGTCGCGAATCGTGCCGATCTTCAGCCCGTGCAACTGCGCGAACGATACCAGATCGTCCATCCGCGCCATCGTGCCGTCGTCCTTCATGATCTCGCAGATCACGCCCGCAGGCGTCAGCCCGGCCAGCCGCGACACGTCGACCGCGGCCTCGGTATGGCCCGCGCGGACCAAAACACCGCCATCGCGTGCCACGAGCGGAAAGACATGGCCCGGCGTCACGATCTCGTCCGCGCCCTTTGACGCATCAATGGCAACGGCAATGGTGCGCGCGCGGTCGGCGGCGGAAATGCCGGTGGTGACCCCGTCGCGCGCCTCGATCGAGACGGTGAAGGCGGTTTCGTGCCGCGTGCCGTTCTTGCGGCTCATCAGGTCGAGGCCGAGCTGCTCGACGCGGCTTTTGGACATGGCGAGGCAGATCAGCCCGCGACCATGTTTCGCCATGAAATTGATCGCATCGGGCGTCGCCATCTGGGCCGGAATGATGAGGTCGCCTTCATTCTCGCGATCCTCGTCGTCGACCAGGATATACATGCGGCCGTTGCGCGCCTCGTCGATGATCTCCTCGGGCGAGGAGAGAAAGGCGTGCGGAAGGCGGGCGAGTTCAGGCTTTGCCACGGAGCTGCTCCATGCGTTGGAGATAGCGTGCGAGCACGTCGATCTCGATATTGACGGTCTGGCCCTCGGCAAGCGCGCCGAGCGTGGTGACCGATTGCGTGTGGGGGATCAGGTTGATCGCGAATTGCGCGGTGCCGTCTGCCTGGTCCGCGACCTCGTTGACGGTCAGCGACACCCCGTCGATCGTCACCGACCCCTTGGGCGCGATGAAGGGGGCGAGCGCGGCTGGGACCGAAAAAACGATCTTCTTCGATTCGCCGTCGGGCGCGACGCTGACCACCTGTCCGATGCCATCGACATGGCCGGTGACGATATGGCCCCCGAGTTCGTCGCCCAGCTTCAATGCGCGTTCGAGGTTGAGCGCGCGGCCCGCGGCCCATTGGTCGGCGGTGCGCGACACTGTCTCGCCCGACACATCGACCGCGAACCAGCCCGGCCCCTTGTCCACCACGGTCAGGCAGACGCCCGAACACGCGATCGACGCGCCCAGATCGACGGTCGCGGTGTCATAGGCAGTGGCGATCCGCACGCGCCGGTCGCCGCGATCCTCGACGGATTCGATTCTGCCGATGTCGGTGACGATGCCGGTAAACATGCGTGTTCCTTCAGTCTCGCACGCGCTCGTAGACTTCGAGGGTGTCGCTGCCAAGCATTCGCGTGTCGACCCGCCGCCAGCGGCCATGTGCATCGGCGAGGCTGCCAAGCCCAATGTCCCCCAGCGCGGCGCGCCCCTCGCCGATCAGGATGGGCGCGCGGTAGAGGAGCAGGCGATCGACCAGATCGGCGGCGAGGAACGCCGATGCCGCGCCCGCCCCGCCCTCGACCATCAGGTGATCGACCAGCGGTTGGGTGACCGCAGCCTCTGCCGACGCAACCGCGCTCCAGCCTTCGGGGGCCTCGCCGTGCGTCAGCAGCAGCCGCGTCGGCGCGCGATCCTCCAGCCCCGGCAACCGCACGTCGAGCCGCGGCGCATCGGCGTCGAACGTGCCGCGTCCGACCAAGATGGCGTCATGACGCGCGCGTTCGACATGGCCATGCGCGCGCGCCGCCTGGCCGGTGATCCACTGGCTCTCCCCGTCGCCCCGCGCGATCCGCCCGTCGAGCGAGGTCGCGAGTTTCAGCGTCACATGCGCCCGGCCAAACCGCTGGCGGGTCAGAAATCCCCGCATCGCGCGCGCGGCATCGGCTGCCCCGGGGCCGACGGTCACCTCAATCCCTGCCGCCTCAAGCGCTGCGATGCCCTTGCCGTCGGTTCGCGGATCCGGATCGCGAAGCCCGATCACCACGCGCGCAACCCCGCTCGCGAGGATGCTCGCGGTGCAGGTTGGCCCGCGCGGCGACACATGCGCGCAGGGCTCAAGGCTGGTGTAGAGCGTGCCGCCGCGAGCGGTGTCACCCGCCTGTTCCAGCGCCATCGCTTCGGCATGCGGACGACCGCCGGGCCGGGTCCAGCCGCGTCCGATCACCCGGCCATCGCGGACGATGATCGCACCCACACACGGGTTGGGCGCCGTTCGTCCGCGACCGCGCAACGACAAGCCGACCGCCGCCGCCATCCAGCGCGCGTCGTCGTTCAGATGCCCCATGAATTGAGCTTGTCGTCCAGCCGCTTGAATTCGGCCTGACGCTTTTCCTGCCGCGCCTTCAGCTCGGCGAGGATCTTGTCGCGCTCGGCCTTCATCACCGCCTGACGTGCGATGATTTCCTCGTCGGTACGGTCCAGCCGCCAATCCTCGACATATTGAATGTCGCGCTTGTAGGCCCGCTCGAAGAAGCTGTCCTTCACGAACCCGGCGATCAGCAGCGACGTGATCCCGACCGAAATGATCAGGAACAGCAATCGATGCGGCTGTTCGCGCTTGGTCACATAATCGCGCAGGTCGCGGTACGCATTGGCGGGCGAGAGGAATCGGAACTGTGCCATGGTGCGATCAAAGATAGGGGCTGACCGCCGATGCGACCAGCCCCTTCCCCCGGAAAGCCCCAGGGGATCGCTGAGGACGCCGGTCAGTTCAGAACAAATGTCACCGACATCCGATACCAGCTTTCGACGCTGACCCCGTCGCGCGTCGCGGGGCGGAATCGCCACTGCGACAATGCCTGTCTGCGCGTCGCCGCGAAAAAGGCGTCGCTGGTCGCCGATATCCGCTCGATCGCCTTCACCCGGCCATCGGTGCCGACCAGCACCCGCACCACCACCTGTCCGTCGCGGCCTTCGCGCTGTTCGGACGGCGGATAGGCGGGCTGAAACCGGTCGGCGAAGCGCGGGTCGACCGACACCCCGACCATCACCGGCGCGGGCGTCTCCACCGGCCGCGTTCCGATGCCCGTCCCGCCGGGGCCGACCGGAGGAAGCGGGGCGGGCAGCGGACCGATGTCGAAGACCGGCCCGGTGCTCGGCACATCGGCGAGCGGTGTCGGCATATCGGGCCGCGGCAGCGGTGCGGGCGCAGGTTTCAGCAGCGGGGTCGAGTCGGTCGTCGGCTGCGGCTCGGGCGGAATCGGGACGGGCTCGGGCGGCAGCGGAATGTTGCGCGTCGTCAGCGCAGGTCGCTCGGCATGGCCGGGCACCCATTCGGGCGCGGCCAGGAACAGCGCGGCCAGCACGCCGCCGTTGATCGCGAGCGCGACGGCCATGCTGGTGGGGTTGATGTGAAAGCGGCGATCCGAACGGTCAGCGTACATCGCAGTCGCACTCCTGATTGTTGCCAGGTTGTGCAAGAATAGATCATCTTACCCGTGTCACCTAAGCGTTTCGTTTCGCAACTAAAGCTTTGTGAGACAGAATATGTTTTCGCCCACTTCCGATCGTTCGTTTCGAGCGAAGTCGAGAAACGTGAACCAAGCGTGCCGGCCGCGTTTCTCGACTTCGCTCGAATTGAACGAAGCGGGGCGCGCGCGATAAACTACCGATGCTTCAACCGCTCGATCGTCGCTTCGCGCCCGATCAGCGGCAGCAGCGCCGCCATGTCCGGCCCGGCGTCGCGTCCGGTCAGCGCCAGGCGCAGCGGCAGGAACAGCGCCTTGCCCTTGCGCCCGGTCAGTTCCTTCAGATTGTTGGTGATCTGATGCCAGGGATCGCCAAGCCAGTCGGCGACCGCCGCTTCCAGCGCGGCGGCGTCGAGCAGCGCGTGATCGTCCGCGCTTGCCACCGGCGGGGTGAACGGCCCGGTGATGATCGCCCACCAGTCGGCGGCCTCATCAAGCGTCGACAGGTTGGCCTTCACTGTGTTCCACGCCATGCCGTTCATGCCCTTGGGCAGGCGGCGGACGACGCGGGTATAGGGAAGCTGGTGGACGATCCGCGCATTCACCTGCGCCAGCTCGGTTTCGTCGAACCGCGCAGGCGCGCGTCCGAAATGCGAAAAGTCGAATGCATCGATCAGCGGCTGGGGATCGACGACCGGCTCCACCGGCTGGCTGGTGCCGATGCGCGCAAGCAGCGAGATCAGCGCCTGCGGCTCGATGCCGATGTCGCGGAAGTGATCGACGCCGAGCGAGCCCAGCCGCTTCGACAATTTGCCTTCGCTACCGGTCAACAACGCCGCATGCGCGAACACCGGCGGCTTTGCCCCCAGCGCTTCGAACATCTGCACCTGAGCGGCGGTATTCGACACATGATCCTCGCCGCGCACGACATGGGTGATGGCCATGTCGATATCGTCGATGACGCTGGGGAGCAGATAGAGCCACGATCCGTCGCCGCGCCGGATCACCGGATCGGACATGGTTTTGGGGTCGAAATGCTGGCGTCCACGCACCTGGTCGTCCCATTCGATCGGCGCGTCGTGGGACAGTCGGAAGCGCCAGTGCGGACGGACGCCCTCTCGCTCCAACGCCGCGCGGTCGTCATCGGTCAGCTTCAGCGCCGCGCGGTCGTACACCGGCGGCAGCCCGCGCCCCAGTTGCACCTTGCGCTTGAGGTCGAGCTCCTCGGGCGTTTCGTAACAGGGATAGACCCGCCCGCTCGCGACCAGCTCGGCAAAGCGCGCGTCATAGCGATCGAACCGCGCCGATTGGCGCGCCTCGCCGTCGGGTGTCATGCCCAGCCAGTCGAGGTCGGCGCGAATCGCATCGACGAAGCGTTCCTCCGATCGCGCAGCGTCGGTATCGTCGATCCGCAGCAGGAACCTTCCGCCCTTCGAGCGCGCGAACATCCAGTTGTGGAGCGCGGTGCGCAGATTTCCGACATGAAGGCGGCCGGTCGGGCTGGGCGCGAAACGAGTGATGACGGTCATGATCCGCGCCCTAACCGAAATTCCGACGCGCGGAAACGCCTTCGCCCTTTGCCTTCGCGACGGGCGCGGATAAGGGGGTGCCGCTGCTCCTTGCATGACAGTTCGGTGAAAGGGTCCACGCCATGAAACTCCTCGCGGGCAATTCCAATCTTCCGCTCGCGCAGGCCGTGGCCAGCTATCTCGAATCGCCATTGACCCAGGCCAATGTCCGGCGCTTCGCCGACGAGGAAATCTTCGTCGAGATCCTCGAAAATGTCCGTGGCGAGGATGTGTTCGTGCTCCAGTCGACGTCGTTTCCGGCCAACGACAATCTGATGGAGCTGCTCATCATGATCGATGCGCTGCGCCGCGCGTCGGCCAGGCGTATCACCGCCGTCCTTCCCTATTTCGGCTATGCCCGCCAGGACCGAAAGCCCGGTCCGCGCACGCCGATCTCGGCCAAGCTGGTCGCCAACCTGATTACCACGGCGGGCGCCGACCGGGTGCTGTCGGTCGACCTCCATGCCGGGCAGATCCAGGGATTCTTCGATATCCCGACCGACAATCTCTATGGCGCGCCGGTGATGTCGGAGGATATCAAGGCGCGGTTTTCCGACAAGAATCTGATGGTGGTGTCGCCCGACGTCGGCGGCGTGGTTCGTGCGCGCTCGCTGGCCAAGCGGCTCGACAACGCGCCGCTTGCCATCGTCGACAAGCGCCGCGAACGCGCGGGCGAATCGGAGGTGATGAACATCATCGGCGATGTCGAGGGGCGTTTCTGCATCCTGATCGACGATATCGTCGATTCGGCAGGCACGCTGTGCAACGCAGGCGCGGCGCTGAAGGCGGCAGGGGCGGAAGGCGTCGTCGCCTATTGCACTCACGGCGTGCTGTCGGGCGGCGCGGTCGCGCGCGTCGATGCGTCGGAACTGCACGAACTGGTCATCACCGATTCGATCGGCAACCATGACGTTATCGCCCCTTCGACCAAGGTCCGTCACCTGACCATCGCGCCGCTGATCGCGGAGGCGATCCGCCGCATCGCGGACGAAAGCTCGGTGTCCAGCCTGTTCGATTGACCGCCGTGCTCCCGCGAAGGCGGGAGCCCAGGGTTGCGAAGGACCGCGTGTGTGGCTCTGGGCTCCCGCTTTCGCGGGAGCACGGACGGCCTAGACGATCCCGTCCCAGACCAGCTTCACGCCCACCGCGATCATCAGCACATAGATCGCGGTATAGAAGCGCCCCGCGCTCACCCGCCGCACCAGCCACACCCCCGCAAAGGTCGAGGCGATCGCCACCGGCATCAGCGCGGCTGCGGTCAGCATATTCTCACGCGTGAACTGACCCAGCGCGGCATAGGCGGGCACTTTCAGCCAGTTGACCGCAAAAAAGAAGAAGGCGCTGGTCCCGACCAGCATGTCGCGCGCCAGCTGGCGGGGCAGCACCCAGAACTGGAAGGGCGGCGCGCCGGCATGGGCGATCTGGCTGGTGAAGCCCGATGCGATCCCGAACAGCTGCCCGCTCCACCCCGGCAAGTGCCGGGGAACGGGCGGATCGCCACGCTCGACCCACAGCCGGTACGCGCCAAACAGGATCGAGATCGCCCCCACCGCCGCCATCACCGCTTCGGGCGACACGCTGGCGGCGTAAAGATAGCCGAGCAATATGCCGATCCCCGCCCCCGGCAGCATCGCTGCGATTACGCCCCAGTCGATGGTGCGCCGGAATGCCCAGACGCTGACGACATCCTGCACCATCAGGATCGGCAGCAGGATCGCCGCGGCCTGAACCGGGTCGACCGCGAACAACAGCATCGGCAGCGACAGCGCGCCCATGCCCGAAAATCCCCCCTTGGCGAGTCCCAGCAACACCACCGCGGGGACGGCGAGCAGATAAAAAAGCGGGTCGGCGAGCATCGCTTTTTCGCCTAGCATGTTCGATGGCGATTGCGAGCGGCCCGAAACTGGGCATGATCGCCGTGGGTCGTGAGTAACGGAGTAACGATGAGTCATCCTTCCGACGGCGCGCTGGGCGACAATCGCCGCGCGCTGCGCCAGCCGATTGCGGTCACCGCGCAGATCCGCGATGGCCGCGGGCCGAAATTCGCGTGTCGTCTTCTCGATCTGTCGACCACCGGGTTCCGGGCGGAGGCAGTGCATCCGCTCAGCATCGGCGACACCGTCTGGGTGACGCTGCCGGGCATGAGCGGGATGGAGGCCGAAGTTGCCTGGCGCGACGATTTCACCATCGGTTGCCGCTTCAAACAGCCGCTATACGGCCCGATCTTCGACAATCTGATCCGCGCCAACGGTTGATTCGGGTGGCGCAAAAGCGGCTGCGCCTTAGCGCCGCTCGGAGATTCGGGCGAGAAGCGCGGTGATGCGCAGCAGGACGATCAGCGCTGCAGCCATGAACCCGGCCAGCGCCAGCACCGCATAGGTCAGGGATTCGAGCCAGCGGGCGATCTCCCCATCCTGCGCGTCGGCGGCGGACATGGCAGTGAGCACGCCCTCGGCTTCGCGCTCACCAGCCGGCGTTTCGCTTGATACGCGTTCGCCCGGTTCGACGGGTGGTGCTTCGGGCGTTTCGAACCGCTCGGCGACGGTTTCGCTACCTGATCGCGACGGTGGGGAGCCGTGAATGTTCGATACCGACGCCACCGAGGCGATGATCGACAGCGTCGCCAGTCCCGCCATCACCAGCAACAGGGTGCGGCCCAGCCAGTCGAGCACTCTCACGCCGCCAGATCGTCCATCGGTTCGGGTGCCAGGTTGCGCCCTACCGGTGCGCGCACGCCCGCATGGCCGCGACGTTTGAGTTCCGCCTTCAGCGCCTCGGGCCTGGGCGCCCACAGGAACCCGAAGCTGACCGTGCCGTGCTTGGTTTCGACCACATGGTGCAGCCGGTGCGCCTGAATGATGCGTTTCATGTAGTCTGACTTGGGCAGATAGCGGTGGTTGAGCCTTTTATGGACGATCACGTCGTGAAACCCGAAATAGATCGCGCCATAGGCGGCGATCCCCGCGCCGATCCACGCATAGCCCGGCCACCAGCCCAGCTGCACCCCGCCCAGCAGCAACACAATGCTGGGGATCGCGAAGATCACGGCATAAAGGTCGTTCAGTTCCCAGTTGCCGGCGCGCGGTTCGTGATGGCTCTTGTGCAGGAACCAGCCGGGACCGTGCATCACCCAGCGATGCATGACGTAAGCGAACGCCTCCATCGCGAGGACGGTGCCGAGAAACAACAGGATGCCGAGCGACCAGTGCATCGCATCGATATAGGCGCGCGGTCGGGCCGCGTCACCCGCTTGCGCCGATTGCGTCACATTGCGCGGGAACCCGGTGCCGGTTCGTGCGCTCGGCCTTTTTCCATTCCGTCCTGGAGAGTCTCGCCATGAAATCACCGATCGTTCTCGCCGCACTGGTCTGCGGCCTTGGGTTGGCAGGGTGCGCGGAAACCATTGCCGAATCGCGGGTGCGGTCCGCCCTGGTTTCGGGCGGGCTTTCCGATCGCGACGCCGATTGCATGACCGGCCGGATGGTGGACCGGCTGACCATCGCGCAGCTGCGCCGTCTGGAGGCATTGTCGGGTCAGTCGCGCGAAACGCTGGGCCAGTTGAGCCTGACGCAATATATCGACCTGGTGCGCCGCATCGGCGATGCGGAGGTCATTGCGGTCACGACGACCTCGGCGGCGTTGTGCACGACGGGCCTGGCATCCTAGGGCCCTGACCTTTGGCGGTTCCGAATGCCGGGGTGGATTCGTGCCCGCCGATATGCTTTAGGCACGGGCAAACCCGCTTTTCGAAAAGGTCAGGCGCACCCCCATGAACATTCACGAATATCAGGCCAAGGAATTGCTGGCGAAGTTCGGCGTCCCCGTCCCCGCAGGCTATGCCGCGCTGACCGTCGAGGAAGCGGTCGAAGCATCAAAGAAGCTGCCCGGGCCGCTCTATGTCGTGAAGGCGCAAATCCACGCGGGCGGCCGCGGCAAGGGCAAGTTCAAGGAACTCGGTCCCGACGCCAAGGGCGGCGTCCGCCTCGCCAAGAGCGAGGACGAAGTCCGCACGGCGGCCACCGATATGCTGGGCAACACGCTGGTGACGATCCAGACCGGCGACGCGGGCAAGCAGGTCAACCGCCTCTACGTCACCGACGGCGTCGACATCGCCAGGGAATTCTACCTGGCGCTGGTGGTCGATCGCGCCTCGGGCCGGATCGGCTTCGTCGTCTCGACCGAAGGCGGGATGGACATCGAAACCGTCGCGCACGACACGCCGGAGAAGATCCACAGCTTCTCGGTCGATCCCGCCACCGGATTCCAGCCGCACCACGGCCGCGCGGTCGCCAGCGCGCTCGGGCTGACGGGCGACCTCGCCAAGCAGGCCGCGAACGTCGCATCGAAGTTGTACGACGCGTTCCTCGGCACCGACGCCGAGCAGATCGAGATCAATCCGCTCGCGGTCACCGACGACGACAAGCTGATGGTGCTCGACGCCAAGGTCGGCTTCGACGGCAATGCGCTGTTCCGCCACAAGGACCTGATGGAACTGCGCGACGAAACCGAGGAAGACCCCGCCGAACTCGAAGCGTCGAAATACGACCTCGCCTATATCAAGCTCGACGGCGACATCGGCTGCATGGTCAATGGCGCAGGGCTGGCGATGGCAACGATGGACATCATCAAGCTCAACGGCATGTTCCCGGCCAACTTCCTCGACGTGGGCGGCGGCGCGAACAAGGAAAAGGTGACCGCAGCGTTCAAGATCATCCTGAGCGACCCGGCGGTGAAGGGCATCCTTGTCAACATCTTCGGCGGCATTATGCGCTGCGACATCATCGCCGAGGGCATCGTCGCAGCGGCAAAGGAAGTGAACCTTTCGGTGCCTCTGGTCGTTCGCCTTGAAGGCACCAATGTCGAAAAGGGTAAGGAAATCCTCGCCAATTCGGGCCTGGCGATCGTCCCTGCGAACGACCTGGGCGATGCTGCGAAGAAGATCGTCGCAGAGGTGCAGAAGGCCGCTTAAGCCTTCGTCCAAACGGTTTGAATGTCGCCCCCCGCTTCGCAAGCGCGGGGGGCCAGCCGTCCTCCCCAGGAACGGTTGGGACATGGGAGAGAGATCGAATGAAAGTGTTGGTCCCGGTCAAGCGCGTGCTTGACTATAACGTAAAGCCCCGCGTGAAGGCGGACGGGTCGGGTGTCGATCTGGCGAACGTCAAGATGTCGATGAACCCGTTCGACGAAATCGCGGTCGAGGAAGCCATCCGCCTGAAGGAAAAGGGCGCGGTGACCGAAATCGTCGCGGTGTCGATCGGCGAGGCGAAGGCGCAGGAAACGCTGCGCACGGCGCTCGCGATGGGGGCTGACCGTGCGATCCTGATTACGAGCGAAGAGCGCGTCGAACCGCTGGGCGTCGCCAAATTGCTCGCCAAGGTGGTTGAGGAAGAAGCGCCGCAGATGGTGATCCTCGGCAAGCAGGCGATCGACGACGACAACAACCAGACCGGCCAGATGCTGGCGGCGCTGCTCGGCTGGGGTCAGGGCACCTTCGCGTCCAAGGTCGAGATCGAAGGCGACGCCGCCAAGGTCACGCGCGAAGTCGATGGCGGGCTGGAGACGGTTTCCTTGAAGCTCCCCGCGATCGTCACCACCGACCTGCGCCTGAACGAGCCGCGCTATGCGTCGCTGCCCAACATCATGAAGGCCAAGTCCAAGCCGCTCGCGAACAAGACGCCCGCCGATTACGGCGTGGACGTGTCGGCACGGCTGACCACGCTCAAGGTGGTCGAGCCGCCAAAGCGCAGCGCGGGTGTGAAGGTCGCCGATGTAGACGAACTGGTCGCCAAGCTGAAGGCGCTGGGCGTCGCGAAATAACAATTCCCGTTCGGGCTGAGCGTGTCGAAGCCCTGCACTTTTCTTCGCACGAAGAAGGACAGCGCTTCGACTAGCTAAGCGCGAACGGTTTGAGAGGACGGTTTTATGAAAACGCTTGTCTGGGTCGAACACGACAATTCGTCCGTCAAGGACGCCACGCTGGCCGCAGTCACCGCCGCATCGCAACTGGGCGAAGTCCATCTGCTCGTCGCAGGCGAAGGCTGCGGCGCGGTTGCCGAACAAGCCGCCAAGATCGCGGGCGTGGGCAAGGTCCATGTCGCCGATGACGCGGCTTACGGCCATTCGCTCGCCGAAAATGTCGCGCCGCTGGTCGTCGAACTGATGGGCCATCACGACGCGTTCGTGGTGCCCGCCACCACCACCGGCAAGAACATCGCGCCGCGCGTTGCCGCGCTGCTCGACGTGATGCAGATCAGCGATATCCTGTCGGTCGAAAGCGAAGACACGTTCACGCGCCCGATCTATGCGGGCAACGCGATCGCAACCGTTCAGTCGAAGGATGCCAAGAAGGTCATCACCGTGCGCGGCACCGCGTTCGACAAGGCGGCGACCGAAGGTGGTTCGGGCGTTGTCGAGTCCGTATCGGCAACCGGCGACAAGGGTCTCTCAAGCTTTGTATCGGCGGAAATCGCCAAGTCCGAACGCCCCGAGCTGACCAGCGCAAAGGTCATCGTCTCCGGCGGCCGTGCGCTCCAGAATGGCGAGAATTTCACGACCATCATCGAACCGCTTGCCGACAAGCTTGGCGCAGCCGTGGGCGCAAGCCGCGCGGCGGTCGATGCGGGCTATGTCCCCAACGACTATCAGGTCGGCCAGACCGGCAAGATCGTCGCGCCGGAAGTCTATATTGCGGTCGGCATTTCGGGCGCGATCCAGCATCTGGCGGGGATGAAGGATTCGAAGACCATCATCGCCATCAACAAGGACGAAGACGCGCCGATCTTCCAGGTCGCGGATTACGGGCTTGTGGGCGATCTGTTCAAGGTGGTGCCGGAGCTTACTGAAAAACTGTGAGGTCGGCGGGATCGTGAACGATCCGCTTGATTTCGAAATCGACGGGGCGGCTCTCCATCCAGGGGCCGCTCTTTCGGTTCTGCCCGCGCTCGAACGACTGAGTGATGCTCTGCCGCAGGGACGCGCCGGGTTGCGGCTGCGCGATACGCACGGACTTGCCGATCTGCTCGCGCCCGGATCGGCGCTGCACCAAGTGGCAGCGGATTATCGCGGCGCGGGCGTGCGGCCGGTTCGGGCGATCATGTTTGACAAGTCGGCCGCAGCGAACTGGGCGCTGGGATGGCATCAGGATCGTACGATTGCGGTTGCTGCGCGGATGGATATGCCGGGTTACGGACCTTGGTCGGTCAAACACGGCATCCAGCATGTCGAGCCGCCCTTCGACGTGATCGAGGCGATGGTGACGTTGCGCGTTCATCTCGATGATGTCCCGCATGACAATGCGCCGTTGCGGATTGTACGGGGTTCACACCGGTTGGGCCGCATCGCTGAAAACGATCTGGATACCATCGTCACGCAGGGCGTGATCGGCGAATGCCTCGCATCTGCTGGCGACGTCTGGGCCTATGCCACCCCGATCGCCCATGCATCGCG
Organism: Pseudomonadota bacterium; assembly: GCA_023418595.1. Lineage (GTDB taxonomy): Bacteria > Pseudomonadota > Alphaproteobacteria > Sphingomonadales > Sphingomonadaceae > Sphingomonas. Next base: position 51,405 of record JAEZZI010000024.1, read on the forward strand.
CGCCGCACGAGGTCATCGTCGACGCGTGCTACAGATCGACTGGTCGAACCGGTCATTGCCGGGAATGCTGGAATGGCATGGGATCGGCATGTCATGATCGTGGCTAACGCTTGGATCGACCACCCCGGAAACGAGTAAGGCCCGTCGCTTTCGCGGCGGGCCTCCCTGGACGACCCGCAGCGCAAGGCTTTGGTTCGTCAAACGCTCTTTCTTTCGATAGAACATCCCCAAAACGTCCCAAGATCCAGATGGGTTCAATGATCTTGCGAATTTTTTTCATGTCCCGCGCTGGCGCCACACCGAACCCGGTAATCCTTGAATAGCCACGCTCTGCTGACTGGCATACCGACGCCAAATCACTTACGCCCCGCGCATGGCTACGGTTCCCAGCGCGGTCGATCCGCATCCCATCCTGCACTGGTGGCGCAATCACGTCGTCGCGACCGTCGATCACATGAAGGTGGTCGAAAAGGTCGAGGACGAAGGCGGGTTTGACGGGCGTTATGTGTTCATGACGCTGATGTCGGCGGGGATTGCGGTGCTGGGGCTGCTTTTGTCGTCGCCTGCGGTCGTGATCGGCGCGATGTTGATCTCCCCCTTGATGGGGCCGATCATCGGGCTGGGATTCGGCGTCACGCTGTTCGATTCGCGCGAGATCAAGCGCACGCTGATGGCGCTGGCGCTGGGGACGGTGCTTGCCATCCTGTTCACTGCCGCAATCGTGCTGATGTCGCCGCTGCAGACGCTGACCAGCGAACTGGCCGCCCGCACCAGGCCCAATCTGTTCGACCTGCTGGTGGCGCTGTTTTCCGGCCTCGCGGGCGCCTATGCGATGATCCGGGGACGCGAGGGTGCGGTCGTCGGCGTGGCGATCGCCACCGCACTGATGCCGCCGCTTGCCACCGTCGGATACGGGCTGGCGACGTGGAACAGCACGGTATTCTTCGGCGCGTTCCTGCTCTTTTTCACCAACTTCATGGTGATCGCGGCGTCGGCGGCGATCATGGCGCGCCTTTATGGCTTCGGACCGCGCTTGTCGCCGCGCCAGTCGATGTTGCAGACGCTGGGAATGCTGGTGGTATTCGCGGCGCTTGCCGTACCCTTGGGCTTTTCGCTGCGCCAGATCGCCTGGGAAGCGACCGCGCAGCGCCAGGCGCGTGACGTCGTATCGACCGAATTCGGCGACAGTTCGCGCGTGAGCCAGCTAGAGATCGACTACGGCGCCGAACCGCTGCGGGTGACCGCGACCGTGTTGACCCCGACCTATATCGCGCAGGCCGAACAGGAAGTGTCGGCGACGCTGGCGCGCACCTTCAATCGTCCCGTCGACGTGCAGATCGAACAGTTCCGTGTCGGCGTCGGCGATGCCGAAGCGACCCAGGTTGCCCGCGCCCAGGCCAACGAACAGGCCACACGGGAGGCGCGCACGGTTACCCGATTGGCCGAGCAACTCGCGCTGGTCGCGGGCGTGCCGAGCGAGGCGGTGCTGCTCGATCGGGGCAACCGCCGCGCGGTGGTGACGGCGGCGGCGCTGCCGGGGGCGAGCCTTGCTTCCTATCGCGCGCTCGAACAGCGTGTCGGCGCGGCGGCGCAGGGCTGGTCGGTCGAACTGGTGCCGCCAGCGGTTGCGCCTGCGGCGATCAGTTTCGGCGAGGACGGACCGGACGCGGACGGTCAGCGCAATCTTCAGACCGCGATCTGGGCCGGACAACGCCTTCGCCTGCCGCTGGGGGTCAGCGGGACGGCCGACAATGCCGACGCGGTGGTCGCCGCGCTGACCGAAGCAGGGCTCGCGGCGGAGCGGTTGCCCGGCGGCGGACCGGTGACGCTCCGGTGGCTGGCGCCGACGGTCGAGGGCGGGAATTGAGGTAACTCGTGCTCCGGCGAAAGCCGGAGTGGTGGCGATCGGAAGCTTCGTTCTCCGCCGCTCCGGCTTTCGCCGGAGCACCGGGTTACGCTACCTTCGCCAGTGCGTCCGCAATCAGCTTGCGGCTGTTCTCCACCCCGTAAAGCGCGATGAAACTGCCCATCCGCGGCCCCTGGCTCGACCCCAGCAGCGTTTCGTAGAGCGCCTTGAACCAGTCGCGCAGTGCTTCCTTGCCGAAATGCGTCTTGCCGATTTCATAGACATGGTTCTGGATGTTCTCGGCGCTCGCATCCGCGCCGCCTTCGGCAAGCGCGGCGTCGAGATCGCGCAGCGCCGCCACCTCGACCCCCTCGGGCGCGCGGCGGTTGAGCGTCGGCGCGACGAAATCGCGACCATAGGCGAGCGCATAGCCGATCAGGTGATCGAGCGCCGGATTCGCCTCGGGCGAGGCTTCGGGGACGTAGTTTTTGAGATAGGCCCAGACCTGTTCCTTGGTCGCGTCGCCCATCACGCCGACCAGATTGAGGAGCAGGCCGAAGGTCACCGGCAGCGCCTCCTCAGGCGGCCGTCCGCCATGGATGTGATGGACCGGATTGCCGAGCCGCTGTTCGATCGCCTGACCACCATAATTGGCGCGGAACTGCCAGTAATCGTCCACCGCACGCGGGATCACGCCCATGTGCAGCGCCTTCGCCTTTTTGGGTTCGCGATAGATGTAGAAGGCAAGGCTCTCGTCGGGACCATAGGTCAGCCATTGTTCGAGGCTGAGACCATTGCCCTTCGACTTCGAAATCTTCTCGCCTTTTTCGTCCAGGAACATTTCGTAATTGAAGCCTTCGGGCGGGCGGGCGCCGAGCACGCGCGCGATCTTCGACGACTGGATCACCGAATCGATCAGGTCCTTGCCCGACATTTCGTAATCGACGCCGAGCGCGACCCAGCGCATCGCCCAGTCGACTTTCCATTGCAGCTTGGCACCGCCCGACAGGATAGACTGTTCGATGCGTTCGCCCTCATCGACGAACGCGACGATCCCGGCCTCCGCATCGATCACCTCGACCGGCACCTGAAGCACGACGCCCGATTTGGGGCTGATCGGGAGGACGGGCGAATAGGTCGCCTGACGCTCGGCGCGCAGCGTCGGCAGCATGACGCCCATGATCGCGTCGTAGTGGCGCAGCACGCCGCGCAGCGCGTTGTCGAATCGGCCCGACCGGTAATAATCGGTGGCCGAGACGAATTCGTAATCGAAGCCGAACTGGTCGAGAAACGCGCACAGCCGGGCATTATTGTGCGCGGCGAAGCTGTCGTGCGTGCCGAACGGATCGGGCACTTTGGTCAGCGGATGGCCGATATAGCCGCCCAGCATCTCGCGGTTGGGGACATTGTCGGGCACCTTGCGCAGACCGTCCATATCGTCCGAAAAGGCGATCAGCCGGGTCGGAATGTCCGACATCTCCTCAAAGGCGCGGCGGACCATCGTCGTACGCAGCACTTCGTTGAACGTGCCGATGTGCGGCAGCCCCGACGGGCCATAGCCGGTCTCGAACAGCACATGGCCTTTCGCGGGCGGCGCATCCTTGTAGCGCGCGAGGATCTTGCGCGCCTCCTCATAGGGCCATGCCTTGGAGGCGAGCGCGGCGGAGCGGATGTCGGCTTTGGTCGGTTGATCGGTCATTCTGGGGCATCTGGCGTGTGCGCCGCGGAATCGCAATCGCGTTTGTGCCGGGCGCCGGGTTGGCACGTCTGGGGTCAGTCGGCGCGGACGATCGGGTGCGACAGGCGCACATGGTCGAGCAGCGATTCGATCGCCGCGATTTCCGGCGCGCTGCCCTCTGGCTGCACTGTCCAGTTGCAATGCGGATAAAGCTCGGCGGGCAGCATCCGCACCGGTCCCAGCGCCAGCCGCCAACGCCGCTGGGTGCCGCCACAGCGGCGCGCGAGCGTGGCGACGAGCATGTCCTGAAGCTCGGATGCGGTCATCAAAGGCGGGCGCCTGTCGCGGGAGGTGATTGCCGGGCGCCGAACGGACACCCGGCTTGGCCGGTTATTTCTTGCCGACGCGGGCCTTGCGGGCGGCGTAGCGGGCGTCGCGGGCGGCCTTCAGCTCGGCGGCGGTGGGGAGTTTGGGGCGCGCCTTTTCGGCGGCCTCGGCAGCCGCGATGCGCTCGGCCTCGGCTGCGGCGGCGGCGGCTTCGGCGGCAGCCTTTTTCTCGGCGGCGATGCGGTCGCGTTCGGCCTGTTTCTCGGCGCGCTTGGCGGCCTGCGCGGCTTCCTTGCGCTCGGCGGCGGCGCGGCGCTCGGCAAGCACGGATTCGTCCACCGGCGGCTTGTTGCGGAGCTTTTCGAGTGCGGCCTGCTTGGCCTTGGCGGAGCGCTCTGCGCGTTCCTGAAACGTCTGGTTGAACGAAGGCATAAGGGAGTGCGGGTTCCTGCTATTGTCGAAAGAATTGAGCGCACCGGACGATCGAGCGCTCTCCGTGGCGGTCCCGATAGGGCAAAACGCGGCATTTCGCAAAACTAGGATCAGAGCCCACTAGCGGCGCCCCGGCGCCCCTGCGGCACGCAAGCTCGCCTTGGCGGCACGGTGCGGCTATCGGCAGGGGCGACCGGCCCGATGCGAAAGTGATGCGATGACCCCCAGAGAATTGCTCGGCACCGCACAGGTGCCCAGCGGGCAATTGCTCAGCCTGTATCGGCGAGGACGCGATTTCATGATCGTGCTCGACCGCAACGAGTTGATGAGCAGCCGCATGAGCGGATCGGAAGAGGCGCTTGCCAATCTGACGATCGACCGGCTGGCCGGGCGCACTGCGCTACATCTGCTGATCGGCGGTTATGGCATGGGCTTCACCTTGCGCGCGGCGCTTGCCCGGCTGGGGCCGGATGCGCGGGTGACGGTCGCCGAACTGGTGCCGGAAATCATCGACTGGGCGCGCGGGCCGATGGAAGAATTGATGGCCGGATGCCTCGACGACCCCCGCGTGACGCTGGCGATGGGCGATGTAGCCGACATCATCGCCGATGGTGCCGGCCGTTACGATGCGATCCTGCTCGACGTGGACAACGGCCCTGACGGGCTGGTGCGCGACGCCAACGACCGGCTCTATTCGGCGCACGGGCTTCAGGTGGCGAAGGCGGCGCTCCGGCCCGGCGGGGTGCTGGCGGTGTGGTCGGCGGGCACCGACGCCGCCTTCACCCGGCGGTTGCACGAAACCGGTTTCGCGGTGGACGAGGTAAAGGTGCGCGCGCGCAGCAACGGCAAGGGACCGCAGCATGTCATCTGGTTCGCGCGGCGGGGGTAAGGGGTTTCCTGCTGGAGCGCCCGGAGGTTTGTGGTGCCTCATCGGCATTCCGTGCATGGGCAGTGCTTGCAACGGCGCGGAAATTCGGTATAGGCACGCGCTCGCCTCGCGACCTCGCTATCCCGCTGGTCCGGCGGGTGGCCGGAGACGGTCGCTTGTCCGGAAAAGCGCGGTCGGCGTATCGCGACACCCGATTCGTTTCTGATCGATTTCGTAAAGGTTGCCGAGATGGCCGTTCCAAAAAGAAAGACTTCGCCTTCGCGGCGTGGCATGCGTCGTTCGCACGACGCGCTCAGCGTTCAGGCATTCCAAGAATGCTCGAACTGCGGCGAGTTGAAGCGCCCGCACACCTTGTGTTCGGCATGTGGCCATTATAACGGCCGCGAAGTCATTTCGGTCGAAGGCTGATCCGCCTCTCACCCCGTTAGTTGAGGTTGGACCCGCGCATGTCTGCAAGCTCAAGAATCGCCGTCGATGCGATGGGCGGTGACGAGGGGCTTGCGGTGATGCTCGCCGGGGTTGCGCGTGCGCGACGCCGGTTCGACGGTCTGCGCTTCTTGCTGGTCGGCGACGAGACGGCGATTCGCGCCGGGCTCGAATCGCACCCCAACCTGACGGCGGCATCCGAAATCGTCCACGCGCCTGACCAGGTCGGGGCGAACGACAAGCCAAGTCAGGCGATCCGCCGCGCCAAGACCACGTCGATGGGGATCGCCATCGATCTGGTGAAGCGTGGGGAAGCCGCCGCCGCCGTATCCTCCGGCAATACCGGCGCGCTGATGGCGATGGCCAAGCTGTCGCTTCGCACGATGAAGGACATCGACCGCCCGGCGCTTGCCGCGCTGATGCCCAGCCTGGGCGATACCGACACGGTGATGCTCGATCTGGGCGCCAATACCGAAGTCGACGCCCGCAACCTGATCGAGTTCGCGGTGATGGGCGCGGCCTATGCGCGCACCGCGCTCGACCTCGAACGCCCGCGCGTGGCGCTGCTCAACATCGGTACCGAAGAGGGCAAGGGCACCGACGAGATTCGCGATGCCGCCGCCGCACTCCGTCTCGCCGTCCATCTGCCGATGGAATTCGTGGGCTTCATCGAGGGTAACCGGCTGTCGCGCGGCGAAGTCGATGTGATCGTCTGCGACGGCTTTTCCGGCAATATCGCGCTGAAGACGATGGAGGGCACCGCGCGGTTCGTCGCGGACTTGTTGAAGCGCGCCTTTTCCAGCTCGATCCGCTCGAAGCTCGGCTTCCTCATTTCGCTGCCCGCGACGCGGCTGCTGCGCGATCACCTCGATCCCAACAACCATAATGGCGCGGTGTTTCTCGGCCTCAACGGGCTGGTCGTCAAAAGCCACGGCGGCGCCAACGAAATGGGTGTCGAGAATGCGATCGCGGTCGCGGCCAAGATGGTGCGCGACGACCTGACCGCGCGCATCCACGAAGACCTTCGCCATTTCGAGGAAGACGCGCGCGCGGCGCAAGCGGGAGTGCGCGCCAAGTGACGCGCCGCGCGGTCCTGAAGGGCACCGGCTCCGCCTTGCCGCGCAACCGCGTATCGAACGCCGACCTGGCCGAGCGCGTCGATACCTCGGACGAATGGATCGTCGAGCGCACCGGCATCCGGTTTCGCCACATCGCCGAGGCCGACGAGACGACGGGGACGCTCGCGACCGACGCCGCGCGCAAGGCGCTCGACGCGGCTGGCTTCCCGCCGACCGACATCGACCTGATCGTGCTGGCGACGGCCACGCCGGACCAGACCTTCCCCGCCACCGCGACCAAGGTTCAGGCCGCGCTCGGCATCGACGATTGCGTCGCGTTCGACGTGGCGGCGGTGTGTTCGGGTTTCCTTTATGCCGTGCAGGTCGCCGATGCGATGATCCGCTCGGGCGTCCACACCCGCGCGCTGGTAATCGGGTCGGAGACGTTCAGCCGCATCCTTGATTGGGAAGATCGCACCACTTGCGTGTTGTTCGGCGACGGCGCGGGGGCGATCGTGCTGGCGGCCGAGGATGTCGACGACGCCGCCCCGCGTGGCATCCTTTCGACCAAGCTGCACGCCGACGGGCGTCACAACGAACTCCTCTATGTCGATGGCGGGCCATCGACCACCGGCACCGTCGGCAAGGTGCGGATGAAGGGGCGCGAGGTGTTCCGCCACGCGGTCGTCAATCTGGCAAGCGTGATGAACGAGGCGCTCGAAGGATCGGGCTTCACTGCCGAGGACGTCGACTGGGTGGTGCCGCATCAGGCCAATGCCCGCATCCTCGACGCCACCGCGCGCAAGCTCGACCTGCCGTCGGAAAAGGTGGTGGTGACGGTGGATCAGCACGCTAACACCTCCGCCGCGTCGGTGCCGCTCGCGCTCGATACGGCGTTGCGCGACGGGCGCATCAAATCGGGCGATCTGGTGGTGCTGGAGGCGATGGGCGGCGGTTTCACCTGGGGCGCTGCGGTCCTGCGAGTCTAAAACGGGACGGGAGCCCGGTTCGCTCCGCTTCCGCTGTTGCTAAACCCATGCTATCCTGACGGATAACGGCAATTGGGGGTCGAAAACCTATGGCTGCGGGCGAAACTCTGACACGGGCCGATCTGGCCGAGGCACTGAACCGGGAAATCGGTCTCTCGCGCGCCGACAGCGCGCAAATGGTAGAGAGAATCCTGTTCCACATGTGCGAATCGCTGTCGCGCGGCGAGAATGTGAAGATCTCCGGCTTCGGCACCTTCGTCCTGCGCGACAAGGGCGAGCGGGTGGGTCGCAATCCCAAGACCGGCGTCGAAGTGCCGATCGCCCCGCGCCGCGTGCTGACCTTCCGCGCCAGCCAGATGATGCGCGACCGCATCGTCGCGGCGGGCTGAGCACGGGGTTGGCGACCGGCGACAAGGCGGAGGGTGCGTGGCGCACCATTGGCGAATTGTCGCAGGAAACCGGCTTGCCGCAGCATCGGCTGCGCTATTGGGAAACGCGCTTTCCCCAGCTGAAGCCGCTGCAGCGCGGCGGCCAGCGCCGTTATTACCGGCCCGAGGATGTCGATCTGGTGCGCCGGATCGACCGGCTGCTCAACCATGAGGGTTACACGATCGCAGGCGTGCAGAAGCTGCTCGCGAGCGAACGCCGCGTGCCGCGGAGCGAAGTGGTCGATCAGCGCGCGCAGTTGCGTCTGATCCGCGACCGGTTGCGGCGCGCGCTTAGCCAATAACGCCACCACCCGCCACCCCGGACTTGTTCCGGGGTCCACCAAGCCGCTTGCGTTGCGAACGCACTTTATCGTGGACGCTTGCCGCCTGGTGGACCCCGGGACAGGTCCGGGGTGACGCTATTTTTGGTGTACTATCCGGCGTTCGCGCCCGGATCGGGCGGGGCTTCGGGGCGCGGCAGTTTCCTGAACAGCGCGCGGTCCTCCGGCTCCAGCGCCCATTTGCCCAGCACGAAGAAATAGACCGCCAGGATCATCGGGATGCCGATGATCAGCTCCGCCCATTCGGGAAGTTGAGTGACGAAATAACCGATGACCAGTGCCGCGAGAACTGCCCAGACGAACGGCCAGCGCAGGCCGGACACTGGATGCTGGAGAATGCGTTTCAGGAACCAGCTTTTGACGAACGACCCGACCGCGAGCGATGCGGCAAGCGCGACGGCCGGACCCGCCGCTTGCCAGGTTTCGGGCCAGCCCAGGTCGCGCATGACGAAAACGAGCGCGAAACTGAGCGCGATCTGGAAACCCAACAGGATGGCCGACAGCATCAGGTTGCGGTGGCGCGCGACATAGACGAGACCGGCCTCCGCCACCGCCCCCTGTGCGGCCAGCACTTCGGCGGCGAGCAGGAAGCAGAGCGCGCCTGCGCCCACCACGAACTCCGGCCCGATCACGCCCATCACGCCTTCCGCCGGGATGCCGCCCGCCAGTGCCAGCGCGGCTTGCGCGGCCATGATCCAGAAGCCGACCTGCCTGATCTGGCGCGCGACCGCGGCCTTGTCGTTTTCCGCGAGGCTGCGGGTGATGACCGGGCCGAGCACGGGATCGAAGCTGGTCTTCAGCTTTTGCGGCAAGGATGCGACCTGCTGCGCCATGTAGTAGATGCCGACGACCGCGGGCGAGAACAGCAGCCCCAGGATGAAGCGATCGACGTTGCGCGTGCCCCATTCGATTGCATCGGCCCCGGCAAGCGGTGCGTTGCGGCGGGCCAGCGCGAACATCGGACCGATCCGTGGCTTCCACCCGCGCGGCAGGCCATAGCTTTTGATGAACGGGATCATCGACGCGATCAGCGCGGCGACCATCGACAGGACATAGGCGATGATCAGGCCGTCGCGCGACGACACATAGGACAGCGCCCAGGCGGCGATCGAGATCGTCCACGGCTCGACCACCGCGCGCGCGGTCACGGTGGCTTTCACGTTATGGCGATAGGCAAGCGCCGCCAGGCTGACGTCCGACCAGGCCAGCGCGAAGATCACGCACGGCAGCAGCCATTCGAGGCCGATCACCTCTGAATTGGGGTACATCGCCTGCGGAAACACGAACAGCACGGCGCTGGCGATCATCGACAGGACCAGCGCGACGACAAGGGCATCCCACACGACATGCGCGTGGGGGCGTTCGGTATTCGACAGCGCCTGCGCCAGCCCGCGCTTCAGACCCAGCGTGGCAAGCAACGCCGCGAGTTCGACCACCACGACGGCAAGCGCGAACCGCCCGACAATCTCCGGGCCATAGATGCGCCCGGCGATGAACAGAAACGGGAGGCGCGCGAGTAACCGCAGCGCAAAGCCGAACACATTGGTCCGCCCGCCGCGGGCCAGCGCGTTGATGTCGTCCGATGGCGGCTTTGCGCCTTCGGTCGGGGTCTGGCTCAATGCGCGGCGCCCCAGCTGGGGCCGACGCCGATCTCGACGCCGAGCGGGACGGTCAGGGTGATTGCCGGTTCGGCCGCCGTTGCCATAACGCGCTCGATGACGGGCTTTGCAGCTTCGACATCGCCTTCGGGCAGTTCGAACACCAGTTCGTCATGCACCTGCATCAGCATCCGCACCTTGGGCAGACCCGCCTCGGCGAGCGCCGGTCCCATGCGGACCATCGCGCGTTTGATGATGTCGGCGCTGGTCCCCTGGATCGGCGCGTTGATGGCGGCGCGCTCGGCGCCCTGGCGTTCGTGCTGGACCTTGGATTTGATCCGCGAGATATGCGTCTTGCGACCGAACAAGGTGCGGGTGAAGCCATGCTCGCGGACGAATTCGAGCGTTTCGGCGATGTAGCGGTTGATGCCGGGGAAGCGTTCGAAATAGCGGTCGATCATCGCCTGCGCCTCGTCCGCGGTCACGTCGAGCCGTCCAGCCAGTCCCCAGCGCGAAATGCCGTAGAGGATGGCGAAGTTGATCGTCTTGGCGCGCCCTCGCGTTTCGCGGTTGACCTCTCCGAACAATTCCTGCGCGGTCATGTTGTGAATGTCGTCGCCGCGCGCGAACGCATCGCGCAGCGCGGGCACCTCGGCGATGTGCGCGGCCAACCGCAGTTCGATCTGCGAATAGTCGGCGGCGAGGATGACGTTGCCCGGTTCGGCAACGAAGGCGTCGCGGATTTGCCGCCCGATTTCGGTCCGGATCGGGATATTCTGGAGGTTGGGGTCGGTCGACGACAGCCGCCCGGTCTGCGCGCCGGTCAGGCTGTAGCTTGTGTGGACGCGGCCAGTCTTGCCGTCGATCTGTTGCTGGAGCGCGTCGGTATAGGTGGACTTGAGCTTCGACAATTGCCGCCAGTCGAGCACCTTGCGCGCGATCTCGACGCCCTCCGCGGCGAGGCGCTCCATCTCGTTGACGTCAGTCGAATAGACGCCCGACTTGCCCTTGCGACCGCCTTTCAGCCCCATCTGCTCGAACAGCACGTCGCCCAATTGCTTGGGGCTGCCGATGGTGAATTTGGTGCCTGCGATATCGTGGATTTCGGTTTCCAGGCTCGCCATCTGGGCGGCAAATTCTTCCGACAAGCGCGACAGCACCTTCGCATCGACCTTTACACCTGCCATCTCCATGTCGGCGATGACCGAGACGAGCGGGCGATCGACGCGTTCATAGACGCGCGTCACTTCCTCGCGCGTCAGCCGCGGTTTGAACCGCCGCCACAGGCGCAGCGTCACATCGGCATCCTCGGCGGCGTAGCGGGTGGCGGCCTTCAGATCGACTTCGTGGAAGCCGATCGCCTTTTTGCCCGTGCCGGTCACGTCCTTATAGGCGATGCAGCTATGCGAAAGGTGCGTGGCAGCGAGTTCGTCCATGCCGTGGCCGTGCAGGCCCGCGTCGAGATCGAAGCTCATGACGATCGTGTCGTCATAGGGCGCAACGTCGATTCCCAGCTTCCTGAGAATGATGAGGTCGTATTTCAGGTTGTGCCCGATCTTGAGCACGGCAGAGTCCTCGAACAGCGCCTTCAGTTTCGGTAACGCAACGTCCGGCGAAAGCTGAACCGGCTTCTCGGCGAACATGTCGCTGCTGCCGTGGCCAAGCGGGACATAGCAGGCGAGATTGGGGTGGAGCGCCATCGACACGCCGACCAGCTCTGCCGACATCGGGTCTTTCGCCGTCGTCTCGGTATCGATCGCGATCCAGCCCTGATGCCGGGCAATCTGAATCCAGCGGTCGAGCGCGGCTTCGTCGGTGACGGTTTCGTAATTGTCGTGGTCGCACGGCGGATCGTCGGGCAGGTCGGGCGCGGCGGCGGTGGTCGCCTCGGGCACCCCGGGCGCATCCACCCCCGCGGGCGCATCGCTCGGCAATTTGGCGAGCAGCGAGCGGAACCCGTGATGCTCCAGAAACGCGCGCAGCGGCGGCTCGGGAATGCCCTTCAATTCCAGCGAATCGAGCGGGTCGGGCAGCGGCACGTCGCATGCCAGTTCGACCAGCTTGCGCGACAGCCGTGCGGCGTCGGCATGCTCGATCAGATTGTCGCGCATTTTCGACGGCTTCATCGACGGCGCGGCGGCGAGCACCGATTCGACATCGCCATGTTCGAGGATCAGCTTGGCGGCAGTCTTGGGACCGATGCCGGGAACGCCGGGGACATTGTCGACGCTGTCGCCCATCAGCGCGAGCACTTCGCCCAATTTATCGGGACCGACGCCGAATTTCTCGATCACTTCCGCCGGGCCGATCCGTTTGTCCTTCATCGTGTCGAGCATGTCGATGTTCGGATCGGTCAGGAGCTGCATCAGGTCCTTGTCGGAACTGACGATCGTGACCGACCACCCCTGCGCCAGCGCGGCTTTCGAATAGCTGGCGATCAGATCATCGGCTTCCCAGCCCTGCTCTTCGATGCACGGCAGGCTGAATGCGCGCGTCGCGTCGCGGATCATCGGGAATTGGGGTTTCAGGTCTTCGGGCGCAGGCGGGCGGTGCGCCTTGTACTGGTCGTAAAGCTCGTTGCGGAACGTGTGTTCGGACTTGTCGAGGATCACCGCCAGATGGGTCGGCCCGTCCGCCTTGTGCAGTTCGTTCGCGAGCTTCCACAACATGGTCGTGTAGCCATAGACCGCGCCCGCCGGTTCGCCGTGTTGGTTGGTCAGCTTTGGCAGCACATGATAGGCGCGGAAGATGAAACTCGATCCATCGACCAGGTAGAGATGATTGGCCATCGCCGGGGCTTAGCAAGCCGCGCGAGCGCGCGCGAGATGCGATTGGGTCACATGCCCGATTGCGTTTGGCCCGATTGCGTTTGGCCCGATTGCATTTGGCCCGATTGCGTTCGGCCCGAAGACGCCATGCGATCCGGGCGGTGATTGGCGACCACCGTGCGCGTCACTGCGTGCATCAGTTCCTGACGCCGGGGCACCGGACGGCTGGTTTCCCCGATCAGGATCGCGATCGCATAGCTCTTGCCATCGGGCGCGGTCAGGATGCCGATATCGTTGAAACCCGCGGTGCGCGGCGGCAGATCCTGTCCGGTGCCGGTCTTGTGACCCCACAGCCAGCCCGCGGGCACGGCGTGGCGCACGCGCGAACGGCCGGTGCGGGTTTCCTGCATGGTCGAGATCAGCCAGGTTGTCGATGCCGCCGACAGCAGATTGCCCTGTTTCAGACGCGCGAGTGCATCGACCATTGCGTGCGCCGATGCGCCATCGGGCGGGCTGGCGACATAGGCGTCGAACGCGCGTTGGCGCACGTCCATCGGCAGCGCGGCGCGGGCGGTGTAGAAATTGCGGCCGATACTGTACGACTGGTTCCAGGTCAGCCCCGCGGTTCCCGCCTGAAGCAGGCGTTCGCCGGGGCCGAACTTGATGCTGCCCAGCGCCTTTCGCCGGATGAATTCGTTGATCGCGTCGGACCCGCCGGCCAGCATACGCAACTTGTCGTTGGCCGTATTGTCGCTGGCCGTGATCGCGCGGCGCAGCAGGTTCTCGACCGTCGTCGTGTGGCTGCCGTCGCGCAATATCAACGATGCGATCGGCTGATGAAACAGCGTCAGATCCTGACGCGTGAGCGTCACCGGGTCGGACAGGTTGAGCAGGCCGCGATCGCGCTGGTCGAGGATGGTCATCACCACCCACATCTTGCTGACGCTCTGCTGCGGCATCGGCTGGTCGCCATTGGCGCTGACCGTCCAGCCATCGTCGATCGATTTGATCGCGATGCCGACGCGACCGCCGAAATCGCGGTGCATCGCCTCGATATTCGACACCAGGACCGCCGGTGGCGCGGCAGGGCGCGGGGCGGGCGGGGGGACGGGAATGGCGACGCGGTTGCTGGGCGGTGCGACGAACGGGCGCGGAGCGGAGGTGGCGGCGGCGCTTCGGGCGGCGGGGGCCGGTTCGGCACGCGCCGCGCCCGCCGGGATGATCCCTTCATGCAGCGCGCATCCCAGAAGCACGACGGGCGCCAGCCCGGTGATGGTCAATGCCCGCTGCCGCGCGGTGAATGCCTGAAAAAAACCCAACGCTTCTACTCGCCCCTTGCCCGTATGCGATCATGCGCCCTGGTGGCGGTGCCCGGCAAGCCGGGGTCCCTACCCATGCGGTGAACAATGCCACCTTAGCGACGAAAAGTGAATCCCCCTGAAATATGGGAATTTCATGGCAAGGGGATCAAGGGACCAGGATCGTGTCCTCGGGACATTCGGCCTGCTCGGGATAATCGAGCGTGTAATGCAGCCCGCGGCTTTCCTTGCGGTGCAGGGCCGACTTCACGATCAATTCGGCCGACTGAAGCAAATTGCGCAGCTCGATCAGGTCGGGGGTGACGCGGAAATGGCCGTAATAATCGGCGACTTCCTCCTGCAACAGCTTGATCCGGCTGGCGGCACGCTGGAGGCGTTTGGTGGTGCGGACGATGCCGACATAATTCCACATGAAGCGGCGGATCTCGGTCCAGTTCTGCTTGATGACGACTTCTTCGTCGCTGTCGGTCACCCGGCTTTCGTCCCAGCCGCGGATGGTAGGGACCGGCGGCAGGTCATTCCAGCTTGCGGCGATGTGCCTGGCCGCGCTTTCGCCGAACACGAAACATTCGAGCAGAGAGTTGGACGCCAGCCTGTTGGCGCCGTGCAGGCCCGACTGGGTGCATTCGCCTGCGGCATAAAGTCCGGGCAGGTCGGTCCGCCCGTCGCGGTCGATGACGATTCCGCCGCAGGTGTAATGCTGGGCGGGAACCACCGGAATCGGCTGCGTCGTCATGTCGATGCCCAGCCCCGACAGCTTGGCGTGGATGGTCGGGAAATGCTCGCGGACGAATTCGGGGGGCTGATGACTGATGTCGAGATGGACGTAATCGAGGCCCAGTCGCTTGATCTCATGATCGATCGCGCGCGCCACCACGTCGCGCGGCGCGAGTTCGGCGCGGGGATCGAAATCGGGCATGAAGCGATGGCCGGTGTCGGGGATTTTAAGTTGCCCGCCTTCGCCGCGCACCGCCTCGGTAATCAGGAAATTCTTGACCTCCAGATTGAACAGGCAGGTCGGGTGGAATTGCATGAATTCCATGTTCGACACGCGACATCCTGCACGCCACGCCATCGCGATGCCGTCGCCGGTCGCGCCGCGCGGCGCGGTCGAGAATTGATAGGTCCGCCCTGCGCCGCCCGTCGCCAGGATCGTCGCGCGTGCGGTGAACAGGCTGACATGCCCGGAAACCTTGTCGACCGCATAGGCCCCCCAGACGCAGCCTGCGCCTGAATAGCGTTCCTCGTGGCGGCTGGTCGCCAGATCGATCGCGACCTGATTCGGAACCAGCGTGATGTTGGGATGCGCTTCGGCGGCGCGGATCAGCGCTTCCTGCACCGCCCAACCGGTGGCGTCGTCGACATGAACGATCCGGCGATGCGAATGCCCGCCTTCGCGTGTCAGATGCAGCGCGCCGCCGTCGCTGTTGAACGGCACGCCCAGTTCGACGAGCCTCTGGATCGCGGCGGGCGCCCCCTCGACGACGAACTCGACGATCTCGCGGTCGTTCAGGCCGGCGCCTGCGACCATCGTATCCTCGACATGGTTTTTGAACGTGTCGCCGGGCTCCAGCACCGCGGCGATCCCGCCCTGCGCCCAGGCGGTCGATCCTTCGTTGAGCGCGCCCTTCGCCAGCACGGTCACGCGAAAGCGGTCGGCAAGGTTGAGCGCCGCGGTCAGTCCCGCCGCGCCGGACCCGACGATCAGGATGTCGCTTTGCCGCGTTTCGCCCAAATCAGTGCCTTCCGATCGTTCGCGTGTCGAAACCGGCGCGGTCTAGCGCCAGTTGCAGCCGGGTTGAAACAAATCTTGATCGCGCGCCGATAAAGTTGCGGGAACGCAATGAAGGGTGAAGGGGTTGGGCGGGTTCACTATAGGTTCAAGCCCGCCCCTCTAGGTCGCCGGGCATGATGTGGAGAAAGAACAACGTGAAACTGCGCGTTTCCCTGAGCCTTGCGGCGGCTGCGGTCGCGGCCCCAGCCCTCATGACGTCGGCACCGGTGGCGGTCGCGCAAAGCGGCGATCTCGCCGCGGTCCAGCGCCATCTGCAACAGACCGAAAGCATGACCGCTGCCTTCACCCAGACCGATCGCGCCGGAAAGGTGCTGACGGGGACGATGACGCTGAAGAAGCCGGGCAAGATCCGGTTTCAGTATCAGCAGGGCATCCCCTATCTGATCGTCGCCGACGGGCGGAACCTCTATTTCCTCGATTATCAGGTGCGCCAGCAGCAGCGCTGGCCGATCGGCGATTCGCCGCTGGGCGTGCTGATCGACCCGCGTCAGGACATTACCCGCTATGCCAAGGTCGTGCCGGGCAGCGACCCGCGCGTGCTGACGGTCGAGGCTCACGATCCCAAGCGTCCGCAATATGGCCGGATCACGATGATCTTCGCGCGGGATAATGCCGCCCCCGGCGGGCTGCGCCTGCAAGGCTGGGTCGCGCTCGACAGCCAGAACAATCGCACGACGATCCGGCTGAGCGACCAGAAATTCAACGTCGCGGTCAACGATCGCACCTTCCGCTGGAACGATCCGCGGCGCGGCGGGCGTCCGGGTTAAGGTTACCAGTGTTAAATCGTCACCCCGGACTTGTTCTGGGGTGATGGTTTGGGTCGGCGAGCGCGCATCCGATCCTTCATGCAAATCTTTCAGCCCGTTCATCCCGGCGACAGCTTTGTATTGCTAGTTAAGAAGGCGCGGAGAGTGGGGTTCCGGGATTTCCCCCTGTTGACCGGACCAGGTCCCTCTCCCGCCTGCGTGACGAACGCCAGGTTGGCCCTCGTTCCATGCCCCCGGAGCGAGGGCCTTTCCTTTGCATGATCGATATTCGCGTCGGACCGGGCTGCAAACGGCGTCCGGCTGCGCTTCCGGTGCTCGACAAGCGCTGTTTTCGGCACGCCCCAACCAAAATCTCTACCGCACAATCACCATGCAAAAACGACGGTGCGCCATTGCCACCCAGCAATCGCTTTGCTAGGGGCTCGCGCCTGCCGGCAGCCGGAGCAATCCGGCGGCGTTTCCGTGCGGCCATGGCGGAATTGGTAGACGCGCAACGTTGAGGTCGTTGTGGGCGAAAGCCCGTGGAAGTTCGAGTCTTCTTGGCCGCACCACTCTCGAGCAGAAGAGGGCACCATGGGTGCGATCTGCTCGGGATCATCGCAGGAGGCCTGTTCCAGCGATTCAAAGCGGCCGGTAATCTTGATGAGACCCGGCGCCACGACAACTTTGGTCAAGGACCGGCGTGCGTGTCGCTGAAGAAGGGCGGGTATTCCGAGCGCAATTTCTGCGAGATGACTCCGCCGAACCGAGCCACCGCTTCGGGTGTGACTCGCCGCTATGCCGAAGATCGTTGCCGTTTAATCAGAACAATCTCGGACTCGATATCAGCGCGACGATAGCGCTGCGCGGCAAGGCGCGAGGTAAAATCTGCATCGCGAGCGGTAACGATTCCTTGCCCGATATCATCGAACATATTCTGACGGCGCGATCTACTCGTGTGCGTTCGGTTCTAAACGCCTTGAGATGTGCCTGCCGGTCCCGGACAGCGGCCGGACTATCGTCAAGCAAATTGGCGAGCAATGCTTTCAACCGATCGGGCTGGAGCAAACGTCTCCCCAGTGCGTCGATCACGATGCTTTCCAGCTTTTCATCGCGGATGCCCGTGCCCTGACAAGCCGTCTCGCCCCGACGCCGCCGCCGCGAACATCGATAGCAGCGATAGCAGCAATAGTGCACTCTCGTGAGTTGCAGCATAAGGCTGCTCGCGGTCGGAGAGGGTTGAGCGTTAGTCGACTTGCACCCATTAGTGCCGTTGATGAAACTTGGGCGGACGTTTCGATTGAATCGTGTCTTGGCGGCGGCGCTTGTCCTCGCGATTCCGGCCTCGCTACTGGGCACCAATGCGATCCTCGCACGCGAATTCGCCGCCAGCGAGGAGAGCGCGCTTGCCGTTGCGCGCTCGTTCGAGACGCGCGAGCAGTTGCGGCTGTTATTATCGCTGCATCAGGACATGGAAACCGGGCAGCGTGGTTACGCATTGACCGGCAATCCGACGTTTCTGGAACCGTATGAACGGGCACGCAGACGGCTGGATGGCGCATTCGCGGGATTGGCGCAGCTCATCGCGGAGGATGACGTCGGTGCCGAAGCGCTTGAGCAACTCAAGGTTGCATCACGCGCAAAACTTGTGATCGTCGAGCGGGACATCGCGCTCGCGAGAAGCGGCCAGATCGACGAGGCGCAGGCACTGATCGCAACCGGTGAGGGACGGCGACGGATGGACGCACTGCGGTCGCTGGTCACCGATCTGGACGCGACCGAGGGCAATCAACTCGAAGCCATGATCGAAGCGTCCAATCGAAAGCGCAAGACGCTGCAGCGCACGGCACTGGCGCTCAACGCCGCGTTGACCGCGTTGCTCGGACTTGCGGGGTTCGTCATCATGCGAGCATTGCGTTCGCGGGACAATGCGCTGCGTGCCGCGGAGGATCAGGCGTCCCGGCAAGCCGCAGTGTTCGACGGTGCCAAGGACGCGATGATCACGATCAATCCGTCGGGCAGCATAGAGACGCTCAACCCCGCCACTGCCCGCCTGTTCGGGTACGCGCCCGACGCGCTGTTGCGGCGCGACGTCGGCATCCTGTTCGAGGTCGCGCCCGATCGCGGGCGCGTCGAGACGTTCCTGAAACGGCTGCAGGCCCGCCGGACGCTCAACACGAGCAAGGCGGAAGAATTCTGGGCGCGGCGGCAGGACGGGTCGACCTTTCTGGCGGACGTTACCGTCAGCCCGGTGCCGCTGGCCGACGGCCATCGCTATCTGGCCGTGTTGCGCGATGTGACCGAGCGTAGGCAGGTCGAGCGGATGAAGACCGAGTTCGTCTCCACGGTCAGTCACGAATTGCGCACGCCTTTGACATCCATCGCGGGGTCGCTGGGGCTGTTGTCGGGCGGAGCGGCGGGAAGCCTGCCCGAGCGTGCAGGCCGGCTGGTCGATATCGCCTATAATAACTGCCAGCGGCTGGTGCGGTTGATCAACGACATTCTGGACATCGAAAAGATCGAATCGGGCCAGATGCGGTTCGATAATCGTCCGGTCGATTTGGTCGCCGCGACCGAGAGCAGCGTTCAGGCCAATAGCGGCTTTGCCGAGGCGCACCGCGTGACGGTCGCGTTCACGCCATTCGCAACCGATGCGACCGTGATCGCCGATCCCGACCGGCTGGCGCAGATCGTGACGAACCTGCTGTCCAATGCGATCAAATTCTCGCCTGTCGGCGGGGTGGTCGATGTCCAGATCGAGCCGCTCGATCGACGTTACCGGCTGAGCATCGCAGATCGCGGCCCGGGCGTTCCCCCTGAATTTCGCGACCGCATCTTCGCCAAATTCGCCCAGGCCGACTCATCGGATACGCGCAGCAAGGGCGGCACCGGTCTTGGGCTGTCGATCGTGCGCGAATTGGCGACGCGGATGGGCGGATCGGTAATGTTCGAGGACCGCGATGGTGGCGGCACGGTGTTCAGCGTCGACCTTCCTGCCGGCGAAACCGGAATCGAAGCCGACGCCACACCCCAATCCGTGCTTGCCCTTACCGGGCTGCCGATCATCCTTCACGTCGATGACGATCCCGACATGCTGCGCGTCGTCTCAGCGACTTTCGAAGGGCGCGCCGACATTCGGTCGGCCAAGAGTGTCGAGGCTGCGCGAAGCCTGATCCGCATCCAGCATTTCGATGCCGCGATCCTCGACATCGGCATGGCCGACGGGTCTGGGCTGGACCTGTTGCCCCTGCTCCGCGAAAAACTGCCGGGCGCCCCCGTGGTGGTGTTCACCGCCCAGGATCCGGACGCCGATCTTGAACCAATGGTTGAGGCGCTGTTCGTCAAATCCCGCGCCAGCCTCGACAAACTGGTCGCGCGCACTCTAAAACTCTGCGGTGCGAAGGACGCTGAACGGGTATGACGCGCATTCTCTACATCGACGACGAAGCCGATATCCGCGAAATCGCGGCGCTGTCGCTGGAACTCGAAGGCGATCTCGACGTGCGGTGCTGCGCGTCGGGAGCGGAGGGAATCGTGGCGGCGCGCGAGTGGCGGCCCGCGCTGATCCTCCTCGACGTGATGATGCCGCATATGGACGGGCCGACGACCTATGCCGCACTGGCGGATGACCCGCTAACCGCCTCGATTCCCGTTGTATTCATCACCGCGCGCACCCAATCAGCGGATGTCGACACGCTGAAGGCGTTGGGAGCACGCGGCGTCATTGCGAAGCCGTTCGATCCGATTGCGCTGGGCGGTCAGGTCAAGGCGCTTATCGGATGAGCGATGTCGAAGCGCGGATGGCGGCATTGTGCCGTCGATTCGCGGCGTCGGCGGAGCAACAGGGCGCGGCGCTGCGCGGTGCCCTGCAGGCGAATGATCGGGACCGCGCGGCCGAAGTCGCGCATCATCTGGCCGGAGCGGCGGGAATATTCGGGCAGCCCGATCTGGGCGCACGCGCGCTGCGCTTGGAGGAAGTGATCGACGCGCGCGCCGATGACTCGGTGCTGAATCCGGTGGCCGAGGACGTGCTGGCGGCGCTTGACCAACTGGCTCGGTCGCGCTGAAACCTGTTCCGGCTCATCGTGCCCCAGTTCCGTTTGTTGCACAGAATCGTTCAAAAGCCGAACATCCGCCGAAGGTTCGACAACTGTCGATTTCCAAAACGCTGGACGACCGCGACCGCAGTCCCGATCGCCAGAGCGGGCGCCTTCGGTAAAGGTTCGAGCCGAAGCGCCTCAAGGATCGGCGTCTCGACGCTGACGAGGATACCAAGGGTGAAGGCAATCTCGAAAAAGGCAAGCAGGATCGCATCGGCGGCAACATCGCCGCCACGCGTCCATCGCCGCGCGTCAGCATGATGCTGAGTTGAGCCACGCGGCGATGCCCGATGCCGCTGAAATCGCGCTCAGTGATGCGGCGCGTCGCCAGCCTTCGAGTCGAAAAAACGGGGCTGTCCGTGTCGCTCCTCACGGCTCCATGCCCGTATATCGACTTACGGGGGACATGCGCTCCGCCTTGATCGATACGCATTCGACTAAAGTATGAAGGCTATCCTCTCCAAATTGGACAAGCAGACCCAAATCGTGGATCATCCTCGTCGAGATTAGACGGAAATCGAACGACTTGAGCGCCGAGGGGACGACGCCATGCCGCATTTGATCCTGATCGCGGACGATCACCCGCTAACCTGTGAGGGCCTTGCGATGGCGGCCCGGCTGGCCGTGCCGGGCGCCGTCGTGCATTTTGCCGGAACGGTTGCGCAGGCCGAGCAGCGGATCGACGCCAACGGCAGCTATCACCTGATCCTGCTCGATCTGATGCTGCCCGATGCGATCGGATTCTCGGGACTGTTGAGGTTGCAGTTCGCCAGCCCGGATACACGCATCGCCGTGATCACCGCGCGTCAGGAGCCCGTGCTCGCCACCCAGGCGCGCGAACTGGGTGCGGTCGCCTTTCTTCGAAAATCGGAACCGATAGACGCGCTGGCGGGCCAGATTCGCGATGTCGCTTCCGGGGTAGCGGTATTCCCGCCCGATCTGCCGGTCGTCAAAGCCAATATGCGCGACCGGATCGCGCAACTGTCCGATGCCCAGCGCCGCGTGCTTTTCGCGCTTGCCGACGGGCGCTCGAACAAACAGATTGCCCATGATCTGGGCATAACCGAGGCGACGGTAAAGGCGCATCTGACCGCCATCTTTCGTGGGCTGAATGTCTATAATCGTGCTCAGGCCCTGGTAGCGCTGCAACCCGTGCTTGGATCGATCGCGGAGGAACATCGTCCCGGTCTGCCGGAAACTTGACGCCAGTCGTCAGACAATAGTCGTATTTTCGTGAAATCGGAAAGGCTTGCTCCGGCACGTTAGTAAAAACCGTGCATCGTTGTTTTATAGCAACGAGAGCCGATCATGTCCGAGTTCGAAAATGACAGACAACAACTTCAGCTTATCCTTGATCAATTTCAACGGTTGTTGGATGGTGCCGAGCCATCGGGTTCGTCGTTGCTGGCGCGAGTGCGTTGGGAATTGGCTCGGCGGCTGTTTCCCTATCTGACGGTCGATGCGATGCTCGATCCACGCCGTCAGGCGAAAAGCGGCGAACTGCTTGACGAGGTGCGGATGCACTTAAAGGCCTGGGACAGCGGCAGGATCGCCAGCGAATGGCAAACCTACCGCCACGAGACGCGTGGGCTAGTCCGGTCGCTCAAAAGCCATCTGGCGTGATTGCCGCGCCGCTCGCGACGCGGCGCATTTCTCAAAAACTGACGACCACGCTGACCGTGTCGGAATAGCTGCCCGCGGGCGGGGTCGGCTGGTTGGTGTCAACCCGCGCGCGATAGGTGAAAGCCTGGTTGGCAACCGCGCTGCCGTTGCCGGGCGCGGCCCCGACCAGCGGATTGCTCTCGTCCCAAATCGTGCTCCCGTCGCTCCGATACAGATTGTATCGCAGCACGTTGCCACCCGGCCCGCGCATCGACCGCCACGGACGCGCGCTGCCATTGCCGCCGCTGGTCATCGACACGGCGTAGCTGCTGCCTTTGGTACAAGCGACCATCACCGACTGGCTGACCTCGACGAATTGTCCAACCAGCGAGGCGCTGCCGAAATCGAGCGGCGGAGCGGCGATACGGCAATCGGCCGCGACCGTGATGGTTACATCAATCACCGCGATCCCGGTGCCGGTTTCCGACAGGATGCAAATACCCGCCAGATTGACCAGCCGACACATGCTCCAGTTCCATTGAACGGTCAGTGTGTCGCTGTAGACGCCCGCCGCGACATTGGCGTTGCCCTGAACGGCGGCGTGAAAGACCGGCTGCAAATTGCTGCCGTTCAGAAGTCCGATCAGGTCGCTCGAAAAATAATCGATCGTGCCGCCTTGCGTGAAGGTGCGGGTGCCGGTGGCGTTGGCGCTCAATCGATAGGGGATTAGATCGCCCGTCGTACCGCCCATCCGGAAATTGCGCGCGCTGGTTACCGTCGCGCGGGCGGAATTGCTGCCCAGCAGCACGATCGGCGTGCCGGTGCAGTACAGGCCGCCCGGCCCGCTGATCGCCGCGACGCTCTCGGATTGCACGGCATAGGAACCGGTCGAGCCGAAGCCGAGCGTGCCCCCGCCCACGGTGCAGGCGGCCTGAGCCGTAGCCGGGAAAAGCATCGCGGCAAGGATCGCAAAGATCAGACGCATGGCACGTTCCCGATATAATCGAAGCCCTTACGCACCGGCGGCATGGCCACCGATACGCGGCACGATCCGCCATCCTGGCGCGTGACGGAGAAGGTCAGCGACGGGGGGGCGTCGCTGACGAACAGCACGCCGTCCCAGCCGATCGACAGTGACTGCCCGTTCAAATCGGCGACGCTACCCGCCGGGATCGCACTTCCCCGGGCATCGACCAGGCCCAGCGTAACGCTGGCGGTGCGGCGGATCGGCATTCGAATGACCGCGCCCGATCCTTCGATGATCGCGACTCGCCGTTCCACCACGCTTGGCGAAAGCTCGGCATCCAGGCTGATCGGGTCGATCGAATAGCGCGCGGCGTGATAGGGTGCGACGCGCGGGACGAACACATGGCCGCGCCGGTTGGTTACACCGACGACCTGATTTTCATACCGGACCGGAACCCCGGCCACGCCTTCGGTGGAGACGAGCGCGAACGCGCTGCTGGTGCCATTGGCCAGATGCAGCCCACCGTCCATCACGATTACCGAACCCGAGACACCCATCAGGCCGACCGCCCGGTCGCCGGAAAACGCGATCCCCGCATTGGCCTGAGCGGATTGACCGCGCGCGGTAAGCATTGCCTGCCCTTGGCGCGTGCCCCCGGCGTCGCCGGCTATCCCGGCATTGATGCCGATCCCCCCAGCGTAAGGAACGGCTCTACCGAATTCGGCGTGGACCTGCGCCCGGTCGCGTCCTGTCCGTCGTGCGCCGACACTGATACTCGCGCCGCCAAGCGCCATCGACAAACGAAGCTGAAGCCCCAGGCGACGCCGGTCTATGTCGTAATCCACGCCCGCAAAACCCGCGACGCGCGATCCCATCGGCAAGGACCACGACGCTGTGGTCAGCCGCGCTCGAGGACCCCGGGCAGGCCGCACGTCGAGATAGCCGAGCCCAACATTGCCCCATCGTTCGAAATTGCTGCTGGCAAAGGCACGCGTGCTGTTGCCGCCGACGGCCATCGCGCGCGCGTCGAGATCGGCGATCGACCGGAAATCGTGCGATGCCCGGCGATGACCCACCGACAGCGACCAACGCCGCGCGACATAGCTGTATCCGGCGGACCAAAGATGACCCGTCCGTCCGTCCGCGTGCCCCAGCGTGGCATTGGCGTGGACGGTGCCGAACAGGCCCGGCATCCACACCGCGCCGATCCCGACAGCGGCACTGCGGGCGCTGGCTTCGCCGTGCCCCTCGATCGTCAACCGGTCATTCAGTCCGTGACGAACGAAGCCGCTGGCGGCGGCCATGCCGTAATCGAAGCTCGACTCGCCGTAGCGGCGGCGCACCAGTCCGGCTTCCAGTCCGAAATTGGTGAGCCCGCGCGCCAGCAGGTCGGGCGCGACGTAGAACGGGATGTCCGTCGCGATTTGGCGACCGACCGCATCGGTGGTGACGATTCGCGCGTTACCCGCGCCGGTCACCACCGGCAGATCCTCGATCACGAAGCGCCCGGGGTCGACCAAGCGTTGCTGCTGTCGCTGGCCATCGACGAACAGATCGACTGCGGATGGCACCGCGGCCTCGCCGGCGAAACGGGGCAGCGGCATGGTGATCAGGTCGGGGCGGATACGCCATGCGCGACCGATCTGGATGCCCCCCATGCGGTACGCGCGCGTCCAGTTCAGCCCGCCCGAAACCAGATCACCCGCCGCCAGATGCAGCGCACGCTCCTCGTCCACGCGGCGGAAATGGGTGTCGTAGCGCAGATAGGCGGTCGGACCATTGCCAAGGCGTAGCACGCCATTGTTCGACAGGCTTCCGTCGGGAGAAAACCAGCGCTGCTCGGTCCACAGGCCGCCGCCCGCGCGGCTGCCGCCGACCTGGACGTTCAGATCATAGGCGAAGGCCAGGCCAGTACCGCTTTCCGCCATGATCCGCGCGGACGCAGCGCGCGCGTGGTGCACGACAGGCAACAGGGCGATGTCGACCGTCAGCGAAAGGCGCTGGCGCAATGAATCGTAGTTGGCGGCAAAGCGCCGGTCATGCGCGACATCGGTGCGGCCATCGCCATGGATCGCGATCCCCGCCGCGGTCAGGGTCGCGTTGGGGATCCACAGCGCGTCGCCCATCGCCTCGATTTCCACCAAGTCGGGGTGGACCCGACCATTGACGACCAGTTCGACGAACAACGGCGTCCCGGCATCCTGCGCAGATGCGACCAGCGGTGCCAGCAGCGCGCACCAGCTCAACAACAGGACGAGAAGACGGAACACAGCGGTGGATAAGCGGTCAGATTACGGGCGTGAGCACGACCGAATGGCCGTTGACGCCCGCGCGCAACACCGATGCCGTGGCCAGCGTATCGGGCAGCGCCCAGCGCATCGTCGCGCCGGGCAGAACATAACCGACCAGCCCCGACTGCACCGGCAATATTGCGCCGCGCTGTTCGAGAGTCAGGTCGGTCAGGCGCGCATGGCCGCTGCCGGTGTTGCGAACGATCAGCCAGCGTTTACCGCCTTCGATCATAACGCGCGAATCGAGTACAGGCTTGGCGACGTCGCGCGCTGCGTCATAAGCGAACAGTGGCAATGAATAGCGCATCTGGACATCCAGCCGCGCGCTGGCGGCACCGGTGTCGCTACGCGGGCGCGGGAGTTCGTCGATAATCAGGCGATAGGCGCGCTCGCCGCTGGCCGCCGGGCCGCGTCTAATGACGCGCACCAATTGGCGTTCGCCCGGTGCGACCGTCGCGATCGGCGGGCTAGCGACGATCGTCGATTGATCGACGTGCACATCGGTGCCGCTCGACTGGTCCCAACCAAAGCTGCGCAACTGGAGCGTCACCGGGTCTGCGCCCTTGTTTTCAAGCCAGATCGCGGTCGACGGCTCACCCTGTTCAATCCTGGGGTCGACCGGCCATATCACGACGGCGGATTGCGCAAGTGCGGAAGTGGGCATCAGCAGGAGCGCGGACAGGACCGCGCGCGAAAGCGAGTTCATCGTCGGTGTTCCTTTTACCAGGTAACCGTGACGCGCACGGTGTCCGTGTAGAGCCCGGCGGCGTGCGCACCGGTCAGCGTTGCGCGACCTTTCAGCGCCAATCGCTGCGGGCCGCCGCCCACGGGGAAGCTGAGCGCAACCGATTGGCTTCCCCAGACCGTCGCCGTGCTTCCAACTAGAAGGCGATACCCGATGCGGTTCATGCCATTGCCCAGCCGACGCTCCCCGCCTGTGGCATGCTCTCCCATGTCCGCCGACAGATTGGCGGTGGCCCCCGGCGTGCATTCGATCGCGATTCCAGCGCCGCTGCCGGAGAACAGATCGGCCTCGACGCTCTCGCTGGCGGTCCCCGGCATGGTACCGAAATCGATCCGTCCCAGCGCCCCGCTGCCATCGACGGCGACCACACAGCCGTTGACAACGCGAGCGGACACCGTGAACTCGGCATGGGTCTGCGCCTGGGCCGGCACGGCCAAGGTCGCGACCGCAAGCGCGAGCAGAACCAGGCGCATGGCCGGCTTACCAGCTCAGCGTGATCTGAACCGTGTCGGTATAGCTGCCCGCGGGCAGGATACCGCCGCTATTGGTCGCGCGGGCATAGATCGGCACGACGATTGCGGCACTGCTCGCCGCACCCAGTGCTAGGCTGCGCCCGATGCCGATTTCGTCGTTACGCGCTGCATTGGTATAGAGCCGATAAGGCACCGCGCTGGCCCCCGACACCATCTGACGCACGCCCGCCTGGTCATTGGCACCCGCGCCAATCGTGAGCGCTGGTGTCGCTCCCGGCGAGCACCGAACGGCCAATGCTCCCAGCGTGCCGACCAATTCGCCATCCACCGAGGAAAAAGTACCCGGCTGATCGGCGAAGCGGATGTCGCCCGTGTGGCCCAGATCCGTCTGAAGCGCGGTTGCGTCGTTCACAACACAAGCATTGGTGATGTTCAGCCGAACGCCGATCGTGCCGGTTGCCGACTGGGCGTTTGCTGGTATTGCCGCCAACAACATGGTGGCCGAAGCTGAGATGGCGAATGCCTTAGACAAAGAAATAAACATGGCTGGTCCCCCGCAATCTGTGAGCCATCAGATTGCGGCACCCGGTAAACGAAACCTTTCATTATCGGATGCGGCGTGGGTTGGTTCGACCTAAGTCTACAAATTCGCACGCAGCGTCTCAGGATTTTCTGATCTTCCGAACATATTTGTGAAGATTGGCCATATCGCAGCTTATCACAGGACGATCGGATCAACAGGATTCCGCGGTAGGACCGTTATTAGGAACGGGACACATAAAGCGACTAAAATTGCCTAGGTGTTTGATCCCACGGTTTGATGGTGCGATCCTTTCGTTGGAATGGAAGGAAGCCGTATGGGACAGGTACGTCACGGGAGCGCCACGACCACGCACGCTGTCCGAGCAGCAATACAGCGATC
>JAEZZI010000025.1 GCA_023418595.1 Pseudomonadota bacterium
CCCCCCCCCCCCCCCCCCCCCCCGCCCCCCCCCCCCCCCCCCCCCCCCCCCCCCCCCCCCCCGTGCCGTGAGCGATGTCTTGCGTGGCGCCCCCTCCGTCAGCGCTACGCGCTGCCACCTCCCCCGGTGGGGGAGGACTTTGAGTCAACCCTCCGGCGGCAGCGGGGCGTCGGTTGGCTTTTCTGCGTTCAGGCCGTGCTTCATCAACATCGGCACGTTGAGCATCGCGAAGACGAAAGTCAGCGGCACCACGCCCCACAGCTTGAACCCGACCCAGAAATCCCAGCTCTGGGTGCGCCAGACGATTTCGTTGAGCACCGCCATCGCGACGAAGAAGATCGTCCAGTTGATCGTCAGCAGGTGCCAGCCGCGCGGGGACAGGCCGGGATAGGCGGTCTCGAGCACCATTTGCAGCATCGGGCGTTTGGTGATGAGGCCGAAGGCGAGAACGGCTGCGAACATCGAATAGACGATGGTCGGCTTCACCTTGATGAAGGTGTCGTTGTGGAAATAGAGGGTGAGCGCGCCGAACACGAGCACGAGGACACCCGATACCCACAGCATCGGCGAGATGTGACCGGTCTTCACCCGCGAGGCGATCATGGCGATGGCGATCGCGACCATGAAGGCGGCAGTCGCGGCGAGCACGCGGCTGATCTGGGGGCCGGGGGCGAAGGTGTTGACGAGGAAGAAGACGGCGAGCGGGCCGAAATCGACCAGCATCCGAAAACCGGGGCCGGTGGCGGGTTTTTCGGTCGGGGCGGGGGTGGTGGCTTCGGTCATTTTACGGTTCGTGATCCATTGGTTGGCCGAGCGGGCTCAATAGTCGTCATGCCGGACTTGTTCCGGCATCCAGCGAGCGGCAAATGCTGCATTGATTGGTTTGCGGCACGGTGGACCCCGGAACAAGTCCGGGGTGACGGGATGGGTGATGTGAGGACTTATTTCCGCACCGTCTCCACCCCCGCAATGATTCGCGAGACCTCGTTGGCGTCGAAGGGGCGGAAGTCCTCGACCGTTTCCCCGACGCCGATCGCGTGGATGGGGAGGGCGAATTTTTCGGCGGCCGCGACCAGCACGCCGCCCCGCGCGGTGCCGTCGAGCTTGGTCATGACGAGCCCGGTGACGCCGGCGACTTCCTTGAACACCTCGATCTGGCTCAGCGCATTCTGGCCGGTGGTGGCGTCGAGGACGAGCACGACGTCGTGCGGGCTGGCGGGGTTGATGCGGCCGAGCACGCGGCGGATCTTCGCCAGTTCGTCCATCAGCTCGCGCTTGTTCTGGAGACGCCCGGCGGTGTCGACGATCAGCACGTCGATGCCGGTGGCGGTCGCCTGCTTGACGGCTTCATAGACGATGCCCGCAGCATCCCCGCCTTCCGGGCCGGTGACGATGGGGACGCCGATGCGCTCCGCCCAGGCCTTGAGCTGGCCGATGGCGGCGGCGCGGAAGGTGTCGCCCGCGGCCAGCATCACGCCATAATCCTGTTCGACCAGCAGATTGGCGAGCTTGGCGATGGTGGTGGTCTTGCCCGAGCCATTGACGCCGATGACGAGGATCACCTGCGGGCGTGGAAAGGCCTCGATCTCAAGCGGTTTGGCGACCTTGCTCAGGCTCTTTTCGATTTCCTCGGCGACGACCAGGCGGACGCCGAGTTCCTCCATGTTGCGCTCATATTGCCCTTCGGACAGGCGCTTGCGGACGCGCGCTGCGGTGTCGGGACCGAGGTCGGAGGCGATCAGCGCCTCCTCGATCTCGTCCAACTGATCGTCGTCGAGCCGCGCCGCGCCGAGCCCGGCGAGGTTGCCCATCAGGCGGTCGGAGGTTTTCTTGAAGCCGCCGAGGAGGCGATCGTGCCATGAGGTCATGCGGGGGTCGTTTCCCTTTTCGTCATGCCGGACTTGTTACGGCATTCACCGGGCTGCCGGCGCCGGCCAATCGATAAGTTTGCGCGGGTTGATGCGTGGATCCCGGAACAAGTCCGGGGTGACGGGTGGAGGTGGTGAGGGTGTTGCCTTCCACGCCGGTGATCGTGGTGCGGACGACGCTGCCGACAGCGTGCGTGTCAGTCAGCTGGACCTCGGCGAAATTGCCTGCATGGCCGCGGTCACCAGGACGTTCGATCAGTATGTCGTGTTCCGTCGCGACCAATGAGTAGAGCCATGCGGCGCGGTGTTCGGCGGCGCGGGTGCGCAGCTTGGCGGCGCGGGCCTTTACTTCGGGCGGGGCGACTTGCGGCATCCGCGCGGCGGGGGTGCCGGTGCGGGGACTGAAGGGGAAGATATGGGCGTGGACGATGTCGCAATCCGCGATCAGCGCGAGGCTGTTGGCGAACATCTCCGGGGTTTCGGTGGGGAAGCCCGCGATGATGTCGGCACCGATCGCGATTTCGGGGCGAGCGGTTTTCAGGCGTTCGACCAGCGCCACCGCTTCGGCGCGGGTGTGGCGGCGCTTCATGCGCTTGAGGATCATGTCGTCGCCTGCCTGCAAGGACAGATGGACGTGCGGCATCACCCGCGGTTCCTGGGTCAGCAGCGCGAACAGGCGGTCGTCGATCTCGATCGAATCGAGCGAGGACAGGCGCAGGCGTTGCAGGCCAGGGACATGCCGCAGGATGCGTTCGACCAGGGCGCCGAGATCGGGCTTGCCGGGCAGGTCGTGGCCATAGCTGGTGAGGTCGACGCCCGTCAGGACGACTTCAATATGCCCCTGCGCGACGACCGCCGCGATGTGGTCGATCACCGCGCCTGCGGGGACCGAGCGGCTGTTGCCGCGGCCATAGGGGATCGCGCAAAAGGTGCAGCGATGGTCGCAGCCATTCTGGACCTCGACAAAGGCGCGGGCGTGGCCGGTAAAGGCGTGGGCGAGGTGCGGCGCGGTCTCGCGCACCGCCATGATGTCGCCGACCGCCATCCGATCATTCGCCGCCCACACCGCGGGGTCGAGTTTTTCGGCATTGCCGACGACGCGCGCGACCTCTGGCATGGCGGCGAAGCTGGCGGGGTCGATTTGTGCGGCGCAACCCGTCACGACGATCTCTGCATCCGGACGCGCGCGTTTGGCGCGGCGGATCGCCTGGCGAGTCGAGCGCACCGCTTCGTTGGTGACGGCACAGCTGTTGACGACCACCATGTCCCGCTGCCCGACCAGCACACGGATCGTTTCGCTCTCGGCGATGTTCAACCGACAGCCAAGGCTGACGATTTCGGCCGCTGGCAAGGACGAAGGAGACGACATGGCGGCTGACTTAGGGGCGAGCGGGCACGAAGTCCACGCAAGCGCGCGCGAGGTGAACGACTATTGGTTCGCGCTGAGCACCGAGGAACAGTTCGCCAAGGATGCTGACCGCGACGCGGAGATCGCGGCGCGGTTCGGCGATTTGCGCGACCGGCTGCTGGCAAGCGAGGCCGATGGCTGGCGCGGCGATGCGAACCGGATGCTGGCGGCGATCATCGCCCTGGACCAGTTTTCGCGCAACATCCATCGGGGTTCGCCGGAGGCGTTCGCGGCGGACGATCTGGCGGTGCAACTGACGCTGGAGGCGATGCGCGCGGGGTTCGACCTGGAGGTAACGCCGGAGCGACGCGCGTTTCTCTACATGCCGCTGATGCACGCCGAGCATCTGGGGTTGCAGCGTTACGCGATCGCCTTGTTCGAGGAAGCGGGGCTGGACGAGCAGGTCAAGTTCGCGCGCGATCATGCCGACGTCATCGAACACTATCGCCGCTTTCCGCATCGCAACGAAGCGCTGGGCCGCGAAAGCACCCCGGCCGAGCAGGAATATCTCAGCCGGCCTGACGCCGGCTGGTGATGTCTTCGCGGTGCGGCAGCGGCGCATCGGGCGCGCCCACGCGGATCAGTCCGCGTTCGGCGAGCAGGCGGCGGGCGCCCGCGACCGATACGGGCTTGCCGTAATACCAGCCCTGACCCTTCATGCAGCCGATCGAGCGCAGCCGTTCCTGAACCTCTGCGTCCTCCACCCCCTCGGCTGTGACCGGCAGGTTCAGGCTTTCGCCCAGCCGGACGATGGCGGTGACGATCGCGGCCGAATCCGCGCTGTCGTTGATCGAGGTGATGAAGCTCTTGTCGACCTTGATCCGGTCGAACGGCAGCGCGCGCAAATGCGCCAGGCTGGAATAACCGGTGCCGAAATCGTCGAGCGCGACGGCGATGCCCTGATTCTTGAGGCTGCCGATGATCGATTGCGCGAGTGCCAGATTTTCGAACAGCGCGCTTTCGGTGATCTCGATTTCCAGCCGGTTGGCGGGAAAGCCGGTTTCGACCAGCGCCTTGATGATCTTTTGCGCGAGCCAGGGATCGCGCAGCTGGGTCGGCGAGATGTTGATCGACAGCGACAGCGACGGATCCCAGTCGCGCGCGGCTGTGAAGGACTGACGCATGATCGACAGCGACAGATCGCCGATCATACCCGAATCCTCGGCAATACCGATAAAGGCGTCGGGCTGGATCAGGCCGCGCAAGGGGTGTTCCCAGCGGGCGAGCACCTCGAACCCGGTCAGCTTGCCGGTGTCGAGATCGACCTGTTGTTCGAAGAAGGGCACGATCTGGCCCTTCGGGATCGCGGTGCGCAGGCCCAGTTCGAGGTCGTTGCGTGCCTTCAGTTCCCGCTCCATCGACGCGTCGAACCAGGCATAGCGGTTCTTGCCCGCCTTTTTCGCCGCATACATGGCGATGTCGGCGGAGCGCAGCAGCGCGTCCATCGATGGGCATTCGAAATCTGACCTTGCGATGCCGATCGACGCGCTGACATGGCAGCGCATCCCTTCGGCATCGAGCGGCTGGGCAAGGTGGGAGACGAGCGCCTGTGCGACCCATTCGACGGCTTCGGGATGCGCGGGATCGAACGTCATGCCGCACGCGAATTCGTCGCCACCCAGCCGAGCGATAACCGCATTGTCGGGCAGCGCGGTCGCGATTCTTTGCGCGGCGGCGCGCAGCAGCGCATCGCCGACGGCATGGCCATGCATGTCGTTGACCGTCTTGAAATGATCGAGGTCGATCAGCATCAGCGCCATCGCCTTACCCCGGCGTTCGGCATGTGCATACATCGCGGCGCCTTCGTCGGCGATCGAGCGGCGGTTGAGGAAGCCGGTGAGCGAGTCGCGGCTGGCGAGCAGGTGCGCGCGCGCTTCGGCGGCGGTGCGGACGCTGATTTCATGGCGCAGCGCGTGATGACGCCGCCAGCCGAGCAGGATGAGCGCAATGTTGAGGAACAATGCGGTGACCAGCAGCGGTTCGACCGGCGTTCCACCGTGGCGCCACCAATCGGACATCCCGATCATTACTGCCCCCGCGGTTCCGATGAACAGCAGAATGGCGGCCGCGCTGATGCCCGCGGTCAACAGGCTGCGGGGCGCGACGCTGCCTTGTTCGGGCAAATCTTTCAGTAGGTCTGCTGGCATCGGCGCGTCTTTCGCTGGCAAAACTGCTTCCGCGATGGTCGCACGGGGGCGGTTGCCGATAGGTTAAGGCGCGAATGGCTTGCCTTCGGGCTGGGATAGGGCTAACGCGCGCCCATATTCGTTCCCGACGAACGACAAAGGCAAAGCCCCACGGGGTAGGCCGGCCGACGAGGTTTCGTCCGCCGGCTCGTTTTGCGTTCGGCCTGGGCAACGAGAATTGGAGTGACGATGTTCGAGTCTCTTAGCGATCGGTTGGGCGGCGTATTCGACCGCCTGCGCGGTCGCGGCGCATTGACCGAAGCCGATGTGCGGACCGCGATGCGCGAAGTCCGCATCGCGCTGCTGGAAGCCGATGTCGCGCTGCCGGTGGCCCGCGCCTTCGTCGATCGCGTTACCGAAAAGGCGGTCGGGCACGAGGTGCTGCGGTCGATCACGCCGGGGCAGCAGGTCGTCAAGATCGTCCACGACGCGCTGGTCGACATGCTGGGGCCGGACACGGCCGAGCTCAACATCGACACCACGCCGCCCGCGGTCATCATGCTGGTCGGCCTGCAAGGGTCGGGCAAGACCACGACCACCGCCAAACTCGCCAAGCTGCTGA
Source organism: Pseudomonadota bacterium (assembly GCA_023418595.1). GTDB lineage: Bacteria > Pseudomonadota > Alphaproteobacteria > Sphingomonadales > Sphingomonadaceae > Sphingomonas. Next base: position 6,025 of record JAEZZI010000025.1, read on the forward strand.
AGAAGCAGGGCAAGAAGGTGATGATGGCGTCGCTCGACGTCAATCGCCCGGCGGCGCAGGAACAGCTGGCGGTGCTGGGCACGCAGACCGACGTCGCGACGCTGCCGATCGTCAAGGGGCAGGCGCCGGTCGATATCGCGCGTCGTGCGCTGCAATCGGCGAAGTTGCAGGGCCATGATGTCCTGATGCTCGACACCGCGGGCCGCCTGCATGTCGATCAGGCGCTGATGGACGAGATGAAGGCGGTCGCCGACATCGCGACGCCTCAAGAAATTCTCCTGGTCGTCGACTCGCTGACCGGTCAGGACGCGGTCAACGTCGCGCAGAACTTCAGTGATCAGGTGCCGCTGACCGGCGTGATCCTGACGCGGATGGACGGCGATGCGCGCGGCGGCGCGGCGCTGTCGATGCGCGAGGTTACCGGCAAGCCGATCAAGTTTGCCGGCATGGGCGAAAAGCTCGATCAGATCGAGCCGTTCCATCCCAAGCGCGTCGCGGGGCGTATTCTCGGCATGGGCGACGTCGTTTCACTGGTCGAAAAGGCCGCGCAGGCGATCGAGGCCGAAGACGCCGAACGGATGGCCGAGCGGCTGTCGAAGGGCAAGTTCGACATGAACGACCTGCGCGGCCAGCTGGCGCAGATGCGGCGGATGGGTGGCATTGGCGCGCTGGCGGGCATGATGCCGGGCATGAAAAAGGCGCAGGCGGCGATGGCCGCGGGCAATGTCGACGAGCGCATTCTGCTGCGCATGGACGCGATGATCACGTCGATGACGCCCAAGGAGCGCGCGAATCCGGCACTGATCAACGCCAAGCGCAAGATCCGCATCGCCAAAGGCTCGGGCACGACCGTTCAGGACGTGAACAAGCTGATGAAGATGCACCTGGAAATGCAGAACGCCATGAAGAAGATCAAGAAAATGGGCGGCCTGAAGGGCATGCTCGGAATGCTTGGCAAAGGCGGGATGGGCGGTCTGGGCAATGCGCTGGGCGGTCCGCAGATGGGCGAGATGATGAAACAGGCAGGCGGTGGCTTGCCGGGGCTTGGCGGGCCGGGAGGCAAGGGCGGAATGCCGCAACTGCCGCCGGGCCTCGAGGATATGTTGAAGAAGAAGTGAGCAAACCGCCCAAATCCGTCGCCCCTGCGAAAGCAGGGGTCTCAGGCGGGAAGGGCGAGAACGACAACCGGGATATCCCAGCCTTTGCCGGGATGACGATTTGAGAAGAAAAGGACGAAACTACAATGGCAACCAGCATTCGCCTGTCGCGTGGCGGCTCGAAGAAGCGCCCCTATTACCGCATCGTCGTGGCAGATGCCCGCAGCCCTCGTGACGGCAAGTTCATCGAAAAGATCGGCACCTACAACCCGCTGCTCGGCAAGGACGACGAAAAGCGCGTCGTGCTCGACAGCGACCGCGCCAAGCATTGGCTGAGCGTCGGTGCGCAGCCGACCGACCGAGTCGCGCGCTTCCTCGACGCCGCCGGAGTCCGCGAACGTGCGCCCCGCAACAACCCGAACAAGGCTAAGCCCGGCGAAAAGGCCACCGAACGCGCCGAAGAACGCGCCGAAAAGCTGAAGGCAGCCGAGGAAGCCGAAGCGGAAGCCAGGGCAGCAGCCGCGGCGGCGAAGGAAGAGCCGGCGGCTGAAGAAGCGCCTGCGGAAGAAGCGGCTGTCGAAGCACCGGCGGAAGACGCCGCGGCCGAAGAAGCCAAGGCCGAGTAAAGCCGAATGCGCGAAACGCCCGTCACCCTTGCCGTCATCATCGGCGCGCATGGCGTGGCGGGCGAGGTCCGGTTGAAGAGCTTTGCCGACGATCTGGCGAATTATCGCTCGTTCAACGGCGGCACGTTGACGCTGAAATCGCTGCGCGCCGGGAGCAACGGCGCGATCGCGCGCTTTGTCGAGATTGGCGATCGCAACGCGGCAGAGACGATGCGCGGGACCGAATTGACGGTCGCGCGCTCCGAATTGCCGCCGCTGGGCGACGGCGAATATTATCATGCCGACCTGATCGGACTGCGTGTCGTCGACGATGTGGGGGGCGAGGTCGGCCAGGTCGTCGCCATCGAGAATTTCGGTGCGGGCGACGTGATCGAGATCGAACGCCCCGCGTCCGAGGACGGCAAGCGCGGCAAGCGCTTCATGGTGCCGATGCGTGTCGAAGCGGTACCGGAGTGGGATGCCGAGCGATTGGTGGTCGCCGCTGGGTACGTCGAGACCTGACGCCCGAACCCATCGTCACCCTGGCCAAAGTGCCGGGGTGCGCTAAAGCGGCTGGCGTCAATCTGAAGCTTCCGGCGCTGCCGTATGCCGCCCGGTGGACCCCCGCACTTTAGCCGGGGTAACGATGGGTTAGGCTTGGCGCCTTTCCCAAACCCATTCGCCCGCAAGCGCGGCGAGCATCGTCAGGCCGGTGAGCGGTAGCGCCAGACCCACGATGAGCATCACCGCCGCCACGCGCCGCGATGCGGCCGCATCGGCGACCGGCGCGGGTGCCAATCGGCGGCCGCTGCGGCGTTTCCACCATAAGATGGGGGCGGTTATGCACAGCAGCAGCGTGCCGATCACGCCCGCCAGCATGACCAGCCGGTTGGGCTCGCCATATTGCTGGCCCATATGGGTGTAGAGCCCCCATTCGAAGATGCGCGCGCCGATACCGAAATCCCGCGATCGCGCGTCGAGCAGCACCGCGCCGTCCTGCGGATCGACATAGACGACATGCGCGTCGCGCGAATTGGTGACGGCGGCGGAGATCAGCCAGGGGCGACCGGGTTCGCTCGGTGGGCGAAGCGTGTAGGGGGCCGTCAACCCTCGTGCCCGGGCGATGGCGGACGCTGCGTCGGCATCGATCACCGATTCTTGCCCGGCGTGGGGTATCGCGGCGCGCTGCATCGACCATGGGAGAGCGGGGTCGTCCTTACCCACCGGGCGATCGGGGGCGTGGTGATCGACCGGCGCGACGCCGGGCGGGCGGGGGCGACCGCTTTCGGTCTTGGCGATGACGGTCTGCATCACCGAACCCCAGACCACCGACCAGGACAATCCGCTCGCCGCGAGGAACAGCAGGACCATGCCGACCGTCGCCCCGGTCCAGGCGTGGACGCGCCGCCATTTGCCGCGTGCGCCATTGCTTCGGAACGCGGCGGTCGCGCGGCGCGGCCACCACAGCACGAAGCCGGTCAACACCAGCACGATCGCCCAGCCCGCGACGATTTCGATCATCGCGTTGCCGACAGGGCCGGTGATCGACAGGCTGTGGAGTGTCTTGATCGTCTCCATCATACCGCCCTCTGCGGTGGTGCCGAGCACGCGCCCGGTGGCGGGATCGATAAAGGCGGTGCGACGATCGCCCGATCGGTTGAGGGTCATCCGCCAGCTATCGCCGCGCGGGGCGCTGGTCAGGTCGAGCACGCGCGCGCCTGTCTGGCGTTCGGCTTGCGCGATGAGCTGGGTCGGCGCGAGTGGTTCGCCAGGCGATGCGGCGATCCAGTCGGCATAAACCGCACGCTCGATGTCGGGCTTGTAGAGGTAGAGCCCGCCGGTGATCGCGAGCCAGGCGAGGAAGGGCAGGATGACCAGCCCGGCGAAGAAGTGCCAACGCCAAACGGCGCGGTGAAGGAGGGCTGCGCGTTGCGCGGCGCCCCCGGTCGAAGGTGCATGCATATCGAAAAACATCCTGTGGGCGCAGAGACTTGCGCTCCGGGAAGGGTGGACGCGGGGGCGTCGGTCGGATCAGGTCAGGATGATGGTCGGTGGCGCGCGACCGGGTGGACGCGGGGGAATGTTATGCTGCCGCGTCGGCGCGGCGGCCGGGCGAACACCGGTCGCCAGCACGAACAGGATAGCGATGACGAGTAGCCAAGGCGGCGTGGCCGACAATAACGGCGCGGCCAAACCGGCATAGGTGCAGGACATCGCGGCTGACACCTGATGCGGCTGACCATCGGGAATTGGCTGACCGTCACGGTCGATCAGGACGGTGCGGACGCCTTCGCCGGTGCACAGCTGGATCGACAACTGGCCGGGCGCGGGCATGTAACCCGCGGGAACAAGCAGTTTGAGCGCGAGGACGAACGCCAATAGCAGCGCGATTACGGCGCGGTTGTCGCCGGTGAAGGTGCGGAGCGTCCCCATTGCCAACGGGATTAGCGGGGGGCGGGGGTGAAGGAAAGCGGCTGACACGATTTCAGACCGAAACTCAGACCGTTTCGAGCGCAGGCGGGAGCCATCGGCTAAGCGCTGGTCAGGGTTTCTCGACCATGCTCGAAAAACGGTAGCTGGATCAGGCTTTGACTGACTCGCGCGGGGCCATGACCACAGTGGGTTCGTCGTCGTCGCCAAGCCGCATCCAGCCATTGGGGCCGAGCGCTTCGATCGGGCGATAGCGGGTCTTGTATTCCATCCGCGCCGACCCCTTCACCCAATAGCCGAGATAGACAAAGGGCAGCCCTGCGCGATGCGCGCGCTGGATATGATCGAGGATGATGAAATTGCCGAGACCGGGCCGGGTTTCGTCATCGGCCGCGAAGAAGCTGTAGATCATCGACAGGCCGTCAAGCTGCTGATCGGTGATGCACGCTCCGATCAGCTTGCCGAGCTTTCCATCGGCATCGCGCGGCTCGCGATATTCGATGACGTAGGACGAAACCGGCGATTGTTCGACCATGTCGGCATAATCGGCATCGTCCATGTTCGACATCCCGCCTGTCGGATGCCGGGTCGAAAGATAGCGGCGCAGCAGGCGATATTGCTCGTCGGTCGCCCAGGGGCGGCACGCGGTCACTTCGATATCGGCATAGCGTTTGAGCAATTTACGCTGGCTGGCATTGGGCTTGAACTCGTCGCTGACGACGCGCACCGACATGCAGGCGTTGCACCCGGCGCAACTGGGGCGATAGGCGACCGATTGGCTGCGGCGGAAACCGATGCGGCCAAGTGCGTCGTTCAATTCGCCCGCGTGCGGCCCGTTAAGTTCGGTAAACACCTTCCGTTCCTGCCGTCCGGGCAAATAGGGGCACGGCGACGGTGAGGTCACGAAGAAACGCGGAAAGCGGAACGGTGCGGTCACCTGGGGCTGGTCCTCTTCAGACGCGGCGTGAATGTCTTAACGCCGACTATGAATCCAAAGGTCCGTCGTGAAAAGGGCGTTTACCAATAAAGAAAGTTAACGGGTAAGGATTTGTGGTTGGGTGGTGGGAGGGGGGCTTCCGTCCCGGTCAAAATCCTCCCCGGCACGGGGAGGGGGACCATCCGCAGGATGGTGGAGGGGGCGGGCCGCAAGCGCTTGCTTCGAGGCCTGCCCCCTCCGTCAGCGCTTCGCGCTGCCACCTCCCCGTGCCGGGGAGGATTGGTTACGCCAGTTCGACCAACCCAACTTCGTAGTGCGCGTCTTTCAGCGCCGCGATCAGGCGGTCGAGGTGATCGCGATCGCGGGTTTCGCATTCGATGTCGGTGATGAGGCCCTTCGCCGGGAGCGTGGTGAAAACGCGCTGGTGATAGACTTCGATGATGTTGACGCCCTGCTCGTGGAAGATCTTGGCGACGTTGAACAGCGCGCCGGGTCGGTCTTGGAGGCGGATGCGCAGGCGGGCGAGGCGGCCCGAACGGGCGAGATCGCGCAGCAGCACGTTAGCGAGCAGGCGGGTGTCGATATTGCCGCCGCACAAGACCGTGCCAACCACCTTGCCCTTGAACTTCTCAGGGTGCGAGAGCAGCGCGGCGAGGCCTGCGGAGCCTGCACCCTCGACCACGGTCTTTTCGATCTGGAGCAACAGGCTGACCGCTTCCTCCAGCCGCCGTTCGCTCACCAGCACGATGTCGTCGACCAGCGCGCGTACGATGTCGGCGGTGATGGCGCCGGGTTCCTTGACGGCAATCCCCTCCGCGAGCGTGTCGCCCTGGCACGGCAAGTCGGTGCCGTTGATGCGGTTGTACATCGAGGGGTAAAGTTCGGCTTCGACCCCGATCACTTCGATCGCGCGGTCCTGCGCCTTGGCGACGGTGGCGATGCCGGAGATGAGCCCGCCGCCGCCCAGCGGTACGACCAGCGTATCGATGTCGGGCGCATCAGCGAGCATTTCGAGCGCGACCGTGCCTTGCCCCGCGACCACGCGCGGATCGTCGAACGGGTGGACGAAGGTAAAGCCGCATTCGCCCTCGAGCTTCCTCGCATGAGCATAGGCGTCGTCGAACGTCTCGCCCTCCAGCACCACGTTCGCGCCGTGACCCATCGTCTGGGTGACCTTGATGGTGGGCGTATGCCTGGGCATGACGATGGTCGACGGGATGCCTAGCCGCGTCGCGTGATAGGCGAGACCCTGGGCATGGTTGCCGGCGGAAGCCGCGATCACGCCCTTGCTGCGCGCGGTCTCACCCAGCTGGAGCAGCGTGTTGAGCGCGCCGCGCTCCTTGTAGGCGGCGGTGAATTGCAGGTTCTCGAACTTCAGATAGACGGTCGCGCCGGTCAGATCCGACAGCGTTTTCGAAATCAGCGTGGGGGTGCGGACCACCGCGCCCTCGACCCGCATCGCCGCCGCGTGCACGTCTTCTATTCCGACGGGGAGGGCGGGTGTGAGGTCGGTCGCCGGGGAGGCCATGAGTGCACGCTTTCCTGAATTGCACGGAAAGGGTGACCGCCTAGCGGATCGGGGAGCGGGGGGGAACCACATTGTGGGGTACGCACATCCCTTCTCCGTCACCCCGGCCGAAGTGCCGGGGTCCACCGGGCGGCAGGTGTGATGTTATCGGATCAAAGCGGCGCGCAAGCGGCTTGGTGGACCCCGGAACAAGTCCGGGGTGACGGTTTAGGAGCTAGCGATTGGGGATTCGACCAAGGCGTTGCCGCCGCGGCCCGGTCCGCCTATGCCAGCCGCACAAATGCTTCGCGTATCGGGAGAATGGCGAGTGAAGTTTGCGTTTCGGCGTCCTGTGGCGCGCACTCTGACAGTCGCGGCGGCGCTGCTCATGTCCACCTCCGCATTCGCGCAGGGCGTGGTCGACAATGTGAAGGGCATGGCGCTCGACGCGAGCGGCAAGGTGGTGCGCTTCACCGGCATCCTCATCGACGAACAGGGCAAGGTGACGCAGTTGCTGGGCGAGCGCGACCGGCGCCCGCGGCGACCGACCTGGCGCGCCGATATGCAGGGGCGCGTGCTGATCCCAGGCATGGTGGACGCGCATGGCCATGTCATGGACCTGGGGTTCCGCACGCTGACGCTCGACCTGTCGGACACCCGCAGCCTTCAGGAAGCGCAGGCGAAGATCGCCGAATATGCGCGCGCCAACCCCAACCGGCCCTGGATCGTCGGCGGCGGGTGGAATCACGAAGCCTGGGGGCTGGGGCGGTTTCCGACTGTGGCCGATCTCGACGCGATCCTGCCCAACCAGCCGGTATGGCTGCAACGTGCCGACGGCCATGCAGCATGGGCGAACAGCGCGGCGCTTAAGGCCGCAGGCGTCACCGCCGCGTCCAAATCGCCTGCGGGCGGCCGGATCGAGATGCTGCCGAACGGACAACCATCGGGCGTGTTCATCGACGCGGCGATGGCGCTGGTCGAGAACAGCGTGCCCAAGCCGACGCCGCGCGACCGCAATTCGGCGTTCCTGCGTGCGCAGGACATGCTGCTCGAGCAAGGCATCACCGCGACTGCCGACATGGGCACGACGCTGGACGACTGGAACACCTATCGCCGGATGGCGGACCTCAACCTGCTCAAGATTCGCATCATGTCCTATGCCAACAGCGTCGATACCGCGCTGGCCGTCGGCGGGCATGGGCCGACGCCGTGGCTCTATTGGGACAAGCTGCGGATGGGCGGGATCAAGATGTATCTCGACGGCGCGCTGGGGTCGCGCGGGGCGTGGCTGAAGGCACCCTATGCCGATGCGCCGCAGGAAACCGGGCTGGGCTTCCTGCAGGACGAACGGCTGTGGAATCTGATGAGCCGCGGGTCGATGGACGGGTTCCAGTTCGCGATCCACGCGATCGGCGACCGCGCCAACCGCCAGGCGATCGATGCGATCGCGCAGATGTCGGAAACCTATACCGGCGACCGGCGCTGGCGGATCGAACATGCGCAGATTATCGACACCACCGACCTGCCGAGTTTCCGCAGCTTCGGCATCATCGCATCGATGCAGCCGGTGCACCAGACGTCCGACCGCGAAATGGCGGAAGCGCGGCTGGGGCCGAACCGGCTGGGCGGCGCCTATGCGTGGCGGACGCTGTTGGCGCAGGGCACGAAGCTGGCGTTCGGGAGCGATTATCCGGTCGAAAGCCCCAATCCGTTCGTCGGCTGGGCGGCGGCGTTCACCCGTCAGGACGCGAGCGGCCAGCCGCCGGGCGGATGGCGCCCGCAGGAAGCACTGACGCGCGAGCAGGCGTGGAAGGCGTTTACGACAGACGCGGCCTATGCGGGTTTTGCCGAGAAGAAGTTCGGGACGCTGGCGGTCGGGATGCAGGCCGATTTCATCATCATCGACCGCGATCCGCTGGCCGCGACGCCCGAGAAGTTGCGGCAGACCCAGGTGCTGGAGACATGGATCGGCGGGCGTCCGATGTTCCAGCGGGGGAAGCAGCAGGTCGATCCGGCGGCAAGGGAGGCGACGCAGGAGCGGGGGCGATAGGTTTGCCCAGCCCACGCTCGTCATCCCGGACTTGTTCCGGGGTCCACCGGGCGGCTGGCGTTTCAATGGAGCATCATGCGCTGCGCGCGGGTTAGTGGACCCCGGAACAAGTCCGGGGTGACGGGGTGTGATATGCTCGGACCCCAACCAAAACACGTCATGCCAGCGAAGGCTGGCATCTCATGCGGGATCTAAATGCGGCCTGATATCCCAGCTTTCGCTGGGATGATGGAGTGGGAAACAAAAGAAAAGGCCGCGGTCTCCTCTCGAAAACCACGGCCCCTGTTACGCCCCCGCGTAGTAGCTCTGGTTCAGGCGACTGCCGCCTCTGGCAGGCTCACCTCTTCGGGATCGCGCAGGACATAGCCGCGGCCCCAGACGGTTTCGATGTAGTTTTCGCCATCGGTCGCCATCGAAAGCTTCTTTCGCAGCTTGCAAATGAACACATCGATGATCTTGAGTTCGGGTTCGTCCATGCCGCCATAGAGGTGGTTGAGGAACATTTCCTTGGTCAGCGTGGTGCCCTTGCGGAGCGACAATAGCTCCAGCATCGCATATTCCTTGCCGGTCAGATGGACGCGGGCGCCATCGACCTCGACCGTTTTCGCGTCGAGATTGACCGCCAGCTTGCCGGTCTTGATCACCGACTGGCTGTGGCCCTTCGAACGGCGGACGACGGCGTGGATGCGCGCGACCAGTTCTTCGCGGTGGAACGGCTTGGTCACGTAATCGTCGGCGCCGAAGCCGAACGAGCGGACCTTTGAATCCATTTCTGAAATGCCGCTGAGGATCAGCACCGGCGTCTGGACGCGAGCGGTGCGGAGCTTTTTCAGCACGTCGTAGCCGTGCATGTCCGGCAGGTTCAGATCGAGGCAGATGATATCGTAGTCATAGAGTTTGCCGAGGTCCAAGCCCTCTTCGCCCAGGTCGGTCGTGTACACGTTGAACCCCTCGGTCGAGAGCATCAACTCGATCGCCTTGGCAGTCGTCGGTTCGTCTTCGATCAGCAGCACGCGCATGGCAGTCCCCTGTCCCCCTTAGCAGCCCCTGGCCCCCTATGGCCTGCCTGCTCATGGACGATTCATTAACCTAACCCCGTCTGAAGGCAAAAGGTTAATTTCTTCCTAACCGGCCTGAGTCCACGAGTCGCGCGATGACGCGTCAGACCGAAGTCGGACAGATCGATCGGAAGGCTTTCGCGAAATGGTCGATCAGCGCCTCGACGCGCGCCGGGCGCAGCGTGCCGGGCGGGGTCAGAAGGTGGAGCGAGACCGGGCGCGCGGTCCATTCGGGCAGGATCGCCTCGAGCGACCCATCAGCGAGTTCGCGGTCGATGATGAATTCGGGCAGGAAGGCGATTCCGAGCCCGGCGACGAGGGCAGGTACCATCGCGTCGCCATTGTCGGTACGAAGCGGTCCTGACAGACGCACCGCGGCTTCCTCGCCGCCCGGCCCGGTGAACCGCCACAGGTCGGGATTAGCGAGGTTGGTATAGGCGAAACAGCGATGATGACCGAGGTCGGCCGGGTGTCGCGGGCGGCCATGCGCGTCGAGATAGGCGGGCGATGCGACCAGATGCGCGCGGATCGGCGACAGGGTGCGCGCGCGCAGGCTGCTGTCTGGCAGGTCGGCGATGCGCAGCGCGATGTCGATGCGGTCGGCGACGATATCGACCTTTGCGTCCGACAGGGTGAGGTCGATTTCGACCTGCGGGTGATCGCCCAGGAAATCCGCGACCGCAGCGCCGACATGGCGGATGCCGAAGGTGAGGGGGGCGGCGACGCGGATGCGACCGGACAGCGCGCCCGCACTATCCCGCGCGGCTTCTTCCGCGGCTTCGGCTTCGGCGAGGATGCGCTTCGCGCGGTCGTGCAGGCTCTGCCCTGCTTCGGTCAGGGTGATGCGACGCGAAGTGCGGTGGAACAGATCGGTGCCGAGCCGCTCCTCCAGCCGCTTGATTGCCTTGGAGACGGTGGCCTTCGACACACCGGTGGCGGTGGCGGCTTCGCTGAACGAGCGGTGCTCGACGACGCGGGCGAACAGCGCCCAGGCTTCGAAATCGGGAAGGTTCATGCGCGGCCTCCGGACGGTCCGCCACGATATACCTTCGAAACAATCCGTTTCCAACGTTTCCGTTTACGCGCTTCCTCGATTTCCTATCTTGGCGGTAATACCAAACAGGAGTTCTCGGACATGATCGAGAAACGTGCATTTGAAACGCTGGGCCATGCCGATCACGGCTGGCTGAACGCGCGGCATCATTTCAGCTTTGCCAATTATTACAATCCGCAGCGGATGGGTTGGGGCGCGATCCGCGTGTGGAACGACGACGAGATCGCCGCGAACAGTGGTTTCCCGCCGCATCCGCACCGCGACATGGAGATCATCACCTATGTTCGGTCGGGCGCGATCACCCATCAGGATTCGATGGGCAATCGGGGCCGCACCGGCGCGGGCGACGTTCAGGTGATGTCGGCGGGAACGGGCGTCCGTCACGCGGAATATAATCTGGAGCCTGAGCAGACGACGTTGTTCCAGATCTGGATCGAACCCAAAAGGCCGGGCGGTTCGCCGTCATGGGGCGCCAAGCCGTTCCCAAAGGGCGAGCGGTCGGGCAAGTTCGTGACGCTGGCCAGCGGTTTCGCCGAGGATGCCGATGCGTTGCCCATCCGTGCCGATGCGCGGGTGATGGGGGCGACGCTGAAGTCGGGCGAAAGCGTCGATTACGCGGTGGGCGAAGGGCGGCATGTCTATCTCGTGCCCGCGACCGGTGCGCTCGACATTGACGGCGTCCGCTTCGACGCGCGCGACGGCGCGGCGTTGAAGGGCGGCCAGACGGTGAAGATCACCGCGATCGACGAAGCCGAAATCGTGCTGGTGGATTCGGAATAAGCCTGCCCATCCCAACCTAACCGTCATGCCAGCGAAAGCTGGCATCTCAAGCCGGATTTATATGCCGCCTGAGTCGCCTGCTTCCGCAGGGGAGACGGTCTCCTTTCTGACCGGAGTTTCCCGATGACCAAAGTTCTCGTCCTCTATTATTCTTCCTACGGCCACCTGTCGCAGATGGCGGATGCCGTCGCCGAGGGTGCTCGGTCTGCGGGTGCCGAAGTCGATGTCCTCCGCGTGCCCGAAACCGCGCCTGCCGAAGTCGCGGCGGCGGCGGGGTTCAAATCGGATCATACCCATGCGCTGATCTCCGGCGTCGAGGCGCTTTCCGATTACGACGCGATCATCGTCGGCGCGCCCACCCGGTTCGGGCGGATGCCGAGTCAGATGGCTAGCTTTCTCGACCAGGCGGGCGGGCTGTGGTTCCGAGGGAGCCTGAACGGCAAGGTCGGCGCGGCCTTCACCTCGACCGCCAGCCAGCACGGCGGGCAGGAGACGACCCTGTTCTCGGTCATCACCAACTTGCTGCATTTCGGCATGACGATCGTCGGGCTGGATTACGGCTTTGCCGGGCAGATGGGCGTCGATGAGGTGAAGGGCGGATCGCCCTATGGCGCGACCACGATCGCGGATGGCGACGGCAGCCGGATGCCTTCGCAGACCGAACTCGACGGCGCGCGCTATCAGGGAAAGCGCGTCGCAGAGGTTGCCGCCAAGCTTCACGGCTGACGCGGCAGCGCCGCCGCTCCTGTCCCCTCCCTCAAGGGGCGGCGGCGCAAGACCTACCAGCCCGTACCCGTTCGTTTCGAGCGAAGTCGAGAAGCGCTGGCTCTGCGCCAAACTCACGTTTCTCGACTATGCTCGAAACGAACGGAGGGGGAATGCTGGCAAAAGGGGCGAGCGGATGGCATGGACCCGCCATGTTATCCGACCATGTCCTGTTCATCGACGGCGAAGCCATCATCATCGACAAGCCTTCGGGGCTACCGGTCGATCGCCCGCGCGACCGATCGCGCAGTGTCGAGGATAAGCTGGGCGACCTGACCTTCGGCTTCATGCGCGAGCCGCTGCCGGTGCACCGGCTCGATCGCGACACGTCGGGTTGCCTGCTGCTCGCGCGCAATCCCAAGGCTCACAAACGGTTTCAGCAGGCGTTCGAGGGTGGGCAGGTCTCCAAACGCTATGTCGCGGTGCTCGACGGCATTCCCGAGGGTGAGGGCGGCACGATCGAACTCGCGCTGTCGAAGATCAGCAGTCGCGAGGAAGGCTGGCGGATGACCGGTGATCCGCACGGCAAGGCGGCGGTGACACGTTGGGAAAAACTGGCCGAGCGCGACGGCGGAGCGCTGGTCGCCTTCTATCCCGAAACGGGGCGCACGCATCAGATCCGGGTTCATGCCGCCGAAGGGCTGGGCGTGCCGGTGGTCGGCGATCCCGTCTATGGCCGGGGTGGCCGGCCGATGCTGCTGCATTCGGCATATCTGTCGGTACCGCGTGCGGGCAAGCCGCCGGTCGAGGCGATCGCGCCCCTGCCGCGCCGATTTGTCGAAGCCGGATTTACCGAGGAAGAGGCGAGGATTTTCCCGAGCGAGGACGCCGCGCCCGACGCGAGCGATGGCTGATTACGTCATCCCGGACGCAGCGATCGTCGAGGAGCGCTTCCTCGCCGCATCGGGACCGGGCGGGCAGAACGTCAACAAGGTGGCGACCGCGGTGCAGTTGCGGGTCGATGTCTATCGGTTGGGGCTGGCGCCCTATGTCTATGCCAAGCTGAAGGAGCTTGCGGGCAGCCGGATGACGGCGGCGGGCGAACTCATCATCACCGCGCGGCGGTTTCGCACCCAGGACGCCAACCGCAGCGATGCGCGTGCGCGGGCGGGCGAACTCGTCGTCAAGGCGCATGAGCGCGACGCGCGGCGGGTAAAGACCAAGCCGAGCAAGGCCGCGAAAGCGCGACGGGTGGATGCGAAGAAAAGCCGGTCGGCGGTGAAGGCGGGGCGGGGAAGGGTTTCGTTCGATTGATTTGGTGTCATCCCTCAATCCGTTCGCATTGAGTTTGCCGAAATGCTGTTCTTCTTGGTTCGAAGAAAGAAGGACAGTGCTTCGACAAGCTCAACACGAACGGTAAGGAGGGCAAACTTTTTAGTCAGGACACCACACATGTACGCGTTTGATATCACCACCGATGACAAGCCCACGCTCTATCGCGACCTGACGGAAGCGATCGATGCCGTCACCACAGGCGAACCCGACCCCATCGCCAACATGGCCAATGTCGCGGCGTTGCTGTGGCAATTCCTGCCCGATCTGAACTGGGCGGGCTTCTACCGCACGGTCGGCGCGGACGAGCTGGTGCTTGGCCCGTTTCAGGGGAAGGCGGCATGCATCCGCATCCCGTTCGGGCGCGGAGTGTGCGGCACGGCGGCGGCGAGCGGTGAGACGCAACTGGTCGAGGATGTCCACGCCTTTCCCGGCCACATCGCCTGCGACGCCGACAGCCGTTCCGAACTGGTGGTGCCGGTTATGCGTGACGGGCAGATAATCGCGGTGATCGATCTCGACAGCCCCAGCCCGGCGCGCTTCGATGCCGAGGATGCGCGCGGAGTCGAGGCGATCGCCGCGCTGCTCGCCGACCGGATCGGCTGAACCTGCGTCCCGTAACGGCGAGCACTGCGCCCGCTTTGCCTCATTCTGGCACAGGGCTTAACCATAGAGTGCCGTCGGCGAATCGAGGGCGGGTGCGTTAAGCTGTTGTAAACCAGAGTCCGCCGGTGCCGATGACGGCCCGGTTTCGCCGAGGAGCAAAAGAAAATGCGCGCCGTGATCGTCCTCATGCTGGCAGCATCGCCGTTGGCGCTTGCAGTACCGGCCGATGCCCAGAGCGTCATTCAGGACGGGCGCTGGGTGACGGGCAAGCCGAAGCCCGCGCCGACGCCGCCCCCGCCGCCACCTGCTCCGGTCGAGCAAGCCGCGCCGGTCGCGCCCGCGCCCGCGACCGTTCCCGATGCGCCGATCGCGGCACCGCCCGCTGCGCCCGCGCCGCAATTCGCCCCGCGCGCCGAAGTGGTGCAGCC
>JAEZZI010000029.1 GCA_023418595.1 Pseudomonadota bacterium
GCGCTCGGCATCATGCCTTACATTTCGGCGTCGATCATCATGCAATTGATGTCGGTAGTATCGCCGCAACTGGAAGCGTTGAAGAAGGAAGGCGAGGCTGGCAGGCGCAAGATCACCCAGTACACCCGTTATGGAACGCTGGTGCTTGCAACGTTCCAGGCACTGGGGATCGCGGTCGCGTTGGAGTCGCAAGCCGGCTTAGTGATTGAGCCCGGTCTTGCATTCCGGTTCACGACAGTTGTGACGCTGGTAACGGGCACCATGTTCTTGATGTGGCTGGGTGAGCAGATTACCGAACGCGGTTTAGGCAACGGTATTTCGATCATCATCTTTGCAGGTATTGCAGCGGGTTTGCCAAGCGCGGTGGGTGGACTCTTTGAACTGGTGCGTACCGGGTCGATGAACGCATTATCTGCGATCCTGATCTGTGTGATCGTTGCGGCTGTCACTTTCCTCGTGGTGTTTATCGAGCGTGGGCAGCGCAAGATTTTGGTGAACTACGCGAAACGCCAGGTTGGTAACAAGATCTACGGCGGCCAGAGCAGTCATCTGCCGCTGAAGCTGAATATGGCCGGCGTGATTCCGCCTATTTTTGCATCGTCGATCATTTTGTTCCCGGCGACGATCACCAGCTGGTTTACGTCGGGCGATACCAATAATGGATTTGTGCGCTTCCTGAAGGACTTGGCAGCATCGCTCGCACCCGGTGAGCCGATTCATGCCCTGTTGTATGCAGTTGCGATTGTGTTCTTTTGCTTTTTCTATACCGCATTGGTATTTAACAGCAAGGAAACGGCCGACAATCTGAAGAAGAGTGGGGCCTTTGTTCCTGGTATCCGTCCCGGAGAACAGACTGCACGCTACATCGACAAGATTCTGATGCGTCTGACCCTTGCCGGTGCTGTATACATTACGTTGGTATGCTTGCTACCCGAGTTTTTGATCGCACGTTGGAAGGTACCGTTCTATTTCGGTGGCACGTCTCTTCTGATTATTGTTGTGGTCACGATGGACTTCATGGCCCAGGTACAGAACTATGTAATGTCGCAGCAATACGAATCGTTGCTCCGTAAAGCGAATTTCAAGGGTGGCATTCCGATGCGCTAAATCGCATCGGAGACCCAGAAAACGAGCAGAGCAAATGGCAAAAGACGACGTAATTCAGATGCAAGGCGAGATTCTCGAGAATCTTCCGAATGCAACATTTCGAGTCAAGTTGGAAAACGGGCACGTAGTCCTAGGGCATATCTCGGGGAAGATGCGAATGAACTATATTCGTATCCTGCCGGGCGATAAAGTGACCGTGGAACTGACCCCTTATGATTTGAGCCGGGCACGAATTGTGTTCCGTACAAAGTAATTAAAGCAACCAGAAGCGGAAAGAAAGAGGGCAAAAATGAAAGTGCTCGCATCAGTTAAGCGGATTTGCCGCAACTGCAAGATCATCAAGCGCAAAGGCGTTGTTCGCGTCATCTGCACCGAACCGCGTCATAAGCAGCGCCAAGGTTAATTAACGTTATTGATCGAGGAATAACGAATGGCACGTATTGCAGGGGTGAACATCCCCAATCACCAACACACCGTTATCGGCCTGACAGCGATTTATGGCATCGGCCGTCCGCGCGCGCAACTTATCTGCGAGCAGACGGGGGTTTCGACGAACAAGAAAGTCAAGGATCTGGACGATAACGAGCTGGAAAAGCTGCGCGACGCGATTGGCAAGTTCATCGTCGAAGGCGACCTGCGTCGTGAAGTCTCGATGAACATCAAGCGCCTGATGGACCTGGGTTGTTACCGTGGTCTGCGTCACCGTAAAGGTCTGCCGGTACGCGGCCAACGTACGCGCACCAACGCACGCACCCGCAAGGGCCCGCGTAAAGCAGCGCAATCGCTCAAGAAATAAGCGCGCGCAGTTTGACTTGTAGTCGGATTCAAGGAAATTAAAATGGCAAAAGCTCCGAACAACGCCGCCGCAGCACGCGCGCGCAAGAAAGTTAAAAAGAATGTTGCTGAAGGCGTCGCGCACGTTCACGCGTCCTTCAACAATACCATCATCACTATTACCGACCGTCAGGGCAATGCCTTGTCGTGGGCAACTTCCGGCGGTGCCGGCTTCAAGGGTTCGCGCAAGTCGACTCCGTTCGCGGCACAGGTCGCTGCTGAAGCGGCAGGTAAGGTAGCGGTCGAATATGGCGTAAAGAATCTCGAAGTGCGGATCAAGGGACCTGGTCCGGGCCGCGAATCGGCTGTCCGTGCGCTGAATAACCTGGGTATCAAGATTACGCAGATTCAGGATGTTACGCCGGTGCCGCACAACGGCTGCCGCCCGCCGAAGCGCCGTCGCATCTAAATTCGGACCAGTAGTATCGTAGTAAGCTGCCCGCCAATGCCCTTGGCGGGTTTTGTTCTTAAGACCACCGTCTGATTACAACCTAGTCAGACTAGCGCCTGGCAAGCCGTTGAACGGTTTGTTCGGGGCGTCATTCAATAAAAGGAAATTAACGTGGCACGTTATATCGGACCCAAAGCCAAGCTTTCCCGCCGCGAAGGCACTGATCTTTTCCTGAAGAGCGCGCGTCGCTCGCTCGACTCCAAGTGCAAGCTGGATTCGAAGCCCGGCCAGCACGGCCGCACCTCGGGAGCGCGTACCTCCGACTATGGCAATCAGTTGCGCGAGAAGCAGAAGGTCAAGCGCATGTACGGCATTCTCGAGCGTCAGTTCCGTCGCTATTTTGCCGAAGCTGATCGTCGTAAAGGCAATACTGGTGAAAACCTGCTGAAGCTGCTCGAATCGCGTCTGGACAACGTCGCATACCGTATGGGCTTTGGTTCGACTCGTGCTGAAGCGCGCCAATTGGTCAGCCACAAGGCATTTACGGTCAACGGTCAAGTCGTCAATATCGCTTCCTATCAGGTGAAAGCGGGTGATTTGGTTGCCGTGCGCGAAAAGGCGAAGAAGCAGGCACGAATCATTGAGGCATTGTCGCTCGCTGAGCAAAGTGGCATGCCGTCCTGGGTGTCGGTTGATGCGAAGAAGATGGAAGGTACCTTCAAGTCGATGCCGGACCGTACGGAAATCGCGAACGACGTTAACGAATCCCTGATCGTCGAACTGTATTCCCGTTAATGTTTCCCCTTCTGCCTCGTCACAATGACGAGGCAGTTTTTTGTAATGCCATCAGCCTTATCGGTGTAACGAGCCGAGGGTATTGAAAAGGACATTTCATGCAAAACAGTCTGTTGAAACCCCGTATTATCGAAGTCGAGGCACTTGGCGCCGGCCATGCCAAAGTTGTGATGGAGCCGTTTGAGCGCGGTTATGGCCATACGCTCGGCAACGCGCTGCGCCGTGTGCTGCTGTCGTCGATGGTCGGCTATGCGCCCACGGAAGTTACCATTGCCGGCGTGGTGCATGAATATTCCTCGCTGGACGGCGTGCAGGAAGACGTGGTCGATATGCTGCTGAATCTGAAGGGCGTGGTATTCAAGCTGCACAATCGCGATGAAGTCACGCTGAGTCTGAAAAAGGAAGGCGAAGGCGCGGTCCTGGCTTCCGATATCGATTTGCCGCACGACGTGGAGCTGATCAATCCGGATCATGTAATTGCTCATCTTACCGCCGGTGGCAAGCTCGACATGCAGATCAAGGTCGAGAAGGGCCGCGGTTATGTGCCGGGGAATGTGCGCCGTCTGTCGGAGGACGCAAACAAGACCATCGGTCGCATCATTCTGGATGCCTCGTTTTCACCGGTGCGGCGTGTGTCCTACGCGGTTGAATCGGCGCGCGTGGAACAGCGTACGGACCTCGACAAGCTGGTCATGAATATCGAGACGAACGGTGTCATTTCTCCGGAAGAGGCGATTCGTCAGTCGGCACGTGTCCTGGTCGATCAACTGAACGTGTTTGCCGCGCTGGAAGGCACTGAAGCCGCCGCCGAAGCGCCGTCGCGTGCGCCGTCGGTCGATCCGATCCTGCTGCGTCCGGTCGACGACCTCGAACTTACCGTGCGTTCCGCGAACTGCCTCAAGGCCGAGAATATTTACTACATCGGCGATCTAATCCAGCGCAGCGAGAACGAACTGCTCAAGACCCCGAACCTGGGTCGCAAGTCGCTGAACGAGATCAAGGAAGTGCTGGCATCCCGTGGTCTGACCCTGGGTATGAAACTCGAAAACTGGCCGCCGGCTGGTCTGGAGAAATAAGTCTGTCGGGGGCTGCTATAATGTGGCCCCCGGCAAATATATGAATGCCGTAAAAATCACCGGCCCGCGACACATTACAGTGTGATCGATAGAAGAGCTGGATCTAAAACTGAAAACTGAAAGGAAATAACATGCGTCACCGTCACGGCCTCCGTAAACTGAATCGTACTTCGTCGCACCGTCTCGCGATGCTGCGCAACATGACCGTTTCCCTGCTGCGCCACGAAGCAATCAAGACCACGCTGCCGAAGGCGAAGGAACTTCGTCGCGTCGTTGAACCGATTCTCACCCTGAGCAAGACTGACAGCGTGGCGAACAAGCGCCTTGCGTTCAATCGCCTGCGCGATCGCGAAATCGTTGTCAAGCTGTTCTCCGAACTCGGCCCGCGCTATGCGAACCGCAATGGTGGTTATCTGCGTATTCTGAAGATGGGTTTCCGCCAGGGCGACAATGCGCCGATGGCATTTGTCGAGCTGGTTGACCGTCCGGAAATCAGCGACGAAGCAGAAGTAGTAACTGCAGAATAAGCTTTCTAAGGCGATTATTCGCAGCATAAAAAGCCAGGCAATGCCTGGCTTTTTGCTTTTTCAGATTGCGTGGCATGAGATGAAATGCAAAGCTGGAAGAGTGCAGCATTAAAAGCCGCTCTTATTGGAACAATTATTGCGGTGCTACGTTATTAAGTCGTGCTGGCGACGCTCGCTTTAAGAGGCTGAGTGAACCGGGCGGTACGCAGGGCTACGCTGTCGGAAAGTGGTCTGCGGATTAAAATAGAGCAGGATTTAAGGGATTTCATGAAACAAGCGCTGCTGATTCTAGTCAATGTTCCAGACGAGCAGGTTGCTCACGCGATTGCGCGGTTGGTCGTTGAACAGCGCCTTGCTGCATGTGTGAACATGCTGCCGGCCGTGCACTCCGTATATCGATGGCAGGGGGCGATTGAAGAAGCGACGGAAGTGACCATGCTTTTCAAGACGGTGCAGGAACGCTATTCGGATCTCGAAGCCGCGATCAAGGCCCTGCATCCTTATGAAGTGCCGGAGATTATCGCGCTGCCCATCGTGGCAGGCTTGCCTGCATACCTCGGATGGATAGACGAGGAAACAAAAAAGGATATGAATGTTTAGCTGGTTTAAACGATATCGGGAACATGCTTTGCCCGTCCGATTCGCGGCCATCGTATTGACTGGCTTTGCTTTATTGTTCACGCCGTTTTCTCATGCGGAAGAAGATTTTCTCGCTCCCGAGGCAGCCTTCCGATTTTCGGCGCGGATGCTTGATGCGCAGACTGCCGAGGTTAAGTATGAAATCGCGGACGGTTATTACATGTACCGGGAGCCGTTCGCGTTTAGTGCCGACGGCGCGACGCTCGGCATGCCTGTCGTCCCGCCCGGCAAGGTGAAGTTCGATGAGACTTTCCAGAAAGACGTCGAAACCTATCGCAAAGCAGTCGTCATTACGATTCCCGTTGAAGCGAATGGCGACTTCACATTGAAGGCAATTGGCCAAGGGTGTGCGGACAAGGGGTTGTGCTATCCGCCGATGGAGTCAAAGGCAGATTTGTCACCAACAGGTGGCCTGATGGCGGTGAGCGGTGCGGGATCGGTCATGCCGGACGATTCCGAAATGGGCAGGATCGAAGCATCGCTGAAAAGCGGCGAGCTGCTGGCGATATTACCGCTGTTTCTGCTGCTTGGTCTGGGCCTGTCGTTTACGCCTTGTGTGCTACCGATGGTGCCGATCCTGTCCTCCATCATTCTCGGCGAGGGGCACAACGTCAGCCGTGCCCGCGGCTTCGCATTGTCGGTGGCCTATTCGCTTGGCATGGCGCTCGTGTACACCGCGCTTGGCATTGCAGCCGGCCTGATCGGCGAGGGGCTGGCGGCGGCCTTGCAGAATCCGTGGACCTTGGGCGCATTCGCACTGCTGATGGTGCTGTTGTCGCTGTCTATGTTCAACGTTTATCAGCTGCAGGTGCCGGCATC
>JAEZZI010000003.1 GCA_023418595.1 Pseudomonadota bacterium
GCCAAGCACTTCGCGGCTCTTGCGCGGATCGACGATACCGTCATCCCAAAGTCGGGCAGAGGCATAAAGCGGATGGCTCTGGCGTTCGAACATTTCGAGCGTCGGGCGCTTGAACTCCGCTTCCTCATCCGCCGACCACGTGCCGCCGGTGCGCTCGATCCCGTCGCGCTTGACGGTTGCCAGCACGCCTGCCGCCTGTTCGCCGCCCATCACCGCAATGCGGCTGTTCGGCCAGGTCCACAGGAAGCGCGGCGAATAGGCCCGCCCCGCCATGCCGTAATTGCCCGCACCATAGGAAGCGCCGATCAGCATGGTGATTTTCGGCACATTGGCCGTTGCAACCGCCGTCACCAGCTTGGCGCCGTGTTTCGCGATGCCCTCGGCCTCGTATTTGCGCCCGACCATGAAACCAGTGATGTTCTGCAAAAACACCAGCGGAATATTGCGCTGGCAGCAAAGCTCGATGAAATGCGCGCCCTTCAAGGCCGCTTCCGAAAACAGCACGCCATTATTGGCGATAATCCCAACCGGCATGCCATAGACGCTGGCAAAACCGCAGACCAAAGTGGTGCCAAAGCGCGCCTTGAACTCATCGAAATCCGAACCGTCGACCAGCCGCGTAATCACTTCGCGCACATCATAGGGAATGCGCGTATCGGCGGAAACGACGCCCAAAATTTCTTCCGGATCGTAAAGCGGGGCGGCACTATCGCCGCGCGGGATAAACTCACGCTTCTCGCTGTTGAGATTGGCTGCAATGGCGCGCGCAATCTGCAATGCATGGGCGTCGTCATTGGCCAGATGATCGGCCACGCCGGAAAGCCTTGTGTGCACATCGCCGCCGCCGAGGTCTTCCGCGCTCACCACTTCGCCGGTTGCGGCCTTCACCAGCGGTGGACCGGCCAGAAAAATCGTGCCCTGATTGCGCACGATGACCGTTTCGTCGCTCATGGCGGGCACATAGGCGCCACCTGCCGTGCACGACCCCATGACCACGGCGACCTGCGGAATGCCCGCAGCCGACATCTGCGCCTGATTATAAAAGATGCGCCCGAAATGGTCGCGGTCCGGGAACACCTCATCCTGATTGGGCAGATTGGCCCCACCGGAATCGACCAGATAAATGCAGGGCAGGCGATTTTCGCCCGCGATCTCCTGCGCCCGCAGATGCTTTTTCACCGTGACCGGATAATAGGTGCCGCCCTTCACCGTCGCATCGTTGCAGACGATCATCACCTGCCGCCCCGACACGCGGCCGATCCCGGCGATCAGGCCCGCGCCCGGCACCTCGCCGCCATACATGTCGCAAGCGGCAAGCTGGCCGATCTCCAGAAACGGCGATCCCGGATCGAGCAACCGCTCGACCCGCTCGCGTGGCAGCAGCTTGCCGCGCGCGACATGCTTCTCGCGCGCCTTTTCGCTGCCGCCGAGCGCAGCCTTTGCGACATCGCCGCGCAGCCGCTCGGCCAGCGCACGATTATGCGCGGCGTTGGCGCGAAACGCGTCGCTGTCGGCCTGGACCTTGGACGATAAGACCGGCGCGCTCACCCCGCCGCCCCGATCAGTTCGCGGCCGATCAGCATGCGGCGGACCTCGTTGGTGCCCGCACCGATGTCGAGCAGCTTGGCGTCGCGCAGGAAACGTTCGACCGGCCAGTCCTTCGTATAGCCAGCCCCGCCCAGCGCCTGGATCGCCTCGCCCGCGACCTTGAACGCGTTTTCGCTGGCCAGCAGGATCGCGCCCGCAGCGTCAAACCGTGTCGTCCGGCCCGCGTCGCACGATTTGGCCACCGCATAGACATAGGCGCGCGCCGAATTGAGCGCGACATACATGTCGGCGATCTTGGCCTGCATCAGCTGGAAGCCGCCGATCGGCTGGCCGAACTGCTTGCGCTCGCGGACATAGGGCAACACCACGTCGAGGCACGCCTGCATGATGCCGAGCTGGATTCCCGCCAGCACCGTGCGCTCGTAATCCAGCCCCGACATCAGCACGCCGACGCCGCCGTTCACCGGTCCCATGACATTCTCTTCGGGCACGAAGCAATCGTCGAAGACCAGCTCGGCAGTCGGCGATCCGCGCATCCCCATCTTGTCGATCTTCTGACCGACCGAAAATCCCTTGAACGACTTCTCGATCAGGAAGGTGGTGATGCCGCGGCTGCCCTCGCCGGTCTTGGCATAGACCACCAGCACATCGGCATAGGCGGCGTTGGTGATCCAGAATTTGGTGCCGTTCAGGACATAGCCGCCCTCCGTCGGCTCGGCGCGCAGCTTCATGCCGACCACATCGGATCCCGCACCCGCTTCCGACATCGCCAGGCTGCCGACATGTTCGCCCGAAATGAGACTGGGAAGGTATTTCGCCTTCTGCTCGGGCGATGCCCAACGCGCGATCTGGTTGACGCAAAGGTTCGAATGCGCGCCATAGGAGAGGCCAATCGAGGCCGAGGCGCGGCTGACTTCCTCGCACGCGATGACATGCTCCAGATAACCCAGGCCCAGCCCGCCATCGGCTTCGGGGACGGTAATTCCGTGGAGGCCGAGTTCGCCCATCTGCGGCCAAAGGTCGTCGCGCGGGAACCAGTCTTCGGCATCGATCTTCGCGGCCAGCGGCGCGATCTTGTCGGCGGCGAACCGCCGCGTCACGTCGCGGATCATGTCCGCGTTGTCGCCCAACGCGAAATCGAAATCGTGCATGTGTCTCTCCTTGCCGCGGGCTTCTAGCGGAAATCGCACCTTTTTGAAGGGCTGTTTGTGACGTTGCGCGCCATTGGACGATCGATCCGGGCTGGGGCCAGGCTTTGAGGATTTTTAGGGTTTGGCCGCTAATCCGCCAAAGGATGCAGCAACGCGCAGTTCTCTGGACCGACAAACCGTGACCGCGATCGACCGGATCACGACCATCGGCGCGCGCCGGACGAGCGCAGTCGATGTCGATCTCTACGCCGGGTTTCCGGCGGCGATCGACGCGCTGGCGGCGCGCGCGCAGGACGGCCAGCATTTCCTGCGCGCCGCCTGGTTCGCGGCGGCGGCAACCGAGGGTGGGTCGACGCTGGTCGGGCGCAGGCTCGACGGGTCGCCGATCGCCGCGATCCCGATCGCCCCGGTCGGTCCGATGATGATCGGCCTCGGCAATGTGCCGGGCAGTTACTGGCCATTCCGTTCGGCAGTGGTGGCGGCGGACGCGAGCTGGTCCGAACTCGCCGCGATGCTCGCCCATGCCGGAGCTCGCGCGTCGCTGTCGCCGATGTGGCGGATGGGGCCGGTCTATGCGGACGAACCCGCCACCGTCGCGCTGGTCCGCGCGGCAAAACGCGCGCGCTGGACCGTCCTGACCCGAAGCGCCGGACGCAGCTTCACGCTCGACCTGACGCAGCCCGACTGGCCGCGCAAATCGACGTTGAAACGTTTGGGGGGATACCGCCGCAAGCTGG
Organism: Pseudomonadota bacterium; assembly: GCA_023418595.1. Lineage (GTDB taxonomy): Bacteria > Pseudomonadota > Alphaproteobacteria > Sphingomonadales > Sphingomonadaceae > Sphingomonas. The sequence continues at coordinate 3,437 of JAEZZI010000003.1, forward strand.
AGGCGCTGGGCGAGGTGCGTATCGAGACCGTACGCGGTGCGGGCTGGACGACCAGCGTGTTCAAATCGCTTGCCGGAATCGAAGCCGCTAGCTGGGTCGGGACCGGCACCGACGGCAGCGGCGCGAAGTTCCTGAGCGCCGACCAGCGCGGCGTCTGGCAGCGGGTGGTCGCCGATCCGGTACTTGCCGATGCGCTGTCGGCGACGATCCTGTGGCTGGACGAAAAGCCCATCGCGTTCAGCTTCGACCTCGTCTCCGGCGACCGCCAATATGCCATCGCCTCCAGCTTCGACGCCGCGTTCGGCGACTGTCGCGTCGGCAAGATCGTCACCTATCACCAGCTGCTGCACGCAAAGGCGGACGGCATCACCCAGGTCGATTTCGGCACCGGCGACAGCGGCTACAAGCGCGAGATCGGTGCGGTGCCGTCGTCCGAAATTCACGATTACCTGTTCGTCCGCAACCGCTCCGCCGCCGCCTTGCTGCGGCTGAAATGGGAAAGCGGCCAGCGCGCCGACACCAACGACGACTCGCCCAATGAACCCTGGGACGACGAACTGATCGCAGCGGCTGCCGAGGGCGCGAGGAAGCGCGATCCTGTAGGCAATCTCGAACAGATCTTGCTGGCGGGCATGATCGCCGCGACCTCGATCGCGCTGGTCGAATGACGGTCCAGACGCCGATCGGGGCCGCGCCCGAGGACCGCGCGAGCGGGCTGGTCGCGCGCGTGCGATCGGCGGTATTCTGGCGATCGGGCAGCCAGTTTGCGGCACAGCTGGTGATGTGGGCATCGACCTTCCTCGTCATCCGCCTGCTCGAGCCGGAGGATTACGGCCTGTTTGCGATGACTCAGGTCGTGCTGGTGCTGCTGAACCTGATGAACGGCTGGGGCTTTGCCTCGGCGCTGGTCCGCGACGAAGCCTGCACCCACCACCAGCAGCGTCAGGTGTTCGGGATGCTGTGCCTGCTCAACTTCAGCCTGGGCGCCGCGCAATTCCTGCTTGCCCCGCTGGCGGCGGTTTATTTCGACGAGCCGATGGTGGCGACGTTGCTGCGCGTGCAGGCGGTCCTCTACATCGCCAATCCGTTCATGGCGCTGCCCAGCGCGCTGCTCGCCCGACGGATGGATTTCAAGCGCCAGGCGCAGGTGCGAATGGTGTCGGCGACGCTGAGCGCGATCACCGCCTTTGCCTGCGCATCGACCGGCTGGGGCGTGTGGACACTGGTCGCCGCCCCGGCCGTCTATTTCTTCGCCGAAGGGATCGGGATGAGTTGGGCGGCACGCGCCTGGATGTGGCCCAGCTTCGATTTTCGCGGGTCCACCCACCTGTTCCGCTTCGGCGGCGCGATGATGCTCGTCCAGTTCTTCTGGTTCGTGCAGAGCCAGTCGGACGTGTTCATCGGCGGGCGCTATCTGTCCGCGCACGATCTCGGCATCTACACCACCGCGTTGTTCCTGACGCAGATTCTCGCGTCCAAATTCGTGCCCGCGCTGAACGAGGTCGCGTTTGCCGCCTATGCCCAGATTCAGGACGACCGGGCGATGCTGGCGCAGGGTTTCGTGAAAACGGTGCGGCTGATCCTGCTGGTCACCATGCCTGCCTATGTCGGCATGGCCGCGACTGCGCAGCCGATGGTGCTGACCTTCCTGGGCGAGAAATGGGTGGAGACGGCGCCGATCATCCCGATCCTTGCGCTCGCCATGCCCTTCCTGACGCTTCAAATCCTGTTCGCGCCTGCCACCAACGCGCTGGGTAAGCCCGGCATCGCGCTCGGCAATTCAGTGGCGGGCGGGTTACTGCTGCCGGTATCCTTCGCGGTCGGAATCGCGTGGGGGATTGCCGGGCTGTCGGTGGCGTGGATGACGGGAATGGCGGCGCTGACCTTGGTCACGGCGATCCGCTCGATGCCGGTGATCGGCGCATCGTGGCGAGCCCTGGGCGCGGCGATCGCGCCGGGAGTGCTCGCGGCGCTGGCGATGGGGCTGGTGGTGGTCGCGATCGATCGCGGATTGCCGGAATTGCCACCCCTGTCCCGGCTTGCCCTGCTCGCAGGGGCCGGGGCAGCGGCCTATGCCGCACTACTCTGGCTGTTCGCGCGCAATACCGTGACCGAGGCCTGGCTGCTCCTTCGCCATCGCTAGCCCCAGGCGTCATCGCTTCGCTGCGCTCGCAATGACGGCAGGATAAAACACCTAAACCTCGGCCGTCGCCCGGTCGCCCATCAGCGCGTCGGTAAATCGCTTGCGCCACCAGATCACGTCTTCCGCCTCGACATTGTCCATCATCGCGCGCCAACGCTTCTTCCGCTCACGCAGCGGCATTTTCAGCGCCTGAACGATCGCGTCGGACATTTCCTCCGCGCTGTAGGGATTGATGAGGACCGCCCCGCCCGCCAGCTGCTTCGCCGCGCCGGCAAAGCGCGACAGGATCAGCACGCCGGGATCTTCCGGATCCTGCGCCGCGACATATTCCTTGGCGACCAGGTTCATCCCGTCGCGAAGCGGAGTCACCAGCCCGATCTTCGCCGCGCGATAGATTCCGGCGAGTTGCGCGCGCGGATACCCCTGGTTGACGTAGCGGATCGGCACCCAGTCGGTATCGGCGAACGCGCCGTTGATCCGGCCCGACATGCCTTCGAGCGAAGCGCGGATTTTCTTGTAGCTTTCGACCTCGCCGCGCGACGGCGGCGCGATCTGGAGCAGGAACACTTCCTTGCGCTCCTCGGGATGCTCGGCGAGGAAGCGTTCGTATCCCAGGAAACGCTCTTCCAGCCCCTTCGAATAATCAAGCCGATCGACGCCGACCATCATGTCGCGGCCATCGGCACTGTCGCGCATCCGGCGATAGGCCAGCCGCGCCGCCGGACTTTTCGACGCTTCGATGAATTCGGCGGCATCGATCCCGATCGGCGCCGCGATTACTCTCAGCGCACGTCCGTCGAGCAGCAGCACGTCGTCTTCGCTTTCGACCGCGCCCAGATCCTTGATCGCATAGTCGCGGAAACTGTCGAGCCATTCCTGCGTGTGGAATCCGACCAGATCATAGGCGAACAGGCTTTTGACCAGATCGGCCGCCTCGGGCAGCGTGCCGAGCAGTCGGCGCGGCGGCCAGGGGATGTGGAGGAAGAAGCCGATTTGGTTCTCGCATCCCCGCGCGCGCAGTTCGTGGCCCAGCGGGAACAGATGGTAATCCTGCACCCACACCACGTCGTCGGGCTCGATCAGCGGGCGGACGGTATCGGCGAAGCGTTCGTTGACCCGCTCATAACCGCCAGCAAAGCCGCGCTCATATTCGGCAAGGTCGATGCGGTAATGGAAGAGCGGCCACAAGGTGCGGTTGGCGTAACCGTTATAATATTCCTCCACGTCCTGCTGTTCCAGGTCGATCGTCGCGGTGGTCACGCCTTGGACGCGTTCGAAATTGATCTGGCCGGTGAATTTGCGCGTCACGTCGCCCGACCATCCGAACCACAGTCCGCGATATTCGCGCAGCGCCGCCGACAGCGCGACCGCGAGGCCCCCTTGGGCACCGGATTTCTCCTTGGGCGCGGACACCCGGTTCGAAATGATGATCAGGCGGCTCAACGGATCGCACTCCAGGGCTTGCTCAGCAGGACGGCGCAGTTGATCATGCCGACCAGCGAGTAGGTCTGGGGATAATTGCCCCACAATTCCCCGGTAACGGGGTCGATATCCTCTGAAAGCAATCCCGCGGGGGTGCGGCGCGACAGCATTTCTTCGAACAATTCGCGCGCGTCCTTGTCGCGCCCGGTGAAGTGCAGCGCCTCGATCAGCCAGAAGGTACAGACGTTGAACGCGGTCTCCGGCAGTCCGAAATCATCCTCCGTATCATAGCGCAGCATATGGCTGCCGCGCCTTAACCCATGTTCGACCGCCTCCAGCGTGCCCAGAAACTTGGGATCGTCGGGCGCGATGAAGCGCAGGTCGAGCAGCTGGATCAGGCTGGCGTCGAGATCGTCGCCAGAGAAGGTCGCCGACAGCCGGTTGGTGTCGGGCCGCCATGCCTTGTCCAGAATCGTCGCCTTGATCCGCTCGGCGCGGTCCTGCCAGAAATCGCGGCGATCCTCGCGCCCCAGCCGCTCGGCGGCATTGGCGAGCCGATCGCACGCCGCCCAGCACATCGCCGTCGAATAGGTGTGGACCGATTGCCGCGTCCGCAATTCCCACAGCCCCGCATCGGGCTTGTCGTGCAATTCCCACGCGCGCTCGCCGACGCGTTCCAGGCTTTCGAAATCCTCCTCGCCCGCCATGCGGAACAGGCGCTCGTCGAAAAATGCCTGGACGTTCGACAGCACGATCTGGCCATAGGCGTCGTGCTGGACCTGAACATAGGCTTCGTTGCCGACGCGAACCGGCCCCATGCCGCGATACCCGGCCAGCCGCGGCGCCTGAACCTCGGTCAGCTCGGCTTCGCCCAGCACCGAATAGAGCGGCTGGATATAGCCGCCCTTCGCCTCGTCGACGATGTTGCGCAGGTAACCCAGATACCCCTCAAGCACGTCGAGTGCGCCGACGCGGTTGAGCGCTTGGACGGTGTAATAGGCGTCGCGTATCCAGCAGTAGCGATAGTCCCAGTTCCGCTCCGAACCGGCATGTTCGGGCACCGAGGAAGTGAGCGCGGCGACGATCGCGCCGGTCTCCTCATGCTGGCACAGCTTCAGCGTGATGGCGGAGCGGATCACCACATCCTGCCACATGAACGGCGTCGCCAGCCCGCGCGACCAGCTCTGCCAGTGGCGCGTAGTATAGGTCAGCATCTCCTCGATCGAGATCGCGATGTCGCCGCCGAAACTCTCGTCGGGACCAAGGAAGAAATGCAGCGGCTTCTCAACCCGGAAAATACGCTCGTCGGTCAGCGCACCGACCGGCGCGGTGGTGGTCAAACGAAGCTGCAATCCTTCAAGCAGATAGCGGACATGGTTCGACCCGCTGGTGGTCTGCACCGCCGGATCGCCCCAACCGCGCGTCGGGCGCAGCCGCACCTTGATTCGCGGGCTGCCGCGCAAAGGGCGAACGATGCGCGCGAATGCGACCGGACGGTACATCCGCCCCAGCCGTTCGAAGCGCGGACAGAAATCAACGATCTCGATCGCGCCGCCATGCGCGTCGGTCAGCGTCGACACCAGGATTGGCGTGTTGCGCCGATATTCCTGCGTCACCGACACGCGGTCGATCAGATCGATCGCCCACAGCCCGACCGCGCCATTCCTTTCCGGGTCGTGCCCGTCGAGGAGCGAGGAGAAAAGCGGATCGCCATCGACGCGAGGCACGCAGCCCCAGACGAAACGCGCGCTCGTGTCGATCAGCGCCGACACCTGGCAATTGCCGATCGGCCACAGGTCGAGTGTGGGCTGGGTCATGCCGTCTCCGCCGCTTGAGCGAGCCAGTCGAGCACTTCGGCAACGTCGTCCAGCCGATAGGTCGCCGCCGTATCGCGCGGCGGCCCCACCAATATGCCCGCGCCGCCGCGTTCCGCGACCGCCGCAAAGCCCGGTTCGTCGGTCAGGTCATCGCCCACGAACACCGGTCGCGCGCCCGCGAACGGCGCATCGTCCAGAAACCGTGCAATCGCGGCGCCCTTGTCGCCCGGCACGCGGACCTCGAACACCATCTTGCCCTCCTGACGCGACAGGTCGGCGGCGTCTGCCAGTTCGCGTGTCAGCGCGTCCGCTGCATCGCGCATATGCGGCGCACCGCGATAATGAAGGCCGATGCCGAAGCTCTTGACCTCGACCTCAGTCCCCGGATTGGCATCGGCAAACCGCTGGAGCGTCGCGGCGATTGTGTCGAGCGACTCCGGCCGGTCGGGAACGTTCCTTGCCCCACCCGCCACACGCAATTCCGCGCCGTGGCTGCCGCTGGTCGCCAGCGTCAGCCCGCCGAACAGCGCGTCGAGCTGCGCGATCGACCGCCCGCTGATGATCGCCACCCGCCCATCGAGCCGGTCGGCCAGCGTCGCGATGAGCCTTTGTAGCCGGTCATCAACCGACACCGCATCGGGCCGCGGCTGGATATCGACCAGCGTGCCGTCGAAATCGAGGAACAGCGCCGCCCCCCTCAACAGGTCGAGCGGCGGGCGTAAGAGAGGGTCGCCTATCGGGGCGCACGGGTTCTCGGTCTTCGCCGAAGCGGTCATTGCGATTGCTTGCCTCCCAGGATGAATGGCCAATGCGGCCGTGCCCCAAAGGGTTCCCGATTATTTGTTGCGATAGCGAAAAAAGTGGCGTGGTTGCGTCACCCCTGCCTCATTGCGAGCGGAGCGAAGCAATGACGGATCCCGGAAAACGGCGCGCTCAAGCCGCGCGCTTCGCCTTGTCCGGCTCGGGATTCGAAAACTCCATGTGATCGTCGATCGATCCGTGGCGTAGTGCGAACACGTCTTTCAGATAATTCTGGTGCAATCGCCACGGTGCCGTGCTTCCCTGTTTGGGAAACTTGTCCATCGCGCGGGTGACATAGCCCGAGGTGAAATCGAGGAACGGGACAACCTCCAGCGGCTCGTCGCCCAGCCGCGGGGTCGCCTGCCGAAGCCCGCGTTCGCGCATCGTGTTGAGCAACCGGCACAGATAGCCCGCGGTCAGATCGGCCTTCAGCGTCCAGCTTGCGTTGGTATAGCCGAAGGACAGCGCGAGATTGGGAATGTCGCTGAACATCATCCCCTTGTAATTGAGCGACTTTGCCGGATCGATGCGCGCTCCGTCGATCGCCAGTTCGATCCCCGCCATCAATTGCAGTTCCAGCCCCGTCGCGGTGACGATGATGTCGGCAGGCAAGGTGTCGCCGGATGCGAGCAGGATGCCGTCCGCCGTGAACCGGTCGATCCGGTCGGTCACCACCGACGCATCGCCTTTCTTGAGCGCCGCGAACAGGTCGGCGTCGGGGACCAGACACAGCCTTTGATCCCACGGATTGTAGGTGGGCGTGAAATGCTTCGCGACCATCTCGTCGCCCACATGCTCGCGCGCCCAGCCCAGCAGCCGCTCCTTTGCCTTGGCCGGATATTTGCGCGCGCGGCTGAAGAAGAACTGGCCGAGCAGCACATTCTTCCACCGCACAGCCGCATAGGCGGCCTTGGGCGGCAGGCGCCGCTTGAGCCATTCCGCGACCGCATCCTCCGACGGGCGCGATACAACATAGGTGGGCGAACGCTGGAGCATGGTGACGTGCGCAGCCTGCTTCGCCATTTCGGGGACGAGGGTCACCGCCGTCGCACCGCTGCCGATCACCACGACACGCCTGTCGGCATAGTCCAGGTCGTCGGGCCAGAATTGCGGGTGGACGATGCGTCCGGTGAAATCTTCCGCGCCCTTGAACTCGGGCGAATGGCCGCGCTGGTAATTATAATAGCCTGAACAGAGGTGAAGGAAATTGCAGGTGAATTCCACACGCTCGCCCGCGCCATCGACCGCCACCGTCCAGCGGGCATCCGGCGTCGACCATTCGGCGGACACGACCCGGTGGGACAGCCGGACGTGCCGCTCGATGCCGTTCTCGCGCATCGTCTCGTTCAGATAGGACAGGATGGCCGGGCCGTCGGCGATCGCCTTGGCCGCGGTCCAGGGTTTGAAGCCGAACCCCAGCGTGTACATGTCCGAATCCGACCGGATGCCGGGATAGCGGAACAAATCCCATGTCCCGCCGATATTCTCGCGCCCCTCCAGGATGACGAAGCTGCGGTCGGGACAGCGGTTTTGCAGATGCCACGCCGCGCCGATGCCGGAGATACCTGCGCCGACGATCACCACGTCGAAATGTTCGACCATCCGCCCAAATCCCATACCGCAGGTTCGAATGCGTATCGCATCGCAAAAGCGGGGTCAGGTCAACCGATAACTGACATGGGTGTTGGTAAGCGACCCTCTATTCCGTTCGTGCTGAGCCTGTCGACCCGAAGGGCGGCGTAGCCAACCACGGTCCTGCTTCGTGCCAAGAACGACAGTGCCTCGATACGCGCCTTCGGCGCTACTCAGCACGAATAGGGTTGGGTCTGGTCCTTCAATAGTCCCGGCGATACCGCACGTTCAGGCTGGACCCGCCGAACGATCCCGTCTGGGTCAGCACACTGAGCGCGCGGCTCAGCGCGACCTCCAGCTGCGTTGCGGTAAACCCGCGGGCGTCGGTGATGATCTCGATATAAATATCGTCGGTCAGATACTGGCCGGCCGCAAGCGCGGTGCCGCGTCCGCTCGCCTCGTCGGCGCCCAGAATGCGGAGACGATCGATCCCCGCCGCCGAGCGCAACTCGCCGAGCGGGTTGAGACCGCCACCCGATCCGCGCAGGCCATTGAGCGCGGACGCAAGCTGAATCGCCTGGGTCGCCGACAGGTTGGTCACCGAGCTGCCGAACAACAGCCGCGACAGCACTTCGTCCTGTGCCAGCGCAGGCGTTGAGGTGAAAGCGATCTGCGGGTTCTGGCCGCTGCCGGTAATGGCGATGCTGGCGGTGATCCCTTCGGCCTCGGTCGTCGCGAGAATGTCGAGCACCGGATTGCCGATCGGTCCGCCCTCGAACCGCACCCGCCCGCGTTCAAGCTCGAACCGCTTGCCGGCAAAGCTGTATGTGCCGCGGATCACGTCGGCGCGGCCTGTTACGCTGGGATTGGCGGAGGTGCCGCGGATTCGAATGTCCGCCGACCATTCGGATTCCAACCCCATGCCGCTGACGAACAGGCGGTTGTCCGCGCGGACCCGGATGTTGAGCGCGAACAGCCCCGGAGCACCGGCGCGTTCTTCCGCTTCCTGGCGGTTGCGCGCGTCGCTGCGGCGGCGCACCCCGGTCAGCGTCGGCACTTCGGCCGCGCCCTGGCGGATGACAACATATCGTGCCTCGGGGATGACCAGGTCGCCGACGACGCGCGCACCTTCGCGGTCGTTGACGACCTGGATCGTCCCGGTCGCATCCGCGCCCAGCGCATCGCTTTCGGCGAGCTGCGCGTTGTCGAGCTTGGCGACGATGTTGATCGGGAAGCCCGCATCCGACCCCAGCCCGACGCGGCCCTGTGCCTGAACCGTGCCTTGTCCCGCGCGCGCGGTCATGTTGGTCAGTTCGAACCGGTCGTTGGTGAATCGCCCGTCGAGCCGCATGTTGGTCAGCCGCGTACCGTAGGTTTCGTTGGTATAGGTCAGGTTCGACGCACGGACGATGCCGGTCAGTTGCGGCGCCTGAACGCGCCCGGAGAAGTCCGCAGCCAGGCCGATCGGTCCCGACAATTGCTGGTCGGGAAGGCCCGCGAACGAGAACAGCACGGCGGAAGGACCGTTATAACGAATGCCGCCCGACAGGGGCGCGGCGAGCAGACGCGTCGTCCAGCTCCCCGATCCCGGCGGCAACGGGTTGAGGCCGACGTTCATCCGCCCAACGGTAGTCGTCCCGCGCTTGATCAGTGCCCGCGCGCTGCCGCCTTCGGGCTCCAGCGCGCCGACGAAGGCGATGTTCACCGCGTCCGACACCGAGGCCAGGCTGGTGCGGCGGAAATTGGTGATGTTCAGCTGCGCGTTTGCGTCGGGGAAGGCGCTCGGATTGGGCTGGGTGAAATCGAGGCTGCCGGTGGCATTGCCCTGCAACCCCAGACCGGGAACGAAGCCGTTGATGACGGCCAGGTCCATCTTGTCGAGCCGCGCCTGCATCACAAGGCCGTCGCCATAGAGGCCCGCGATCCGCATCGTCCCCTGATCGAAATCGATTCGGGTCGGCAGCAAACGGTATCCGGCGCTTTCGGGACGAATTCGCATCGGCGTGCCGGTGCGGAAATTGACCCGGTCGCCGCGTCCTTGCAGCGCGATGGTGTAGAGTTCGGGCGTCAGCTGCGCATTGGCGGCGACGCGGAACGGCACGCCGGTCGACCCTTCGGCCAACAACCGCGCGGTGCCGCGACCGCCGCGATAATCGACCTTCGCGCGCCCGCGCTGGACCACGAATTGGCCCGAGCGGAAATTGGCCAGTTGCGCATCGGCGACGATCGCGGGCGCGTCGTCATAAAGGACCACGCGCGCGTCGATGATCGCACGGCCGATGGTCATCTCCGCCTGGCCCGGAATGCGCGCGTTGTAGGCGCGTGCCTGCACGTTGGCGGCCTGATACTGGCCTTGCGCACCGAGCGTCGCGAGCCCGTTCACGCCCGAACCCGCGAAGCGCACCTGTCCTGCGAACGGACCAGCAGCGGTCTGCTGCACCCGGCCCGACAGGTCCATGCCCGCAAACGTCCCCGACCGGATATCGACGGTCAGCGTCGGCGCGGTGGCGATCAGCAGGTCGGCGTCGAACGGCCCGTAATTGGTGCCCCCCGATGCGACGACGGCGTAAGCATTGCCCTGCCCGCGCAAGGTCGCGTCGAGATCGACCAGTCCGATGCCGACGCCCGGACGCGGCGCGCGCAGGCGCACCACCGGCGCGCTCAGCGTGCCCGAAGCGGTCGCGGTCAGCGGGCCGTACTGGCTCGACACCGCGCTCAGATTGAACGCGATCGGCCCTGCCGGGTCGTACCGTCCCGACCCATCGGTGATGCGGAATTGCGGCGCGTTCATGCGGATGCGCGACACATTGACCACGAAAGCGGGATCGAGCGCGACCTGTGCCGACAGATAGGCATTGCCGCCCAGAAACTCGCGCGCGCCGTCATTGAAGATCTGCTGCGTCCGCGCCGACACCCGCCCGCGAATCCCGAACCCGCCTTGCGGTGCGGTATAGAGATCGGCGTCGGTCTCCAGATCGACGATGCCGATCCCGTCGATCATGTAGTTGTTGATCCGCCCTTTCAGCGCGCCGGTGTAGCGCCCGGTGCCCATATCGGCGACGATGATCGCGGTCGCGTTCACCCGGTCGGACCGGATCGCCAGATTGTCCGACAGGATCTGCGTTCCGCTGATCGCGAGATCGCCCTGGATGCGGACATTGGTGACCAGTCCGCCGACCGCGGCGTTCAGCCCGCTGACCCGCAGCGCGCGCGCATTGACGGGGATCAGGATACGGTCGGCATCGACCGTCGCGCGGCCCTCTGCATAAAGCCGCTCGACCACGGTGTCGCCGAACCCGATCGACGCGGCCTGCAATTTGTAATCGACCGTCGGCGTCGCGAACTGGCCGTCGAGGACCACCGCCGCCTGAACCGAGCGACCGTTGAGATTCTCGGCAATCGCGCCGGGCGTCAGCAGCATGACCTCGGTGCGGAAATTCTGGAACCGGCTGTTGCCGAGGTCGAGGCCGCCATTGGCGCGCACCATCAGCGCGTCCGAACGCAACGCGATTCGCGTATCGGCGCGCCGTTCGTCCAGTGTCGCGTCGATCCCGACCTGCATGAACGGCGCAGTCAGCCGTTCGACCGGTCCTTCGAGATATAGACCGGGCCGAACACCGCCGCGCACCTGGATCGCGCCGTCGCGTGCCGTCAGGTTCAGGTTGGCGAGCTGCGCGCCGCCCAGCGTGCCGACCGCCTTGCCCTGCCAGTTGGACCAGGCACCGCGCCCGCCGATCGCGACCGCCAGCGGCGCTTCGAGCGAGGCCATGCGACCGATGAACCCGGTCTGTGGTGCGTCGATGCGCAGCGCGAGGTCGAGCCGGTCGTCGTCGGGCACGGCGTCAAGGCGCAGGCTGACCCGGTCGCCCCCGGCCGCACCCGCCAGATCGAGCGTCCGCGCATCGGCCAACACCTGCGCGCGCCGATCGGCGATCCGCGCACGACCCGTGATCTGCGCGACATGCCGCTCGCCGCTGACCGCCGCGCCGATGTCGAGCCGGTCGATGCGCAGTTCGCCGATATCGATGTCGAGATCAGGGAGCAGCGGCGCGTCCGGGTCGGTCGGCGTGGTCGAGGGGCGGAGTTCGGGAAGCCGATCGAGCCGGATCAGCGGACTGGTCAGCGACCGCACATCGACATGGTTGTTGATGAATTTGAACGGCCGCCAGTCGAGATTGATTTCGGGCGACGCCGCGAACACCCCGCGCGGGTCATAGACCTGCACGTCGCGCAGCGTCATCGCGCCATAGAGCGACCCGTCGATCCGGCCGATGCGAACGTTGAGGCCGTTTTCCAGCTCGTATCCGGCGATCTGTTCGACCACGAACCGCTTGCCGGGTCCGGTGTTGATGACGAAGATCGTCGCGACGATCAGCAGCGCCAGGCTGCCAATGACGATGCCGGTCCATTTGGCGATGCTCTGCCACAGCGGACGGCGCACGACGACGCGCTCTTCCCGGATCGGTTCGCCGGCGGGCGCGAGATTATCGTCGGTCATCAGAAGGCCTGCCCGATCGAGAGGTAGAGCGCGACGCGCGGTTCGCCTTCGCGGCGGCCGATCGGGGTCGCGACGTCGATGCGGAACGGCCCGAAATTGGTGTAGAAACGCCCGCCAATGCCCGCGCCGAACCTCAGGCCGCTGGCGTCGGGGAACTCGCTTTCATAAACGTTGCCCGCGTCGAGGAACGGCACGATCCCGAAATTGCCGAAGCGATAGCGCGCCTCGATCGAAAACTCGTTGAACGACCGTCCGCCAATGGGACGCGGCGCGGGTTCGCCATCCTCGTTCAGCTCGGGCGTCTGCGGCCCCAATTGCTGGAAGCCGAAGCCGCGCACCGATCCGCCGCCGCCCGCATAGAAGCGCCGGGACGGCGCCAGCGCATCGCGCTCGATCCCCTGGATCGTGCCGGCGCGCGCACGGCCCGCAATCACCAGGCTGTCGTTGATGGGGTAATAGGCCGTCCCCTCGACGATCGCGCGGACATAGGGCCGCGTGCCGTCGTTGATCGCCGCTTCGGGGCTGAGGTTCAGTTTCAGCCGATAGCCGCTGGTCGGATTGAGCAGATCGTCCGAAGTGTCGAACCCGGCGAACAGCGGGATCGCACCGACGAAATAGGTGTCGCGCACCCGCTCGGCGAGATCGAAATCATAGCGATCCTCGTTGGTCGCGATCAGTTCGAGACCATAGGCATAGGTAAAGCGCTTCTGCCAGATCGGCGTCGAATCATAGGAGACGCGACCCGACAGCACGCCGGTGAACGCTTCATACGCCTCGTAATCCTGGCGGCTCGCCGATGCGCGCAGTTGCAGCGTGCGGTCGCGCTGCTTCCAGTTCGATTTGCGGAAGGTGACGCCCAGCCCCTGTTCCTGGGTGCCCGCGACGCCCGATGCGATCAGCGCGCCTTCGGGCGGGAACAGGTTGCGGTGCGTCCAGCTGCCCTCCAGCCGGAAACCCTGCCCGGTAGAGAAACCCGCCTCGCCCGCCAATGTGCGCGGCGGCCCGGCATCCTGGCGCACCAGCATCGTCACATATTCGGTGCCGTCGGGCGCCGTCTGGCCGGTCCGTTCGGGCTCCACCGACACGGTCGAGAACAGGCTGGTCGCGACCAGCGCCTGGCGCAGATCGTCAACCATGCGGCTGTCATAGAGTTCGCCGCGTTCGAAGCGGCTGAGCACCTCGATATGATCGACGTCGAACACCGTGCTGCCTTCGGTGCGGATGCCGCCAAACGACGCGCGCGGGCCGGTATCGACGGGCAGCGTGTAGGCGCCGGTGAAATTCGTCTCGTCGAGCAATATGTCGCGCTGTCCAACCTGGGCGAAGGGATAGCCGTTTTCGGGCAGTTTCAGGCTGACATTGGCCTCCGCACCCTGAATCCGGTCGGCCTCAATCGGGTCGCCGACCTTGAGCGGCAGGTTCGCGGTGATGAGGTCGGGCGGCGTCACCGGGTTCGCCTTGATGTCGATCGACCCCAGATCATAACGCCTGCCCGGTGTCGCGGTGATGACCGCGCGCAGCCGCTGCTGCTCGGTCGCGGGCTCGATCACCGACAGCGCGGTCGCGTCGTAATAGCCGAGCGACTGGAGCAGCCGTACCGCCAGCCCCTCGTCCTCGCGCGCACGCGCCGCGACCATCGTCGCGTTCGCCGCGCGCCCGTCACCTTCCTCAAGCGCCGACAATTCGCGGAACCGCCCATCGAGATCGAGTTCGTCGAGGCCGTTGACCACCACATCGTATCGCAATTCGGTCGTCGTCTCGGCTTCCACCCCCGCCACCTCGACCGGCGTCGCGTCGAAACTGTCGATCGGCGGCAGCGGCTGGCTTAGTTCGGCCGCGTCCTGCGCGGGGACGGCGGGCGCCAGCGTTTCGGGATCGTTAAGCGGCGCATCGGGATTGGGCGGCGCGATCGGCTGCACGGTTTGCGCGGACGGCGAAATCAGCTCCATCGGCGCGTCGATATCGTCGGTGATCTCGGGCACCGATTCCTCGAACTCGGCATCGGGGATCACTGGCGCATCGCCATCGGGATCGGCCTCTGCCACTGGCGGCGGCGTGGTCTGCGGCGCGGGAGTCGGGCTGTTTTTGGGGCCGGGCGTGTTCTGGTGCGCAATTTGCGCGAATGCGGGCGCACCGATGCCCACGGCTGGAATGAAGGCGACGCCAAGCAACGCGCTCAAGACGACACGATCGCGACCCGATGAAATCACACAGTTCCCCCTTCGCCCGCGCGGAGAATTTTCCTATTTGGACTCCGCACGAACACGGCCTGAACGATCCTCCTCGTTATTCGATCCACAACGATTTTCCCATCCGCTTCGATTCTTTGGCGAAAGTTTCTCCCATACTGCATCCAAATCGCCACAGGGCGCGTTGGCGAAACGATATAGGGGACGAGGGCCGATGACCGACACGACCGACGCAACCGGACAAAGCGACGAAAACAAGCCGATTCCGGGCATCGAATCGACTCGGCCCTGGCACCACCCCTGGCCCGCATGGCGCGCGATCCTGCTGCGCGTCTATGCGATGAACGGCTTTCACAACCTGACGCTGATGGCCGCGGGGGTCGCCTTCTACGCCTTCCTGTCGTTCGTGCCGCTATTGGGTGCGATCGTCATGACCTATGGGCTGATCGCTGATCCATCGACAGTGGGGCGGCACATGGACACCATCTTCGAAATCGTCCCGGTCGATGCCGCGCGGCTGATCGAGGATCAGTTGATCTCGGTTGTCACCACCGCCGCCGAACAGGCCGGGCTCGGCCTCGCCGTCGCGCTCGTCATCTCGATCTATGGCGCGATGCGCGCGGCAAGCGCGATGATCCAGGCGCTGAACGTGATCTACGAGGAAGAGGATGAGCGTAACATCATCCACACCACCTTGCTCGCTGCGCTCTTGACGGTAAGCGCGGTGCTGGCAGCGATCGTCGGACTGCTTGCGGCGGGCGCGTTGGGTTATCTGGGGACGCTGGTCGGCGTGCTCGGCCGGACGGGGGTCGTGCTCATTCAGATCCTGACCTGGCTGGTGGCGGGTGCCATCGCCAGCGCCGGTTTCGCCTTCGTCTATCGTTATGGTCCCGATCGCGCGCGGGCGCGGTGGCACTGGTTGTCGGTCGGGTCCGTGGCGGCGACCCTGTTATGGCTGGTCGCGACTTTGGGCTTCGGTGTCTATGCGGCCAATTTCGCGAACTATAATGCGACCTATGGCGCGCTGGGCGCGGTGGTCGTGCTGCTGATGTGGCTGTTCGTATCGAGCTATGCCGTGCTGATCGGCGCGGAAATCAACGCGGAGGCCGAACGTCAGACCGGCGTCGACACCACCGTTGGTCATCCCCGCCCGATCGGCAAGCGCGGCGCGACGATGGCCGACACCCTGCCCAGCAAACGCCAGGTGAAGCCGCGCCGCGACCGTTACTGATCGGACTTGCACGCCCCCGGATAGGCGGCGGTGATCGCGTTCAGCGTCGCGCTGACGGCCGAATATCGGCGGCTGTCGGCATTGTCGCGCCACAATTCCACCGCCAGGGCGCGCAACCGGACAACATCGACATCGCGCGGCATGCAGAAATTGTCCCGGTCGATCCAGCCCAGATCGCGCGCCATCGCCGCCATGTCGTGCGCGCCCATCAGGAACCAGTCGCACGCCTTCACGTCGCTCGCCACGTCGGAAATGCAGGCCTGGTAGAGTTGCTCGCCGGTCTTGAAAACGCCCGGCGCCTTGGCCTCCTGCGCGGCGGCGGGGGCGGCGTGGAGCGCGAGGGAGGCGAGCGCGATGAACAGGATTTTCATGGGTTCAGGGGATAGCGGACATGGCGCAGCGCGCAAACTCACCCCGTCGCGCTTTCGCGCCCAAGCGTCTCTGCGGCCGCTTCCAATCTTTCGAGCATCGTGGCCAACCGCTCGACTTCTTCCGGTGCGAAATCTTCGAACAGTCGCCGCTCGGTCTCGATCGCCAGCGGCGCGATCTCCTCGTACAGCGCCCGCCCTTCGCCGCTCAGCGCCAGCAGGTGCGACCGCTGGTCGGCGTCGTTGGGCAATCGTTCGATCAGCCCGCGGTCAGCAAGCGCGATCGCCGCGCGGCTGACGGTCACCTTGTCCATCCGCGTCCGGTGGGTCAGCGCCTGCTGCGTCATGCCCCCGCTTTCGGCGAGCACCGCGATCATCCGCCATTCTGGGATGCGCAACCCGAACCGCGCGCGATAGCTGCGCGCGATCATGTCCGACACGCGGTTGGACGCCACCGACAGGCGATAGGGCAGGAAATTGTCGAGGCGCAGCGTCGTCATCGCCCATATCATGTCGCATCGCCCCGAAACCGTCCAGCGAACGGAACCTTTGCGCGTGCGGAATCGTAAAGGGGGCGACACAATCGTCAGAAATCCTAGGAATCTTGATCCATGTTTGCCTGGAGGCACGACGCGCAGGAAAAACTGGAAGCATTGCTGTTCGCGCATGTGAAGGCGGAGGACTTCCCCTGTGTGGGCGCCAAGGCGGCGCTGGCAAAGGGGACGCTGGCGGTGCTCGCCTGCGACCGGATCGACAGCGCGTGGGACGATCTGCGCATCCATGACGCCCTGCTCAAATGGGCCGAGGAGTATCGCCGCGATCCCGGCCTGTTTCGCAGCTTCGCGGTGGTGTTCGACGGCCCCGATGATTTGACCGAAGCCGAGTTCGAAGCCGCGCTGTGGGAGCGCGTCCAGTCGCTGTCGGACAAGGATGTGTGGCGCGGCCAAGCCTATGATGACGGGGTCAGCCCCGATCCCGCCAACCCGCATTTTTCGTTGAGCTTCGGCGGATCGGCATTCTTTCTCGTCGGGCTGCATCCCCATGCCAGCCGCCCGGCGCGCCGGTTCGATCGGCCCGCGATCGTCTTCAACCTTCACGACCAGTTCGAAACACTGCGCGCGCAAGGCAAATATGAAGGAATGCGCGAAAAGATCCTGCTCCGTGACGAAGATCTGGCCGGATCGCGCAATCCGATGCTCGCCCGTCACGGCGACAGCAGCGAGGCACGGCAATATAGCGGGCGCCTCGTCGGCGAGGACTGGCGCGCGCCGTTCGAATATCGCGGAGAAAAGCCATAGAGACCTGTCACATCCCCGAACGATCGGGCACCGCGTTCGAACTGAAGGCGGGCGAATTGCTGCACGTCATCGACCCGCGCGGCGAACAGGTCGCCGACCTGCTGGCGTTCAACGCCGCCGACATCGACGAAGTGATTTCGTCGGGGCGGACGTTCGACTATGCCGAGACGATCTATCTCACGACCGGGCACAAGCTCTATTCGAACCGGTCGAACGTGCTGCTGGAGATCGTCGCCGATACCGTCGGACGTCACGATTTCCTGCTGACTCCGTGCAGCGTCGATACCTTCGACCATTTCTATCCCAAGCTCGATCGCCATCGCGGCTGTTTCGGCAATCTGGCCGAGGCGCTCGCACCTTACGGCGTCACGCCCGACCGCATCCCGACCGCGTTCAACTGCTTCATGAACGTGCCCGTCGATGGCGAGACGGGAAAGCTGCGCGTGCTGCCGCCGATCAGCAAGGCGGGCGACAGCATCGTTTTTCGCGCCGCCATCGATCTGGTAATCGGCCTGACCGCCTGCTCCGCTCCCGATTCGAACGGCGGCAGCTTCAAGCCCATTCATTACCGGATCGAGCCGTGTCCCGACTGAACACTTCGCGACTGACCCTGTTTGCCCTTCCCCTTCTGGCAGTCGCTGCACCCGCCGCGGCGCAGGGGTGCGGGCCGGGATTGCAACCTGGGGAGAATATCGTTCCCGTCACCTCGGGCGGCGCGACGCGGCAGGTTCTGGTGCATCTGCCGACCGGCTACGATGGGCGCACGCGGATGCCATTGGTGCTGAACCTCCACGGCAGCGGATCGCGCGGGGCCGAGCAGCTCAAAAGCTCGGGCATGGCCGCGACCGCCGACAGGCACGGCTTCATCGTCGCCGCGCCCGATGCAGGCATTCCGGTCAATGACGGCAAGGGGTTCGTCTGGAACATCCCCGGCGTGCCGACCATCACCGGCGATGTGCCGGGTCCGAATGACGCCGACGACGTCGCCTTTGTCTCCGCGCTGATCGACACGCTCGCAGCGCGCGCCTGCGTCGACACGACGCGCGTCTATTCGACCGGCCTCTCGGGCGGCGGGCGGATGAGTTCGTGGCTCGGCTGCGCGCTGTCCGATCGGATCGCCGCCATTGCCCCGGTCGTCGGCCTGCGCGCCGGACGTGCGCGCCCGGACGATCTGACGCAGGTTGACGATACAAGCTGCGCGCCCGCCAATCCGATGCCGGTCATGGCATTTTCGGGCGGCGCGGATCGCACCAATCCCAATGTTGGCGGCGAAGGCGCACGCTGGGGCTACAGCTTAGACGCCGCCGTCGCGCGCTGGGCGACGATCAACGGCTGCGGCTCCGCTTTGCCCCGCTACCACCGCGCCGCCGACGTGACGGTCGATGCGCGCGGCGGCTGCAAGGGGCGTTCCGAGCTGGTGTCGGTGATCGACACCGATGGCGGCCACAATTGGACCGTCGCCGACAATGACGCGATGTGGGCCTTCTTCGCGCGGCATCGGCGGGAGGGCGCAACACGCTGAAACGAAACGCGAACTGGACATTGCGTGCGGGGAACATTATTGGAACATGAATGTCCCGCCTCGATACTCGCGCGAAGCTTTCGATTCTGGCGGATGCCGCCAAATATGATGCGTCCTGCGCGTCGTCGGGCACGTCCCAACGCGATTCGTCGGGCAAGAAAGGCGGTCTCGGTTCGACCGAGGGCAGCGGCATCTGTCACAGCTATGCGCCCGACGGACGCTGCATTTCGCTGCTCAAAATCCTGCTGACCAATTCATGCGTGTTCGATTGTCATTATTGCATCAACCGCAAGAGTTCGAACGTCCAGCGCGCGCGGTTCACCGTCGATGAGGTCGTCGACCTAACCCTCTCCTTCTATCGCCGCAACTATATCGAGGGGCTGTTTCTGTCGTCAGGCATCATTCGCAGCCCCGATTACACGATGGAGCAACTGGTCGAGGTCGCGCGGCGGCTGCGCGAGGATCACCAGTTTCGCGGCTATATCCATCTGAAGACGATACCCGACGCCGATCCCGCGCTCGTCCATGCCGCCGGGCTGCACGCGGACCGGGTATCGATCAATGTCGAACTGCCGACCGTCTCCGGTCTCTCGCGCCTCGCCCCCGAAAAATCCGCACCGCGGATCGAAGGGGCGATGCGGCACATGAAGGGATCGATCGAGGACGGGCATGACGCGCGCAAACGATACAAGTCCGCCCCCAAATTCGCGCCTGCCGGCCAGTCGACGCAGATGATCGTCGGTGCCGACAGCGCCAATGATGCCGATATCGTCACCACCGCCAGTCGCCTCTACGGCAAGTTCGGCCTGCGCCGCGTCTATTATTCGGCCTTCAGCCCGATCCCCGACGCAAGCAGTGTGCTGCCGCTGCAACGCCCGCCGCTGATGCGCGAACACCGGTTGTACCAGTCCGACTGGCTGATGCGGTTCTACGGCTATTCCCCGCAGGAAGTCGGCGCGGCAGCGGATGCTTCGGGGATGTTCAGGCTCGACATCGACCCCAAGCTCGCCTGGGCGCTGAAGCATCGCCAGCATTTTCCCGTCGATGTGAACCGCGCGCCGCGCGAAATGCTGCTGCGCGTCCCTGGACTGGGCGTGAAGGCGGTGAACGGCATCCTGTCCGCGCGGCGTTGGCGGCGGCTTCGGATCGAGGATGTCGCGCGGCTGACCGTCTCAATCGCCAAGCTGCGGCCGTTCCTGATCGCCGACGGGTGGCGGCCGACCCTGCTTGGCGACCGCGCGAATCTCGAACCGATCGTCGCGCCGAAACGCGAGCAACTCGAACTCTTTGCCGCCTGATCGGTTGGTGCCGAAATGCGTGCCCCCCCGTTCGTTTCGAGCGAAGTCGAGAAACGCGACTTTGACGCTTGGCTCACGTTTCTCGACTGCGCTCGAATCGAACGGGCCTAAGGTGAAAGTCGCGCAACTCTAAATGCATATCGCCTATCTTTCGGACGAAGATGACTTCGACGGCTGGCGCGGCGCCGCGCGGCGGTTCGCGCTCGCGAAAATCGCGCCCGCCGATATTGTCTGGCAGGTGGGCGACGTGCCCGGCGACCTGTTCGCTGCCGATGCCGACGCGACCCAGGACGCCCCCGAGGGCGCATTTTCGGTTCTGCGCGATTTCGTCACGCTGGCCAAATCGGCGATCTGCCACAGCGATCCCGAACGCTTCGCGCTGCTCTACACACTATTGCTTCAAATCCGCGGTCGCCCCGGCAGCATGGGAGACCGCGCCGATCCGCTGCTGCGCCGGATCGAGGAGATGGCAAAGGCGGTCCGCCGCGACATCCACAAGATGCGCGCCTTTGTCCGCTTTCGCGAAATCGCCGCGGAACCGGGTGCCGAACCGCGCTTCGTCGCCTGGTTCGAACCCGATCATCACATCGTTCGGACGAACGCCGGCTTCTTCGTCCGCCGGTTCGCGTCGATGCACTGGTCGATCCTGACCCCCGAACTGACGATCCACTGGGATGGCGAGAGGCTGACCGAAGGTCCCGGCGCGACACGTGCCGACGCGCCGCAGGGCGACCCGCTGGAGGAGATGTGGCGCACCTATTACGCGTCGATCTTCAATCCCGCCCGCGTGAAGATCGGCGCGATGACCAAGGAGATGCCGCGCAAATACTGGAAGAACATGCCCGAAACTGCACTGATCCCGGCGCTGATCGCGGGCGCGCAGGCGCGAGAGGTGGGGATGGTCGAGGCATCGCGGAGCAGGCCGGGCGGCAACAGCCTGGTCGCGTGGGAAAAGCTGCGCGAAGAGGCCGCGCATTGCACCCGCTGTCCGCTGCACAAACATGCGACGCAGACCGTGTTCGGCGAAGGGCCGGTCGATGCCGCGCTGATGCTGGTCGGCGAGCAACCCGGCGATCAGGAGGATCTGGCCGGACGCCCCTTCGTCGGTCCCGCGGGACAGAAGCTGGATGAGGCACTCGCCGCCGCGGGGGTCGATCGCTCGACGATCTACCTGACCAACGCGGTCAAGCATTTCAAATTCGAACCGCGCGGCAAGCGCCGTATCCATTCGAAACCCGATGCGGGCGAGATCGAGGCGTGCCGCTGGTGGATCGACCAGGAGCGCCTGCTGGTCCGCCCGCAAGTCACGCTGGCGCTGGGCGCAACCGCCGCGCGATCCCTTTTCGGCAAGGCTGTGACGATCAAATCGATGCGCGGCCAGCCTCATCCGCTACCCGATGGCGGCGAGGCATGGGTGACTATCCACCCCAGCTATCTGCTGCGCCTGCCCGATGCGGTGCAGGCGGACGAGGAATATCACCGCTTCGTCGAGGAAATCGGCATGGCTGCGGCGCGGGTGGGTGCGGGATAGCAATGCGACTCAGCGAACGAGGGTGCTATTACACTCTCTCATCCGTTCGTTTCGAGCGAAGTCGAGAAACGCTTGCGCACGCCCCACCTACGGTTCTCGACTTCGCTCGAAACGAACGGTTGTGTTGGGTCGATCAAGCGCGGGCTTGGCAGCGCGCCGGGCGGGCCATAGAGCTTATTGCCGTGATCCGTATCCCGGCCCTTACCACGCTGCTCGCCGCATCGCTGCTCGCCACCGGATGCGAGCGGCGCCCCGACGATGTGCCGGTCATCGCGAGCATCATCGGCGACGAAGCGGCGCTCGCCAACCCCAATGCCCGCTGGCTGGAACCCGCCGAACGCGCGCTGCTGGGCGCGACTGCGCAGGGACTGGTGCGGTTCGATGCGGCGGGCGGGATCGAGCCGGGCATCGCCGAACGCTGGATCGTGATCGACGACGGGCGCAGCTATATCTTTCGCATTGGCGCGGCGCGCTGGCCCGACGGAACGCAGGTCAGCGCCCAGGATGTCGTCACCGCGTTGAAGCGCGTGACCGCCGCCGGCAGCCGCAATGCCCTTGCCCCCTATCTGACCGCGATCGACCAGATCGTGGTGATGACACCGCAGGTCATCGAAATCCGATTGTCGGCGCCGCGCCCCGACCTGTTGTCGACCCTCGCTCAGCCCGAACTCGCCATCTTCCAGGCGCGCGGGCTGGCCGGGTCGGGACCGTTCCGCATCATCGAGGATGACGGTTCAAGCGTACTGTTGCGGCCCGATCGCGATCCTCAGGCGATTGCCGACGAAAGCATCGAACCACCGACGCCTGCCGAACATGTCCGGCTTCGGGGCGAGCGCGCCTCGCTGGCGGTCGCGCGCTTCGTCGAGCGGCAGAGCGATCTGGTGCTGGGCGGCGGGTTCGACGACTGGCTGATCGTCCGCGCCGCCGACATTCCAACGGCCGCCGTTCGGGTCGACCCGGCCTCCGGCCTGTTCGGACTGGCGATCGTCAGTCGTGACGGGTTCCTGGCCGAACCGGTCAACCGTGCGGCGATCGCTGGAATTTTCGACCGGTCGCGGTTCACCACGGCGCTGCGCCCCGACTGGGCGGCGGCGGAGACGTTGCTGCCCGACCAACTCGATTCGGCAGCGGCACCGGCAGTGCCCGAATGGGCGACGCTGGATCTTGCCACGCGGCGGCTGGCGGGGCGGGCGCGGGTGTCGATCTGGCGTGCGCAAAGCAACGACCCGGCAGCGCTTCGCGTGGCGTTGCCGGACGGTCCGGGGTCGGACGTGTTGTGGGCATTCCTCGCCAACGGTTTCGCCAGCGTCGGCCTGCCGGTCAGCCGGGTGCCGCTCGACGCCGATGCCGATCTGCGGCTGGTCGATCGCGTCGCGCCCTATGACAGCGGGCGCTGGTATCTGGCGATGGCATGCAATCCGTGCTCGGCGGAAGCGCAGGCCGCGGTCGATGCCGCGCGCACCGCACCGACGCTTCCCGATCGCCGCGCGGCCATCGCCGCCGCCGACATTGCGGTCGCCGCCGACACCCCGTTCATCCCGATCGCGCGTCCATTGCGCTGGTCGCTTGCCGTCCAGCGGCTCCAGCGTTTTCAGACCAACACGCGCGGCTGGCATCCATTGAACCACCTGCGCGGTGATCCTAATCAGGCGTCATGGTCAAACCCACGCCCATGAACCCCGCCGGGATCGGCGCCTATGCAAAGACGCTACCGATCGGCAGCGATCCGGCATCCATCCGCAAGCGCGTCGTGGCGCTTGAACGGCTGCTCGAACGCAGCTTCGTCATCCCCGGCACCAACCAGCCCTTCGGTCTCGACCTGATCCTGAACGCCGTGCCGGTGCTCGGCTCGTTCATTGGTGCCGGGCTGTCGAGCTACATGATCTGGGAAGCGCGCAATCTGGGCATGAGCAAGCTCGCCATGTCGCGGATGGCGGGCAATGTCGCAATCGACTGGGCGCTGGGCGCGATCCCGCTGATCGGCGCGATTCCCGATTTTTTCTTCCGGTCGAACACCCGCAACCTGCGGATCATCAAAAAGCATCTCGACAAGCACCACCCCGCGACGGTGACGATCGACGGTTGATCAGCGGCTCCCGCGCCAGATCTTGAGCCGCGCACTGTTCGCTGCTCCGGCGCGCGGCGGACAGATACGATAGCGATAGCGGGTGTCCATGCACACCCGCACCTCGTCCAGCCAGCCGTCTTTGGTTGTGGCGATTTTCAGCATCTGCGGCGTCAGCCCACGATTGGCGCGCGCAAAGGCGGCGGCGAACTGACCGACCGTCAGTCCGCGACGCCGCGACAGCGCGTCCATGTCGGGATAGCGCACCGCCGCATAGAGCCGCGCCGCATCGGCGAAATAACGCGCGGGCGAAATTCCCATGCACGTCCCGTGCTTGGCATATTCATGCTGGAGGAGCTGCACCGACGGCGTCATGCACAGATTGGCGCGGATCACAGGTTCGGGCAGCAGCGCGGCGGGGCGGCAATATTGCGGCCAGTCGCGCCCCTTTCCGTCAGGCCATAGCCCGTGCAGCGTAAAGCCGAAGCGATTGCCGCTGTTGCACGCAAGCCTGTCGTCGCGCCCGGCATTGCGGCACAGCTGCGGCTGCCAGCTGATCGCCAGCGTATAGCTGCCGATCGGAATGTCGCGCTTCGGCTGGCTTTGCGTCGGACCATCGGGGCGCGGGCGCGGCAGTTCTGCCGGAAGCGCGCAGCGATAGGCCTGCGCGATTGCAGGCGCGGGCAGCGCAACCAGGCCGATCACCAATCCCAGCCGGATCATGCGCCCGAAACCTCTTCCTCTTCGTCGTCATAAGCGAACCAGGGCTTCGCATCGGCGCGAAACAGCATCGCGATCGCGGCGAGTTCGACGATGCGCGCGGCGATGGTCAGCACCGACGGCAGTGAACCGTTCATGGCCAGTTGCACCGTCGCGCCGATCCCCCACAGATTGAGCAGAAAGAACAGCACAGCTGCCCATTTTGCGACGTTGCTGCCGCGCTTCGCGACGAAATACCACAAAATCAGCTGAACCAGCACGACGACGCTGATGGCGATCCCCGCAACCGCGGCGGCACCGCCCTCTGCACCCGGAATCGTCGCGCCGCGCACCAATGCGTCCCAACCAAGCGCGGTTGCGATCAGCGTCAGCGCGATCGACGCGAGATAGAGCCGTTCGAACAGCTGGATCGACTTCGGACGCATGCTTCCCCCTTCGGATTTCTTGGGCGCAGATGTGCCGTCAGATGCTGCGGAAGTCGAGACCGATATCGACCGCGGGCGCCGACTGGGTCAGTCGACCGACGCTGATGAAACCGACGCCGGTTTCCGCAATCGCGCGGATCGTGTCGAGCCGCACCCCGCCCGACGCCTCGGTGGGCACGCGCCCCGCGACCAGCCCGACCGCCTCGCGCAACGTCTCGACTCCCATATTGTCGAGCAGCAGATGCGTCGCGCCTGCCGCGAGCGCGGGTTCGATCTGGTCGATGCGGTCCACCTCGACGATGATCCGCGCGATCCCCGCTTCCACCGCGCGTCGTACCGCTTCGCCGACGGAGCCTGCGACCGCGACATGATTGTCCTTGATCATCGCGGCGTCCCACAACCCCATGCGGTGGTTGGTCGCACCGCCCATCCGGGTCGCGTATTTCTCAAGCAACCGCAGGCCGGGGATCGTCTTGCGCGTATCGAGCAACGTCGCACCCGTCCCCTCGATCGCATCCACATAGCTTCGCGTCAGCGTCGCGACGCCCGACAGATGCTGCGCCGTGTTGAGCGCCGACCGCTCCGCCGTCAGCATCGCACGCGCCTTGCCCGTTAGCCGCATCAGGTCGCTGCCCGGCTTCACCCGGTCGCCGTCCTCGACCAGCCGCTCGATTGCGACCTCAGGATCGAGACGCCGGAAAAACGCCTCGGCAATCTCCAGTCCCGCGACCGTGATCGCATCGCGGCTATCCATTACCCCCGCAAAGCACGCATCGGCGGGAATCACGGCAGCGGAGGTGATGTCCCCACCCTCCCCCATGTCCTCGGCAAGCGTCGCGGTGACGAAAGTTTCGAGGTCGAACCCCGCTGGCAACGCCATCCGATCAGTCGCCGGTGACGGGTGCGGGGCCGAGGTCGCCCATGCCGACCGTCCCGCTCGCCATCGACAGCATCCGGTCGAGCGACTTCTTCGCGCGGACGCGCAAGCCTTCCTCGATCTCGATCCGCGGCTCCAGATCGCGCAGCGCGATGTAGAGCTTCTCGACTGTATTGAGCGCCATATAGGGGCAGATGTTGCAGTTGCAGTTGCCGTCCGCACCCGGCGCGCCGATGAAGGTCTTTTCGGGCACCGCCTTTTCCATCTGGTGGATGATGTGCGGCTCGGTCGCGACGATCACCGTCTGCGCGGGCGTCGATTTCGAATATTCCAGGATGCCGCTGGTCGATCCGACATAATCGGCATGGTCCAGAACATGCGGCGGACATTCGGGATGCGCGAGCACGGGGGCGTCGGGATGCTGCGCCTTGAGCTTCAGCAATTCGGTTTCGCTGAACGCCTCGTGGACGATGCACACGCCCGGCCACAACAGCATGTCGCGCCCCGTCTTGCGCGACAGGTATCCGCCCAGATGCTTGTCGGGACCGAAGATGATCTTCTGTTCGGGCGGGATCTGCGACAGGATCTTCTCGGCGGACGAACTGGTGACGATGATGTCGCTCAATCCTTTCACCTCGGCCGAACAGTTGATGTAGGTCAGCGCGATGTGATCAGGATGATCGGCGCGGAACTTGGCGAATTGGTCGGGCGGGCAGCTATCCTCCAGGCTGCATCCGGCGTCCATGTCGGGCAGGATGACGGTCTTGTCCGGCGACAGGATTTTCGCGGTTTCCGCCATGAAACGCACGCCGCAGAACGCGATGACATGGGCATCGGTCTCCGCCGCCTTGCGCGACAAATCCAGGCTGTCGCCGACGAAATCGGCGAGATCCTGAATTTCGGGCTTCTGGTAGTAATGCGCCAGGATCACCGCATTGCGCTCCTTGCGCAGCCGGTCGATCTCGGAGAGCAGATCGACGCCGGTCAGCGATCCACCGATACCGTTACGTGCGTCCATCGAAACTGCCCTCAAATCATTGGTGCTGCGCCGGTTGCCGCAAAGCGCCCGTCGGCACAAGCCGCGTCATTGCCGGTTCGCCAGAACCTCATCCACCGATTTGGTGACGTCCCATTGCTCGCGCAAGCGGTTTGGATTCTCGCTCGAAAACAACACAACAACATCGACACCGCCGTACCCAGCCGCGGCAAGGGGATTTTGCACAAGTCGTTGTACCGCGCGACGTGCTGCTTCGCGTGCCGCCGCCATATTCTGCTCAGAACGAGCCTCGTTTGCCGCTACCGATGTCAGTTGACGAGCCGCTTGCTGTTGCAACTTTTGGCCGGCATCTCGGGAAATCCAAATACCCTCCTGTCGGACCTGCGCGCGAGTCAGATCGACATTTGAAGGCTCTACCTTGATGTCGGGAATTTGGACAATCATCACTCGCCGCTCGGAATCCCACAAATAGGATTTCTGATTCATTGCACCAAGATCAAGGAAGTATCCGACCTGGAATGGTGCCCTAGTTATCTGCTCAGTCTTGAAGATAGTTCCCTCATGCTCAGATCTTGCAATGGCATTACCTCGTAATGTTGCCACTCTCAGGTCTTGGGCTTGAGAAAAAATAGCGTTCAGAACTCTGCCAGCGTCGAGCCCCAATTGGTCTCTCGCCGCTTCCGCCTCTCGGTGTTTCCAATATGCTATCCCGGCTAAGACCACCGCCAACACGACCAACAAAATCAGAAAAAATCGCCCGATCATTCCCACAACACCCCCAACAATCGCTCAGGCCCGAAACCATCTGTTCCCTTCAACCCGCGCCAGCCCGCGGCGTTCCAGATCGATCAGATGCGCCAGCACCGATCGCTCCGCCGCGCCGTGCAATCGCGGGTCGAGGCCTACATACATTTCGTCCACCATTGCGGGGATGGCATGGACCTCGCGGTCGAGCAGCCGGACGATCTGGCCCTCGCGTTGCTTGCGGTGCCCCAGCATCCCGCGCACCAGCCGCTGCGGGCGCTCGACCGCGGGGCCGTGCGCGGGGTAATAGATGCGGTCGCCGCGCGCCTGAAGCTTCGCCAGGCTGGCCATGTAATCGGTCATGTCGCCATCGGGGGGAGAGATCACGCTGGTCGACCAGCCCATGACGTGATCGCCGGTGAACAACGCGCCGCTTTCGACCAGCGCAAAGCACAGGTGGTTCGACGTATGCCCCGGCGTCGCTACCGCCTCGATCGTCCAGCCGTCGCCCGCGATCCGCTCGCCGTCCGACAGCACCCGGTCGGGCGCATAGTCGCGGTCGAACGCCGCATCCGCCCGCGGCCCCACATCCTCCAACGCCAGCGCCGCGCAGCCGACGACCGGCGCGCCCGTCGCCTCGGCAAGCGGCCTGGCAAGCGGGCTGTGGTCGCGGTGGGTGTGGGTGCACAGGATCGCGCGCACCGGGCGACCCGCGATCGCAGCGAGCAGCGCGTCGAGATGCTCGGGCAAATCCGGTCCCGGATCGATCACGGCAACGTCGCGCGTGCCCACCAGATAGGTCTGGGTGCCGGTATAGGTATAGGGCGAAGGATTGCCCGCCAGCACCCGCGCGACGAGCGGTTCGATCTGCTCGATTGCGGGTGGCGATGCGTCGGTCATGGGGTTCAGATGGCGGGTACGGGGGTGCGAGGCAAGGGTTGCGAGCGATCACCCCGCCCCGGCAAAAAAACGGGGCCGGTTCCACGAAGGAAGAACCGGCCCCGTTCGAAAAGGGCGTCATTCGTGCAAAGGGGCAAACACGAACACCGACGCCCCTCCCCTCCCCAGGGGGCTCAGTCTTCCTTTTGCGCGTCCAGCTCGGCCATCGCCTGGTCGACCCCGGCCAGCGCCTGCGCGCGCTGTTCGGCGGTCAGGTTGCGGTCGATCTCGATCGCCTTGCGCGCGTGTCGCAGGCTCATCCGCGCCATGTCGGTGCCCATCCGCGCCGACGACATGGCGAGCACCTGAGCACGCGCGCCGCGTTCGGACGCATCGGCGGCCATTTTTTCGATACGGTCCTTGCAGATGATGGTTACCCGCCTGCCACTCTCGGCTTCGGGCTTGCCGAGCTGAATGGGGCCTTCGCCGGGACCGCAGTTACCTTCAACAAAACGCATCTGCTTCTGGATTTCGGCGGCAAGCTTTTGGCCTTCGATGCGCGATCGTTCGGCCCGCTCCAGCATGCGTTCGAGTTCCGCAGGGTCCATGCTTTCACGGCTATGGATGACGATTTTTCGTCCGTCCCGCTCCGCGCGATATATGCGCGTGCCGTCCTTTTCGATGACGATCTGTGGCTCGCTCGGTGCTGGGGGCGCTTGCGGTATCGATCGGTCGACCGGCGGCGCGGGCGCGGCGGGCGCTTCCTGCTCGACGGTCGGTGCCAGCAACGGCAGCTTCACATCCTCCAGCTTGACGCCGATCTTGTCCTCGACCTTGGTTCGCACCGTCTCTGCCGCCTGGGTTCCCGATGCGGTCAGGCCTAGCGCGGCCAAGCCGATCGCGGCGCTGGCCGCGGTTCCGCCCAATACCCGGCTCCGCGAGTGTTTCTGGTTGTCGAGCAACATCTTAAGCCTCCCCTTCAAATCGTTGATCGTGTGCAGATGGCATGCCGCCGACACCGCGCCGCCATGCGCAGACTTGACGATGGCCAGGCCATAGGCGTGGCGCAGCGACGGCTCGCGGCCCGCAAGGACCAGCGCGTCGCACGCCATTTCCTGGTCGGCGCGGAATGCGCGAAACGCTTTCCAGGCGATGGGATTGAACCAGTGAAGCGCCAGCATCACCAGCGCGACCCAGTTGGCGATCAGGTCGCCGCGGGCGTGGTGGCCCAGCTCGTGCGCCAGTGCCAGATCGCGTTCGGTATCGTCGTAACGCTCCGCGAAATCGCGCGGGAAGGCGACCGTCTTGCGAAAGATGCCGAACGCCAGCGGCCCATGCGCGACGTCGCTTTCGATCACCTCGACCCGCCCGTCGGCCATCCAGTCGGTCGACCGTGCACGCCGCCGGATCCGCGCGCAGAACCGGCTGTGCGACACCCAGTGATAGGCGATGAAGCCGATCGCGCCGATCGCCCAGCTGGTCAGCAGGATCGCCGCCCAGGGAATGACCGAGCCTTGCGCCTCGATCACGGGCGCGACGCTCAGCGGTTCGACGACATAAAGCATCATCTGCTGGCTGGCGTCGGACAGCGGCGCGATGCCGTGATCGCGCACCGTTTCGGGCAGCGGCGGCATGACCATTCGGATCACCGGCAACAGCCACAATGCATAGGCGAAATTGGGACCGAAGGCGCGGCGAACGGGGGTACGGATGGCGAGCACCAGCAGCATGAGCAGGGTGGTCGCGACGAGCGTTTCTAGGCCCCATGCGATCATTGCTTCAACTCCTTCAGGAGTGCTTCGATCTCTTCGATTTCCTGCGAACTCAGCGCGTCGCGCTCTGCCAGGTGCGCGACCAGCGGCGACAGTTTACCACCGAACAGCCGATCCATCAGCCGTCTTGATTCGCCCTCGACATAATCGTCGCGCTGGACGAGCGGGCGGTACAGGTAACGCCGCCCATCCTCCTCATGCGCGATGATGTTCTTCGCCAGCAGCCGCCCGAGCAGCGTCTTGACCGTGTTGGCGCTCCACGCCCGGTCGGGCGCGACGCGCTCCGATACATCCTGCGCCGACAGCGGCGACTCCTCCCAGAGCACCTCCATCACCGCATGTTCGGCATCGCTGATCCGTTCGCTCATGTCCACCCTCTCACGACTACGCATGTAATCATCTCGATTACGTCTGTAGTCAAGGGGCTGAACGCTGGCTGAACGATCATTTGCCGTAACGATCGCGCCGGGTGTCGGCAGCGCTTACATCCGACGCGCAGGGCGCCGGGACATTAACCAGGAAATCGATGGATTTTCGCGGGGTCGGCCGAGTTGGCACATAGCCTGCTCATGGTCTGGCAGCTCGAACATCTCGATGCTTCCAGGCGGGCCGGTGCTCCCCACCGGCTCTCGCGTCGGCCCGCCTACCCGGTCATCGCCGTCAACTCGCGTGGCTCCCCCGCATCCGAGTCGCGCGAACTGCGCGCCGCGGCATGCGCCAGCGCCTTGGGATAAATGTCGTCGAGCAGCCGGCGGAACGTGCGGTCCCAGCCATAGTTTTCGACGACCATCGCCCGCGCGCGCGCGCCGATCGCGGCAGCTCCGCCATCCCGGATCGCAACGACGTTTCGCGCCATTGCCGCAACGTCATCGACCGGACCCAGCAACCCCAGCCCGCTTGGCACGCGATCGGGCATCGCGCCCCCCGCGACGCCGACCACCGGTAACCCGCTTGCCTGCGCCTCCAGCACCGAAATCCCGAACGTCTCGTCGGCCATCGCCGACACATAGATGTCGGAGGAAGCGAGCGAACGCGCCAACCCCGCGCGGCTTTTCTCAAACCCCGGAAAGGCGATATTCAGCCCCGCGGCTTGCGCCATCAGCGGTGCGCGCAGCTTGCCGTCGCCGATCATCACCATTGCCGCGCCCAGTTCGGCGGGGAGGCGACGGAACATCTCGATCAGCCGGTCGGCGCGCTTCTCATTGTCGATCCGCCCCGCATAGACGAGCAGCGGACCATCCCCCGCCAGTCCCAGTTCGGCGCGGTATCCGGGATCGCGTCTGGCGGGCGAGAACATCGCCGTATCGACCCCCAGCGGCAGGATGTCGGTCCGCGTGATCCCGCGCTCGGCCAGCCGCTCGCGCGCATCCTCGCCGAGCGTATAGACCCGGTCGAACTCGCGATACGTGATCTCCGCATAGCCATAGATCAGCCAGCGCAACGCGCGCCCCACCGTGTCGCCGAACTTCTCGCGGCCGACGCGATAGACATGGGCGTTCGGAAAATCGGTGCGGTATCCGGCGACCAGCGAGGTTCGCGGGAACGCCTTGCGATGGTTGATCGCCGTCCATGGCAGCACCCAGGGACATAGCGATTCGATCACATCGGGCCGGTATTCGGCGAGCAGCGCGCGCACCGCTTTCGTTCGGAGAATGAACCGGTAGTTCGGACTGCCGCGCACCGGATTCGCGCCGATCTCCGCAAAGACATGCCGTCCGTTCACCGTCACCCGATCCTCGGGACCGGGCACGATCTGGAGCAGATGATGCGGCGTATGCGCCAGCACATAATCGCGCTTTTCGCGCAGATAGGTGCTGATCCCGCCCCCGCCATGCGGGGTGTAACTCTGCGTCAGGTCGCAGATCAGCATCGGTTTCCCGCCGGGCGCGGCGGGCTCTTCGGCATGCCTAAGCATTCCTGCTCCTTCTTCCGCGACCCGCAAGATTTTGTGGTTGGCGCTCGCCCGCGTTCAGGCGGCTTTTTCGCCACCCAGCAATTCGGCCAGTTCGCCGCTTTCGTACATTTCCATCATGATGTCCGAACCGCCGATGAACTCGCCCTTCACATAGAGTTGCGGAATCGTCGGCCAGTCCGAATAGGCCTTGATCCCCTGGCGGATGCCCTGATCCTGAAGCACGTCGACGCTTTCGAATTCGGCGCCCAGATGGTTGAGGATCGCGATCGCGCGGCTGGAAAATCCGCATTGCGGGAACAGCGGGCTGCCCTTCATGAACAGCACGATGTCGTTCGATTTGACGAGGCCGTCGATACGGGCCTGAACGTCGTCGGTCATGGTCGTCACTCCTTTGCGGCCGGAACCGCAGTCGTCAGTTGCAGCGCGTGAAGCTCGCCGCCCATGCGCCCGCCAAGCGCGGCATAAACCGCACGGGTCTGGGCGACGCGGGTCTTGCCGCGAAAGCTTTCGGCGGTCACGCGCGCGGCATAATGGTCGCCGTCGCCCGCGAGGTCGGTGATTTCCACCTCGGCATCGGGAATGCCGGTGCGGATCAGCGTTTCGATCTCTTCGGCAGTCATCGGCATCGGATCAGATCGCCTCGATGATCTGGCGGCGCGCCTCGACGGTCAGATCGGAAATCGCCTTCTCGACCTCGGCCTCGTCGGTCTCGACGCCCGCCGCGGTCAGGTCGCCGACGATCTTGCGCACCACGTCCGCGTCGCCGGCTTCCTCGAAATCGGCCTGGACCACCGCCTTGGCATAGGCATCGGTTTCCTCCGGCGTCAGGTTCATCTTGGCCGCTGCCCATTGACCGACCAGCCGGTTGCGGCGCGCGGTGACGCGAAACGCCATTTCCTCGTCGCGGGCATACTTTGCCTCGAACGCCTTTTCGCGATCGTCGAATGTCGTCATGTCGGTCACCGTCCCCTGAAAGCTGTGAACAGCCGAGATAGGGGCGGTGGGCCGCACTGGCAACGGGGGGAGGCAAGGAGCTTGCCCCCCCCTCAGTCACCCCCGGACTTGTTCCGGGGGGACGGGAAGAAAAATTATTCCGCTACCGTCACCACCAGCTTCCCGATCGCGCCACGATCGCCCATCTTGGCGATCGCCCGGCCGCCATCGGCAAAGGCATAGGTTTCGGTGACGCGCGGGGTGATCTTGCCTTCTTCCCACAGCCGGAACAGCGTTTCGGTATGCGCGGCGTTCGCCTTGGGATCGCGAGCGGCAAAGGCGCCCCAGAACACGCCGCAAACGTCGCAACTCTTGAGCAAGGTGAGGTTGAGCGGCAGACGCGGAATGCCCGCAGGAAAGCCGACCACCAGATAGCGGCCTTCCCAAGCGATCGAGCGAAGCGCGGGTTCGGCATAGTCGCCACCCACCGGATCGTAGATCACGTCCGCGCCGTTCGGGCCGACGGCGGCCTTGAACTGTTCGGCCAGCGCTTTCGACGCATCCTTGTCGAACGGCGCGCGGCCATACAGGATTGTCTCGTCCGCGCCCGCCCGGCGCGCGGCCTCCGCTTTTTCTTCGCTCGACACCGCGGCGACGACGCGCGCGCCGTAAGCCTTGCCCAGTTCGATCGCCGCCAGCCCGACGCCGCCTGCTGCGCCCAACACCAGCAGCGTCTGTCCCGCCTGCAACTTGCCCCGGTCGAGCAGCGCGTGGATGGTCGTGGCATAGGTCAGCAGCAGCGCCGATCCTTCGGCAAAGCTGCGGCCTTCGGGCAGGCGTTGCAGTTTGACCGCATCGACCGCGACCTTATCGGCAAGACCGTTCCAGCCGGTCATCGCAATGACCCGGTCGCCGACTGACCAGCCCGAGACGCCTTCTCCAATGCTATCGACCACGCCCGAGACTTCGCCGCCGGGCGCAAAGGGCCGTTCGGGTCTAAACTGATATTTGTCCTGGATGATGAGCACGTCGGGATAGTTGATCGCGCATGCCTTGACCGCGACCACCACCTGGCCCTTGCCCGCCACCGGATCGGGCGCGTCCGCCAGTTCTAGAGTTTCAGGTCCGCCCGGCGCTTTCGACAGCAATGCGCGCATGTCCGCTCTCCCTCGATATCCACGGACGCGCGGCTTTCGTCGCATCCTCGAATTTCGAAATCGCGGTATCTTTCGCCAAGGTCAACCCTATCTCGTCCAGCCCCTGCATCAGACAGTCGCGGCGAAAGGGGTCGAGGTCGAACGAAAACCGGTCCTGCACCGGCGTCGTGACCGTCATCGTGTCGAGATCGACGGTGATCGGATGGTCGCGCGCGACCTCGACCAGCCGGTCCACCGCCTCCTGCGGCAGCACGACGGGGACGATGCCGTTCTTGAACGCGTTGCCTGAGAAGATGTCGGAAAAGCTCGGCGCGATCACCGCCGCCAAGCCCATGTCGGCAAGCGCCCAGGCGGCGTGCTCGCGGCTCGATCCGCAGCCGAAATTCTCGCCCGCGATCAGGATCGGCGCGCCCGCATAGGCCGGATCGTCGAACAGGTTGCCGGGTTCCGCACGCACGGTTTCGAACGCGCCAGCGGCAAGCCCTTCGCGCGTCGTCGTCTTCAACCAGTGCGCGGGAATGATGATATCCGTGTCGATATTCTTCGCGCCCCACGGATAGGCACGGCCCGATATGGTCACGACGGGTTGCATCCTGTCACTCCCCCCGGCGCGATCCCGCGCGGGTCTAGTTGGCGGCGCGGACCGGCTGGTCGGCAGCTTCGGCCTTCATCGAACCTGTGGAATAGATGGCGGCGGCACCCGTCAGCAGCGTGCCGGCAATCAGCAGATACATTACGCGCTTCATTCTCGACCCCCCAGCAGTTCGCGAACGTCGGTCAACCGCCCCGTGACGGCTGCTGCCGCGGCCATTGCCGGCGACATGAGGTGCGTTCGCGCACCCGGACCCTGCCTCCCTACGAAATTCCGGTTGGAAGTGGAAGCACATCGTTGGCCGGGAGGCACTTTATCCGGGTTCATCGCCAGGCACATCGAACAGCCGGGTTCGCGCCATTCGAACCCCGCTTCGGTAAAGATGCGGTCGAGCCCTTCGGATTCGGCCTGACGTTTGACGAGGCCCGAGCCGGGGACGATCAACGCCTGGCGCACGCCGTCTGCGACATGGCGTCCCTTCACGACCTGGGCGGCGGCGCGCAGATCCTCGATCCGGCTGTTGGTGCAGCTGCCGATGAAGATGTTGTCGACCGCGACATCCTGCATCCGCGTGCCGGGGACAAGGCCCATATAGTCGAGCGATTTCCTCGCCGCGACGCGCTTCGATGCGTCGGCGAAGCTGTCGGGATCGGGGACGATGCCGGTGATCGGCACCACATCCTCAGGGCTGGTGCCCCAGGTCAGCGAGGGGGCGATGTCGGTCGCGTCGAGTTTGACGACGGCGTCATAGGTTGCCGCCGAATCGCTCGGCAGCGTCCGCCAATAAGCAAGCGCGCGGTCCCATGCCTCGCCGCTCGGGGCCATCGGACGGCCCTTCAGATAGGCATAGGTCGTCTCGTCCGGCGCGATCAGTCCGGCGCGCGCGCCGCCCTCGATCGACATGTTGCTGACCGTCAGTCGCCCCTCGATCGACAGCGCGCGGATCACTTCTCCGGTAAACTCGATCACATAACCGGTGCCGCCCGCAGCACCGATCTTGCCGATGATCGCCAGCACCACGTCCTTGGCCGACACGCCGAAGCCGAGCGTGCCGTCGACGCGGATTTCCATCGTCTTCGACTGGCGCAGCAGCAAGGTCTGCGTCGCCAGCACATGCTCGACTTCGCTGGTGCCGATGCCGAAGGCGAGCGCGCCGAGCGCACCATGCGCCGAGGTATGGCTGTCGCCGCAGACCAGCGTGGTGCCCGGAAGCGTAAAGCCCTGTTCGGGGCCGACGACATGGACGATCCCCTGTTCGGCAGCCATCGCGTCGATATAGTCAATGCCGAAATCGCGGGTGTTGCGCTCAAGCGCGGCGAGTTGTTCGGCGGAGGCGGGATCGGCGATCGGCAGGCGATGGCCGTGCGCGTCGCGGCGGGCGGTCGTCGGCATATTATGATCAGGGACCGCCAGCGTCAGGTCTGGGCGGCGGACGCGGCGTCCATTTGCACGCAATCCCGAAAATGCCTGGGGACTGGTCACCTCGTGCACCAGATGCCGGTCGATATAGATCAGGCAGGTGCCATCCTCGCGCCGTTCGACGACATGATCGGCCCAGATTTTTTCGTAAAGCGTAAGCGGACGACTGGCCATGCGGTGGGGATTAACCGAAAACTGCGCCCATGCAATGGCGGGCTATGCGATAATTTCCTGCGCTTACTCCCTCCCGGTCTTGGTTCCTGCCCCGCCAAGCCGCTTGCACGTCGATTAACTGTCGATCGTTGCGTCAGCCGCCCGGTGGCGCACGGAACAGGTCCGGAGATGGTGGTCCCTGCTTAAAGCTCGCTCTCCAGCCACGCCTTCAGCTGGCTTTTCGGCGCGGCGCCGACCTTGGTCGCGGCGGGCTGGCCGTTCTTGAACAGGATCATCGTCGGAATGCCGCGCACGCCGTATTTGCCGGGTGCATCGGGATTTTCGTCGATGTTGAGCTTGGTGATCGTCACCTGCTCGCCCAGTTCCTCGGACAGTTCCTCAAGGCTGGGGCCGATCATCTTGCACGGCCCGCACCATTCCGCCCAGAAATCGACCAGCACCGGCTTGTCGGCGGCGATGACGTCGGAATGGAAGCTGGTGTCGCTGATCGCCTTGGTCGGCATGGGAAATCTCCTGAAAACGAATTGGAACTTATCTATGGAGCGGGCGCGTCCGGCTCAAGCGCCATCGGCGAAGCTTTGTTCCGCCACGCCATAGCCCGGCTTGTAGCGGCCGATCAGTTCGGCGGGCACCTCGATCGCGACCGGCCCGGCGGTATAGACCAGCGCCGCTTCGATCGCGCGGCCCGGAAACACCACCGCCAGCGCCGCGACATAGGCGGCCATCTGGCGGATATGCGCGTCGGGCACGGCGTCGATGCCGGCGGGTGCGCGGCGTGAAGTCTTGAAATCGACGACGCGCACGCTGTTTTCGGTGACGAGCAGGCGATCGACTGTGCCCGCCACCACCGCGCCGTCCACCACCGCGGCGATCGGCGCTTCGGCCAGCGCCTCGGGACCGAACAGATCGGCAAGGCGCGGATCGTCGATCACGCCCAGCGCATCGTCGGCCAGAGCTTCGCGCGCGCCTGCGTCATCGATCCTGCACGCGCGTTCGAGCCAGCGCAGCGCAGCGCCGCGGCGGTCGGCGGGGGCGACTGCGGGCAGCCGTTCGAACAAGCGGTGGAGGATACGCCCCCGCTCCGCCGCCGCACGCATGGCTGGTCCCGGTGGCGGATCGGCTGCATCGTCCGTACCGATCGATGACGGCGCGAGCGGACGCGGCGGGCGCGCTTCCTGCGGCGCGGGCGCGCGGAGCCAGACGGGAAGCGGCACCGCTTCCACCGGCGCTGCCACCGCCTTGCCACGCGTTGCCACCGGCGGTTGCGGTGCGACTCCTTCGAACCGGCGCTCGCCGCCCTCCTCGCCCGCCGCGATCCCCAGCGCATCGAACGCCGCCGCCGACACCGCATACCAGCTGCGTTCCGGCACCTCTCCCTTCGTTCCGGGCGAGAGCGCACCGGTGACGATCAACTCCTCCTCCGCGCGCGTGGCGGCGACGTAGAAGAGCCGCCAATGCTCCTCCAGCTCGCGGCGCTCGGCATCCGCGACCAGCCCCTCCAGCGCGTCCGATTTCTCGGCGCCGCGCGGGCGGAAGATCGGAAAGGCCGGGCCGTCATGCCCCTCCGGCTGCCATGCCAAGTGTGCGCGTTCGACATTGTCGGGGTCGGCAGCGGCGTCGGCCAGGATGACCAGCGGCGCCTGCAAGCCCTTAGCGCCGTGCGCGGTCATCACCCGCACCGCGTCCGCGCCTTGCGACGGATCGCGCTTGATCTCGACATCGCCGCGGTCGAACCAGTCGAGGAAGCGTTGCAGCGAGGGCGTCGCGACCTGCTCGAAATTGAGCGCGGCGCTTAGCAACTCCTCGATCGGGTCGCGCGCTTCCTCGCCCAGCCGCGCGACGAGCCTGCGGCGCCCGTCGAGATCGCCCGAAAGGATCGCCTCGAGGAAACGGTAAGGCGTCTCGAAATCGGCACGGGCAAGAATGTCGAGCAACGGGCGCAGCTTTTCGGGCGGTTGCGTAGCCCGCAGATGCCGCCACAGGCTGCCCCGCTCGCGCGGCGCGGCCAGCATCAGTTCGTCCTGGCTCCAGCCGATCAGCGGCGACACCAGCAGGCTGGCGAGCGACAGATCGTCCTCAGGCTGGAGCGCAAAGCGGATCGCGGCGAGCAGGTCCTGGACGGCGAGCGGCGCATTCAGCCGCAACCGATCGACACCCGCCACGGGCACCCCCTCGGCATAGAGGCGCGCAACGATCAGCGAGGCGAGTTCGCCGCGCCGCTTGACCAGCACCATGATGTCGCCGGGGGTCAGCGCCCTGCCCTTCGCGCCCAGTGTCGCGCCCGACCGGATCAGCCGCGCGATATGCCGCGCGATCCGCTTGGCGTGCGCGCGGACGGCATCGTCAATCCAGCCTTCCTCCTCGGCATCCTCGGACACCGCCAGCGTCGGCGACCAGAGCGTCACCCGCCCCGGTCCTTTCACTTCGCTGGCGTGCGGCTCGGCGTCCGAATGGCTGCCCATGCCGCCTTCCGGCATCGCCGCAATCGCGGCATCGACGAATTCGAGGATCGGGCGCGTCGAGCGGAAGCTGTGGGTAAGCGACAGGGTGCTGAGCCGTGCCGGATCGGCATCCGCCCCCGCCCCCGCCAGTCCGGCATCGAGCGTCTCATATTTGCGGTGCGCGAGCGCGTAGAAGAACGGGTCGGTGCCCTGAAAACCGAAGATCGCCTGTTTATAGTCGCCGACGGTGAACAATGTCCGGTGGCGCGCCCCGGCGGTGCCTTCGCCAGCGAAATATTCCTCGGCCATCGCCGAGATGATCGTCCACTGGTCCCAATTGGTGTCCTGCGCCTCGTCGATCAGCACATGGTCGGTGACCTGGTCGAGCTTGAACCGCACCCATTCGCCGATCCCCGGCTGGCGCAGCAATTTAACCGCCTCGCGGATCAGGTCGCCGAAATCGACCGCACCCGCGCGGCGCTTGGCGCGGCCATAGGCGTCGGCATAGGCGCGCCCGGCATCGAGCGACGAAGCGAGGAGGTCAGCGAAAGCAGCGCGGGCGCGGACCGAGGCGAGTTTGGCGCACGCCTCTCCCAGTTCGATGGCCAGTTCGACATAATCGGCATCGGCGGCGGATAATTTGGGCGAATATTTGCGCGGCTCGCCCTTTGCCGTGTGCGCAATGCTGCGCAGATCGTCGATCCGGCGGGCGCGTTCGGCGGGTGGCGCCTCCAGCCAGTATTCGCCGATCTCGGCATGGTCGCTGCCGGTCTCGGTGCCCCAGGCGCGGTTGGCGTCGACGATCCGGCGCAGCGACGCGACATCGAACGCATCGTCGCTGCATGCCGCCTCCAGCGCCGCCTCGACATCACCCGACGGGAGGTCGAGCGCGCGGCGCAGGAAAGGCTGGATGCCGCTCGGCAGTCCCGCCATCGCGTCCGGCGCGCGCGCGCAGGCGAGCATGAACGCTTCCGCCGCACCTTCGCCCAGCCGCAAGCTCAGCGCACCGATTGCGTCGGCATGGGTCGATCGCCCGATCGCGGCTTCGTCGGTCAGGAGTTCGGCCAGCGACTCGCGCGCCATGACGCTTTCCTCGCGCGCTTCCAATGGACGGAAGCCGGGGACCAGCCCCGCCTCGATCGGAAAGGCCGACAACAGCGTCTGGCAGAAACCGTGGATCGTCTGGATGCGGATGCCGCCGCCCGGCGCATCCAGCACTCGTGCGAACAGGGTCCGCGCCCGCGCGATCAGCTTTGCGTCCGGTTCCTCGCCCAGCGCGATCAGGTCCAGCTTCAGGTCGGGCTCGCCCATCCGCACCCAGCGCGCCAGCCGGTCGTTGATGCGGTCGGCCATTTCCGCAGCCCCTGCCTTGGTGAAGGTCAGGCACAGGATCGCGCCCGGATCCACACCGCGCAGCAACAGGCGATAGACCCGCGCCGACAGCACCTGGGTTTTGCCGGTCCCCGCAGATGCTGCGAGCCAGACGTGCAGGCTCGGATCGCTGGCTGCGGCCTGGTTGCCGATCAGCGTCGGGAGGGGTTTCGGCTCACTCACGGCCATACCATTCGTCGCGGCGCATCAACTGGTCGTAATCGGCCCAGGGCGCATATTCGGGGTTGAGCTTGGCCTTGAACGGCTCGCTGCCGGTCAGCCACAGCGCCGCTGCGCCCTCGAAATGCTGCGCGGCGGTGGGAACGAACTCGGACGGCAGCATCTTGTCGCGCTTGCCTTCGGGATCGACGGGCGACGCAATGCGCCCGAACTTGCCCTGATATTTGGCGAGCGACCAATATTCGAACACGCTGGCCCTGCCCGACACCCCGTCAAACCCGCCACGTTCCGCGATCAGCCCGAGCAAGCCGAGTTGCAGCGTGAAGCCCGCGCGCGCCGCCTTTGGCGATGGCGGCTGACCGGTCTTGTAATCGACGATCCCCAGGCTGCCGTCGGGCATCCGGTCGATCCGGTCATATTTGCCGCGCAACTCCACCCCGGCAATGTCGATCCGCCCCGTGCGCTCGACGTCGATCACCGCGCGGCCGCGCTGTTGCTGCGCGGCGATCTCGATCGCGATCCAGTCGATCGCCTCGATCAGCCGCGGCCCCCATAGCGCGCGTAGCATCGGATGGGTGCGTTCGTCGCGCAGCATCGCCTCTGCACGCGGGCGAAGTTTGTCGGGATCGCACCCATCCTCGCGCGCCCAATGTTCCAGCACATCGTGCACCGCCGTCCCGCGCCACGCGGCGCTGGCGTCGGCATCGACCGGATCGATCGACATCAGCCCCAGATAGCGTCGCGCGTAAAAGGCATAGGGATCGGCCTTCAGCCGGTCGACTTCGGTTACCGAAATCCGGCGCGGACGCAGCGCCGCCGGCGGCGACGGTTCGGGGCGTCTGGCGGGCGCGTATTCGGAGGGTCGGTCGATCGCCTCGGCCAGCCGCGCGACCTCCGCTGCCCGCTCCAGCCCGCCCGACAGCGCGGTCAGCCGCAACAGAAAACGCGAGGCGATGGTCGGCGCGGTCGCATCGCGGTGCGCGCGGGTCAGCATCACCTCTCGCGCGCCCATCGCGCCCGCGAAATCATGCGCCGACAGGCCGATGCGCCGCTCCAGCCCCGGCAGACCCAGTTCGGCCCGGATGCGCGGCGCCAGCCACGGATCGGGCGCGGGCAGCGGCGGCCATATGCCTTCGTTGAGGCCGCCCAGGATCATCCGGTCGGCGGTCTGCAACCGCGCTTCGAGCAGACCGTAAATGGCCAGCCGCGGATGCCCGCCCTGGGGCGGGCGCACCGCGACCTCGTCCATCAGCGTGCGCAGTATCGCGGGCAGGCTCGCCGGGTCGACCGATGCCGGGCCGTGTGCGCCTTCGCTTTCCAGCGCGTCGATCAGGTCCGCCGCCGCGCGTCCCTCAGGCCGCGCCCAGGCCGCATCGCCCGCCAGCGCGTCCGCCGCCTCGCGCAGCATCGCGACCAGCGCGGGGAGAGGCTGCGCGCCGCGCGACACCGCAGCCTCGACCGGCTCCAGCAACGCACGTGCGGTCGGCCACCAGGCAGCCGCACGCGGAAATTCGCTCAGGTGCCGATCGACCCCGAACAGCCCCGCTGCCGGGCGCGGGCCGCGCAGCGCCTTGTCGAGCAGGCGCACACCGTCGAGCCAGTCGGCGCGGCGATCCCCCGCCATCACCAGCGGATGTTTGAGCAGGTTGAGCAATGCCACCGGCGCGAAATCCTGCGCCGCCGCCTCGGCAATGCCCAGCAGCAGCGTCCCCGGCGGCAGCAGCGACAGCGGCTGGCCGGCGCTGTCGTCCACATCGATGCCCCAGCGCCGGCAAAGCGCCGCCACGCGCCGCGCAAGCATCCGGTCGGGGGTAACAAGCGCCGCGGTCCGCCCCGGCGTCTCCAGCGTCTCGCGCAATGCGATCGCGATCGCCTGCGCTTCTCCAGCCGGGGTTGGCGCTTCGATCAGCGACACATCGGGAAGACGGCGCTGCGCCGCTGGCAGATCGGTCCAGTCATGGGTGAATTCGGCCGGGGCCAGCGCGTGCGCGACCGCGCGCCCGCGCTGCGGCGGCGCGTCATGTTCGCTGCCGTCGCGCCAGCGCATCACCTCTCCGCGCGCAACGCCCATCCGGTCGAGCAACAGCTTCAGATGATATTGCCCATGTGTCTCGATCGGTCGCCGCCGCGCACCCGTGATGAGGTCCGGTTCGTGCGGCCCCAGCGCGTCCCACTGATCGTCGGGCATGTCGGTCGAAAGGCCCGGCAGCACCACCATGCCCTGCGACAGTTCCGAAATGCTGCGCAGCATCCGCGCGACCGCAGGCGACGCGGTGGCGATACCGGCGGCGCAGACAAAGCCCGAAGGCGGCGTCTCGCGCCAGCGCTTGGCAACCTTGTCAAGCAGCAGCGACCGCCGTGTCGCCAGATCGATCCGGCCCAACCGTTCGAGTTCGCGCGGCCAGGCGTCGAGAACGATGCCGAACAATTCGAGCGCCCGCTGCCAATGTTCGGACAGCTCGGGGGCCAGTTCGATCTCGCGCAGCCTGGTGGGCGGCACTTCCTCCGCCAGCAACTGGTCCAGCGTGCGCGACAGGTCGCCCGCCAGCCGCACCGCTTCGCCGGCGTCGACCGGCTGACCGCTGCGCGCGCGCGCTTCGCTCACCAGCCGCGCAAGGATCATCCGGCGCTGCAACGGATCGATCGCGGGCGGAACCGGGTCGCTATCGTCGGCGCTGTCGAGCATCGCGCCGACGCTCTCGTCGAGTTCGGGGTCGCCGATCGCAACCAGTCGCGGCAGCAACAGCCCGCCCTGGCTCGCGCGCACGAACGAGTCCCGCACGCTCAGCTTGGCGCGGTTGTTTGTGACCAGGATCGTGCCCCGCGCCAGCGCCATCGGATCGCTGCCGACGCGGCGGATCAACCCGTTCGCCAGCGCGTCGCCGAACGCCCGGTGGCTCGGGATGGTATAAAGCGACGGTTTCCCGCGCTCACCCATCGGCGAGCATCGCTTCGGTCGCGGCGATGGCAGGCGGCGATCCGACATCGAACCACAGTCCCGAATGGACGACGCCGAACATCCGCCCCGCTTCGATCGCGCGTTGCCAGAACAAGTTGGTCGAAAACGGCCCTTCCGGCCAGTCGGCGATCACTCGCGGCGACAGGATCTGAACCCCGGTGAACACGAACGGCGCGAGCCGTCCCGGCGCGCGGCGTTTGGTAATCCGGCCATGCGGGTCGAGATGGAAATCGCCCTGCCCACCATGACAATGCGCGCGCGCCAGCGGCACCAGCAGCAGCAGCGCGTCCATCGCGTCATCGTCCCAATGCTGCGCGAGCTGGACGATCGCGTCGATCGGGCCGTCGACCCACAGATTGTCGCTGTTGACGCACAGGAACGGCGCAGCGCCGATCATTTCGCGCGCCTGAACCAGCCCGCCGCCGGTTTCCATCAACTGCGCGCGCTCGTCGGATATGGCGACGTCGATATCCTTCACCCGCGCGCGCAGATGCGCTTCCATCGCGTCGGCCAGATAATGGACGTTGACGATGGCGCGGCGGACGCCCGCCGACCGCAGCCGGTCGAACACATGGTCGATCAGCGGCTTTCCCGCGACCTCGACCAACGGCTTGGGTCGCGTCGCGGTCAGTGGGCGCATCCGCTTGC
Source organism: Pseudomonadota bacterium (assembly GCA_023418595.1). Classification (GTDB taxonomy): domain Bacteria; phylum Pseudomonadota; class Alphaproteobacteria; order Sphingomonadales; family Sphingomonadaceae; genus Sphingomonas. Next base: position 47,395 of record JAEZZI010000003.1, read on the forward strand.
CCAGCCCTGCCGCCATCACCATCGCGGTTTCGGGCACGGCGACGTTAGGATTGGGGCGCAGTCTGCGGATCATCGGCCCGCGATCGCGATCGGATCGCCGCGCATGTCGGCGGGGATATTGGCGTCGAACCACGCCTTTACCGGCTTTAGCGCCGGGTGCGTCAGGTCACGCTCCAGATACCCCCAGACGCGCGGGCACAGCGTCGGATAACGCGGCTTGCCGTCGCGTTTCCACAGCCGGGTGAAGATGCCGACGATCTTGGCGTTCCGCTGTGCGCCGAGCACATGATAGGCGGCGTCGAACGCATCGCCCTCGCCAGTCGCGTTCTTGTAGCGCGCCAGCATCTCCGCCTCGACGCTGGCGGGCACGTCGCGCCGCGCATCCTGAAGCAGCGAGACGAGATCATAGGCCGGATGCCCGGCCAGCGCGTCCTGGAAATCGAGCAGGCCCAGCGCACCTTCATCAAGGAGCATGATGTTTTCGGCGTGATAATCGCGCAGCACCGTCACGTCGCGAACCGAATCGACGCCGTCCAGCACTGCGTCCCATGCCGCCGCATAACCCGCGACATCGACGTCCAACCCGATCGCAGGACAATACCACTCGGTCAGCAGCCCGGCTTCGCGCTGGCACGTTGCGCGGTCATAGGGATCGACATCCGCCGCAGGATGCGCGCGCAGGGCGACGAGCAGGTCGATCGCCTGCGCATAGAGCGCATCTTCGCGCGCGGGTTCGGCGTCCACCGTCTCGCGCATCCGCACATCGCCGAAATCCTCCAGCAGGACCAGGCCGTGCGACAGGTCCTCGGCATGGATGGTCGGCGCGCGAAAGCCGCGTTCGCCCAGCCAGCGCGCGACTTCGATAAAGGGTCGCGGGTCTTCGTGCGGCGGCGGCGCATCCATCAGGATCGCGTGGCGATCGCCCTGCTTCACGCGGAAATAGCGACGGAATGACGCATCGCCCGCGACCGGTTCGATCACCGCATCGCACCAGCCGTTATTGTCGAGGAAATCGCGCGCCGCAACCGGCGGAATCATGTCGGAGGCCATCGGCCCCTCCATGACGCGGGCACCTGCGCTGTCAAGGCGCGGCGACCATCGCCTGTCACCGCCAGCGACAGAATGAGCGCATCGGGCCACCGGTCGACGCCGCCCAGTTCGGGCCATTCGACAACCAGCAACGAATCCTCGCGCGCTTCGTCCAACGCGAACTGCGCAAGCTCGGAAGGGTCCTCAATCCGGTAGAGATCGACGTGCAGCACCGGAAACGCGACCTCGGGTGGGTCGTAAGGCTGGACGATCGCGAACGAGGGTGACGGCGCTTCGTCGGCCAGCCCCAGCGCTGCCAGCAACCCGCGCGCGATGCTGGTCTTTCCCGCGCCCAAGGGGCCGGTCAACGCGATCAGGTCGCCGGGTGCGGCGACCGCAGCCAGCTTTGCGCCGAACGCCAGTGACGCCTCCGGTCCGTCGAGCGATATGGGTTCGCCGCTCATCCGCGCGGCAGGATGATCGTGACCATCGTTCCCTGTCCCGGCTCCGACACCATGTCGATGTTTCCGCCATGCGCAACGACGAACCGCTTGGCGAGCGGCATGCCCAGCCCCAGCGGCCGTTCGTCGTCGCGCGAGATGTCATGCCGCGCGAACCGATCGAACGCGCGCTCGATTTCCGCCTTCGACATGCCGGGGCCATTGTCGGAAACGACGATCCGCGCCGACCGCTCGTCGCCGTCGATGTGCAGCAACACGCGCCCGCCGGACGGGGTGTGGCCGATCGCATGGCTCAGCACATGCTCGATCACCTGACGCAATCGCCGCTGTTCGCCCGCGACCGATCCGGCGCTCGGTGCGACCTCCACCGCGAAATCAATCTGCTTCGCCCTGATCCGGTCGGCGTGCGATTCGGCGGCGGCATGGGCCAGCGATTCCAGATCGACAGGCTTGCGCGCCGGTTCGAAATCCTCGTTCTGCGTCAGGTCGAGCACGTCATCGACCAGCACCGACAGCCGCGCGACCGAATTGAGGATCGCTTCGACATAATCGCGTCCGCCCTCTGTCAAGGGACCGGCATAGCCGCCGTGCAGCATTTCGGCGAAGCCCTGGATCGAGGTCAGCGGCGTGCGCAATTCGTAGCTCATGCTGGCGACGAAACCGGTCTTGACCCGGTCGGCCACCTCCAGCGCCTCGTTGCGGTCGCGCAGTGCGCGCTCAATCCGGCGGCTGTCGGTAACGTCGAGCATCGTGAACAGCGCATTGCCGTCGGGCAGCGGTACGGCGGCGAAATCGAAATGGCGGCCGTCGGCGAATTGCACCCGTCCGCCGCGCTGCATCCGCTCGGCGGTCGCAAACCGCACCAGTTCGCCGATTACCGACGCGCGTGTGGGGTCGGCCAGGCGCGGCGCGGCCTTTTTCGCCAGACTGTCGACGCGCGGATGGCTGGCGAGAAACTCCTCCTCGAACCCCCAGATCGCGCGGAACTTGTTGTTCCACAGCTGCAACCGACCATCGGCCGCGAATACCCCGATCGCCTCCGACAGATTGTCGAACGTCGCGGTGCGGGTGCGCAGCAGCGTGTCGCGCGCCGACGCCAATTGCACCTGTTCGGTCCGATCCTCGAAGATCAGCAGCAACCCGCCTTCGGGCAACGGCTGGGCAACGACGCGCAGATGGATGCCGCCGGGCAAATTCCACGCTTCCTCGGTCGCGCTTTCGGCCGCCGTGAACCATTCGCGCCGCTCCGCCTTCCAGCCGGGAAAGTCGCGCACTTCGGGCACGCGCTTGGCCTCCCGCATGCGTTCCAGCACGCGGTCGAATTCGGGGCGGTCGGACAGCCATTCGGTGCGCATCGCGAACATGCGGCGGAACGGCTGGTTGCAGAATGTCAGCGTGCGTTCGGGGCTGAACTGCGCGACGCCTGCCGACAACAGATCGAGCATCGACCGCTGCGCCATCGCGAAGCGCTTTATGCCTGCGCGCGCCTGTTCTAATTCGTCGATATCGACCGCGAACCCGGCAGTGCCACCGCTCGGCAAGGGCACGTCATGGACGCGCAGCATCCGCCGCTCGCCGCCGATCGTAGCGGGCAGATGACTGACCAGCGGCTTGCCGGTCTCGCGCGCGCTGGCGGGCTGGGCCAGCGGGCCACCGGTGCCCTGTCCCTCGATCAGTTCGACCTGGCGGCGCACGACATCGCTGGCGCTTTCGGCTTCGACCGCATTGACATAGGCAGAATTGACCATCGCCAGATTGAGATCGCGGTCGCGATACCACATCGGCAGCGGCGCCACCTCGATCAGCCCGGCGAGCGCGTCAAATGCCGCGTGCAGTTCGCGCAATTCGCCGTCCAGTCGGATGACTTCTCCCTGCACCTCGGTCGCGTCAAAGAACCAGACGAGCACCCCGCCCGGTGCGTTGAGCGCCACGGGCGCACGGTCGCCGACCGCCAATAATGCCCGCCGCGCGCCCTGAACCCGGATTTGCCGCCGAAACGGCCGGGCCGCACGCTGCGCCGCGATGATATCAGCATCCAGAGCGGCGGCGTCGTCAGGCTCGATCCCGCCATCCGCGTGCGACAGATCGCTCAAGGCTTCCGGCGGAAACGCCAAACCAAGCCAGCCGACAACGGCTGAACCGAGTTCGACTCGCCCATCGGCCCGCACCAGCATGGGCCTTGCAGGCGACGCATCGATCTTTGCACTGAGCTGGAGCGCCGCATCCCGCACCCCCGCCGCATCCCGCCGCGCCCGCAGGCCGGTCGCGAGCGCAAGCGTGCCGCCAACGACGAACAGCGCAATGGCGACACCCGCGAGAAGGGCCATGCTCACGGACATGGCGATCATCGCCGTCCCTTTTCGATCCGGTCAGGCACCCGCCCTGGTTGCAGCATTGCTTCGCTCTAGGCGAAACTTGCCGGTCGCGGAATGGCATGAACCAAAAAAAGCGGACGAGGAGCAATGCTCCCCGCCCGCAAATCCCACCTCAGCAAATCCCGTTATTTGAAGCTAACGCGTGCGCCTGCGTAGAAATAACGACCGATCGCGCTAAAGGGATAGGCGGCTGAGCCGATATCACCCTGCTCGTTGGTGAAGTTATTGACACCACCATAGAAGCGGAACTGCTCGTTGACGTCGATCGCGGCCTGGAAGTCATGCTCGAACCGCTCGCGGAAGAACAGGAATTCGGGATCGGAGATGTCCGGGTTTGCCCGAACCTGATCCGCCGTGAAACGCCGGGTCTTGCTGAAATAGTTCAGGCCGTAATTCAGCGTTACCGTCCCGTTCGACCATGCCAGATCCATCTGACCGGAATATTCGGGGGCGAGACGCTCCAGCTTGTCGCTTTCGACATCGGCTCCAGGGGTCGGAACAAAGGTCAGCTTGTCGAGGTAATTACCCTTCAGCGTGAAGCTGAAATCGCCAATATTATCGACGTTGAACAGATAATTGACCTGCACGTCGAGACCGGCGGTTTCAAATGCTGCGACATTCTGAGGACCGACAAGGTAATCGCTGACATAGCCGGTGGTGGGATCGCGCGTGATGCTTTCGCAGAACACATTGTTCAGGTCCGGTTGATCGACGCAGAGGTCAACGACTTCCTGCGCGGTCGCGGTGCGAACGGCATCCTCCAGCTTGATGTCGTACCAGTCGGCAGTGATCGTCAGTCCGGGCACGAAGCGCGGTTGAAGAACCGCCCCCACCGTCCAGGTCCGCGCGGTTTCCTCATTCAGGTCGCGGTTGCCGCCAACCCGACCCGGCAGGCTGACAGTAGCGGTCGGATCGTTCGTCGGATTGAACGTCGCGGGGTCGATTCCCAAAGCCGTCAGGGTTGCAGTGCAGTTTGCCTGGCGGAACTGTGTGCCTTCGGGAATATTCACCGGATCGCACGGATCATCAATGAATGAGAAGGTGCCGTTGGTCGGCGAAAACAGTTCCGAGATATTCGGTGCACGGACCGCCTGGGAATAAGTACCACGGACACGGAAGTCCCGCACGGGCGCATAAACGCCCCCAACAGCGTAGGTCGTGGTTCCGCCCACTGTCGAATAATCGGACAGGCGCAGCGCCGCGTTGAATTCGAGCAGTTCAGCGAAAGGCTGATTGCGGAACAGCGGGACGCGCAATTCGGCAAAACCTTCGATCACGTCGAATTCGCCACTTTCGGGCGCGATCTGTGCGATGTCGAGCAACGCGCCCTGTTGCAGGAAGGGATCGGAGACGTAATCGCTGATCTCCTTGCGATACTCACCGCCCAACGCGAACGCGATGGGTCCACCCGGCAGTTCGAAGAACTGACCGAAATCGCCCGAAATCGAGCCCGACACGACATGCTGCTGAACCTTCACCCGGTTGAGCAGATCGACATTGATGAAATCGAGCGCCGCCTGGCTGCGGACATTTTCACCCAGAATGTTGAGCGGAACGCATTCGCTGGGGTTGAATGTGGTCGGTGGCGCGTCGAAATTGTTGGGATCGATATTCGCCGTCGGATCGAGCGAAATGCGGCAGACGATCTGACCAGTCGTCGGATCGCGCACTGCGTCAAGCGCCGCGAAATAGCGATCGCCCAAACGATAGTTGGTGCTGAAGAAGGTGCTGTCGGTCACCCCATAGGTGTAGGACAGGTCATAGCGCGCATTGTCGCTGATTTCACCGTCGGCACCGATCACGCCGCGCCAGGTTTCGCGCGTCGTCGTTTCGCCGCGAACGCCGAGGTCGAAGTTGTCGCGCGACACCAGTGCCCCGTCGACGACATTTGCTGCACCATAGCGATCCTGAAGATAGGCGTTGTCCGGCGTCAAATAGGTAAAGAAGTCGAAGCTCGGCTGAGCCACCGTGAAGCTTTTGATGTTGGTGTATTTGCCCTGCGCATACAGCCGCAGCGCGGGCGAAACTTCGAAGCTGGCAAGCACGTTGACATTATGGATGCGATTCTGCGGCTGAAGGTCGCCCTGATAACCCGCCAACGGCGTGCTATCGCCGCCTTGAGTCAAACCGCTGAACGGCAAAAGACGACCACGATCGTAGACACCGCCCGATCCGTTGAAATCCGGGATGCCGTCTAGATCAAGGTCGACCGCGCCATCGCGCGAACTGTCGGCATAGCGGAGATTGTTGAGCAGGATTCGATCGAAAACACTCGGATCGTCGGCACCCGGCAGATCATCCGGGTTCTGGACGAAGCCGAAGGTGCGCAGCGGGTCGCCCGTGCGCGCGCGGTCGAACGAGTTGACGCGATCGTCCTCGGTAAATTCATAATTGATGGCGACGTTGCCGCGGCCGCCCGCGAAATTCTGGCCTGCGGTGATCGAAACGAACCGGTTACCCGCATCGCCCTCTTCCGAGATGCCGGCCTGGGCGCTTGCCTCGATACCTTCGAAATTGCGCTTCAGGATGAAGTTGACGACGCCCGACACGCCGTCGGCACCGTAAACCGCTGACGCGCCGCCGGTCTGCACGTCGATCCGCTCGACCAACGCCTTCGGGATCGTGTTGATGTCGACCGAAGCCGAACCCGGCAGACCCGCGACATGGCGGCGGCCGTCAACCAGCACCAGTGTGCGCGCGGTGCCGAGGTTGCGAAGGTTGAGCAGGTTTACGCCGGTCGCGCCAAAGTCACCGGTCGAACCCGACTGATCTGCACTGGTGCTCGACCCCAGAAGTGCCGGATTCTGGACAAGAAAGTCGGTGAGGTTTGTACGGCCCGACTGGGCCAGCGACTCCGCGCCATAGGATACGACGGGGTTGGGGTTGTCGATTTCGGGGCGCGGAATGCGCGACCCGGTGACGACGATATCGCCGCCGCCTGCCTGATCATCGGCCTCCTGATCGGGGAGCGCGGTTTAGGCCTGCGCTGGCGCATCCTGCGCCATTACCGGCGAAGTCAGGCCGATCGATCCCAGCGCGATGGCGGACAATGCAACACCAACACGCAAACGCGACGAGAAAAGCAACATACCAACCCTTTGTAATTAGACTTTGGTCGAACGCGTCCAAAGCATCCAGAGGGCGCCAGCGCAACCAAGCGCGGTCGCTTTATTCAACAGTTGTTGACATTATGTCACACGCAAATAGGCCGCGCCTGCCGATCGGCAGGCGCGGCCCGGATGACGTTACGGAAACCGAACCAAATCAATAACGATAGTGATCCGGCTTGAACGGGCCTTCGACCGGCACGCCGATATAGCCAGCCTGTTTCGGCGTCAGTTTCGACAGTTGCACGCCCAGTTTTTCAAGGTGCAGCGCCGCGACCTTTTCGTCGAGGTGCTTGGGCAGGACGTAGACTTCGTTCTTATACGCGTCGCCGTTGGTCCACAGTTCGATCTGCGCCAGCGTCTGGTTGGTGAACGATGCCGACATGACGAAGGACGGGTGGCCGGTCGCGCAGCCCAGATTCACGAGGCGGCCCTTGGCGAGGATGATGATCTGCTTGCCATCGGGAAACTTCACCAGGTCGGTGCCGGGCTTCACTTCGTCCCATTCATAGTTGCTGAGCGCCGCGATCTGGATCTCGCTGTCGAAATGGCCGATGTTGCAGACGATCGACATGGGCTTCATCGCCTTCATGTGATCGGCGGTGATGACGTCGGCATTGCCGGTCGCGGTGCAGAAGATGTCGGCGCGCTTGACCGCTTCCTCCATCGTCACGACTTCGAAACCTTCCATCGCCGCCTGCAATGCGCAGATCGGGTCGATTTCAGTGACGAGCACGCGCGCGCCGCCGTTGCGCAAGCTCTGTGCCGACCCCTTGCCGACATCGCCGAAGCCCGCGACACAGGCAACCTTGCCTGCCAGCATCACGTCGGTTGCACGACGGATCGCGTCGACCAGCGATTCCTTGCAGCCATAGAGGTTGTCGAACTTCGACTTGGTGACGCTGTCGTTGACGTTGATCGCGGGGAAAGGCAGCTCGCCCTTCTTCGAGATTTCGTACAGGCGGTGGACGCCGGTGGTCGTCTCTTCCGACACGCCCTTCAGATTCTTGACCGTCTCGGTCAGATAGCCCGGCTTCTTCGCGATGAACGCCTTGAGCGCGCGCTGCATTTCGACTTCTTCTTCGTTTTCCGGCTCGGGCATGGTGTGGCCGGCCTCGAGCTTGGCGCCCCACAGCGCGAACATCGTCGCATCGCCGCCATCGTCGAGGATGATGTTGGCGGTCTGGCCGTCCACCTCATGATCCCAGGAAAAGATGTCGCCGACATAGTTCCAGTAATCGGCCAGGCTCTCGCCCTTCACCGCGAACACCGGTACGCCGGTCGCGGCGATCGCCGCGGCGGCGTGGTCCTGCGTCGAGAAGATGTTGCAGGTCGCCCAACGGACTTCCGCGCCCAGCGCGGTCAGCGTTTCGATCAGCACCGCGGTCTGGATCGTCATGTGCAGCGATCCGGTGATGCGCGCGCCCTTCAACGGCTGCTTCGCGCCATATTCCTCGCGCAGCGCCATCAGGCCCGGCATTTCGGTTTCGGCGATGTCGATTTCCTTGCGGCCGAAATCGGCGAGGCTGATGTCGCGGATGACATAATCCTGCGTGTCGATGGCGGGTGCGGTTGCCACGGGCAAACTCCTGGATGCTCTGAATGTTGGCGGCGGGCCGTACGCCCAGCCGAATGCCGCGCGCCTTACAGGAGGGCGCGGGCGAATGCAAATCGGATATAAAGATATCTTTATATGGAGGTTCGGGAGCACTCTGTTTCGTCATTGCGAGCGCAGCGAAGCAATCCAGTAATATGCGCCCCGACCTCTGGATTGCTTCGCTGCGCTCGCAATCTCGCAATGACGAACAACAGGGTGTCAGGCTGTCCCCGCGCTGACCGCCAGCAACCGGGGATCAATCCCCGCGCCTTCGAATCCCGCTTCCCAGCGCGATGCGACCGGCGTGTCGAAGATCAGGCTCTCCGCCCCATCGACGTTGAACCAGCCGTGCCGGGTCATTTCCGCGTCGAGCTGCTTCTCGCCCCAGCCGGTATAGCCGAGCGCGACCATCCAGCGCGCGGGGCCGCTGCCGTCGGCAATCGCCTTCAACACGTCGAGCGTCCCCGACAGTGCCCAGCGCCCGGCCACATCGACCGTATCCTGCCCGGCCCAGTCGAGCGAGTGGAGAACGAATCCGCGCTGCGGCTCTACCGGCCCGCCGATATGGATCGCGACATTCGCCGCGACGCCGGGTTCGATATCGAGCTGGCCTAGCAGGTCGTGAAAATTCAGCCCATCGAATGTCCTGCCGATGCCGATCCCCAGCGCGCCCTCAACGTCATGCGCGCAGATCGCGATCACCGCGCGTTCGAAGCGCGGATCGCCGATGCCGGGCATCGCCAGCAGGAACTGGCCGGTGAGGAAATCGGGTTGCACGCCGACAAGCATAGGGAGCGATTTCGCCCTGCGCCATGCTTGAAAAGCGCGGGAGACGCGCCAACTAGCGGGGCGACCCGCGCCACCTTTGGCGCTGACAGGGAGAGTACAGGACATGACGATCAAGGTTGGCGACAAGCTGCCGAGCGCGACGCTCGTCAAGGTGACCGAAAACGGCCCCGACCAGGTTTCGACCGACGATTTCTTCGCTGGCCGCAAGGTTGCGCTGTTCGCGGTGCCCGGCGCCTTCACCCCGACCTGCTCGGCCAAGCACATGCCCGGCTATATCGACAATGCAGAGGCGCTGAAGACGAAGGGTGTGGACGAGATCGCCTGCGTATCGGTCAACGACGCATTCGTGATGGATGCATGGGGCAAGGCGTCTAATGCGGGCGACAAGGTGACGTTGCTCGCCGACGGCAACGGCCAGTTTGCCAAGGAACTGGGGCTGGAGATGGACGGATCCAAATTCGGCATGGGCACGCGAAGCCAGCGTTATTCGATGGTCGTCAATGACGGCGTGGTTGAATCGTTGAACGTCGAAGCTCCCGGCGAATTCAAAGTCAGTTCGGCGGAACATCTGCTCGACACGCTATAAACCGGTCCCCGCTCGCGCGACTGTGACGCGAGCGGAACCACCCCTTGGGGTTGGCGTTGTCACCGCAACGCACCATCCTTGAAGGGGAGCATATTCCATGGCCGACATCAAAAGCACCGCCGACACGATCAAGCAGCAGGCATCCGATTTGACCAACGATCTGGCGAAATCGGCAAAGGAAACCTTCGATACCGCCTCGAAGAAGACGTCGTCGGCCACCAGGACGGCTGTCGATGCGGCGAAGAAAAATCCGAAAACGGCTGCCGCAATCGCCGCGGGTGCGGCTGCCGCAATCGCTGGCGTCGCCGTCGCCGCGACCAAATTGTCCAAGGACACGACCAGGAAACCAGCCACCGCACGCAAGCCGGCAACCCGCAAGCCGGCGGCAAAGACCACGGCGGCAAAATCGACAGCTGCCAAGAAGTAACGCTGCAAGAAACGCGACGAACAGCCGCGCTCAGGATGGGCGGGATATGTCGCATGATCGCAATCGCGTCGGAGCCCCGCTCCGGCGCGATTGTCGTTTCGCGCGCGCCCGTCTTGCCAGCGTCACTTGCGCCCGTTAGCGACAGCAGATGACAAGAGCACAGGAAATCGTAAAGGAACTCGACCGTCTCTACACCGGATCGGTCGACCGGCTGAAGGCAGCCCTCACCACCTATCTCGAAGGCGGCGGCCCGCCCGCGCCCGAAGCGCGCCGCGACGGATCCTTCGCCTATCCCGAAATCCGCGTCCGCTATCGCGGCGGCGATGAAAAGGCAGCACCGCTGCGCTCGTTCGGGCGGCTGGTCACGCCGGGCGAATACCGGATCAGCGTGACCAAGCCCGCGATCTTCGCCGACTATCTGACCGAACAATTGACGCTATTGATCGAGGACTACGAGGTCGAGGTGGAAGCCGTCGCGGGGCGGCAGGAAATCCCCTTCCCCTATGTGCTCGACCCAGGCCATGCATTGAGCCTTGACGAAGTCTCCGCGCTCGAACTCGCGCGCTTCTTCCCCGCGACCGAACTCGCGCATATCGGCGACGAAATTGCAGACGGCAGTTTCGTCGATCCCGACGGCACCCGTCCGCTGGCGCTGTTCGACGGGCTGCGCACCGATTTCAGCCTGGCGCGGCTGCGGCATTACACCGGCACCCCGCCTGAACATTGCCAGCAATATGTGCTGTTCACCAATTACCACCGCTATGTCGACGAGTTCGTCCGCTGGGGCATCCAGATGTTGGGTGAGGACAATCGCTTCACCGCTTTGTCGGGCGCGGGCGGTATCGTCATCAAGGCGGGCGACGATCCCGACAAGCTGGTCACCGACAGCGCGTGGCGGCGACACCAGATGCCCGCCTATCATTTGATGGCCGACGACCGGACAGGGATCACGCTCGTCAATATCGGAGTGGGTCCGTCCAACGCGAAGACGATCTGCGATCACCTGGCCGTCACCCGGCCAGAAGCGTGGCTGATGATCGGCCATTGCGGCGGGCTGCGCCCCAGCCAGCGGATCGGCGATTATGTGCTCGCCCACGCCTATTTGCGCGACGATCATATCCTGGACGATGTGCTGCCGCCGGAGATTCCCGTGCCTGCGATTGCGGAGGTTCAGGTTGCGATGGCGCGCGCGGCGGAGACGGTATCGGGGCAATCGGGCGAGGAACTCAAGCGCCGCCTGCGCACCGGCACGATCGTCACTACCGACGACCGCAACTGGGAACTGCGCTTCTCGACTTCCGCATTGCGTTTCTCGCTCAGCCGTGCGGTAGGGATCGACATGGAATCGGCCACGATCGCGGCGCAGGGTTACCGGTTCCGCGTTCCCTACGGCACCCTGCTTTGCGTATCGGACAAACCGCTGCATGGCGAGTTGAAGCTGCCGGGCCAGGCCAACCGCTTCTACGAGCGCGCGATCAACGAGCATATGCGGATCGGCATCGAGACGGTCGAGGAACTGCGCCGCGAAGGACCGAAGCTCCACAGCCGCAAATTGCGCGCGTTCAACGAACCGCCGTTCCGGTGATCGACGCGCGGGCGGAACCTTTGCCGTCCCCCGCGCTTGATGCGGTGAGAAAGATCACGGGGCCGATATGACCGACGAAACCACGCCGCCAGCACCGCCGCCACCCCCTCCCCCGTCGCCGAGCAGCACAACGCCGCCGCCGCCCAAGACGCCCGCACGGCGCGGCGCCGGTTCAACGCGTAATCCCTCGGCGACGCGAAAACCCGCTGCCCCGCGCAAGACCGCGGCGACGCGCAAGGCACCGGCGAAGGCCGCCGGGGCCGCGAAGACTGCGACGACAAAATCAGCTCCCGCCAAGCCGACGCGCCCCACCGCACCGAACCCGCGTGCGCCTGCTACGCGAAAGCCCGCATCGGCCAAGCCTGTCGCGCCGCTAAAACCGGCCGCGACGAAACGCGCGCCCGATGCCAAGCCAGCGGGCGGCACAGCGGTCGGCCGGGGATTTCGCAACGGCGGCCTTGTGGCGATGGCTGCGACGGCGCTGGCCGGGATGACCTTCGGCTTCCTCAAATTCCGCAAGCAGGACGCGGGACCGAAAGGCGGCGCGCACCAGTCCGACGGCACCGATTCCAGCGCGTCGTTCGAGGCCGGGATCGCCGACGAAGGGACAATTCCCGACAAGGGGTGAGGCCCCCACTCCGTCACCCCGGCCGTAGTGCCGGGGTCCACTAAGCAACTTGCGCGCCGGATTGCCTTTAGCGGATAACCCTTGCCGTTCGGTGGACCCCGGCACTACGGCCGGGGTGACGGAGGGATGGTGGCAGCCGGCCTAATTCTCGCGACCGGTCAAGCCACCGACCCGATACCCTCACCAACCGGTCGGCTTACCCTTGTTCTGCTCGTCCAGCCACGCCTTGAGCGGCGCGAAATATTCGACCAGCGCGCGGCCCGACATTTCGCGCGTTCCCGTGAACGCCTCCAGCGCATCGGGCCACGGCTTCGACCGGCCCATTTCCAGCATCGCGTTGAAGCGCGCACCCACTTCCTTGTTGCCCGCGAACGAACAGCGGTGCAGCGGCCCGGTCCATCCCGCCTGTTTGCACGCGGCTTCGTAGAACTGGAACTGGAGGATGTGCGCCAGGAAATAACGGGTGTAGGGCACGTTGCCGGGGATATGATACTTCCCGCCCGGATCGAACTTGCTCTCGTCGCGTGGCGTGGGCGGCTTCACCCCCTGATAGCGCAGGCGCAGGTCGTCCCAGCCTTTCTGATAGGCACCCGGCGCGATCTCGCCCGAATAGACGCCCCAGCGCCAGCGATCGACCATCAGCCCGAACGGCAGGAACGCCACCTTGTCCATCGCCTGGCGCAGCAGCAGGCCGATATCCTTGTCGGCGCTGGGCACGCGGTTCTTCGGCAACAGGCCGGTCTTGACCAGATAATCGGGCGTGATCGCCAGCGCGACCATGTCGCCGATCGCTTCGTGGAAACCGTCATTCGCACCGTCGCGATAGAGCAAGGGCTGCGCCTTGTACGCGCGCTGGTAGTAATTATGGCCGAGTTCATGGTGGATGGTGATGAAATCGTCGGCATTCACCTGAATGCACATCTTGATCCGCAGATCGTCCTTGTCGTCGAGATTCCAGGCCGAGGCGTGGCACTGAACCTCGCGGTCGGCAGGCTTCACGAACAGCGAGCGTTCCCAGAAGGTCTGCGGCAGCGGCGCGAAGCCGAGCGAGGAAAAGAACTGCTCGCCGCTTCTGGTCATGCGCAGCGCATCGTAATTCTGCGCCTTGAGCAGATCGCCGATATCGTAACCGACATCGCCGACGCCCGCCGGTGCGGCAATGTCATAGATGCCGCTCCACCCCTGCGCCCACATATTGCCGAGCAGATGCGAGTTGATCGGTCCCGTCGCAGGCTGAACCGCGCTGCCGTATTTCTCGTTCAGTTTGGTCCGCACATAAGTGTGGAGCGCGACGTAGAGCGGTTCGACTTCCTTCCAGAGCTTGTCGGTCTCCGCCGCGAAATCGTCGGCGGGCATGTCGTAGCCGGAACGCCACATCGCGCCGACATCGCTATAGCCCAGCTCCTTCGCGCCCTCGTTGGCGATGGTCACCGCCTTGGCGTAATCGCCGCGCATCGGCGCGCCGACATTGTCATGCCAGCTGGTCCACATTTCCAAGAGTTCCTTGGGATTGCGGTTGGTGCCCATCGCCGCTTCGATGTCGCTGCCGCTGATCGGCTTGCCGTTGAGCGTGCCGCGCCCGCGACCATAGGCTGACGCCATGCTGGTCGACAGCTGCGCGAGTTCGCCCGCCGCGCCCTCGCGCGTCGGCGCAGGCAGCGTGATGCCCTGACGCATGATGTCGAGCTTGCGCGCGGTGTCCGCCGACAGGCCCGGCACCTCGGCATATTTCGCGGCTTCGAGCGCAAGTTCGACGCGCAGCTTGGTGCCGCGCTCGGCATATTCGGCGGACAGCGCATCGGTGTCGGCGGTGATGTAGGTCGCGTTGATCCAATCGACTCGCGCGGCGGTCAGGTTGTGCGCGTAGAGCCGATCCTCGGCCGATTTGACGAAGGCATCGGCGGCAGCGGGAGTCATCGCCTGGTCAGGTGCAGGCGCTGCGGTCTGCGGCTCGGCGGTGGTGGCATTGGAAGCGGCGCAGCCCGCAACGGCAAGCGCACAGGCCAGCGCCAGGCTGGAAGCGGCAAAACGGTTCATGAAATGCGTTCCCGGATGTTCGTTACATTTGATACCGGTGTGCGCCCACCCACAGCATTTGGTCAAGCGCCATCCCTATTTCCTTTCGTGCTGAGCAGGAGTTAGCGCATAATCTCAAGCCGCCAGAAAATCCGCGATCGCCTGGCCCAATTCGGGCTTGGTCACGGCGCTCATATGGCCGCCGGGCGTTTCGACCAGCTTCGCGTCGGGGAGCAGGTCGGCCAGCGCCTGATGGCTGCCATTGTCGTCATCCTCTTCGCCCGCCAGCACCAGGACCGGCTGACCGATCGCGGCGATCGCCTCGTGCGGCGTGTCGACGAAGGTGTCGAGGATACCGAGCAGCGCCAGCGGATCGCCCTTGGTGGTCTTGAGGAATGCCTCCGCCATCCATTCGGGCGATCCGCGCTCGAAACTGCCGAGATTGGTCAGGATGCGGCGAAAATGCCCGGCGCGCTTGCCGGTGTCGGTCAGGCCCTCATAACCCATGCCGGAAATGACGACCTTGCCGGGGGCCGGAATGTTCCCCCGCGCCAGCATCCGCACCGTTGTCCGCGCACCAAGCGAATAGCCGCCGAGATCGTAATCGATGAGGCCGAGTTGCTCGATCAACGCCTCCCCGTCCATCGCCAGCGCATCTGGCGGATAGGCGGCGGCATCGTGCGGCCTGGCGCTCACCCCGTGCGCACGCAGGTCGGGCATGATGACGCGGAAGCCTTTGGCGGCGATCGCGGCGGCATGGCCATAGCGGATCCAGTTGGTATGCGCGTCGGAGAAATAGCCGTGGATCAGCATCACGTCGCGCCCCGTCCCCAGTTCGTGCCAGGCAAGGTCCGCGCCGTCGAAACCGGTGTAGCGATGGGTGGTGAAGTCTGAGGTCACTTGGGCGCTCCTTGATACCAAATCTCCCATGCCGTTCGTTTCGAGCGAAGTCGAGAAACGTGGCTCTGTGCCCTGAGGCACGTTTCTCGACTTCGCTCGAAACGAACGGGTGCGTGACATCAACGATATCGTTGTTCCCGAGCAGCGGGAGTGACGGGGGGATGGTTGCGCGGGCCGGGCGCCTCGCCCAAGGTGCGCCAAACAGCAAGGGGCCGCACCGGGTGAACGAAACGACCGACACATCGCCCCCCAGCAAAAACCGCTGGCGGCAGATCGGCCCCGGCATCGTCGTCGCCGCAACCGGGGTCGGCGCGGGCGATCTGGTCGCGACGCTGATTGCGGGGTCGCGATACGGCTATGCGTTATTGTGGGCGGCGATCCTGGGATGCATCGTCAAGATCGCGCTATCGGAGGGGTCGGCGCGCTATCACCTCGCCACCGGCTCGACGATTCTTGCCGGATGGCGATCGCTGGGGGCGTGGACGAGCTGGTATTTCGGAATCTACGTCCTGATCTGGGGCTTCATCTACGGCGCCACCGCGATGAGCGCCACGGCGTTGCCGCTGACCGCATTATTCCCCATCCTCCCCTTGTGGGGATGGGCGGTCTTTACCGGGCTGACCGGCTTCGTCTTCGTCTGGTTCAACCGCTATTCGACGTTCGAGCTGGTGATGAAGATCATGGTCGGCGTGATGTTCGTCGTCATGGTCGGCCTGGCCATTCTGGTCGCACCGACCCTGCCCGAACTGGCGTCGGGGCTGACCTTCGCGCTGCCCGACGGCGCGTTGTTCTACACGCTGGGCCTGATCGGCGGCGTCGGCGGGACGATCACCACCGCTGCGTACGGCTATTGGGTGCAGACCAAGGGGTGGCGCGGCCTTGGCTGGTTGCCGCTGATGCGGATCGACAATGCGCTGGCCTATACCATTACCGGCGTGTTCGTGATCGCGATGCTGATCGTCGGAGCCGAATTGCTGTTTTCTGCCGGGATCGCATTGCAGTCGAGCGACCGGGGATTGCTGGGGCTGTCCGACGTGCTGGCGGAGCGATTCGGGCGCACCATCGCGACTTTGTTCCTGGTCGGATTTGCCGCGACCGCGCTGTCGTCGGTGTTCGGCGTGTGGCACGGAATGAGCCTGTTCTTCGCCGACTGGTATCGTCAGGTGCGCGGGGTCGAGGCGGAGGTAGGCGTCGAAACCGAAAAGAGCCTGCCGTTCCGTGCGTATCTGGCGTGGCTGACCTTCCCGCCGATGCTGTTGCTGTTCGCGCAGCAGCCGTTCCTGCTCGCGGTGATCTATGGCGCGTTCGGGGCGCTGTTCATGCCGTTCCTGGCGATTACGCTGCTGCTGCTGCTCAACCGCCGCGACTTGCCGGAGGGCGCGCGCAACGGGTGGCTGGCGAATGTGACGCTGGGCGGGTCGGCATTGCTGTTCGTGGCGCTGGCCGGGCAGCAATTGTGGGGGCTGGTCGGGTAGGTTGAGAACCCCTCTTCCACGTCACCCCGGACTTGTTCCGGGGTCCACCAAGCCGCTTGCGCTGCACGCGGTCTGGCAAGATTTCGTTCGCCGCCCGGTGGCCCCCGGAACAAGTCCGGGGTGACACAAGGAGGGCAGTTCAATCCGCCTTCTGCAAATGTCGCCGTCCAAGCAGTTCGGCGATCTGCACCGCGTTGAGCGCCGCGCCTTTACGAAGATTATCGGACACGCACCACAGCGCCAGCCCGTTCTCCACCGTCGAATCATCGCGCACGCGGCTGACGAAGGTCGCATATTCGCCGACGCATTCGACCGGGGTCACATAGCCGCCATCCTCGCGCTTATCGACCAGCATGATGCCGGGGGCTTCGCGCAGGATTTTCTGCGCGTCCTCCGCCGACAGTTCGTTTTCCATCTCGATATTGATCGCTTCCGAATGGCCGACGAACACGGGCACGCGGACGCAAGTGGCCGTGACCTTGATCTTGGGATCGAGGATCTTCTTCGTTTCCACGACCATCTTCCATTCTTCCTTGGTCGATCCGTCGTCGAGGAAGCTGTCGATGTGCGGGATCACGTTGAACGCGATCTGCTTGGTGAATTTCCTGGGGTCGGCCTGGTCGCCTACGAAGATGTTGCGCGATTGCTCGAACAGTTCGTCCATGCCGTCCTTCCCCGCCCCCGACACCGATTGATAGGTGGCGACGACGACGCGGGTGATCTTCGCGGCGTCGTGGATCGGCTTCAGCGCGACGACCATCTGCGCGGTCGAGCAGTTGGGATTGGCGATGATGTTGCGTGCCTTGTACCCGTCGATCGCCTCCGGGTTCACCTCGGGCACGATCAGCGGCACGTCGGGGTCCATGCGGTAGAGCGACGAATTGTCGATCACCGTGCAGCCTGCGGCGGCGAATTTGGGCGCATAGGTCCTGGTCGCTTCGGACCCGATCGCGAACAGCGCCATGTCCCAGCCGGTGGGATCGAAATGCTCGATATTCTGGATTTTGTACTTGCGGCCCGTCTCGCCGAAATCGACCTCGTCGCCGGTCGAGCGCGACGATGCGAGCACCGCGAGTTCGTCGATCGGAAATTCGCGCTCGGCCAGAATGTTGAGCATTTCGCGCCCGACATTGCCCGTGGCTCCTGCGACGACGACCCGATACCCCATGATGCGCTCCGATATGGTATTTCGGCCCGCCTAGGCCTTGTACATGAAGCAGGCAAGAAGGGGCTGCTTTCGATGGGCCAAATGCTACCATCGGCAACCGATCGCCTGAACAGGAAGTGTTTGTGACGAAATTGCCGATGATCGCCGCCGCCGTTGTCGCTTGGACGGGTCCGACGGGATGCACCACCCAGACGCCGTTCGATCGCAGCTATTCCAGCTATCGATCCGACATGGAACGGATCGGCCAGTGGCCGCTTGGTAGGGAAGACTTCGCCCGCAAGCAAGCGCGCGATGAAGACAATCAGATCAAACGAGAGCGGGAGCGCGAGACGCAGCGCGCCCGTTTCGAAGCGGAAAGGCTGAAAAAAGCGGGGTTTCGGCCGGCCACGTCACTGGTGGGCCCCGATGTCGAGGTCAGGCGGGTGTCGTTCATGGAATCGCGGCTGTATTTTACCGCTCCGGGCATCGCTTTCACCAGGATGGCCGATGGTCGGGTATCGCTGGACGTCGAAGCGGGTAATCGCACACGTGGCTTTTCGACCATCCTATCTCGGAACAGCTGGACCGAGATTATCAAGGACGAACGCATGGCACTCGCTCCCCGTGATCCGGACTCCAGTGCATGGGCGCGATATCCCAACGTTGTCTGTCACGCCGATTTCGCTACGATCGAGCGGGTTTCGGGCAGCGAAGTCACGCGTCGCGATGCGCATGGGTGCAATGGCGCGAGCGACAAGGCCGCGCTCGAATATGCCGATCGGCTGCTCCGGTTGGCATTGGCAAGCGACCCGGCCTGTTCCGCATTCTCGAACGATCGCAGCCCGCTATGGAAGTTCGCCGAATGTTACGGCGCACTGCCGGGACGAGCGGCCAGACCCTAACCAGCTTCCGCCGGCCGCGTCGTCCAACCCAGTCGCGGGATCGCGATCGACCGTTTGCCCGCCAGATCGGTGCGCATCACGATCAGTTCGCGCCCCTCGATATAACTGATGAGCCTGCGCACACGACCCAACGAGCTTGTGCCGTATACTGCCGCGATTTCCGCATCGGTGGGCGTGGGTTCGCATTGCTTCGCCGCGCGCGCGACCAGCAGGAACGGCCCGAGCATGTCGTCGGGCAACTCCTTCGCGACGTCGAACGCGGGCGCCCATTCGTCGTCGATCCCGTCGATGATCCCGGCCCGCGCCGCCGACAGCCGTCGCACGAACTTTGCGAAGTCGAGCGGCGGGCGGGCGAGGCCCTGCATCCGGCAGCGGACCTGAAAATCCTGAAACAGCACCGCCGATTGCCGCATCGCCGAATCGGGTTCCTCGACGATCGCGCGCATCACGTCGGCGACGATCGGCTCGGCGTCGATCGCGTCGAACAGTTCGGGCGCCGGCGCGGTCGCATCCTCGGGCGGGCGGATGTCGGACAGCAATTCCTCGACCGGCCTGGGCGGCGGCGGCACGTAGAGCGGGGTCGCGTCCTCGATCGGGGCGAGCAGCATGTCCTTGAAATCGGCGGGCGCGGCTTGCGGCAGCGGCACCAATTTGGGGCTGCCGCTCCTCGCCGAGGTTTCGACCGCACCGATGGTGACCCCGATCGGGCGGCGCGACACGGCGGGGCCGAGCGCCAGAAACGTGCCGCGCTGGAGATCGCGAATCTGCTCCGCCTGTCGCCGCTCCATGCCCAGCAGGTCGGCGGCGCGCGCCATGTCGATGTCGAGGAAAGTGCGGCCCATCAGGAAATTGGACGCCTCCGCCGCGACATTCTTGGCGAGCTTCGCCAGCCGCTGGGTCGCGATCACGCCCGCAAGGCCCCGCTTGCGTCCGCGACACATCAGGTTGGTCATTGCGGACAGCGAGGCGCGGCGCACCTCCTCGGCAACCTCTCCGCCGGTGGTCGGCGCAAACAGTTGCGCTTCGTCGACCACCACCAGCGCGGGATACCAATGCTCGCGCGGGGCGTCGAACAGCGCCGACAGGAACACCGCGGCGCAGCGCATCTGGCCCTCGGCTTCCAGACCTTCCAGGCTCAGCACCACCGACGCGCGATGCTCGCGGATACGGCGGGCAAAGGCGATGATCTCGCGCTCCGAATAATCGACCGCGTCGATCGAGACATGGCCGTAGGCGTCCGACAGCGTGACGAAATCGCCTTCGGGATCGATGACGACCTGCTGCACCCGGCCCGCGCTTTTTTCCAGCAGGCGGCGCAGCAGATGCGACTTGCCCGATCCCGAATTGCCCTGAACGAGCAACCGGGTCGCCAGCAATTCCTCCAGGTCCATCGCCACCGTCCGCCCGGCGGAATCGACCCCCATATCCACTTGCACCGTCATGGGCGCAGCCTGTGCCGGATGGGGGGTGGCAGGCGCAAGGGGAATGCGCCCGGCATTCGTTCCCCCTCCGTCACCCCGGAACAAGTCCGGGGTGACGGGTGGGGTTATTCGGCTGCCTTGGGCACCGTCGCCGGGACGGCCGCACTGACACTCCCCGCCCCCTCGCCTGCATGGCGGTCGAGGAAATCGAAGATCGTCTTCCACAGATGCTGGCTGACCCCCGCCCCGCCGACGCGGTGCGTCTGGCCGGGATAGAGCATCAGTTCGAACGGCACCGCCTGGCGCTGCATTTCCGACATCATCACCGTCGAATGTTCGAGCACGACGTTATCGTCGGCCATGCCGTGGATCAGCAGTAGCGGATCGCTGATCTTCGCTGCGTCGGCGACCGTATTGGCGGTGGTATAGGCATCGGCGACCTTGTTCGGGTCGCCCATATACCGCTCGGTATAATGGGTGTCGTAGAGTTCCCATTTGGTCACCGGCGCGCCCGATACGCCTGCCGCGAACATGCCGGGGGCGGCCTGGAGCATCTTGAGCGTCATATAGCCGCCGTAGGACCAGCCATAGGTGGTGATGCGGTCGGGATCGACGAAATCCTGGGTTTTCAGCCACTCGGCGCCCTCGATCTGGTCGCGGACCTCGATCCCGCCCATCGCCTGATAGATCGGATCCTCGAACGCCTTGCCGCGATTGGCGGAGCCGCGATTGTCGATCTGGAACCAGATATAGCCGCGATCGACGATATATTGCTGGAGCGCGCCGCCCCATTGCCGCGCGACCGTCTGGACGTGCGGGCCGCCATAATGCTGGAAGAATACGGGGTATTTCTTGCCCGGCTCCATCCGCGGCTTGATCATTTCCCAGTGAAGCGTCGCGCCGTCCCTGGTCTTGAGCGTGCCGAAGGTCCGTTCCTGATGGCTGGCGAGATAGGGGGTGTAGGGGTGGCTTGCGTCGAGCCTGTTCTCGTTCACCCAGCGCAGCCGTTTGGCGTTGGCGTCGGCGAGATAGGTCTGCGGCGGCTGGTTGGGGTTGGAGCGGGTGACGATCAACCGCCCGCCCGATCCGCTCGCGCCGTGGAACCAGCCGGGTTCGGTCAGGCGCGTGACCTGTCCCGGACGGTCGATCGACGTGCGATACAGATGGCGCTCCAGCACCCCGTCCTTGTTGCCGAGGAAGGTGATCGTCCGCGCCTTTTCATCGACCGCGACGGTCGAAAAGACTTCCCACGGGCCGCTGGTCAGTTGCGTCCAGTTGCCGTTTCGGAACCGATAGAGATGCCCGTGCCCGTCGCGTTCCGACCACCAGATCAGGCTGCCATCGGCGAGCGGATGCAACGCGTCGTGAAGGTTGACCCAGGACCGCTCGCCCGAACGCTCGGTGAACAACACCCGCGAACGCCCGGTCGCCGGATCGACGCTGAGCATGTCGAGCGTCTTCTGGTCGCGGCTCTGGCGCTGGACCAGCAACGTTCTGCCATCGGGCGTCCAGTTGACGCGGGAGAGATAGATGTCCGGGTTCTTGCCCAGATCGACCTTCACCGAATTGGACCCATCGGGGTTCATCACATGGAGTTCGACCAGCACGTTGGGCGTGCCCGCTTTCGGATAGCGCTGCTCGAACACGCGGGTATCCTCCGCGCCGATCGCGGTGCGCGTGACGACGCCCACGGGGGCTTCGTCGAAGCGCTGGACGGCGACGCGCTGGTCGTTCGGCGACCACCAGTAGCCGGTGGAACGCGACATTTCCTCTTGCGCGACGAACTCCGCTTCCCCCCAGAACACGGTGCCCGCGCCGTCCTTGGTCACCCGCTGCGCCTCGCCACCGGCAAGCGGCTGGACGTAAAGATTCTGGTCGCGGACGAAGCTGACGAATTTGCCCGCCGGCGAGATGACCGGGTTCAACTCACCCGCCTCGGTTTCGGTCAGGCGGCGGACATTGCCGTCGAGCGTCGCAAGATAGAGGTCGCCGTCCAGTGGCACCAGGATCGACTGGCCATCCGCCGCCCAGTCATAAGTGACGATGCCGGTCAGACCGCCGATCCGCGCGCGTTCGCGCTGCATCTTCTCCGCTTCGGACAATTCCGCGCCGCTGCCGATCTTCTTCGAATCGACCAGCATCCGCCATTCGCCGCTGGTCGTGTCCATCGCCCACAGGTCGAACCGATTGCCCTCGTCCGCGCGACCGCGCAGCAGCGTGAGCAGCCGTCCATCGGGCGACAGCCGCGCCGCGCGCGGCGGCGATCCGGCAAGGTCGGGGCCGGAGAACACGCGGTCGAGCGTCAGGTCGCTGGCCTTGGCCTGCGTGGCCTGCGGCGTTTGCGCATGGGCTGTCATCGGCTGCGCCGTCATTGCCACCATCGCCGCCGCCAGTGCGGTCCCGCACGCCCAATTCCGCATGTAATCGCTCTCCGCTTCTCGTTCGCCCCGTCGGGGATGTAGGCGGTTTATCGCGGGGGAATGGGCGGGGGTAAAGGGTGGGGGTGTTGTTTGGCATTGTCCCTTCCCCGTTTGCACTGATCTTGTCGAAGTGCTGCCCTTGCTTGCGTAGCCAAGAAGGACAGTGCTTCGACAAGATCAGCACAAACGGATTTAGCGTGTTGCCGTCCAACGCGACGGCATGGTTCCGACGATGATACCGTCCTCCACGCGCCCCTCATAGCGCACCGACCGGTCGCCGTCGCGCAGCGTGAACGCGACCCGCTCGCCATCCACGCGCCCGTCGAACACCGCGCTTTCGCCTGACGTGCCGGTGAAGGTCTGAAAGGTCTGATCCAGCACCAGCGATCGATCGCCACGCGCATCGCGCAGCCGCCACGCGCCCGAGACATCCGCCGGGATCACCCACAGATAGAGCCGCGATCCTCCCACCCGCTCGGCCCGATCGGGGCGCCAGTCGCCCATCGTGAACGCATGGCTGACGACGCGCGCGCCGGGGCGCAGTTCGCGGAGCAGATGCGGGCGCAGCTTCAGGTTGATCTCAGGCAGCAGGAACATCGTCACCACGTCGGCGCCGGCGATCGGCGTGTCGAACAGGTCCTGGGTGCGGAACGTCACGCGATCGGCAACCCCCTGACGCTCGGCGCTGGCATTGGCGCTCGCGACCAGCACGGGATCGATATCGACGCCCAGCCCGCCCGCGCCCCTCGCCGCGGCGTGCAACAGCATCCGCCCGTCGCCGGTGCCCAGATCGATCACCCGGTCGCCCGGCGCGATGCTGGCCATGTCGAGCATCTTTTCGACCGCCTCGGTCCGTGTCTCCGCATAAGGCACATCAAGTGCGGGGCCGCCCCCGAACAAGGTCGATGGCGTGCAGCGCGCGCTGGTCGCCGACAGACACCGCGCGCCGACACCGATGCCGCCGACCACCAGCAGGGTGAGCAGCAGCGCGACGATGCGGGTTCTGGCGGTCATGGGCATGGTTTAGACCAACGAGGGTGGCCGTTGAACCATCCGCCCGCTCGTTTCGAGCGAAGTCGAAAAACGTGATCGCGGCCCTCGCCGACGTTTCTCGACTTCGCTCGAAACGAGCGGATCATTGACAGTGCGATCTGTGAATAGGCTCCCAAACGCAAAGCGGGGCGCGGGTGGCCTTCGCCGCCTCGCGCCCCGCCGGCAGTCCCCTCCAAGGGAGCTGGGTAATGGCTTACTCGGCCGATGCCTTGTCGCTCGTGCGCACGTCGCGGCGCTCGGCGATGCGCGCCGACTTGCCGGTGCGGCCGCGCAGATAATAGAGCTTCGCACGACGCACGACACCGCGGCGCACGACTTCGATCGAATCGATGTTGGGCGAATAAAGCGGAAAAACGCGCTCTACGCCTTCGCCGAACGACATTTTGCGAACCGTGAAGTTCGACCCCATGCCCCTGTTCGAACGCGCGATGCACACACCTTCGAAATTCTGGACGCGGGTGCGTTCGCCTTCGACGACGCGCACGCCGACGCGCAGCGTGTCCCCAGCGCGGAATTCGGGCACCTTCTTCGATTCTGCGAACTTTGCGATCTGTTCTGCTTCGATCGTCTGGATGAGGTTCATCTCATTCATTCCTGTCTCGTCGCCGCGCACCAGAGGGAGACTGGACCCGAGCGCCCTCATGGCGCTCCCAAAGATCCGGCCTCCTTAGCCGTGTATCGCTCTCCGCCTGTGCTCGTCGCCAGGCATCGATCTTCGCATGATCCCCCGATCGCAGCACTTCGGGGATCGTGCGTCCTTCCCACATTTGCGGTCGGGTATATTGCGGATATTCGAGAAGGCCGCTTTCGAAGCTTTCCTCGACTCCGCTGGAAGCCGCGCCCATTACGCCGGGCAGCAGGCGAATGCAAGCATCGAGCAGCACCAGCGCCGCCATCTCTCCGCCCGACAGGACATAGTCGCCGATCGACACCTGTTCGATCGCGCGCGCCTCGAACAACCGTTCGTCGAACCCCTCGAACCGACCGCACAGGATGATGGCGCCCGGCCCCGCCGCCAGGTCTCGCACGCGCGGCTGGGTCAGCGGACGCCCGCGCGGGGTCATCGCCAGGATCGGGCGCTCGTCGGCGACGCTGTCGATCGCGGCGGCAAGCACGTCAGCGCGGAGCACCATCCCCGCCCCGCCGCCCGCGGGCGTATCGTCCACCGAGCGGTGCCTGTCGGTCGCGAAATCGCGGATCTGCACGGTGTCGAGCGTGTATTTCCCCTCGCGCAACGCCCGTCCAGCGAGCGACATGCCGAGCGGTCCGGGAAACATTTCGGGGTAAAGCGTCAGGACGGTGGCGGCGAAGGTCATATCGTCCAATTCTCGACCCGAAGCCCCTGGATATCGGCAAAGTCGCGTTCGTTGTTGGTAACGAGGGTCAGGTCGAGGCTCATTGCATGCGCGGCGATCAGGCGATCGAAACCGCCTCTCCGAAACGGCAGGCTGGCGTAGATCCGGCTCGCCTTTTCATCGAACGGCAACACCGGAAACGCGCGAAAAAATTGCAGTGTCGCATCCAAACCCTCTCTCCGAGCAGCACCGACCAGCACTTCGGCGCATGCGACCGCCGACGTCACGACCTCACCCTCTGCACGCTCCTCAATGCGGGCTCGCAACAACGGCGCGGCACCGCTCAGCAAATACACGCAGATGTTCGCGTCGAGCAAAAAGCCGGGCTCAGTCACGCTTCAACAGCTTTCCTTCCCAATCGAGTTCGCGTTCTTCGAACGTACGTTCTTCCCGTGCAAGGGGCTCAAGGCCCGGAATGGAGCCATAGATGCCCGTGAGATCGATCTTCTTCGGAGGTTGCTCAACGGGCTCGAGTTCGAATTTGCCACGCTCTTCGCGCAGAACCATTTCGGTGCCCTCCTTCAAACCCAGGGCTTTCGGCAGGCGCAGGGCGACCGAATTGCCTGACTTGAACACCTTTCCGCGATACTCTTTACCCATGACAGCCTCCGTATATACATCATGTATATACTTTGCATGGAAAAGCAAGAATTATGGACGACTGCATCATTATCGGCGCGGGGCCTGCCGGGCTGACGGCGGCGATCTATCTGGCACGCTACCACCTGTCGATCCGGCTGTTCGACAACGGGTCGAGCCGCGCGGCGCTGATCCCGCGGACGCACAATCATGCGGGCTATCCGGGCGGAGTCGAGGGCAAGGAGTTGCTGCGGCTGATGCGCGAGCAGGCGCTGGAATTCGGCGCGATCCGCGAGGAGGCGGAGGTGACGCGACTGGTCGCCGACGATGACGGGTTCTCGGTGTGTATCGGGCCGAAGGAATATCGCGCCCGCACCGTGCTGCTGGCGACCGGCGTCGTGAACCACCGGCCCGAAGGCATGGCGGACGACCTGCACGATGAGGCGCTGGCACGCGGCCTGTTGCGCTATTGCCCGGTCTGCGACGGATATGAAGTGACGGACAAGCGCGTGGGGGTGATCGGCACCGGCGAGCGGGGGCGCGGCGAAGCGTTGTTCCTGCGCGGCTATACCAGCGACGTGACGCTGATCGCGCCCGATGCCACCCATGCGCTGGCGGACGAATGCATCGCCGCGCTCGACGATGCCGGCGTGGTGCGGGTGGACGGGCCGTGCGGCGACTATGTCATCGAAGGCGATCGGCTGGTGGTGGCGACGGCGCAAGGACCGATGGCGTTCGACAGCGTCTATCCCGCGCTGGGGTCGCGCATCCGATCGGATCTTGCGATCGCAGCGGGCGCGCGCGGCAATGACGAGGGCTGTCTGGAGGTCGATTCGCACCAGCGCACCTCGATCCCCGGCCTGTTCGCGGCGGGCGACGTGGTGCTCGGCCTCGACCAGATATCGAACGCGATGGGCCAGGCAGGCGTCGCGGCGACGACGATCCGCAACGCGCTGAACGAGAGCCGCCCGATCCGACGTTGAAGCATCAAAGTACATTTTTTTGGTTGTGCGGCTTTTAACGGCCCAGCTTAAACCGCAGCATGTTTAAACCGAACACTCGTTCCACTCGGTCTCGATCTTCCCCGGTGGCAAGTCGGTCGTTGGTTGTGATTTTGGGAGCGGGGATCGCGGCGGCTTTCGCTTTTTCGGCAGATTTGGCGTTCAATGCGTTGCTGGACGGCGTGACGGGGGTGGCCACCATCGAGTCGGCACCTTGGCAACGGCTACTTTCCACCTTTCATGTCAGTCTTATAATCGGCGCAATAGGTACCGGTTTTTTGTTGGCGGTGGCGCTGGTCTATCGCCGTCATCCATCTCAACTGCTTTCTGCGGCGCCACATTTTCGGTGGTCACTGCTCACATTTGGTTTTGCAATCTTCGCGGCGCTTCAGATATCGGCAATCGCCGTTAGCGTTGGGATAGGGCCGGTGTTCGTCGAGACATTGCCCGGTCTTGCCGTCAATGACTGGATGTTGCTGTGCATTCTAGCACTGCTGGTTTGCATTCCATTCGTCATCGGTGAGGAAATAATGGTCCGCTCCTGGCTGGTCCGTGCAAAGCCATCCTTCAATCGACGAACGGTATTCCTCGTACTGATCAGCAGCGTGATCTTTGCGGCTCTTCACCTGACGCTCGACCCACTTCTTGCCGGAATGCACTTCGTCTCGGGCGTTGCCTATGCCTGGGCAGTGGTTCGCCTTGGCGGTCTGGAGTTCGCGATCGGCGCGCATTTAGGTCGCAATATGATCGTCGAAATCTTGATGACGGTTCCCGATCGCAAATTTTCGCCCGATGGGCTGATCGCTGCGTTGACCGCCAACATTGCCGCGTCGCTGGTCCTGATTTTGATCGTAGAGGTAATTGCCAGACGAAAGTCCTGGCAAGCTTGAGCTGGAATTCTCCGCCGTCGCCCAAACAAAAACCCCGCCAAGTCGTTGGACTGGCGGGGTTTTCGTTGGCGCGCCCGGAACGATTCGAACGTCCGACCCTCAGATTCGTAGTCTGATGCTCTATCCAGCTGAGCTACGGGCGCGCATTGGAGGGGGCGACATAGAAGCGGTTTCGGGGGATGGCAAGCCCGTTGCGCGACCTTTTTCGCGGGCCTACACGAAGCCGCATGAACCGGACCGGATTTTGCCTGTTGATCGCGGCGCTTGGCAGCGGCTGCGCGCCGATGCCCGACAGCAGCCGCTTCCCCTCGCTCCTCCCCCGCCCGATCGAATCGCGCAGCGACGCGGTCCAGATCCCCCCGGTTGCGGTCGCGAAGCCCGATCCGGCGCTCGACGCGCGAATGGCGGAATTGCGCCAGGCCCTCGACCGGGCCGGTCGAGCGTTTGACAGCGGCTATGCCCGCGCCGACCGGTTGGCGAACGCGGCACGCGGCAGCCGGGCCGGGAGCGATGCGTGGCTCGACGCCCAAATCGCGCTGGCCGAACTCGATGTGCTGCGCACCGACACGCGGCTGGCGATCGCCGATCTCGAGCGACTGGAGGCCGACCGCGCGCTTGAACTCGCGCCCGACTATCCTGGGCTCGCCGCGCTGATCGGCGAGGCCAGGGCACTGGAGACGCGTCAGAACGAACGCATCGCCAGCATCGAGGGGCGGCTGGCCCACGCCTGATCGCCCGGCGCCTTTACGTCACACGATCAATCCCGCAGCGCCGCCGCCACCACGGGCGCGACCTTTGCCACCACCGCATCGACGCCCGCTTCGTTCGGGTGGATGCCGTCGGGCAGCATCAGGGTCGAATCGGTGATCACGCCATCGAGGAAAAACGGATAGAGCGGCGCATCATATTCGGCCGAAAGTTCGGGGAATATCGCATTGAAATCTCGGGCATAGTCTGCGCCCATATTTGGGGAGGCGATCATGCCGGTCAGCACCGCGGGGATGTCGCGACGGCGCAGTTCGTCGAGGATCGCGACCATGTTCTTGCGCGTCTCCGCCGGGCTCAATCCGCGCAGCATGTCGTTGCCGCCCAGCCCCAGCACCACCAGATCGGGTTTGCGGTCATAGCCGTCGAGCGTGAAATTGAGCCGTGCCAGGCCCGCTGCGGTGGTGTCGCCCGACACCCCGGCATTGCGAACGTCCGCCGCAATCCCCTGCGCGTTCAGTGCGCGTTGCAGTTCGGGCGCGAAGCCCTGATCCTGCGGTAACTGATAGCCCGCATATAAACTGTCGCCGAACGCCACGACCAGCTTGGCATTTTGCGCGATCGCCCCCACATTGCCCGGCGCGGAGGGCGTGGGGACAGCTTCGTTCGCGATTTTGGTGTCGGGCGCGTCCGAACAGGCCGCGAGCGCGGCGGCAAGCGCGATGACCGCATGACGAAGATAACCCAACGGAGCCTTCCTTTCCGATGCACGATATGACCAGCCACGCGACTATCGCGATCAAGGCGCGCAATGTCACCCTTTCGCTCGGCAGCAAGGCGGCGCGGGTGGAAATCCTGCGCGGGGTCGACCTGAATGTCGGACAAGGCGAAAGCCTGGCCATCCTGGGCGCATCGGGATCGGGCAAGTCGTCGCTGATGGCGGTCCTGTCCGGGCTGGAGCGTGCGTCGGGGGGTGAAATCCTTGTCGCGGGCGTCGATCAGGGGAAGCTGGACGAGGACGGGCTGGCGCGCGCGCGGCGCGGGCGGGTCGGCATCGTGCTTCAGTCGTTTCACCTGCTGCCCACCATGTCGGCGCTGGAAAATGTCGCGGTGCCGATGGAGCTGGACGGCGTCGCCGACGCGTTCGATCGCGCGCGCGCCGAGCTGGAGGCGGTCGGGCTGGGCCACCGGATCGACCATTATCCCAGCCAGTTGTCGGGCGGCGAGCAGCAGCGCGTCGCGATCGCGCGTGCGGTCGCGCCGCGTCCGGCGATTATTTTTGCCGACGAGCCGACCGGGAATCTCGATGCCTCCACAGGGTCCGCCATCATCGAATTGCTGTTCGATCGGCGGGCGGCGAGCGATGCGACACTGGTGATGATCACGCATGATCCGGGGCTGGCGGAGCGTTGCGACCGGATTGTCGAGATGCGCGACGGGAATATCGTGTCGGAGCGGCGGCCGTGAGTTCGGATGCGGGTGCGCCCACCTCCCCGATCCCCCCCCAACACCCGTTCGTTTCGAGCGAAGTCGAGAAACGTGAGCCGGGCGCGCGTGAGCGTTTCTCGACTTCGCTCGAAACGAACGGTGGGCAGGATGGCGGAGGTGGGCTTGGTTGGGGTGCGGTGTGGCGGATTGCGCGCCGCGACCTTTCCGGCCGATTTCGTGGTCTGCGCCTGCTGTTCCTCTGCCTGTTCCTCGGCGTCGCCACCCTCGCGGCGATCGGCAGCCTGACTTCCGCGATTACCGGCGAACTTGCCGATCGCGGGCAGGTGATCCTGGGCGGCGATATCGAGGTGGAGACGTCGCAGCGCGAGATTCCGGCGGCCGACCTTGCCCAGCTTCGCGATTATGGCACATTGTCCGAAACGCTGCGGATGCGGGCGATGGCCAACCGCGTCGTGCCTGCGAGCGATGGCGGGCCGGATGCGGTGCTGACCGAGTTGAAGGGCGTGGACGGCGCCTATCCGCTTTATGGCACGCTGACCGTCACGCGCGGACGGGTCGAGGGCGGGATTCCCGCCGATGCGGTGGTGATCGGCCAGTCGCTGGCCGACCGGTTGCAGGTCGGGATTGGCGACCGGCTGCGCTATGGCAGCGCCACGTTCCGCATCGCCGACCTGATCGTCGACGAGCCCGACCGGGTGGGCGAAGGCTTCACGCTCGGCCCCGTCGCGATCACTTCGGTAGAGGGCGTGCGGCGCACCGGGCTGATCCAGCCCGGCAGCCTCTATCAGGCGAAATACCGCATCCGCCTGCCCGCCGGGGCAGACGCGTCCGACGTCCGCAAGGGCATGGAGAAACGCTTCGCTGCCCAGACCTATGAATATAAGGACCGCGACCGCGCCGCGCCGGGGGCCAACCGCTTCTTCGAACGCATGGGGCAGTTCCTGACGCTGATCGGGCTGACCGCGCTCATCATCGCCGGGATCGGCGTGTCGAACGGCGTGTCCTCCTATCTGGGCGGCAAACGGTCGAGCATCGCGACGCTGAAGGTGCTGGGGGCGAGCAGTCGCGACATCCAACGCATCTATATGGCGCAGATCGGCGCGGTGGCGGTGCTGGCGATTGTCGTCGGGCTGACGGTGGGCGCGTTGATCCCCCCGCTGCTGGTCACTGCGGCGCGCGACGTGCTGCCGATCCAGCCGGGGTTCAGCCTGCACCCGCTGCCTTTGCTGACCAGCACGATATACGGCCTGCTGATCGCGCTGATCTTCACCCTGCCGCCGCTGGCGCGCGCGCGCACCGAACCGGCGGCGGCGCTGTTTCGCGGGGCGGTGGAGACGCGCGGGCGCTATGACCGGCGCACTGTCGGGCTGGTCACACTGGCGGGCGCAGGCGTGGTCGCGCTGGCGCTGGTGACCGCGCGCGAACCTTTATTCTCGGCTGCGGTGCTGGGGGCGACGGCGGCGGTGCTCGCGCTGTTGTTCGCGATCGGCTGGGGCGTGCGGGTGCTGTCGCGGCGGGTGCCGCGTCCCAGGAGTCCGTTGTGGCGGCTGGCGATCGCCAATCTCCACCGGCCCGGTGCGCAGACCGCGCCTTTGGTGGTCGCGCTCGGGCTGGCGCTCACCCTGTTCGTGACGCTGGCCGCGATCCAGACCAGCCTGAATGCGGAAATCGCGCGCACCGTGCCGGCCAAGGCGCCCAACCAGTTCGTGCTCGACATCCCCGTCGCCGAACAGGATCGGTTTCGTCAGATCGTGACCGCCGAGGCCCCCGAGGCCGAACTGAACATCGTCCCGTCGCTGCGCGGCACGATCACCGCTTATGGCGACACGCGCGTCGCCGATCTCGACGAATTGCCCGAGGGAGCGTGGTTCCTGCGAGGGGAGCGCGGGGTGACCTATTCGGATGTGCTGCCCGAGGGGAGCGACCTGACCGCGGGCGACTGGTGGGCGGCGGATTATGACGGCCCGCCGCTCGTCTCGCTCGATCAGGAAGCGGCGGAAACCTTGGGCGTCGGCATCGGCGACACGCTGACCGTCAGCATCCTGGGGCGCGAGATTCCTGCGCGAATCGCATCGCTGCGCCAGGTCAATTGGGACACGATGGGCTTCAACTACATCATGGTGTTCTCACCCAATACGCTGGCCTCAGCCCCCCACAGCCTGACCGCGACGATCAGCATGGACCCGGTGAACGATGCCGCGGTGTCGCGCGCGGTGCTGGCTGCGTTTCCCAACGCGACGCTGATCGCGGTGGGCGAGGTGATCGAACAGGTCAGCGGGCTGCTGGGCCAGATGTCGGGCGCGATCGTCGCGGCGGCGTCGATCGCGATCCTGGCGGGGATTGCAGTGCTGATCGGCGCAATCGCGGCGTCGCGCGCGGCGCGCAGCTACGACAGCGTGATTTTGAAGACGCTGGGTGCGACGCGGTGGCAGGTGCTGGGCGCGCAAGGGGTCGAATATGCGCTGCTCGCGGGCGTGCTGGCGCTGGTCAGCCTGACGCTGGGGATGACGGCGGCGTGGTTCGTCATTGTGCAGGTATTCGATTTTGGCTGGTCGCCCGATTGGGGCGTGGTGCTGGCGACGCTGGGCGGGGGCGCGGTGCTGACGCTGGGGATCAGCCTGGCAGGCTCGATCCCGTTGATGTCGGTGCGGCCTGCTCAGGCTTTGCGGGCGCTGTAAAACACCGTCACCCCGGCCGAAGTGCCGGGGTCCACAGGGCGGCAGTCGAATGCCTGACGGGTCATGCGCTGTGCAAGCGGCCTGGTGGACCCCGGAACAGGTCCGGGGTGACGGGGAAATGGGATTAGCCCAGCGCCTTCTTCAGCAACTCGTTGACCACGGCAGGATTGGCCTTGCCCGCCATCGCCTTCATCGTCTGGCCGACGAAGAAGCCGAACAACTTGTCCTTGCCACCGCGATATTCGGCAACCTTGTCTTCGTTGGCGGCCATGACCTTGGCGATTTCGGCTTCGATCGCGCCGGTGTCGCTGGTCTGTTTCAGCCCGCGTTCCTCGACGATGGTGCCCGCGTCCTGCCCGGTTTCCAGCATGATTTCGACCACCTGCTTGCCCAGCGTGTTCGAGATCGTCCCGTCGGCGACCAGCGCCAGCAGTTCCGCGCCCTGCTTCGGCGACACCGGCGAATCGCCGATATCCTTGCCCAGCCGGTTGAGCGCGCCGAACAGGTCGGACAGCAGCCAGTTGGCCGCGGCCTTCGCCGTCACCTTGTCGCCACCCGCCGCGACCAGTTCCTCGAACCAGAGCGCGGTTTCGTGCTCGGCGGTCAGAACGGCGGCGTTGTACGCCGACAGGCCAAGCTCGCCTTCGTAGCGCGCGCGCTTGGCGTCGGGCAACTCGGGCAGGCTCGCACGGCATTCGTCGATGAACGCGTCGTCGAGCTCGAGCGGCAACAGGTCGGGATCGGGGAAATAACGATAATCGTGCGCGTCTTCCTTCGACCGCATCGAGCGCGTCGTGCCCTTGTCGGGATCGAACAGGCGCGTTTCCTGAACGATCGCGCCGCCGCCTTCGATCACATCGACCTGGCGCTGTGCCTCATGCTCGATCGCCTGCATCACGAACCGGACCGAATTGACGTTCTTGGTCTCGGTGCGCGTGCCCAGTTCCTCGCCCGGACGGCGGACCGAGACGTTGACGTCGGCGCGCATCGACCCCTGGTCCATATTGCCGTCGCACGACCCGACATAGCGCAGGATCGAGCGCAGCTTTGAGAGATACGCCCCCGCCTCTGCGGGCGAGCGCATGTCGGGACGGCTGACGATTTCCATTAGTGCAACGCCCGAGCGGTTGAGATCGACATAGGATCGCGTCGGATGCTGATCGTGCATCAGCTTGCCCGCATCCTGTTCGATATGGATGCGCTCGATCCCGATCCGTTTGGTCGCCGAATTGGGGTCCTTTTCGTCGAGCGTCACCTGAAGCGCGCCCTCGCCCACCAGCGGATGATAGAGCTGGCTGATCTGATAGCCCTGCGGCAGATCGGCGTAGAAGTAATTCTTGCGGTCGAAGCGCGACCATTTGTTGATCTGCGCGTCGATCGCCAGGCCGGTTCGGACAGCCTGACGGATGCATTCGCGGTTGGGCACCGGCAGCATCCCCGGCATCGCGGCATCAACGAGGCTGACCTGACTGTTCGGCTCCGCGCCGAATGCGGTCGACGCGCCCGAGAACAGCTTGGCGTTCGACGTGACCTGCGCGTGAACCTCGAGGCCGATCACGACCTCCCATTCGCCGGTCGCGCCCTGGATGCGGTACGTGGATTCCATCGTTGTCATCTCGCTCACCACCAAGCCTCGGGCCGCGCGGTGAATCCCGCGCGCTGTTCGAGCGCGAGGCCCGCATTCAACACGCCCTGCTCGTCGAGCGCCTTGCCAATCACCTGCAGGCCCAGTGGCAGGCCGTCCTTGTCAAGTCCGCCGGGCACGCTCATCGCCGGCAGGCCGGCGAGCGAAGACGGCACGGTAAAGACGTCGTTGAGGTACATCGCCAGCGGGTCGGCCGATTTCTCGCCCAGCGCGAACGCCGCCGAGGGTGCGGTCGGGGTGAGGAGCAGATCGCACTGTTCCCATGCGCGATCGAAATCCTGCGCGATCAGGGTGCGAACCTTTGACGCTTGGGTGAAATAGGCGTCGTAGAAGCCTGCGGACAACACATAGGTCCCGATCAGGATGCGGCGCTTTACCTCAGGCCCGAAGCCCGCGGCGCGGGTGGCGGCGTACATGTCCTGAAGGTTCGCGCCTTCGGGCAATTCGCGTTGGCCGAAGCGCACGCCGTCGTAACGTGCCAGGTTCGACGACGCCTCGGCAGGCGCGATGATGTAGTATGCGGGCAGCGCATATTTGGTATGCGGCAGCGAGACCTCGACGATCTCTGCGCCTGCGTCGCGCATCCATTCGATGCCCTGCTGCCACAAAGCCTCGATCTCGGCGGGCATGCCGTCGACGCGGTATTCCCTGGGGATGCCGATCTTCTTGCCCGCCAGGCTGGGGTTCAGCGCGGCTTCCCAATCGGGCACGTCGATCTGGAGCGAGGTCGCGTCCTTGGGATCGAACCCGGCCATCGCCTCCAGCATGATCGCACAGTCGCGCACGTCGCGCGCCATCGGCCCGGCCTGGTCGAGTGAAGAGGCGAACGCCACCGTGCCCCAGCGCGAGCAGCGGCCATAGGTCGGCTTGATCCCCGAAATGCCGACGAACGCCGCGGGCTGGCGGATCGAGCCACCCGTGTCGGTGCCGGTCGCGCCGGGACACAGCCGCGCGGATACCGCCGCCGACGAACCGCCCGACGAACCGCCGGGCGCGAGCGGCGCATTGCCGCCGTCGTTGCGCCGCCACGGCGAGATGACGTTGCCGAACGCGCTGGTTTCGTTCGACGATCCCATCGCGAACTGGTCCATGTTGAGCTTGCCGAGCATCCCCGCGCCGGCATTCCACAGATTTTGCGAGACGGTCGATTCGTATGGCGGCGTGAAGCCTTCGAGGATGTGGCTCGCGGCGGTGGTCTGCACGCCCTTGGTGCAGAACAGGTCCTTCATGCCGATCGGCACGCCCGCCATCTTGCCAAGCGTCTCGCCCGCCGCGCGGGCATCGTCGGCGGCCTTGGCGGCGGCGAGCGCGTGGTCCGGGGTTTCGACGATGAAGGCGTTGAGCGGCTTGGCGGCGGCCACCTTGACGATGAAGGCGTCGGCGACTTCGCGCGCGGAAAAACTGCCGTTGCGCACGCCGTCGCGGATGGCGGCAATGCCGAGGTCGGTGAGGTCGGTCATTATTCGATCACCTTGGGCACGGCAAAGAAGCCGTGTTCGGCCTGGGGGGCATTGGCAAGCACATCGTCACGCACGCCGCCATCAGTCACCACATCGTCGCGCAGCCGCAGACGGTTGGCGATGACGGCAGTCATCGGCTGGACGGACGACGTATCGACCTCCCCCAATTGCTCGATCCAGCCGAGGATGTTGCTGAGTTCGGGGGCAAGACGCTCGGCATCGGCATCGCTGATCGCGATGCGCGCAAGGCTCGCCACTTTCTTGACGGTTCGGGTATCGACGGACATGCGATCGCGGCTAGCAGAGCGTGCCCTTTCCCTGCAATGCTAAACGCGCAAGGGTTCGCAAAGCGGTTGCGCGCGGCTACAGAGCGGGACACCTCCCCTCCCCGTCCAGTTACCGGAGCGCCTGTTGGCTCGCAAATTCCTCTACGTCATCGCCGTCCTGATCGTGCTGGCGATCGTCGCGCTGTTCGCGCTGCGCCTGTTCAGCACCGAATTGAGCCGCATCGCGTTCGTGCCGACGACCGAGTTCACGCCCGAACCGGCGATGGCGCAAAATGCCTATGCCGATCCGAACATGTGGCTGGCGCGGCCCGATCTGGGCAACAATCCGGCGCTGTGGACGCCGCCCGGCGTGGCCCCGGTCGGGGACGGCGAAGTGGCGACCTTCTTCATCCATCCGACCTCCTATCTGGGCAAGGAACGGTGGAACGCGGCGCTCGACGATGCGGAGACCAACGATCGCGCGGGGCTGTTCCTGCGCGGCCAGGCATCGGCCTTCAACGGCGTCGGCGCGGTATGGGCGCCGCGCTATCGTCAGGCGACGTTCGGGGCGTTCCTGACCAGTGTGGAGAGCGCCAACCAGGCACTCGACCTCGCTTACCGCGACGTGGCGCAGGCGTTCGACCAGTTTCTGGAGGAAGTCGGCGACCGGCCGATCGTGCTGGCCGGCCACAGCCAGGGCGCTCTGCATTTGACGCGGCTGCTGGCCGAACGGGTGGCGAATACGCCGCTCGCCGAGCGCGTGGTCGCCGCCTATGTCGTCGGTTGGCCGGTGTCGGAGACCGCCGACCTGCCCGCGCTGGGGCTGGCGGAGTGCCGCAGCGAGGATCAGGCGAACTGCATCGCGTCGTGGCAGAGCTTCGGCGAACCCGCCGACCCGTCGCTGATCTACGAGAATTTCGACGGCACCACCGGCTTTGCGGGAAGCCCGCGCGCAGGGACGCAGTTGATCTGCACCAATCCGCTGACGGGCCGCGCCGACGATGCCGCGCCGGCAGAGGCCAATCTGGGCGGGCAGAAGCCGTCGAGCGACCTGACCAGCGCGGAGATCGTCGCCGGTCTGGCGCCCGCGCGCTGCGACAATCGCGGATTGCTGCTGATCGGCGAAGGGCCGGAAATGGGGCCGTATGTGCTGCCGGGCAACAATTACCACGTCTATGACTACAGCCTGTTCTGGTCGAACATCCGCGCCGATGTCGCCCGGCGCGTGGCCGCGTTCGGCGCGCGATGATTACCGCCAGCGCGATCGATTATCGCGGGAGTCTGCCGGGTGGAGGGCGGTTGCTGGGGCTGGATGTCGGGACCAGAACGATCGGGACCGCGCTGTGCGATGCGGGCTGGGCGTTCGCGTCGCCCGCCGAACTGATCCGCCGCACCAAATTTTCGAAGGACAAGGTGGCGATCCAGGCGCTGATCGCGGCGCAGGGGGTGAAGGGGCTGGTCATCGGCCTCCCCCTCAGCATGGACGGCAGCGACAGTCCACGGACGCAATCGACACGGGCATTCGCGCGCAATGTCGAGGATCTGGGCCTGCCGATCCTGCTGTGGGACGAACGCTGGTCGACGGTCGCGGTCGAACGGGTGATGATCGAACAGGATATGAGCCGGGCGAAACGCGCGGAGAAGATCGACAACATGGCCGCCGCCCACATTCTGCAAGCCGCGATCGATGCGCTCTGTGCGGGCTGAGCGGACACCGCTTGCCAGCCGCCGACACGCGGTTTAGGCCGCAGCTTTAATGCAAGCATCCGACCACAGCCCCGCTGCGCAGCTTCCCGGCCGCGCGGCGTTTCCGCACCGGCATCTGACCGGAATTTCGGGACTCAAGCCGCATCAGATCATGTTCCTGCTCGACGAGGCGGAACGCTGGATCGAACCGATGCGCGAACGCCGGCCCAGCGATCATCGGCTGGACGGGCTGACCCAGATCAACGCGTTCTTTGAAAACTCGACGCGCACGCTGCTGTCGTTCGAGATTGCGGGCAAAAGGCTGGGCGCCGACGTGGTCAACATGCACGCCGCGCAGTCGAGCGTGAAGAAGGGCGAGACGCTGATCGACACAGCGATGACGCTGAACGCGATGCGCGCCGATGTGATCGTCATCCGCCACGGATCGTCGGGCGCGGTGCAGCTGATCGCGGACAAGGTCGACTGCCCGGTGCTGAACGCAGGCGATGGCTGGCACGAGCATCCGACGCAAGCCTTGCTCGACGCGTTCACCATCCGCCGTCGGCGCGGGTCGATCGCGGGACAGCGTGTGGTGATCTGTGGCGACCTGATGCACAGCCGGGTGGCGCGGTCGAACATTCTCGCGCTCACCGCACTTGCCGCAGAGGTGCGCGTGGTCGCGCCCGCGACGCTGATGCCCGCGGGCACCGACCGCATGGGGGTGGAGGCGTTCTCGGACTTCGACGCTGCGCTGGACGGCGCGGACGTGGTGATGATGCTGCGGCTCCAGAACGAGCGGATGTCGGGGGCGTTTATCCCGTCCACCCGCGAATATCATCTGCGCTATGGACTGACCGCCGAGCGACTGAAGCGCGCCAAGCCCGACGCGCTGGTGATGCATCCGGGGCCGATGAACCGCGGGATCGAGATTACCTCCGAAGTCGCCGATATGCCCGGTCGGTCGGCCATCAACGAACAGGTCGCGCACGGCGTCGCGGTGCGGATGGCATGCCTAGACGTGCTGACCCGCGCCGAACGCGGCGTGGAGGGTTGGGCATGAACACCTTCGTGACAAACGCGCGCCTGGTGTGCCCCGCGAACGGCGTGTCGCAAGGATCGCTGCTGATCGAGGACGGCAGGATCGCGGCGATCGGCGAGGTCCAAGCGCCCGCGGACGCACGGACGATCGACGCGCGCGGCCATGTCGTCGCGCCCGCGATCCTCGACCTTGGCGTGTTCAAGGCCGACCCGGCGGCGTGCCGCGCGGGCGGCATCGTGCGCGTCGGCCTGATGCCCGACCAGTCGCCAGTGCTGGACGACCCCGGCATCGTCCAGCGCGCGGCGGCGAGCGGGAAACCCGATCTGTGGGTCCACCCGATCGCGGCGGCGACGCGCGGATTGGCGGGCGTCGACCTTGCCGAAATGGCGATCCTGAAAGATGCGGGCGCGCGCGCCGTGTCCACCGGTCGCACCCGGATCGCCGACGCGGCGGTGATGCGCAAGGTGCTGGCCTATGCCCGCGACCTGAACCTGACGGTCATCGCCCATGCCGAGGATTGCGGGCTGGCGGCGGGTGCGGTGGCCACGGCGGGCGAAGCGGCGACGCGGCTTGGGCTGCCCTCCGCCCCGCCGGTGGCAGAGGCGCTGGCGGTCGCACGCGACCTGATGCTGGCCGAGGATGTGGGCGCGGCGATCCATTTCCGCATCGTGTCGACCGCGCAGGCCATCGACCTGATCCGCAAGGCCAAGGCGCGCGGCGTGCGCGTCACTTGCGGGACGACGCCCGCGCATCTCTATCTCTCCGACATCGCGATGAGCGATTTCCGCACCTTTGCGCATCTGTCGCCGCCGCTGCGCTCGGAAGCCGACCGTCAGGCGACGCGGGCTGGCGTGGCGGACGGGACGATCGACGTGATCGCATCGTCGCACGACCCGCGCGGGCCGGAGGAAAAGCGCCTGCCTTTTGCCGATTCGCTGCCGGGTGCTGCCGGGGCGGCGACGTTGCTCGCTCTGACGCTGGGGCTGGTGCGCGACGAGCTGGTGTCGATCGAGCGGCTGATGTCAATGCTCAGCGCCAATCCGGCGAAGCTGCTGGGGCTCGATTACGGAACGCTGGCGGTGGGCAGCCCGGCGGACCTGATGGTCGTCGATACCGGCGCGCCGTGGAAGATCGACGGCGATACGCTGCCGGGACTGGCGGCGAATACGCCGTTCGACGGACTGCCGGTGCAGGGCCGGGTGACGCATTTGATGAAGGGCGGCGTGTCGCAGCGTTGATGGCGACGCCCGCGCCTATGGTTCGACATACGAATTTTTCGGGGTAGCTGGGAGCAGCACAGCCGCCATAATCCGAACGATATGAACGTCGCGATCAACGAAGCGGTCGATGCGCTGAGCGAGAAGGAAAAGCAGACGCTTCGCCTGATCGTGCGCGGCCAGGATGCCAAATCGACTGCGCGCACGCTGGGCCTGTCGGTTCACACGATCAACGAACGGCTGCGCGATGCACGGCGCAAGATGGCGGTGTCGAGCAGTCGCGAGGCCGCCCGACTGCTGCTCGAAGCCGAAGGCGGATTGACGCCTGCGCCGACCCCCCAATCCTTCGGGGACACGCAAATCGGGGAGGACGCGAACAGCGCTGCGATCGATGAAGGGAGCGCGCCGTCAGGCGGCGTGGGGCGGGCATATCGCCATCCCCGAATCCTGATTGGAGCGTTCGTCATGACCTTCGCGCTTGGACTGTTGATCCTGACCACCCTGCCCCAGACCGGCTCGCCCCCGTCGTCCACGCCGGTCGCCACCGACGCGACGCCGATGTCCGAGGTGGTCGATTCGGCCCGCGACTGGCTGGTGCTGGTGGACGCGGGGCGATGGGATGACAGCTATCACGCGACCGGCGCGGCGTTTCAAACGCTGAATACCGCTCAAATGTGGGCGTCGGTATCGCAGAAGGTGCGGGTGCCGCTTGGCGAGGTGATCTCGCGCAGCTTCCTGAGCCAGCAGAACCTGCCTGCCCCACCCCAGGGCTATGAGGTCGTCAAGTTCCGCACCAGTTTCGCCAACAAGGCCGATGCGGTGGAGACGGTCACGCTGGAGCGCGAATCCGGTGAGTGGCGCGTGGTGGGCGTGACGATCGAATGATCGCCTCGCCTCGCGGGCATTACCGCGAGGCGACCTGCACGCCGCGTGCCCAGCTGGCCAGCCGGTCGCCCGCATGGGTGCGGACGAAACAGCGTGTGCCGCTGGCCTGCACCTGGCGGCACAGCGCGTTCGCGTCAGTGCGGGCTAGGCCGCCGACGGCGAGGCGGTGATATTCGACGCCGCCGACATTGGCCTGCGCGGTGTGGGGCTTGAGCTTGCCGAGCGCCGACACGCGGCGGCTCATCCGGCCCCAAGCGTCCTGCGCCACGCCGACGCTGTCATAAGCGCCGAGTTGGACGTAATAGTCGCCGCTGTCGAAATCGCGCTCGATCGCGCGCGCCGGTGCGGGGGTCTTTGCCGCCATGCGAACCGGCGATGCTGCCCGTTCGCGATAGTCGGCGGGAAGCGCCTGAACGATTTCGCGGCGCTCGGCGAACATGATGCGGGCGACGGCGAATACAGGATTGGCGGTGGCTGCGGGCGCTTCGACCGCCGCGACCGCGACGGGTGCTGGCGCCTGCGGTTCGGTGACTGGCGTGGTTTCGGCCACAGCGATCGCCGCTTCCGTCGTCATGTCCATGAAATTGGGCTGTTCGGGCGCGGGCGCGGCTTCCGCCATCACCGGCGCGCTGCCGCGAAGGGCGAGCTGTACCGGCTGGCCGACATCGTCGACCGCCTTTACGCCGAGCAGCGACGCGACCTGATCGGATGCCGCGCTGGGGCGCGAGAACGCCGCCCAGTGCATGATCCGCGCATCGACATCGGCAGGCGACAGGTCGATCGCGGCGACCGCGCGCGCTTCCTGCCAGCGGTCGGACAATGCCAGCGCGAGCGCGAGATTCTGCCGCACCGTCGGCGTCGCATTTTCGTCGCGCGCGACTTCACCCAGAATCTGCACCGCGCCGTTGGGATCGCCCGCCAGTGCTAGCGCGAGGCCGCGGTCGCCGGGCGCGATCACGGTTTCGAATTTGTGGAGCGTGCGCCGTGCGCCCGCCCAGTCGC
Organism: Pseudomonadota bacterium; assembly: GCA_023418595.1. Lineage (GTDB taxonomy): Bacteria > Pseudomonadota > Alphaproteobacteria > Sphingomonadales > Sphingomonadaceae > Sphingomonas. The sequence goes on from JAEZZI010000003.1 coordinate 89,170, forward strand.
CAAGCGCAGTCTTTGCCAGCGCCAGGTTGAGCGCGGCGCGGCCATGCGCGGGATCGATCGTCAGCGCATCGTCGAACGCCTGCCCCGCCGACAGGAACCGTCCCGCCGACAGATAGGCCTGACCCAGCAGCACGCGGTGTTCCGCCTCGCCCGGCATCGCCAGCACGGCATCCTCGGCATGGCCGATCGCGCGTTCCGCCTGACCCTTTGCCAGCGCCTTGCGCGCGGCGTCGGCGGCCTTGTCGGCGCGCTTGGTCAATTCCGATTCCTCGCGCGCATTGGCGACGGCGGAGACGCTGGTGAAGCCGCCGATCGCGACGCCGCACATGGCGAGGGTCGACAGACCGGCGATCAGGATGGTGCGGCTGGCCATAGGATATTCCCCCGAAAGATATTCTCAGCGCGCGCGCCGGCCGGGCACGCGCTCTACCAGCTCGTCGAGATCGACGAGCGCCGACAGATACGCATCGAGCGCATCGGACACGATATTCTGTGCCGAGCGATTGGTGACCGCGGACGCGAGACGCAGGCGAAGATGCCGGTCGGTATCGAGCCGCAGCGTGAAGGCGGCTTTCGCGCCCTTCTTCGCCTTGGCTTCGCGCCCGATCCGCTTCAGCGTGCCGTCGCTGACCGGGCGGATGGCGACCGGCGGCGCGACTTCTGCGATCGGTTCGGCCGCGACCGGTTCGTCGCCATCGGCTTGCTCGACCGGTTCGGCCGGGTAACGCTCGCCCAGCATTTCGCGCTGGCGGACGACGTGCGGCACCTCTGCCTGAACCGGGGGCTGAGCGGCTGGCTGGACGGGGGCGGCGACCGCCTCCATCGGCGGCATCCCGTCATGACCGACGTCGTAACCCATGTCGTTCCAGCCGAGATCGTCGGTCGGAACCGGCGACATGCCCAGAAACCCCTGCGGTCGCATGGCGGGTTTCGCCTGCCCCTTGCGGGCGAGCAGCCCGGAGGACAGCGAAGCGAACGGTTTGGCGTTGCCCATGATGCTCATGTCGCGCCCTCCCCTCAGCTGACCACGCGACGGCCGAAGCCACCGGCGGGACGGACCTGCGCATAGCCCGGCATCGCGGCGGGCGCGGCAAAGACGGTGCGGCGGAAATTCTTTTCCAGCCGGTCGGAGATATAGCCCCAGAGCTGGGTGACCTCGCCCGCCGACTTGCCGTTCGGATCGACCTCCATCACCGTGCGGCCGTCGATCATCGAAGCGGCGAAATCGGTGCGGTGGTGGAGCGTGACGGGCGCGACCGTGCCGTGCTGCGACAGCGCGACGGCGGCTTCGCTGGTGATCTTTGCCTTGGGCGTCGCACCGTTGACCACGAAGATCAGCGGCTTGCCCGCGCGTTCGCACAGGTCGACCGTGGCGCCGACGGCGCGCAGGTCGTGCGGCGACGGACGCGTGGGCACGACGATCAACTCGGCGACCGCAATCACGCTCTGGATCGCCATCGTGATCGCGGGCGGGGTATCGAGCACCGCCAGGCGGAAGCCCTGTTGGCGCAACACCTCGAGATCGGCGGCGAGCCGCGCGACCGTGGTCTGGGCGAAGGCCGGATAATCGGCCTCGCGCTCGTTCCACCAATCGGCCAGCGACCCTTGCGGATCGATGTCGATCAGGACGACCGGCCCGGCGCCTGCGCGCTGGGCCTGTACGGCCAGATGCCCGGAAAGCGTGGTCTTTCCCGAACCACCTTTCTGTGATGCCATCGCCAGAACGCGCATTGATCCCCCGAATTCGTGGTCCCTCTTGGCAACGGGATGACATGGGGGGTGATAAGAAATGGTAAATCGGGCGGATCGCATCCGTTTCGGGGACATCAGGGCGCGCGGTAAGCTTTTCTTTGCAATCGCATGGTTAATGCGTCCTTATATCCTTTCGCTCGGACAAGGGGATGATCCGAATGACCACGCAACCCACCGCGGCATTGGCCGCCTTTGCCCTGTTCCTTGCCGCACCCGCGCTCGCGCAGAGCGGAAGCGACGTGAAAGCGGGCGTCGATGCCTGGTCCAGGGGCGATTACGACCGCGCGGTCGCGCAGTGGAAGGGACCGGCCGAAGCGGGCGACGCCGACGCGCAGTTCAATCTGGCGCAGGCGTATAAACTCGGTCGCGGCGTGCCGACCGATCTGGCGCGCGCCGCCGATCTATACGGGCGTGCCGCGAAACAGGGCCATCCGCAGGCCGCCGACAATTACGGTCTCGCCCTGTTCGAGCTGGGAAAAAAGAGTGAGGCCGCCCAATGGCTCGACAAATCGGCGATGCGGGGCGAATCGCGCGCGCAGTTCGTGCTGGGGACGATGTTCTTCAACGGCGATGCGGTGGCCAAGGACTGGGTCCGCGCCTATGCGCTGGTCAGCCGCGCGGCATCCGCCGGATTGCCTCAGGCGTCGAAGACGCTGACCCAGATGGACCAGTATATCGGCGTGGCCGACAAGCAGAAGGGCATCGCGCTCGCGCGCCAATATGAAAGCGGAAAGGCCGGACCGTCGCTGATCGCCATCCGCGAAACACCGGCGCCGGCGGCACCTGCGCCCGCCCCTTCGCGAGCCGCGCCGGTGGCGACCGCCGCCGCCAGGCCCGCCCCCGCACCGGCGAAACCCGCCGCGCAACCCGCGGTCCGCGACGGCGGCTGGCGCGTCCAACTCGGCGCGTTCGGCGATGCCGGGAATGCGCGCAATCTTTGGGCGAAACTCGGCGCGCGCTTCCCCGGTCGCCAGCCCTATTATGTGAAGGCAGGCAACGTCACCCGGCTCCAGGTCGGCCCCTTTGCATCGCAGGGCGAGGCGGCAAAGGCCTGCGGCGCCGTCAAACCGTGCATCGCGGTTCAGAGATGAGCGACTGCCCTAAAATCCTTGTCATTCCGACATGCAACTAATCTCAAAAGGGCTGCCCCACTAATCCGTCACCCCGGCCGCAGTGCCGGGGTCCAATAAGCCGCTTGCGCATCGCTTGCTTTTGGGGCGTCGTACTGTCCGCCCGGTGGACCCCAGCACTGCGGCCGGGGTGACGGGTTTGGCTAAGCCTTCACCCAATCCCTTCGCGCGATCCCCTGCGCGTGGAGCAGCGCCGACAACGGCGCGTGGTCGAGCCGCGCCCCCGCCGCCGCGGCCACCACCGGCTTCGCGCGATAGGCGACCCCCAGCCCGGCTTCGCGGATCATCGCCAGATCGTTGGCGCCGTCACCGATCGCCATCGTCGCCGACAGCGGAATGCCGAGCGCGGCGGCTTCGGCCAGCAATGTCGCCTGCTTGGTCGCGGCATCGACGATCGGCTTGCCGACCGTTCCGGTCAGACGGCCTGCGTCCACCAGCAAGCTATTGGCGATCACCCGATCGAACCCGATCCGCGCGCCGACGGGATCGGCAAAGCGGGTGAAGCCGCCCGACACCAGCACCGATCTCGCACCGCGCGCGCGCATCGTGCGGATCAGCGTCGCCGCGCCTTCCGAATCGCGGACCCGTTCGGCAAGACACAGGTCGATCGCCGATTCCTCCTGCCCTTCGAGCAACGCCACCCGCGCATCGAGCGCGGCGGCGAAATCGAGTTCGCCGCGCATCGCCGCCTCGGTCACCTCGGCGATCTGCGGTTTGATCCCGGCATAATCGGCAAGCTCGTCGATGCATTCGACGGTAATCATCGTCGAATCCATATCGGCGACGACCAGCTTCTTCTCGCGCCCCTCGGCAGGCTGCACGATCACGTCGGTTCGATCAAAGGCGCCTTCCAGTGCGGCGCGCGCTGCCGCCGGATCGCCGTCGAAGGGGATGTCGGCGGCCTCGCCTTCGTCGATCCACGCCCAGTCGCCGACGCCCAGCCCCGCCGCCGCCAGCCGGTCGCGCGCGTCGGAAATATCTCCCGCTCGCAAGGGTTCGGCTGCTAACAGCGTGGCGATGAACATGATCGGCTCTCCCGCGGCTCCAAGGGTGGCGCTCATCGCAGGCCCGACCGCGAGCGGCAAGTCCGCGCTCGCGCTTGCCATTGCCGAGCGTCACAACGGCACGGTCATCAACGCCGACAGCGCACAGGTCTATCGCGACCTGCGCGTGCTCTCCGCCCGCCCCTCGGCGGAGGAGGAAGCCCGCGCGCCGCACCGGCTGTTCGGCCATGTCGATGGAGCGGAAGACCATAATGCCGCGCGCTGGGCGAACGAGGCGCGCGCCGAGATCGCAGCCGCGCATGATGCGGGCCGGTTGCCGATCCTGGTCGGCGGCACCGGGCTTTACCTGCGGACATTGCTCGACGGGATCGCGCCGGTGCCCGAAATCGACCCCGCAATCCGCGCAGAGGTTCGCGCGCTGCCGGTCGGTGAGGCGCATGCGGCGCTGGCGGTCGCCGACCCCGCCGCCGCCGCGCGGCTCAACCCCGCCGACACCACCCGCGTCGCCCGCGCGCTTGAGGTGGTGCGATCGACCGGCCGCACGCTCGCCGACTGGCAGGCGACGCGGATCGGTGGCATCGGCGGCGACATTGCCCTGCTGCCGATGATCCTGCTGCCGCCGCGCGACTGGCTCCACCAACGCTGCGACCGCCGACTGGCGATGATGTTCGACGAAGGCGCAGTCGAAGAAGTGCGCGCGCTGATCGCTCGCGGCGATATGGCCCCCGACGCGCCGGTGATGCGCGCCATCGGCGTGCGCGAGATCGCGGCGATGCTCGGCGGCGAAATCGACCGCGAAGCCGCGCTGGAGGCTGCACGCACCGCCACCCGCCAATACGCCAAGCGGCAATATACCTGGTTCCGCAACCAGCCCCCCGCCGACTGGCCGCGCACGCAGGAGACACAAACGGATAATATTCTGCGTGATTTTGAAACAAGATTCTTTTTATAGTGGTTGACGCGTAGTTTTTATACGGTTAGGCGCGCCCTTCCAGTTCTGATATTGCGTATGCGAAAGGAGCACGCCGTGACCGAGAAAAGCGGAGCCGACATCCTGATCGAGGCGTTGACCGACCTCGGTGTGGAGGTCGTGTTCGGCTATCCGGGCGGCGCGGTGCTCCCGATCTATGACGCTCTGTTCAAGCAGAAGCGCATCCGCCACATCCTCGTCCGCCATGAACAGGCTGCGACCCATGCGGCGGAGGGCTATGCGCGTTCGACCGGCAAACCCGGCGTGGTGCTCGTCACCTCCGGTCCCGGCGCGACCAACGCGGTCACTGGCATCGCCGACGCGCTGATGGATTCGATCCCGATGGTCGTCATCACGGGTCAGGTGCCGACCGCTCTGATCGGCACCGACGCGTTTCAGGAAGCCGATACCGTCGGCATCACGCGCCACGTCACCAAGCATAATTATCTGGTGAAAGACCCCGCGCGGCTGGGCGCGACGATCCATGAGGCGTTCCACATCGCCACCTCGGGCCGCCCCGGTCCGGTCGTGGTCGACATCCCCAAGGACGTTCAGGTCGCGACCGCCAAATCGGTCAAATACGGCACGATCGAACACAAGACCTATCGCCCGCAAATCAAGGCCGAACCATCGCTGATCGAGGCGGCGGTGGACATGATCGCGGCCGCCGAACGCCCGGTCTTCTACACCGGCGGCGGCATCATCAATTCCGGGCCCGGCGCGTCGCAATTGCTGCGCGAGCTGGCGCGGATCACCGGCGCGCCGGTCACATCGACGCTGATGGGTCTGGGCGCCCTTCCCGCTTCTTCCCCGCAATGGCTGGGGATGCTGGGGATGCACGGCACGTTCGAGGCCAATATGGCGATGAACAAGGCCGACCTGATCGTCTGTCTGGGCGCGCGGTTCGACGACCGGGTGACGGGTCGCCTCGACGCCTTCAGCCCTCACAGCCGCAAGATCCATGTCGATATCGACCGGAGTTCGGTGAACAAGAATGTCCGCGTCGACCTGCCAATCGTCGCGGATTGCGGGCGCGCGATCGAGGATATGGTGCGGGTGTGGAAATCGCGGCAATATCCCAAGCCGGACCTGTCCGAATGGTGGAACCGGATCGAAGGCTGGCGCGCGACCAGATGCCTGGATTTTCCGGAGACGGCCGACGAGATTATGCCGCAACGCGCGATCCGATCATTGTGGCAGGCGACCAGGGACCGTGCGCCGATCATCACTACCGAAGTCGGCCAGCATCAGATGTGGGCCGCGCAGCATTTCGACTTCGAAAGCCCGAACAAATGGCTGACTTCGGGCGGGCTGGGCACGATGGGCTATGGCCTGCCCGCCGCGATCGGCGCGCAACTGGGCAATCCGAAGGCGCTGGTGATCGATATCGCAGGCGAAGCGTCGATCCAGATGAACATCCAGGAACTGGCGACCGCGACCCAGTACCGGCTGCCGGTCAAGGTCTTCATCCTCAACAACCAGTATATGGGCATGGTCCGCCAGTGGCAGGAGCTGACCTATGAAAGCCGCTATTCGGAAAGCTATTCGGATTCGCTCCCCGATTTCGTGAAGCTGGCCGAGGCTTACGGCTGGAAGGGCATCCGCATCGAACGCCCGGATCGGCTGGACGCCGGGATCGCCGACATGCTCGCCCATGACGGCCCGGTGATGGTCGATTGCATGGTGGCGCAACTCGCCAACTGCTTCCCGATGATCCCGTCGGGCGCGGCGCATACCGACATGATCCTCCAGGCGAACGAAGTCTCCGGCACGATGGACGACGAAGCGAAGGCGCTGGTTTAAAAACATGCACATCACCCAGGAAACCGCAGAGCGGCACACGCTCGCCATTCTCGTCGATAACGAACCCGGCATCCTCGCGCGGATCGCGGGGCTGTTCACCGCGCGCGGCTACAATATCGAATCGCTGACCGTGACCGACATCAGCGAGGACGACCGGATCAGCCGGATCACCATCGTCACCTCTGCATCGGCGCATGTGATGGAACAGATCATCGCCCAGCTCGACCGTCTTGTCCCGGTGCATAAGGTGACCGACCTGACGGTGCTCGGCGCGCATGTCGAACGCGAACTCGCGCTGGTGAAGGTCGCAGGGCGCGGCGAACAGCGGATCGAAGCGCTGCGGTTGGCCGATGTCTATCGTGCCCGCGTGGTCGATGCGACCACCGCGAGCTTCGTGTTCGAAGTGACAGGGGGCACCGAGAAGATCGACAAGTTCGTCGAACTGATGCGCGAAGTCGGCCTGGTCGAAGTCGCGCGCACCGGCATCGTCGCCATCTCTCGCGGGAGCGAGGCTGCCTGATCTTACAAACCGTCACCCCAGCGAAAGCTGGGGTATCAAGTCGCAAGGGATATCCAATGCGGCATGAGATGCCAGCTTTCGCTGGCATGACGTTTAATTTTCGAAGGGGACAAACCATGCGTGTCTATTACGATTCCGACGCCGACCTGAACCTGATCTCCGACAAGAAGATCGCGATCGTCGGCTATGGCAGCCAGGGCCATGCCCATGCCCAGAATCTGCGCGATTCGGGCGTGAAGGACGTGGCCATCGCATTGCGCCCCGGTTCCGCCAGCGCGGTAAAGGCAGAGGACGCCGGTTTCCAGGTCATGTCGAACAAGGAGGCGGCGGGCTGGGCCGACATCCTGATGATCCTCGCCCCCGACGAGCATCAGGCGGCGATCTGGAACGACGATCTGAAGGGCAATATGAAGCCGGGCGCCGCGCTCGCCTTCGCGCACGGCCTGAACGTCCATTTCGGGCTGATCGAACCAGAGGCTGAAATCGACGTCATCATGATCGCGCCCAAGGGGCCGGGCCACACCGTGCGCAGCGAATACAAGCGCGGCGGCGGCGTCCCCTGCCTGATCGCGGTGCACCAGGACGCGACCGGCAACGCGCATGACGTGGCGCTCGCTTATGCCAGCGGCGTCGGCGGCGGGCGTTCGGGGATCATCGAAACCAATTTTCGCGAGGAATGCGAAACCGACCTGTTCGGCGAACAGGCGGTGCTGTGCGGCGGCATCACCCATTTGATCCAGGCGGGGTTCGAGACGCTGGTCGAGGCGGGATACGCGCCCGAAATGGCGTATTTCGAATGCCTGCACGAAACCAAGCTGATCGTCGACCTGCTCTATGAAGGCGGCATCGCCAATATGCGCTATTCGATCTCGAACACTGCGGAATATGGCGATATCACCACCGGCCCGCGGATCATCACCGACGAGACGAAGAAGGAAATGAAGCGCGTGCTCGACGACATCCAGTCGGGCCGGTTCGTGCGCGACTTCGTGCTCGATAACCGCGCGGGCCAGCCGCAGCTAAAGGCCGCACGCAAGCGGGCCGAGGCGCATCCGATCGAGAAGACCGGGGCGGAACTGCGCGCGATGATGCCGTGGATCGGCGCGAACAAGCTGGTGGATAAGGCGAGGAACTAGGCGCAGCGCCGCAGGTCGGAAAGCAAAGCTTCCGACCGCGTGGGCGCGCAGGCGCCCAAGCAAGCCCGGACGGCACGACGGAGCCAGCCCATAGGGCACGGCTTCGCCGGGTCCGACGGGCTGGCAGTGAGATTACGAACCGCCTTGCCCCCAAAACAACCCGTGCTCCCGCGCAGGTGGCAGCCCAGGATAATCGAGCATAACGCCAGCAACCCTGGGCTCCCGCCTGCGCGAGAGCACAGCCATTACTGGTGCGACGTCGCGTATCGCTCACACAGCGCGCGGAACCGCTCGCCGCGCTCCTCGAAACTCTTGAACTGCACGAAGCTCGGCGCGGCGGGGGACAGCAGCAGCACGTCCCCCTCGCCCGCTCGTCCGCACGCGCCGCGCACCGCCGCCTCCAGATCGGCCACCAGCGTCACCAGAACGCCGTCCAGCCGCCCGGCAAACTCACTTTCCATCCGACGCCCGGTATCCGGCAGCAACCACAGGCTCGTCACCCCCGCCGCGCGGATCGCATCGGGGAGCGCGGCATGGTCCTGCCCCCGCTCGCTGCCGCCCAGAATCAGGTGGATCGGCCGCCCGGCATAGACCGACAGCGCCGCCATCGTCGCCTGCGGCACGGTCGATATGCTGTCATCGACGCAGGTCAGGCCGCCGACCGCAAATTCCTCCATCCGGTGCGGCAGGGTCGCGAAGCCGCCGAGATCGATCGCCCACGGATCCTCCAGCGCATCGAGCATCAGCGCCACGCTCGCCGCCGCCGCGACATTCGACAGATTATGTTCGCCCTTCGGCACAACGCCGGTGAGCGAAACGGCACGCCCCTGATAGCTGAGCGATCCGCCGACTGCGGTATAGCCCTGCCCGTCGTTGAACCAGGTCACGTTCGCACGGTCGCCCAGCCGCTTTCGGATCTCGGCATCGCGGTAATTCAGAACCGCTGGCACGCTCGGGTCGATCGTCGCCAGCCGCAGCTTGTCGGCATAATAGGTCTCGACCGATCCGTGCCATGGCACATGTTCGGGATAGAGGTTGTTGACCACCACCAGAGCGGGCGCGCGGTCGAGATCGGCGGTCTGATAGCTCGACAGCTCCAGGATGGTGTGGTCGACCGCAGGCGCTTCGCCGATCGCCGCAGTCCCGGCATTGCCCAACAGCTTCGCATCGCGCCCGGCGGCGCGCAGCATGTGGAGGATCAGCGTCGATGTCGTGCTCTTGCCCTTGGTGCCGGTGACGCCGATCGTGCCTGCGGTGCCGTGCGCCTCCAACCAGAGGTTGGTCGAGGAAGTGACGCGCGTTCCCACCGCCTTCGCATCAGCGATTTCCTGTCGTTTCAGGCTGATGCCGGGACTTTTGACGATCACGTCGAAATCGCCGTTGGCGATTGCCGCCTTGGCGGTATCGCCCGCCAGCAACGCGACCCCGGCGGGCAGGTCCAGCCCGTACGCCATTTCGTCGAGCAGCACGGTCACGGTCGCACGCGGATGCTGGGCGCAGACGAAGCGCAACACCGCCTGCCCCTCGCGGCCATAGCCCCAGATGCCGACCCGGCGCGCGCCGTCAAAGATAGCCATCAAGCGCCTTTCGAAAGCGGGCGGGCACCCGGCCTTGCCATTGCGGCGTCAGGAAATCGTCATAGGCCGCGACCGCATCGGGCGGCGTCGCGGCGATGCGGGGGGCGAGCGCGCGGACGATCGCGGTGTCGCGCCAGTCGGGATGCTCGGCAATCCGCATCAATGCCGCGCGCGATTCGAGGAACTCTCCCACGCAATCCCAGGGCTTGTGCGCACCGTCGAGCGCGGACAGTTCCTCATAGCCGCCAAGCTGTTCGGGCATATCGAGCAGGTTCGCACCGAACGCAGCGATCAGCCGCTCGGGCGGCATCGCGGTTGCCATCATCAGGAAGGTGAAGCGACACTTGGCGCAATCGAGGCACCAGCGCTCGCCGCTGCGCTCGAGGATGCGAAACGCCTTGTTACAGCTTGTGAACACCCGGTCGTAGCGATCGGTTTTTGCGAACAACTGCGCGATGTGCAGTTCCGACAGCGGTCGCAGCAGCGAGAAATAGTTCAGGCTGGGCGAGACGTGCATCGCGACATGCTCGGCGAAACGCGCCTCGAACGCGCTGCTCTTCGAATATTGGTGGTTCACATCGTCCACCGTCGGTTCGTCGGCAGAGCGTTCGTTCGAAAGGACGATGTGCGACCAGCCATGGACGAAGGCTGCGGCAACCGCGATCAGGCTGACGATCGCGGTGATCGGGACATGGCCGTTATAGACAGCGCCGCTCGCGTTCAGTTCGAACAGATACGGGTCGAGGCTGCGTTTCACCGTCGCCATCGGCACGCCGCTTGCCCCGGCGCTGTCAATCATCGGTTCACGCGGATTGACGCAGAACAACTCGATGTCGTCGCCCGACGCGCGCAGCACTTCCAGGCTGACCAGCGAGTCCTTGCCGCCGCCGATCAGCACCGCCGAACGGTCGGGTAGATCGACCGTCGCGGCAGGTTCGTCATCCGGGACACCGGCATTCTCGAACCGGAGCCGTCCGTCGACGGACAATCCGTTGCGCATCGCGAATTCGCCCAGTCCCTCGCGGTAAACCTCCGCAAAGAAAGCGATTTCGTCCTCGGCCAGTTTCAGGCCGCCCAGGTCGAGCACCGGTGGCAACCACGCCTTGTAATAGCTGACCCCCGCCATCACAAACAGCGAGCGGATCGCCGCGTCGAACGCATGCCGCGCAGGGCTGCCGGACGCCGGCAATTGCGTGCCGAAATCGACCGTCTCGGTAAAGGCCGCGCCGTTGTCGAACGCATAGTCCAGAAAGACGCGGCCCGCCTCGTCGTCGGAACGCGTCCCCAGGAAACGGAATGTTTCGGCTGCGGCGGGCTGTGCGGAAGGGGCGGCTTCTGTCATGGTCGCACCTGCTTTGCCCCCGGCGGCACTCCGCGCGCAAGCCCTCTGCGTAGCGCCCCCGGTCAAACGAAAAGGAATAGCCATGCGACTAACCCGTCCCGTCCTGATCGCTGCCCTTGCCACTGCCGCGATTGCGGCCCCCGTCATCGCGCAGCAGGCGACGACCGCCCCCGCCACGACGCCGGGTGCGCCCGACAAGTCGCGAGTGACCGCAGGCAGCTATGCGGTCGATCCCGCCCACACCCAGGTGATGTGGCGCGTCAATCATTTCGGCTTCAATGATTATTTCGGCCTGTTCGGCGACGTCACCGGCACGCTCAGGCTCGACCCGGCGAACCTTCAGGGCTCGTCGGTGGAAATCGCGATCCCGCTTCGCTCGCTCAAGACCAATAGCGACGGGCTGACCAAGCATCTCGCCAGCGCCGATTTCTTCGAATTCGACCGGTGGGACAGCGCGACGTTCAAATCGACCGGCATCACGCTCGACCCCGACGGGGTGCGCGCGCGGATCGACGGCAATCTGACGCTGAAGGGCCAGACCCGGCCGGTGTCGATCACCGCGCGGTTCGAAGGCGCGGGCACCAACCCGATGAACAAGAAGGAAACGGTCGGCTTCCACGGCCTCGCCAAGATCCAGCGCAGCCAGTTCGGCATCGACTATGCGCTGCCGAATATCCCGGACGAAGTGAACCTCGCGATCAGCGTCGCGTTCGAGAAACAGTAAACGACGTAGCCTCCCCCACCCGTTCGTTTCGAGCGAAGTCGAGAAACGTAGGTCAAGCGCCCGCGGGCGTTTCTCGACTTTGCTCGAAACGAACGTGTGGGCGAAACGGGGGGATGTGGCTTTACGCCGCCGCGCGCCGCACCCGCGCAAAGCTTTCGAACGTCGCGCGGACATTGTCCGATGCGCCCGCGACCAGCCGTCCGACGCGGTCCATCACCTCGCCCGCCTCGATGCCGGGGGTGAGCGATGCCATCGCCCAGTCGCCGAATTCGCGCGCGTCGATCGGACGGCGTGACAGGACGACGACCGCGCGGTGACGGGGATCGGCCTTGATCCGCGCGAACGCTGCATCGACCCGCGCCATCTCGCCCTCGAGCACCTGGAGGAAGCGCACGCCGTCGTCGTAGAGCAGCCCGGTGATGCCGTCGCGTTCGTTGTTCCGGCGCGACGTCAGCAGGATATGCCCGCGTTCGACTTGCGTGTCGCCGCGCGCGGTGCTGATATAGACGATCTGGATCATGCCGGTGTCTTCCCCTCGCTCGTGCGACCTTTTGGAAAACCATCTAGTTTGAAAAGGTTACGAATGTCTGGCGAGCGCGATAGCCGCGCTTGATTGCCGCAGGGCATTTCTTGCTGGACAAAAACTGCGCGATTGGCGAACAGGGCGCATGATGATTGCGCGCACCGCCCTGCTTCTGCGACTTATCCGCCCTTAGGGACGGAAAACGCACGCGCGCATCCCTCCCTAAGGGGACTTCACCGGCAACGAATTTCCAGGCGGACTTATCCCGCCCAAAGCCCATGAAGGTCATCACGCAGATGCTTCGCGATCCATCGACCAAATACCGCGCCTTCCCGCCCGTGAATCTGCCCGACAGGCAATGGCCGTCGCAGGTCATCTCGAAGCCGCCGCGCTGGCTGTCGACCGATCTGCGCGACGGCAATCAGGCGCTGATCGACCCCATGGATGGTGAAAAGAAGCGCCGCTTCTTCGACTTGCTGGTCAAGGTCGGGCTGAAGGAAATCGAGGTGGGCTTTCCGAGCGCGGGCGCGACCGAATTCGACTTTATCTCCGGCCTGGTGCGATCGGGCGCGGTGCCCGACGACGTGACGGTGCAAGTGCTTACCCAGTCGCGCCGCGACCTGATCGAGACCAGCTTCGCCAGTCTGGACGGCGCGCGCGCCGCAATCGTCCACCTTTATAACGCGGTATCCCCCGCATGGCGGCGCATCGTGTTCGGCATGAGCCGCGACGAGGTGCGCGAGATCGCGGTGACGGGCGCCAAGGTGATGCGCGACGAAGCGGCGAAACGCCCCGCCACCGACTGGCATTTCCAATACTCGCCGGAAACCTTTTCGACCGCCGAACTCGATTTCAGCCTGGAAGTATGTTCGGCGGTGATGGACGTGCTCCGCCCCACACCCGAACGCCCGATCATCTTCAACCTGCCCGCGACGGTCGAATGCGCGACGCCCAACGTCTATGCCGACCAGATCGAATATTTCTGCCGCAACGTGCCCAACCGGGAGAGCGTCGTGGTCAGCCTCCACACGCATAACGACCGTGGCACCGGCGTCGCCGCGGCCGAACTGGGCATGATGGCAGGCGCCGACCGGGTCGAAGGGTGCCTGCTCGGCAATGGCGAGCGGACCGGCAATTGCGACCTCGTGACCGTCGCGCTCAACATGTACACTCAGGGGATCGACCCGAAGCTCGACCTGTCGGACATCGATGCGGTGGTGAATACGGTTACCTATTGCACCAACCTGCCCGTGCATCCGCGCACGCCCTATGCCGGCGATCTGGTGTTCACCGCGTTCTCAGGCAGTCATCAGGATGCGATCAAGAAGGGGTTTGCGGCGCAGGCCGCGCGCAACGACGATCTTTGGGAAGTCCCCTACCTGCCGATCGACCCCGCCGATCTGGGCCGCAGCTACGAAGCGGTGATCCGCGTCAATTCGCAGTCGGGCAAGGGCGGGGTCGCCTGGGTGATCGAACAGGACAAGGGGCTGAAACTGCCCAAGCGGATGCAGGCTGATTTCAGCCGGCACGTTCAGGCGCTGGCCGACCGCACCAGCCGCGAACTCGACGCCGGGGACATCTGGCGTTGCTTTGCCGACACCTATGCGCTCGAAGGCCCGCAGCGTTTCGCGCTTGAGGCGTATGACGAAACCCGCGCGCCGAACGGCGACCGCATCTTTGCCGGCCATATCAGCGTGGACGGCGCGGCGCAGAGCGTGTCGGGGCGCGGCAACGGGCTGATCTCCAGCGTGATCGACGGGCTTGGTCAGGCGTGCGGGATCGAACTGGACGTCACCGATTACCACGAACACGCGATCGGGGCCGGGTCGGACGCACAGGCTGCTGCTTATGTGGAATGCCGGACCGGCGACGGGCGCACGGTCTGGGGCGTCGGAATCGACGCCGATGTCGCGACCGCCAGCGTGCGTGCGGTGCTGAGCGCGGCAAACGGGGTTGGGGGCTAGTCGCTTCCCCTAAACCAGGCCGTCACCCCGGACCTGTTCCGGGGTCCACCGGGCGGCGGGCATAGCGCAGGCGGATCAAAGGGTTGCGCAAGCGGCTTAGTGGACCCCGGAACAAGTCCGGGGTGACAGTTGGACGACGCTCGCTACCGCTCCAGATTGACGAAATCGCGCTCAAAACTCGTCATGTGCGCGCCGCCATCGACGAAGATCGTCTGCCCGGTGGTCGCTTCGGCCCGCGCGAGGAACAGCACCGCCTCCGCGACTTCCTCAGCCTGCGGGAGGCGCGACAACGGCATTCGCGCGGCCAGCCGCTCGGTCTGCGCGGCGTCGTAGTCGTCGGTCACGATGGTCAGCCCCGGCGCGACCGCATTCACCCGAATCGCAGGCGCCAGGTCGCGCGCGGCAATGCGAGTCAGCCCGGCCAGCGCGTGTTTCGACAGGCTGTAGGCAAGCTGGTCGCCATGCGGCTGGGCAATGCGCTGGTCGAGGATGTTGACGATGCCCCGCCCCTCCCCGCCGCTCGCTGCGAACGCCTGGATCAGCAGCGCGGGCGCAGCGCAGTTGACCGTATAATGGTCCATCAGCGCGGCATGGGTGGTGTCGGCCAGCCGGTCCTGCCCGAAGATCGACGCGCTGTTGACCAGCAGGTCCGGTGCGCGACCGAAATGCGCCGTCACCGCCGCCATCAGCCGCGCAGGCGCTTGCGCGTCGCCGAAATCGGCGGCGAACCCCGCCCATTGCGCTCCTGCCGCCTCGAACGCCTTGGCCAGCCCCGCTTCGGGGTCGGCATCCTGACTGCCGTGGATCGCAACGTCATATCCCGCCGAAGCCAGCGTGCGCGCGATTGCCGCGCCCAGTCGCCGATGGCCGCCGGTGACCAGCGCCAGCCGGCGCGTCACGCCAGCCCCATCAGCTTCATCACCTCGTCGCGGCTGCGTTCGTCGTCGCGGAACACGCCCATCATCCGGCTGGTCCGCATCGTGACGCCCGGCGTCCGCACTCCGCGCGCGGTCATGCAGGCGTGGGTGGCGTCGATCACCACCGCCACGCCTTGCGGGCGCAGATGCTCCCAGATGCAATCGGCGACTTCCGCCGTCAGCCGTTCCTGCACCTGCAACCGCCGCGCAAAGCCGTGGAGCACCCGCGCCAGCTTCGAAATGCCGACGACGTGGTTCTTCGGCAGATAGGCGATATGCGCCTTGCCAATGATCGGCGCCATGTGATGCTCGCAATGCGACTGGAACGGAATGTCCTTCAGCAGCACGATTTCGTCATAGCCGCCGACTTCCTCGAACACACGCGACAGATGCGCGGCGGGATCGTCCTGATAACCCTGGCAATATTCGCGCCACGCCTTTGCCACCCGGCGCGGCGTATCGACCAGGCCTTCGCGAGTCGGATCGTCGCCGGTCCAGCGGATCAGCGTGCGGATCGCGTCGGTCACCTCGTCGGGAATTGCGTCCGGCGCGGCGGGTGGCACCGTTTCGGTGACCGTGGTTCCCGGCAGAATTTCCGACATCGACTATCCCCTGATCCAGCAGCACTCAAATTGACGCTACGGCACACTCAATTCGCTGTGACGCAGCATCCAACATCGGGTCGATGCAAGCGCGCCACAAGTCCCGATAATCGGCGGCAATCCTAGCTTTATGCGATTGACGCAAGCGGAAACGGCAGCTTAATCCTCGTCAAAACCGCTGCACAAGGCGGACGCCATACGGACCACGGGGAGGATACCGGCATGAAGAAATTCCACCTGCTTGCAGCGACCGCACTGACGATCTCAATCGCGTCGCCCGCGTTCGCACAGGATGCGACCGTTCCTGCCGTGCCGCAGGAAAGCGAGTTCACCAGCGCCAACGACATCGTCGTCACCGCCACGCGCCGCGACGAAACCGTCCAGGATGTGCCGATCGCGATCACCGCCGTTGGCACCGAATTGCTCGAAAATGCAGGCGTTCAGGACATTCGCGGGCTGGAACAGCTTGCCCCCTCGCTGCAAAGTTCGACCGGCCAGTCGTCGGCGACCGGCACCACCCTCTATCTGCGCGGCATCACCACCGCAGGGGACAATCCCGGGTTCGAACCCGCGGTCGGTGTGTTCATCGACGGCGTCTATCGCGCCCGCGCGGGCGTCGCCGTGTCCGAGCTGCCCGAGCTGGAGCGTGTCGAAATCCTGCGCGGGCCGCAGGGCACGCTGTTCGGCCGCAACACGTCGGCAGGCGCGCTGTCGATCTTTACCGCACGTCCCTCGTTCGAGGCCGCCGGCTATGTCGAGGGCAGCTACGGCAATTACGACGCCTGGGAACTGAAGGGCGCGATCACCGGGCCGGTCAGCGAACAGATCGCGCTTCGCCTCGATGCGGGGATGCGCAAGCGTGACGGCTATATCGAGGATGTGAACGCCGATCGCGCGTTCAACGATGTCGACCGCTGGTATGTCCGCGGCCAGGCGCTGATCGATACCGGCGACCTCACCTTCCGCCTGATCGGCGATTATTACGAAACCGACGAGCAATGCTGCGGCGCGGTCAGCGCGGTGCGCGGGGCGTTCGCTCCGGCGATCGAGGCGATCGCCGCGGCGCAGGGGCTGGACGGCCTTTATCAGGGCGAAAACCGCAACATCATCTTCCCGACCGGCTCGGCCACGACGCTCAACGCCAGCACGCTGCCGCTCGAACGGCGCATGGCCGCGTCGCCCAACCGCGATTTCGGCGAAGCCGTGCGCGACTGGGGTGTGTCGGGCGAACTCAACTATGACTTCGGCGATGTCTCGCTGACCTCGATCACCGCCTATCGCAACTGGCGCGTGCTCCGGAACCAGGACGTCGACTTCGCGGGGATCGATCGCGCCTATCGCGACGGCTATCGCAACGGGCTGGAAAACTTCACGCAGGAATTGCGTTTCCAGGGATCGGCGTTCGGCGGTGTGCTCGACTGGCTGGTCGGCGGCTTCTATCTCAACGAAAAGAACTCGCTGTTCGATACGGTGCGGATCGGCAACGACGGCAACCGCTATGTCGATACCGTGCTGAACGGCGCGACCCGTTCGGCATTGCTGCCGACCGGCGCGCAGTTCTTCGGCTCGCTGGGTCCGACGGTGCCGCTGTTCGGCCAGGTGCTGCTCGCGCAGAACCCGATCGTCGCCCCGCCGCCTGCCGCCGGCCTTCCGCCGATCCGTCTGCAACAGATCGCGCCTCCGGGATCGCCGCTGTTCGCTTTGCTCAACAGCCCGCTTCCCGGTGCGCAGCCGGGCCAAGGCAACAGCAACGATTACCGGGTGAAGACCAACGCCTTCGCGCTGTTCACGCACAACATCATCAACATCACCGAAAATCTGTCGCTGACGCTGGGTGCGCGCCTGAACCACGAAAAGAAGGAGATGGACACCACCATCAGCAACAACCTCGGCAGTTGCGGCTTCTTCGAACAGGTGCGCGCAGGCAACCCGGCTGCATTGACGTATGCTGCCCTAATCCGCGGTGCGACCCCGGCAGACCCAGGCCTTCTGTTCAACAACCTGTTCCTGCTCAGCTGCAACCCGGCGGTAAACACCGAATTCAACGGCAACTACACCGACGAATTCGACGAGACCAAGGTCACGGGCACGGCCAAGCTGGCCTACAAGGTCAATCGCGATATCCTGATCTACGGCGGCTATGACCGCGGCTATAAATCGGGCGGCTACAACATGGACCAGGCGACGTTCCAGTCGGTCCTGCTGGGCGGCACTCCGGCGACGGGATCGGACCTGCGTTTCGGTTCGGAAAGCGTCGATGCCTATGAGATCGGCATCAAGACCAGCATCACGCCGCAGTTCACGCTGAACGTCGCGGGGTTCTATCAGAAGTTCAAGGATCTTCAGTCGCTGGTGTTCAGCGGCAACAACTTCGTCGTCCAGAATGTCGACAGCACGACCAGCAAGGGGATCGAGGTCGAATCGATCATCCAGCCGGTGCGCGAGCTGATCTTCCGCCTGGGCTACAGCTATATCGACGCCAAATATGATGCCGACAATAACTTCGCCGGCACCCCGCTCCAGGGTCAGGAAGGGCTGCGGTTGCAGAACCAGCCGCTCCATACCATCGGCATCGCCGGCACCTGGACCCCGCCGCTCACCTCGACGCTGAACGGGCTGATCCATGTCGACATGCGCTACAACAGCGAAGTCAACATTCCGTCGAGCAACCCCGATCCCGTCACGGGCCGGACCGTGTTGTTCAACCAGGGTTATCCGCTGGTCGGCGCGCGCATCGGCGTTCAGACCGCTGACCGGTCGAAGAGCCTGGAGTTCTTCGTCGAAAACCTGACCAACCAATATTACCACGTCACCGGCTTTGCAGTGCCCGAACAGACCGGCAATTTCGCCGCCTATCCCGGCCAGCCTCGCTTCTACGGCGTAAAGGCACGCTTCGGTTTCTGACACCAGGCCAACACGGTCGGGTCGCGACAAGGGCGCCGTCGGGGGACACCCCGGCGGCGCTTTTTCGCGCGGTTCTTTTTCCCGACTCTTGATCCTGTTGATCGACAGAATTTCAAAGATCGATGATGATGCGTAACGAATCGCGCCCCTCGGGGACGTGATGCGAACGGCCTATGGGGGGCCAGTCATGTTGCGGTCGAATGGCAATGACGAACCGGCGCGCGGATCCGCGGTGACCGTCCGCGCATCCGACGCGCTGGCGGCGATCGTCGGCGATGCGCCGCTGACCCGGGCGGAGGCGACCAGCCGCGTGTGGGACTATATCCGCACCAACGGGCTTCAGGATCCCAACGACAAGCGCCAGATCGTCGCGGATGAAGCGCTGGCGAGGGTGTTCGGCACCGACCGCGCCAGCATGTTCGATATCCCGCGCCATCTGAACGCGCACCTGCGCTGATCGCCGCGCGCGCGGGCGGTCTTACGTGGTGACCCCGACTGGATTCGAACCAGTGGCCCCCGGATTAGGAATCCGATGCTCTATCCTGCTGAGCTACGGGGCCGCGCACGCGGCACTTGTGTCGTCGCAGAGCCGCGCAGGGTCAAGGGCTTCCGCGTGCCGATTGATCGAAAAGGAACCTGGCTGGGGCGGCAGGGATCGAACCTGCGAATGGCGGCATCAAAAGCCGCTGCCTTACCGCTTGGCGACGCCCCAGCAGGGTCCGGCGCTTATAGCGGCCCCTTCGCATGATGGAAGGGGGCGTGAGCGCGCTTCGCCTAAAAAAGCCGTTCGACCCAGCCGTGGGGATCCGCCGCTTCGCCGCGCTGGATCGCGACGAGCTGGTCGCGCAGCCGCGTCGTGACCTCGCCGGGGCCGCCATTGCCGATCGAAAAGGTCCAGCCGGGGGCGGACACCTTGCCCACCGGGGTCACCACCGCCGCGGTGCCGCAGGCAAAGGTCTCGCGAAGCGCGCCGCTTTCGGCATCCGCTTTCCACTGGTCGATGGCATAGCGTTCCTCGCGCACGGTCATCCCTGCGTCGCGCGCCAGTTGGATCACCGAATCGCGGGTGATGCCGGGCAATATGGTGCCCGAAAGAGGCGGAGTGACCATCGAACCGTCGTCCATCACGAAGAACAGGTTCATACCGCCCAGTTCCTCGACCCAGCGATGTTCGGCGGCGTCGAGGAACACGACCTGGTCGTATCCGCCCGCGATCGCCTCCGACTGGGGCAGCAGGCTCGCGGCGTAATTGCCGCCGCACTTGGCAGCACCGGTCCCGCCGGGCGCGGCGCGGCTGTAGTCCTGAGACACCCACAGCGAAATCGACGGTGCCCCGCCCTTGAAATAGGCGCCGACCGGCGATGCAATGACCATATAGAGATATTCGGATGCTGGCTTCACCCCCAGGAACACCTCGCTCGCGAACATGAAGGGGCGCAGATAGAGCGCCCCGCCCTCGACATGCGGAATCCAGTCGGCATCCGCCTTCACCAGCGCACGCACCGATTCGAGGAACAGGTCTTCGGGCAGTTCGGCCATCGCCATCCGCCGCGCGGATTCCTGGAACCGCCGCGCATTGGCGTCCGCCCGGAACAGCGCCGCGCCACCATCGGGCAGGCGATAGGCCTTCATCCCTTCGAAAATCTCCTGCGCATAATGCAGCACCGCGCAGGCCGGATCGATCTCGATCGGGCCGCGTGCGGTTACCTTCGCATCATGCCAGCCCTTGTCCGCCGAATAGCGGATCATCACCATGTGATCGGTGAAGACACGTCCGAAGCCGGGATTGGCGAGCAGCCCGTCGCGCTCCGCGTCCGAACGCGGGTTCGGATGGGTTTCGATCGCGATGGCGGGCGCGGCGGTCATGGACGGTCCTCTCATGGTGCCCGGATGCGCCGGGCCGTGGCTTGCAGTGGCTTAGGGGGAGTGCCAGAACCGGTCAACAATGGCCTCCCCTCCCCCCTCCGGTCCGTTGCGCGCCGCGTCGCCGCTGTTCCTGCGCGAAGCCGAAATCCGGCGCGGGATCGAGCTTTTGTTCTTCGGATCGGCGCATCTGTTCCGCGCGATCGACGACGAACTGACTGCGCAGGGGCTGGGCCGGGCGCACCAGCGCGCGCTGTATTTCATTGCGCGCAAGCCTGACCTGACCGTGGGCGAATTGCTGCACATGCTGGCGATCACCAAACAGTCGCTGGGGCGGGTGCTGAACGATCTGTCGAAACGCGGTCTGGTGACCAGTCAGCCGGGCCTGCGCGACCGGCGGCAGAAATTGCTGCGGCTGACGGCGAGCGGCACGGAACTCGAAGCGCGGCTGTACGATCGGCTGCGCGAGAAGCTGTCGAGCGCCTATGCCAGCGCGGGTCAAGGATCGGTGACGGGGTTCTGGGCCGTGCTGGAGGGGCTGGTGCCAGTAGAGGAGCGGGTCAGGATCGCCAGTCTCGGTCGCGGAATATGAGGTGCGAGGACATGTCGCGACGGAACCGGTTGATACGCGGATTTCGCGATGGCTTTGCTGAAACGAGGCATGACCGGCTCAGTCATGGGGCAGGCATGGTCGATGGCGTGTTTGTCGGGGTGGCGGTGGTCGGGTTGGCTGATGTCGGGATAAACTCCACCCCGGCACGCTGATGACGGACACTACCTACAACAAATCCTCTCCCATCGGGGGAGGTGGCAGAGCCTCGCGCTGACGGAGGGGGTGGACCGCAAACGCTGCGTTTTCGGTTGAACGCGGGCTTATCGCGAGCACCGCCCCCCCCTGGACACCCCCGACACAGCAAGCACCATTGGGAGCACAGCGACGGTGGGATTGCGGCTCCGGCGAGCGGCGAACGCGAGAGCCGCAACCCCGGTCAGGCGACCTTGAACCCTTCGCGGTTCATGGCTGCGCGCAGCTTCTTGTTGTCCTCGTCCGACAGTCGCGCCTTGAGGGCGGGAAACAGATGCTGTTCCTCCTCCTTCATATGCTTTTCGATGTCGGCGCGGAATCGACGAACGGTGGCGATCCACTGGCCCGATTCGCGCGGCGTGTTCTCAAGCTGGAACAGATAGCGCTTCACATCGCCATGTTCCTCGTTCAGCCGATGCGCCGCCGCTTCGTCACTGTCGGCGAGCTTGGCGTAGATGACGTTTTCCTCTTCGACCGCGTGCTTCATCAGCGCATGTTTGAGCTGGGTCAGCAGCACCGTCCGCTTGGTCTTGTCGCGCTCATCGGTCGCCTCCAGCGCGTCGAAGATCCTGAGGACCGCGCTGTGTTCAGCGGCCAGCGCCTCGTCCCAGTCGCCCGCGAGCAAGGTCGGCGCCTGCACGGCTGCCTTGCGCCCCAGCATCGCCATGATTCCCAGCGCCGCGCCGCCCGCGACGGCACCGGCCAGCACCTTGAAATTGGGAAGGCCTCGGTGGTCGTCGGCGACGAACTTGCCGTCGTCGTCGCGCTCGGGAAGTCGTTGCCTGGTGGTCGCCATGATGTCCTCCTGTAATTCGCTCGTCGAATCAACGAGTGAGCCACCAAGGATGTTCCGGGATATCGCAGCCGGCTGTCGACACTTGCGGCGATGTGGCCGACCCAGATCGGCTACCGGGCGGCTTCCGCCATTTCGACATTGCGACGGCGCGACGCCTCAAGCGTCGCTCGCATCAGCGATTTGAGGGCATCGTCCCTGTCGAGGACGTTCATCCCTTCCCGCGTCGAGCCGCCCGGACTGGCGACGCGGTCGGCCAGTTGCGCCGGGGTGGCGTCGTCATTGCCGGCAAGCATTGCCGCCCCCTCCACCGTCGCCCTCGCCAGCCGCAGCGCCTGATCCCGGGGCAGGCCGATCGCCACGCCTGCTTCCGCCATCGCATCGATGAAGCGATAGACGAAACCGGGGCCGCAACCCGACAGCGCCGTCACCGCATCGAACAGATCCTCGCGGTCGATCCACTCGACCAGCCCCAACGGGGCCATCAGCGCGTTCGCATCCACCCGCAAGCCCGCATTCGCGTCGCTGCTGAACATTGCAACCACACCCTTGCCGATACCGACGGGAAGGTTGGGCATGACCCGCACGACCGATTTCGCCCCGAAGCGCCGCGCAAGCGCAGCTTCATCTACGCCCGCAAGGATCGAGAACAGGATGGGCACCGACCGGAATCGGTCGCCGACATTGTCGGCCACGACATCCAGAAGCTGGGGCTTGACCCCCAGCAACACAGCCTGAGGAACATCGCCGTCGGGAAGCTCGGTTACATGCCTGACGCCGTCGGGAATCTTGGGCTGGCCCGGATCGATCACCGTCACCTCTGCAGGATCGATCGCCCCGCCTGCCACCCATTGACGCAGCATGGCACCCGCCATGTTGCCGCATCCGATCATCCACAACGACTGTATAATCAGGCTTCTCCTCTGGTTTCGACCATCGAGGCGGCAATCGCCTCCCTGGGGCTCTTCCCGCCCCACAGCACGAACTGGAACACGGGGTAGAAACGCTCGCATTCGTCGATCGCGCTTTCGACCAGCATTTCGGCCTGGGCCAGCGTCAGCGTCGCCTCCGCCTCGCCGTCGATCATCGCGGCGTGGCGGAACAACAGGATGCCGCTGGCCGACCACAGCTCGAAATGGCCGATCCACAATTGCTCGTTGACCAGGCTCAACGTCTCGTAGAGCTGCCCGGGCCGGTCCTCGGGCACGCGTATGTCGGGGAACGCCAGGAATTGCAGCACGCCGTCTGCCTCGCGCCAGATCGCGCGCAGCTCATATTCGCTCCAGCTGCCCTTGTATTTGGCGACGACTTCATCCTCGTCGCGTTGATAGGTCCAGCCATGCGCCGAAAAATAGCTTTCGAGCATGTCGATCGGGGCATCGCCGTCACGCTCCAGCTCGGTTTCGTCGAGCATCAGCGGGCCTGTCTCACGTCAATCATTGCGCGCATCCATGCCAAAACCGGCTCCCCGGAACAAGCCGGCGGACCTGCGGGTGCGGATTTTGCTGTGGAAAAGCGCGGGGATTCAGGCCTCGCCGACCGGCTTGGCGCGCGGTTTCCTGGGCGCGGGCGCGGCGGTGGTCGCGCCGCCCAGCTTCGCTTCAAGCGCCTCGATTCGCGCCTTTAGCGCGTCATTCTCGTCGCGGGCGGCGGCAGCCATTGCCTTCACCGCCTCGAATTCGTCGCGCGAGACGAAATCCATGCCGCCGATCCATTCGCGCGCCCGCTCGCGCGCGCTCTGTTCGCCCTCGCGCGCCATCCCCGCGACGGTCCCGGCGGCGCCGTTCACGAACTTCACGAAATCGTCGAAAATGCGGTTCTGGCTTTGCATGTCGTGCTCCTGATTCAGAGCTGTATCTGGGTGGCGGCCGCGGGCCGCGCAAGTCCCTCGGCATCCGGGTTCAGCTGGCCGATGCCCCAGGTCAGGCACCCGGCATAGCTGATCCACACCATATAGGGGACCATCAGCCACGCCGCGGGCTTGCGGATGCGCGCGAACAGGATGGTGATCGCGATCGACAGGATCAGCATCGCGACGATGATCCACAGGGCCAGCTGAATCCTGCCCGCGCCGAAGAATACCGGCGTCCAGGCGAGGTTGAGCACCAGCTGGACCATGAACAAGGTTATCGCCAGCGACCGCCGCGACCCGCGCGCGTTGAGGATCAGCGCCAGTGCGAGGCCAAGCATGATGTAGAGGCTGGTCCAAACCACCGGAAACACCCAGCCTGGCGGGGTGCCGGCCGGCTTTGCGAGCGCGGCATACCAGGGATTGGCATCGCCGCTCGGCACCAGCTGGCCCGAAGTGAAGCCGAGCAGCAGCACGAACGGCACGGTGACGATGGCCCAGCGAAGGAACGACCAGCGAAGCTGGCTGTGCGATGCGATCTCACCCAATGTGGCAATTCCCCTTATTCGGCGGGCTGCAACTGCCCCGGCGTTTCCCGTCCGCGTTGTTCTTCCAGCTCGCGCGTCACCGCAAGCGGAGAGCCCGTATATTTCGCCAGCCGCGAATAGAGAAGCGGGATCAGGAACAGGGTGATGAACGTCGCCAGCGAGACGCCGAAGATGATGACCACGCCGATCGACGAGCGCGACGCGCTACCCGCGCCCGACGCCGCGACCAGCGGCATCGCGCCCGCAACAGTAGCGATCGATGTCATCAGGATCGCACGAAGGCGGCGGGCGGATGCCTCACGGATCGCGTCGACGATCTCCTTGCCCTCGTCGCGCAACTGGTTGGCGAATTCCACGATCAGGATGCCGTTCTTGGCCGCCAGCCCCACCAGCATCACGATGCCGATCTGGGAATAGAGGTTGAGCGACTTGCCGAACAGCCACAACCCGATCATCCCGCCCGCCACCGCCAGCGGTACGGTGGCGATGATGACAACGGGATGGACGAAACTTTCGAACTGCGCGGCGAGCACCAGATAGACGATCGCAATGGTCAGCAGGAAGATAAGGACGATCGACCCGCCGGTTTCCTTGAACGACTGGCTCTCGCCGCGATAGCCGACCGCAATCACCTCGGGCGAGGCGGCGGCCTGTTCCTCGAGGAAGGTCAGCGCTTCACCCAGCGAATAGCCGGGGGCGAGTCCCGCCTGAAGCGTGATCGCGCGCAGCTTGTTGAACCGCCCGAGCTGGCGGGGGCCAGCATTCTCGCTTGTGGTGACCAGATTGGACAGCGGGACCAACTCGCCGCCTTCCGACCGGACATAGACCGACGCCAGATCGGCTTCGGTCGAGCGATTGCTCTCCTCGGCCTGCAGCACCACATAATATTCCTCGCCGCGATCAACATAGGTGGTGACCCGGCGCGACCCGAGCAGGGTCTGGAGCGCCGCCGATACGTCCTGCACCGACACACCCAGATCGCCCGCGCGCGTGGTGTCGACCTGAATCGACAATTGCGGCTTGGTTTCCTTGAAATCGGAATCGAGATTGACGAGGCCCGGATTGTTCGCCGCCGCCGCGATGATCCGGTCCCGCGCGGCCGTCAGCCCTTCATAGGTGGCGCCTGCCAGCACGAAATTGACCGGCTGTCCGCGCCCGCGACCCAAGGCTGATCGAACCTGGGCATTGCCCCGCACCGCAGGCTGCTGCGACAGGATGCGGTTCAATTCTGCCGCGACGTCAGCGGTCGACTGGTCGCGCTCACTCCATTCCTTCAGGAAAACGATAAAGCTGGCGCTGTTGAAATCGTCGCTCGCGCCGAACCCGCCGGGCGTGCGGGTAATGATCGAGCGGACCGCCGCGTCTTCGCCCTCAAGCAACGGTAGCAACTGCGCCTGAGCGTCGAGGGCATATTGATCCATCTGGGCAAAGCCGGTGCCCTCCGGTGCGCTGATCTGCGCCTGGGCCACGCCCTGATCTTCGGCCGGGGCGAGTTCGGAGGGAAGCTGGGTGAAGGCCAGCGCGGCGACCCCCAGGAACAGCAGCGTTGCAACCCCGGCGATCATCGGCTTGGCGATGACGCGATCGAGCCGACGCCCGTAAATCCCCTCGAGCCGCTGGAACTTGTCGTCGACCCAGCCGGTGAACCGTCCCCGCTGCTGCTGCTTCAGCATCTTCGAACACAGCATCGGCGTCAGGCTGAGCGCGAGAAAGCCGGAAAAGGCGACCGCGCCGATCATCGCCACCGCCAACTCGCGGAACAACAGCCCCGTCTGACCGGCCAGGAACATGATCGGCACGAACACCGCGCACACGACCAGCGTCGTGGAGACGACGGCGAACGCCACCTGCCGGGTGCCTTCGAAGGCGGCGACAAGCGGCGGTTCACCCTGTTCGATGCGGTGATAGACGTTCTCGAGCACGACGATCGCATCGTCCACGACAAGCCCGATCGCCAGCACCAGCGCGAGCAAGGTGAGCAGGTTGATCGAAAACCCGAACAGCCACAGCACCGCAAATGCGCCGAGCAGACAGATCGGCACTGTAATCGCCGGAATCACCGTCGCGCGCCAGCTTCCAAGGAACAGGAAGATGACGATGACCACCAGCACGGCGGCTTCGGCCAGCGTCTGATACACTTTCTTGATCGCTTCGGAGATGAACAGCGCGTCGTCCGATCCGACGGTGATCGTCATCCCTTCGGGCAGTTCTGGCTGGATATCGATCGCGAGCTGTTTGGCGGCGTCGGCGACCGCCAGCGTGTTCGCGCCTGACTGGCGCACGATGCCCAGCCCGGCTGCCTGCTCGCCGTTCAACCGAAAGCGCGAATAGGGATTTTCCGGCGCGACCTCGACCCGCGCGACGTCGCCCAGCCGCACCAGATAGCCGTCCGCGCCGCGTCCGACGATCAGTTGCTGGAAGCTCTCGGGCGTCGAAAACTGGCGCTCCACCCGCAGCGTGGTGTTGAGCTGTTGCGATTCCAGACGCCCGGCAGGCAGTTCGACATTCTGGGTGCGGAGCGCGCCTTCGACATCGGCGGGCGTCAACTGAAAAGCGGCCAGCCGCTGCGGCTGGAGCCAGACGCGCATCGACGGGCGCGCATCGCCGCCGACGAACACCCGCGCCACGCCATCGATCGACGAAAAGCGATCGGCGATGTTGCGATCGATATAATCGGACAGCTCCAGCGGGGTCCAGCCGGGGCGGGAAATGACCAGGAAAAGGATTGGCGACGCGTCGGCATCGACCTTTCGCACCTGGGGAGCGAGCGCTTCTTCGGGCAAATTCTGGACGACGCTTCCGATCCGGTCGCGCACGTCGTTCGCCGCGACGTCGACATCGCGGCCCGGTGCGAACTCGATCGAAATGTTCGATTCGCCATCGCGCGAGGTCGAGGTGATCGTCTGAATCCCCTCGATCCCGGCAAGCGTATCCTCGATCGGCTGGGTGATGCGCGATTCGATGACGCTGGCGGCGGCACCGGTATAGGCGGTGGAGACCGACACGATCGGCGGGTCGGTATCGGGATATTCGCGGACCGACAGGCTCAGAAAACCGACGATCCCGATCAGCGTCAGCAGGATCGCGAGAACGGCGGCGAAGACCGGCCGTTTGACCGAGGTGTCGGATAGGATCATCAGCCGCCGCCCTTGGCCGCCGCGTCCGGCCCGGCCTTACCGCGCGGCTCGGCATTTTGCGTGCCGGCGATCCTGATCGCCTGACCATCCGTCAGCTTGACCACGCCTTCGGTGACGATGCGCGCGCCGGGACGCAACCCTTCGACCACCTCGACCATGCCGTTCTGGCGCAGGCCGGTGCGGATCGGCACGCGGCGGGCATTCTCGCCATCGACCACGAAGACGAAGCTCTGATTGCCCTCTCCCACGATCGCCAGTTCGGGAACGGCGGGGACGCTGCGCGACGCCGATTCGATGCCGACCGTCAACAGCATGCCGGGCCGCAGCCGCCCGTCACGATTGGGAAGCACCGCGCGAACCGTCACCGCGCGCGTCTGGGGATTGATGACCGGGTCGATCACCGAAATCGTGCCGCGAAACGGGGTGTCGGGAAACGCCGCCGCGCGCGCTTCGATCGCCTGGCCGACGGCCAGTTGCGACAGCATGGTTTCGGGCACCGCAAAGTCCAGCTTGATCTGCGAAATATCGCTGATCGTCACGATTTCCGTCCCCGCCGTAATCACCGCCCCGGCCGAGATGTTGCGAAGCGACACGTAACCGGCGAACGGCGCCGTCACGATCCGGTCGCTGATCGCCGCGCGCGCCTGCTCTGCCTGCGCCGATGCCTGGTTGGCCAGTGCGGTCTGGCTGTCGAGTGCGCTGCGCGTGGCGAAGCCACGTTCGCGCAGTGCGCCGATCCGCTCCAATTGCTGTTGCGCCTCGCGCTGACGTGCGCTCGCCTCTGCAAGCTGCGCCGTTTCCTGGCCGCGACGCAGCGTCGCGATCGTCTGACCGCGACGAACATAATCGCCATCATCGAACGCCAGTCGCTCGATCCGTTCGGTGACGGGCGCGGTCAGCGTCACCTGTTCGTTGGCGCGCGCCGTCCCGACCGCCTCGATCCGATCGACGAAGCGCACGGTTTCGACAGCACCTGCGGAAACGAGCGGAGCATTGGGGCCGCGCTTGCCGTCGCTTGCATCCCCGCTGCAACCCGCGAGGAGCGCGGCAATCGCCAATATCGTGATACGCATGATTGTCCTTGGGCTATGCGGACGTAGCGTCAAACGCAAGTCGGGTGACGATGTTTCATCGCCGAAATCAGAAACTCTACATTTCCCTCAGGACCAGTGATCGGGCTGGCCACGACACCCTCGACAGTCCAGCCGGACGCTTCGAGCCAGCGTGTAACGTCGTTTGTGACCCGGACATGAACGGACGCGTCGCGCACCACCCCGCCTTTCCCGACTTCGTCACGCCCCGCCTCGAACTGCGGCTTGATGAGCGCGACCAGCCGACCGCCGTCGCGAACGAAGCGGAGCGGCACGTCGAGCACCTTGGCCAGCGCGATGAAGCTGGCGTCACAGACCACCATGTCGATTGGCTCGGGAATATGCGCGGGCGTCAGGATGCGCGCGCTGGTCTGTTCGTGGACGATGACGCGCTCGTCCTGGCGCAGCTTCCACGCCAGCTGGTTGGTGCCGCTGTCGACCGCATAGACCCGCGCCGCGCCGTTCGTCAGCAGAACGTCGGTAAAGCCGCCCGTCGATGATCCCACATCGATCGCGACGGCACCGGTCACGTCGACCCGGAAATGATCGAGCGCATGCGCCAGTTTGATCCCGCCGCGCGACACCCAGGGATGGTCGCGCCCACGCACGTCGAATTGCGTGTCCTCGGCAACCTGCTGACCGGGTTTTTCCACCTTGCGATCGCCGATGAACACCAGCCCCGCCATGACCAGCGCCTGTGCCCGCGTCCGCGATTCGGCGAGGCCGGCATCGACAAGCAACTGGTCGGCGCGAACCTTGGGCATGGATCGGGTTCAGGCCCGCACCCCGGTCTCTGCCCCGGCCTCCTCGTTCCAGCGCAGTGCTTTCAGCACCGTGTCGACAATATGTTCGGCGTTCAGCCGGGCTTCGTCATATTGCTTTTCGGGCTTGTCCTGATCCTGGAACACGTCCGGCAGGCGCATGGTGCGCAGCTTCAGGCCTGCGTCGATCAGGCCTTCGTCGCTGGCATAGGTCAGGACGTGCGCGCCCAGACCGCCGACCGCGCCTTCCTCGATCGTCACCGCGACTTCGTGGGTGGTCAGCATCCGGCGGATCAATGCCTGATCGAGCGGCTTGGCGAAGCGCAGATCGACGACGCTGGTGGACAGCCCCTTGGCCTCCAGCGCGTCGGCGGCCTTCATCGCTTCGGCGAGGCGCGTACCCAAGGACAGGATCGCGACCTTCTTGCCTTCGCGCACCACCCGGCCCTTGCCGATCTCCAGCAGTTGCGGCGCATCGGGCAGCGCGACGCCAGTGCCGTTGCCGCGCGGATAGCGCACCGCGATCGGGCCGGTATCATGCTCGGCGGCGGTGTAGGTCATGTGGACCAGTTCCGCCTCGTCGGCCGCCGCCATCACCACGAAATTGGGGAGCGTCGCCAGATAGGTAATGTCGAAGCTGCCCGCATGGGTCGATCCGTCGGCGCCGACCAGCCCTGCGCGGTCGATCGCGAACCGCACGGGGAGATTCTGGATGGCCACGTCGTGGACGACCTGGTCGTAGGCGCGCTGGAGGAAGGTCGAATAGATCGCGCAGAACGGCCGCATTCCCTGCGCGGCAAGCCCTGCGGCAAAGGTCACCGCATGCTGTTCGGCAATCCCCACGTCGAAGCTGCGGTCGGGATGCGCCGCTGCGAACTTGTCCACCCCGGTGCCCGACGGCATCGCCGCGGTGATCGCGCAGATGCGCTCGTCCTTGTCGGCGAGCTTGGCCAGGGTTTCGCCGAACACATTCTGGTATGCGGGCGGGCCGGGCGGGGCCTTGGCCTGCGTGCCGGTAATGACGTCGAATTTCTGGACGCCATGATATTTGTCGGCGGCATTTTCGGCGGGCGCATAGCCCTTGCCCTTCTTGGTCACGACATGGACCAGCACCGGGCCTTCCTTGGCGTCGCGGACATTCTCCAGCACCGGGATCAGATGGTCGAGATTATGGCCGTCGATCGGCCCGACATAATAGAAGCCGAGCTCCTCGAACAGCGTGCCGCCGGTCACCATACCGCGGGTGAATTCCTCGGCCTTTTCTGCGGCCGAATGGACGCGGCGCGGCAGGCGGCGCGCGACCTTTTTGGCGAGGCTGCGCAGCCCCAGATACTCGCTCGACGATACCATCCGCGCGAGATAGGCGGACAGGCCGCCCACCGGCGGCGCGATCGACATGTCGTTGTCGTTGAGGATGACGACCAGCCGGTTGCCCGCCTGTTCGGCGTTGTTCATCGCCTCATAGGCCATGCCCGCCGACATCGATCCGTCGCCGATGACCGCGATAGCCTTGCCCGGCGCGTCGTTCAGCTTGTTGGCGATCGCAAAACCAAGCGCCGCCGAGATCGAAGTCGAGGAATGCGCCGCGCCGAACGGGTCGTATTCGCTTTCGCTCCGCTTGGTGAACCCCGACAGCCCGCCGCCCATGCGCAGCGTGCGGATGCGGTCGCGCCGCCCGGTCAGAATCTTGTGTGGGTAACATTGGTGCCCGACGTCCCAGACGAGCTTGTCGTTCGGCGTATCGAACACATAATGGATCGCGGTGGTCAGTTCGACCACGCCCAGACCCGACCCCAGATGCCCCCCGGTGACGCCGACGGCGGAGATCATTTCCGCGCGCAATTCATCGGCCAGTTGCCGAAGGTCGCCGACCTCGAGTTTGCGAAGATCGGCGGGGGTGTTGACCGTATCGAGGAGCGGCGTGTGGGGCAGTTCGGACATTCGGTCTGCTTACCCCAGCGCCAAAGCCGTGTCGATTGTTACGTTTTGGCCGAAACCGCGTCGCAATCCGCGCATTTTCCGCGCACTTCGATCACCGGACGCACCGGCGAAAATCCGGTCGCGCTTGCCGCCTTGCGGACAGTGCTGGTGATTTTGTCGTCGTCGATATGCGTGGTCTGGCCGCAATCGTCGCACACCAGAAAGATGCAGTCGTGCAGACAATCGGGATGCGCGTTGGCGACATAGGCGTTTGCGCTCTCGACCCGCCGCGCGAGGTTGGACGCCACGAACAGGTCGAGAATGCGATAGACCGTATTGGGCGCGATCCGGCGTTCGGCGGCCTTCGACACGCCCTCGGCAATGTCATAGGCGCTGGCCGGTTTTTCGAACCCCGCGAGCACGCCGAAAATCTGCGCGCGCAGGTCGGTCCATTGCTCGCCCTTCGATTCGAGGGTGACGCGGGCCGCGTCGGACAGGGCAGTGCCGGAATGTTCGTGATGCGCGTGTGCCATCCTACAAATCTAGGCGTTGCCACGACCGCTGGCAATCGCCCGGCGCACGTCAGGCGATGGCCCGGCGATTGAGATAATGGCCAAGCCCCAGCAGCGTGACGCCGATCAGGGTCACGCCGACTTCGCCATTGCCGTGCGGCATCGTCAGCGCCGCCGCCATCACCGCCAGACCGACCACGCCGATCGCAAGCGGCAGCCGCTGACCATGCGTCTGAATGCCTCGGCCAAGCGCGATTCCACCCAGCACGATCGCAAGCACCAGTCCGGCTTCGTGAATGAACGGGCTGTGCAGCAGACCGCCCACCGCCGACGCTGCGCCCAGAAACAGGGCCGTCGCCAGACAATGCGCCATGCACAGGCCCGAAAGCCCGATTGCCCAGCGGTCCAGTCTGCCGCGCGGATGTGAGTCGCCTGAAGCCATTGCGGAAGCGCATATGACACCGATCATGTCAGGTTACAATATCACATGAACGAAAAATTCGGGCGAGTGGTCGGCAAGGCTGCGTGACATCCAGCTATACTGCCGGAAAAGATACTCCGTCATTGCGAGCGCAGCGAAGCAATCCAGTGACGTGCTCGCTGCCCTGGATTGCTTCGCTGCGCTCGCAATGACGGCAAAAGAGGCGAGGCCACGCCCTCCACTCCCGCCGCCGCTTGAACCGGGCATGGCCATCGCGCATAGGACCGTCTTCATGGACCAGGTCGAACCCCGCGCCCGGATCGGCGCCCCGCGCGCCATCGCCAACTGGCTGTTCTTCGTCGCCGCTTTGGTCGTCGCGATCGTCGCGGTCGGCGGCATCACCCGGCTGACCGAATCGGGCCTGTCGATCACCGAATGGAAGCCGGTGTCGGGCGTGCTGCCGCCGCTCAGCGAAGCGCAGTGGCTGATCGAGTTCGAGAAATACCGCCAGATCCCCGAATATCAGCAGATCAACCGCGGCATGAGCCTCGACGAGTTCAAGTTCATCTTCTTCTGGGAATATCTCCACCGCGTCATCGCCCGATTTATCGGGCTCGCCTTCGCCCTGCCGCTCGCCTGGTTCTGGGCAAAAGGCATGATCCCGTCGGGATTCAAGCCGCGCCTCGTCGGCCTGCTGGCACTGGGTGGACTTCAGGGCGTGATCGGGTGGTGGATGGTCGCATCGGGGCTGGTCGAGCGCACCGATGTCAGCCATTTCCGCCTTGCCGCGCATCTGCTGCTCGCCTTGTTCGTGCTTGCGAGCCTGCTCTGGACCGCGCGCGACATGCTCAACCTCGCCCGCAATCCCGCTGCGCCCCGCGCGCGCCTGACCCCCTTCACGCTGGCGGTTGGCGCCGTGCTGTTCGTGCAACTGCTGTTCGGCGCGTTCGTCGCCGGGCTCAACGCCGGACTGGTCACCGACCAATGGCCGCTGATGAACGACCGCTTCTTCCCGGCGGATGAATTTGCGATGCGGAGTTTCTGGGATGCGATCGTCAACGATCCTTATGTTCTCCACTGGATTCACCGCTGGTGGGCCTGGGTCGCGTTCGCCGCGCTGGTGATGCTCGCGATCCGGGTGAAGAAAAGCGGCGAGCGATCGACCGCGATCGCGATCCACGCGCTGCTCGGCATTCAGATCCTGCTCGGCATCGCCACCGTCATGTCAGGCGTCGAAATCACGCTGGCGGTGCTGCATCAGGTGGTCGGCGCGCTGCTGGTCGGCGCGACGACCTGGGGCGCGCATCGGTTGGGAACCACGCCCGCGGCATCCCCCATCCTTCGCGAAGCCACCGCGTGACGGACATCGCTCTGGTGCGCGTGACCTGCGCCAATCAGGCCGAAGCCGAACGGCTCGCGGAAATCACCGTTCGCGACCGGCTCGCGGCCTGCGCGAACATCGAAACGCCCTGCCGCTCGGTCTATCGCTGGGACGACAAGGTCGAACATGCATCCGAGGTGCCGGTCCTGTTCAAGACCAGCATGGCCCTGGCGCAACCGCTTGCCGACCGCATCGCCGAACTCCACAGCTACGACCTGCCCGCGATCGAGATGTGGCCCGCCGCCGTCTCGCCTGTCTTGGCGCAATGGGTGGATGCCGAAACCGGTGCTTGACCTGATCGTCGCCAGCGCACTCATCCAGACCGCACCGGTTCCGGCCGCGCTGTTCAACCCGCCGCTCGACCGGACGTTCACCTATGTCACCGATCAGCGGCGTAGCGATCCTGCGGGCGAGCGACGCTACCGGGTCGAGCGCGCGCTGCGATTCAGCCGCGATGCCGACGGCCTGTTCGCCGATCTGACGCTGACCAGGATCGACGGCGATGCCGATGGCGGCGGGTTCGAGCGCGGTCTGGCCGGACTGAAGGACCGCACGATCCGCTATCGGCTCGATCCCCAGGGGCGGCTGACGACAATTCCCGGCATTGAAGGTCATTGGGCGGCATTCGCAGGTGGCTTGGCAAATACCGACGCGCCGCAGGGAGCGCAGCGCACGCTGGCGGCGCTGCGGTCCGCGCCGCCCGCGCAGCAACGCGCAATGCTGTGGTCGATGATCGAGCCGGTCATCCTGCCCGGTCTCGCCGCGCAAGCGCCGTATCGCTTGCGCCCCGTATCGCAACCGGGCCGCGCGCCGTTTGCCACGGGCGCGATGCTCAGCGGAACCGAAAGCCTGTCGCGCGTCGCCGATGGCGGAATCGAACTGCGGCGGATGGTCAGCGGCGCGCACCGGGCAGCGCTCGGACAAGCCACCGAAACCGTGGAGCGGGATCGCGACACGCGCGTCACGCTCGATGCGGCCACCGGTCTGCTGACCGGCTCGACCGAGGTGACGCGCACCCGCATCGGCGCCGTCGAACAGGTGGTAACGACCCGGCTGTCACTCTCCCAAAATCAGACAGGTAACTAGATACCCGTCAACAGTCGCCCGCGATGCTTGACTTTCGGGCGGTTCATCGGCATTTGGCCGCTCAATCGCGCTGTCCGTTGGGGCGGCGCGTTCGCGTTTCTCTCGCTCTAATAAGGTCCAAAGCCCATGAAGGCGCTCATGAAGACCACCAAGTCGGCCAAGCCGCACGAAGTGGAAAAGAAGTGGCACATCGTCGATGCCGACGGCCTGGTGGTCGGTCGCGCGGCGACGATCATCGCCAATGTTCTGCGCGGCAAGCACAAGACCAGCTTCACCCCGCACGTCGATTGCGGCGACAATGTCGTCGTCATCAACGCCGACAAGGTCCGTTTCACCGGCAAGAAGCGCACCGACAAGGTCTATTACAAGCACACCGGCTATGCCGGCGGCCTGAAGGAAGTGACCGCGGACAAGATCCTCGACGGTCGTTTCCCCGAGCGCGTCCTTGAAAAGGCGGTCGAGCGCATGATCCCGCGCGGTCCGCTTGGTCGCCAGCAGATGCGCAACCTGCGCATCTTCAAGGGCAGCGAGCATCCGCACGCCGCCCAGAACCCGGAAGTCCTCGATATCGCGGGCATGAACCGCAAGAACAAGGTGGGCGCATAATGTCCGACAACCGCCAGTCCCTCTCCGATCTGGGCGCGATCGCCAAGGGCGAACAGGCCGCAACCCCTGCCCCCGCAACCGCCAACGCAACCGATTCGACCGTCGAAACCGCACCGGCCCAGCCCGCAGCGCCGACGACTCCGCTTCGCGAACAGCAGATTGACAAGCAGGGCCGCGCCTATGCCACCGGTCGCCGCAAGGATGCGGTGGCCCGCGTCTGGCTGAAGCCCGGCAGCGGCAAGATCACCGTCAACGGCCGCGACCAGGAAGTGTATTTCGCACGTCCGACGCTGCGTCTCGTCATCAACCAGGTGTTCGGCGTCGCCGATCGCGACGGTCAGTATGACGTCGTCTGCACCGTCAAGGGCGGCGGACTTTCGGGTCAGGCCGGCGCGGTCAAACACGGTATCGCCCAGGCGATCACCCGCTACGAACCGGCGCTGCGCGCACCGGTGAAGGCAGCAGGCTTCCTGACGCGCGACAGCCGCGCGGTCGAGCGCAAGAAGTATGGCAAGGCCAAGGCCCGCCGCAGCTTCCAGTTCTCGAAGCGCTAAGGCTTTTCGGCCTTTCGAAACGCAAGAAGGGCGGTCCGCTGGCGGGCCGCCCTTTTTCGTGCGCGCCGCCCGAACGGCATCGGCTCGCCCCCCGGTCAGCTCATTTCGCCTCCGTGACGTTAATATCGCTTGTCGGTTACAAAATTGCGGCATAGCGTTGCGGAATTGGTCGATTGGCCAAGTCTGATCAGGGGGATATGCATGATTGCGTCGGTATCGCGCGGTGCGCGCGTTCGTTCGTTGCTTTTGGCGGGCTGCGCCGCCGCTACGCTGGGGGCAGTTCCTTCGGCAATGGCGCAACAAGTCGGTCCCTATGGACCGACCGGTTCGGTCGAATCACCGCATGAAGGCGCTCCGGTTTCGTCGGTGGAAACGCCGCACACGCCCCCTGTCGGATCGGTCGAGACGCCGCAGATCGTCATCAACAATAATTTCACGCCGAACGACGCGCTTGATCCGAACAACATTACCGGCGTCGGCCAGGTCATCACCGACAGCGGCGGCGGTTTCATCGGCACCTGCACCGGCACGCTCATCAACCCGCGCACCGTCATCTTTGCCGCACACTGCGTGAACACCCGCGACGCGACCGCCTATGGTGCGGCCTCGGGCGGGGTCGGCGCGGGCATCGGCTTCGAGACCAATACCCGCGCCAATGCGCCGGGGCAGGTCGACGAACTGGTCCGCTGGCTGCTGGGATCGGGCGCCAACCAGACAGGCCGGTTCCAGACCAATACCGCACAGGCTTTCTACAACATCAGCCAGATCTTCTATGATCCGCGCTCGCGTGCGGCCACGTCGTGCACTACGCCGACATCGTGCTTCCTCGAGGCCGACGTCGCGACCGCCGTGCTCGACACGCCGGCGCGCGGCATTCCGACCTGGGCCTTGCTGTTCTCGCCGCTGCCGACGCCGGGCAGCATCGATCCGGCGACCGGCACCGGGTACCACGTCAACATCACCGGCTATGGTTCGACCGGCACCGGCACCACTGGGTCGGCGACCAGTGGCGGTTTCCGTCGTCGCGCTGCCGAAAACATACTCGGCGCGCTGGTGTCGTTCGACACGCGCAACAGCTTCCTGTTCGGCTCGCCCGGCGCGGTGTCGCGCCCGCAGCCGCTGTATTTCCTCGATTTCGACGATCCCGCGCGCGGGACGCCGGGCGCCAATCCGCGCGATTTCAACGGCTTCCGCGACAATGCGCTGACGCGTGAAGGGACGACCGGCCCTGGTGACTCGGGCGGTCCGCTGATCCTCGACCGCACCTTCTCGAAGCCGGTGGTCATCGGCGTGCTGTCGGGCGGCTCGACCTTCTTCGCGGGCCAGCCGGGTGGCAGCTATGGCACGCAGAGCTTCTATCAGCCGCTGTTCCTCTACTGGGACTGGATCGCCGCGAACAATCCCTATCGCTACGTCACTGCGGTTGCGGGCAACCGCAACTGGGAAGACGGCGCCGCCTGGGTGACCGAGCTTGATCCCAATTATCAGATCATCTCGAACGGCCAGCTCGTCAACGGCTTGCCGACCCATATCGGTGGCGGCGTCTCGGGCAACGGCCCGGAATTCGGCGAAATGTGCTTCCAGTCGCCGAACAGCTCGACCAATCCGCCGGTCAACGATTGCGTTAACATCGCCACCGGCCTGCCTCGCAACAACGTCCCCAATCGTCCGGCCGATGCGGCTGCGCCTGCAGTCTTCAATATTCTGGGTGAAGACGGTTTGGCGATGCCGGTCGAGACGGCTCAGGCGACACCGGGCTATACCGACACCGCTCGTCCGGCGCCGACGATCGCCAACGGCCTGCCCGGCGCGACCAACTTCACGCCGAACAATGTCGATGGCGTGCGCACTACGGGCCAGATCGGTCGTTATTATGACGTGACGCTCCGCAATGCCGGGGTCATCACGCTCAATTCGGCCGCGACGATCGACCGCTTCGCGATTCAGGGCGCCACGTCGCAGCTGACCATCGCCAGCAACGGATCGCTCAACTCGCTGATGGAGATTCGTCAGAACACCGGCACGATCGTCAACAACGGGACGCTGGCGACCCCCGGCGACTATCTGATCCTGTCCGGACTGCTGGCGGGCAACGGTCGTATCAACGCGCCCTTCACCACCAGCGTTCTGGGCAGCATCGCACCCGGCACGATGGGCACGATCGGCACGCTGACGTTCAACGGCGACCTGATCCTGTCGTCGGGAAGCCGTCTGCATATCGACCTGGGCGCGAATGGCGCGTCCGACCGGGTCGTCGTCAATGCCGGTAGCGGGGCGCCCGGTGCCGCCAATATCGGCGGCTTCGTCAACTTCACCCCGGTGTCGGGTTTCCGCATCCGCGACAATCAGGTGTTCACGTTCCTGACGGCCCAGGGCGGAATTACCGGGGCATTTTCCCCGTCCGCTCCGTTCAGCGCGATCCTCAGCCCCCGCTTCCTCTATTCGGCGAACGCGGTTCGGGTGGAAATCGAAGCCGGGCTATATGCCAACGTCGTCGATCGCTCGTCCCCGATCCAGACGGCCTTCGCCGGATTGCTCGACCAGAACCGCGGTCAATATGACCGCTTCGCCGATCTGTACGGCGAACTGGATCTCCAGAACCAGGCGACGATCCGTTCGCAGCTCGAAGGCTTCGCACCGCACGCGCAGAATGCAGGCGCGATGCAGGGCATCGTCGCAACCGACACCACGTCGCGCTTCATCCGCAACCGCATGCTCGGCACCGGCCAGGCCAATACGGGCGGCACGATCGCAATGTATGGCAAGCCGGTGCAGCTGGCTTCGCTTGCTGCGTCGAATCTGGCGACCAACATCCAGTCGGACGTCGGCAACGGCATGGTCGTGCAGCAGGGTGCACTGCCCGACAGCGTCGCGGTCTATCTCGCGGGTGGCTATATCGACGGCAAGGGCGTGGGCCTGCCCACCGCGACGCCGACGGGCCGCGGCGATTTCGACGGTTATTTCATCGCCGCGGGTGTCGAAGCATTCCCCGACGACGTCTCCACGCTCGGCTTCGCGATGACCTATAGCGATCTGGACGGAAACACAGTGGTCCCGACCCAGAATGCGTCGAGCCAGCTGGTTCAGGGCACGCTGTACGGCACCGCCGCCCTGGGTGGGTTGAAGCTGGATGCGATGGTGTCTGCCGGTGTGTTCGAAGTCGACACCAGCCGTCAGGTCGCCGTCGGGGCGACGGCGTTCGACCTGCGCGCGACCGACCGGGCGTTCGCGTTCCAGTCCGAAGTCGGCATCGGGTTCGACGCGGGCACTGGCGGTTTCGCGCTCACGCCGCGCGCTTCGGTCCGGGCCAGCCGGATCGAGTTCACCGACACGGTGGAAAGCGGCGGCGGCCCTGCCCTGCAATATGATCTGGGCACGTTCGACAGCCTCCAGGGCCGCGTCGGCGCCACCGCCAAGGTTTCGACCGGCGCGTTCCGCCCCTATGTCACCGCCAACTATGTTCACGAGTTCGAGGATCGCCCGGCGTTCTTCGGCGCGAACTTCCGCGGCGGGGTCGGTCCTCAGGCGCTTATCGCGCTGCCGGGCACCGATCGCGACTGGGCCGAAGTGTCGGGCGGTATCGCCTTCGGCACCGACCGCATCAGCTTCGCGGTCGAGGCGGAAACCACGATCGAACGCAAGGATGTCAGCAACCAGGCGTATAAGGGCACGCTGACCGTCCGCTTCTGACGCATCGGACAGGGGCACCGTCGCAAGGCGGTTGCAAAATCGAAGGGGACGGTCCACGCGGATCGTCCCCCCTTTTTTATCGAGCGGCACCGTCCCTGATGACTTCGCGCGAACAGACCCGCCTTCTTACCCTCCCCGACTCTGGCGCCTGGCCTGATGATCTGCCGCGAAAGGTCGCGGACAAGGCGACGGTGATCGGCTGGGCGCTGATCCAGTGGCCATGGCTGGCGAAGAGCCTGTCGGGCGGGACCAAGGCGGCAAAGGCGGCGCTGCTCGCGCGGCTGGGCCTGCCCGCCGACGCGCTCCCCAATCTGGGCAGTTGGAAGGCCGATACCGGCCTGCTCCACCTGCTCGTCGATCACATCGAAGCGGCACGTCCCGCGCAGGTCGTCGAGCTGGGATCGGGCGCATCGAGCTTGATCCTGGCCAAGGCACTGGCGCTGAACGGTGGCGGTCGGTTGACGAGTTTCGACCAGCATCCCGATTTCGTCGCAGCGACGCGCGGCTGGCTGAATGAACACGGCGTCGATGCCGATATGTACGCGGCGCCCTTCGCACGCGCCAAGCTCGACTGGCCGGGGGCATGGTATGATCTGAAACACCTGCCAGACACGATCGACCTGTTGCTGATCGACGGCCCGCCCTGGACGATCCACCCGTTCGTGCGCGGATCGGCAGAGGTGTTGTTCGACCGGATTTCGGTCGGCGGCACGGTGATGCTCGACGACGCCGCGCGCCCCGGCGAGCGGGTTATCGCCAAGCGCTGGCGCGATCGCTGGCCGAATTTCGATTTCGAATTGCGCCACGCCGGGACCAAGGGGACGTTGATCGGCACGCGGCTGGGGTAGTTTTCCAGAAGAACTTTGCTCGCACAAAGGCGCGAAGCAGTTTTCAAACAGAGGAACAGAGCCGGCATTGCTGCCGCGAGGCGGCGGGCAAAACAGTCGCAATCGAGTTGGATAGCCGCTTGGCGGCCAAAGTCCTTCTCTGCGTTCTCTGCGTTCTCTGCGCCTCTGCGCCTCTGCGCCTCTGCGCGAATATCCCTAGGGTCAGGACTCGTTGATCACAGCCAGAAGATGACGGTGGCAGCGAGTGCGACGGCGGAGAAGAAGGCGGTCGGGCAGCGGTCGTAGCGGGTGGCGATCCGTCGCCAATCCTTGAGGCGGCCG
>JAEZZI010000032.1 GCA_023418595.1 Pseudomonadota bacterium
GCCCGCCGGCTCAAGACGCTCAGCGGCCTCACACCCTACGAATACATCGCCAAGATCTGGACGTCAGAGCCAGGCCGGTTCATCGTCGACCCGATCCACCAGATGCCGGGACTAAACACCTAGCCACCCAAAAGTAACTGTTGCTTGCTGATCGATACGAGTGGCCGCTTTCGGGATCGTAAGCGGTGGCTCAGAATGACCGGATTTGGGGCGCATTGCTGACTGGCGGCTGACGCTTGCACCGGTCCAACGGCTCTTGGGCCGCTTGCGGACTGGCGGCTTTAGTTTGCCTAAGGTCTATACCGGTCGCCGTCCAACGGAGACCAAAGTTGGGATAGCTGCGGCAAGCGGCAGATGGAGCTTCGAAATGATACAATGTATCGTGATTGGCAGTCGCCTCGAGAGAAGCAGCGGCCTGTCACAAAAGCGACCTCCCGCCGCCGCCCTGCTGTAACACATAACCGTCATCTGCCCGTTCGACTCGCGATCGTCGCGACGGGGGATTTTTATCATGGTGCATCTGGTCGTGCGGCATCGCCGCAAGTTCGCTTTGGCGGCCACGTTACTGGGATCGGTCGCATTGCCAGCGAATGCATGGGCACAGAATGTTGTCGGCACCGTGCTCGACATCTCTTCCACCCGCGCACTAGGTGCCGCCGAGATTGAGCTGGTCGAATTGCAGCGCACCGACACCACCGATCGGGACGGCAGCTTCCGCTTCACCGATGTACCCGCGGGCACCTATACGCTGGTCGCGCGCTATACGAGCGCAGAACCGGTGACGCGCACGATCACGGTCCCTGCGTCCGGCGACGTCCGCGTTGATTTTCAGCTTGGCTCCAACGAAGAAGGCGCGGTTCTGGTGATCGGCCAGCGCGCGAACCTCGCCAGCTCGATCTCTCGCCAACGCGCGGGCGAAGGCGTGTCGACCGTGCTGACGCGGGACGCCATCGGTCAGTTTCCGGACCAGAATGTCGCCGAAGCACTGCGTCGCGCACCCGGTATCAACGTGCTGAATGACCAAGGCGAAGGCCGGTTCGTCTCGGTCCGCGGGCTGGACCCCGAACTCAATTCGACCTCGATCAACGGAAACCGCGTGCTGGCGACCGGTGGCGATTCGCGCGCGGCGGCACTCGACGTGATCCCGTCCGAACTGGTCGAAGCGATCACTATCAAGAAATCGCTGACCCCCGACATGGACGCCGATACGCTGGGCGGGTCGGTCGAGATCGAGACGACCAGCGCGTTTAACCGCAAGCAGCCCTATATCGGCGTGACGCTCGAAGGTTCTTACAACGACCTGCGCGACGCGGTCAGCCCGAAGGCGGGGATCGATTTCTCCATCCCGATCGGCAGCGATTTCGGCATCGCTGGCGGTTTCAGCTATTACAAACGCCGCTTTTCCAGCGACAATGTGGAGGCATCGGGCTGGGCGACATCGGACGACGGCGTCGATTATGTCGAGGAAGTCGATTACCGCGATTACGACGTCACGCGCGAGCGGATCGGCGCGAACCTGTCGTTCGACGCGCGGATCGGGGCAACGACCGAAGTCTATCTGCGTGGTCTCTACAGCCGCTTCGACGACAACGAGTTCCGCCGCCGCCTGATCTTTGCGTTCGACGAACAGCCCTTCGCGGGCACCGCCACAACCGCCAGCTTCGATTCTGCGGACGGTACGATCGAGGTCAATCGCGACATCAAGGATCGTGGCGAGGCGCAGGAAATCAAGACCGTATCGTTCGGCGGCAAGACCGAGGTCGAGGGCTGGAAATTCGTTTATGACGCCGCTTATTCGCAGGCGACCCAGACCGAAGATGGTTCTGTCGATCCGCTCGAATTCCGGGCTGAGTTCGAGGATACTGACGCGCTGGGCGTTACCATCGACTACGCCAATCCACGCATCCCTGCCTATCGGATAGACTTTGGAAGCGATGCGTTCTTCGATCCATCGAGCTATGGGTTCAACGCGCTGGAGCGCACCACGCGGGAACGTGCCAAGGATGAAGAATATTCGCTTCGCGGTGATGCCACGCGCAGCTTTGCGCTGGCGACCGGCACGTTCGAAATCCAGGCCGGGTTCAAGGCGCGCTGGCGCGACAAACGTCAGGATTTCGTCATCGACATTTTCGACGAAGTCGACGGCGATTTCACGCTTGCGGACCTGACGGGCGGGCAGAGCTATGGCCTGGCGCTGATCGAACCGACACCGGACACCGATGCGTTGCGCGATTTCATCGGCACCGATCCTTATGGTCGCTTCACTCGCAACGCCTTCGACAGCGATTTCGCATCCTCGTCGGAGGATTTCCGCGCAACCGAGGACGTGCTCGCCGGCTATCTGCTCGGGCGTTACACCTCCTCGACGCTCCGCGTCGTTGGCGGTGTTCGGATGGAGCGCACGCACAACGAATTCTTCGCCAACGCGCTCGACGCGAACGAGGATACCGGAATCGTCACGGTGACGCCGGTCACCTTCGACCGCAGCTATACCG
The DNA here is from genome assembly GCA_023418595.1 of Pseudomonadota bacterium. Taxonomy (GTDB): domain Bacteria; phylum Pseudomonadota; class Alphaproteobacteria; order Sphingomonadales; family Sphingomonadaceae; genus Sphingomonas. The sequence continues at coordinate 2,496 of JAEZZI010000032.1, forward strand.
ACTGGTTGCCCAGCCTGAACGTGCGGTTCGAGCCGAGCGACGGCGTCGTGCTACGCGCGGCGGGCTATAAGAGCCTGGTGCGCCCCAACATCGGCCGGGTCGCGCCGCGCTTCATCGTCGAGGAGGATGATGAAGGCGAGCGTTCCGGCGAATTCGGCAATCCCGACCTGCAACCCTATCGCGCCTGGAATTTCGACGCGTCGGCGGAATATTATTTCACCCGCGACGCGGTCGTCTCGCTCGGTGCCTTCTACAAGAGCATCGACGATTTCATCGTGGTCGGCGAGTTCGACGACATCACCTTTAACGGCATCAGCGTTGATGAAGGCACGATCCCGTTGAATGGCGAACGCGCGACGGTGAAGGGTCTGGAATTTTCGTACCAGCAGGCGTTCACGTTTCTGCCCGCGCCCTTCGACGGACTGCTCGCCAACTTCAACTACACCTATACCGATGCCGAGGGGCAACTGGCCGACGGCGAATTCACCAACGGACGCTCCATCCCCCTGCCTGCATCGTCGAAGCACACATTCAACGCGGTGGTGGGTTATGAAAAAGGTCCGATCAGCCTGCGTGCTGCTGGGGCCTATCGCTCCGGCTATCTTGATGAAGTCGGGGGTGATCCGGTCGAGGATCGCTATGTCGATCAGCATTTCCAGGCCGACTTCACCGCCAAATACCGCGTGACGCCAAATGTCCAGATCGTTGGCGAATTCATCAACGCGTTCGACGAACCCTATTATGCCTATCAGAATGGACCGACCACGCGGCGTTTGTTGCAGTATGAAGAGTATAGCTGGACGGCCAAATTCGGCGTGCGGGTGACCTTCTGATGGGGTTTGTACGTTTGCTCGCTACCGCTGCCCTGATCGGGGCAGCGGCGCCCGCCGTCGCGCAGACCACGGCCCCGGCGCGGACCGCTACGATCGTGCCGATGACTGGCACACCCGCGACCGGCAAGCCGTTCGCCGCCACCGGCTACCCCGACCGTATTGTGCTAACCCCCGGGGCCGACCCCAGTACGGAAATGGCCATCGCATGGCGAACTGATCCTCGCCAGCAAACCGCGCAAGTCGAATTCGCGCCGGCGATCGACGGGCCGAATGTCGGTCATTTCGCAAAGCCGCTGACCGGCACCTCCGCGTCGATTGCCAACGAAAACGGCAAAGCGCGCTATCATCAGCTCCGTTTCACCGGGTTGAAGCCGGCCAGCGCATATCTCTACCGGGTAAAGGGCGCGGACGGCTGGAGCGAGTGGCTTCAGTTTCGGACGGCGACAGCCGAATTCCGCCCCTTCTCCTTTCTCTATTTCGGGGACACCCAGAACGGCATCCTATCGGTCGCATCGCGCGTGATCCGCGAGGCGTTTACGGCCAGCGCATCGCCCGCGCTTGCCATCCATGCCGGCGACCTCGTCGCGCAACGCGAGGAAAAGGTACACGACGATGAATGGGGCGAATGGACCGCCGCCGGCGGCCACCATTATGCGACGATCCCGCAGCTACCCGCACCCGGCAACCATGAATATGTCGACGCGACCTGGCCCGATGGTAGCGAAACGCGCCTCCTCGGCCCACACTGGCCGTTGAGCTTCGCGCTACCGAAAAATGGCGCGGAGGGCGCGAAGGCGACCACCTATTCGGTGGATTATCAGGGGGTGCGGTTCATCATTCTCGATGGCACCGCGGGGATTGATCTGGGCGCGCTCGACACGCAGACTCGTTGGCTCGACGAGTTACTGGCCAATAATCCCAATCGCTGGACCGTGGCGCTGTTCCATCAGCCAATCTTCACTTGCGCACGACCTGATGACACTGCCGAGTTGAAAGCGGCGTGGAAGTCGATCTTTGACAAGCGAAACATCGATTTGGTGTTGCAGGGCCACGACCATTGTTATGGTCGCCTGACCAGCGAAGCGGGGCGCGCTGCGAGCGCGACGGCACAGGCCTCGGGAACAGCGCAAGGACCGGTCTATGTCGTGTCGGTAACGGGTGCCAAGATGTACGGCCTGAACGACCGCTCGGCAACGCAGCCCGACCGCGTGGCCGAGGATACGCAGCTCTACCAGCGCATCGACGTTGCTGCGGACACGCTCACCTTTTATGCGTTCACACCCACTGGCCGACTGTATGACGGGTTCGAACTGACGCGCGGTGCTGATGGCTCGAAACGGATCGCGACGCTTGCGGGCGTCACGGGTCCAGACCGACGCTGTGCCGCGGGCACAGGCCCGGACGGCGCGCCATGCGTCGCCGAGCCGAAGGACTGAACCGATAATGACCAGGGGCAAGATCATGACCATTCGCACGACGTTCGCAGCAATTGCCGCGCTGGCGGTGGCGGGATGTGCGACCACGCCGTCGGTGCCGCGCTGGTCGGCGGGCGATCCCCCCGCGATCGTCCATGCAGTGGTTGAAACGGTCGTGACCACCGATGCAGCCGTCGATGCCGATGATCCCGCATTATGGGCGGATTCGAGCGACCCGTCCCGCGCAGTGATGTTCGGGACCGACAAATCGGACGGGCTTTATGTCCACAATCTCGACGGCAGCGTGCGTCAGTTCCTGCCGAGCGGCGCTGTGAACAATGTCGATCTTCGCACCGGTTTTCCGGTTGGCGATCGCAAGGACATGGTGCTGGTCGCGGCGACCAACGATCAGAAGATGGGGATCAACCTCTATCTGTTCGACCCCCACACGTTGGAGACGCGCGACTTCGGCTTTATCCCGACGAATATGGGCGAGCCCTACGGATCGTGCATGGGCAAGCGCGGCGACGATTTCTACCTGATCGCCAATAACAAGCTGGGTGATATCCGCATCTGGCAGGTCGCGGCGAACGGAGACGTGCCCGGCGTGGCGCTGGTCCGCTCGCTGAAGCTCGGCTCGCAACTCGAAGGCTGCGTGGTCGATGACGTGGCAGACAAGCTTTACGTCGGCGAAGAGGATGTCGGCATCTGGCGGTTCGATTTCGATCCGGCAGGTAGCCCAGATGCGGTCAGCGTCGCGAAGGTCGATCGCAAGCGGATTACCGACGATGTCGAGGGGCTGACGATCATGCGGGATGGCACGAACAATTATCTGATCGCATCCTCACAGGGCGATGATAGCTATGCCGTGTTTCGGATCGAACCCACGGGCGAAACCTATGTTGGCCGCTTCGCGATCACCGAGCACGGCACGATCGATGGGGTAACCGCCACCGATGGCATCGACGCCTGGTCAGGACCGATCGGCGGTTATCCAGAAGGCTTGATTGCGGTCCATGACGATATGGATCAACCGACCCGCGGCCAGCAGAACTTCAAACTGGTCGACTGGCGGGACATAAAGCGAGCGATGAGTCTGCCTTGAAGATGTGTCAGCTTGAATGTTCCAGATGTCGGAATCATTAGAGGGCGCACAAGGGAATAACGAGCCGTGGGTGAAAGCATCGGAGCTGCCTCATCGTTCAAGCAAATGTCCGCTTTTGGCATCGTCGGACAACTTGCTGAGCGACCGATTATGAGGCGCGTTGCGGAATGACCGTTTAGAGTATGGGCATTGCCGGTAGCTGACACCCTCTCCACCGCCGAATGCCTAACCCTGGCAGCAGAAGTTGTAGCGAGAGCTTCGACCGAGCCTATGTTGGTGCGTGTTCAAGGCTGTCCCAGCATCGCGTTGCAACTCATCGTTGCGGTCTAATCGAACCGTTGCCGATGAAACGCAGGCGAACGGCTGGTTTGGGATTACTGCCAATTCGCGGAGTAGCGAAACTATGGACGCATATCGGCATTAGCATGTGCCGACCAGGTACCACGAGAAATCCTTTCCGAAACTGAAGGGAATGGCCTGCGTCCACCGCAGTTGCGTTCTAGCATCCAGATGGAGATCAAGTCAGAGCTGCAAATCGTTCAACGAGATCAACCCGGCCCGAGACGATCGGAAGATCGTCTGCGGCGAACATCGTATCGGGCCGGGCATAGGTGAAATCCTCGCGCGGTCGTTTGATGCCCACGATCGTCCACGCCGTGGTTCGACCGGATGGCTGATTCCCAGTGTCATGTTGGCCATCGCGACGCGCGCGCGCGTCTTGGCGATCGCGAAATCATCGTCGAATTCGATATAATCGATCATCCGCCCAGTCACCATGTTCGCTACCCGCACCCCCATCCGCGCTTCGGGATAGACGACATGGTGCGCGCCGGTCCGCTCCAAGATGTGACCGTGGCGTTCGTTGGTGGCTATTGCCACATCGTCGGCACGCCCAGATCGACCAACGCCGAAGTCGTCATCACGCTCGCCTCCACATCGCTGCCGACGACGGCGTCGGCGAAATCGCACGCGCCCAGCTGGCGCAGCGTTTTGACATCGGTGGTGTCGGCCTGAACCGCATGGATGGCATGGTCATCTGCAACACTCGTTTGTTACAACAACTTGTTACAATTCCGGCCCAGCCAAGGGATCGGCGGGTCGGCTCCTACGGTTTTCTGAGGAAAATCAGCCCCTGACGGGGCCTTGGCTGGGGCGGCAGGGACCTCAGGTAAGGCCGCCAACACTTCGCCAAATGGCTGATTTCTGCCAGATACGGCTGTCATCGTTCGTCAGTGGCTACACCGACTGGCTGCGGTTACCGGCATCACTGTTGATAGACAAGGGCGCCTTGTGATTTTCGTCAAATAGCTGGTCCGCAAGAGGCAAGATTCAAGAAGTCGGCAATCCCGTAAAAAGTCAGGCCTCTGCGTAGGCCTGGTGCGGCCGCGAGTTAACGGGGACGAATGTGAGGCGAGACGCGCACTGATTGAGTCCCGTTAATGCGGGGAGAACCGATTGAGCTAATAATTGTTACCAAACCGAAACGCCGAGTTAGGCTAAGAGCGACGACGCTTGCAAACGAGGGGATGGCGTATCACGCCGTGCGAGCTGAGCAAGAGCACAATCGCGTCGCGACTGCGAGATCGAACGTAGTCCGGGCCCTGCATCAACTGCTCGCTTATCGTTACCAGGCCATCCTGGACAGCGGAACGCTGCCTGAACCGCGCCGCGGGCGCAGTCTCCCCGGTCTCGAACGACACCGGGACCTGATGGCCGGATCAGCCTTTTCACATAATTTTTGGTCATGATCGCGCATCTGATGGGTCCCGGACGAGGGAAGTCGTCTAGACTTAGATTGATGAAGGCAATGCCGGCTCGGGTCGCGCGCTCATACCGCTGCCTGCCACCGGTCGGATACCCACAATTTTACAGTCTATTACCTTCGCATTCACATTGAGGCGGTTATGCAGAGTGAATGCAACGTCTCCACCGCGTCAACGTCGATCGCGCAAGCCGTATGTCAGTGCCCGCAGCGCGGTAGATAGCGTTATTGGCGTCGGGTCATATCCCCGTTTGACAATCTCGCGGCGCAAACTGATGACCAAAAAATAGCCCGTCGCCAAAATTACGATGGCGAAAATTATCAGCGCCGCGACCATGATGTCCATACCCATCCCCGTTTGAACATACCGCGTCGGGAGCGCGACAGACTCTGCGGCGAATTTTAAATGAATAACTTGTCCCGCTATGATCCCATGGTGCCAGACGAACGACAGTGATCAAGTCAGAAGGAAATCGAACCACGACACCATCACATATGCATTGTCTGATAATCGACCGCTGACCACTCCTGCGGAAATAGGGTTTAAGACCGAAGGGCTGCCTTACAAAATGACCCCGCGTTGTACGTGCCAACGCAGGGTCAGAAACGCGTGGTTTTCACGCACGCGCTAGGGTCGCGTGCTCATTGTATCACTTGCGGCTCCGATTCGGAACCGAAACTAAATTAAGGCACCTTAGCGAGTTAGGTGCATGACGCCGACGAGTGCATCGTTATTGGTTAGCTTTCCAACGCGTGTTTGAGGTCTCGCATCTGGTCGTGACCTTGTTGAACCGATCCGTTTGCTTTTTGAACCACAGCAACGGTCTCGATCGACAGGTTGGTGTCACCGATCGCATCGTCGAACTTGGCCTTGATATGATCTTCGCCGCGCTCGATTTCGTTGACGATCGCCTTCTCGTCCTGGCCGGTGACCTTGGCTTTCAGATCGAGGAACACGCGGTGCGCGCCCGCCAGCACGGTGCCGTCATCCTCGGGATTGCCACCCAGGCGGCGGACTTCGGCTTGCAGGTCGCCGACGACCTGACGGCGTTCCTTGGCGCGCGCGGTGAACATCGCACCATAACGCTGATTCTCGATGTCTTTGGCGGCTTCGGTGTAGCCATCGACGCTGTCGAGCGTGGTGGCGATCAGGGAATTGAGGGTTTTGATGTCGTAATCGCGATCGGCCATGGTGTTACGCTTTCCTCGAATTATCTTGGGAATCCCCGAACGATCCACGCGCGGCTTGGTCGCGTTGGCTCCAGATTTTTTTCGTGCCCTGCCGCCATGCGATCAACGTGGCGACGGCGATCAGCGCTATGCCGCTGCCCGACCGCCCGCGTCGCAGCAGCGCGACCCCACCCGACGCCGCGGCAAATGCTACCGGCGGCAAGCCCATCCCGGTAACGGTCGCCACCGGCAACTCGGAGTTCGGCACCGTCAGCGGTTCGGTCTGTTCAGTCGACTCGGCGACATCAGCCGCCGACGCCTCTCCCTCGACCTGGCGTTCGAGTTCGGAATTGATCTCTGCGCCCAGCAAGAACACGAACGCTGACAGCCACAGCCAGGTCAACATGACGATCACCGCACTCAGCGAGCCATAGGTGGCGCCGTAATTCCCCCAATTGGCGACATAGATGCCGAACCCGATCGTGCCCGCCAGCCACAAGGCGGTGGCCATCAGCGACCCCGGCGACAGCCACACCCAGGCGGGTTTCTTTCGCGCCGGTGCAAAGCGATACAGGCACGCCGCCGCCGTCACGACCAGCGCGGCCAGAATGCTGAATCCGATCACGCGGATCGCCGCGGTGACGATGTCGGGCGCATTCGGCATCAGCGCCTCGAGGAAACCAAAAAGCGTGGTCTTGGCAATGGCGATCATCGCCATCGCAACCCCGCCGAGCACGATCGCGAAATAGAGCAGGTTGAGCCGGACGAATCCGCGCGTCTCCGCCTCGTTATAGGCGACGTTCAACCCGGTAACGATGGCCGACGCCCCCTTGGTTGCACCATAAAGCGCGATGCCCAGCGCCACGACCAGGCCCAGCCCCTGCTTGCCGCTCGACGTCGTCACGACGCCGACAAGCTGGTCGCCGATGATCGCCGCGGCATCGCGCGGCAGCGTCGCGAACAACGCTTCGAGATCGCGCTGCACCGTCGCGGCATCGGCGATCAGACCATAACTCAGCACGATCGCCGCCAGCGACGGAACGATCGCGGCAAAGGCATAGAACGCGATGCCCGCCGCCACCAGCCCGACATTGTCGCGGCCGATTTCTGCCCAGACCCGCTTGGCGATCGCCAGCCAGCCATCGGCAGGCACCTCGAACGGCGACCGTGCGCCTTCGCCCGCCTTGTGGTTGGCTGCGCTCATGCCGCTTGCTCGATCACTGGCGTTGCGCGTTCCAGTGCGACCTCGACCGCCTGGGTCAGCGACCCGACATAGTGGTCGGCCCCCAGCACGCGCTGGATTTCCTGGTCGGACAGCGCGGCCTCACCTTCGGGCCAGAGGCCAACCATGATCGGCACGCCGGGCGCCCGCGCGGCGATGCGGCGGACCAGATAGCGCAAGTGCGAAGGCGTGCCGCTGACTTCCAGATAGGAAATGCAGATCAGACGAGCATGTTCGATATCGAGTTCGGCGATGCGCGCGCGCGATGCTTCCTCGTGCCGCACCCGGCGCGCGCCGAACCCCCGTTTTTCCATAAGTTGCGCCATCATCGCGGTGACCGCATCGTCAAGCACACCGCGGCCCGCCAGGCACAGGATCGCGCCCGGTTCGCGCCATTCGCCTTGGGCCTCGGGCGGGGCGGTGCTGGCGGTTTCGGCAAAACCGGCATCGCCGCCCTCCACCGGGCTCAGCGGCTTGGCGTCGCCATCGCGGCTGGTCGATGCGGTATCGTCGGCATCGGCGAGTTCGTCGACCAGCACCTGCATCGACGCGACGATCCGTCCCGCCGTGTCGCGGTCGATGGCGCCGCGGGCTGCATCCTGTGCGGCAAGCTTCAAAGCGCCCAGCGCCACTTCGTCGTAATAGGCGGTAAGCGAGCGATCCTCGAGCAGCTTTTCGGCCTGCTCGATCGCCTCGTCCGGGTCTTCGGCGAGCATCCGCTGGTAAAAGCCCTCAACCGGCGACAAGGCGGGGCGGTCGCCCAGCAGTACGTCTAGAAATTCGAGCGCGGGGATGTGCCGCCCCATCACCACCAGGCACAGCGTCAGCGGCATCGACAGCACCAGCCCGACCGGACCCCAGACCCAGGTCCAAAACACCGCCGCCAGCACCACCGACAACGGCGACAATCCGGTCGAATGTCCATAGAGCATCGGCTCGATCCCATAGCCGAGCAATGGATCGAGGATCAGGAACAGCACCAACACCCAGATCACCATCGTCCAGCCGGGATCGACCCCGGCAGCGACGATCAGCGGCAAAGCGGAGCCGAGCAGCGACCCGACATAGGGCACGAAGCGCAGGATCGCCGCGATGATCCCCCACAGCGCCGGGACCGGAACTCCGATCAGCCACAGCCCCGCCGTTACCAATATGCCGTAACCGGTATTCACTGCGAGCTGCGACAGGAAATAGCGCGCCAGCCGCGCCGCGGCATCGTCCATCGCGACGGTCGTTCGGTGGAGGTCCGACGATCCGAACAACCGGATCAGGCGATCGCGCAGATCCTCTCGCTGCATCAGGATGAAGATGGCCACGACCAGCACGATGATGAACGTCTGAAACGGTCCTAGAATCGGACTGAGATATTCGCCCACGCGCGACAGCACCGATGGCGTTTCTGCGACAACGCGCACGGGTAGCGGGTTGGCGGCGCTGGTCGACTGTCGGACCGGTGGCGCTTGCGTGGCGGCGGGCGTTCCATCGGGCGCGTCAGGACCGGCAGCGGGCGAGCGTTCGAACCGCGCCAACCCTTCTGCCGCCAATTGCTGCACGCCTGCGATCTTGCGCTCGATCGTCTGGGCATAACGCGGCGCATCGTCGGCCAGCGATGCCGCCTGCATCCCCACCAGCGTGATGACCCCGCCCAGCGTCCCCAACGCCGACAGCACGGCGAACAGCACCGCCACTCCCTTGGGTATGCCCAACCGCCGCAACAGATCGACGATCGGAGACAGCACGAACGATAACAGGATCGCCAGCGTGATCGGGATCAGCACGTCCTTGCCCAGGAATAGGCCGGCAATGATGACCACCCCGATCGCTAGAGACAACAGACCAGTGATGCCAGGAACTTGCGCGGCGACGACCTGCGCGCCCTGTGGGGTGGACGGCATGGATCGTGCGGGCTTCGCCAATGGTTCAGTCAAGATTTTCCCCCACCCAAATATGGCGTCTGGCCCGAACGATCCTGACGGATTTCAGTTCAAAGATGGATTTTGATTTGAACGAACTGAAACGCGAGCCATTAGGCGGGGCACGACCAATTGAGGACGGCTAGCTGACTGCAACGGGCTACGCCGCTTCTGATAGGGGGCAAAGCTGGAAGCGCGTAGCGATGACCAAAACTGCGAGACACCGACATTGGCATACACGGCAAAAACAGTCGCGTGCCAGATCTCCAGGTCAAGTGCTATCGAACCGACTTGCCTGCCTGCCAACCCTGGGGGCGTGGAAGCACTTCAGCCCCAGCGTTCAAAGAGCGGATTTTAGTTATTATAACTTGACCTGCGCGAGCGATGCCGGACAATCCGAAGGAGAAACGGAACGCTGCCGCTTTTCCGAGTTGGGATGATCAGACTGTCTTCACCGGGAGGCAAAACAGACATCGGTCCTGCTTGGTTCCCAGTTGCCGGGCAGCCTGATGCTACTGATCTCAACGATATAGTGCTGAGCGTCTTTCGCATCGTAAAGAAATATGTTTTGTGGGATCGAGAATTTCGGAGAACTTACCCGCCGGGCAGGGTATTTGCAGGAGCGATCAGAAAAAACGTGTCGCGTGATTTCTTCTTTTGTACGGTTGCTGATCGTAACGTAGGGATCGCCGCTGATGCGGTGGCCGTTATCCTACCGATCCTGCCGTTATGGCGCTCGCCCACTTTGCCCGACGCGGTTGCTGGATTTATTGAATTACGCGGACGATTTCTGCCGGTACTCGCAACCGCCGTAGTGTTGGGGCTGGAAAACAGGATTCTTGTCGCTCACGGTTTCTCGCATATCATCTGTCCAACTGGGGTGTCTGCTTCACGACCTTGCCTTTTGGTCGATCGTGTTAATGAACGACGGTCGGTCGATGGGGCAGCAATCGGCGTTGTCGATGCGGCCAACAGTCTGAATGGGCTCGTGACCGGCGAAATCGCGACCGATGATGGCGTGGCGCATGTGATCGAACTTGACCGTCTGCTTGATCGGTTCGAACGCGAGCGGCTGGGACAGATCACCGAAATGGCCCAGCACCGCGCAGCGCGTTGGGCTGAGCGCGCACCGGCGTGACGCGCACCCGGCGCGTGCCTACCGCGCTGTCCGCGCACGATCCCACGTTCGAAGCGCTGAAGGCACGGATTATCGCGCGCACCGGTCATGATTATTACCGCGACAAGGACGATCAGCTGATCGAGCGGATCGCCGAGCGAATGGCGGCGACCGGACAGGGGTCCGACGCGTATCTCGCGCTGCTCGACGGCGATGCGGGCGCGGACGAATGGGCTGCGCTCGAAAGCGCGATCACAATCAACGAGACGTTCTTCTTCCGCTTCGCCGAACAGTTCGACGTGCTGCGCCGCATCCTGCTACCGCGGCTGATCGCGGCGCGCGCCGACGAAAAGCGTCTGCGCATCTGGAGCGTCGGTTGTTCGACGGGGGCGGAACCCTATTCGATCGCGATCATCCTGACCGACCTGCTGGGCGACGGCATCGCCAACTGGCGCATCACGATTACCGGCACCGACATCGACCAGGCGGCGCTGACCACCGCACGCGAGGCGCGCTATACCGGCTGGGCGATGCGGACGCTGGGCGAGAATGAGCGCGCCCGGCTGTTCGATCCCGAAGGGAGCACCTATCGCCTGAAATCGCGCTATCGCGGGCTGGTGCGGTTCGAACGGCACAATATGGTCGATCTGCTTAGTGACAGCGCGGCGCTGCAATTCGTCGATTTCGACCTGATCCTGTGCCGCAACGTGCTGATCTATTTCAGCCCGCCTATGGCCAAGGCGATGGTCGGCGCGCTTGCTAACCGGTTGGCAGCGGAGGGACATTTGTTCCTGGGTCATGCCGAATCTAGCCCCGATTTCGCAGAGGTGGCGCGGATCGTCGATCTGGCCGGACTGCTGGTTTACCGACGGCCGGACGCGGTGACGGAGGTGAAGGCGGACGTGGCCGAGGTTGCGGAACCCGCCGCGCCCGTCGCGCGTCCGGCCCGGCACCCGATTCCAGGAATTGCGGGACGCACACCACGCCCTGAGCGTCCTGTCGAAACGCCACCGCCGCCAAGCGGCGTTCCGCTGACCGAACTGCGCGCGGCGCTGGCGGCGGGCGATGCCGGTCAGGCGCTGAGGCTAGCCGACGAACACACGGCAAGGGTGCCGCGCGATCCGGTGCCGCATTATCTTGGCGCGCTGGGCGCATTGGCATTGGGCGAAAAGGCCCGCGCCGAACGGGGATTTCGCAACGCGCTCTATCTCGATAACAGGTTCGCGATGGGGCATTATCTCTTGGGACGACATTTGCTGGCCGAGGGTCGCGCCGACGAAGGCCGTCGCGCGCTGGGCAACGCATTGCGCGCGGTGCGAGACCTGCCCGCCGACGCCGAACTGGTCGAGGGCGACGGGATGACCGCGACGATGCTCGCCGATGCAGCGCGGAGTGCGATGGCATGAGCAAAAAAGGCGACGTGCCCGTTCGGATCGACGGTTTGGACGACGCCGATGTCGCGGCGCTGCTTGCCGAACGCCAGGCGCGATACGCGACCCCCAACGAACTCGCACAGCGCGAGACGCAGCGGCTGATCCTATGGTCGATCGGCGCAGAACGCTTCGCGCTGCCGCTGGTCGATGTCGCCGCGGTCGCGCCGATGCCGCGAATTACGCGCGTTCCCGGTGCGGAGTCGCCGCTGATTGGCATATTCGCGCGCGCTGGAATCTTGCACAATCTGTTCGATCCCGCTGCCCTGCTCGGCGGGACGCCGACGGGCGAAGGCGACCGCATGGTGCTGATATTGCGCCACGAACGCTGCCTGGCGCTGGCCATCGACCGCGCGGACGGCACCGAAGACATCGACGCCGCACTTGCGGTTTCGGACACCCTCACACATTTCGTCGCCCGCGACGGCGAACCCGGTTACACGCTCGTATCGCTGCCCCACCTTGCCCGGCATCTGCTGGGTGAGGCGGGCAGACTGGAAGGATGACGCACTTGTCGATTTCGAACCGCATCCTGGCGGGGTTTGCCGCCATCACTCTGTTGCTGGCGTTGCTCGGCGGTTTCGCGCTGCTCCAGTTGAGCAACGTCAACGAGACGGTCGAACGTATCGTCGAACGCGATGTTGCCGCAGTGGACCAGGTCGATCGCGTGACCACCGCCGAGGCGGCGATGCGAGAAGCGCGGCTGTCCGCGGTCATCGCCTTTCTGTCGGGGCGCGGCGGCATCGATGCGTTTAGCACCTGGCAAGGTCGGTTGAACGCTGCCGAAACCGAACTCGATCGCGTGCGGGCGTTGGTGATGAATTATCAGGCAAGCGCGATCAGCAGCGAGCGCGCGGCGTTGTGGCGGAACATGACTGACCAATCGGCTCAGGCCGAAGCGGCATTCGAACGGTTGCGTGCCAACAGCGTGGCGCAGTTCGATGCGATGCGCGCAGGTGCAGCCGATCAGGTTCAGGCACGCGGCGTCGCGATCGATCGCGATCATCAGCAGTTCATCGGATCCACCCGCGCGATGCGCACCACGCTGGACAATGCGATCAGTGCCGGGCAGCGCACGATCGACGAAAGCTATTCGACGACGCGTACCTCGATCCTGATTGGGCTATTCCTTGCAATCGGCATCGCTATCGTCATCGCCTGGGCCATCCGCCAGTCTATCACAGGGCCTTTGAACGAATTCATGGGCTTTGTCGGACGGGTGGGCCAGGGCGACCTGACCGTCACGGCCAACGCTTCGGGCAGGGACGAACTGGGGCAGTTGGGCACAACCCTCAACGCGATGGTGGAGGGGTTGCGAGAAATTGCACGGCAAAGCCGGTCCGCGACCGAAAACCTGAATGCGGCGGCGAACGAAATCCGTGCATCGACCCAGGAACAGGCCGCTTCGGTCGAGGAACAGCTTGCCGCAGTGCAGGAAACCGCCGCCACGGTCGACGAAATCACCCATTCGGGCAGCCAGATCACCCGCCGCGCGCAGGAAGTGATCGCCGCGGCTCAAGCGACCGCGCAGGTCAGCGAAGGCGGGATAACCGCAGTCGACGAAACCGGCCGGGCGATGGACGCGATCCGCGAACAGGCCGAAGCCGTCGCGCAGAACATCGTCGCCCTGTCCGAAAAGACCCAGGCGATCGGCGACATCATTGCCACCGTCAACGACGTGTCCGAACGATCGCACCTGCTGGCGCTCAACGCGTCGATCGAGGCGGCGGCGGCGGGCGAACAGGGCCGCAGCTTCGCGATCGTGGCGGCCGAAATGAAAACGCTCGCCGATCAGGCGAAGGGTGCGACGCGCAATGTCCGCGCGATCCTGGGCGATGTTCAGCGCGGTATCACCGCATCGGTGATGCTGACCGAGGAAGCGGTAAAGCGGGTCGCATCGGGCAAGGAACGCACCGACGCCAGCCAGGCGGCGATCGAGGAACTGGCCGTCCGCATCCAAGAAAGCGTCCAGACCTTCCAGCAGATCGTGGCATCGACCAACCAGCAGCAGATCGGCATCGAACAGGTGACGATCGCGCTCCAGAATATTCGCCAGGCCAGCCAGCAGACCGCGGCCAGCACCCGTCAGCTCGACCAGGCGGCGGGCGACCTGACCCAACTGTCGGGGAAGCTGGTGGGGCTGACTGCCCGCTACCGGCTGTGAGCCGACGCTGACGTGGACGATCTACGCGCCGCGCTGCTTGCCGCTTTCGAGGTGGAACTTGCCGAGCATCTCTCGGCGGTACGTTTTGCGCTGGGCGATGCGGCGGCGGGGCGTCCTGTCGATATCAAGGATGCGAGCAGGCGCGCGCACAGCCTGAAGGGCGCAGCGCGCGCGGTCGAGCAACCCGAAACCGAAGCGCTTGCGCATCAGGCGGAGGAATGGCTGCTGGCGGTCGAGGCGGGCGAGCGACCATTTGATGCCGCGCTGATCGCCGACCTGCGCGCGCTGTTCGACCGCATCGAGGACAGCGCCAGCGGCAAGGCGGCGGATGCGCCGGTGGTCGAACCCGCTGCGGCGGAGCGGCTGCGCGTCGATGTCGCACATCTCGAACGCCTGTCGCGTGCACTGGGTGAATTGTCGGTCGAGACCCGGGACGGCGCCGGGTTGGACGAGGCGCTGGGCGATGTTCAGGCGGAGTTGATCGCGCTGGTACGGCTCGCCGAGGGCGGACGAACGGGCGAGGTTGCGCGGCGATTGTCGCGGGTGACTCAAGAGGTCGGTCGACTTCGGTCTTACGAGGCGCGGCGGCGCGAACGGCTCGACCGCGCGACGATGACTATCGAACATGATGCCGAGCGGATGCTGCTGTCGCCGGTCGATAGCCTGTTCGACGGTCACGAGCGGATGGTCCGCGAAATCGCCGTAGATGAAGGGAAGCAGGCGACGCTGGTGGTTGAGCGCGGCAAAGCGGAGGCCGATCGCCGCGTGCTGGCGGCGCTGCGCGAACCGGTGCTGCATATGCTGCGTAACGCCGTCGATCACGGTATCGAAACCCCCGATGCGCGGACAAAAGCAGGCAAGCCGGAAACAGGCGAAGTCCACGCGTCCGCATGGGTCGAGGCCGGGCGGCTGACGCTGACGATCACCGACGATGGCCGTGGCCTCGACTATGATGTGATCCATGCGCGTGCGCGCGCCGCCGGATTGGTCGCGACCGATGCACCGCGCCCGCGCGACGCCGATCTGCGCGCGCTCATCTTTGCGCAAGGATTCTCGACCGCCGCCGCGGTTGGTCGGCTGTCGGGACGAGGCATCGGCCTGTCGGTGGTGGCGGAGGCGGCTCGACGGCTGCACGGCTGGGTTCAGATCGCGCCGACGGCGCAAGGTGGCACACGCATCACCCTGTCGGTCCCCGCCGCGCTGACCCGGCAAAGCCTGTTGTTCGCCGAAGCGGCGGGCGAAGTCTATGGTATTCCGGCAAGCGCGGTCGCGCAAATGCGGCGAATAGAACGCGCTGCAATCGAGCGCAGCGAAGGCGCCGATCTGGTGATGATCGACGGCGACGCGGTGCCGCTCGTCTCGCTCGCCGGGCTGGTCGGTCGCGCGGGCGAGGTTGCCGATGCCGAACGCTATCCCGCGCTGATACTCAAATCGGGCGACGAGCGCCGGGCGGTGATCGTCGATGCGCTGCTCGACGTCCGCGCGGTGATCCTGGGCGATCCGACCGCGATCGCCGCCGACGCGCCGCTCGTCTATGGCACCGCGCTATACGACGGCTCGCTGGCGATCGTGCTCAGCCCTGCCGCGCTGATCGCCACCGGCTCTGCGCAGCCGCTCGCCGCGCGCTTCGTTGCCAAAGCGGCAGTCGAGCGCGTGCAGCGCACGATCCTGGTGGTGGACGATTCGATCACCACCCGCACACTGGAAAAGACCATTCTCGAAGGCCAGGGATACCGCGTATTGGTCGATGTCGATGGCCTTGCCGGGCTGGAGCGGCTGCGGTCGGGGCTGGAGCGGATCGACTTGGTCGTCGCCGATGTCGAAATGCCCCGGATGGACGGTTTCGCGCTTTTGTCGGCGATACGGAACGATCCCGCGCTCAAATCGCTTCCCGTCGTCATGATGACCTCTCGCAACAGTCCCGACGATGTGGAGCGCGGATTATCGCTCGGGGCCGACGCCTATGTTACCAAGCAGGAATTCGACCAGGGCACGCTGATTTCCGTTGTCCAGCAATTGATCTGATGACCAAGCCCCGCCCCATCCGGGTGATGATCGTCGAGGATTCGGCGGTCGTCCGCACGCTCCTGACCCATATCGTCACCGCTGATTCGCGGCTGACGGTCGCTTCCGCCGTGTCGTCGGCGGAAGAGGCGATCGCGGCGCTGCCCGCGGTCCGACCCGACGTGATTTCGATGGACATCCGGCTTCCGGGCATCGATGGACTAGAGGCGACGCGGCGCATCATGACCGATCAGCCGACGCCAATCGTCGTGATTTCGGCGAGCATCGACAAGAAATCGCTCAAAAGCACGATGGACTCACTCAGCGCGGGCGCGCTGGCGGTGGTTGAAAAGCCAGTCGGCACCGGCAATGCCGATTATGCAGGCATCGCGCGCGAAATCTGTACCCAGCTGGTGATTATGAGCCAGGTCGCGGTGGTCCGCCACCGCATCCGCCCGCGCCTGACGCCCGCGGTGAACGGCGCCGCCGCCAAGCCGTCCGAAATGATTCTGTGCGCCGCATCAACCGGCGGGCCACAGGCGCTGGCCAAGCTGTTCGGCGGGCTTGATGCGCTGCCGCTGCCGGTTCTCCTCGTTCAGCATATGGGCGCGGCATTCATGGACGGGTTCGCCACCTGGCTCGACAGCGTCGTGCCGCAGCGCGTGGTGATCGGCGAAGTAGGCGTCGAGCCGCAGGCCAATACGATCTATGTCGCGCCAGGCGACCGGCACATGCGACTGGCGCCGGACGGACGCATCGCGATTTCGGGCACGGCGCCGGTCGGCGGCCAGCGTCCCTCGGCGACGGTTCTTTTCGAGAGCGCGGCAGAAGCGCTCGACGGCGCGGCGCTGGGGATCGTGCTGACCGGCATGGGCGAGGATGGTGGCGCGGGCGTCGCCAAGCTCAAATCGCTCGGCGGGTCGGTGATTGCCGAACATGAAAATTCCGCCGTGGTGTACGGCATGCCCGCGGCGGCGGTGCGCGCAGGCGCGCTAGCCCTGCCGCTGGAGTTGATGCCCGCACATGTTCGCCGGATACTGGCCCGGACATGAGCGATCCGCGCATCCTGTTGGTCGAGGATTCGGACACTCAGGCGCTGCAGTTCCAGCATCTGGTGGGGCGTCAGGGTTTCGCGGTCGAGCGCGCGGCCAGCGCCGAAGATGCATTGGCGATGCTCAATGCGGGCACCCCGGACCTGTTGGTGGTCGATTACCGGCTTCCCGGTATGAACGGCGACGAACTGGTTCGGATGGTACGTCAGTCGGCGGCGACGCGTACGTTGCCGATCCTGATGTTGACCGGCGACGCAGCCAGCGAAGTCGAGCGCCAGGGACTCGATAGCGGCGCGAACGTCTATGTCCCCAAGACCAGCGGCACTGAAATCGTCGTGTCGCGGATGCGCGCGCTTTTGCGGCAACGCCGCGCGACCGCCGCCGGGGTCGCCGATGTCGATGGCGCGCTGCGCGCCGCACGGCTGTTGGTCATCGGTGCCAGCGAAGCCGACCGCGACATCCTGGCAGAGGTCATCGCAAGCGCCGGTTATGAAGCGCATTTCGCCGCCACCTGCGACGAGGTTTTCGCCAGTCTCGATGCGCATGTGCACGACTGCGTGATCGTCGATCTGGCGAGCGAAGGCGATGCGCTCGGCGTGATCCGCGCGCTCGATGCGCGCCGCACCGATCAGGCCGCGGGGTTCGAGATCGTGGCGCTGGCCGCCGACGCACGGAATGATTTGATGATCGTCGCACTGGGTGCGGGCGCTGATGACGTTCTGCCGCGCGACGGTGACCGAGAAATGCTGGTCGTCCGCCTGCGCGCAACGGTGCGCCGCAAGCTCGCCCGCGACGAAGAAATGCGCGCCGCCGCGCGTGAGCGCGAACGCGTGCTCGAACTCGACTACGCCCGCGCTAAGGCGGAGACCGCCGCAGCTCTTGCAGCCGCCAATGCGCGGTTACAGGAAACCCAGGCGCAGCTCGTCCAGTCGGCGAAGATGGCGTCGCTGGGCGAGTTGGTCGCGGGCATCGCACACGAGATCAACAACCCGCTCGCCTTCATCCTCGCCCACCAATCCACCGTCGAACGCGCGATCGAAGGGGCACGGACGAGCGAAGGCGAGGATCGCGACGCTCGGCTGGCCAAGGCGACCGACCGGCTGGAATCCATGCGAACCGGGTTGGTCCGAATCCAGGATCTGGTGATCAAGCTTCGCCGATTCTCCCGTCTCGACGACGAATCGACCGAACTCGACGTACCCGAGGCGATCGACGCGGTGCTGGCATTGCTCGCGCCCAAGCTGGGAAACATCGTGGTCGATCGCGACTATGCCGCGCCGCCGATGCTCACCTGTTCGCCCGCGCTGATCAATCAGGTGGTGATGAACTTGGTCGCCAATGCCGCCGATGCGGTGCCCGAGGGCACCGGTGCGATCCGTATCGCGACGTCGATCGCTGATCGCGAATACAGCATTGCGGTCGGTGATAATGGTCCCGGCATCCCCGATGCCGTCGCGGAGCGGATTTTCGAACCCTTCTTCACCACTAAGCCTGTCGGATCGGGCACTGGACTTGGCCTTGCGATTGCCTACGGGATTGTCCAGTCGCATGGTGGATCAATCCGGATAGACAAATCGGTCGCCGGAGGAGCCGAATTCACGATCATGATACCTTGTACGCCGCAATGACCGACGCCCCCCACCCCCGTCGCACCCTACTGGTCGTCGATGACGAGGCTGACATCACGGTCGCTCTGACTGACCTGTTCGAGGATCGCTTCCGCGTGCGCGCGACCACCAGCCCGCGCGAGGCGCTGCGCTGGCTGGCCGAGGATCACTCTATTGCGGTGATCCTGTCCGACCAGCGGATGCCCGACATGCCAGGCAACATATTCCTTGCCGAAGCCCGGAAGATCAGCGATGCGGAATCGATCCTGCTGACTGGTTATGCCGACCTTTCGGCGGTGGCATCCGCTGTCAATCTGGGCGCGATTTCGGGCTATGTCCCCAAACCATGGGAATCCGAAGCGCTGGTCGCAATGGTCGAGGCCGCCGCTGAACGCGTGGCGCTTCGCGATGCACTGGCGTTTGAGCGTGGCGTCTATCGCGCACTGGTGGACGGAAGCGCGGATGCGGTTTCCGTCATCGATACCTCGCTCGCCACATTGCGCGGCAATGCGGCGTACACGCTGATGGTCTCGGCGCGACCGGATGACGAATCGGCGGATCGTGCGGCCCTGGCCAATGGCTATTCAGATAGCGAGCGCGAGTGGACCGACAATGCTGGCGATAGCCGCTGGACACGCACACAGCGCATACCCTTTGAGGGAAAACAGGGCAAACGCTACCTGCTCCGCATCGAAAGCGACGAGACTGAGCGTCGCCTTGCCGAACGCAAGTTGCATCAGGGCGAAAAACTTCAGTCTCTCGGCACGCTGGCGGGCGGGATTGCCCATGATTTCAACAATCTGCTTGCGATCGTCGTCGGCAACCTAGATTTGGCAAAACGCAGCCTCGCCGACCCTGCCCGGCTAAGCAAGTTACTTGAACGAGCCTACGACGCCGCCCAACGCGGAACTGCGGTCAGCCGTCGCCTACTAAGTTTCAGCCGCCATGGTAACGGTGATGCTAAGCGCTTTAATCCGCGTGATACGATCATTGATCTAAGCGATCTTCTTTCGCAGGCGATGCAAAATCGCGCGAGGATCGCACTAGATATCGATCCCGAAACTTGGCCGGTGAAGGCTGATCCGGGACAATTTGAGCTGGCGTTGTTGAACTTGTGCATTAACGCGCGCGACGCAATGCCCGGAGGGGGCACGGTCACAATCCGCACACGCAACATGCGCGCTAATCCCGCACGCCTCGATTTTTCGGACGATCATGTGTGGATCGCCGTCGTCGATCAAGGCGACGGTATTTCACCGGAGATCCAAGCGCGCATTTTCGAGCCTTTTTTTACGACCAAACCGCACGGAGTCGGAACTGGGCTCGGCTTGCCCATTGTTCGTGCGATGGCCCAAGCGGCAGGTGGCGATGTGCGTATTGAAAGCGAACTCGGCGATGGGGCGACGGTTGCAATGTGGCTGCCGCGCTGCGCTGCTGACCCTACGCCATTACATGTCGAGACCGAAATTACCGTTTTGCGGTCATTGCGCGTGCTTGTAGTTGAGGACGATCCTGAGCTTTGCACAACCATCGCTTCGCAACTGGGCGAGATGGGGCATCAGACAATGAGTTGTGCATCCGCCGAGGAAGCGATCAAAGTCGCGAGCGCTGCAAAGTTCGATTTAATCGTCACCGATTTTGCTCTTCCTGGCATGAATGGAAGGCAGCTAATCGAACTAATAGCGACGTGCCAACCCGCAACGCGTTCGCTGCTAATCACTGGTTACGCGGCGGGCCCGCAATTAGTCGATCAAACCGTTTTAATGAAACCTTTTACCTCGCAACAATTGATGTCGGCGTTAGCAAATCTGTTCGCCGACGCACCCGCGCGCTGACAGGGGCCTGCGCGGTTAGGAAAGCAGTCTGAGAAATTGACATCTTTGAGACCTTTGTCGGTGGCGAGAATGGACCAATTCGACCGTGGCATTGAAGGCGCAAAGCCATCTTACGATCTGATTAAGTTGTTGGAAATGTCGAACTCCGCATCGCTCAGACGGCGGACTCAGCGGAGAGTCGTCGAACGATTTGCCCAACACAGGTTGCGATGGCGACGTTGGACGCGGCACGCAATTGGGAGATTACAACGGTGACATGGTAGCGGGAAACCTTTGGGCGCTAAGTGCGAAGACTCTAAGTTCGACTAAAGTCGTATAACCAGATTCACTTTTGACTTGAAACAAAGCTACTTTGCAGAGATTATCGCTCCGCGGGCCGGGCCCCTCTGGCGATCGATGTGATCGCGATGTCGGACCGCATCGGGTAATTCCCGTGCAGGCAGGGCTAGGTCGATTTTCCACGCTTGCGTGCCCAGATGCCGGATCGATCCACGTATCGATCAGGAGGCAGATTTGAGTGCAATTTTCCACCGGCTCAGCCAGATTCACCGCCGTCTCGATGAAGAGATCCGGCGCGAGACGAAGCGGCGCGCGCCCGACGCGTTTCGCCTGTTGCGGCTGAAGAAGCTGAAACTCGCGGCAAAGGACCGGCTTTCCGGGCAGATGCGCCGCGAATTCGCCGGCGCATGCTGATTCGCGTTTTAATCTGAACCAACACCGGGCGGTCCGGGCCCCTCTGGTGTGCGGTGGTTTCCGCCGTGCGCGATGTCGGGCCGCCCCTTTGCTCGCGTCAGGACGACGCCTGCTCAACGGGGCTGACCTATGGAATTTCTGTATCTCTTGTGGCTCGGCAAGCCGGTCTGGATGTGGCTGGGCTTTCTGGCGCTGGTCGCGGCTTTGCTCGCGCTCGACCTCGGCGTCCTT
>JAEZZI010000017.1 GCA_023418595.1 Pseudomonadota bacterium
GGTCTGGGGAGGAAGAAAGGGAGGGGGCGGGAAAGGGGGTAGTGGCGGGGACTTCCGAGGAAGTCCGGTTAACGTCCACTTCTGTCCGCAATTTTCCGCGTTTGTCCGCCTTCCTTACTCGGTCCCGCTTTCGAGCATTGCACGGGCGGCAAAGCGTTTGGAGATTCTCAGGATCAACGGGATCGCCGCCTGCCATCAAAGGTATAATATGATCGATCTGGAGTGCTTCATCGCTGCCGCATTCGAGGCAGGCAAAACCATCGCGTTCGAATACCTCAGCGCGGAGATGCGGGCTTACCTGCCCCCCACCACGCTGGCGATAGCGACGGGTGTTCTGGCGCTCGGTTTCCCGACGTGCTTCGACGCGCGCATCAATTTCTTCCAGAGCGCGGACGGCAATCAGGATCGCCTCCATAGGCGCCCCGGCATCAGCCATCTGCTTCATGAGATCGGCAATACTCATCCCGCCCTCACCTTCGCGACGATCGCCTGTGCCGCGTCGTCCTGTTCGAACCTCTTGAGGGCGTGCATGACGGTCGTAAAATCGACCTGCATCCGCGTCCCGATGGCGCGGTATCCGGCCCGCCGATCGCGCATGAGGCGCATGACGGCGCGGCGGGCGGCGATGACCTTGAGCGAGCGCCCCTCGCCCGTCAGCGTGTCAACGGGCAGGCCCGACGCAGCGGATACCTGTTCGAAGATCGCGCGCGCGTCAGCCAGTGGCAGCGGTAGGGGGACGCTCATCCCAGCACCTCGATTTCAACACGGCCCGGCTTTTCAGGCTTGCCGAAACGGATCGTGGGCGCGGCAAAGACCCGGTCGTCCACGCCAATCGCAGCGGCAATGCCGTCTTGGTAGGCCTTGAGGCTGCCCCGCGCGTTGTCGTCGTCGATCGGGTGGCGAGTCTTTGGGTAGAAGGTGACGATCCACTCGATGCGGGTCGATAAGCACGTCGCCGCGCATCCCCCGGCAGCCAAGCGCGCGTAATACGCCCACTGCTTATGCTTCTGGAACGCACGGTGCTTGGCCATGCGATGGCCTCGACCATTCGGCCAGAGGATTTTGTCGGGGAACGGCAGAACGATCACGTCAGAACGCCAACCCAAGCTGAACCGCGTAGGTTTCGCGCAGCGCTTCCTGTTCCTCGCGCTTGTTGCGCTCGATCGCCCGTTCCCGAATCGCCCATTTAAGCGTGGGCACGTCAAACCCGACCGCCTTCGCTTCTGCGAACACGTCTTTCAGGTCGTCCTGAATGCCCTTGCGTTCTTCGATCAGGCGTTCGGCCCTCTCGACATACTGGCGCAACTGGTCGGCGCTGGAATCGCTCATTATTTCACTCCTTGGATTGCGGCCCGCACCAACGGGTCAGCGAGAAACCGGCGGTGATGCGCGCGTGCAGCGGCCTTGCGTGCGCGCTCGCTCTCGACCCGGCGCGCGGCCAGGCGATCGTATGCGTCGGCCATGTCTTTGGTGAGGATGAGCAATGCCATCAGTAACGGCTCCCCATCTCGCGCTCATGCTTGAGGCGCATGTTCAGCACGTTGTTCGCGATGACGCGCTCGGCATGGCGCTTCGTGCCGGCGATCTCGGCTTCGATGATCGCGCGCGCTTCGGCGGCTTTCAGGCCCTTGCAGCGAACCAGATCACGATATTCCTGGCGACGTTCGGGCGGGCACCAACCCAGCACGGTTTCCTCGCGCGACGCGATGGCCTTTGCGCGCGCCTGGGGACTGGCATTGCGCGCCCGCGCTTCCGGGCTGCCGATCCGCTCGCGATAGATGGCCTTGCCCAGTTCGCGGCGGATCGCGACGACGTGAGGAAGCCGCCCCATGCGCGCGAGCCGTTCCCGATGTTCTTCGAGAAACGCTTCGTCCTGGAATTTCGCTCGAAATGCAGCGACTCGCTTCGCGCTGGCGACAGGATCGCGGTTGATGGCCTTCGCGCTGCACGAACGGCACCGGCCCGACTTGTTGCCGCGGCCAAGTTCCTTCGGGCAATCGATGCAGATCCGCGTCATGCCGCCTGCGCTCCCAGGCCGCGCTTGATGTGCTGCCAGAGTTGATCGGCGCGGGACTGGGAAAATCCATTCGCCTTCGACCAACCCCGGACGGAGCCGCCGTCAGCGACGTGCTCGGCCAGCGCATCCATGTTCGCGACGGTTTCGGCAGTCAGCGGGCGGTTGCGATCCTGCCGCACCGTCAGGCCAGCGTAGGAACCGGGGGCGCGGCTCATGCCCGCACCTGCCCACGAATCTCGACGATCTTCGCCCCACGCATCCGGTCGAGACGATCAAGCCAGCCACCAACCGTCCGATGCACGCGGCGCAACCGAGCCTCGTTCTTGTTCAGCAATTCGTGATCGGTGATCGACTTGCCACCGGGACTATCGGGAGCCTCCGAAACCGCGACCTCTTGCGCGACCGAGATCATGTCAATCGTCATCGGATCGGACGTGCAAACGCTGTCGGCGGCGACGTTCTTGACGCCATAAGCCGCGTCGAGTTCGTCGTGCGCGCTCTGATCGAACGCCAGCAGGTTCCACAGCTTGTCGGCACTGGGCAGGCTCGTGCCGCCCTTGATGTTGCGCAGATGGCGTTCGGTGACGCCCAGCCACATAGCGACCCGGCTATCACCGTGCGTGCGGCACAGGCGAGCGAGCGTGACCAGCCATGTCGAGCGGAAATCGGTTTCCGTAAGGGCAGACGCTTTGGGAAGGACGTTGTTGTCAGCCACGGTCTATCTCCGTCGAATGATGAAAAGCATCGACCCGCCCACTGCGCATGCCGAGCGCATCGTCGCGATGACGCTGCCAAGCGCCCGGCTCGCTGAGCGTGTCGATCGCCACCACACCGGCGAACAAAGCGTCGGCGTGATCGCAGGCGGGCGCGGGTTGGTGGCAGGCGGCGCAGAGTGCGGGGGCAGCGGGATGCGAACCGCCACCCCCGCCCGGTGCAAGGGAGGCAGCACCGGTGTTCGTGTATCCGTTGACCAGAGCGGCGGCTTCGTCGCTGCCCCATCCGGTCAAAACGAGGTCCGCGCGTGCGTGGACGGCGGGCGGCGCTTGCTCAGCGACCCGGTGAGTGTCGCCCGTCATGCCACTTGCTCCAAAGCAGGGGCGCGAACATGATCCAGCAATCTTTCGCCGATAAATTTGGTGTAAGCGGGCGGGATGGCTTGCGAGAGCCCCGCCATCGTCATCCAGTCGATGCCCATCGCGCGCTGTGCTTCGCCGACCGGGAAGGTCAGCCGCGACCGGTTCTTGATGACGTTTTGCTGGGCAGTGCTCCCGGTTACGGTGATCGTCTTGCGGCGCCGATCATGCGCGTGCCCGCCATAAACACCGACGACACCGGTCCCGACGCCGTGCGAGCATTGCGGGACCAGTCCAATAAACCAGTTGGTTTCGAACAGACGATGCCGTTGCAGTTCAGCGCCGCACGAAGTCATCAACCCGAACATCGTGCCGCAAAGCATGAAGGGCGACCGCAGCGGCGCGCCAACGACGTTTTCCATTACCCAGGGGCGCCCGCTAGCCATGAGCAGCGCGCGAGTTTCGGGAATGCGATCGACGTGATGCTGTTGGCGTCCGCTGACGTTGCTGATGCTCGAGTGCGCCTGACACGGCGGGCTGGCGTGGATCGCGTCGAAGCTGGCGACGAAATCCGGGTCGAGCGTCAGACAATCAGCCTGGATGAACTCGAAGGGGTATCGCGGCTGCGGGCGAATATCGACGCCGACGACCTCGAAACCGGCTTGATGATAGCCCATGCCAGCGCCGCCAGCGCAGCAGAACAGGTCGAGCAGGCGGGGACGCACCTACCGCACCCCCATCAAGCAAACGCCCGTGAACACCCCCACCGTCACCAGCAGCGCGATCATCGCCACGAAGGCGAGCGCGCGCGGGAATGGGGACGCGGGCGGCGGGGTTTGGAATACGGGTTCGGGGTAGCGGCGGGTCATGCTGCCGCCCCTTCACCCGGAAGCCAATGCGTAGGCTGCCAGCGCAGGAATCCGTCAATGCAAACGAAGCCCGCCGAACATTCCCAGACGCCGCGCTCCGCATTGAACGCGCCGCTCGTCTTGAACATGGATTCAGCCTTCATCGACGAAGGATCGAGGTTGTGACCAACGCGGACGCGCGAGCCATCTTCCGGTGCGGTGCCGATGGGCTGCCAGCCCCCTGCGTCGCGCGCGCTCATGCCGCTGCCTGCGAGGGCGTCTCGGCTGCCGCCCGCGCCGTTATAGCCTCCAAGGCGAGCAGCGTTCGCTCATCGACAGGAAGCACGCCCTTTTCCAAGCGGCTAATGGTGGATTGGTTCAGACCGAGCTTTCCAGCAAGCTCGGTCTGAGTGAGGCCTAGCGCCTTGCGCGTCGATCGAACATCAAGCATGGCCCCAATTATGCCGACAAGCATACTCAAGTCAAGCGAGTTATGCTTTCAGGAATTAGCGCGGCAGCGCGCGGGTGATTATGCAACGCGCATGGCCGCTAATGTTCTATCCGCGAATATCCGCTCGCTGCGCGCGGCGCTGGGGCTGAACCAAACGCAGTTTGCTGAGCGCCTCAACACAAGCCAACCGAACATCACGAAATGGGAGCGCGGCGTTACGCCCGGCGGCGAGCACCTCGCCATGCTGGCAGAGATGGCTCAGACAACAGCCGGTGATTTCCTAAGCCGTCCTTGGGAGCCCAAGGCTCAGCAAACCGATCACCCGCCCATCCTCTCCGCTGACGCTGGCGACACCGTAGAGATCATCCAGCTCGACCTATCGCTCTCGATGGGGCCGGGCACGATGATCGAGGATTTCGTAGAGAGTGAGGCGGTCAGCTTCGATGCTTCCATGCTCAAGCGGATCACGCGAACACCGTCCGATCGGCTGCGGTTTGTCACCGGGATCGGGACCAGTCACGAGCCGAAATTTCAGCATAACGACCAGTTTCTGATCGACATCAACGAGCGCCGCCTCACCCGGATCGATGGCTATTACTGGATCACGTTCGAAGGCGCGCACGCATTGAAGCGGCTGCGTCCGGTCAGTGGGGGGCGTATCCAGATCGTGTCCGACAACCCGGAGTTCGCGCCGATGGAGGTTGGGATGGACGAAGTGCGCATTGAGGGCCGGGCTGTCTGGTTTGCGAGGGGGTTATGAAAGTAGGGGGAGCCTTTCAATCGCACCCATCGTTTAAGATATAGCAGTGTATGAATCTCTATGTTAGCAAGCGTACTCAGAGGATCACCAGAGGTCACATGACAAAGCGTCGATCTGCCGCATCGCTGATCGCATCCGGTATCGCCACGATATCGCTCCATCAGCACATGGCGATGCCGCGGATACTCACTACCGACGAAGCCTTTGCCGCAGACCGTAAGGCTCTGCGTGGGGACGCAAGTCGCGCGATGAAACGGCTAGACCGTGAACGCATCAGCGCCTGATAAAGGCGTCAATCAGCTACCAGACTCGGAATCCGATTCGACTGAGATCACTCCCCAAAAGTTAGAGCCGGTTTTAACAAAGCTCGATCCAGACGAGCGCGATATAGTCTTTGAAGTAATGCGGCAGCAAATGAGCCATTCAGGCCCGCTGCCA
Organism: Pseudomonadota bacterium; assembly: GCA_023418595.1. Lineage (GTDB taxonomy): Bacteria > Pseudomonadota > Alphaproteobacteria > Sphingomonadales > Sphingomonadaceae > Sphingomonas. The sequence goes on from JAEZZI010000017.1 coordinate 5,588, forward strand.
TCTCCTTCGACTTTGAAAGACTACGATGAGGTTCTTCCCGGTCTAGCGGAACGGATTGTTCGTCTCACAGAGGGCGAGCAAGAACACCGCCACGAGATAGTGGAACTGGCAGTAAGGCGTTCTGCGCGCCTGAAAGATCGTGGGCAGATCATGGGCATGATTGCCCTTGTTCTTATGCTTTCCTTCTGCGCCTATCTCGCCGCCATTGGGAGCCCCTCTATAGCTGGGTGGGTCGCCGTGGGGTTGATAGCTGCGGTCGTGGGCATTTTCGTGATCGGCAAGGCAGGTGACCGAGCTGAAAGCAACGAACCTGAAGAAGAGGCCTAGCCTCTCCCTAGCCGTCGTCGGAGCCGCCCACCCTAACAAGCGCGGCCCGTCGCGACGCTTCGAGCTGGCAATGTGCGCCCCAGGCGAGCCGGTCGAACTGCGGCCTGAACCCAACAACCCCGCCGACGAGCACGCGATCGCGGTCTATTCCTGTCGCGGTATCCAGATCGGCTATATCCGCTCCGAGCGCGCACCGTGGATCGGCAAGCTCATGCGTGAGCGCGAGGTCGCCGCGGTCTTTCACTACCAGACAGAGCATGGCGCGGTGATTCGCGCGGCCTTCGATGGCGAGCAGCCTTCGCTAGAGGGGCTGCCAGGGCCGTCTGATGCCGCCGTAGAGCCGGATTTTTGGCCTGATCCGGAGTGGCCTGACTAAAATAATTATGCCGAGATGCATTTTTCTCTTGTGATTATGCTTCTCGGAATATAACACTGTCCTCACACCCCGAGGACCGCACGCGCCGTCCTCCATGATGAGGAACGGCACAGTGCAATTCACCGAAGCTCGTAATTTGGACCTAGCCGCCGCAACCGACGAACAGCTGGTTGCCGCATGGCACGCCTACGCTGGGCAGATCAGCTACCACCACGCCGACGACAGCGCGAAGGAGTGGGGGCTGGCACAGGCTCTCTACCCCACCGCCAAAAAGATCGAGACGATGATTGCGGAGCGCGGGCTTCCCCGCCCGACCGGGAATTATCTGATGGGCTACGGCACGCGCATCGAATGGCCCGCCGATCCCGGCACCCCCGCCTAACCCCCCCCACCCAACCCGAGGGCTCCGGCTCTCCATGATGAGGATGACGATGATGGCGGGACTCCACCCAATCTTCGCCCAGGTTCTCAATAGCCACGCGAGGGTGACAGAAATTGTCACCCCACGGGACACCCATCGCGGTTGGTCGATCAGCTTCGACTATCCGCCGATCCCTTTCCGCGACTTCGACTGGTCGGCGACGCACCCGGACTATGACGGAGCGGACGATGCGAACGACAATCGCCATGTCTGCGCCAGCACCCGCGAAGGTGTGATCGCTGAAATCGACGCTTGGTGTGCGGAGAACGAGGCATGACCGCCCACACCCCCATCCTCGCGTCGGCCCACCACGGCACACCCCGTCCCGAAGCGGTGCAGATCGACGCCCTGAGCGCGCGGATTGCGAAGTGGCGCGGTGGTCTGGCCAAGTCGCCCGAATGGCACGCAACCGAACGCGCTCTTGCCGATGAAGGCGCTCGCTGGTTCGACGCCAATCTCGACCGCAATTCGCACCCGGCTTTCACGGCCTTCGCGCCGATCAACCGGGATTCCGCAATCAGGAAGTTTGTTCAGGCGATGCGCGCCGATCGGAGGATGTCGTGAGCGGACCCCTAACCTTGGAACGACTAGCCACCATCAATTCGGCGCTGAGCGAATACAAAGCCGCCAAGGACGCGCTTGTGGCTGCTGGAAAGCTGGTCGCTTTGAAGGACCGCCAGACAATCAATGTCGGCAGGCCCAACTACGACCGGCAATTCTACCCAGAGCCTATTGAGGTTCCTCTGTCTGTGATCCGCTCGCTGATAGCCGACCGGGTGAATTGCGCGGAACAGCGTGTAGCAGCCGCCAAGCGCTCGCTAGCTCAACTCAACGTGGAGACGCCCTAATGCGCGCCGCCCAACTCCAGCGCGCTTTGGCGCATGTCGAGGCGGAACACGCCAATCCTCACCCGCGGATCGATCGCGCAGCAGCAGACACCCGCGCAGCCATCGCGCTCGCACGTTTGGGAGATGGGAAGTGAGTGTTCAAAAGACCATCGACGTTGAGATCACACCTCGCGAACTGGCGGAAGTCTTCTGCAATATGTTCGACTCTGAACAGGCCGAGGTTTTCTCGCATATCTGGGACATAACCAAAAACTGGCCGGGGGCCGGTTGGTGCATGCAATCTTGCTCGATAATCGGCGCAACCGACACAAATGCGCGGGCTGCAATCTCGACGCTGGCTTCGCATCTGCCCGCCGACGACATTGCTTACATCGTCGCCGGTGCTGCCGACGGTGCCAGCGCATGACCCCGCAACTCCCCTCCGCCTTCGCGCCTCGCAAGGGCGTCGAATACCAACTGCGGTCGCGCAATGGCCGGGTGGTGTTCACGTTCGACACCGAACCGCAGGCCCGCTTGCGTCTTGCTGAGATGCCCGGTCGCGGCCTTCGCCTCTATCGGGTGATGCGCCGGGAAAGCGAGTTGGCGGCATGACCCGCCTTCCGAACCGCGCGGATTATCAGGCTGGACTGCTGATCTTCCTCGCCATCGCATTCGCGTCGCAGATTTAAGGAGCGCCCACCATGGCAACCGCCCTCGCATTCCAGCGCCCACAGCCGATGCACGCCGTCCGCTTCGAAGCGCACATGGTCGGCCATTGCACCGGCAAGACCTACGCGCTCGGCAGCTTCGACGACTTCGACGCCTGCATGGCCGATGTTCTCCACCGCTGTTCGCACAAGGACACGCTGTTCATCCGCCGGATCGAGGACGGGGGCGAAACGCTGTCGGTCTACCAGATCAAGCAGCGGTCGAAGCCGGTCTATGTCTATCGCGACCATGTGCAGCGTCGGGTGCAGCCGCTCTACGCGGACCATCTGTGTGATTTTGCGGTGCCGGGGGTGGGGATATGAACGCCCCGGTCAACATAAACGCCGAACTGGCCTTCCGAGCATCGGTCGTCGGGGCATCCGAAGTCGCGGCCCTGTTCGACGCCAGCCCTTGGTTGACCCGCTTCGAATTGTGGCACCGCAAGAACGGCACGATCGCCACGCCCGAGTTTGACGCGATCGACGACAATGGCGTGCCCGAAAACGAGCGCATATACTGGGGCGTTCGGCTCGAGCCTGCCATCATCGAAGCCGCCAAGGAGCGCTACGGCTATCGCGACCGCGATCAGGCCGAGCGGCTGACCAACGGTAAGGGCCTGGGCGGGCATCCCGATCGGCGCGTCATCTGTCCCGAGCGTGGCCCCGGCGTGCTCGAGGTCAAGATGGTGGACTGGATCGAGCGTAAGAAATGGGGCGACGAGCCGCCCGTTCACTACCTGCTGCAAAGCCAGACCTATCAGGGGCTGGACGGCGTAAGCTGGGGCGACGTCATCGTGCTCGTCGGTGGCAATGCGCTCGAACGGTTCCAGTATGATTTCCGGCCAAAACTCTACGCCGAGATTGAGGCGCGGGTTGAGGCGTTCTGGCAGTCGGTTCGCGAGGGTAAGCCGCCCAAGGCGGACTATGCGCGGGATCTGCGAACGATTGCTGAATTGCGCGCCGACCCGAACGACACGGTGATCGACCTTCGCCGCGACAACCGGATGCCCGAGCTGCTGTCCGAATATCTCGAGGCGAAAGAAGCCGAGCGCGTTGCCGGTTGCCGCGTGGACGCCGCCAAGGCCGAAATCCTCGAGAAGCTGAGCAAGAGCACAGAGGCGCTGGTCGAGGGCTTTTCATGCCGCGCGCCCGTCGTCGCGGGCAAGCCGGACCAAATCATTACCGCCGACATGGTGGGCCAGAAAATCAAAGGCCGGTCGTCGCACCGCCGCTTCTACATCAAGGAAAGGACTGAATAATGGCGACACAGCTCGCAGAACGCCGCGCGGACCCGATCACGGTTATCCGCCAGAACCTCACTCAGATGGCCCCGCAGTTTCAGGCCGCGCTGCCCAAGCATGTCACGGTCGAGAAATTCACTCGCGTCGCCATGACGGCAATCCAGAACCAACCCGATCTGGCAGGCGTCGATCGCACGTCGCTGTTCGGCGCAATCGTTCGCCTGGCACAAGACGGCTTGCTCCCCGATGGGCGCGAGGCCGCGATCGTGAAGTTCGGCAACAAGGCGCAGGCCATGCCGATGATCGCTGGCGTCCTCAAGAAGGTCCGCCAGTCGGGCGACGTCGCGAAGGTGTCGGCGCAGGTTGTCTATGAAAAGGACGAGTTCGTTTGGACGCTCGGGTTCGACGAAGACGTGACGCACAACCCGCCTCCGCTGGATCAGCCGCGCGGCAAGGCGATCGGCGCCTATGCGACCGCGGTGCTGAAAGACGGCTCGCGCTTGCTAGAGGTCATGTCGCTCGAGGAAATCGAACAGGTCCGCAAGGTCAGCCGTGCGAGCGGCAACGGGCCGTGGGTGGCCTGGTGGGGTGAGATGGCCCGCAAGACCGTCATGCGCCGCCTGGCCAAGCGCCTGCCCATGTCCACCGACATTGAGGATGACGTTTTCGAACGCGATGAAACGCTCGCGCCGGAAGCTGCGATCGAGCACGCAACACAGCCCGAGCCTATGTCGCGACTGGACGCGCTCGAGCATCAGATCGGCACGGCGGACGACACCGACGAACTGCCCCTCGATGGCCGCACCGACGAACAGCACGGCGAAACCCACAACGATGCGGACGAACCGCTTGGCTAACCCCAAGCCGGGTCGGTCCCGGCGTAACGAGGATGAAGATGATGGCGAAAGTGGTTGTCCGGTGCGCGCATTGTCAGCGGGAGGTGTTGAAAGAGGTTGGCAGCGTGAACCGTGCCAATCGCGCAGGGAAGCCATTGTTTTGCTCACGGGAATGCTCTGGCTCCCGGCGCCAGTTGAACCGTTCGGATGCTGAGAAGCGGGCTCTAAAAGCCGCATATGATCGGCAATATCGAGAAAAAAACGCAGCAATCCTCAGGGTGAAAAAGGCGGAATACTACCAAAGAACCCGCGACCCCGTTCGGGAGGCTGAGAAGCGAAAAGCAAAAATGCCAAAGCACGTCGAGTATTGCCGACGCCCGGAATACAAAAAATGGAAGGCTGAGTATGACCGCCAATATCGCGCACGAAAAGAGTTCGGTCCCTTCGGTGAGGCTTCAATCGTCCTCAACGAGCTCATCGCTGAAATCAACTCGCGCTCCACACGCACGGAAATCTACCGCCAAAACGGCACCCTCAACAAATGGATCGCAAGGAGGCGAGACTATGAGCGACAAACTGACCGCCGTTAATTTGAAGAACGCCCTCTGGGACACTCTTCGGTCCATCAAAAACGATGACATGCTTCCAGCGCAGGGTGACGCAATCGCGTCTCAGGCGCGAGAAATACTGCGCACTGTCAAGGTCCAGTTGCAAGTTGCTGCGCAATCAAAGCGAAATGTTCCGACTGAGATTATCGATTTCATCGAACGCGCAGACTGAAACACGCAAGCACCCCGCTTGCAAATAGCCGGGTCGCTACGGCGGCTCGGCGGGAGGTTGAGATGGAAACGATCGAATACCACACCATCGACAAGAGCGATTGGGAGCGCGGCCCGTGGGACAATGAGCCGGACAAGAAACAATGGCAGGACGCCGAAACCGGATTGCCATGCCTGATCGTGCGAAACGGATCGGGCGCGCTGTGTGGCTATGTCGGCGTCCCGGTCGGACATCCTTGGCATGGTCTCGATTATGATAGCTGCGGCAAGTATCTGCCCAAGCCTGACGGATACGACCCTGACTGGTATCCCGATGTTCACGGCGGGCTGACGTTTGCTGCCGGGTGCGGGCATGGCGATGATCCTTCGAAGGGCATCTGCCATATCCCCGGCGCTGGCGAACCAGATGATGTTTGGTGGCTCGGTTTTGATTGCGCCCACGCTGGCGACAAGACGAACATGGCCTACCCGCTGTCGCATCGGGAGCGCTGGCCAGATCGTGGCGGTGTTTATCGCGATCAGGCTTACGTTGAGCGGGAATGTGCATCGCTCGCCAAGCAGGCGCTCTCCATCCGAAAGGCTCAATCATGACCCAGGATAGCGAAGAACTGCGCGCGGAAATAGAATCAGCATGGCGCGAATTTAAGATCGCATTCCTTGATGGCCATAGAGGGTGGCCCGCAAAGAGCATCCCAGCAATGCAACGCTTAAACGCGCTGCTGCCCGGCTCCTGCACGAAAACCGCCGCCACCCGCCCCGCCGAACGGGGTGCGGAGGGGTGGGTATTGGTGCCGCCGGTTCCCACAGATGCGATGTTGAAAGCGTGGTTCGGGGCAAGGCGCCCAAAGCATATCATTGGCAACGAGCGCTATTTCGGCTGCTACACTGCCATGCTTGAGGCTAGCCCCCTCCCCACCAGCACGCAGGACACCGCCATCGCCGAGCAGGGGAGGTTGGTGTGACGGAGCGCGCCAATCTCCCTGACTGGCCGCGACTTATGCCGGTGGAGATGGCGGCTGCGTATCTTTCACGCAGCGCGACCGTGATCCGCCAGCGTGGGCCGAAGCCGAAGCGCGACGGTCGATCCGTGCTATACGATCGTCACGACCTCGACCGCTGGGCCGACAGGCTGGGCGGGCAACCGCTGGATGATGACGCGCGCGCCAAGGAGGCGGATGAAGTCGAGCGCCGCTGGAGAGAGAAGCGAAGTGCCCGGAACTGAACTCCGCTACACCTATATCGCCAAAGGCAAATATTGGCGCTTCCGGCACCCAACAACCGGCGATCTGCCATTGCCGGGCACGCCGGGCGATGCCGATTTCCACAACCGCTACGCCGAACTGGTTGAAACCGTGAAGCGCCGGAAGGCAATCGCGGCGCCACCGCGCACTTCGCTCCGCTGGTTGATCGCGCGGTATAAGGAAAGCCCGCAATTCCGCTCGCGAGCCGACGCCACTCAGGTCGATTACACGCGCATCCTTGATCTTCTGATTGCCGAGATGGGCGACGAACCGTTTGCGCTTATCACGCCTGGCATGATCCGCGATCTGCGCGACGAGCATGCGGACAGGCCGCGAAAAGCCAACAAGATCAAGCAGATTGCCAGCCTGCTTTATAGCTGGGCAGACGAATACCAGCATGTCCCTTCCGGCTTCAATCCGGCGCAGTCGGTTCGCAAGATCAGATCGAAGGGCGGGCCGCGCGAATATGTTTGCTGGTCGTCACATGAGTTCGACCTGTTCATGGACGGGGCGATCGAGCCGATGCGGACGGCGGCGATGCTCGCGCGCTACACCGGGCAGCGTGCGTCGGACATCGTGCGGATGGTGTGGAGCGATCTCCAGGGCGACATGATCCGGGTGCGCCAGAACAAGACCGGCGCTCCACTTATGATCGCCTGCCCCGCCCCGCTGCGCGCGTATCTCGACAGCCTCAAGCAAGGGCGATCCAGCGTCGTAATCCTGACCAACGCCAAGGGCTCCCCCTATATTTCGAACAGCCTTTCCACGGCAATCGGGCGCGAGGTTCGAGCGGTTAAAGGCATGCCGATCGACCGCTCGATTCACGGACTGCGCTACCTGGCTGGCGCGGATTTGGAGGAGGCTGGTTGCACAGTCGGGCAGATACAATCTGTGCTTGGCCACCATGCGTATCAGATGGCGATGAAGTATGCGACGCAGCGCTTGCGCTCGGTCGAAGCCGCCGCTAAGCGAGACAGGAACGAAGCATGAAGCTGCGAACTCGCGGGACAAAACTGCGAACTAGGGTTTCGATCGGTTTCGAAATGGCGGATTTCTGCCGTTGGCCCGATGGCGGAGTGGTGACGCAGCGGATTGCAAATCCGTGCACGCCGGTTCGATTCCGGCTCGGGCCTCCAAATCCACTCCCTGCAATTTATCCGCGCTTCAGCCGCTCGGCGTGCCAGGCGATGTGGTCGGCCATGAAGGTCGCGATGAAATAATAGCTGTGGTCGTAGCCCGGCTGCATCCTGAGCGTCAGGTCGATGCCCGAATCCCTGCACGCGGCCTCCAGCAATTCGGGCTTCAGCTGCTCGACCAGAAACTGGTCGGCATCGCCCTGATCGACCAGCAGTTCGGGAAGCCGCGCGCCATCTTCGATCATCGCGCAGGCGTCGTGAAGCCGCCATACCGCGCGATCGTCGCCCAGATAGCCGCCCAGCGCCTTCTCTCCCCACGGCACATGGCTCGGCGCGACGATCGGGGCGAAGGCGGAGATGGATTTGAACCGCTCGGGATTGCGCAAGCCGATGGTCAGCGCGCCATGTCCGCCCATCGAATGGCCGGTAATCCCCTGCCGCGTCATGTCGGCGACGGGAAACTCCGCCGCGATCAGCGCGGGCAGTTCGTCCTCGATATAGCGGCGCATCTGGAAATGCTCCGCCCAGGGTTCCTCGGTCGCATCGACGTAGAAGCCCGCGCCCTGCCCGAAGTCCCAGGCTTCGTCGTCGGGCACACCGTCGCCGCGCGGAGACGTGTCGGGCGCAATGAAGATCACGCCATGTTCGGCGCAGGCGCGGCGATATTCGCCCTTGTCGGTGACATTGGCATGGGTGCAGGTCAGCCCGGACAGATACCATAGCACCGGCAGCTTTGCGCCGTCATCATGCGGCGGGACATAGACCGAGAAGGTCATGTCGGTGCCGGTCGCGGTCGATGCGTGGGTATAGACGCCCTGCACGCCGCCATGGGCCTTGTTGGTCGAAACCGTCTTCATGCTCATCGAAATACCACCGTCCGGTTGCCGTTCAGGAACAGGCGCCGCTCGCCCAGCGCATTCACCGCGCGCGCCAGCACCTGCGCTTCGATATCGCGGCCGATGCGGATCAGGTCTTCGACCGACGCGCGGTGATCGACGCGCTCGACCGCTTGCTCGATGATCGGCCCTTCGTCGAGGTCGCTGGAGACAAAGTGCGCGGTCGCGCCGATCAGTTTCACCCCGCGCTCATGCGCCCGGTGATAGGGCTTCGCGCCCTTGAAGCCGGGGAGGAAGCTGTGATGGATGTTGATGCACTTGCCCGCATGGGTATCTGCAAAGCCGGGCGACAGGATCTGCATGTAGCGCGCGAGCACCAGATAATCGGCGCGGGCCTCGACCATCACCGCCTCGATCGCAGCCTCTTGCGAGGCATTGTCGCCGTCCAGCAAGTGATAAGGCAGCCCGTGCCATTCGCTCAGCCCGCGCATCTTGTCGTGGTTCGACACGACCGCGACGATTTCCGCCGACAGCGCCCCCGATTGCTGGCGGTGGAGCAGATCGTTCAGACAGTGCGAGCCTTTCGACACCGCGACGACGATGCGCGGGCGTTCGTCTGTCCGCGCCAGCGACCAGTCGAGTTCGAATTCCGTCGCGACGCCGCCCAGCGCCTGGCGCAATTTCGCGGCGTTAGCAGGAAAGCGCGGCCCGCCGCCGGTGAAGACGACGCGCATGAAGAAGCGCGCCGTCTCCAGATCGGCATATTGCTGGCTGTCGAGGATGAAGCCATCGTGCCGCGCAAGCAGCCCGGTCACACCCGCCACGACGCCGACCCGGTCGTGACAGGTCAGCGTCAATATCCAGCTCTGGTCGTTCACGCCCCGCTCACTGCGCGGGACGGTGCATCGCGCAGACCTTGTTCCCCGCCGGATCGCGCAGATAGGCGAGGTAGAGGCTGCCGAATGCGTTCGAACGGATGCCGGGCGGATCTTCGATCGCGGTGCCGCCAGCGGCAAGGCCGGCTGCGTGCCAGGCGTCGGCCTCTTCCTTCGACGCGGCGGCGAAGCCGACGGTGCCGCCATTGGCTTGGCAGGCGGGATTGCCGTCGATCGGCTTGGTCAGCATGAAGATGCCGCCATTGTGCATGTAGAGAACGCGCCCCTTGTCGTCGCTGCGCCCCGGCTTCACGCCAAGGGCGCCAAGTGCCGCATCGTAAAATGCCTTGGATGCCTCGACATCATTGGCGCCGAGCATGACGTGGCTGAACATCTTTTCTCTCTCCTGCCTAGACCGTCACCCCGGACTTGTTCCGGGGTCCCACCAACCCGCTTGCGCCGGGCAAACCTCTTCACGCTTTGATTTGCCGCCCGGTGGACCCCGGAACAAGTCCGGGGTGACGCGGATTAGTAAACCACCACCGACCGGATACTCTCACCCGAATGCATCAGGTCGAACCCCTTGTTGATGTCGTCCAGAGTCAGGACGTGGGTGATCATCGGGTCGATCGCGATCTTGCCGTTCATGTACCAGTCGACGATCTTCGGCACGTCGGTCCGGCCCTTTGCGCCCCCGAACGCGGTGCCTTTCCACACCCGCCCGGTGACCAGCTGGAAGGGCCGCGTTGCGATTTCCTTGCCCGCTTCGGCCACGCCGATGACGATCGACTCGCCCCAGCCGCGATGGCAGCATTCGAGCGCGGTACGCATCACTTCGGTATTGCCGGTGCAGTCGAAGCTGTAGTCGGCGCCGCCGCCGGTCATTTCGACGATCTTCGCGACGATATCCTCGCGGCTCATGCCCTTCGTATTCAGGAAATGAGTCATCCCGAACTGGCGGCCCCAATCCTCGCGGTCGGGATTGATGTCGATGCCGATGATGATCGACGCGCCCGCCAGCCGAGCGCCCTGAATGACGTTCAGGCCGATGCCGCCCAGCCCGAATACGACGACGGTGTCGCCGACCTGCACCTTGGCGGTGTTGACCACCGCGCCAACGCCGGTCGTCACCCCGCAGCCGATATAGCAGCTCGTCTGAAACGGCGCGTCCTCACGAATTTTCGCAACCGCGATTTCGGGGAGGACGGTGAAGTTCGAGAAGGTCGAACAGCCCATATAATGGAAGATCGGCTGCCCCTTATGGCTGAACCGCGTCGTGCCGTCTGGCATCAGTCCTTTGCCTTGCGTCGCGCGGATCGCGGTGCACAAATTGGTCTTGCCCGACAGGCACGATTTACACTGGCGGCATTCGGGGGTGTAGAGCGGGATGACGTGATCGCCGGGCGCGACGCTGGCGACGCCCGCGCCGACTTCACGCACGATCCCTGCCCCTTCATGGCCCAAAACCGACGGGAAGATCCCTTCCGAATCCAGCCCGTCGAGCGTGTAGGCATCGGTATGGCAGATACCGGTCGCCATGATTTCGACCAGTACTTCGCCGGCTTTCGGTCCTTCGAGATCGAGTTCGACGATTTCGAGCGGGCGTTTCGCCTCGAACGCGACGGCGGCGCGGGTCTTCATGGGGAGGTCTCCTGTGTTGAAGGCAGCAGTCGCCGACTGGCCCCCGCCCCGTCAAGCGTGTCCTGGCAAATCCGCGCTCCCGCGCAGGCGGGAGTACGGCGTGTTATTGGCTGGCATCCCCCTCCCACCAGTAAGCACCGCGCCCGCCGGTCCCCGTCGCCACCTCGCGCATGGTCGCCGCATCATAGAGCCGCCCGCCGAGCATCACCCGCGACACGCGCTCGGTGTTGCGGATGTTCTCGATCGGATCGCCGTCGAGCACCACCAGATCGGCGAGCTTGCCCACCTCCAGCGTGCCGATGTCGCGCGCCATGCCCAGCGAACGCGCGGCTTCGCTGGTGCCGGTGGCGAGCGCCTCGAGCGGTGTCATGCCGCCGCGCACGAACGACCAGAGTTCCCAGTGCATTGCGATTCCCGCCTGCTGGCCATGCCCGCCCGCTGCGACCGGCACGCCTGCCTGCATCAATTTGCGGGCCTCGCGCGCGGATTCATCGTCGACGAAATTGTTGTCGGGCGCCTTCACCCGCCGCGCATTGTCGGCCAGCAGTCGTGCGGGCGGGGTATGCGCCTTGAGCAGCGGCTGGGCATAGACATCGGTCGCCTGCCGCCAATAGGGATCGCCCGCCAGCCCGCCATAGGTCACGCCCAAGGTCGGCGTGTAGGCGACCTTGGTCTGGCGATACATCTGCACCACGTCGTCGTAGAACACCTCCAGCGGGATGTTGTGCTCGAGCGTGTTGTTGCCGTCGGCGACCAGGTTCATGTCCATGCCGTAGAGCGAGCCGCCCTCGGCCACGACCTGCATGTTTTCGATCCGCGCGGCCTCGACCACCTGTTGCCGCTGTTCGCGGCGCGGCTGGTTGTAGTTCTTGACCGAATGGCCGCCCTGCGCCTTCAGGCGGCGGACATGCGCCAGCGCATCGTCGAGGCTGTTGATCTCAGCATAGACGTCCGCCGCGCGCGCGCCATAGACGATTTCGCCGGTCGAAAAGATGCGCGGCGCGACGATCAGCCCGGCCCGCTGCATTTCGGACGCGGCAAAGATTTCGCTCGCGCGGTTCGAGGGGTCGTGGATCGTGGTGGTGCCGAGCGCGAGGTTCTGGACCATCGACCAGTTGGTTTGCGGGATCAATTCGCCGGTCCCCGCCGGACCATGCGCGTGGGCATCGATCAGGCCGGGGATGATCGTCTTGCCCGCGAGATCGACGGTCCTAGCACCTGCCGGTATCTGCACGGTTGCGCGCGGGCCGATCGCGGCGATGCGGTTGTCGCGCACCACGATCACCCCGTCGTCGATCACGCCGCCATTGTCGCCCGCCATCGTCACGATGCGCGCGCCGGTGAGGACCGTCGTCCCGCGATGGATCGCCGCATCCTGCTGCATCGCCAGCGACACGCCCGATGTCGGCGGGGTAAAGCCCGGCGCGCCTTCCGGCCGCGGGGCTGCGGGGAAAAGCTGCGCGGTTTCCGCGGTATAGACCGTCGGACCCAGGCTCCAGTGCAGCCGATTCCCGTTCGACGCCCAATGGATGTAATCGCCACCCGAACCCGACACCTTGGTCACCGGCAGCGCCTTTGACGTCGCCGACAGTTCGACCGTCTGGTTGCCGGGCATCAGCGGCACGACAAACGCTTCGTAATTCTGGCGGAATGCGACATATTCGCCGGTCGGCGACACGACATAATCGGTGACGAGTTCGCCCGCCGCATGGACGCGCTTGGCCTCGCCGGTCAGGCTGGTGCTGACCAGTTGGCGCTTGCCCGCATCCTGACCGATCATGAACACGCGATCGCTCGACGATCCGAAATGCGGCGCGCCCATGCCGCGCGCGATCATCTCCGGCACGCCGCCCGACGCCGCGACGCGGTACACACCGGGGTCTTCGGACCAGCGCGGGCTGGTCAGGCTGCCGCCCGCATTGCGCTCGAACACGATCGTCCGACCATCGGGCGAGAAATGCGGACGGGCATAATGGCCGGGCCGCGTCGTCACGTCGCGCGCGTTGCCGCCGCCGCCCGCCACGGTGCGGATGGTGCCGAGTCCCTCATCGGTCCAGCCGACGAACACGATCTGCCGCCCGTCGCGCGACCAGCTGGGGAACAGCTCGAACCCCTCGCCGCCGCGTGTCAGCCGCCGCGCCGCGCCGCCGCCCATCGGCTTGACGTAGAGCTTGCCCAGGCTTTCGAACACGACCTGCCGCCCGTCGGGCGAGACGCTCGCGAAGCGCGGCATCCTTGTCGTGAATTGTTCCGGCGCGACCTCGACCGCGAATTGCGGCGGGTCGATCACGTCGCGGGTGTCGTTGATCGAGAAGGGGATTTCGCGCGCGTTCGATCCGTCGGCATCGACGCGGTTGATCTTGCCCTTGGCCCAGAACACGATCGAGCGACTGTCGGGCGTCCAGCCCATGTTCGGATAGACCCCCGTCACCGCCCAGGTTTCCTGAACGTCCTGGTCGAGATCGTCGTAGATCTTGCGCTCGACGCCCGATTCGAGATCCTTGACATAGAGCTTCGACCGCGTCGCCTCACGCCGGACGAAGGCGATCTTCTTGCCGTCGGGCGAAGGCTGCGGACGCACCGATCCACCCAGCCCGGTCACCGCCTTGGTCACCTCCCCGGTGCCAAGGTCATAGCGTTCGATGTCGAACAGCCCGGTGTTCGAATCCTGCGCATATTCGAAGATCGGACCGGGCGTGACGTTTCGCGTGTAGTAAACGCTGTTGCCGTCGGGTGCGTAGACCGGCTCGCCCAGTTCCTTCTGATGCTGTTCGTTGGGCCGCTTGACCAGCAGCACCCCTGCCCCGCCGGATACGTGATACATCCACACTTCGCCGGTGCCGAGCGAACGCCCGGTAGTGAAATGCTTTTTGGCGACGATGTAGCGCCCGTCCGGCGACCAGCTCGGCTGGTTGAGCAGGCGGAAATCCTCCTTCGTCACCTGCCGCTTGTCGGAGCCGTCGGCGTTCATCACCCAGATATTGTCGCCGCCGCCGCGATCCGAGGTAAAGGCGATGCGCCGACCATCGGGTGAGAAGCGCGGATGGACTTCCCACGCCAGCCCTTCGGAAATGCGCGTCGGCGTGCCCCCCGAAATCGGCATGGTGTAGATATCGCCGAGCAGCGTGAACGCGATCGTCCGACCATCGGGCGATACGTCCACGTCCATCCAGCTTCCCTCCGACACGCGGATCGGCACCTGGCGGATCGGCGCGCCGGTCGGGCGGTTCACGTCCCATTTCGCGGGCTTGGCGGGCGTCGTCGCTGCGGCCTGTGCTGGCTGTGCGGCAGGGGCGACGGCAACGGCGGGTGCGGGCTGGGGCAATGGCTGGGGTTTCTCGCTATCGCGCAGCGTTTCGTCCTCGGGGGCTTCGGTTGCCTCAACGGGCGGCGCGGGCTGCGGTGCGACCTGCGCCTGCACATCGGCAGCGGCGAGCGCGGTTAGCGATACGAGCGCAAGCGCGAGCGATTTCATGGACTTCCCCTTTGCATGTTCTGATCTGTGATTGGGCGCGACTATTGCGGCGCGAAGCGCCAAGCGCAATGCGGGAACGATTGCCGATCCCACGCTTTGTCGCGTATCAGGCTGCTAAGACAGTCGCGGGGGATTCATTCGATGCACGAACCAAACCAACGCGCCGGCGGCTGGCTGTCACCCAGCGCCGCAACCTTTGCGGGCCGCGTCGTCATCCTGATCGCGCTGGTCGGCGTCGCCGCGCTGCTTCTCGAACTGACCGGCCTGTTCCTGCTGCTGTTCGCCGCGATCGTGCTCGCGGTAGTGTTCGACGCGATGGCGCGTCTAATCCGCCGGATCACGCACCTGCCGCGCGGCTGGTCGCTGACTTTGGGCATATTGCTGCTGCTGGGCGCCTTTATCGGCGTGTTCGTGCTGTTCGGCACACAGCTGGCGCAGGAGTTCGAGACGATCCGCGAGCAATTTCCCCGAGCACTCGCCGCCATCGAAGCCCAGCTAAACACCCTGGGCCTGGGCGAGCGGCTGCGCAGCGTCATCTCCAGCGGGACCAGCGACATTTCATCGATCATGACCCGCGCGGGCGGCTATGTCGTCTCGGTCGGCAGCGGTCTTGCCGATTTCGCATTGGTCCTGGTCGGCGCGATCTTCCTCGCGACCCAGCCCGGTGTCTATCGTCGCGGCTTCCTCTATCTTATCCCGCAGCGCGCGGAGCCGACGGCTGCAAAGGCACTCGACGACAGCACCGCGGCGCTGCGCGGCTGGATGATCGGCCAATTAATGTCGATGTCGGTCGTCGCCGCGCTCACCTGGGTCGGATTACTGCTGCTCGGCGTACCAGCCGCCGGTGGCCTGGGCCTGATCGCCGGGTTGCTCGACATCATCCCGTTCGTCGGCCCGATCATCGCCGCCGTCCCAGCGGTGATCCTGGCCTTTACCGTATCGCCGATGACCGCGGTGTGGACGATCGGCCTGTTCCTGCTGGTCCAGCAGATCCAAGGCAATATCCTGCAACCGCTGATCCAGAAGCACGCGGTCGACGTGCCGCCCGCGGTGCTGCTGTTCGCGGTCGTCGGCGCAGGCACGCTGTTCGGCTTTCTGGGCGTGCTGCTCGCCGCGCCGATCACCGTCGTCACCTTCGTCCTGATCCAGCGGGTTTACGTGAAAACGATCCTCGGCAAACCGATCCGCATCGCGGTCGAAGACGATATCGTCGAGGACAAGGTGAAGGGGTAATTCCTGGAGCGCGATGAAAACCAATCAAATTACCCGCCCGACCCGTCATTCCCGCGAAGGCGGGAATCCATAACCCATGTGGGCGCTTATGGATTCCCGCCTTCGCGGGAATGACGAATGAGCGGATCGATCTGACGTCGCAGCAGGCTCAAATCCGCGCCAGCAACGCCTTTGCGTGTTTCAAATGCGGGGCGTCGATCATCCGGCCATCCAGTTGCAGCGCGCCCGCATTCGGGTTCGCGGCAAATGCATCGACCACCGCGCGCGCGTGCGCGATAGCGGCCTCGTCCGGCGTAAAGGCGGCGTTGATCGCCGCCACTTGTGCCGGGTGGATCGCCATCATGCCGGTGAAGCCGTCGCGATTGCCCCGCGCGGCATAGGCGGCGAGGCCGTCCGTATCCTTGATGTTCGGATAGACGGTTTCGATCGCGGGCACGCCCGCTGCGTGGGCGCCGAACAGGGTGAGCGCACGGACAACCCGATAGGGATCGGTATAGCCGCCATCGGCCTCGCGGCTCGACACCGCGCCGATCGCGGCGGGCAGGTCTTCGGCGCCCCAGGTCAGCCCGCACAGGCGGTCCGCGACCGATCCGTAATCGCCCAGCGCGAACACCGCGCGTGGCGTTTCGGTCGCGACCGGCAGGATCGGCACATCGCCCAGCATCGCCGCCGCGCGCTCGATATCGGTTGCGCCTTCCGCCTTGGGCAGCACCGCGCCGTCCGCCGCGCGCGCGATATCGCAGTCGCCGGCATTCCATTCGCTGCCCAGCGGATTGACGCGGACGAAGATGTGCGCGTCGTGTTTGGCTTGCAGAAACGCCGCCACCGCCGCGCGCGCCTCCGGTTTCTTGGCGGGCACGACCGAATCCTCCAGGTCGAGGATCAGCGCATCGGCCCCCGACGCCAGCGCCTTTTCGAACCGCTCCGGCCGGTCGCCGGGCACAAACAGCAGCGAGCGCAGCCGCATCACGCAGCCTTTCGCTTGAGCAGCGCGGTGCGGAGACACTCGCAGACGATCTCGTCGCGCTGGTTCAGCAGCCGGTGACGGAAGGTGACGAGGCCAGCCTCTGGCCGCGATTTGCTGTCGCGCAGGTCGACGACTTCGGTTTCCGCGCGCATCGTATCGCCGATGAACACGGGCTTGGGCATCACGACCTTGTCGTAGCCGAGATTGGCGACCAGCGTGCCGAGCGTCGTGTCGCCGACGGTGATCCCCACCATCAGCGCAAAGGTGAAGGTGCCGTTGACGAGGATCTGGCCGAACTCGCTCGCTTTCGCCGCTTCAAGATCGAGGTGAAGCGGCTGCGGATTATGCGTCATCGTCGAGAACAACAGATTGTCGGTCTCGGTCACCGTACGGCGCAGGTCGTGCGCGATCCGCTCGCCTACCTGCCATTCGTCGTAATGCTTACCGGCCATTTCCACTCTCCCGTACCCCGGCGAAGGCCGGGGTCCAGCCAATCAAAACGCCGAGCGAAGCTCGACCCAACTAGTGTCCTCCCAACTGGACCCCGGCCTTCGCCGGGGTACGAGGAAGATTCTACTCCTCCGCCCGCTTGACCTTCGCCAGCAGCGCGCCTTCGCTCACCTGCCCCCCGACGCTAGCGTTCAGTTCCGCCACCGTGCCGTCGAACGGCGCGGTCAGCGAATGCTCCATCTTCATCGCCTCGAGCGTCAGTAATTTCTGCCCCGCGATCACGGCGTCGCCCTCCGCGACCTCGACCGCGATCACCTTGCCCGGCATCGGCGACAGGATCGCGCCGTCGGATGCGCCGCCGCCGCCTGCGCCGTCGGTGCGGGCAAGCGTGATCGCAAAGGTCTGACCGCCCTCGTCGAACCTTACCTGATCGCCGTCGCGGCGGATCCACGCGCCCTCGCCGTCCGACGGCTCGACCTCGTGCATCTTCCCGGCAACCGACACCCGCACGCGGCGCACCGGATCGGCGTTCAGTCGAAACCCGCCGACCGCCGGATGCGTCGCGAACGGTTCCGCAAGCTGCGCCGCCGCCGCCGCCAGCGCGAAGGGCGACGGCTGCGCATCGGGCATCAGTGCCTCGCCGCGCCGCTCGATCAGGCCGGTGTCGATGCGGCCGCCGACGAAATCCTCGTCCGCCAGCGCCTTCAACAGAAACGCGCCGTTGGTCCTGACCGGCCAGACGATGCTCGACGCGACCGCATCGGCCAGCAGTTCGATCGTCTCCGCGCGATCGGGCGAATGCGCGATCAGCTTGGCGATCATCGGGTCGTAGAATGGCGTGACCTCGCCGCCCTCCTCCACGCCGGTATCGACGCGGATCCCGTGGTCGGCGAGATAGCATTCGGTCAGCGGCCCGGTGCTTGGGAGAAATCCCTTCGCGGGGTCCTCCGCGTAGAGCCGCGCTTCCATCGCCCAGCCTTCGATCGACAGTTCGTCCTGTCGTTTCGGGATCGGCTCTCCGCTCGCCACCCGCAATTGCCATTCGACCAAATCGACGCCGGTGATCTCCTCGGTCACCGGATGCTCGACTTGCAGCCGCGTATTCATTTCCATGAACCAGATGCGGTCGGCGCGCAGGCCTTCTGAGGCGTCGGCGATGAATTCGATCGTGCCCGCGCCGACATAATCGACCGCGTGCGCCGCGCGCACCGCGGCGGCGCAGATGCTCTCGCGCGTCGTCTCGTCCATCCCCGGCGCGGGCGCTTCCTCGATCACTTTCTGGTGGCGGCGCTGGAGCGAACAGTCGCGTTCGAACAGGTGGACGACGTTGCCGTGCCTGTCGCCGAATACCTGCACCTCGATATGGCGCGGCGACAGGATATATTTCTCGATCAGCACGCGATCGTCGCCGAACGATGACGCCGCCTCGCGCTGGCACGATCCCAGCGCTTCGAGGAAATCAGACGCCGCATCGACGCGCCGCATCCCCTTGCCGCCGCCGCCCGCGACCGCCTTGATCAGCACCGGATAGCCGATCGCGTCAGCCTCCGCCTGCAACCGATCGGGTGCCTGGTCCTCGCCCAGATAGCCGGGGGTGACCGGCACGCCGGCCGCGATCATCCGCTCCTTGGCCGCATCCTTCAGCCCCATCGCGCGGATGCTGTCGGGGTTCGGGCCGACCCAGATCAGCCCGGCATCGATCACCGCCTGCGCGAAATCGGCGTTCTCGGACAGGAAGCCATAACCGGGATGGATCGCCTCCGCGCCGGTCTGCCTGGCAGCCGCGATGATCTTTTCGCCCACCAGATAGCTTTCGCGCGCCGGCGACGGCCCGATATGCACCGCCTCGTCGGCCTGGCGAACGTGCAGCGCCTGCGCATCGGCATCCGAATAGACCGCGACGGTACGAATACCGAGCGAACGCGCCGTGCGCATGATCCGGCATGCGATCTCGCCGCGATTGGCGATGAGGAGGGATTGGATCATCGCATCACATCCGGAACACGCCGAACGCCGGGCGTTCGGGAATGGGGGCGTTCAACGTCGCCGCAAAGGCCAGGCCGAGCACGTCGCGCGTTTGCGCGGGATCGATGATGCCGTCGTCCCACAGCCGCGCGGTAGCATGCCAGGGATTGCCCTCATCCTCGTATTTCTGGCGAACGGGGGCTTTGAACGCTTCGGTCTGTGCCTCGTCCCAAGTCTCCGCATCGCGGTGGACGGTTGCGAGCACGCTCGCCGCCTGCTCGCCGCCCATCACGCTGATCCGGCTGTTGGGCCAGGTGAACAGGAACCGCGGCGAATAGGCACGCCCGCACATGCCGTAATTCCCTGCGCCGAAGCTGCCGCCGATCAGCACCGTGATCTTGGGAACGGTCGCGGTGGCGACCGCGGTGACCAGCTTCGCGCCGTGCTTGGCAATCCCTTCCGCCTCATATTTGCCGCCGACCATGAAACCCGAGATATTTTGGAGGAACAGCAACGGAATGCGCCGCTGGCACGCCAGTTCGATGAAATGTGCGCCCTTCTGCGCGCTCTCGCTGAACAGCACGCCGTTGTTGGCGATGATTCCGACCGGCATCCCCCAGATATGCGCGAAACCGCACACGAGCGTGGTGCCGTAGAGCGCCTTGAACTCGTGGAATTCCGACCCGTCGACCAGCCGCGCAATCACTTCGCGCACGTCATAGGGCGCACGCACATCGCTAGGGATCAGGCCGTAGAGTTCGTCCGCTGAATATTTCGGCGCACGCGGGTCTTTGAGCGCGAGATCGACCGCGCGATCGGCGGGCAAGTGGCTGACGATGTCGCGGACGATGGTCAGCGCATGTTCGTCATTCTCCGCGACATGATCGACCACGCCCGACTTGCGTCCGTGCAGGTCGCCGCCGCCCAGATCCTCGGCGGTGATGACTTCGCCCGTCGCGGCCTTCACCAAAGGCGGTCCGGCGAGAAAGATCGTGCCCTGATTGCGGACGATCACCGTCTCATCCGACATGGCGGGAACATAGGCGCCGCCAGCGGTGCAACTCCCCATCACGCAAGCGATCTGGGGAATGCCCTTCGCCGACATATTCGCCTGATTAAAGAAAATCCGCCCGAAATGGTCGCGGTCGGGAAACACTTCCGCCTGATGCGGCAGGTTAGCGCCGCCGCTATCGACCAGGTAGATGCACGGAAGCCGGTTGGCCTCGGCAATCTCCTGCGCCCGGAGGTGCTTCTTAACCGTCATCGGGTAATAGGTGCCGCCCTTCACCGTCGCGTCGTTGCAGACGATCATCACCTGACGCCCCGAGACGCGGCCCATGCCGGCGATGAGCCCTGCGCCGGGGACTTCGCCGCCATACATGTCGCACGCGGCGAGCTGGCCGATCTCGAGGAACGGCGATCCGGGATCGAGCAGCCGTTCGACCCGGTCGCGCGGCAGCAGCTTGCCGCGCGCGACGTGCTTGTCGCGCGCCGTCTCGCTCCCGCCCAGCGCCGCCTTCGCGACATCGGCGCGTAATCGCTCAGCCAACGCACGGTTATGCGCGGCATTGGCGCGAAAATCGTCGCTGTCGGACGCGACTTTGGACGCGATGACCGGCGCACTCATCGCGCGACGATCCCCGGCGCCGAATAGAAGACCTGCGCCCCCGGCCCCAGCGGCAGATCGAGGAACACCCAGGTCACCACCATCGAAATGCCCAGCGCCCCGAAGGTCAGCGCATAGGGCAGCATCAGCGCAAGCAGCGACCCGACCCCGAACGACTTGTCCCACCGCCTGGCAAAGGCCAATATCAGCGGGAAGTAACTCATCAGCGGCGTCATGATGTTGGTATAGCTGTCGCCCATCCGGTACGCCGCCGTGGTCATTTCCGGGCTGATCCCCAGCAGCATGAACATCGGTACGACAA